>NZ_JAAGNZ010000001.1:1334253-2668506 GCF_010747415.1 Spirosoma agri | reverse complement strand
TCAGGTGTTGTTCAACCAGCTAAGAAAGGGGGCATGATCGAAAGGAGGGTACTAGTTGGTCAAGGGTCTTGCTTCGACAATTATAAAGTGACCCGTGCGCTCTTTTATGAGCCATCTGCCATTTAGGCGCACATACTCGTCGTCATATCTGACACTATAATCGGTCAGAATATCGGCTCCTTCGGAGGGCCGGATCATTTTGATCTGAGTAAACGAAACGCCTGTCGCGGTATCGCTATCCACATGCACCGTATGCTGCCCATTGAGGGTAAAATAAGCGTTTACCTGAGCAGCATGACCGCTAAATTCTTCCTCCAAGGTCTTTGTGCCGGACGTGCTGGCTACCATCGTGCCATTTATGTACACTGTATAGGTGGCGTCTGGCGTAAATAGCCCCATCACGTCGGCAATCTTCTTTTCATCTCCTAAAGAGGCATAGGCATCTATTAGATCTCTTAATTCGTTTTTGGCCGTCAACATGTCAAGTGTCATAATCTTCTTTTTTGCGCGTTGAACAATTCATTTTACATGGGTTCATGTCTAACTAAGCATCTGTATACTTTACAGTTGTAAGCTTGTTGACGGCGGAAAATTAGACTAAGTTTGCTAACGTTTGGTAAGCAATTACCCAAACGTTAGTTGCTATCTAAGAGTACCCTGATGGAGAAAAATCAAAAGTTTTTGGTCAATGCGGCAGAACTGCCCGATTGTATTGGCGACATCAGTGCCGTCGGTGATGCGCTTTACGCAATAGGTGGCAAGTGGAAACTACCCATCGTCATTGCGCTGTACGATGGGGCTAAACGGTTCAATGAGCTTCAGCGTTGCGTTCTTGGTATTTCGGCTAAGATCCTTTCGAATGAGCTGAAAGAACTAGAATTAAATGGCTTCATCAAGCGCAATGTGATTGCCAGTTATCCCGTCGTGATTGAGTATGAGCTGACACCTTATAGTTTTACGCTCGAAAATGTTGTCCAAGCGTTGAGTCAGTGGGGCCTACTTCATCGGGAGGCCGTACGCAGTGGAGCTATCAATGTCAATGCAAGTCCTTCCTGAAAGTCAAAAGCAAGTGGTCTACATTCGGTTATAGGCGAGTTCTCGTTCTTGATAATCTCTTTTGATACGATATAAACGACCGTTTACTCGCGAACAGCGTAATAAGGTCGCAATGGTCGTTCCTGATCTTCTACCCTTGTTTTCTCACATAAAGGCTCCTATATGAGACGACAGAATCTTCATCTGCTTATTGATTTGGGCGTTCAAAAAGACGGTTTATACCTAGTTGAACTACTGCCGATGATGAGAAGCGAAGCCCAAATAAAATCACTCTTGCTTGACTTTGCCCGAAACGAAGAGCGAATTAGGGCTGTGCTACTCAACGGCTCGAGGGCTAATTCTACAATCTTCAAGAATGAATATCAAGATTTTGACGTCGTTTACGTGGTCAAGGCACTAGACGATTTCACCAAGAATCACCAGTGGATTGACGCCCTTGGGGAAACCGTCATTACCCAGCTACCCGATCAGATGGTCATTGGTGAAACCAAGATGGAGAGCAAGTGAGTGCTGTTTTCTGTGAAGTAGGTGACAGATTAGTTTGTTTCGAGACCGTTTGTCTGTTTGTTTTAGCTTCTTGCTCTACTTTATTAACCCAATTCCGCACTGTCTTGCGATTGACGTTGAAATGAACAGCATCCTGATCCAAATTGAGCCTGCCCAAGTGGTAGCTATCCAGTATGCAGGTAACGTTACAACGAATAGCATTTAAAAAGCAAGGGTAACTCGCTAACACCCATCCAGACTACATCTTCGGAAGCATTTGTTTCAATTAAACGCTTCACGATCAAAGACCGTTTTGAACGGCAAACCGGACCAGATCGGTTGCTTTCGAGATACCTAACTTAAAATGGATGTTTTTACGATGCGTTTTCACCGTCTCTATACTTAAATGTATACGATCGGCGATCTGCTCATTACTAAATCCTTCCCGTATCAGACCAATGATTTCTACCTCTCGAAAGGTAAGGGTGAGTCGCCGGGCAAAATCATCACCAAACGGATCAGTCGGTGGTGCAGTTGGCTGAGCAATCAGAGGATCAAAATGATTGTACCCGGCGAGCACAGACCGAATACCTCTCAGCAAATCATTAGTCGAAGAATCTTTGAGTAAATAGCCATGTAAACCAGCACGCTGGGTTTCCTCCAGCAGTTTTGGCTGATTATACATCGTTAGCAATAAAATCTTAATGTCTGGAAAGGTGCTGATTACGGTTTTACCTAAGTCAATACCGTTTATGCCTTGCAGATTCAAATCCAGTAGCAGAAGTTGAGGTCTGATCGAGTGAATCGTCGGTATTACGTCACTGGCCTGGTATACCTGCCCGCAAACGGTAAGATCAGCTTGCTCATTGAGTAAACTTTTTAGTCCATCGTTGAACAGTCGATGATCGTCAACCAGAAGAATACGAGTTTGATTTCCAACCGGGCTCATAATTTGACGAGTAGGGCACATCCAGTACGAACAGTGTGCCGGCTTGGCTGGCATCCTTCCGTAAACTTGCACCAATATAATTGGCCCTCAAGCTAATAGTTTTCAAGCCAATTCCCGTGTATTCCGGCGTTAACTTCGTAACGTGACTGCCTAGTCCGTCGTCCTCAACAGTTACACTCAAGTAAGTCTCGTGATACAGCATTTGAACAGCCGCACGTTGGGCTTCAGCATGCTTATTGATGTTCTGAATTAGTTCGGATACGATCCGATAAATATTTAATTCCGTCTCTACGGAGAACTTACGTTGAACACTGGACGAAAAAAAAGTAAAATGAGTGGGCTGTGATGGCTGGCTGTGTATGAGCTGTTCCAAAGCATGAGTAAGACCGATGCGAGCAAATTCAGGAGGCATCAGATTATGCGCTATCCGTCTGAGGTCGGCACTGCTCCTCTGAATTAGCGGCTGAAGCGCGTCAAATTCTTGTATAATGTGGGGTTCGCCCATGTGCTGACGCAAGTCTAACAACCGACGACGCAGGATAGCTATTGTTCCACCCAGATCGTCGTGAAGATCAGCTGCCATTCGCTGGCGTTCCAGTTCCTGCGTCTGAATGAGTCGGCGATCAGCTTCTTTACGCTCGGTGGCGAGTTGTAAAGTCGCTTCAACTTTTCGTCTTCTCAACTGAACTGAGTAAAGTAACAGAATCAATAGTCCAATTATTAAAACTGAAAAGATGGAAATAAAAAATAGCCAATTTTTCTGCATTCGGCTCTCCTGCTGCAACACTTGCTGATCAAACGCTTGCTTGTCTAAGCGTTGAGTTGCTCGTTGCTCCTTAAGTAAGGCGTCCGCTTGCTCCCGCTCAAACCGACGTTGCTGGTCACTCAACGTTGCCGTTTCAAGTAGCGTTTTTGTTCTGAATCTAGCCTGTAACTTGTCGAGTTCTGATTGTTTTTGAAGCGTCAACAATCGCTCGGCCTGTAGCCGTTGGTCCTGTTGGGTTTGCAGTTGAAGCTGATTCAGTTCAGCCTTTTTTTGTAAGGAGGCTAACTCATTTTTTCGTTGAATAAATGCAATGCTATCCCGAGCGATAATGTACTTTTTATAATATTGGGTACTGGTTGCCCAGTCATGCTTTTGTTCGAAAAGCTGATACAGGGTTTGATAGGCCTGTTCCTGCACATATACAGTGGGCCTTTTTAGCTGAACTACCTTCTGAGCGTACATGAGGGCACGCTCGTAATCACCTAGTCCATAATAGACACAAGCTAACGTTCCCCAGCTGTTTGACTGACCGACTGGTTTGATCCGATCCCAGATTTCTTCTGCTTTCTTGGCGTAGAAAAGAGCCAGGTTGTATTGCTTAGACAAGAGATAAAGTTCACCTAAATCGTCATATACGTAAGCTTGTGAGGTTTTAGACTGGCCTCTTTCTACGATTGTCTTAGCCGTTAAGTAATACTGTTCGCTTAACGGAAAGTTACCAAGTTGCTTATAAATAGCGCCAATTTTCTGTTCGATAAACGCCTGATTTTTAATTGTAGTCTGTACGTTCAACCCACTCCCTTTCCTAATTCCTTCCTGAGCATTTAGCAGAAACTGAATCGCCCGCTGGGAATCTCCTGCCAATCCATATAGCTCGCCTAAGTTCATATCAACCCGCCACATCAGCATCAACTCTTGTTTAGCGTTCTGTAGTAAGTCTTTAGCCTGAAAGTTTAGGTGAAGAGCTTGCAGGTAGTTTTGTTTTATACTGTGGTAATAGCTTTCAGATAATAATATCCCCAGTACGCTAAACTTCAGATTCTTTTTGATCTGAGCCTGTTTGGTCAATTGATCAGCGAAAAAGAGCGTACTATCATATCGTCCGTGCCACCATTTAAACAAATTGCCCAGGTAAAGGAGCGACTCAAACCGGAGGGTATCGTTACGTGGAGTTGATGGCGCTTTCTGAAAAAAACTATAGTGCTGCCAGGCTAATTGGGACAGACTATCCATATATACCTGATCTGCCCGACGATCCAGTACGAAGGTTGGTAGTGTTTGAGCAACTAAGTCAGACCTGCTGCAAATCAGCAAGCTAATCAATAGAATTATTCTCCTTATGCTCATGATCGAGATACGTTCCTGATAATGACTGATAACAAATAAAATGGAAAAGATTGTAGTAAAAAATACCGCATTCGCGGTATGGCACGTAAGCAATAAGCCCAATACTTTTGTCGAGTTGTTGAATCATATTAGGATATCTCCATAATTGATGAAACAATCTATCCACACCATCTTTAGCCGCTTGTTGATTGGTTCGCTCCGGTTTGGCCAGCGTTTTTGGACAACATCGGAGGGTGATCTTAGGTAGGTTTGTTCCAGTTGACCGAACATTAGATGTGATTCATCTTGATGTTCGCTTAATTGGGACAAACCCACTCTGAAAAGCGGAAGAATTAGCAGAGTTGTAGAACGCGCTAGAGCGGATTGGTAACGGTGTCCCGTACGTTATCCATACTGGTTACCGTTTCCTGTTCATAGTTCGGCACGCTACTCCGTGCAACCCGCAACTCATCCAGGTGCGCCTTCAGACAGCTGTTCCTTAACTGACCAGACCACAGGAAAGCAGTAAAATAATGGCCACAACAGCCAACGTCACGCCCGGAGGTTTCCGTTGGCGATCATCGTAGCGACCGGCCATCCTTCAACACGTCAGCCTAACCGGCACCCGCACCAACGTAGGTTCCCCTACCCGGCTTTTACCAGTCAGTCATAGCTCGCTGTAAAGAATCCAGTTGTTGCTTCAACTCCTGCTAATGGGCTGGTTGAGCCTGGTATTCATGATTGGCTGGCTGCCAAAGCGGGTTGACTACCGCACCGATTGAGTACGGCTAATGGGGTCGCTTTCAGCTCCTTCAGTTCAGCCTCTTTCTGTTATACTACGTTGTCCTTGCTCCGTAAGCTTCTGCGTTTTATCAGTACGGTTTTTAGCCGTTCGACGGGTGCCTCATCCTCTTTGGTTAACCACCAATAAAAGGACCACCAGCCATACGTGCCGCACCGGCTGACCGGCTCGACAATTCACCCTCTGAGTAAGGTCGGTATATCTTTCACAATGTCGGCTACCTGGTGAAAGTTGGTCAGGTCGATCATCAAGGTAGTTATTAAGGTCGTCCAGCACAGGTCGCCCTGCTCAAAACGACCCGACCCACTCTTGTTGACGTGAGACATTGAACTACCTTTTAGACTAAACAAAAGAGTTTCCATCTTCAGAGTAAGCGATCTTTCGTAGCACTATCTCTTTCGCAGCTTAATTGCGCTCGGCCCAGTTGCTTCCTTTTCTCAGACAGCTTAATACTGTCAGGTAATTCTAATTCTTAGAGACAAACTTCTGAATAAACGGTAAACAAGAATATACTTTTTTAGATAATACATACTTCTCCATATACAATTACACTGAATAATAAATTTTCAGTATACTCTATAACCTGTTTATTACATTCGTTACTATAAAGTTAACTGTCACGTTTGTCAGAGTGGTTACCATTTTTATTCACACCTACTTATGGTAAAGCAAGTACGTAACCGAGCCCGCACTACTCAGGAAATCATTAATGCTCTTGAGCAGCTATTAATTGAAGGAGGAATCGAAGGAGTTGGGATCAATCAGGTTGCCCAAAAAGCCAATGTTAGCAAAGTACTGGTATACCGCTACTTTGGGAGTATGGATGGCCTTTTAGACCATTATATTCGGATGGGACTGCTGTATCCGAACTACACACCAGCCCAGCTTGAACAGATTCGACCAGCCCAGCCAACTGACCTGGCAACTACCTGGTCAAATCAATCAATACAACTGTTTCGTCAGTTTCGTCAATCTCGCGCAAACAGACAATTGCTTAAAGCAGCGTTGAACGACGATCCGCTCTCCGACATTGTAAGCAAAGCGCAAGATGAAGAATTAACGCGACTAGTTGATCAGCTTACGTTTGTGAAAGGGTGTGATTACAAGGCCCTTTCGGCAGTGGTTTTAGGCGGTTTGTCCTTCTTAATGGTACAGGCCCAAAACGAACGGCCAATGATTGGCATCGATTTACGCAGCAACGAGGGTTGGCAGCGTGTTGAAGATGCAGTCAAAATTATTTGCAAGGCAATGAGCCAATTCTCGATCGACTCGCCAGGTGTGCAGACAGACACCGGGCATACTAACTCAAGAGTAAGTAATTGGTAAGTATTTTGCCTCTCCTCACGTAAATACGTTTCGGGAAGAACCCTGGTCATCTGGTCAAGCTTCTTCAGCTATTGATAGAACGGAGTCGCCCGTAACAGGAATTCCAGCGGAATTTTCAGTGTATTCGTTCTTGTATATGTGCAAAATAGCCGTGTGGTACGGAGTCAAGGTAAACGAACCATTTTTCAACCTGTCTGACCTCACCCCAGGCTTGATGTAGCCACTACCTGTCCGACGTTTTAAGAGCGTGTAATCTATCTAGCCCTTGATTGACATTACCGTTTATCGTGTGGATTACCTATCTGCTAACTCGTAAATGAGTCAAAGCTGTTTATCGACCTAAACGGAGTTAGTATTACGTTAAACGAGCCCTTTTAATGCTTCTAGTCCCCAATTGACTATAAACTGTCCCAAATATGAACGTCTCCGGAAACGGTATACTGTATGTTTGTAAGCTTATGTATACACCGAAAAGTAAATGTTCGCCTAATTATCTAACGATAGCAGAACCTACTTACAAATAGGTAATATTTATCGCTAGCTTTGTAACTATGCTCAACTATTTTTCAACACAAAAGCGAACAATTTGAACAAAATGAATGGCTACGCTTTACTAGTTTACCAGTAGAGTTATCGTAGTATAGTCCTATTTATCCTTCCCGCAATCGATCATTTTTTAATCCGGTTAAATGAGTAAACTCTACCCCTCTTTAGTACTTCTTACACTCTTTTTGATCGGTTGCAGCCAAAAAGCAGTAGTACCTTTTTCCCAGAAACCACCCGAATTGACTTCTGGCGATGTGCTGACCGAAATTATGCTGGTCAAGAAATCTCCCCGGATTGTCCTGCGTGTACCCAACACGCGAAAAGGCGTGACGAACACGCAGGGAACTGCCAATCACCAATCAGACGTCATCAATCCAGTTATTGCCAGACAAGCGGGTAACGGACGGGCTTCGGCGAAAGTGCATTATGCCGAATCGCAGTATGATGAAACGGCACTGTATAACGCCATTGAGAAGCAGCTGTTCAAGGAAGGGTTCAGCGTTCGGGATCGTGGCCTGTTCAATCAGGTACTCGATGCCAATCAAAGTGTTGCATACTCGAAAATCAGTTCCCTGACCGATACCGACCTGATTCTCGAACTCGTTCGGCTGGATAATCCGGTTGGTTACACAACTAATGTCTGCACACCGAATCAGATGATCAACAGCGACTTATCAGCGACTACCGTGATATGCGGGGTGCATCCGTCGAGTTTAAACTGGTGCACGTAAAAACCAATGAGATCGTTGGCTCTTACAAAATTCATTACACGCCCTGCCTGGACGGATGCCGGGGCCTGTACAAAAAAGCAGGGGCGCGAGGTGTATTTGTCAGTAATCCCTGGCTCAAACCCGGTGAGAAAACGGAACAGCGACGATTGAGTAACAAAGCCTATCAGGAGCTGGACCAGGACGAACTCGAATCATTCATCACCGACGCCACTCATCAACTTGTTAAAACAATGCGTTAGTCATTGACTATCTACTCTATGAAGAAAACTATACCCGCTCTCTTTCTTTTTCTTGGTTTGACATCGGCCCTGTACGCGCAGGATGCTATTTACACCGCCAATGGCAACCGGCTTGACAACGCCCGGATTACCGACCTGACGGACGACCGTATCACCTTCACGGTACAGCAGTCGGACAAACTTAATACCCATAGTTTTCAGCGAACGAATGTATTGGTCGCCTTTGTGAAAGGCAATTTTCTGCTTATCGATAAGCTCAACCCTGACCTGGCCCTGGCTAAACAGGAATTACAAACGTTTTTAACGACGACTGTCTGGAAGGATAAAGACTATCTGCTACGAGCGGTTCCATTCGAGGTTATTCCGGGAAAAATTTCCTACGAAAATGACGCCGTAGTCAATTACCTGAGGAGCGATGGCAAATCAGCATCGATCTCCAAAGGGGAGCTAATTGCAATCTTCCACAGTGATGGTCGTCATAACTTGATCAGGGATGCGTCCGAAGCCACTCCGCTACTGGTGGGGGTAAAAGAACTAATCAACACAGCTACTACACAGCCAGTCGCTGCCCAGCCGCAGGTCAAAGCCCCTACGCCTGCACCCGTTCCTCAACCCAACGTAGATCAGGCCACCGCCAGTAGTCCTCAGCCAGCTGTCGTAACAACCTCGCCGACTCCGGTAAGCAAATTAATTTTAAGCGCTGACGACTATCAGCAGTACCGTAAGAAAGCGCTGGACAAAGTAGAAGAATTTTCTTCGTACCTGAACATCATCACCAATAAGTCACTGTCTTCCAACGACCGGAATCAGGCCATCGATCAGGCGGCATCGTTGTTCATGCCAGCAGCTACGATAGAGGTTACATCCAGCAACCGGGCCGGTGCGCGACGGTATCCAATCCGTACATACCTGAATAACCTGAAGCTCCTCCCCTACAGCTCTACGACCATCGAGTGGACGGAGATTCAGTATTTGAAGGAGCTATCTCAGGCGGCTGACGGTAATTACTACGGGGTCATCACCGCCCAGCAAACCTTTGTGGGCAGAGGGAGCAACACCTATTACAGTGACGTAACGCAAAAGAACGTTCGCGTCAAACTAGAGCGTTACCACATGATCCGAAATGGTCAGGAAGATGTGAAATGGAATTTACTGCTCGGTTCCATCGGCGTATCAGCCCAGTAGACCAGCGTAAATGTGATCAGGCTAACCTTATTATTCAGTGTTTTTCCGCTGCTGACCTATGCTCAGCAGGTGGATACGTCCGCTTGCCTCCAAATCCAGGGAAGCGTTATCGACTATGCTACCCACCAACCCCTGACGGCTGCCCGACTGGTAGCACAAACGGCAACGGGTCGGGTTCCCATTGGTTCGAGTGGGGAGTCGGGTCGGTTTTCGGGGGCGCTCCCCTGCGGCACAACGGCGTTACTGATCAGCCGGACCGACTATCGAAATCAGATCATTCCCGTCCAGCTTCCGAACGAGTTACCCGAGAAGCCGATTGGTATCCTCATTCCGCTTGTACCGGTCGACAAGCAGAACAAGAATACGCCTTACCTGCAAACGGAGCAGACCAGTTATGTCCAGTCTGATCGCGCTTCCGATGGTCGGTCTGTACCGGATAGTACGCAACGTCAGCACAATACGTTTGTGGTTACAGATGCCACTCAGTCTACGCCATTACCGGCTTTAGTTTGCTTTTTCTTCACAAAAACAGGGATCAGAAACTGCCTGAATACGAATCAGGAAGGGCAGTTTCAGATCGATTTTGACCAGCGGGACATCGTAGCGCTGGAAGTAACAGCGGTTGGTTATCAGCCCTACGCGGGCAACATGCTGGTTGAACAGCTGGATGGCCGTTTGCTGAAGCACACGATAAAACTGCAACGTGAACTAACCCTGCTCACGGTTGATGCGCCCGGTGCCAGCCAGTGCGAACTCCGGTCAAAAACGCAGACGATTGCGCTGACTCCGCTTTCGGGATACGCGGGTCAATACGTCACGTATGACCCAACACCCGAACCGGTTGAGCTGATCATCAGCTACCAGACGAAAAAAGTCACGCGAACCATTGATCTGCACGCGGGCCTGAATTTCCTGACGGTTACCCAACCGCTCAACAATTTGCCGGTAATACCCCCCATTCTTGGCGCAGCAGCCGCCAAAACAGTCGTTGCGGACATCAGTGTCGGGCCAGCGTCGTTCAAACCGGATTCGATTCCGATGATCTATTTTGAGCAGAGCAGTTACCGATTGCGCCCGGATTCGCAGGAGGTGTTGACGCAGGTGGTACGCTACCTGAACGCTCATCCCACGGATTCATTACAGATTACCGGCCATACGGATAACGTGGGTGACCCGAGGCTCAACCAGGCGCTCTCGGAGAACCGGGCACGCGTCACCGCTACGTTTCTGACTGATCGTGGCATTCCGGAGAGTCGGCTGACAAAAGCAGGCATTGGCAGCAGTCAGCCTATAGTGCCCAATACGACAGAAGCAAATAGAGTCATTAACCGACGGGTGTCGTTAAAATTAATCACCGCTCAATGAGAAAAATTTACGTCGCATACCTTTTCTGGCCTATCGTGCTGCTCAGTAGTGTCATCGGCTGCCATCAGGAACCAGCGGTGCCAGCCACCGGCATTCCCGAAACCTGTCAGGTCTACCGCATCGCCAACGTCGATGAACGAGTACAGGACACGACGTTCTATCGCTACGACACCTTCGGCCATCTGTCAGAAAGCACCTACAAGCAACTGACGAGCGGTCAGTTAACGGCTACTGGCAAACAAAGCTTCACCTATTCGGCTGACCATTTCCTGACATCACAAACGGAGCAGTCTACTACTTATTCCGCCAATGGCAGTCAGACGCTGGACAGCAAAAGTTACTCGTATACGTATCAGGACGGACTGCTTCAACAAATAGCGATTACGAATCTCCAGTCAGGGCAGCCGCTCGGTTTCAGGCTATATACCTACGAAAGCGGGAAGCTCAAAACGTACGTGGAAACGAACCCGCAACGAACACCCGTCCGTAGCTACACCTACGATGGATCGGGAAAACTCATCCAGTTCACGGATTCGGGTTCTGCGGCTACGTTGACGAATGGAAAAATCACGAAAAGAACGCTGTCGAACGGCCAGGTCATTACCTACGAGTTCGACGGTCAGGGCCAGTTAACCAGCGAGAAAACGACTGACCCGACCAGTCAGACCGAGCGTACCTACACCTATACGTACGACAGCCGACCCTACTGGAACAAAACCCAACTGCTGCTGCGGGGTATTCCGTCACCTGATCTGGGGGGGCACACCTTCCTGCATAACGTGGCCACCAGCGGGGTCAAGGAAACCCAGAACACCCGTACTGTCCGCGAGCAGTCGTTCACGTATAAGTACGATTTCAATAAAGCAAACTACTCAACGGGCTACTCGCGCAATGACGGATTTCGCCAGCGCATCATCTACGCAAACTGCTTATGAACAATACGTTTATCTTCTTTTTACTGGCGGTACTACTGGTAAAAACAACTGCATTTGCGCAGAACGATCCCGGAAAAATCTATACGGCCCGCGTGGTTAGTACGACAGCGGGCCCGGTTTCAAAGCATGATAAAGATGAAATCACCTTTCAGGCTAAAAGTACCATTGCCAATTTAAACAACCTTCTCAACACACTCAACACGACCGGATTATCGGAGTCTGAACAGAATCCGATCATTCAAAACAGTTACCTGCCCAATCAGGACCAGCTTTTTTACAACGATGCCATTGTCGTTGAGGACGATATTGATCCCAGACATAATTCCGCCGACAGCACAGCCGATTTGAAGATCGATCGATACCTGCGGAATTTGATCTTATTCTACGCCAAGTCCGACGTTCCTACTATCGAGTTTTCCCGAGTTGTCACCTCACCCGTTTTGGAAGGGAAAGAGTATCCGTACATAAAAGTGTTTTTCACCTCGACCTTCTCCGGTAAACATACCCAGATTGCGGTTCCCTATCAGCCCGTCCAACGGGTCGCCGAACTGCGAGCGGAAAAAGTCGATGGTAAATGGCGCACGTACTTAATACGGCTGGGTTTTGTGCGACCGGGAGAAGGACTCTCGACGCTTAGCGAACCCGTCATTACGCAGCGTTTCGAGTCGAAACCACGGATCCTTAGTGCCGATTTCCTGTACAGAAGCACGAATGGTTCGTCGGATTCGGTCACCGTCAAGTGGGATCAGCGCTGGCTTGCTGTTTCCCAATCATCGACCAAGGCCATACCCACCGGTTTCTTTCAGCGCAGTGCAGCCGGTACAACCAGTCAGGAGCGGCTCAGCATCATATTAACGGATCAGGACGGCCTGCTCACGTTCCGACGGGTCGACGGCACAACCCTGGTTTTCCGGCAGGTTCCCTCCATTGAGTACCTGGCAAAAGTTAGACGGTCCTACCAGACAAAAGGGTGGATTCAGATTATCGCAGGCGTTGCTGCACTGGGGTCCAGTTATGCGGGTTACAGTTCACTTCAGCGGAGCTACGATGCGTACGCAGGCCGGTTTGCTGCGCTCAATTCGGAGTACGCGATCTGGCAAACGCTCTCTCAACAACCCGGTACTCCGCCTGCCACAGCCGTGTCCTTCAACGCCTATGCACAGCCCGGTATTTACGCGGTCTATGGGGGCGGTATCGCCGGTGGTGGCCTGCTTATCGACGGGATCAGGTACTTATTGAAAGCCGGAAAAGTAAAAAAACAGATTGACCAGGTAAAGACCCAGTACAGAAAATAACAGGCTCGTCCTCTTTCAAAAGCTTACTCCATAATGATTATTCGTGTAAATAGATACTGGCTACTGGTACTGCTTATCGTTGCTGGTTTGCGGGCCACCCAGGCGCAGACAAGCCTAACGCTAACCTACGGCAACCCCTCGACCAGCTCCGACACCGCCTTCGACGGCAACGTTTTTCAGGCAGGCACCGAGATTGGTGATGCCCGGTTTTTTGCCAAATTCGGCGGCACCGGCACCCGCTCCTTTGAGATTGATTCGCCGGGGGAAAACGTTACCAAAAAGGTTACCAGTGATGGGTTCGTCTTCATTCGGCCTGTCGCGAGCATGGTCATCGATCAATCCAAAATCAAAGGATTCACGGGACCGGTCAGTGGTTCACTGGTGATCACGGTCAAGCCGCTCAGCATCACGACCATTAACACCAACGTGACGACGGACGTATCGCCCGGTTCAGACATCATCGTTTATTACCGCACCGGGTCCGGAACCTTCCCCCGAGAACTGGCGAGTAAAAAGTTCAGCGTGCAGCTATTGACGACCAACGGCGTGCTGGTGACGGACCTATTAAACGCCACGGATCAGTACAGCGCTCGGGAACTGGCAGGGTCGAGCCTGGGAGGTATTCGTTCCATTAAAGCGACCTTGCCAACGTCAACGACCTCGGGTTCCTATCAGGTTCGGGTTAGTACACAGGGACTTATATCGGGCGTTGTTGGCAGCGCCAGTAGTTCGTTCACCGTTAAAGCCAGTACCCCAGCCGTTACCGCGATCACCGCCAACAGCATACCCGGTAGTTATTGTGCTGGCTCGACGGTATCGTTTCCCTTCTCAACGACGGGTACGTTCCCCACCGGCAATGCGTTCAAGGTTCAGCTGGTCAACGCCAACGGCAGCATCCTACAGGATTTACCCGGCACAAGCCTGGTCTCGCCAATCAGCACAACGGTACCGGCTACGCTCGCTACGGGAACGTACCGGTTTCAGATCGCAGCTACCGCAACGAACGTTGTCAGCAACACCAGTTCCCTTGGTGTGTTGACCTTTCCAGCAATGACGATCTCGGGGAGTTCAACCATCGCAACCGGCGAAACAGCTCCCATCCGGTTCGACTTCACAGGAACACCGCCCTGGTCAGTTACCTACACGGACAACATAAGCACGACGAGTACACGCACGATTACGTCTTCCATCAATTCGACAACGATCACACCGACGTTTCAGTCCTCAACGATCTACGATAAGTCGTTCATCAAAAGCTTCAGCGACAACGTCTGCGGGGTCAGTAGTCAGATCAGTGGATCGGCACAGATTACAACGATCAGCCAACTGACGATTACTACGGGGGCCTTATCAGGCAGTTACTGCCCAGGCGCTACGCTACCCGTTTCCTTTACGGTCAGTGGAACGGTTCCGGCGGGTGTCGTTTATGAGGTTCAGCTGTCAGATGCTACAGGAAGTTTTTCCGCAGTTCAGTCGCTCGGAGCTGGCGGATCAAGCCCGATCAGTGTACCGATCCCAACGACACTCGCTTCAGGAACGGGCTATCGCGTTCAGGTGGTCATTCAGAAGCCCACCACTTCCGGATCAGTAGATTATAGTCGATTTGCCGGTTCTGTAGCCAGTTCGCTAATCATCAACCGTCCTGACGTACCGAAAGTAGTCGATTTGTCCGTCTGTTCCGGCGCAACCACAGCCCCCTTAAGTGCGACGGGTACAAACCTGAAATGGTACGCCACCAGTTCGGTTTCGCAATCACTAACCAGCGCCCCCACCCCGCCGAATGACAGGTCGAGTATCTACTACGTTAGCCAGACGGTTAATGGTTGTGAAAGCGCCCGCCAACCCATTTCGGTATCGATCGTGGCCGCACCCTCGGCACCACTCGTCAGCAGCGTTACGCTCTGTCAGGGAACACCGGGGCAATTTACTACCTCACCCAACGTGCTTTGGTACACCGCTGCAACGGGGGGGACAGGCGTTCCTCAGCCGCCAACGATAAACAGCCAGACGGCCGGTGAGCTGACGGCCTATATTTCCCAGACCGTTGTTGGCTGCGAAAGTCCACGCGTAGCGGTTAAGGCCACCGTCTATTCCATTCCGACGGCACCTACTACGACACAATCGTCGTTCACGATCTGTCAATTTTCTACCCCGGCTTCACTCTCGGCAACTGGCTCCGGCCTGCTCTGGTATGGTCAGTCGGGTCTACTGACCGGTGCCCCTACTCCGGGCACATCGCTGGCGGGAACTCAGTCGTATTCGGTTACCCAGACGATCAACGGGTGTGAGAGCTTACGCACGTCCGTGACTGTCGTTATCAGCACAGCGCCGGTCGCTCCGTCAGCAGGCTCACCCGCCTACTGCGTTGGAACGACCCCGGCTTCCTTAACGGCTACCGGCACGAACCTGAAATGGTATACAGCCACAACCAGCGGAACCGCTTCATCAACTCCCCCCAACATCTCGACCCAGACGGCGACGGTCTTTACGGTTTATGTTTCCCAGACGGACGCCAATGGTTGCGAGAGTCCACGGCAACCAGTTTCTGTTTCCATCATAGCCACGCCATCGGCACCAACGGTCGGCAGTGTTTCGATCTGTCAGGGAGCTTCAGGACAGTTTTCTGCCTCAATCCCCGGTGCCTTTTGGTACATGGCTGCGACGGGCGGTGTAGGCTCTGCTCTGCCACCGACGCTCAACAACCAGACGAGTGGGGAACAAACCGTTTATGTCACCCAAACGATCAACGGGTGCGAAAGCCCACGGGCTGCGGTGAAAGCCATTGTCAACCCGATTCCGGTAGCACCGACGGCAGCGCCCACTTTGTTATGTCAGTTTTCAAATCCCAGTTCGTTAAGCGCAACGGGGTCTTTCTTGACCTGGTATAATCAATCCGGGAAACTAGCGAGTGCGCCGGTTCCCGGTACGTCGCTGGCGGGAACTCAGTCGTATTCCGTCACCCAGACGATCAACGGGTGTGAGAGCCCACGGGCAACGGTTACTGTCACGGTGCGATCGGCGTCATCGACTCCTACAGTTAGCTCGGTTCGCTATTGCATCAATGACGTTCCCCGTTCGATTACCACCGTTATCTCGAACGCGAAGTGGTATCAGTCATCTACTGGTGGCACAAGTTCAGCGACATCACCACCCTTCCTGACCGAGACAGCTCAGGTCTATACCTTTTACGTAACCCAAACCGATACCAGCGGCTGCGAGAGCCTACGGCAACCGGTTTCTGTTTCGGTCGTCGCGCCCCCTTCGGCACCCACCGTTACGGCCGCGCAATTTCTGTGTCAGTTTAGCAAGGCAAGTCCACTAACGGCTTCCCCCAATACGGGTCTGACCTGGCAGGGGCCGAACATCAACGGCAGTACCGAAGTGGCTCCTACACCCAATACATTAGCGGCTGGCATTTTTTCGTACTCGGTAACGCAAAGAGCAGGCACTTGTATTAGCTCAGTAGCCCAAATTACCGTTACGGTTGCTCAGGCTCCGTCCCCGCCGGGCGCTCAGTCTTCAGTTGCGTTCTGCGTTGGTACACAAAGTTCACCTCTCTCGGCTACGGGTTCAAACTTAACCTGGTATACCAACAAGGATCTTACCGGCCCAGCATCAACCCAGGTGATACCGAACACCAGCCAAGCCAGCCTGACCACGTACTACGTTACGCAGAAAGATGCGAATAACTGTGAGAGTCAAAGTAATTCCGTTGAGGTCCGCGTATCCAAACGAGCAACGGCAACGCTCTCCGGCGATGGCTACGTTTTTCCCGGTGACAGCACCGCCATTAGAATACGATTAACGGGTGATCCAACATGGACACTGAAAGTCGATTGGCTACCTAAGCCGATTACCATTGATAACTCTAAAGATTCGCTGTACGTATTGTGGGTACATCCAACGCAAACGACCACGTACAAGGTGACGAGTCTAAGCACAGGCTGTGGCTTAGGCGATTCGGGAGCGTCCTACCAGATAAGAGTTATAACCCCGCTCAGTGCTCAGCCTACACTAGAGCCGTTATCGGTCAATGCTTACCCCAACCCGACAACCGGCGACCTATCTGTCAACTGGAGTTCACCGACCCGGCAAACAGTTACGCTACAACTTATCAACGCGATCGGCACTATCGTCAAACAGGTAACCCGACAATCGACAAGCACCCCTCAAACCGAAGTTTTCCATCTGGACACCCAACCAGCAGGCCTGTATTTTCTCCAGCTAAAAACGCCAACGAATGGGGTCTTATCAAGGACGATTGTGAAGCAGTGATCTTTTGAATTAACCAACTTTTTTTTAACGTCAACCTAAATTACGATCAATCATGTTAAGTTTTAAGCAATTTAACTTTCCCCCTGGCCAAGATTTTGTACCCTCAAAAGAGACTAAAAACTTTTGGCTTTACACAAAAAAAAGCAAACGTACATTTGGTGGCGTAGCGTTGCCGGGTCTCTTTGAAACAATAGGTTACCCAACGCAAATGATAGCGTTTTTTGCCATACTATTTCTTGAGGTTGTTCCGACAATTTATGGCATAGAAGAGGGTGTTCTATGGCAGGCTATTCTTGCGGCTATTTTCATTGATATATTTCTAGCAATCGTATCACATTTGTGGCACGACAGGATTTGCAAGCATAAAAATGAAATGGTTAATGCCGACAAAGAAGTCATAAAAGAAGATCTAAAGAGAAAAATAAATAGATACAATACTTACACTTATATTTTTTACATCTTGATTCTGTGTTCAGGTATTTTGAAATTCTATTTTTTCTATGATGCTTATATGACACCGGATGCTATTGCCGGAGCCGTTTTAGTGTGTTATTTGCTTGGTTCAATTCTTCACATCGCCTACACAGGTTATTTTCTGTACACGTCCCGTTTCAACTATAAAATACAGTCAGAGTACAGCAGATACGTTTCGTCTGGTGGAATAACTTATAAAGATAAAACAGGTAAAATTAGCCAGCCATTGTTTTCGGATGACATGACTCTCAACATTCAACCTGATTCATCGGGTAATCATAAAATATTTCAGGAAAATAATAATGTCTTCTATCTCGAAACATGTGGTGTGTTGACAGATAATGAACTTGCTAATCTTGTTGTGAGGCAACCTTACGATGCACAAGGACTTACAGCAAGATCAGGTTTGAAACGGCAAATGGAAATTTTACAAATTAACTAATCCATTCTCATGAGATTTTTCAATTTAGGTTATTTGCTAATTATTTATATCACGTTAACAGCTTCAATGTGTGGTGGTTCAGAGGACTCTGACAAAGCGCCAACTAGAAGTTCGTTGAAAATTGCACTCGTAGATTCCTTATCTGTTGATGACGAAGATGACGAGAGGCACCTTACTGAAGACATGCGCACATTGTGCGACGTAATTGTCTCTGACAGTAAAGATTGTAATCGTACGTTTATTCTTGATCCTACAATTACACGTTTAGACTTAGAAAAGGATTTATCACTTAAAACAACTATTGAAAAAGGTGGATCGAAAGATGTAAGTAATCCAAAGGTTATTGGTAGATTAATAAAAAAGAATTTAGAGGAATTAAACGTTCCTAAAGAATTTACCAAGGCATCTACTAACAGAAACGCAGCACAAATTCTGGTCAATTTTATCACAACCAAAGCCTCTAAAGATTCTATTCTAGTTTTTAGTGTGGATGGATCTCTAGATACTTACCTCTTAAATGACAAGACGTACAAAGTCTTTACTAGTATTGATGATATCAGAAGTAAAATACAAAGTACCTTGTGCCAGAACCCTAAATCTTCTATTACTTTACTAATCAATCCACCATCTTCTGCACCTCGCTCTCCACTCATCTTAAATGTATCAGGTCTAGACTGCAAAACAAGAAAATTATCAATCAGAACTTTAGGCGGAGATGGAAGCCCAATATCATATAGTGCCAAAGGGCTAAGTGAAGGTCAAAGCAGCAGCGAATTTACTCTTTCGGCAAATCAGCTAAGTGGAACACAATTTACGTTTGTTGCTAAACAAGGTAGTAGTATATCGACTGTAAAGTATACAACTATATGTTCTATTGCCCCGCCACCTGTTAAAGGCAGAAAAGGACCGTCAGATAATGGTGACCTTACAATCGTCAAAGGTAGTGAGGGCTGTGATATTTGCACCCGGTATTATAGCGCTACCGATAATTTAGGACGCGTTCGGCAGGTTACTCAGCGTAACTCAACCGAATGCTGCCCGTGCGGAAAAACCATTGAAATGAGAGGCCGTACGTACCGCATGGAATGCAATGAAGGCGGCAGGAACAGATTAGTTATTGCCGAATAATACTACTATCAATTACCTCTAAACCTTTCCTCTTAAAAATGGATTTTAAAGACCAAATCAAACAGCATGGCGAACGGGTTGCCCGACTGAAAGAATCGATACAAACCGAAGAAGCGACAAAAACAGCACTCATCTTACCCTTTCTGCAAACGCTGGGCTATGATGTATTTGACCCGTTCGAAGTAGTACCTGAATTCATCAGTGATATTGGCACCAAGAAAGGCGAGAAGGTCGATTATGCTATATTGAAAGAAGGTCCAAACGGCAGTCCTGCTGAGCCCTGTATTCTCATCGAATGCAAACATTGGAAACAGGCGCTTACGTTACATGATAACCAGTTGTTGCGCTACTTTCACGTTACCAAAGCCCGTTTTGGCGTGTTAACGAATGGCGTCATTTACCGGTTTTACACTGATTTGCAGGAGCCGAACAAGATGGATGATAAACCATTCCTGGAAATCAACATGCTGGATTTGCGGGATAATCAGGTGGAGGAACTTAAGAAATTCCACAAATCCTATTTCGACGTTGAGACCATTATTTCAACGGCTAGTGAACTGAAGTATACGGGCGAACTGAAAGTTCTTATTCAGAAAGAGCTGGCTACTCCTTCCGACACATTGGTACGCCATTTCGCGAGACAGGTGTATGGAGGAACCCTCACGGCAAAAATGATGGACTATTTCACCAACTTGGTTCGTAAATCATTCCAGCATACGTTTTCCGACCAGATTACGGATCGTTTAAAGACGGCTCTGGGCCAAGAAGAAATAACCGTACAACAGGCCGCTCCGACAGAATTGCCCGTGGCTGCTCCGATTGACGAGAAGAAAGAGCCTACCGTTGTGACAACGCAGGAAGAACTAGAGGGTTTTTACATTGTCAGAGCCATTCTCCGAAATCTGATTGATGCCAATCGCATAGTGCATCGGGACGCGCAGTCCTATTTTGCGATTCTTTTGG
Organism: Spirosoma agri; assembly: GCF_010747415.1. NCBI lineage: Bacteria > Pseudomonadati > Bacteroidota > Cytophagia > Cytophagales > Cytophagaceae > Spirosoma > Spirosoma agri. The sequence continues at coordinate 2,648,217 of NZ_JAAGNZ010000001.1, read as the reverse complement.
ACAACAACAACCGAAAACCAATTTGTCGACTGCATCTGAACGGCAGCAAAAAAGCGATTACTGTTTTTGATGAAAATCGCGCCGAACAGCGACACGAAATAGGTACGATCAACGATATTTTTCTTTATAGCGATACATTGATCAAGTCATTATCAGCCTATGAGAAACCTTCGTAACGAGCAGTCGAACGTAAGAACGCCCCAAATCAGCAGAATTCGGGGCGTTCTTACGTTCGATCGTATCTGAACTGAATCGGTTTAGATCCACATCACGAAATAGCGTCGATAGGTCCGGCCAACTAGTGGATTGGCTTGTGCTCACTGTCTTGTCAACCGTAACAGATTTAGTAAAACAGCCTGGTTAGTGTCGTCAGCAGCGCCATGAACAAGTGTGGTTGTGGCGGTTGTTTTTGTGCAGTTTGTGCGTTCGCTCGCGTGCAGCATAAGTATTTCTATGTAGATTACTTAGTACAAACAAAATCTAAAAAAGTGACGGATGAATTACGAAAAAAAACTTATTTTTCGTCCGTTTCAATCCGCCCAAACCTGATCAATCCAGTAGCACCATGATTCGTCGGCTCACCTTCATTAGCTTACTCCTTTTGCTTTTCGCCAGCGCCAACGCTCAATCGCCCATTGAAGTCTTTTACGAAAAAGACAATACGGGGGCGTATGCTTTTTCCTGTCGTAACACTGGCTTCTGTCCCTACACGGTTACCATTACATTCACTCAACTGGATGGCCTGCGAACCTCGGCGACGCTACCCTACCAAACTGATGTCAGGCCGGGGCAACAGTCGCTTTTTAAGCTACAGCCTCAAGCCAATCAATCGACATCGTTTCAGTATAAGGTCAGTTTCATCAAAGGCTGTAAACAACCAAAAGCCGATACAGCTGTCGTATATCTGCTACCGGCAGGTCCGGGTAAACGAGTTAGTGCTACCGAATTAGCGTATATCGGCAAGCTCTACACCGGTGAAGCAGACCCCAAAGACTGGTATTCGCTGGCCCTCAAAATGAACAGTGGAGACACCGTGTTTGCGGCCCGCCGGGGAATGGTATCAGCCGTGCGCAGTGATGCCGTGGTTACGGGGGCTCATCTGGGATTTAACCGCGATGACAACATGGTCGAGATCAACCACCCCGACTGTAGTTTTGCCACGTACACCGTTTTCCGGCCCAACAGTGTTTTTGTCAAGCCGGGTCAGTTTGTCGAAGCGGGAACTCCACTCGGCATCGTTGGGGGCGAAAACTACGATTTGGGACCGCATGTGCGCTTTGCCGTGCATTATAACTACGAAGCCCCTGTTATCAAAAATGGTCAGCTAACCGATCGGAAACAGTATTGGGCCTACGTACCCGTTCGGTTCTGGCTCAAGGATAAGCAGCAGGCCCGTCGGTTAGAGCCCCGAAAAGCGTACCTGTCCGAGCATCCCGAATCGGTCATTGAACAGGAAATGAGCAAACGGGAAGTGAAAAAATGGCAGAAAAGCCACGCCAAATAAACGCGTTTCTTACCCGTTGGTAAAGAAGGACGTTCAAAACGACTCAACTGGCTTCGAGAGGAGCTACACCTGCGTCAACGCGTAAAACCGCTCTGGACCTAGGGCAGTTTTACGCGTTTTGTCATACCACGGCTTAACGTTACACAGGCATGATTTATTAGGAAGCGTGCTAACGAATCGGCTCAACTATGGTATCCAGATGAACATACCAGTACTCGTCCCATTGCAGTTCCTCATAGTGCTTTGATCGCTTCGTATTGATCAATCAGAGCGTGGAAAAGCAAGGCATTGTCGATCATAAACTTTCGAAACAGGATAGTCCCCTTTAACGCGTCCAATGCTTTCAGTAACTTCTTGTCTTGGCTCAGCCCACGAAAAACAAGTAATTTCCTTGCTGTTTGTCGAAGTTGATGCGTATAGTGTTCCGATTCGGCCTGGGTAGCCAAGAAAGGGGCATGGCGACACCGCATGTGCCCAAATCCTATATTCACATAGTCGTATAGCTCGTCTACTGCTTGTTGACTGATCGGTTCTGACATAATCCGCAGTATAGTAATCGGTTCTGGTCGACGGGTGCGTTCATGAATCAGAACTCTCCAGGGCAGGAGTTAACACCAATACAATCAGACTGATGTTACAATCTATTAATTTTTGCCAGCTGGAGTGTTGCAATAGCTATTGCGGGTCCATTCTCGTTAAGACTTCCGCATATTCCATAAGCATAGCTTTGATCGATCGAAACGACCCGCCCGATAAGACAGGGGTTGGACAATGCTCCCTATCACTCAAGGCCATTGCTTCGGCCATGTTTGCCCGGATCAGGCCTTCCAACAGCCGTTTTTTCCGATGCAGCGTTGCGTAATGATTTGTTTCCATAGTCAGGTAGCAAGACTGGTTAACTAAAAAAACCAACTTAGTAGCTTGACTAAACAGTAGGTGTGTACCACGCTAATGACCAGTAATGTAGACCAGGCCATGATGTTAAACCAGTTCGGATAAAAGCGTCGCTTTTTGCTTTTGATGTACGATACTGGCTTAGCTTCCTGCTCGGAGATCCATGGAAAGTAGAGGCTTAACGAAATAGATTGAATTTTAGCTATCATTGTAGTATATCTTTCTGTGAATGGTTAAACAAAAGAAATAGATATGACTAGAATGACAAACTTGACTAAGTAATTATAACTACATTTTAACCTATATAAAAATGGGATTAATACGCAGCACTATCCACTAAATGATTGACAGAAAGGAAACTATACTAGTATTGAGAAACAACTAAGCCAGCAACGAACAACTAAGTCCGCTTACTTAGTGACGAAATACACGTATAATTACTCAGTTTTTGAACTCGCTGTATTGGTATTGACTGCTCAGCTCACAACACCATTGTCGCGAACGACGACGCGCTCTATTTTTCCGACCAGGAATATGTAGGAACAGGCCCCCACTAAGCCTAAGCCACCAATAAATACAAGAGCCGGTTTGAAATTACCATCCTTCGCCAGGTAACCGATAACGATAGGGACGACAATGGAGGCCAGATTACCCATAAAATTGAATACGCCCCCCGTCAGTCCAATCAACTGTTTGGGCGACAAAATTGACACGAACACCCACGAGATCAGGGCCATACCCGAGCCAAAAAAAGCCAGCGCCATGAAGAAGATGATCATGGTCGTATCATTGGTGTAGTTGGCTCCGATGATACTGATGGACAAAAGAAGCCCCGCGATGATCGGTGTTTTACGAGCCACGCTGACCGACGTTCCATTTTTGACCAGATGATCCGACACGAAACCGGATAAAAGCAACCCGGCACAGGCCGCCAGAAAAGGTACTGAAGCCAGATAACCCGATTTAATAAAGTCCAAACCCCGATACTGCACCAGATACGTCGGGAACCAGGTAAGAAAAAACCAGAGTGTGGCATTGACGGCGAACTGTCCAATGTAGACACCCCACAGGGTACGACTCGAGAACACCTGCTTTAGGTTATGCCAGCTCCAGACGGTTGACGTTTTTTTCCCGCTCAACAAACCGCCCCCCTCTTCGATGTAGTCCAGCTCCGCCTGATTTACGGTTTTGTGATCCAGCGGATCGCGATAGAACAGATACCAGACTATTCCCCATACAATTCCGACTAAACCCGTACCAACAAACAATCCTTTCCAGCCAGCGTAGTACTGAACCGTCACCAACACCGGCGTCAAGAAGGCGAGGCCGATGAACTGTCCCGACACGTACAGCGAGATGGCCGACGCCCGCTCGTGATCGGGGAACCAGCTCGTTACTACCCGGTTATTGATCGGATAAGACGGGGCCTCGAACGCACCGGTTGCCAGCCGTAGGGAAAATAAACTGGCAAACCCGCGTGCAAACCCCTGACAAAGCGTGGCAATTGACCACGTAACCAGACAGAACGCATAGAGTACGCGGGGACCAAACCGGTCGGCAATTAACCCACCCGGAATTTGTAGCAACGCATACGTCCACCCGAACGCCGAAAAAATGTACCCCAACTGCTCCGGCCCCAATTGCAAGTCCTTGCTTAACGCCGAAGCGGCTACCGACAAGTTGCTGCGGTCGAGGTAGTTAATCACAACGTTGACGAACACAAGCGCCAGCATTCCGTAACGAGCCCGCGTCTTGGGTAGGCGTCCACTCCGGGAAGTTTCGTTCAAGTTGCTTCCACTCGGGGTGCCTCCACCCGGGGAGTTTCCACCTGGGGACGATTCACGTAGCCGTTCCATTCGGTAAAGGGTTTAGGTATTGTACTTGGTTTCGGATAGCAAGCGTTGCTAGCTATTTTGCCGTCCAGCCGCCATCGACCGTGAGCATCGACCCGACCATATAGCTAGCAGCATCGCTGGCCAGAAAAATGGCTGCGCCCTGAATTTCGCGCAACAGTCCCCACCGACCCAGCGCCGTGGCCCCAAGCACGGAAACTTTCGCTTCGTCCGTATGCGCAATGGGTAAGTTCATTTCCGTCAGAAAAGGACCTGGACAGATCGCATTGACGTTGATATTGAACGGAGCCAGTTCCAGCCCAAGGGCGCGGGTCATCTGAACAACGGCTCCTTTACTGGCGGTATAGGGCGTACGGTTGGCCAGCCCGACCAAACCGAGGGTGCTGGCCAGGTTGATAATGCTTCCTCTCCGCTGCTGTTTCATATAAGGTGTCACGGCTCGGGCGCATAGCCAGGTGCCATTCACGTTAACCTGTAACACTTTATTAAAATCGTCCGGCGTCACTTCGTCGATAGCCCCCCGGATGTTGATTCCGGCACTATTGATCAGAATATCGATCTGTCCAAATGCCTCCATAGCGGCTTTAGCCATAGCTTCCGTTTGCGTAATGTCGGTGATGTCGGCGCTGTACGAGATGGCATTGGTACCAAAATCGCGGGCGAGCTGGCGGGCGGCTTCGGCTCCTTCGTCTGCGTTCCGATTTACCAGCATCACACTGGCTCCCGCTGATGCCAGTCCGGCGGCCATAGCCAGTCCGAGTCCTTTGGAGCCGCCCGTAATAATGGCCGCCTTACCCGTCAGATCAAATTGTTTTATTCCCGGAAGTATGTCGTTAGGCATCTGAGCTTTTAAATGTGTTAACCAATACGCTATTTTCTGCTAATAAACGGGGCAATCCGTGAAGCTAAAAGTTGATTTTTGTCACTGGTGAATCGGGTTCCCAGTAGTACAAATAAGCATCAGACCCCACTTTATTTCAGGCCGATTCGATCTTTGCTGTAGGAAAGGCAAGCCAGAATATTAGCCTCTTCGGCGGCCAATCGATTATCAGCCGATAGTTGCGAGATCTTCGGTAACGCTGATTTGGGTTTATGCTGCCTGACCAATTGGAGTGTTCTGGCCAGATCGGCACCCGATACGCCGTCGAACGTTTCCCAGTACGCCTTGGTGAGGCAGGGAATTTCCAGCGGGTCCCGCGTGATCATTTCCAGATTGAACGTAATCGATGGGTTGTGTTTCTTGCAGCGTTCGATAATGGCGGGTAAATCCAGAATACCCGTTCCCAGCGGCACTTCGGAGAGCAGAAAACCGTCGGCATATTCGTCGACGGCCATATCCTTTACGTGCGTCGTGAATACATACGGCATCAGCGTCTGGATAACGTCCATCGGGTCTTCGAGCAGGGCAATGCTGTTGCCAAAGTCCAGCGTAACGCCTACCCACTCACTGTTCAGTTGCTGAAGAAGCGCAACCAGCTCGTTCGCCCGCCAGTCTTTATGGTTTTCGACGCCCAGCTTGACGCTATGCTTGCGGAGTACGGGTTCGGCCAGTTGTAACGAAAGCAATGCACTCTTCTTTAATTCCTGAAAAGCTTCCGGCGAATGGTAGGTTTCGTACCGTCGCCCGGACGAGCATACGGTTCGTAGCACCTGCGCCCCGGCTTCTTTCGCATTAACAACTTCCTGCTCGAATTTTGGCACATCGTCGGGCTTTTTCGGTAACCCAATGGAGCCCTCCAGATACAAACCAAGCTTCTCCCGTTTGTCGCGTACCTTTCTGGCAAAGTCTGCCGTCCAGTCGCTTACCACGACCTGCGCCCCACCAGCACCAATCTGATGACAGTGATCCAGCAAATCCAGCGCGTTCGCGAAACCGGGATAGGCACTGCTCGGCGTTTTTGGATTCCAGCGACTCGCATACGAATGCACGACAATACCCATGCCTGTCGACTTGAAAAAGTCGGGCACTTGTGGCAACGAAAGCGCCATTGCACCAACCGTTGCCTTTTGCAAAAACGCTCGTCTGTACATCAGAATGACAATCAGCTGTTTACACCAACTACTTCTTTCTTATTTCCCACTGGTTGCCTTGGCCTCCAATACGTATTTGTTCAGTTCTTTGGCAGTCCAGGGAACGACACGCCCCTGTGACGTAACGCGGGTCATACCGACCACCCGTTTGCCCATTGGCCCGGCCTGATTTCCCCATTCGTTACGGATGTAGGTCAGAATCGCGGTAATGGCCCCATCATCCATCGTTGAATGCGCTGGCATAACGGGCAGTACATCCGGCGCGTCATAGATTTTACCGGCTACCTTGACAGGTCCTTCCATGCCGTGCAGGATAATCAGTGCCAGTCGCTTTTCGTCGCCCAGCACCCAGTCGGAGCCAATAAGCGGTGGAGCAAATCGATTCAGCCCAGCGCCATCGGTCCCGTGGCAACCCGCGCAGGTGCTTAGGTAATGCTGGCGGCCCAGGGCGAATTGTTTCTGCTCGTCATCGTTCAGCAAACTCTTTTTGACGGAGCTGGTTTTGGCCGCAACGTGACCCGGCCACTCGAACATCGACGACAGGGCACTAAGCCGGGAAGAGTCGATCGGACTGGTAGCAGCTGTCAAAATGGCGGGTGCGGACGCCAGTTTTATCGGTTTCAGCTTGCGGGCCGTTCCCGCGATCGACATGCCGGTCAGTATCGTTTTGTCCTGCCAACCCAGCGCCTGCTTTTTGGCATCGAGTCTGGTTAACAAGGCCGTCAACTCAGCGGTGTTCCGTTTCCGCACAATCGACGTTGTCAGCATCTCCAGAAAAATTTCCTTCGACGGGTTCTGCGCTTGCCACTGCGGTGCTTTCAGCAGGCTTTGCAGAAACGCAAACTCCTGATTTTGCAGACTGCTCAACACCGCATCCCGAATCAGGGGTGTCTCGCCGTAGCGATCAATTATACCAGCCAGCAGGGGTTGCGCATCGGTTTGATCGAGTACCCTCGCCGTTAACGCCATCTGTAGTACCTGTTCGATAGGCGCGTTCGCCCATTGAGCAAGCAACTGTTTACCAAGCTTCTGCTGAACGGGCTTCGCTGACTTAGCGAAGGGTTCAAGAATGCGCAGGGCCGTGCTACTCACAAGCGGGTCCGGGTCCGACACGAGTTGCAGCAACAGATCCGGGCGGCTCAGTTTGAGCCCATCGAGCGTCCATAGCGCGTGGAAACGGCCCAGTTTATTCGTACCTGTCAGGACCACATCGGTCAGCAATTTTTCCACCCGTTTATCATTGTGTTCGACCAGTAACCGCTGCGCCATATCCCGATACCAGCCATCGGTGTTCGACAACTGAGCAACCAATTCAGCGGACGAAGCCGTTGCTAATTTCGTGGGCTTCGTCACGGTCCAGTTCGCCGGAACGATGCGCCAGATGCGACCCGCGTTGATGGGCTGAAGCAAGTTGCGGCTCAGGGTCTGTTCTTTCAGGTAAGGCGTTACGTAGGCCGAATGCTGGATCAGGCCCCGGTACATATCGGCTACGTACAAGGCTCCGTCGGGTCCGGTAGCCAGGTGAACGGGCCGAAACCGTTCGTCTGTCGATGCCAGAAATTCGGCGCCGGGGTGCGGATCATGCGCATTCAGCAACACCCCTTTTTCGTCGACAAGGTTGCGCTTGATCAGGTTCCCTGCTGGTTCGCAAACGAACACGTTTCCGTAGTAAGCCGTTGGCAGGGCGTTGCCCCGGTAAAAAAGTGGCGAACACGCAGCCGTAAATTCCTGTAATCGACCTTCCTTATCCAGCGTTCCGGGTATATACCCGCGATTGACGGCTGGCGTTGGCCGAATCGGATAGACACGGCGTTCGAGGGTCAGGCCATAGTCGATGCCCGTAGTAGGCGTGTGGTTTTTATTGCCAGACAGGTAATTGGGCGGCACCAGATCGGCGTGTAACTGCGACCAGTTGTAATTGTAATACAGCCGCCCTTTGTCGTCGTGGCTGATGCCCCACTGGCCACGTGCTTCCGTCGAATCACGCTGCCATTTCCCGTCCGTCAGCCGGTAGCGCAACCGGGACTTGGCGTTGTAATACCAGTTGTCCATGCTGCGCCAGAGACCGTTTCCCGAATGTTCCGGCAAGCCACTTCCGGCATAGTCCTTGTCTATCAGCGTTTTTGTATCGGCTTTGAGATCGCCGTTCAGATCTTTCGTCATCCACAACGCCTGATTCTCAACGACCAGCGCCCCACCGGGCACCAACGCTAACGCCCTCGGCATCAGCAGACTATCGAGATAAACCTTGCTGACGTCCATCCGTCCATCACCGTTGGTATCTTCGAGAACGGAGATTCGGCCAATGGGCTTATCCTCCCCTTCACCGTCGATTGTCGGCATAAAGCCGCGCATCTCGACGACCCAGAGTCGGCCATCCGCGTCGAACTGAATCGCTACCGGCGACTGAACCATAGGTTCAGCCGCAACGAGCTGAATCGATAGCCCCGGTTCCAGCTGAAACGTTGTCAACTCGTCGGCGGGCGTTCGCGCGGGTGATGGATCATCGGTCAATAGCGTTCCGAACTTGGTCGTGAAGCTTACCAAGCACAAAAGTCCAGCAACGAACAACGAGGTATAATAGACAGGCTTAACCATGTAACACAGACAGCTTTACTAGTTAACGCATTCGTTTATCTAAAAGCGTTGAACGCGATTAATATGAACACTGCACATCGTTCACTGCGTATACAAAGCCGCTGGACCGGCATAAATACTACAACTGTTTCTGCAAATTTTACAAATACCCAGGCTGTGAATCAATTAGCGGATCAGCAGTAGAGTCGGATTCTTTTCGTGTTTTAGGCGTATCAAGCAGCGACTAACGCTACTTTTTGTTCATGGTGAATCGATTTACGAACCAGATTGCCCTCGTTACGGGCGGAGCGGAAGGCATTGGCAAGGGGATTGCCAGACGGCTGGCTACGGAAGGAGCAACCGTCGTTCTGGCTGACATCAATGCCGATTTATTGGCTCGCACCGTGGCCGAATTTGCGGAGCAGGGCTATGCCGTAAGTGGCCACGTTGTCGATATTTCGCAGGAAAAGGCCGTTGCCAGTGTCTTTGAGGCCGTAAAACAAACGTTTGGGTACCTTCATGTTGTGGTTAACTCCGCCGGTATTCTCGGTCCGACCAATACCCGCATTACTGATTACGACGTGGCCGCTTTCGATACTGTTTACAGCATCAATCTGCGGGGCGCTTTCCTGACGACCAAATACGCCATAAAGGCAATGGAAGAAACCAATTACGGGCGCATCCTCCACATGGCGTCAATTGCCGGGAAAGAAGGGAATCCGATGATGGCGGGGTATTCGGCGATGAAAGCGGGGTTGATCGGGCTGATCAAAGGCATTGGTAAAGAATACGCCGAGACCGGTATAACCGTAAACGGGCTGGCTCCGGCTGTTATACGGACCGCCATGAACGAGAATACGGCCCCTGAACAACTGGCGTACATGACCGCTAAAATCCCGATGAAACGGCTGGGAACCGTAGACGAAGTAGCCGCCTTGGCAGCATGGGTCGTGTCAAAAGAAGCCAGTTTTACCACCGGTTTTATCTTCGATCTTTCGGGTGGACGGGCAACTTACTAATACGTCCTGGTTAGCACCACAACAGGATTCTATCAGACTTTAAGCTGATGATTAGTGAACCGGTTCACCGGCTGATCACGCCAATGTCTCGGCAAAAAGTTGCCGGAGTTTTCCAACCAATTCCAGCCAGCCTAACTCTCTATAGTCTGTAAATCTTAGTAATTCACTAAACCGAACGAACTATGATTAGGCTACAAATGACACGACATTACCTGTTTGCGGGAATTGTCTGTCTCGGTTTTTTCACGTGTGGCACCACGGCTACTGTTGATCCAGACAGCCCTGCTCCAGCAACCAGTTTACAAACGATGCGGTCGAGTTTTGGGTCGCTGGAAGGAGACTGGGTGCTGACAAATTACAAGAACAATCCACTCCCGACTGCGCTGCAAAACCGGGCTACGCTGGTGCTGAAAAAGGAAAATACCGATAGGCTGGACGTGGGTGGTCGCAGTTTTATCAACCACTATGGCGGTTCGTTTAGCCTTGACGAAACGAAAGGACTAGTCGTTTCGACCGATGGGCTGTTCTCGACAAAAATGGGCGGATCACCGGAGGCTATGCAGGCCGAAAATGCGTACTACGCGCATCTGGAAAAAGCCACCTATTTCGAACTGGCCGACAACGGTCAGCTTTTGCTCTACGCGGGCCCAAAAGACGACACCCGTACGGAGGTTTTGTATTTTACCAGAACGTAAGCAGGCCGGACATTTGTTCTACCGGAACGCGAAGATGATGGTATTTCGTCTTCGCGTTCCTGCTTTTATTAACACTCACCTACATTGAGTTCTGCCTGAGCAAATTACCTCGTTGCACAGGAGGGCATTGACAGCCAAATGCAGCGTGTAGAGTCGATACTGCCGCCCAGTGCTGATGATCGCTCGCGTATTTTGTCCGGCGAATCAGGTTTTATCCAATGCTATTACCCGACTTATTTCTTTCGTCAGCACAGTCCCCGATTACCCTTCTTATCGTAGTGCCAGCCGGTCATCGTTTCATTTTCTGATAAAGCTCCTCCACTTTTTGACGAGCCCACGGTGTTTTCCGCAGAAAAGTCAGGCTGGATTTGATGCTTGGATTATCGGTGAAGCAGCGAATTGTGATCCGATCACCCAGCTCATCCCAGCCGTAAACAGCAACTAATTCATTGAGGATCATTTCGAGGGTCTTGCCGTGTAATGGATTGTTAGGCTGAGAAGGTTGCATAGCTGCGTTCGGTGGTTCTTGTCGTCGATGGCAAGTTATCCATTTTACCTTAGGATAAAAGAATGCTGACCACTTAAGACAAGATCCGGCCTAAAAGCGTTGGATAACGGACACGACCAGCCGTCAGTTTGGCAATGGCTTTACTAAGGCGTCTGGACGGTCACCTACACGCATGCTCACGAATCAACGCAATCTATGGAATACAGGCAACTAGGCGCTTCGGGATTACGGGTACCTGTTTTGAGTTTTGGCACGGGCACCTTTGGGGGGAGTGGTTCTTTTTTTAAAGCCTGGGGTAGCACGCAGGTAGACGAAGCCAGCCGATTGATTAACCTTTGTCTCGATGCCGGGGTAAACCTGTTCGATACCGCCAACGTCTACTCGAACGGGATGTCGGAAGAAATTCTGGGCAAAGCCCTCGCTGGTCTGCGCGATAAAGTGATCATTTCGACCAAAGCGACCTTCCCGATGGAAGGCGACACGAACGATATGGGGTCGTCGCGCTATCACCTGATCAAAGCCTGCGAAGATAGTCTCCGGCGGTTAAACACCGATCACATCGACATTTACCACATGCACGGCTTCGATGGACTTACCCCCGTCGAAGAAACCCTTCATGCACTCGACGGCCTAGTGCAAAGCGGAAAGATTCGCTACATTGCCTGTTCCAATTTTTCGGGCTGGCATTTGATGAAGTCGCTGGCCGCATCGGACAAGTATGGCTGGACGCGCTACGTGGGACATCAGGCCCATTATTCACTCCTGAGCCGTGAATTTGAATGGGAGCTTATGCCGCTGGGCCTCGATCAGAAGGTGGGCACGCTCGTCTGGAGTCCCCTGTCGGCGGGTCGATTGAGCGGGAAGTATCGCCGGAATCAGCCAATGCCCGAAAACGCCCGGATCGCGCAGGGCGGTGGCGAAGGCCCACCTGTTTCGGACGATTTTTTCTACGGTATCATCGACACGCTCGACGAGTTAGCGGCTGAAACGGGAAAGACCGTAACGCAGATCGCGTTGAACTGGCTATTGCAGCGGCCTACGATTTCGTCGATTGTCATTGGTGCCCGGAATGAGGAACAACTAAAACAGAATCTGGGGGCTGTAGGCTGGAATTTGACCAATGAACAGGTGGCCAAGCTGGATGCCGGCAGCCATCGGGACCCCATTTACCCCTACTGGCATCAACGCTCGGTTTCGGCGCAAATCAACCCGACGCCAACCCGTTAAGCTTGCAACACAACACAAACCTTCTGACTTTGCAGCCAAGTACAGCCAGTACCCCTAACCCCCGGCCCCTCTCTTTCTGTCAAAGAAGGGAATCGGGGGAGGTGAAATGAGCAACTACCATTCCTTTATTACCCGCCATGTCAGTCATTTATAACAAACGCTTTGGCTTGTTCCGCAATCCGGCGGTACAGCGTGAACTGCAAACGCTGGACCCGATTCGCGACAATCAGCGCATGGTTCATCTGTTGACGGCCTACGAATTTCCGTTCGACATGACGCGTGCGCTTGAACTGGCCCTGTTTCATACCTACGCAAGCCCCCGCGTATCGGGTCTGCTGGCGCGGACGGGTGAATTTGAGCGACACGGGCAGAAACGCTACGACGATACAAGCCGACTGATCTCGGAATTTATGGAATCGGGTTACGATAGCGAAAAAGGAATGCGGGCCATTGCCCACATGAACCTGATTCATAGCCATTACCGAATCGACAATGCTGATTTTTTGTTTGTGCTGGCTACGTTCGTCTTTTACCCGATTGACTGGCTCAATCAGTTCGGCTGGCGCAAACTGACGGCGGCAGAAGAACGGGCTCTCTTCTATTTTTTCCGGGAAGTGGGCCTTCGCATGAACCTGACCAATTTGCCCGATGACCTCGCTGGCCTTCGGGCCTTCACTGCGTCGTACGAAGCACAGCATTTTCGGTACACACCGAGTAATCGACGAATTGCCGATGCAACGGTGGCGATTGTTCAGGGCTGGTTTCCCCGCATTTTACACCCACTGGTGGAACCAACGTTTTCGGCGCTGATCAATGATCGACTGCGGGAAGCGTTTGGCTATCAGCGTCCGCCCGGCTGGTTCGCGGCTTTGACCAGAAGCGCGTTATGGCTTCGGAAGTGGCCGCTGCGCTGGATTACCTTTAAGCCTTATCCTTACCTAATCGAAAAATCCTCGTTTCGCCACTACCCGGAGGGCCCACCCGATATTGAAGCAGTGGGACCGGATGAGCTCATCAAAAATCGTCCTCAACGAAACACCTAGGCTCGGTCTATACCGTTATCCGTCGTTGTGTCGTTTCTATGCCGACCGCTTCATCACCTATGCTCTCGATTCAACACGAAATTTTCCTTGAAGTTGCCCGGCGGCTTAGCTTCACCAAAGCTAGTCAGATTCTATTTCTGAGCCAGTCTGCCATTAGTAAACACGTCAAGGCATTGGAGGCTTTTTACAAAACGGCCTTATTCGAGCGACACGGCAATACCATTAGTCTAACGCAGGCGGGGCTTTTACTGTACCAGAAAGGACTGGAAGCCAGCCAGTTAAAAACGGAATTACACCAGCAACTCCAGACCCTTAACGCGACGTTCCTTCCGACAACCCGGCTAGCAGTTGGGTCAAGCACAACCATCACGCTTTACGTCCTGCCCCCCGTATTATCAGCCTATCTGCGACAACATGCGAACATGCAGGTCCAGGTGCTGAACCGGAACTCAAGCAACATTCAGAAGGCACTACTCGATCACGAAATCGATGTGGGTATCGTTGAAAGTCTGACGCAAGTTAACACGTTAACGTATACGCCGTTCATTACTGACCAGGTACTGGCCGTTTGCTCGCGGGACAGCCCCCTGCGCGACCGAACGCTACGCATCGACGAAATTCCGCAGGTACCCCTGGCCGTTCGGGAGCAGGGTTCGGGGACACTGGCAACCGTTGAGGATACATTACAAAAAAACGGAATCCGCCCCGCTGATCTTCGCATCCTGATTCGACTCGGCGGCACCGAGGCCCTCAAGAATTTTGTGCTGGCTGACACCTGCCTGGCGTTTCTACCGAAGCGGGCTATTGTAAAAGAACTCGCTGCCGGTGATTTGGTGGAAGTGCCCATCAAGAACCTGACCATTGAGCGTACGTTCCACTTTATTCAGCGGAAAGGCACAGAAAACAACGAACTGGTCAACGCTTTTATCCGATTTACCCGGCGCTATTATTCCGAACTGGAATAACTCATACCAAAACGTCGTTTGCGTCATCCATCGGGGTCTGGCAACTTGCCGAAAAGTTACCTGATCATGACGATAACCGCCACTTCATCCCTACTTCAATCGGTACAGTGTTCGCAGTGCGGACAAACCTATTCGCCTTTCACGCGACAAACGTTGTCTGTGTGTTGTCAGGCTCCGCTCCTGGCCCGTTATGATCTGGACGCCGGTTTTTCTAAATCGGACTTAGCCTCACGCCCGAAATCGCTCTGGCGTTACGCCGAAGTGTTGCCCGTTGTTGATCCGGCCAACCAGGTAACCTTAGGCGAAGGGTTCACGCCCTTACTTTCACTTCCCCGGCTGGCCGAACGCTACTCGCTTCATCAAGTAACGCTGAAAGATGAAGGCCTCAATCCAACCGGTTCGTTCAAAGCGCGGGGCTTAAGTCTGGCCATTTCGAAGGCGAAAGAAAATGGTGAAACAGCTTGTATCGTGCCGACTGCGGGTAATGCCGGTGTCGCTATGGCCGCCTACTGCGCCCGCGCCGGTCTGGAAGCGGTTGTCGTCATGCCGCGTCATACACCTGATGCGTTTCGGGAAGAATGCCTGGCCTACGGCGCAACGGTTATACTCATTGACGGGCTTATCAACGATTGTGCGGCCAAGGTTCAGGAGATGAACCGCAATGGCGACTATTTCGATGTCTCGACGCTGAAAGAGCCGTATCGCATCGAAGGTAAAAAGACGATGGGCTACGAGATTGCCGAACAGCTGGACTGGCAATTGCCCGATGTCATCATGTATCCGACCGGTGGAGGAACGGGTTTGATCGGAATCTGGAAAGCGTTTCAAGAGATGCGGGATCTGGGCTGGCTCGCTCCTGGTCAGGCGTTTCCCCGGCTGGTGGCGGTGCAGGCCGACAATTGCTGCCCCGTTGTCGACACGTTCTGGGGCAGGCAGGTCAACAGCAAACAGTACGTCGGTCGCCCAACGCTGGCCAATGGGCTGGCCGTCCCCCGACCGATTGGCGAATCATTGATGCTTCAGGCGCTGGCGGCATCGAAGGGTACGGCCATCGCGATATCGGACGAACAAATGCTGGATAGCGTACGCGAACTGGGGCGAACGGAAGGACTGTTCGTTGCGCCGGAAGGCGGGGCAATCTGGGCCGCGACGAAACAATTACTGAACCAGGGCTGGCTCAGTCCCGACGAGCATATTTTGTTGTTGAACACAGGTTCCGGTCAAAAATACCTGGATAACATGAAGGGTATCTGGCCCCTATAAATTTGGCCCGTAATGAGCAAAAATGCCAATGAGTTTACCTGAAAAATGGTTATCTTGGTAGCATTAGCCGTTCATTCATGCAACCCGAAACCAGTTTCCTTCTACCGCTCGATTACTTAGCCCAGGACCCTGTCATGGCCCGCCTGATCGCGGAAACACCAGCGCCCAAAGTAGGAAACGCCCACGCCGATGCGCCCGATCGTGTGTATCTGGCGTTACTCGAAAGCATCGTTTCGCAGCAGATTTCGGTGAAGGCCGCCGATGCCATTTTCGCCCGGTTCCGGTCGCTGTTTCCTGATGGCTATCCTCATCCGGAAGCTCTGCTGCTGAAAACTACGGACGAATTACGCAGTGCGGGACTCTCGTTTCAGAAAATAAAGTATTTGCAGAGTGTCGCGGAGTTTTCACTCAACCAGTCGGATGGCGTTTCGGCTTTTGATCGGGCGCGTCTTGATGCAATGACCGACGACGAGATTGTCGCGTACCTGCTGCCGATTAAAGGGGTTGGTCGCTGGACCGTGGAGATGATGTTGATGTTCGTACTCGATCGGCCCGACGTATTTCCAATTGATGACCTAGTGATACGTCAGCGCATGATGCTGGCTTACCCGGAACAAACGGATGGGCTCACGGGAAAAGCCCTATACAAGGTGTTACACCAGATTACCGACGCTTGGCGGCCTTACCGGACAACAGCCAGCCTGTACCTGTGGCGCTGGAAACCAAGTTAAACGAACTATAACTTCCGGACCTTAACGGCTATTTTAGACTCCACTTTAATTAGCAGTTGAACCCCATCCGGACGGACAACAACCCGCTGCGGCACCAACCGAAAGGCATTGATATCAAGCGACGTTTTTCGTCCGGCTTCTCCTTGGGCGAAAGCCGTTTCGATCTTTTTAGGGAGTTCAGAAATCTCGTGCCGAAGCGGTACAACCATCACCGACTGAAGCGTATCGCGCAGGTGGTCGTGCAACAACCAGTCGGCAGTAGCGAACAGACGCTCCTTCGTGTCTACGTCGAAGTCAAGGTACTTGACCTGCAATGTATTGTTCAGCGTGTCGTAGCTGGGTTGTCCGTGGAAATACAACGTTCCGTTGACCGATCCGGCTACTTCCGTTTTCACAATCAGTGACCGGCCACCGCCATAAATCGTAGCCCGTTTGATCTTGACTTTCCCACCAGGTAGCTTGAGGTTCTGATTATCCAGGGCTTTGGCTAAGATCCGGTTGGCATCTTCGTACGGAATGAATGCTCTTACGGCCAGACGTGACGCTTCCGGCATTTTGGCCCGTCTCAACAAGCGGGGTAATCGTTCCAGCTCCGTGACTACAGGCATGGCTCCGACTTTGGTATCGACCCGAAACGCAATTTGCAGGGGTACGGTAATGCGTTTGCTATCGCCAAAAACCGGGGC
The DNA here is from genome assembly GCF_010747415.1 of Spirosoma agri. NCBI lineage: Bacteria > Pseudomonadati > Bacteroidota > Cytophagia > Cytophagales > Cytophagaceae > Spirosoma > Spirosoma agri. The sequence continues at coordinate 2,631,221 of NZ_JAAGNZ010000001.1, read as the reverse complement.
AGCGGCAATACTGAACGGCTTGGGAACAATCCAGATTTCTTCGGGCTTTTTGGCAATGCGTAACGGCTTTTGCATATCCCGCCAAATCTTGCTTATATGCCGGTCGAGCCGTAGCTCACTATGCACCGCATTGTCAATGGCGGCTTCGATGTCGGCTTTTCGCTTGTTGAGCATACTTTCGGCCAATTTCGTCACTCCAATTTTTACGCCCAGCAGTCGCACGGTCGGCTGTTGTATCCATTGGTAATTCTCGAACCGCGACCGCGTTGATAACCGCCAATTAGATGCAATGGAAAGCGGACTCACGAAGTTGACAGACAGCGAACAGAGCCGACGACTCTTACGTTTTTTACTCAGCCCGATCGGATTGGTGTACCAGACCTGAAGGGGGGCGGAGAATGACACCTGCCGGTTTGCGTAGTTGATTTTTACGGGCCCGGTTCGTTCGACGCGCAAGTGCCAGGCTTCTCCTTTTTTGCCTTCGAACGTCTCTTCGGGCACAAGAACAACCCCAAGTGATTTGTTTATTTTCCGCTCAAGATCAGCGATTTTGAACGTTATATCGCCCGCAACATACGAGATCGGATCAGGAATGGGCGGCTCAAAATCCTGGGTGACGGGTGGTTTGGGACGAACATGCTTACAACTTACGGATGCGTACAGCACCGCCAGTACAACCAAAAATCCGATGATTCGTTTCGCGTTCACTGCAACAACAAACCACCGGATTACAAAAATGTTACCTAAGTAAACAGATATTCGTTTCTAGGTAGTTAGAGTGCTCTTCTTAGCGTCAGTAGTACACCCACAGCCTTTGCCGCAACCAGCCTGTTTTTTAAAGAAGCTCTTATAGGCCCGGCTCCCCAGATAGCCCAGCGCGACGGCAAATACCAGAAAAATGATCAGTTCCTGCATGACTGTTTAGATCAACGGTTGGCCATTGGATGGCGGCTGTAGGAGGCTGAATTTTATACAGTTAGCACCTGTTGTTCAATACTCTATGTCCGACATCGTATAGCCAGCACCCCATGTCTTACGGATCAACATCATTTTATAGCCAACCGTTCCGGACGGCGAGTTGATAAACGTGCTGATAGTGGTGTTCGCCGTGCCACGCATACATGCCGATCACTTCCGATAGTGGGAACAGGCGCTGACTACCAGGATGAAAATACGTCCGTTTCAGCTGGTCGTCGGTGAGCGATTCCAGCACAGCTACCCAGCGCAGATGAAGGTTCTTCAGTATGACCAGTGATGGGGTAATATCAAGGGCATAATCCGGTAGTTTAGCCCATTCGCCCTCTTCGTAAGGCGAGATTGTCGGGTTGTTTTCTGTCAACGCCAGTTTTACGCGCACGTACGCATTCATATGGCTATCGACAACGTGGTGTACCACCTGCCGGACTGTCCAGCAGTCGGGCCGATAGGGTGTGTCGAGCCGATCATCGCTCCACGTACCGACGAGTTCGGTTAGTTTGACCGGCATCCCGGCAATGGTTGATACATGCCCCTTTGTCTGTTCCGACGTGAAGACGCTCCCGTAGGCAAAATCGCCGATGGGGTAACGAAGGTTGTATACGTCCTGATCCTGCATATCTTTTACGGTATCCGATTCGCTTGTGTGTCGGATGGTGTTTTTTTAAGTACAAGCATAAGCACCATTCTTACTGCCAATACGTCTGAATGACACTTAACAATTCAGGTTGCATACCCGAGCCCGCGATAACATCGCCCCGGAACAGGAATTCGTCCCCCCCGTCAAAATCGGTTACGATTCCGCCCGCTTCCCGGACGAGTAAAACGCCAGCGGCCATATCCCACGCGTGAAGGTTGTATTCGTAAAAAGCCTCGAATCGTCCGCAGGCGACGTAGGCCAGATCGATAGCCGCGGAACCCCATCGACGCAGGCCGTGCGTTTTTGGCATCAATGCTTCCAGAATTTGCAGATACTGCGGCATCTTGTCGAAGCTGTAGTACGGGAACCCGGTAGCGATCAGACTATCCCCTAGTTGCGTTGCCGGAGAGACGGAAATTTTGCTGCCATTGCAGTACGCCCCCCCACCCTGCCAGGCCGAAAAACATTCGTTCCTGTTGGGATCATAGATGACACCGGCAATGGGCGTTTTGCCCTGCGCCAGGCCAATGCTGACCGAAAAGACGGGCAGCCCGTGGATAAAATTCGTCGTGCCGTCGAGCGGGTCGATGATCCAGTTGAGAGCCGTTTGGTCGGCCTCCTGACCGGTTGTTCCTTCTTCGGTGATAAAGCCAGCCTGTGGGAGTGCCTGTTTCAACCGGATAACCAGTTGTTTTTCCGTTTCCTTATCGACATAAGACACCAGATCATTGACGCCTTTGTATTCAATGGCTTCCCGCTGAAATTTGCTGCGTTCCTGAAGCAGAAAGGCCCCGGCATCGGTGGCAATGGTAACCATATCGCGGGTGATAGCGGCTAAATCGAGGGGTGATTGGATGGATGCGTCGGAATTCATTCGATGAGTAGGCTAAGCAAAGCCAATTTTGCGGGGCCAAGATATAAAAAAGCGGAAACAAGCACAGTCGGGTTGTCCGCAATTTGATTCTGAGCGACCTTTGTTTTATGACTATTGACCTGCGTAGCGATACCATTACTCAACCCACGCCCGCCATGCGCGAGGCTATGTTTTCCGCTCAATTGGGCGACGATGTGCTCGGCGATGACCCAACCGTCAACGCCCTCGAAGCGAAAGCGGCTGCGCTGTTCGGCATGGAAGGGGCGTTGTTCTGCGCATCGGGAACAATGACCAACCAGCTTGCGATTCGTACGCACACCCGACCCGGCGACGATGTCATTTGTGATTATCTGTCGCACGTGTATCAGTACGAAGGCGGTGGCATTTCCGTTAACGCGCTGGCGTCGGTTAGTCTGGCTCACGGCGAACGGGGGAAACTCACGCCCGACCTCATCCGCGAGTACATCTACAGCCCGTCCGATCCGCACAAAGCGCTATCACGTCTGGTCGTGCTAGAAAATACGGTCAACAAAGGCGGTGGCTGCTACTACACCGTACCCGAAATTGCCGCCATCCGGCACGTGTGCGATGAGCACGGTTTATTGCTACACCTCGACGGGGCCCGGCTTTTTAACGCCCTCGTCGAAACGGGCGAACCAACCGAAGCCTACGGCCAGCTTTTCGATTCGATCAGTATTTGTCTGTCCAAGGGACTGGGCTGCCCGGTGGGGTCCCTCCTGCTGGGGAAGGCCGATATGATTCGGCAGGCTCGACGCTACCGCAAATTGATGGGGGGTGGCTGGCGGCAGGCTGGTTTTCTGGCTGCTGCGGGTATCTACGCCCTCGATCATCACGTAGACCGCCTGAAAATTGACCATGCCCGCGCCCGAAAGATCGGCGCTATCCTCGAACAGCTGCCCGAAGTGGAAGAAATTCTGCCAATTGACACCAATATTGTGATTTTTAGGCTCCCGGCAAACCTCTTGGCAACCGATTACGTTGCACAGTTGGAAGTTAAAGGCATTCGTGGCGTTACGTTTGGCAAGCACCTCGTGCGCTTCGTAACCCATCTGGACCTGACCGATGAGATGATCTCGGAAATGGAGAAGAGGATGGTGGTGTCGGTTAGCCACTAGCCATCGTCTACCATCGAAAAGCCAACTTCCCACTCGATCAAAAAAATATGCATATACAAACCAGAACATTACAGAAAGAAGATTATCACGACCTCAAGGAAACCATGATTGAGGTCTACAGCGGTATTGGCGGTGATTACTGGCCGAAAAGCTCGATCACAAAACTGCTCTCTATCTTTCCGGAAGGTCAGTTCTGCGTGGAGGTCGATGGTAAAGTCGTCGCTATTGCCCTGGCCATTCGGGTGAAGTATGACAACTTCGGCGATAATCATACATATCACGAAATTACGGGCGGCTACACCTTCAAGACGCATAATGACGAGGGCGACTACCTGTACGGTATCGAAGTGTTTGTTCACCCCGACCACCGCGATCTGCGGCTGGGTCGTCGGCTGTATGATGCCCGGAAGGAACTCTGTGAACAACTTAATCTCAAAGGCATTCTGGCCGGAGGACGTATCCCGAACTACAATAAATTTGCCAACGAACTGTCTCCCCGCGAGTACATTGCCAAGGTAAAGCAGAAAGAAGTTTACGACCCGACCCTAACGTTTCAGCTTTCCAACGATTTTCACGTCCGGAAAGTCCTGCGCGGCTACCTGCCCGGCGACACCGAGTCAAAGGAATACGCTACGCTGCTCGAATGGATCAATATTTATTACGTCGCGGAGAAGGACAAAAAGCCGCATACGGATTCGATTATCCGGCTTGGCGTGATCCAGTGGCAGATGCGGCTGTTCAAAAATCTGGATTCGTTTTTGGATCAGGTTGAGTTCTTTGTGAATGCGGTCAGCGATTACCGGGCCGACTTCATGGTGCTGCCGGAGTTTTTCAATACACCGCTCATGGCCGATTTCAACGATCTGCCCGAACCGGTCGCTATTCGTAAACTGGCCGACTTTACCGAACCCGTCCGCGAAAAGCTCTGCGAGCTGGCCATCTCCTACAATGTCAACATCGTTGGGGGTAGTATGCCGCTCGTTGATGAGGATGGAAAATTATACAACGTCGCTTACCTGTGCCGTCGCGATGGTTCCTGGGAAGAGTACCGCAAGATTCATATCACCCCGAACGAGGTGAAGCACTACGGGATGGTGGGCGGTTACGAAATCCGGGCGTTCGACACCGACTGTGGTAAAATCGGTATGCTGATCTGCTACGACGTCGAATTCCCCGAACTGGGTCGGATTCTGGCCCAGCAGGGCATGCAAATTCTGTTCGTGCCGTTCCTCACCGATACGCAGAATGGGTATTCGCGGGTTCGTCACTGCGCGCAGGCACGGGCCATCGAAAATGAATGCTACGTAGCCATAGCGGGTTGTGTTGGCAATCTGCCAAAGGTCCACAACATGGATATCAACTACGCGCAGTCAGCCGTGTTTACGCCTTCCGATTTCCAGTTCCCGACGAATGCGGTGAAGGCCGAAGCGACAACGAACACCGAAATGGTACTTATTGCCGACGTTGACCTGAGCCTGTTGAAAGAACTTCACGAACACGGTTCGGTACAGGTGCTCAAAGATCGCCGGACGGACCTCTACGACGTGACCTTAAAGAAGGCAGGTCGAAAGGCGCTCAAACAACGGAAAGCAGCCGCCGAAAACGATCCGGAGGAGGTTGCACCCTTGATTGTCGTTGCCGACTAGCCGCACTGGTTTTTGTTTTGTTTAACCCCGCACTGGTATCAAAACCAGTGCGGGGCTTTTTATGATAGCCGCTTCGAGCTATTGGTCACAACGAATAACATAGTATGCGGACCAGAGGTCCACGTTACAAAGCTAGCGCGGCATACCAGATCCAGATAATGTAAATGGGTTGAAACAGGAGTCTCGACCAGATGTACCAGAATTTTGCGGGAACAAACTCCGCTTACTCACCCGCCATCGGGTCGGGTTTGCCATCGGTATCACCCGTTACAGTGCCATGCGTCGGTAGCTTACTGCCGCGAATGTAAAGCAAGCCTGCAACGTGGGGAGCGGCCATCGATGTACCGCTCAGCGTTGCGTACTTACCATCTTTGTAGGTCGACGTGATGCGAACGCCATAGGCACATACGTCGACGCTACTCCCGAAATTAGAAAATGAAGCAAACTGATTGCTCTGGTTCATGGCCGATACGGTAAACACGTTGGCGTGATTAACCCGCGCGGGCGAGTAATTATCGCTGTTTTTACTGTCGTTGCCCGCAGCAATGGCAAACAGGATACCCGCGTTAGCCGCTTTCAAAATTGCGCTTTCAAGCGCGTTGGATATGCCATCACCACCCAGGCTCATGTTGACCACATCACCCGATTTCCCATTCGTCGCTACGTAATTGACCGCCTGAATAATCCCCGACAATCGGCCTTCACCGTCTTCGTCGAGCACCCGCAACGCGACCAGCCGCGCACCGGACGCAACACCCGTCACACCAACGTTGTTATTCTTGGCACCGACGACCCCGGCAACGTGCGTACCGTGCCCGTTCTCATCGTTAGCCGATGTCTGACCACTCACGAATGACCGGCTGCGGTTCGTATCGACGTTCAGGTCCGGATGGTCCAGATCGATGCCCGTATCGATAATCCAGGCCGTTTTATCAGTTTGCAGGTCACCCCGCCCGTAGCCCGTCTGCTGAATATTCCAGAGCAGGGTCGATGAGGTTTGTACATCGACGCAGTTACAGATAGCCATGATTCGGTCTGGTTCAATGGCCGCTACTGCCGGATTCTGCCGCACCCGTTCCACTTCGTCGGTGGTCAGGTGGGCGAGAAAGCTGGTCTGCTCATCCGACCCAAGTATGGCTACCTGCGCATCGGCCACCTGGTAAGTCGTCAGCAATTGTTCCGCCGACACTTCGGCAGCGGCAACACGAGCGCCGGGAGCAACCGGCAGCGTTGTCGTTGGCTGGTAGGTAATGATGTAGGCACCGGAAACGGTCTGGCCACTGGTGGTCGACGCTTTCACCAGACAGTCGGTCGAAAGGGCCGTTACCTCGCTGTCGGTCTGGCATCCGAACACACAAAGGCCAATACAAGCGACGTTGAGGAGCGTCGCGAACGGAGTAAAACGTCGCATAAGATAGTACGAAAATCAGGAAGAGGTGATCACTAAAAAATCGTACAGAATCATCTCATGCGCAGTCAGCCAGTTGGTCTTACTTATCTATACGCCAAAAACGTAAAACCCGTTGCGTACCGTGTTACGGCTACCTATCTTTTTCTGTGAATTGGGATAAACACGACCCGACCAGCCGCCGGAAATCGCGTTTCAGCAATCGGGCGACCATAGCGCTGATAGAATTGGGCGACCTGCGGGGGCGTTAGCAGATCGGGATACAGGTTGATACCGGCGAACTTGTTAGTATGCAAGAACGAATCGAGAAACTGCCAGTCCTGGGCCGTAAACGCGTAGCCGGGAGTCAGCAGGCGGGGCCAGCCATCGCGCAGAAAAGGCCGAATCTGATCGGGGTGCAACCGACCAAAATACTGTCCGACAGCCCGTTTATCGTAAAAACGGCGAAACGTAAACACGGCATTTTGCCGGTCGTAGTACGGACAGAGGCCCTCTTTCGCCCCCACACCATCCGCGCCGATGGTACAGAATGGCCAGTCGAGCACGGCGACACCGGGTTGTTGTTTCACCACCGCGCAGTAGCGCAACAGGCTTTGAGATGCCAAATCAACGGGTATAAACAAACGCATACGGTAGCCGGTATACCATTCGGCTCCCAGCAGCCCAAGCAAGACTACAAGCCCGATCTGACCCAACAGCTTCCGGGGCCACGCCACGGATAACGCGAGTAAGCCCAGTAGAACAGGGATAATCAGACTGGACCGCCCACCATGCCGATTAAAGCTAAACCAGGGAAACACTTTCAGCGTCGGCAACAGAACCGGATGGTAGAGCAAACACAAAACCAGCATCGTGACCAATGGTAACCACAAGGCTACCCGTCGGCGAATTTGCCACCAGCCTACACCAGCCAGCATGACCAGATAGAGACCCGGACTTCCCTGTCCATAGCTTTCAAACGAATCCTTTAGCCATTGTTGGTAGGGAAGGGCATAACTGTGTATACCCGGCAAGTGCGGAATCAGCAAGCGCAACGGATGCGACCAGGCACGAAGCTCCGGCACGATGCCGAAATCAAATTGCCAGGCCGTCAGCGCGACTTGCAACGTCAGGGGCAGGTAGAGCCACGCGCTAAGGACAATCAACAGGATACAGCCGATGATAAGCCCCGCTTGTCGACCCCACTGATCACGCACATAATCACGGATAAGTATTGGCCAACGACCCGGCACCGGAAACCGCTGGACCAGTAACACCGCCAGCACAGGTACCGTCAGCGTTGTCAAGGTTAGCGCAAATCCGGCGACGTAACCCAGTTCCTGCCCCAGCACTTCGAAATGCAGCCATATCCACACCAGCCACTGAGAAAGCGAAATTGTCTTCCGATCGACCACATCCAGCAAGATTCGGTATGTGGCGACCATACACAGCACCGTCCAGTGATCGACGCAGATATTCATGTGTTCGGGAAATTTCCAGAGCGCATAGAAATTAAATACCGACACAATCAGGGACAGCATTAACGCCTTTGGCTGACCGAATCGCGGAACGATCAGGGTAAACGTGCCAACAGCGGCAACGAGCAAACTATATACGTAATAGAATTGAAGATAAGGGCCAGCGCCGTCGAACAGGCGGTAGCAGAGTGAATACCAGTAGTCACGCTCGAAGCCCCAGTCCAGAAACACCTGATTGATTCCGTACGGATAAAAGGACTGGTTATTGAACAGGTTGAGGTGCGGGAATGGCCAGAGGGTCAGGTTTTTGCCGAAGAAATAGCCAACGTATTCGAACTGATCGGTATCATTCCCGTTGGAGAGCGGGAGGCTGAAATTACCAACGGCCAGACTCCCCAGCCCAGCCGTCAGACTGATCAATACGATATACCAAAGCGTGTTGTTGCGCATCTACCACCGAATCAGGGCCGAACCCCACGTAAAACCGCTTCCGAACGCGGCTACGCAAAGTAAAGCACCATCGTCGATTTTTCCTTGCTCCCAGGCTTCGCAGAGCGCAATGGGAATGGAAGCCGCTGTCGTGTTTCCGAACTTATGGATGTTGTTAAACACTTTTTCGTCCGTCAGGCCCAGTCGTTTCTGCACCAGTTGTGCAATGCGCAGATTGGCCTGATGCGGCACCAACAGATCGATGTCCTTCGGCGACAGGTTCATCTCCGTTAATGCTTCCAGAATCACTTCCGGAAAGCGCGTCACCGCATGGCGCAGGACGGTCTGGCCGTTCATGTAAGGAATGCTGGTGTGATCGTCGTTGAGCACAATAGCCTCGACCTCCTCTTCCGAAAACCGGAGCTGGTATTTTTCAGCGTAGTAGCCCCCGTGTGCGCCCGGATTGATACAGGCCAGTTCCTCGGCATACGTACCATCGGCGTGGAGATGCGTCGTCAGAATACCCCGCCCCGGTTCGTCGCAGGGTTGAATGATGGCAGCCCCGGCCCCGTCCCCAAACAGGATCGTTACATCCCGACCGGACGGGGTAAAGTCCAGACTGTGTGAATGAGTTTCCGCCCCGACGATCAGCACGTTTTTGTATTTCCCGGTCTTGACAAATTGTTCGGCAATGGACAGCGCGTAGATGAAGCCGGAGCACTGGTTACGAATGTCAAGCGCCCCCATCGTCTGGTGCGTGATGCCGAGTTCGCGCTGGAGCAAGACGCCGTTTCCGGGGAAATAATAATCGGGGCTAAGAGTAGCAAAGATGATAAAGTCAACGTCAGAAGGGAGGATTCCGGCCCGGTCGATGGCGATTCGGGCGGCAGCGGCCCCCATTGTCGTGGTCGTTTCCCCGCGTTTTTTGCGGTAGTGGCGCTCCTCGATACCCGTCCGTCCCTGAATCCATTCGTCCGACACGTTGACCAGCGGAGCCAGTTCGGCATTGGGAACAACCCGTTCCGGAACGTAAGAACCTAATCCGGCAATTCGCGCGCTTTTCATCATGTATATGGTCAGACAGTGGGTTCTGGTTAATTGTTAGCAGCCAGAACGGTCAAAATTGGTATCTTTGCCCATTCTATCGCAGTAATTCTTATCCGTTTATATGGAGTACAACCACCGTAAGATCGAACAAGATTGGCAACGGTTCTGGGACGAAAATCATACCTACAAGCCAGAAGAAAGTACAGAGAAGCCGAAGTACTACGTACTCGACATGTTTCCGTATCCATCCGGCGCGGGCCTGCACGTTGGTCACCCACTGGGCTACATTGCGTCGGACATTGTGTCGCGCTACAAGCGGCTGAAAGGGTATAACGTGCTGCACCCGATGGGTTTCGATTCGTTTGGACTTCCTGCCGAACAGTATGCCATCCAGACCGGCCAGCATCCGGCCATCACGACCGAGCATAACCGGGCTCGTTATATCGAACAACTCAAAAACATCGGTTTCAGTTATGACTGGACGCGGGAAGTTCGTACATCCGACCCGTCTTTCTACAAATGGACGCAGTGGATTTTCATGGAACTGTTCCGGAGCTGGTACAATAAGGATACCGACCGGGCCGAATCAATCGAAACCCTGACGGACAAGTTTGCAATCAATGGCACCACCGATGTGCACGCCGTTTGCGACGAAGATGTGCCGTCGTTCACAGCCGCCGAGTGGAACGCCTTCTCGACGCGGGAAGCCTATGAGATAACCTTAAAATACCGGCTGACCTTTCTGGCCGATGCAGTCGTCAACTGGTGCCCGGCATTGGGAACGGTGCTGGCGAACGATGAAGTGAAAGACGGTGTATCGGAACGGGGCGGCTACCCCGTTGAGCAGAAGCTAATGCGCCAGTGGATGATGCGGATCACGGCCTACGCCGACCGGTTGCTGACGGGTCTGGACACCATCGACTGGACCGAATCGCTGAAAGAGCAGCAACGCAACTGGATCGGCAAATCGGTGGGTGCTAGCGTCAAATTCCCGATTAAATCAACCCAGCAGATCGGTGGCGAGTCTGTTTCGCTTCCGTCATCGGTCATCGAAGTCTTCACGACCCGTGTTGATACGATCTACGGGGTGACGTTTATGGTGCTGGCTCCTGAACATGAATTGGTTGCTTCATTGACCACGCCAGAGCAGCAGGAAGCGGTAAATGCTTACGTGAGCGCAGCCAAACTACGTTCCGAACGGGACCGGATGGCCGATACGAAAGCCGTTTCGGGCGTGTTTACGGGTAGTTACTGCATCAATCCGCTTAGTGGCGAAGAGGTCCCGATCTTTCTGGCTGACTACGTACTGGCCGGCTATGGTACGGGCGCGGTGATGGCCGTTCCGTCGGGGGATCAGCGCGATTGGAATTTTGCGACGCATTTCGGGCTGCCCATCGTTCCGATTCTGGACGCGCAGAAAGCGATCGATCTACAGGCCGACAACACGAAAGAAGGGCATTACATCAACTCGGGCATCATCAATGGCCTGACCTACAAAGAGGCTACGGCAACGTTGGTAGCCTGGCTGGAGAAGCGTGAGCTGGGTCGTGGTAAAATCAACTACCGGATGCGCGACGCGGTATTCAGCCGTCAACGCTACTGGGGTGAACCCGTGCCCGTTTATTTTAATGATGGGTTGCCTTACCTGATCGATGAGAGCGACCTGCCGCTTGAGTTACCAGCCATTGACAAGTACCTGCCAACCGAGACCGGCGAACCACCGCTGGGTCGCGCTGAAGACTGGAAATATACCGGAAGAAGCAACGGCTCCCGGTACGAATATGAGTTGAGCACAATGCCGGGCTGGGCGGGTTCGTCGTGGTACTGGTATCGCTACATGGATCCGAACAACGACAGTGCGTTTGCGTCCAAAAAAGCCATCGATTACTGGCAAAATGTGGACCTTTACATCGGCGGTACGGAACATGCGACCGGCCACCTGCTCTACAGCCGTTTCTGGAACAAATTCCTGAAAGACCGGGGCTTCGTGCCGCAGGATGAGCCGTTCAAAAAGCTGATCAATCAAGGGATGATTCAGGGGCGCAGCAATTTCGTGTATCGTCTGAAAGGAACAGGTGTGGAAGGAACGCCCCCGGTTTTCTTATCGCTCAATCAAGTCGGTACTCAGGACGTAACGCCCCTACACGTTGATGTTAACATTGTCGAGAATGATGTGCTGGACATTAACGAGTTCAGAAAATCCCGGCCTGATCTGACCGACAATGCGGAGTTCATTCTTGAACCAGACGGCAAATACATCGTTGGGGCGGAGGTCGAAAAGATGTCGAAGTCAAAATTCAACGTCGTCAATCCGGACATGATCGTGGAGAAATACGGCGCGGATGTGTTGCGGCTGTATGAAATGTTCCTCGGTCCGCTGGAGCAGGCAAAACCCTGGAATACCAATGGTATCGACGGTGTTTCCCGCTTCCTGCGCAAGTTCTGGCGGTTGTTCTATAAGGATAACAAAGACAGCACCGCTACCGAAAGCGACCTGTGGATCGTTACGGACGAACAGCCAACGCCAGCGGAATTAAAAGTGCTGCACAAAACCATTCAGAAAGCAGAAAGCGACATTGAAGCGTATTCATTCAATACGTCGGTGAGTGCCTTCATGGTTTGCGTGAATGAGTTGGCGACGCTGAACTGCCACAAACGCGCCGTTTTGCAGGAGCTGGTCATCCTACTGTCGCCCTACGCTCCGCACATTACAGAGGAACTTTGGGCCGCTCTGGGGAACGTGCCAGGAACAATTTCGAAAGCGACATTCCCGACGTTTAATCCCAACTATCTGGTTGAAGATGCGTTCGAGTATCCGATCCAGATCAACGGTAAAGTCCGGACAACGATCAGCTTTGCCATTGACCGCGCCCCGACCGACATCGAGCGCGAGGTGCTGGCCGACGAGATTGTACAGAAATGGCTGGAAGGTAAGTCGCCGAAAAAAGTCGTCGTTGTGCCGAAACGGATCGTCAACGTTGTGATTTAATTGATTCGATACGTAACGATCAAGGGTTACCGGTTTGGTAGGTCAGATTTCATACGCCTTATCTTGGAGATACGGCGTATGAAATCTGACCTACCAAACCTTTTTTTACCTAATAAACAGCCGTTGCGGTCCTCTCCTGAGACGCCAGCGCTGTCCGCGCTTCGGCTGTCAGTTCGATCGAATGTAGACGCGCCTGATGATCGAAAATCGGGGCTGAAATGATCAACTCATCGGCTTTTGTCTGCTCAATAATACGGGCAAGACCACGTTGTACCGTTTTGGGAGAACCTACCACCGAAAAGCCTAACACTGGCGCGATACCGGCTAATTCGTAATCCGGCCAGTTGGCGGTCAAATCGTCAACCGGTGGTTGCATCTGCCGGGCTTTCCCACGCCGGATATACAGAAACTGCTGTTGAACCGATGTAAACAGCCGCTCCGCTTCCTGATCGGTATCGGCAGCGACAACGTTGACGGCTACCATAGCATGGGGCTTTTCCCGCTGTTCAGACGGCTTGAACCGATCCCGATAAATGGCCAGTGCCTGCATCAGCTGCGCCGGAGCGAAGTGCGACGCAAAAGCATACGGCAGGCCAAGCATGGCCGCCAACTGTGCACCAAACAGGCTCGACCCCAGAATATAAACGGGCACATTGAGTCCAACACCGGGTATAGCCTGCACGAATTGGTTGGTTTCATCGGGCTGAAAATACTGCATCAGCTCAATGACATCCTGCGGAAATGTGTCGGCGTTCGTTGCATCCCGACGCAACGCCCGCGCGGTCAGCTGATCGGAGCCGGGCGCGCGCCCTAACCCCAGATCGATCCGACCCGGATAAAGCGACTCCAGCGTACCAAACTGTTCGGCGATCACCAGTGGCGAATGGTTGGGCAGCATAATCCCACCCGATCCCACGCGAATTGTTCGTGTGCCCCCGGCGATGTACCCGATCACGACCGATGTGGCCGCACTGGCGATACCCGGCATGTTGTGGTGTTCGGCAACCCAATAGCGGTTATAGCCCAGCCGTTCGGCATGTTGGGCCAGATCAAGCGAATTATGTAAAGCCTGCGTCGGCGTATTACCAGCCACGATAGGCGAAAGATCGAGAATTGAAAAGGGAATCATACGTTGTTGATTGTAAGGACATCGCAAAAAGTAAATGGGCACTGCCGGGTTCAAATCCAGCTGAGCAATCAGGTAATGCAGCACCAAGAACCCGTGATCGTTATGAATTCTGACATTGGCACTCTATTTTCACGGTTTCCGGGGACATTCACGACCCAGTTGATCCGGCGCTATACCATCACTAACTCATCAACAACACGACTTGCCCGAACGGTTCCTGATTGTTCGATAACTATAGAAGTATAGTGTACTTTGTGTGGTGCATCCTGGCGATACGGCGTATAAACCCATTAATTACCAGCGCCTTCACGCTCGAAATCCCCAAAAACGTTCTTCCTGCATATGACGACAAAAATTCTCCTGTTTCTGGGCCTGGGACTTGGCCTCACAACCTGCTCCCCAAAGACCTACACTAAAATTCCGGCAGGTGGTGGACCCGCATTCTTTAGTTATAAACCCAACAATGGCCCGGCGAAAATCTCGGCTCATCGGGGCGGTGGCGACTTAAAGGGTTACCCGGAAAACTGCATCGAATCATTCGCGTACCTGGCTAAAAATCTGCCCGTCATCATTGAATGCGATATTGACCTGACGAAAGACAGCATGCTGGTGATGATGCACGACGCCACCCTCGACCGCACCACTACGGGAACCGGCAAACTGATCGACAAAACCTACGCCGAACTCGCTCAGTACCGTCTGGAAGACAACATGGGCAACGTCACCACATATAGAATTCCCTCATTGGAGCAGGTACTTAACTGGGGCAAGGGCAAAGTAGGATTTACGCTCGACGTGAAACGGAACGTTTCTTTTGAGAAAATCGTGAACATGGTGCGCAAAACCGGCATGAGCGATTATGCCGCTATTATTACCTATAATGCGCAGGACGCAGCTAAGGTTAATAAACTGGACCCGAGTTTGATGATTTCGGTAACTATTCGCAACCGCGCCGAATACGACCGGCTGCGCGAACTCGGCATTCCTGACAATCGAATGGTTGCGTTTGTCGGCGTCAAAGAACCGGAATCAGAACTTTACCAGTTTCTGCACCAGAAAGGCATTGCCTGCATCCTGGGAACCCTCGGTAATCTCGACAAACAGGCCGCTGCCAAAGGCGACCAGGTTTACAAAAAGTTCGCCGAAAACGGGGCCGACATCATGTCTACGGATCGTCCGTTGGAAGTGTGGAAGGTGGTTAAGTAGAGAATTTAGATAGCGTAACCCGTATTGCCCGGCTCCGGATCTGGAACCGCTGGGGTGAAGTCATCTTTGACGTTAGTGACATTCCGCTCAACAGCAGCAACGCCGGCGAATGCTGGGATGGTACGAACCGGGGTGTGCCGATGCCATCGGGCCAGTATGCCTATGAAGCCGATGTTCTGTTACGGGGCGATAGCCGCCAGAAACGGGTGGGCAGCGTTGCCCTTGTGCGCTGACAATCGCATGAAATCCGTCATTTATTTGTATTTACGGCCCGGATCTCGTTATCTTTGGCAACTCATCCATCAACAGCTAAAGCGGCACTTCATTGTGCCGCTTTTCATAAGCTTACAAATCTATTAAGTCGATAGAATTTAAACACTATGCATAGTCAGGACGAAACCGAACTGGCATCATCCGGAGAACGTGCTTCACCACCTACCCTCCCATTTGATCTTAACGGCTTAAAAGTCAACCTACAGGGTGACCTCACACAGACAACTGCTCAGG
The DNA here is from genome assembly GCF_010747415.1 of Spirosoma agri. Lineage (NCBI taxonomy): Bacteria > Pseudomonadati > Bacteroidota > Cytophagia > Cytophagales > Cytophagaceae > Spirosoma > Spirosoma agri. The sequence goes on along the minus strand of NZ_JAAGNZ010000001.1, from coordinate 2,615,778 downwards.
CGAACGCATTGCGAACGGCGTTTCCGGATGCGCAGGTCATCACATCCGATTCAGCCTCGAATCCGTTGCTCAGGCGACGTAACCGGACCGAAATCGCGATCTATGTCTTTGCCGCGCTGGCGCTGATGGTTGTTGGTCACCTGCTGTTGAGTTACTTTACGCTGGACCGGTTGACGGTCATTGTTAGTGCCGTTGATATAACGCCCGAGATCTTCTACTTTATTGCGGCTGGTTTTGTGGCCCAGATGATCGATGGTGCTCTGGGCATGGCCTACGGTGTTACGGCGACAACCTTTTTAACCAGCGTAGGCATCAGCCCCGTCTTTGCCACAGCCAGTGTACACAGTTCCGAGATCTTCACCTCGGGCGTGTCGGGTTACATGCACCTGAAATTTGGTAACGTCAACAGCCGCCTATTTAAGATTGTCCTGATTCCGGGCGTCATTGGGGCTGCTTTAGGCGCATTTCTGATCGTTAAGTTATCGGACCTGGAACTGGTTGCCGACTACTTATCTCCCGCTATATCGGTCTACACGGCTATTCTCGGTATCCTGATTATCAAAAAAGCGTTAGTCAAACGAACAAAGAAAAAGCCCATCCGTCAGATTGGCCTGCTGGCGTGGTTCGGTGGTTTTGTCGATGCCATTGGCGGAGGGGGCTGGGGTCCTATCGTCAACTCGACCCTCATTGCCGCCGGTCGGCACCCGCGCTACACGATTGGCTCCGTTAACCTGGCCGAGTTCTTTGTGTCGTTTGCCTCATCGGTCGTTTTTGCGCTTTACGTTGGTCTCGGCAACTACGGCATGGTTATTCTGGGGCTGATTCTGGGTGGCATGATTGCCGCTCCGATTGCTGCTCACCTTTCGCGCAAGCTACCGATCAAAACTATGATGATCCTCGTCGGAATTGTGGTAATCCTCGTAAGTTTGCGTAAAATCATTAAGTTCTTTTAGTGTCTGGGCCAGGCTCCTGCTTGGCCCGTGTAAGTTGAAAGGCCAGGCAGCATCCTGATCCAGACAAGTATGAAAAAACAAACCAAAGCGATCCGTATCCAGTCGAAGAAATCGCAGAACCGCGAACATTCGGTCCCCATATACCTAACCTCAAGTTTCGCCTTCGAAAGTGCCGAACAGGGAAAAGCCCTATTTGACGAAACGGAAGAAGGCAATATTTATTCCCGCTTCTCGAATCCGAACGTGACGGAGTTCGTTGATAAGGTCTGCATGCTGGAAAACGCCGAGGACGGTATCGCGACAGGAACGGGCATGGCGGCCGTATTCGCGAGCATGGCCGGTCTGTTGAAATCGGGCGACCACCTGGTAGCCTGCCGGGCCTTGTTTGGTTCTGCTCACCAGATCATCACCCAAATTCTTAGCAAGTGGGGCATCACGCATACCTACGTCGATGCCACGGCCAGCGAAGCCGATTGGGAAGCGGCCATGCAGCCGAACACCAAAATGGTTTACCTCGAAACGCCATCGAACCCCGGCCTTGAGCTGGTTGACTTGGAGATGCTGGGTCGGTTAAAGAAAAAATACGGTTTCATCCTGAACGTCGATAACTGCTTTGCTACCCCTATTCTGCAAACACCAATTGATTTCGGTGCCGATCTATCGATCCACTCGGCCACGAAATTCATGGACGGTCAGGGACGGGTGCTGGGTGGTATCGTCGTTGGTTCGAAGGAGCTAATCCAGCCAATTCGGTTCTTCGCGCGGCATACGGGGCCATCGTTGTCGCCGTTCAATGCCTGGGTGCTGTCGAAGAGTCTGGAAACCCTGGACCTGCGTATGGAGCGTCATTGCCGCAACGCATTACAACTGGCCGAAGCGCTGGATACGCACGCGGACGTAGAGCGAGTTTTGTATCCCTTCCTACCCTCTCATCCGCAGTACGATCTGGCGAAGCGGCAGATGAGCGCGGGGGGTGCTATTGTGACCATTGAACTGGAAGGCGGCTTCGACCGGGTAAATGCGTTTTTCAAGGCGCTGACGATTCCTACACTATCGTCAAATCTGGGCGACTCGCGAACGATCGTTACCAACCCAAACACAACCACGCACGCTAAACTGAAGCCCGAAGAGAAAGCCGTCTTAGGCATTACGCCCGGCCTTATTCGCATTTCGGTCGGCCTGGAAGCGATCGAGGATTTGATCGACGATTTCACGCAGGCAGTAGAAAAGTCGGCGGAAGTGGTTAAAGAGAAGGTGGCTTAATGCACATTGTTGCTGAGCGATCAAAGCCAATGCTGGCCAACTAACAATACCTTACTGATGGTACGTACCGCCGTTCATGTCGTTTTACTAGTACTGCTGATCCAGTCAGCTCACGGCCAAAGCGCGAAAAAGCCGCTTCGCGTTGGTGTCGTTGGCTTAGTGCACTCGCACGTTCACGGTATTCTGAACAAGGCGTTTAAAGAGAAGAACCAGACCGATATCGACATTGTCGGCATTGCCGAACCGAACCGCGAACTGGCCGAGCGATTTGCCAAACAGCACGGTTATAGCATGAGCCTGGTTTATCCGACGGTTGAGGAGATGCTCGACAAAACCAAACCCGAAGCCGTTGCTGATTTCGGCCCGATTGTCGACCACCGAAAAACCGTTGAACGCTGCGCGCCACGGGGTATTCACGTGATGGTTGAGAAGCCGCTGGCGACAAGCTTTGCCGATGCCAAACAGATGGAAACGTTGGCAAAAAAACACAACGTTCAGCTACTGACGAATTACGAAACAACCTGGTACGGCAGCAATCACAAAGCCTACGCATTGGCCAATACCGAAAAAGCGATTGGCGACCTGCGGAAAATTGTGGTTCATGACGGCCATCAGGGACCGAAAGAAATCAACGTTAACAAGGAATTTCTGGACTGGCTGACGGACCCGGCTACGAATGGTGCCGGGGCATTATTTGATTTTGGCTGTTACGGAGCTAACCTATCGACCTGGCTCATGCACAACCAGCGGCCCTTGTCCGTTATGGCAGTTACCCAGCAGATCAAGCCTGACATCTATCCAAAAGTCGATGACGAGGGCACGATCATCCTGACCTATCCAAAGACGCAGACGATCATACAGGCCTCGTGGAACTGGCCGTTTGCCCGCAAGGACATGGAAGTATACGGTCAGACCGGCTATGTCTTCACCGTCGACGGCACGCGAATGCGGATTCGGTTAAAGGACGAAGCCAACGAGCGCCCCACCGAAGTAGCACAGAGCGAAGCACCTGCCACTGACCCATTTGCGTACTACGCAAAGCTGATTCACGGAGAAACTAAACCCGATGAATTAACGTCATTAGAAAATAACATGATTGTCATGGAAATTCTGGATGCCGCCCGGCAGTCGGCCAAGACGGGGAAGGCGGTTTCATTAAAACAGAAATTATGATTGCGGAACCTACATCCTATACGCTCGAAAGTCTGACCGAGCGACTACACGGCCTGAACAACATCGAAGCGTTGCGCACGCTGGCCGCCCTGTTTCCCGGTGAAGTTATTTTTTCGACCAGTCTGGGTTACGAAGATCAGGTCATCACGGATCTGATTCTGGCCAACGACATTCCTATCAAGATTTTTACGCTGGATACGGGCCGTATGTTTTCGGAAACCTATTCGGTCTGGAAAAAGACGAACGATCGGTACGGCACCACCATCGACACGTATTTCCCCAAAGCTGACGCGATTGAAAAGTTGATGACAGACAAAGGGCCTTACAGCTTTTATGATTCCGTCGAAAACCGGAAAGAGTGCTGCGGCATTCGCAAAGTTGAGCCACTAAACCGGGCGTTGCAAGGGCAGAAAATCTGGGTGACTGGTATCCGGGCTGAACAATCGGCCAACCGCCAATCTATGCCACAACTCGAATGGGACGGCGCCCATAACCTGTTCAAGTTTCATCCCTTGATGGACTGGACATTCGATGCGGTAAAGCAATACGTCAAAGACAATAACGTACCTTATAACCCACTCCATGATCGGGGCTTTGTCAGCATTGGTTGCCAGCCCTGCACACGCGCCATTCAGCCCGGTGAAGATTTCCGGGCGGGACGCTGGTGGTGGGAAGATAACTCAAAGAAAGAGTGCGGATTACATAGTCACGAGGAAGCCTTTAAACCGTAAGGTATTCGCGGAATAACCGTATCGTTGTAGCGTGCTCAGACATTACGATCAAAAGCCAATGAAGTTAGATTATTTAGATCAGCTCGAATCCGAAGCCATCCACATCATGCGGGAGGTAGCCGGTCAATTTGAGCGCCCTGCCCTACTGTTTTCGGGTGGTAAAGATTCCATTACGCTGGTTCATCTGGCGCTAAAAGCCTTCCGTCCGGGTAAATTCCCGTTTCCACTGGTTCATATTGATACAGGCCATAACTTTCAGGAAGCCCTCGATTACCGCGATAATCTGGCCGACCGTATCGGCGAAAAACTCATCGTCCGGTACGTCGAAGATACCATTCGCGAGAAAAAGCTGAAAGAGCCAACGGGCCGGAATGCTACCCGAAATGGTTTGCAAACCTTTACGTTGCTCGATACGATTGAAGAGTTCGAATTCGATGCCTGCATTGGTGGGGCACGTCGGGATGAAGAAAAAGCGCGGGCCAAAGAACGGGTATTTTCCGTTCGTGATGAGTTCGGCTCGTGGGACCCCAAACGGCAGCGTCCTGAACTCTGGAATTTGTACAACGGCCGCATTCACAAGGGTGAGAACGTTCGTGTATTTCCCATTTCGAACTGGACCGAACTCGACGTCTGGAATTACATCCGGCGCGAAAAAATTGAACTACCCAGCATTTACTTCGCCCATGAGCGCGAGCTGCTCATCCGCGACGGCAAACTGATGGCTACCGCCGGTGGCGTTATCAAACCCGAAGCCGACGATCAGCTGGTAACCCGCCGGGTACGTTTCCGAACCGTTGGCGATATTTCCTGTACCGCAGCCTCTGAGTCACAGGCCTCGACACTCGACGATGTGATCGACGAAATCCAGGCGACCCGCATCTCCGAACGGGGCGAAACCCGCATGGACGACCAACTCAGCGAAGCCGCTATGGAAGATCGCAAGAAGGGCGGGTATTTTTGATGAGTGAATGACTAAAAGAGTGAAAGAGCGAAAATTGATGCGCCATCCACTCTTTCATTCTTTCACTCTTTTACTTTCTAATCAATGGATCTTCTCCGATTTATAACAGCCGGTTCGGTTGACGACGGCAAAAGTACGCTCATCGGGCGGCTTCTTTACGATTCCAAATCCATTCTGGCCGATCAGCTTGAAGCCATCGAACGGGCCAGCAAGAGCCGGGACGATGGTGAAATTGACCTCGCTCTATTAACCGATGGGCTACGCTCAGAACGCGAACAGGGCATTACGATCGACGTGGCCTATCGTTATTTTCAAACGCCAAAACGGAAGTTCATCATCGTTGATGCGCCAGGCCATATTCAGTATACGCGAAACATGGTTACGGGAGCGTCGAACTGTCAACTGGCTATCGTGCTGGTCGATGCGCGGCATGGCGTGGTTGAGCAGACCCGCCGGCATTCGCTGATTGCCTCGCTGCTGGGCATCCCGCATATTGTAGTGGCGATCAATAAAATGGACCTCGTTGGTTACTCGCAGGACGTATTCTCCGACATCTGCATTCACTACGCTGAACTAGCGAAAAAGCTGAACGTCAAGCACGTGTCTTATATTCCGTTGAGTGCACTCAATGGCGATAACGTTGTCGACCGGTCGAGTTCAATGGGCTGGTACGAAGGACCTACCCTGCTGGAACATCTGGAAACCGTTGACATCGAGGACACCGATCTGGACCAGCAGGCACCCCTGCCCGGCCGCTTCCCGGTTCAGTATGTTATCCGTCCGCAAACCGCGGAGCTTCACGATTACCGGGGCTATGCGGGTAAAATAACGAGCGGTTCATTTCGCAAAGGTGATTCCGTCACGGTATTACCTTCCGGCGAAACCTCGACAATCGACGCGATCGAAATTGCCGAAACCCACCTCGACGAAGCTGTTTCTCCGATGTCGGTAGTACTGCATTTAGCCACTGATGTCGATATTAGCCGGGGCGACCTGATTGTTCGGTCCGATAGTCAGCCGACCAGTAGCCAAAGCCTCGAAGCCATGCTCTGCTGGATGGATACCAAAGAATGCAAAGTCGGCAACAAATACGTGCTCCAGGTAGGAACATCCCGTACGCGTTGTTCTGTCCGCGAAATCGTATACCAGTTGAACGTCAACACGTATGAAGAGATTGACGGTATTGAGAATCTGAAGCTAAACGATCTGGCAAAAATAGTACTGCGTACGGCCCAGCCGGTTAGCTTCGATTCCTATCAAGAGAACCGGGCTACGGGCGGGGCCATCCTGATCGACGAAACCTCAAACGTGACGGTTGGTGCCGTCATGCTGGTGGGTGAAGCTTAGGATCAATCAAGTACAGCCATAGTACATCAGCATCTCCTGTTTGCAGCCGATCGTCTGCGAACGGGAGATGTCGTTTAAAGGCTCTGTAGAAGCCTAGCACGCCGAAGGAACAAGCGAGAAACGGTATGACGGACTTGCTGACCCCACCAGTTATCCCCGTTACAAGTATTGATTATACTACATCTCTATAACTTCTGCTAATCGTCCATAACCAATAGTTGGGCGCATCCTGAACTGAAGCCGCTGAAATTTCCTTTATCATTGTACATAGAAACAGTTATTTCTACAAACGCCGGGTAAAACGGCGTTTTTGTTTCAATGTATTAGTTGATTAAATCTATAGAGAATAGGAGTTATGGCTATCCAACTTACCGATAACGTCAGCAAAGCGGCCAAGCGCGATATAGTGGATCTGGAAAACAAAATCAGTTCGTTCCGGTCCGGCGACATTGCTGATGAAGCCTTCCGGAAGTTTCGGCTTACACGGGGCGTCTACGGCCAGCGGCAACCCGGCGTGCAGATGATCCGGATCAAACTCCCCCACGGACGAATCTCGGCGGATCAGCTCACCCGAATCGCGGATCTGTCGGATAAGTATGCGACGGGCAATCTCCACGCCACGACGCGCCAGGATATTCAGCTCCACTTCGTTAAACTGGCGGACTCTCCTCAGCTATGGGCTGACCTTGAAGATGCCGGCATTACGCTCAAAGAAGCCTGTGGCAACACCGTTCGAAACGTGACGGGCTCGGCTCGCGCGGGTATTGACCCCATTGAACCGTTCGATATTACACCCTACGCCTACTCGATATTCGATTACTTTCTGCGCAACCCGATTTGTCAGGACATGGGCCGGAAGTTTAAAATATCCGTCTCTTCCAGCGAGAAAGATTCGGCCTATGGCTACATGCATGATGTGGGATTGATTCCCCGTATCCAGGATGGAAAGCGTGGTTTTAAAGTACTACTCGGCGGTGGATTGGGCGCACAGCCTTTTTCTGCACAGACAGCAACGGAGTTCTTGGAAGAAGATCAGGCGATTCCGTTCATTGAGGGCGTCATTCGCGTATTTGATCGCTATGGCGAACGTCAGAAACGCCACAAAGCCCGGATGAAGTATTTGCTCAATGACATTGGTTTGGACGAACTGCTTCGTCGGGTCAGTGAAGAGACGCCCGCTTTACGTAACAAAGCGTATTCAGTCAATAGCTCGCAGTTTTCGGCGGAAAGTTTGTACCCTGCTCGTCCGGAAGTTAGCAACTACACGCTGGCGGCTGATCCGGCAAGCCCAGATAGTCAAAAGTTGACCACCTGGTTCAAAACGAACGTATTCGAACAAAAACAGGCGGGCTGGTATGCCGTTCAGTTGCGCGTGTTGCTCGGTGATATGCATTCGGATACGGCTCGTTCGCTGGCTCAACTTGTGAAACAGTATGCCGCTGACGACATTCGCGTAACGGTCAATCAGGGGTATCTGCTTCGATACATCCGTCCCGAAGACCTTGTTGCCGTTTTCCACGCACTCGATGCACTAGGACTGGCTGACCCCGGCTTCGACACAACGGCTGACATCACTACCTGTCCGGGCACCGATACCTGTAATCTGGCCATTTCGAGCAGTTACGGCATCACACGGGCGCTAGAGACGATGATGCACGAGGAGTTTCCGGATCTGGTTTTCAACGACGATATCAAGATCAAAATCTCGGGATGCATGAACGGTTGCGGTCAGCACTCGGTAGCCAACATTGGTTATCACGGATCGTCGCTCAAGAATGGTGCTTACGTATTGCCCGCGTTACAGGTATTGCTTGGCGGTGGCTTCAATGGCAAAGGCGAAGGCTTAATTGCCGATAAAGTGATCAAAATTCCGGCCAAACGTGGTCCTGATTCTCTTCGCTTTTTGCTACGCGATTACGAAGCCAATGGCTTCGACGGAGAGTATTATAGCGATTATTACGCCCGGCAGGGTAAAAATTATTTTTATCAGCTGCTAAAGCCACTGGCCGATCTGAAAACCTTGGTTGACAGCGACTATATTGACTGGGATCACACGGAACAGTACGTCACCGAAGTGGGTATTGGCGAGTGCGCGAGTGTCTTGATCGATCTCGTTGCTACCACCCTCACCGAGGCTAGCGAAAAACTCGGCTGGGCACAGGAAGCCCTTGCCGAGAGCCGTTGGGCCGACGCACTTTACCACACTTACAACGTATTCATTACCGGTGCCCGAGCGGCCCTGATGAGTCGTGACGTGCCTACGAACACGCAGCATGGTATTGTCAGTGATTTCGACAAAACATTCGTGGGTGAATCTGATTTCCACCAGCACGAAGGTGACTTCAAATCGCTGGTGTTCAGTATCAACAAACAGGAACCGTCAGAAACATTTGCCCGTCAGTTCATGGCGAAGGCAGAGGCTTTTCTGCAAACTGTTCAATCCTACCGCGAAGCGCAGATTGAACAGGAAGGCACCCCCGAACTGCGGGAACTCACGCAGGCTCAGGACAGCTAAACTAAAAGCGAAAGAGTGAATGAGTGAAAGTCCAATTGCCTATTCACTCTTTCGCTCTTCCACTCATTCATTTCCGACAATGAAATTGACGCTCGTAGGAGCCGGACCTGGTGATCCGGATTTAATAACGGTAAAGGGCATTCGGGCCTTGCAGCAGGCTGACGTGGTCATGTATGACGCGCTCGTTCACCCTGACTTACTCGACCATTGCCGTCCCGACGCACTCAAAGTCTACGTGGGCAAACGCCGGGGTGCGTATTCGTGCGTGCAGGAAGACATTAACCCGCTGATCGTCCATTATGCGCAGCAATACGGTCACGTTGTCCGCTTAAAGGGTGGTGACTCGTTTGTGTTCGGACGCGGCTACGAAGAAATCGAATTTGCCCGTCAATACGGTATCGAGACTGCCGTTATTCCCGGCATTTCCAGTAGTTATGCCGTACCCGCTTCAGCCGGTATTCCGCTGACAACACGGGGCCTTTCGGAGAGTTTCTGGGTCGTTACGGGTACCACGAAAGCCGGCCAATTGTCGACCGATCTCCGCTTAGCGGCTCAATCGTCGGCAACGGTCGTCGTGCTAATGGGTATGCACAAACTCGCCGAGATCATGGCGGTTTTCGCCGAAGTTGGTAAGACCGATACGCCCGTAGCCATCATTCAGAACGGAACTCTACCCGACGAACGGACTGTGGTTGGCAATGTGCAAACTATCTTAGAGAAGGTAACGGAATCGGGCGTTGGCAATCCGGCGATCATTGTTGTCGGCGAAGTCGCGGCTCTGGCTCAGGCTGATCTCCAATCGGTTCTCAATGCGTCGAAAATTCAGTTGTAAGGACTGGGCCTATTCCTGCCCGAAGGAAGGCCCAGTCCTCTCATATCTGTCTACGATTCCTGCACAACCTGAATACTGTCGGCTACACTTACTTTCGTTTGTTCGCCAGTGACCATGTTTTTGATCGATAACATACCCGTCTGCACTTCTTCGGAACCGATCAGGATCACAAACGGAATGGCTTTTGCGTTGGCGTAATCGAGCATTTTCTTCACTTTCGCCAGGTCCGGATACACTTCGGCAGCCACACCCGCTTTACGCAGCTGACTTAGCAGGGGCAGTGCAACCGAGCGGGCATCCCCATCGAAAGGCACAATAAGCACTCGAGTCCCCTGCCCTGCCGATGCCGGAAACAGACTTAGTTCGTCCATTACGTCGTAGATTCGATCGACGCCAAACGAAATACCAACACCCGACAGACCGGGCATGCCAAACGTACCCGTCAGGTTGTCGTAACGACCACCTCCACTCACGCTGCCAATCTGAACGCCATTAGCTTTGACCTCAAAAATAGCACCGGTATAGTACGATAAGCCCCGCGCCAGCGTCGGATCGATTTCCACGCGCGCATCGGCCAGGCCGTATTGATCCACCAATCGCAGCGTCTCTTCCAGTTCAGCAATACCCTGATTGGCCGTCTCCGAAGCGGAGAGCCATGCTTTCAGTTGCCCGATTACCTCGACAGTATTTTTGCTCCCCAGGCCAAACATTGGCTCTAGGCGGTTGATGGCTTCTTCGGCAAAACCACGTTCGCGCAGTTCATCGAGCACTTTATCCTTCCCAATCTTATCGAGCTTGTCAATCGCTACGCTTAACGCACTTTCCTGTCCCGGCGCACCGATCACGTCGGCAATACCAGCCAGAATTTTACGATTATTGATCTTCAGCGTAAAATCAATGATGCCCAGATTCCGGAAGACTTCATGGATCATCAACACAATCTCGGCTTCGCACAGTAGCGAATCGGTGCCAACCACATCGGCATCGCACTGGTAAAATTCCCGATAGCGGCCTTTCTGCGGACGATCGGCCCGCCAGACGGGTTGCATCTGGTAGCGTTTGAATGGCAGCGTAAGGCTGTTCCGATTCATGACTACATACCGGGCAAAAGGCACCGTCAGATCGTAACGTAACCCTTTCTCGGCAATCCTCGGGGTCAACTTTTTCGATCCTGCCTGTACATCAGCATCGGTCAGGCCAGCGGCAAAGTCACCGGAGTTCAGGATTTTAAAAAGAAGCTGATCGCCTTCATCGCCGTACTTACCCGTCAGTGTCGACAGGTTTTCCATGGAAGGCGTTTCGAGGGGTAAAAAGCCAAAGGACTTGAATGTTTTCCGAATGGTATCGAATATGAATAGCCGTTTGCTCATTTGCTCCGGCCCAAAGTCTCTCGTTCCTTTTGTTACTGTTGGTTTCTGCATGCTGCAAAATTAGTGGACAGGACTACAGGATAAGCAGGAGGTGCTGTAATAAAATCCGGTGCATGCTGTAATTCCGTTCGGCAGGGCTGTCTTTTAGCGGCTTCTTTATAGCTTTGCGGCCCTACGTAAATATCCCACAAATGGACGTAAAAGATAGCAACGGCAACACATTAGCCGATGGCGACACCGTAACCCTCATTAAAGACCTGAAAGTAAAAGGTGCTTCGACAACATTGAAACGAGGTACAACCGTCAAAAAGATTCGCCTTACCGACGATCCCGACGAAGTAGATTGCAAAGTAGGTGGTATGAGTATTGTTCTGAGAACCGAGTTTTTGAAGAAAATATAGCTATTTATAAGACAGATCGCTTTACAAAAATGGATTTCTGGGCGGGTTATCCGTGAAAATTCCCGATAATGCTGTAAATTCTGTCTAAAAAGCTGTACTTTTGCACTTCAAAAATCGAACCGACAAGTAAACTAAGATATAGTCATGGGAGTAACTGAACTAAAACGCAAAGGCCGCCGGAACCGCGCTATCGCGAATAACAAAGTCAATGCCATCAAACAATTGCTGCGTAAACCGATCATCAAAAACGTAGACGTTGAAGCAATCAAAGCCTCTTTCGCCGAAAAGAAAGCTGCTTAATTTGAGCACTGAAGAACCGGCTATTGGCGTATTAGCCAACAAATTACCGGTTTGACCAACTGATACTCAATCAGCATCAAGCCTCGCTCTTACCCGGCGGGGCTTTTCGTTTCTGGAGCGATCTGGCCCATTCGCGATCCCGCTTTTTGAGTTCACGACGCACAAACCGCCGATAGTCCAGCTGAGCGCGATACCGAACCGCCTGCCCAAAGAGCAGTAGCCCGCCATTCAGCAGAATCAGACTATACACCCCCCACAGGAACCATTGCTGGAACGTCGCCCCATCATGTCTAGCCTGAACCGCTATGCTAAACACACAAAGTCCCGCGCTGAACAAAAACAGGCCCAAAGGCGCTATAATCAGCCCCTTGGTGCGAGTGCTCATGCGTTGAACTAACTTCTGTCCTGGTGGTTTTGCAAGCTTGGTCATTATAAGTGTCGACAACTATCCGTTGGAAATATAACGTATAGGAACTGGGATTCGTTGAGCGAAACCAACTATTTACTATTGATCCTCGTGTTTTTTATCAACGATACCACTTATGAAGGGTATTCGATGGTAGCCCCCGTTTCCCGAAACCCTTTGGGCTCCCGGAACCGTTTCCAGCCTTCGCCCAAAAAACCAACGCCGTAGCCGATCAACTGCGTAAAGGCGGCTCTCACACTTAGTAAGCCTATTTTCATACTGCGCTCCTTTCGGGTAGCGTCAATAAAGATAAGGAGCGCAATCAGCACAACAACACTTACGGCAAGCCAGAACAGGATTGGACTGATCAATGCCCAGAGCGGAATCGAAAACACGAACAAGGTAAACAGAGCTGGAATGGCATGAACGAATTTCAGCTCATTCGGATAGTAGCGCGAAATGTTGATACGGGCCCGGCCAAAAAACCGCAACTGCCGGAAAAACTGACCAAAACTCGTCCGTCGTTTGTGGTAGATGAACGCATCCGGAATCAGCCCCGTCCGGAAGTTGTTTTCAATGATCCGGATGGCAAACTCGATGTCCTCGCCCATCCGGCTCAACCGATACCCTCCGATGGTTTCCCACACCTGCCGAGACAGGCCCATATTGAAGCTGCGGGGGTGATACGTACCACCTAGATTTTTCTTACTCCCCCGAATACCACCCGTTGTAAAGGGCGACGTCATGGAGTAGCTAATTGCTTTCTGAACGGGTGTAAAATCGGGATGAGCCGCATCGGGGCCACCATAAGCATCAAGCCAATCGGTTTGCAGCCGTTGGTTAACCGTCGCGAAATAATGCGGAGGTATCAGCGCATCTGAATCAAAAATCACGAAATAGTCACCCGATGCCCGTTCAAACCCGGAGTTTCGCGTGAAGCCCTGCCCGGAGTTTTCTTTAAAAAAATAGCGAATCGCAAGCTGATTGGTGAACAAGTCGACAACGCCGTCCGATTTGATGGTGGACCCATCTTCGACAACGACGACCTCAAAGTTCGTATACGTCTGTCTGGTCAGGCTAACCAGCAGTTCGCGCAACTCGTCGGGACGATTGAAAATAGGAATGATGACGGAAAAAAACATCAGTGCAGACGGTCAAACAACCAGATTCGGAACGAGTCTATCGACGCAAACAATTCGTCGGGATGGTGAGCCTTCAACACGTCCGGTTCAGCGGTCGATGCCCAGGCTGCCGATGCGATGAATACCCCAGCCTCCCGACAGGCCGTAATGTCGCTGGGTGCGTCGCCAACGTAAATGACTTCATCCAGCGGCAACTGCCAGTCATGCACAATCCGGGTTATGTTCCGCGCTTTACTGTTGACCGCCTGATCGCCGTAACCGAAGGCACTGAAACAGGACGTTAGCTGATAGAAATCCAGAGACATGGCGGCACTGAATTGGCCTTTCCCCGTCACCAGCGCCAGCTTCACTCCTTTAGCGTTCAGATCGGTTAACAGCGCTTGTACGCCCGGCAACAGCTCCGGATAGTCGACATGAAGTTGCTCGTAATGACTCAGGTAAGCAGCCACACCCTCCTCGTACGCGTCCGGAATGAGCGCTTTGATGGTGCCTTCTTCCGATGGCCCAAACGTGGCAATGATCTCTGCATCGCTCACCGAACGCCCAAGTCTTGGCTCGATCGATGAGCGAAACGCCCGAATACAGAGCGGTAACGTATCGGCTAGTGTACCATCGAAATCAAAAAGTACGCCTTTAATTATCATGCTCGGCCAGTGCTTCCTGTAAACTCTCTTCGTTGGCCTGAATGATTTGTGCAGTCAGGTCATCCGTCAGGGCAACGGACAAAAATAAACTCTCGAACTGCGACGGAGCCAGATAAACCCCGCGTTTCAGCATCGCGTGAAAATAGCGACCAAACAGCGGCAGATCACAGGATTTGGCTTCGGTAAAGTTCGTCACGGAACGTTCGGTCATGAACAGCGTGAACATCGACCCGATGTGGTTGATCGTGTAGTTCAGCCCTAGTTTCACTAACGACGCCCGAAAACCATTTACCAGCGTCTCGCCAATTTGATCCAATCGCGTATACACCTCCGGATGGTCGTTCAGATGATGCAGCATGGCTAGCCCCGCCGACATAGCAATAGGATTTCCGGAAAGCGTACCCGCCTGATAAACTGGCCCTGCCGGAGCCACGATGTCCATAATGTCAGCGCGTCCGCCGTAAGCACCGACGGGCATTCCTCCCCCAATAATTTTACCCATCGTCGTCAAGTCGGGCGTAATGCCAAACCGTTCCTGCGCACCGCCTTTGGCCAGTCGAAAACCGGTCATCACTTCATCAAAAATCAGCAGTGCATCGTGTTTGTCGCATAGGGACCGAACGCCTTCCAGAAAACCGGGTTCAGGCAATACGCAGCCCATATTGCCCACGACCGGCTCAAGAATGATGGCGGCTACCTGATTATGGTTATTGTCCAGCAGCTTTTCGACAGCCGCCAGATCGTTAAACGGTGCCGTCAATGTGTCGGCAGCAGTTGCTTTCGTTACGCCGGGACTATCGGGAATGCCCATTGTCATGGCCCCGCTTCCAGCCGCAATCAGGAAGGAGTCGGCATGGCCGTGGTAGCACCCTTCAAACTTGATGATCTTGTCCCGGCCCGTAAAGCCCCGCGCGACCCGAATAGCGGCCATGGTCGCTTCGGTGCCCGAATTAACCATTCGGACCTTCTCGACCGAAGGAACCATATTGGTGATCAGTTCGGCCATTTCGACTTCTTTCCGCGTCGGCGCACCGAAGGAAAACGAATATTGAATCGCATCCCGAACCGCTTTTTCGACGGGCTCGAACGCATGGCCCAGAATCATTGGCCCCCAGGAATTGATCAGTTCGATATATTCCCGCCCATCTTCATCGTAGAGGTAGGGACCTTTGGCCGATTTAATAAATACGGGCGAACCGCCTACAGACCGGAATGCCCGTACGGGTGAATTGACGCCACCGGGAATCAGCGTTTTCGCTTTTTCAAATAATTGTTCGCTTGTCGTCATAACTGAAAATACGGATGCGTGACGGATCGGCCGGGCAAATGAGCCTCCTTCACGCATTCGTTCGTTTACTCGTTTACTTTTATGAATCGCCCATCCTCGAATTTCACGATCGGCACGACTTGATTTTCATTATTTCTGCTGTAGTCGAAGCCCGATAGCAGATAATCGTCTGTATCCGAGCGAAGGGTGCTTCTGTTCTGAAACTGAGTCCCATTTTTCGCCAGTTGACGGCCAAAAAACAGCATCATGTCGTAGCCCTGGCTGGCAAACACGGATGGTATGGTGTTCCGCTTAGCCAGATACTGCTCCTGAAACTCGGTAACTGGCTCCCGCGATGCGTCAATGAAGTCAGGATAAAGCAGGTATAGCTCCCGACGCGAAAACGTCGATGTCGAGTTTTTGTAGAGATCAAACGCAGAAGCCGTGGCAATCAACGGTCCACTCACTTTTCGACGACTTAATGCTTCCAGTAGGCGCGCACCCTCGTCTTCATTGCTGCTAGCCAGAAAAACGTGTCCCAGCGTAACGGGTGTCACAGCCGTGGCCGTACGGGGTGGCGTCGCTGTACCCGAGAACTGCATGGCATCGGCCATGGCCTGAGCCGAACTGCTCACTTTCTTGAGCTCGACAACCTGATAATTCTGCCGCTTCAACTCGTTCTGATACGCGATAGCCAGTAAGGAGTCCTTTCGGGCAGACCCGAAGTAGATGGCTACCCGGCGCGAACCATTCAGCGTACGGGCAAACTCAGCCACTTTTTCGGCTTGGTGGTTTAGAGATGGCTGCGCCAGAAAAGCCATTGGCTGGTTCGCTACCAGATCGCTGCTGGTAGCGATGGGGTTCAGCAACAGGATATTTTTCTGGTTGGCAAACGCTGCGGCAATGCGGTTCGGTTCTACATACAGCGGACCAATAATCAGGTCGGTTTGCGAAAAAGCAGGACTGTTAACCAGTTCAAGCGCCTTATTCGCGTCATTATCGAGGTCGTAGGCGAACAGATTTACGGTAATACCCTCTTCCTGTAGTTTGGCTTTGGCTTGCTTAATACCACTGTAGAGGTCATACACGTACTGATTGGCGCGCAACCGTTTATCGGGACTGAACTCATCCACCCGGAAGGGAAACATCACCGCAACGTTGAAATAGCCTTTCGGCCGAGCGTTGCGGGCGGGCTGCATCGTCGTTGCGGTTACCGTCGAACTGGTTGTCGATGTAGCCGTGGGCGTCGTTGTGGTTGTTCTGGGCAGGGCAGAGCCCGGTACGCCAAAGCGGTTAGTCAGACGGTCCGACAACTCCAGATCATCTTTATCGGTAGCCGTCCGCTGGATCAGGTCGATCAACGCGAGGCCAACAGCCCGATCGTCCGGAAATTCCTTGTTCAGCTGTTTTAGTTGATTCAGGTTCGTGATTCGCCCCAGAAAGGTTTGTTCCAGTTTGGCAACGTCCGTGCGAAACGTAGAGTTGCGAATCTGCTGGATGGCCTCTAACCCGTCTTCGTACTGACCTGCTTCCATACAGATAGCCGCCAACAGGTAGTTGGCATCATCCATTTTTCGCCAGTCGGGATAACGCGTCATCAGTTGCTTGATCATCAACCGTGCCTGACTAAAGTTCTTCTGCCGGAACGCAGCTATGGCATAATAGTAATGTGCGTAGGGCGCTAGCTGATCTTCCCGCTGAATGATGGCATTCAGATCCGCTTTAGCCCGTTCATAATTACCGGCCTGCACCAGCTGAACAGCGGCTTTATAGCGTCTCAGTCCCTCAGGAGAAACCTGCGCTGTTGCCAACGCTATGGTCTGAAACCAGAGCCAGCAAAGTGCGATGAGTTTAAGCCAGTGTAACCTGCCAATCATGGTATTTAGTTGGGTTAATGCACAAAAGCAACGCCGACGCGTTGCTTTTGTTGAAAAATAGGTAAAAATCAGGAATGAGTTATAAGAACAAGCCGACTGGTTTATTCAATACCCATCCTTTATTTCTTCTGTTTTGCTTTGCGTTGGGCTTCTTCGGCCTGCTTGCGAGCCTCATCGGCAGCGGCCAGTTGCTTCTGAAGCAGTGCCTGAAAACCACCCGGCTTCTTGCCCTCCCCATTGGCGTTTTTCCGACGATTTTCGTCCAGTACCGCTTTAATTTTATCTTCGTCAACAAACCGGCGAATCAGCTGCTGTTGCGTGATCGTGACCACGTTCGACACAAAGTAATAGAACGTCAGACCAGCCGGATACGAATTCAGCACGAACATGAACATCAACGGAAAAATATAGCTCAGCGCTTTCATGTTTACCGGTCCTGGCTGGGTCGGCGTAGTCTGGTTATTGTAGTAAGCATACGCGATCGACGACGCGGTCATCAACACGGTAAACAAACTCAGGTGGCCGCCGATAAACGGGATCGTTGGGAACGTAATGAACGCATCGTAGGTCGACAGGTCACTCGCCCACAGAAATGGTTTCTGACGCAGTTCGATCAGGTTCGGGAAGAGCATGAACAGCGCAAACAGGATCGGCATGGTAGCCAGCACCGGGATACAACCATTCAGTGGACTTACACCCACTTCCTGATACAGTTTCATCTGCTCCGATTGCTGCTTGGTCATGTCTTCACCAACGCGCTCCTTGATCTCAGCGATCTCCGGTGCCAGCACCCGCATTTTAGCCATGCTCACGTACGACTTGTAAGTCAGTGGGGTCAGCAGCAATTTCACGAACACAACGAGGGCAATGATCAGCAAGCCATAATTGGAGATAAACTTCTCAAGCAGGTTGAAGACGGGCACGAAGAAGTATTTGTTGATCGGCTTCAGGATCGAATATCCTAAGTAAACGTTCTGGTCAAATTCGGGGGCGACACTACCCAGCAACTGAAAATCGTTGGGACCGTAGTAAAACTTGTATTGACCTTTACCGGCTTTCACGTCAGCCATTGGTAGCGTTACATCAGCCACCGCCGTTTTAACAACACTGCTGTCAGCCGGATCGACCAGCGTCTTAAAATTCGCTTTGGGCATCGGGCTATTCTTCGCCACGAAACCCGCCAGAAAATACTTGTGCTTAACCGTGAACCACTGAACGGGTTCCTCTACGGTAACTTCCTGATTGCTCTCGCCTTCCGTCAGTTTCTCGAAGTTCTCATCGGCGGTCAGGTAGTCGATCGTAGCCGCCCGCCGGTTGTTCGACAAGTCGTTTTCGTATTGACGCATCTTGTCTTCCCAGAAGAACCGGATGTTGTCGTTCGTGACCGTATTGGCGAGGCCATTCAGCTTCAGCCCATACTCTAACACATAGCCTTCCGTCGGAATGGTATAGACCTGCTCAACCGATTGTCCCGGTGCAACCTCCGCCCGAAAAACGATCTGCTGCGGCTGACCACCAACCGTTCCACTCTGGGCTGTTGTCTGGTAATAAAGCTGGTGCAAATCGACCTTGCCCCGGTTAGTTGGCAATTCTAGCAGTGTTTTGCTGCTCTGGTCGTCGATCAGCACCAGTGGTTTCTGGTCGTACGTTTTGTAGTTTTTGAGGATAACTTCTTTTACCCGACCACCCTGCGTGCTGAAGGTTACTTTTATGTCTTTGTTATCAACGACAATATCGCGGGCTTCGCCGGACGCTACCGTAGCAAAATCACCAAACTGAGCCTTCGCAGCCGCTGAATCGAGTGGTTGTTCCGCTTTACTGATGGCAGCCTCAGCTCCCGATGCCGTCGTTGGTTTTGTTGTCTGCGTGATTTGGGCAGCCTTTTTCTCGGGCGCGGGTTTCGGCACCAGCAGCTGGTAGCCGACCAGCATCGCCAGAATCAGGACAATGCCAATAATTTGATTACGATCCATTTTTTTTAGTTGACGTTCGTGGTTTATCGTTTACCGGTCATCGTCCTTTTTAACGGCAAACCGTAAACGACAAACCACAAACTTAATTTCCGGCAAAATTACGCCAATCTGCCCGGTTAATCAACCACGTCGGCAGTTTCTACAGGAGCGGGCGTAGCGCGTTTCTGCTGGTTGTAGGTAAGGGCAGCGTGAACGAACTGCACAAACAGCGGATGGGGGTTCATAACGGTACTTTTCAACTCCGGGTGGAACTGCACGCCCACAAACCAGGGGTGATTGGTCAGCTCAACAATTTCGACCAGGCCTGTATCCGGATTAATCCCCGTTGGGCGAAGTCCCGCTTTTTCGAACCGATCGAGGTAGTCGTTATTGAATTCGTAGCGGTGACGATGACGCTCACTGATCTGCATCTTTCCGTAGATGTGGTGAGCCAGCGAATCGCGCTTGAGTTTACACGCATACGCACCCAGTCGCATCGTTCCGCCTTTATCCGTGATGGTTTTCTGTTCTTCCATCATGCTGATGACCGGATTTTGCGTGTGCGGTTCCATTTCCGTCGAGTGCGCATCGTCAATGCCCATCACGTTCCGGGCGTATTCGATAACAGCCATTTGCATACCAAGGCAAATGCCCAGGAACGGAATATTGTTTTCCCGCACGAAGCGCACCGCGTTGATTTTGCCGTCGATGCCGCGCTCCCCGAATCCGGGCGCTACCAGCACGCCGTCCAGGTGACGCAGCGTTTCGGCGCAGTGGTGTTCATCGACCAGCGTTTCCGACTGAATCCATTCCAGCTGCACTTTGCACTCATTCGACGCACCGGCATGAATAAATGATTCGGCGATCGATTTATACGCGTCGTGCAGCTCGACGTACTTACCAACCAAGCCAATTTTGATGACATCACCCGGATTTTTAAGCCGTCCCAGAAACGCTTTCCACGCATCCAGATCAGCGTCTTTGTCATTGTACAGGTCCAGCATATAGAGTGCCCGCTGATCGAGACGCTCCTTCTGCATCAGCAGCGGCACGTCGTAAATCGTTTGGGCATCGATAGCTTCAATCACCGAACTGACCTGAACATTACAGAACTGAGCAATCTTACGCCGGATATCCTGCGGTAACGGGTGTTCCGTGCGGCAAGCAATAATGTCGGGCTGAACCCCATTTTCGAGGAGCATCCGGACCGAGTGCTGCGTTGGTTTCGTTTTCAGTTCACCCGCCGATTGCAGGTACGGTACCAGAGTCAGGTGAATGACAAGCGTATCTTTTTCGCCGAGTTCGAACTTCAACTGACGAACGGCTTCGACAAACGGCAGCGACTCAATATCGCCCACGCAGCCGCCAATCTCAGTGATGACGATGTCGTATTCGCCCGTCTCGCCGAGAAGTTTGATGTTGCGCTTGATCTCATCGGTAATGTGCGGCACCACCTGAACGGTTTTGCCCAGGAAATCGCCCCGACGTTCGCGAGTGATGACGTTGTTGTAAATACGACCCGTCGTGATGTTGTTGGCCTGCGACGTTGGTCGGTTCAGGAAGCGTTCGTAGTGACCCAGATCAAGGTCCGTTTCGGCTCCGTCGTCCGTTACGTAGCATTCGCCGTGTTCGTATGGATTGAGTGTGCCGGGGTCGATGTTGATATACGGATCGAATTTCTGGATCGTTACCGTAAGCCCCCGTGATTGAAGTAGTTTGGCCAGTGAAGAGGCAATGATGCCTTTGCCAAGTGATGAAGTTACCCCGCCCGTAACAAAAATATATTTCGCGGATTTTGGTCCCGTAGCCGCCATGATTGAAACCTGTTTAGGTCGTTACGGGATGTAAAAGTACGGAAATTTCCCCAGAGAAGCGCGAATTTACTCCGGAAAAGTTACTGCTTTACGCTAACATACTACAGATCAATCTAGTACTCGCCCAACAAAAAATACCAATGTCTGGCAAGTTATGAATCACCGATCC
Organism: Spirosoma agri; assembly: GCF_010747415.1. Lineage (NCBI taxonomy): Bacteria > Pseudomonadati > Bacteroidota > Cytophagia > Cytophagales > Cytophagaceae > Spirosoma > Spirosoma agri. The sequence continues at coordinate 2,594,661 of NZ_JAAGNZ010000001.1, read as the reverse complement.
GCCCCGCCTTACGGTTGCTGCATGCGTTTTGTAGCGCGGGAGGAATCCCGCCCTGGCTGGCTACGAATCAGATCAGGATGCACGAAGATACTTACACAGTGCTCATCAAGAATCCCGCCCTGGCTAGCTAAAAATCGCGGTATTCCTCCCGCGCTACAACTATTCTGTCTATTCTTTTTTGTACAGCACCCAGATATTATTAATGGTGTTTATATCCTTTGACTGTAGCCACTCATTGACGTGCCATAACGGCGTTGATGAATAAAGCTGTGGTTTAAAACCAAGACTATCCAAAAGCGGAAGCTTATCTTTTGCGTCGTTGTACGTAGTTGCCAGCCACACATTGTTTAACTGACGCGTTGAATCTGCATCATGCATTTCGACGAGATCGATATTCGGAGCACTCCGGCGATAAAACATCAGTTGCAGATGACTCTCCGTTTCAAAGGGTGTATGGTCGATGCAATAAATTGTGGCCGTTGCCCCCTTGAACTTGTTTACCAGCTTGCGCGAAAATTCGATGGACTGATAATACGGATTCAGAATCAGAAATAAGGCCAGAATCAACACGTTCAGGCCTATGCTAACATTCATAAGTCCTTTTATGACCGCACGTATACCTTTTGTAGCCTGTTCATAATAGCCAATAAACGAAGCCAATCCCCAGCCGGCAATAATGGGCATAACCAGTACGATCGGGAATAAAAACCGCTCTTCTTTATGAGCCACCAGACAGTGACCCAGCACGAAGAACACCACGGCAAAAACAATCGGCTGCCGGTACTCTTTTATGGCTCCTTTCAGACTGTAATAAAATAAAAATAGACTAAACGGTGGTGCGCCAACAACCAACGTCAGCATCAGGATATACCAGATGAAACTAGACGTGCCGAACTCTGCCGCTTTACCTTCGACAATATTTACCCGATAGTAGTCGTATGGCGTGATGACAAGCTGATGATAAAAATTATAATCCAGAACTAGATTAATGCCTATGCCTACAGCAAAGCCAATCGCTAGCGGAAGCAGACGGGCATATTTTCGTTCGATGAGGAGCATCCAGACCCCAAAACCCATGATACTGAATGCTATCTGAAAGCGACAGTAAAAGGCCAGGCTAAACAGAAAACCCACCAACACGACATAGAGAAACTTTTCTTTTTTTAGTTCGTACAGCAAAACGGCCCCGAAGAAAACAATTGATGATGCGATCTCCGAACTAAATAAGGTACGAACATACGGTAGCGACCATGACAGGTTGATTAACAGCAGTACCAACACCAACAGCCGTCTGTCCGATTTAAAATAATGGATCCCGATGGCGTTGAATACGACAAAGCCAAGTACCCCGAAAATAAGCCGCAGGACTACTAATTGTGCATAAGCGTCGTACAGATGGAAGAATCGGCAAATTTGTATAAAGCCCGAAAAGAAATACACCTGCACGGTTGGTCGGATGTGGCTTTTCAACTCCCACACGCCGGTAGCGCCCGATGGCTCACCCAGCTGCCAGGACGAAAACTCGATTAATTGAAAATGCTGATCCGGATGTAAAAAACCAACTTGTGTAATGCAAAAAACGAGCTGAATTACTAAGGAAATGAGCAGTAGCCACCGTAACTGGGCATCGTGAAGTACCGACTGTAAACTTGCTTTCATTTTGTGTGTTAATCCGACCGGTAATTTTAAAAGGGCAGCTTGCCCAGGTCTACATTTCCGCCGGTTAAAATAATGCCGATACGTTGTCCCGCGAATTGATTTTTGTGTTTCAGCACGACCGCCAACGGCACCGCGCACGAGGGCTCAATGATAATTTTCATTCGCTCCCACACCAGCCGCATGGCCGCAATAATCTCCGGATCAGACACGGTTAGAATCTCGGTGACATGCTCACGAATGATGCGAAGCGTGCGTTCGCTCAGACTCGTCATCAAACCGTCGGCGATGGTATTGATGTAGGGCGCTTTTTCGACCTGACCACTCCGAAACGACAGCACGGCATCGGCCGCCCCTTCCGGTTCACCGGCAATCACGCGGGTCGAGGGCGACATAAAATGCGTTGTGAGCGAAGTACCGCTGAGTAATCCCCCACCACCAACCGGGGCCAGAATAGTATCGAACGCGTTGTCCATCCCGAAATCTTCGATCAATTCTTTGGTCGCCGTAGCTTGTCCGGCAATCACGCGATCGTCGTCGAAGGGATGAACCAGTACCGCGCCGGTACGTTCCATAACCGCCCGCACACCGGCCTCACGCGCGTCGAGCGTTGGTTCGCACTCGATCACCTCCGCGCCATACCCCCGAACAGCATCTTTCTTGACTTGTGGAGCCGTGCGTGGCATGACAATATAGGCAGGCAGTCCAACCTGTCGGGCGGCAAAGGCAACGGCCTGCGCGTGATTGCCCGACGAGTGGGTTGTAACGGAATGGCCTTCCTGATTAGCGGCCACTTGTAGAACGGCGTTCAGACCGCCCCGCGCTTTGAACGCGCCTATTTTCTGAAAGTTCTCACACTTAAAAAACAGGTCGGCACCAGCCCGGTCATTAATCGTTTGGTTCGTTAAGACGGCGGTACGGTGAATATGAGGCCGAATGCGGTCGTGAGCCTCACGGATCGTGTCAAAAGAAATCATCAGTCACTAGGAAGTCGATTGGCGCAAATTACAAAGAAAACGGCCGAAGCGCAGGTAACTATGCCGGTATGCGCACTTTTCTTCGTTCACGTCCTGACTGCCCGCTTGGTTTTTTGGCGGGGATAGCTGTCTTTTGTTTACGAAAACTCATCTACCAAACCCGTTCCGTTATGAACACGAATCGTCGTTCGTTTTTAAAGCAGGCTGCCGGATCACTGGCCGCCCTGTCGATTACACCCGCCATCTATGCTGAAGTCACCAAGAAGAAACTATTCTTCGATATTTCACTGGCCGAGTGGTCGTTGCACAAAGCACTCTTCGCGAAAAAAATAACCAACCTGGATTTTCCGGGCATTGCCCGTAAGGAGTTCGATATCAGCATTGTCGAATACGTCAACCAGTTTTTCAAAGATAAGGCGCAGGACAAAACGTATCTGAACGATCTGCTAACCCGCTGCAAAGACAACGGCATTTCGAACCACCTCATTATGATCGATGGCGAAGGAAATCTGGGGGCTACGGATGCGGCTGAACGAATGAAAGCTATTGAAAACCACCACCGCTGGGTCGAATGCGCCAAATACCTGGGCTGCAAAACCATTCGGGTCAATGCGGCTGGCAACGGTACTGCCGAAGAAGTAGCCAATGCTGCCGTTGAAGGGCTCGGCAAACTGGGCGAATTTGCCAAAACGATGAATATCAACGTCATTGTCGAGAACCACGGCGGCTACTCGTCAAACGGAAAGTGGCTGTCAGATGTCATGAAGAAGGTGGACATGAAAAACGTCGGAACGCTGCCTGACTTTGGCAATTTCTGTCTCAAACGGGGCGAAAACCACACCTGTTCGGAAGAATATGACCGCTACCAGGGCACGCAGGAACTGCTCCCTTACGCCAAAGGCGTTTCGGCTAAAACGTACACGTTTGATGCCAGTGGCAATTGCGTTGAAACGGATTACAGCCGCATCCTGAAAATTGTCAAAGACAGTGGCTTTAAAGGCATTGCCGGCATCGAATATGAAGGCGATAAGGTTGACGAATACGAAGGTATCCGTAAAACAAAGGCCCTGCTGGAGCGGGTTGGGACGATGGTATAGCGATCGCTGTTCATTCATGTAGCTCCTTCGTCGGCGCTACACTTTTCTGATTTTCCGCTGCCTATGCCTCTAGAAAACCCGGACTTATTTGTTGCCTTCCGACGCGAGCTTCATCGGTTTCCCGAAGTCTCCGGCCAGGAGTTCGATACGCAACGGCGCATCAGGGACTTTGTCAGTCGGTTTAGTCCGGTCAGCATCACGGAAGTTGGCAAAACCGGCTTATTGCTCCAGTACGGGAATGACTTGTCAGGACCCGTGACGCTAATCAGGGCTGATATTGACGCATTACCCATTCAGGAAGCCAATGAGTTTGCTCATAAATCGCTCCGTGAAGGCGTATCACACAAGTGTGGTCACGATGGTCACGCAGCCATTCTGACGCGTCTGGCTTCGTTATTAAGCGAAAAACCGCCGGTCAAAGGTCGGGTCTTTTTGGTTTTTCAGCCCGCCGAAGAGAACGGACAAGGCGCCGAAGCTGTATTGCATGACCCGGCCTTCGCTTCCATTCGGCCCGACCTCGTTTTTGCGCTGCACAATTTGCCGGGTTACGAGCAAGGGGTAATTGTCTGCAAGCCAGGCGACTTCACGGCTGCGGTCAAAAGCCTGATCGTGACGTTCAAAGGAAAGGTTTCGCATTCGGCGGAACCCGAAAAAGGGTTGAATCCTGCTTATCTGATGGCCCGCTTCACGCTGGCGAGTAAGGAACTTGAAAACCCGGACCCCAATTCCGCTGATTTTGCCCTGCTAACACCCATATACAGCACACTAGGCGAGAAATCGTATGGCATTTCAGCCGGGTATGGTGAAGTTCATTTGACGCTCAGAACCCGGAATAATGAGCGGATGGACGCGCTGACGAAGCAGTTACTGACTACGTTATCGAACCTTTGCGACGGCAGCGGCATTACTACTGAAACGGCTTTTACCGAAGCCTTTTTTGCCAATCAGAACCACCCCGACGCGTTTGCCCAAATCAAAAGCAGCGCGTTACGACTCGGTTATGAATTTATCGACAAGCAGGAACCCTTTAAATGGGGTGAAGATTTCGGTTTATTCACGCAGACGCATAAAGGCGCTATGTTTGGCATCGGCGCGGGAGAAAACACGCCCGCGCTGCACAATGACGATTACGATTTTAACGACAACCTGATTGACCCTGCCGCCCGGTTATTTTAGACCTTCTCGACAGCCATCACTCCTGATCACTTATCTAGTAGCATGTCAACTTTTCAAAACCCACTTACGGCAAACTTCATTGGTAGTGAAGCCGTTGCTGGCGAGGGCGACTTTTTCAACGCCTTCGCTCCTTCGATTCACGAGCCGTTAGCCGATGAATTCACCAATGTATCCAGCGAACAGGCCAATGAGGCTGTCGAAAAAGCAGCCACCGCGTTTGCCGGGTACAAAAAACTCCATCCAAACCAACGCGCTGATTTTCTGGATACCATCGCCACGGAAATTGAAGCGCTCGGTGATGCGCTCATAGAACGGGCCGTTCTGGAAAGCGGCCTTCCCACCGGTCGTCTGTCCGGCGAGCGGGGTCGTACGACGGGTCAGCTCCGGATGTTTGCCAAACTACTCCGTGAAGGCTCCTGGGTAGACGCCCGTATCAACCCGGCTCTCCCCGATCGTCAGCCCCTGCCCCGCCCCGATCTGCGCCAGATGCTGGTTCCTCTGGGTCCAGTGGTGGTGTTTGGTGCCAGTAACTTTCCCCTGGCATTCTCGGTGGCTGGTGGTGATACGGCGTCGGCGCTGGCATCGGGCTGCCCGGTTGTTTTCAAGGCCCACCCTTCGCATCCTGGTACCTCATCGCTGGTCGGTCAGGCCATTGCTGCGGCAGCGACCAAAACAGGGATGCCCGACGGCGTCTTTTCCCTGCTGCATGCCGACAACGAAGTCGCGCAACAGTTAGTGGCTCACCCAGCCGTAAAGGCGGTCGGTTTCACCGGATCACGGGCGGGCGGCTTGGCTTTGCAGAAAGTGGCCCAGGATCGTGCGGAACCCATTCCGGTGTATGCTGAAATGAGCGCGGTTAATCCAGTTGTCGTGCTGCCGGGAGCCGTTCAGGAAAATGCAGTAAACGTAGCTGAAGGCCTGGCCGCATCAGTCACGCTCGGCGTCGGTCAGTTCTGTACGAATCCCGGTCTTGTGTTCCTGCTTGACTCACCACAGACGGACGTTTTTCTGGAAGCCGTTGCCGACAAAATACGGGCTTCGGCTCCGGCAACCATGCTCAATGCGGGTATTTGCCAGAACTACCAGAAAAGCGTTCAGCACAATCGGGTCATACCCGGTGTTCGTGTGCTGGCCGAATCAGAAACGCCTTCCGAAGAAAGTCGCACCGAAGGCAGACCCGCTATTCTGACAACAACAGCCCCGATTTTCCTGTGCAGCCCAACGTTAAGCGACGAGGTATTCGGGCCCACTTCGCTGATTATCACCTGCCAGACCGAAGCCGAACTGGCCGAATGCCTGGAAACGCTCGAAGGACAGTTGACCGCTACCCTCTATGCCACGACCGATGAGCTCAGTCAGTCGGCGTTTGATTGGGTTTCTATGTTGCAGGCGAAAGCCGGACGGGTGCTGTTCGGTGGTTTTCCAACCGGGGTCGAAGTGGCCGAAGCCATGACCCACGCTGGCCCATTCCCGGCAACTACCGATGGCGGACGTAGTACATCGGTCGGTACAGGAGCCATTCTGCGGTTTGTGCGGCCCTTCACCTTCCAGAGTTTTCCGGATGCGCTGTTGCCACTGGCCTTGCAAAAGGCTAACCCGCTTGGCATCTGGCGTAACGTAGACGGGGAGCTAACAAAAGCCTAATTTAGTGTTGGTTAGTAGGCACTTGATACGCCATATCTCCCCGATATGGCGTATCAAGTGCCTACTGACTAATGTTCTTTATAAAGCACGATTAGCAAGTTTCCTTCCTGATACTTTAGGGCGTTTTTGAGGCTGTGTCGGGCCAACCGATGATCCTGCTCCTGATGTCGGTGCAATCCTCACGTTTCCAATCAACTTGTGGTCAGGATAAACGGCAGAAGATGGCTGGACATGGCGGCATGCGTTTCTGGTATATGTAGCCTGTATTCCCGGCATTTTTGCCGTAACCTCAACGTTTATCTGTTCCTGTTTGAATGGCAAAACAGCAGGGCTACGAATCTGGCGATCCACGTGTTGCCCATACTGACGGTATCAGTTTCGCTTTGGCTCGTTCGCCGGAAGATTCCGGTCAATTATAGTCCCGCATTCGGTACGTTGTCAAATAGTAGGCCACTCATTGTGGCTGTGATGGGTCTTCTGTAGATCGTTGACCGCAGCCGGATTTACGCCATCGCGTATGTTTCCTTCACCTACCTCATGATCATTTTTGTCGCCCTATTGCTCTTGATTCAGTTTGTCTACAGCTAGATTTTCTGAGTTGATTGAGTAGTCAACAATGTAGCAATCCGTACGCAGAATGGTCGGAATTTCAGTAAATTACCCTCTCCCGCCAGTGACCAGTCAGCGTGGAATGGCAACAGCCTCAACACAGCGGGTGCGGATGCGTATCACGTGCGCAATAGCGGACAACCTTACCGCGTTTTCGATAGAGAGTTCAAGGAAATAGTGACGGTCATTGCTCAGCGTCACTCGATCCGTATCTGCCTGCACAGGAACCTATCAGATTGACTATGGTATTCGACAAATTTACCGCATCCAATAATACGGCAACAAATAAAGTAGTCTGGCTACTGCTCCTGTTCAGTCTGGTGTACGGCCATAGCTTTGGTCAGACGACCCGCAAATACCTCGTTCTTCTGCGCGATAAGGCCAGTTCTCCGTACAGCATCAACCGACCCGATCAGTTTCTGTCCCAGCGGGCTATTCTGCGGAGACAGAAGCAGAACATTGCCGTTCTTGAGCGCGACTTACCGGTCAACCCCGCCTACATAACCCAACTCCAGCAGACGGGCGCTAAAATCTGGTTTCCTTCGCGCTGGCTCAATGCGGTACTGGTCGAAGCCACGGACGCGACGATTGCGACGATTCAAAAACTTTCGTTTGTCAAGGGACTGGAATTTGGCCGCTCGCTCAGCAACGCCCGTATCAGCGCCGAAACGAACGAAACTACGATCAACAAGTTTGCAAAAGTCAGTGCCACCGAGCCGCTGAATTATGGCGACTCAAAATCCCAGATCGAACAGATTGGCGCGGACAAGATGCACCAGCAAGGCTATCAGGGTGAGGGTATGCTGATCGCTGTGCTGGACGCCGGGTTTCTGAATGCCAATCGGGTCTCTTTTCTCAAACCTGTTTTCGATGAAAATCGCGTGTTGGGAACGTACGACTTTGTCCGGAAAGAAACCAGCGTTTATGAAGACGACTATCATGGCCTTTCCTGTCTATCAGCGATAGCGGCCACCGCTGACAACCAGCTTTACGGAACAGCGTATAAAGCGTCGTTTGTTTTGCTGCGCACCGAAGATGCTTTTTCAGAAAGCCGTGTTGAGGAAGCGAACTGGCTGTTTGGCGCAGAATACGCCGATAGTGCCGGTGTCGACGTAATCAGCTCGTCATTGGGTTATACCGAGTTTGACGACGTTTCGACCAATTATACCTACCAAAACATGGATGGGAAAACGGCTCTTTGCAGCCGGGCAGCTCAGATTGCAACCGAAACGGGCATGGTCGTGGTTGTTGCCGCTGGTAACGAAGGCAGTAAATCGTGGCATTACATCTCAACTCCTTCTGACGCGGTTTCTGTTCTGGCCATTGGTGCCGTTACTCAGGCCGGGCAGCGGGCATCGTTCAGTTCATTTGGTCCATCGGCCGATGGTCGCATAAAGCCCGATTTAGCCGCCCGAGGTCAGGGTACGATAGTCGGTTACCCCAGCGGAACCGGCTTTATTTCGTCAGGGGATGGCACCTCATTTGCAACACCGCTCATTGCCGGGTTAGCCGCTGGTTTCTGGCAATCGCATCCCAAACTGACGGCCGCTCAGGTGACGGCGAGTCTGCGCCAGTCGGGCAGTCAATACACAACACCCGATGATCAACTGGGCTACGGCATTCCAAATTTCGAGCGTGCATCGGCCATTGCTAGCACATACAGTCAGCTCCTGGTGTACCCAAATCCGTTCAGCGAGCGGGAGCCCCTGGCCGTTCAGTGGGGCGAGATCGATCCTAACGTACCCCTAAACGCGACGCTGGTCGACTTGGCCGGACGGGTCGTGTGGCAGACAAGTTTTACGTCCGTTGGCCTTTCTGCATTCGTTTTGCCAAACCTTAACCTGTCGGCGGGTATGTACTTCATGACCCTCGTTTCGGGCGATAAGCGACGAACAACGAAGGTGATCAAACAATAAGATAGTGTCTGCCCAGAAAGCGCATTTGCAGGTCTGACGGAGCCATAAGCAATATTAATTCGCGCCAAAAACCCAACCAGAGCCGTCAGAAGACCAAACCGGCGGTCACGTAGAATTTGACAGAATTCGCTGGCAGAAAATGGGAATGGCCTCATTCAGACCGTTTGTAAATAGATCGCTTCGAGTTCGTTCGCCGTCAGATCGTTGGCCGCCAGCGACTCGACCAGGTGACCCGCCCGCATGATGCCAATACGCGTACCCACTTCCCGCGCCCGAAAAATATCGTGAGTAGCCATCAGAATAGCCGTTCCGAACTGTGCCAGACTCGTGAGCATATCCGAAAACTCATTGCTGGCCTTTGGGTCCAGACCGCTGGTAGGTTCGTCGAGCAATAGTACGTTGGCCTGTTTTGCCAACGCAATAGCAATGCCCACCTTCTGACGCATTCCCTTCGAGTACGTACCCACCCGGTTAGTATGCGCTGTCGTCTGGAGCCCGGCGCGACTGAGCAGGCTACGCAGTTCGCCGGGTGTGTGACGAAATCCGGCCAGTTGGGCAAAAAAATCGAGATTTTCCAGACCCGTCAGGTTTGGATAAAGCATAACGGTTTCAGGCAGATAGGCTAGAAATTTTTTAGTTTCCTGCGGATGTTTAGCCACGTCCATCCCGTTGATCAGGGCCTGTCCGGACGTGGGTTTCAGGAATCCCATAAACAGATTGATGGTCGTGGTTTTACCCGCTCCATTCTGCCCGAGCAGGCAAAAAATTTCACCCGGCTGAACGTTCAGATTGAGCCTGTCAAGGGATGGTGGCTGACCCGGAACGTACTGTTTGGTTAAGTTGATGGCTTGTAACATGCGTGGGAAAGTCTATAGCTGATAAATTGTTTGGCGGAACCGATACCAGCCCAGCCCCGCAAACAGACTGATGAAGATGACTAATGGTCCTAAGACGGTAACGGGACCGATAGGTGTTGAATCGGCAAAGGTGTCGACCCTGAAACTGGACCAGTTCTCGGCCGAAACAGCGGCATTGGCGAAAATTTTGGGGTAGAAATACAGACGCATCTTTTCATGGAACCGGGTGGTGTACTCCAGGAAACGGAGTTGGTTACCTAACCCCGAACGCGCCAGTTCACTCAGTTGAAGCTGGGTGTGCAGTGTCGGAATAAATCGGGCGATGGCTCGGCTGGACGCTTCGCGCTGCTGTAGTTTCTGCTTCAGTTCACCCGCCTGTACCGCCGATTCGTCGTCGCCCAATTGCTGCATGGCATAGTACCACCGCCAGTCGGTGGGCATGGCAACGGCGGGTATCTGGCGAAATTGAGGATAATGCGCATAGAACTTCTCGACCGTAGCGGTTTTGTCCATATCCCATTTTTCGTGGTAGCCTTTGCGCTGGGCCAGCGTAGTCGCCTGCGCTTCCGGCACCGGGTAGCGAGCCATCAGGTAGTTGTTGAGGGCGGCTGGCAGTACAATCAGCAGAGCCAGCCAGATGCCCAACAGCAACATCGCATTGGTACTGGACGAACGTTGCAGCGAGGTCACCCAGAAGCAGACGCTGAACCAGAACAGCATGTACCCCACCGACGTAGCCAGAAACAGCATAAAAGCGCTATCCAGTGGGATGTCCAGCACCGAAATGGCCAGACCAGAAATGATCAGCAAAACCGCCAGTAGTACCGCCAGCCGAATCGCAAAGAGCTGACCGACGAAACAAAACAGGTGTTGGCTTTGAACCGCTACCATTGACCAGGTGCCGTTCTCTTTTTCGTCCGAAATAATGGAATAGGTGAAGGCAATAATCAGCAGGGGAAACAGGTAAATCAGCACGAAACTAAAATCAACATTACCCAGTAACAGATTGGCAGGATTGGTCAGATCGGCATCATATTTCTGACCTTCCAGCGCCCGGATCGTCACGCTCTGCACGGCCGCATTGACATCACGCTGGCCGATGGAAAGACCCGTGAGAGGCCGGGTTTGGTTGATAACCGAAAATTTGAGGTAATAGAGCAATAACCCCATATCGTCATGGTGAATGGCCGCCTGACGGGAGAAGTCGCTTTGCTGAAATGCAAGGACGTCAGACAGGCTTTGCTGCTGCCGCTGGCTGAATTGTTTACCAACCAACAGGGCGGTAATGCCGACCGTCAGTAAAAAAACAAGACCAATCCGGACACCGCCGGAGCGAATAAAATTGGTGAATGCAAGTCGAATCATACTAAACTGCTTTTAACGTTTTGGTTAATCGCCACGCCACGACCAGCAGCAGTCCCACCCAAAAAACAAACGCCAGCAGCGGGATGAACTCATGCCGAAAAACGCCCCCTACCGCCATCGGTTGGTAAGTGAACTCGGGAAGTTTCTGCCAGTATTTTCTATCGATCTGGTACGGTTTGTCAGTTGGACCCGGCTTCCGGTTGCTGATGAACCGAATCTGTAAGTCGTTCATGGTCTGGGCCATCTCGTAGCGATACTGTTCGGCCTGCTGCTGAAAATCAACGTAGCTGGCAAAGTCCGTTCCCGACAGGGCCATCGACAGATTTCGAATGGCCAGATACGGGTCCACAAATGCCATCGCTTTCGAGAAGCGGTTCTGCTGGTCGTAAATGGCCAGCAAGCCCTGGAAATGGTCGTTGTAGAGATGGGCACTGATCTTTTCGCCCTCGGCCATCACAAACCCGCTGTAGTTGAAGGGCAGCTTCTGCACCGAATCCACCTGATAGGCCATCAGGAGCGAATCTTTAAGCCCTTTGTAATGCGGATCACTGGGGTTGTGGCTGTCGCCTTCCTTCAACACATCCGTCTGAATATCGGCCAGAAATTTCACTTTCGAAGGGGCCGGATACAGGTAAGAACCCAGTGCCTGCGATGCTCTGGGTAGTACCAGTGTGAGCATCAACCAGAGGCCAATAAGCGATACGAGGGCCGTTTTTGCCGTCTGGCTCCGAGCTGATACCAACACGGCGATCACGCAAAAGAAACTAAGGTACAGAAAATGCGCGCCCAGCAGCAGCAATAGCCGGATGGTTTGATCGGCGCCGATCGTGCCCTCCAGCAAGCGAAACCAGAGTGCGCTGGTTGCCAGCATTACTGGCCCGTAAAGAGTCAGCATCACGGCCATCAGCCCCAGCGTTTTACCCGCCAGAAGCTGTCGCCAGCTTACCCCCTGACTCAGGAGCAGTTTCAGCGTACCCGTTTCGCGGTCGCTGGCTATCGTACCAAAACCCAGAAAAAACAGGAGCAGCGGCAGCAGTAGTTGCAATACCATCGCCAAGCTGATTTCGCCAAACCGCAACAGGCCTGTTGAAAACCCCGCTTCCGAAAAATTGACGCTGTTCTGCTTGTGCGCTTCCAGATAAATGGTGTTGCCCAAAAAACTCTCCATACCAAAGTCGAACACACTCAGCGGGGCTTTGGGGCGGAAGGCGAAATGGCCGTAGTGCGCCATGCGGTGCGGGTGCTTATCGGGGTTACTCAGCCAATCCTGCCGCGCCTGTTGCTGATACGTACGGCCTGTCGCATTCTGTTGCCGAACGGTCACCCAACCCGTAACGGCTGCGTAAGTCAGCAGCAGGCCAATACCCAAACTCAACCAGAGGAAGGCCCGGTTGGTAAAGGCCGTTACCCAGACCTGGCGGGCAATCAGTTTTTCTATTCGTAGCGCCATCGCTTAAAATCGGTAGGTTAGGGTGAGCATCATATTGCGCGGAGCGCCCGGAAAAAGGCGCAGGTAATTCTGGGCACCGAGCCAATAGGTCCGGTTGGCCAGATTGTTGATGTTCAGCGCTACCTGCACGTTACTTTTTGCTGGCGTGTAATACAGGGCCATATCAACCAACGTGTAGGCCGGTACGTCGAAAGCCCGCGAGAACCAGGGTATTTTACTGCCGCTGTACTGGAATCCCAGCCCAATCCCCAAATCGCTCAGCGCCGAGTTTGACGGAAAATTATACCGTGTCCAGAGGTTGCCGCTGTGAACGGGGGTATTCTGCTTCTGGGCACCCACCAGTGCTGCGTCGTTATCGGTTACAATCACAGCATCGATGTAGCTGTAGGATGTATTAAGTTGCCAGTTCGGCATCAGGTAACCCGCCACATCCATCTCGAACCCCCGGCTCCGTTCGGCCCCGCGCGTGACGAGCGAGTCGGGAAAAGCGGGCAGGTTGGCATTGAGCAGCAGGTTGCGCTGGTTGATCTCGTATACAGCCGCGTTCAGGCTCATACGCCCCCCGAAGAGCTGAGCTTTGGCCCCTATCTCTTTCAGATCGCTGCGCAATGGTTCGAACAGGTTCGCCGATTTAGCCGTGTTGTAAAAACCGCCCGTGTTCGGCAGCAGCGTCACCGTGTTCGACTGTCCCTGAAACCCTTCCAGATATGTACCGTAAACGTTCAGGTTAGGCCCAAGCGAATAGGTCAGGCCCACGCGGGGTAGCAGGGCTGTCTTGGTAAACGATGATTCACCGGGCGACTGGTAATTGGTAATATCCTGAAATGACTCGTAACGAAGCCCCAGCAGCAACCGTAGCTTATTCCAGCGAAGTTGTTCCTGGGCATAGATCGCGTGCGTGGTGGTGAGCGCAGCCGGGAGCGGTGTCCGCGCGTTCAGCACGTAGTCGTTCACATTCCGAATGGTATAACTGGGGTTGGCCAGGTCGAAGTAGTTCACGTTTGGACGCGGCAGTACGACGCCCCCTGCCGTACTGGTCTGGTAACTGGCCGCGTTTGCCAGCACGAACGAGTTTGCCACTGAACCGTCTTTGAGCAGAAAACCCCGGGCGGAATTCTGTCCACCTCCTTTTCGCTTTTGCCAGTCTGAGAGGTCGTATCCTACCAGCAAATCGTGCGTAGCTGCGCCCGTGTTAACATTAACAGTCAGATACGCATTCAGATTGTCGATGTTCCAGAACTGCTTTCGCTGAACAAACTGCATGGCGGCCAGCGAGGTAACGGGTTTGCCCGTCAGATCAACGGCGAAGGCATTGGTGGTGCGATGCTCCTGTAGATCTTCCGTCCAAGTCTGTTTCATGTACGATACATTGACGCTGATCCGGTCGGTGAATTTATGGGCCAGACTTCCCGTGATAAGTAGCTCTTTGGCCGTAAAGAAATCGTTGCTGGCCCCCAGGTTCAGGCTTATAGGCGTACTGTTCAGATCCGTCACACCCGCGACAGCGCCAAAAATGGGTTGCCCCCGGTCGAGATTACCACTTGACTGGCTCAGGATAAGCTCCGCGTTGAGGGCCGTTTTCTGGCTTGGGATGTACGAAAAGGACGGCGAAACCAGCAACGCATTGTTACGAACCAGATCGCGGTAACTACGGGCTTCCTGGTAAGCACCATTGACGCGGTACAACAGCGTTTTGCCAGTGTTGAGTGGTCCCGTAAAATCGAGTGTACCCCGTATCGTGCTGAAACTGCCCGCGCTCAGGCTCACCTCCTTGCGATCTACGGCCAGCGGTTTTTTAGTCACCAGATTGATGCTGCCACCGGGATCGACCGACGAAAACGACGCGCTGGCCGGGCCTTTGAGCACTTCGACCCGTTCGATGTTGGTGGTCAGCGGTTGTAAGAAATAATATTGCCGGGTCCGCATCCCATTGATAATCTGACCTTCTTCGTTCTGACTGATGCCCCGAATGGCATACTGATTATAAAAGCTCGATGGGGTTACCCCACTCACAATTTTGACCGCATCGGCTAGCTGAAACGCCTGTCGATCAGCCATCAGTTCTTTGGTTACGGTGCCAATCGACTGCGGAATGTCTTTGTTCAGAGCCGCAATTTTGGTTGCCGAAAACGAGTATTCGCTGTTGTAGTCTCTGGCCACGCGCCCCACTACCTCCACCGTCTGCAATTCGGCTGTTTCGGGCACGAGTTCGACCGTAAAAAACCGGTCGCGGACTGGCACCGTCGTTGTCTTAAACCCGACAAACGAGACCTGTAACGTACCCGTTGTGGGCGCGTTGAGGGCAAACTTTCCGGCAGTATCGGTCGTAGTTCCTTTGTCGGTATCGAGTAACTTCACGGTTGCTCCTACCACCGGAGCACCGTTCTGTGCATCGATAACAGCGCCGGTTATGGACTGGGCCTGTAGATAAAACGAACTGAGAATAAATAGAGTCGTAAAAAAATGCTTCATGGAGTTCTGTTCGACGGCAATGGCCGTTAGTGTTCGACAAAGCATGCAATATGCAACAATGTTGCAAAAATAAAAAATAGAGGAGCGTTATATGTCCGTGGCCTATGTGTTCCACGAAGGTTGGGGAAGCGTCTGTACACCCGGCAAGGGACACAGCTACAGAACCCTTCATAATCAGGTTTGCGAGCGAGGTGGCATCAAGACCACCCTTCGCATGGAGGTTCGGAAGCGGTTGCTTTTGATGGTCTACGCCTTGTGGTGTTACGAAGCCAGACATGACCCTTTCTTACCTGACGAATTGGGCTAGTCAGGACAAAAAAATAGTCCCGACCGGCGGGACTGAACAGGCTTGGCATGTGGTACTGCCTGCAAGCCAAAAACACGAAAAATCTGTCAAAATTTACCCTTCACAACAGCATCAAACAACTATGGCCTGGACCGCACGTAGTCAGTCCAGGCCATGTTCCTTACTCATTTCCGTTGACAGAGGTGCTGTCCGACTTCCGTTTCCGTTGTTTGACAATACCTTCATTGCTTGTATTTACGGATGTGCCTACGCGCTGTATCTTGTAATTCCGATCGGCCAGATTTGTCGATGGCGTGTGATCTGCAGTGATTCCACCAGCGGGTTCTGCATTAGGAACCGCCTTCTTGTAATCGGCCAGACGCGCATCACCCGGCGAAGGCTGCTGAACGGATACCCCTTCCTTATCTTCCCAGCGACGAGCTACGGCTGCTTTGTTCGGGTGCTTGTAATTATGCGTAGAATAAGTCGGGTCGTTCCGTAGTTTCCGGTCATCCTGTGCGTATGTTGACGTGGAAAAAGCCAGTAAGCTCAGCCCAGTTAGTAGTGCGATTGCATTTTTCATGACTTTTCTATGGTTTTGTTGTACAGCAAAACTATTGCATTTACTGTACTATCAAAACAAAGAAATCATCTACTATATTTATAGTTTTTCTACTTTTTGAGGTCAATACCTGTAATTTTGCCATTTACTGCTCACTAATTCTGAAATTTTTACGATTTATAAGCTAATATTCTCTTTTTAATGCATTTTTAATGCGCTAGTTTTTCTCATTTTTTTTATGGCTGTAGTGAGTTGACTCCTACCGCAGCCGTATATACTTAATCATCACTTTTTCTGACCATTCGTAGGATCGATTCTGAATCAGTTAGTCGGCTTATTTCATCCATCGAGAGCCAGCGGACGGCATTGACCTCGTCGGTCAGTATAAATGGTTCGTGGGGATCGGCTTCGAGTAAAAACCGGATATCGTAATGAAGATGTTCGGGTACATCACCCCGCGCCGGAATGAGATGAACATCGACATCGAAGATTTCCGGATGAATAAATTGTAATGATTTAAGCCCCGTCTCCTCTTCGGCTTCGCGAAAAGCAACACCGGCAATGACAGGATCACCATCGGCATGACCACCCGGCTGAAACCAGCGATCGAGCTTTCTGTGATGGATCAATACGGCATTCTGACGATCTGGGCTAACGATCCAGGCCGAACCCGTGACGTGCCCGATGAGTAGCGAACGCTCAAAACAAGCTGGATTTGCCTCAATAAAGGCAATTGTAGCCTTGGTCATCACCTGTTCTGAATGATCCGTCGGTTTGTGCTGGCGTAGTAACGTAAGTAAGTGGTATCGGTGCATTAGCTGGTTTTTCTGCGTAAAAAGCTGCAATTTGAACCCGATTTTTGAAATACTCGATAGACTATCATGCGCAAACTTACCCTTTCAGCCGCTACCCTTTGCCTGGCGGCTCAATTATCCACCGCCCAGATTAAATTACCCTCTCCAAGTCCCGGTGCAACGGTCATGCAGACAATTGGCACCACCGACATTACCATCAACTATTCGCGCCCGAGTTTGAAAGGTCGCACACCCTTCACGGATGCGTTCGTGCCAATGGGCAAAGTCTGGCGGACAGGCGCCAACGGGGCAACCGCGTTTACAACATCGACTGATCTGATGGTCAACGGGAAGACGTTACCAGCCGGCAGTTACGCGCTTCTGTCGATGCCCGACAGGAATGACTGGACTTTAATTTTCAGCAAGAACAAAGCCGTTACGGAGCAGACCTACAAACAGGACGAGGACGTCCTTCGCGTTCCGCTCAAGCAAGCGATGGCTGGCGAGAAAATCGAAACGTTCACCATCGGATTCAGCGACCTGACCGACAGCACGGCTAAACTGAACATTATGTGGGCCGATGTAAAGGTAAGTGCTGATCTGCGCGTCGATGTGAATGCCAACTCAGCCGCGAATGTTGACAAAGCCGTAGCTGAGAAGCCCGACGATGCAGCCGTATTGCAGGCTGCCGCCAGTTACAACCTCTCGAAAGGTCGTAATCTGGATCAGGCGCTAACCTGGATCGACAAATCGGTGTCTATGAAAGAATCGTACCGCAATCTGTTTATAAAGTCGCAGATTCTGGGCAAAATGGGCAAGTACGCCGATGCGCTGCCAATCGCGCAGAAAGCGTTATCGATGGGTCAAACCTCGAACGATGCGGCCTTCCCGTTTTTCAAAGATGGCATCGAAAAAAGCATCGCGGAATATACAGCAAAAGTACCGGCCGCACCCGCGATGAAAGGCGCGAAAGGCAAGAAGAAAGCGTAAACCGCAGTCCATTTGATCGCGCAAAAAGCCCCGTTCGGACATCCGGATAGGGCTTTCTGCATTATGAACGGAGCATACGCTGCAAGATCCACGCAAAGCCAACGACCAGTAAACACCCGATCACGTTGAGCCAAAGAAAGGCCGTCAGGTTTAGATACCAGCTAAGCACAACGAAAACCTCGGCGACAATGGCGGCCCAGAATGTGGCACGGCCACCAATGGATTTGATGTAGAATGCGACAACAAACACGCCCAGAATGACGCCGTAAAATAAGGAGCCCAGAATATTGACCGCTTCGATCATACTGCCGAGCCGATTGGCAAATTGCGCGACAATTATGCAGAAGATACCCCAGCCAATGGTCGCCCACCGTGAAACGTGCAGATAATGCGCATCGTCTTCTTCACGCTTGATCAGCCGTTTATAGACATCAACGACCGTTGTTGACGCCAGTGAGCTGTAGGCCGCAGCAATCGACCCCATCGACGCACTGAAAATAACCGCGATGAGTAAACCGATCAGACCATGCGGCAGAAAATCCAGCACGAATCGAAGAAATACGTAGTTGCCATCGTTGGTGTCAGCCGCCGGATTATTTTTCTCAATGAGCTTAATGACATCGGCCTTGACCATTTTCAGGGCCTCGTCCGTCTTATGCAGGCTTGCAACGGCAGCCTCCTGCGCGGTTTCGTTCTTAGCCTGAACGGCTGCCTGCATATCGGCCACCACCCGTTGCCGCTGCGACGTAAGGGTATTGTGCTTTCGTTCGGCGAGCTGGTAATCACGCGCGTAGGGACTTTCCTTGAGCTTATCCGTTTCCTGCTTGTTGAAAAAAGTCGGCGACGGATTGTATTGATAAAACACGAATACCAGCACGCCCACCAGAAGAATCAGGAATTGCATCGGCACTTTCAGCAGCCCATTCATCAGCAGACCCAGCCGACTCTGACTAATCGATCCGCCGGTCAGGTAGCGCCCCACCTGCGACTGGTCGGTGCCGAAATAAGACAGTTGCAGAAAGAATCCCCCGATCAGGCCCGACCACAGGTTATAGCGGCTATTCGGATCAAACTTCAGGTCGATCAGGTTCATGCGTCCGGCTTTACCCGCCACGTGCAGCGCATCGACGAAGCCCACGTCTTCGGGAAGGAGCTTAACGGTTAGGTAACCAGCCAGTACCATCGCAAACGTAACAATTGCCATTTGCTGAATGTGCGTATGCGAAATCGCTTCCGTTCCCCCCGTGACGGTATAGATCAGGACAATACCGCCCATGATCAGGTTTGTCCAGTAGATATTCCAGCCCAGAATAGTCGAGAGAATAATAGCGGGTGCGTAGATCGACAGACCCGTTGACAGGCCGCGTTGCAGCAAAAACAAGCCTGCTGTCAGCGTACGAACCCGCGCATCGAAGCGATTTTCCAGAAACTCATACGCCGTAAACACTTTGAGCTTGTGAAAAATGGGCACGAACGTCACCGACAAAACGACCATTGCCAATGGAAGGCCGAAATAAAATTGAACGAACCGCATACCATCCCCAAACCCCTGACCCGGTGCAGACAAAAACGTAATGGCACTGGCTTGCGTAGCCATCACCGACAGCCCGACGTGATACCAGGGTAGCGATTGCCCAGCCAGCAGATAATCGTCCATATTCTGACTTTTCCGACTACGAACGACTCCATATACGATAACGCCCAGCAAGGTCAGGATCAATACACCCCAATCGAGAGTACTCATGAAAGCCAGGTCATTAACACGTAAAACAACACGATTTCAATGACCAAGCTACCAATAACGATAGCGTAAAGCTGACGCCAGGATCGGACAAAAGGGGGAAGATCGGACGGTTTTTCAGACATAAAAGGTGGGTTGACGAATGATAACGGCGAAATTAGTGTAATTCTGACTACTGCTTTTGAAATACCTGACGAATGGCCTAGTTTGCACCCTCATCTGACAACAAACCCGCATGGAAACACCATCCGTTTTAGGTAGTGAGAAAGCGCTGTTCGACCTGTCTGGCAAGGTCGCCATTATAACGGGGGCCAGCAAAGGTATCGGTGAAGATATTGCCCGTTTATACGCTCGATTTGGGGCCACCGTCATTGTGAGCAGCCGCAAACAGGCCACGCTGGACGAACTCGCCAACGACATAAGGGCACAGGGCGGTGAAGCTACTGGCATAGCGGCTCACGTTGGTGATATGGACCAGCTGAAGCAATTGGTTGACAAGACGATCGAGACGTACGGCGGCATCGATATTCTGGTCAACAATGCAGCGTCCAATCCAGTCTTTGGCCCGGCGCTGGACTGCGACGGTTTCGCGTTCGACAAGATTATGCAGGCCAATGTAAAAGCGCCCTTCGAGTTAAGCAGGCTCTGTTATCCAAGTATGAAAGCACGCGGGGGCGGCAGTATCGTCATGGTAAGCAGTATTGCGGGTCATACGCCCGACCCCGGCCTGGGGATTTATAGCGTCAGCAAGGCATCGCTGAACATGCTGACCAAAGTGCTGGCTAAAGAATGGGGACCCGATGGCATTCGCGTGAACGCGATCTGTCCAGGGTTGATCAAAACGAAATTCAGTCAGGCGCTCTGGCAGAATGAGCAAATACTGGATCATTTCACAAAGCGACTTCCCATTGCCCGTATGGGCACAACCGACGAAATCAGTCCACTGGCCCTTTTTCTGGCGTCGAACGCATCATCTTACAGCACCGGTAGTCTGTTTTACGCTGACGGCGGAACCGTTATTTAACGGATTTTGTCTGTATCTCTTCTGAACGATAACCAACCGATCACAGCCAAAATCTTATTCACGAATGACACCCCCAATCGAATCGCGTGAGGTCTGGTTACGAGGCCCCTTATCCGATATGCCTCCCCTCCTCCAACCCGTTGCTCATGCTTTGTTGCAAGCTCGTGAAGAAGTGAATGAACTGCTGCGCGACTTTCCAGATGAGCTTCTTTGGGAACGGCCGGCCAACGTTGCTTCGGTAAGTTTCCATTTGCAACACCTCACGGGCGTACTGGATCGTCTGTTCACCTACGCGCGCGAAGAATCGCTGTCGCCCGGACAGCTAACTTCGCTTTCGCTGGAAGGTAAACCGAATGAGCAGTTGTTGACGGTTGATAAGCTCGTCACTCGTTTTAATCAGCAGGTAGAAATGGCGCTTAGCCAATTGCGTGTTACCGATGAGCAGTCGTTGACGGACGTGAGGGGCGTCGGACGAGCGCAGATACCATCGACGGTACTTGGTCTGTTCGTTCATTCGGCGGAGCATACGATGCGCCACGTTGGCCAGCTATCAGTAACGGTCCGGATTTTGTTCACTCAATAATCTTTTACGTTGTTCTTATTGACTTTTACCAATAGTTAGCAACCTTTCGCACGAATGGCCCGCCCGTTGTGTGGCCTGTCTCACCACTTTACCGTATCAATCCCATGAAAAAGTCAGTTTTAGTAGTTGCCTGCGTAGTGGCTGCACTCTGCGGAAACGTCGCTCTTGCCAACACGCCTTCACAAGATAAGCCGGTCAGCAAAACCGTAACAACCGTAAAAAAAACAATGCCTGTTAAGGCAACGACGACGACAAAAACCGTTCATAAAAAGCATGTCAAGAAGTCGGATTAACGTCTGCTTCCTATCCAAACAGAAAAGGACTGCTTGCGCGGTCCTTTTCTGTATCTCTGGGTATATTCTTTCTACAATATGTTCAACCGGCCACCATCAGCTACGAGTGTCGTTCCATTGATGAACCTGGCTTCGTCGGAGGCTAAATAACAGATAGCAGAAGCAACATCGGCGGGTTTACCGATAACGCCCTCAACTTTTTCCTTACCGCTCTTTACGTTAGGGTTATCCCAAAGCATTGGAGTATCGACAGCCCCCGGCGCCACACAATTAATACGAACTTTTGCAATGTCGTATTCCAGCGATACACCCCTTGTGAACGCTTCCATCCCCCCCTTGCTGGTTGCGTAGGGTATGACATTGGCCGTTGTCTGATGCGCATGGACCGAGCTGACGTTGACGATGGCACCGCCATTCATGTGGGGGATACAGAATTTGCAGAATATAAAAACAGAGCGTAGGTTAACTGCCTGCACTTCATCCCAATCGTCTATTGACAGGTCAACAATGGGTGTGAACGTCATCATAGCCGCATCGTTGACCAATACATCAATTTTGCCCCAGGCTGCCAACGCCTGCTCAACGGCGGCTTCAATAGCCTTGGCATCGGACAGATTTACTTCGGCAAATTGCGCATCACCACCTTTGCTTTTGATAAAATCGACAACTTCCTGACCGCGCTCTTCGTCGCGTCCAACAACCAGGACCTTGCCCCCTTCTTCACCCATTCGTTCGGCCGTTGCCCGGCCAATGCCTGACGTCGCGCCAGTAACGATACATACTTTATCCGTAAATCTCATACATTCAGGTTGTTTGAAAAATAACCGTCTGTCGCTCGTAACTGTTTGTCGATTTGGCACGGAATATACGCAGCCAACAAAAAAGCGCAGACCGACTGGCCCGCGCTAAAATGGCTTATTCGTTACCTACGAACGAGTGTGGGCTACGTTTTCTAGGTCGTTTTACTGCACGGCCAGAATCTTAAACTCCGTTCGACGATTTTGCTGGTGCTCTTCTTCATTACAATTTACGCCATCGACGCACCCATTAAGCACTTCAGCCTCACCATACCCACGCGCTACCAGACGTTTGGCATCGATACCCCTTGACACCAGGTAATCCATTGCGGCACGAGCCCTGTTTTCCGACAGTCGGATGTTGTACAGATCAGGAGCCCGTGAATCGGTGTGCGAGCGAATTTCGATCTGCATCTTCGGATACTCGATCAGCAGCGCCCGTACGCGATCGAGCTCTTTAGCCGCATCGGCCCGAATAAAAAACTTGTTCAAGTCGTAGTAGATGTTTTTCAACTGGAACACATCGCCTACACCATACAGCCCCAGCGAATCGGGCAAGAATTTCCCTTTTTTCTTACCCTTCGCAAATTGCGTTTTCTTAGTCGCGTACTTGTCTTTCTGCGCCGTGATCGTATACGGGGCACCCGGCTTCATGTTAAACTCGTAGCCCCCGTCAGGCCCTGTCGTTACCGTCTGTTCCGACTTGTCCTTTTCATTACGCAGGGTCACTTTCACGCCCGTGGCGGGTTGCTGATTCACCTCTGTTTTCACGACGCCCCGCACCAGCGTATTTTCGGTCCGCTCAAGGTAAATCGAAACACTCAGTACAGGTTTTGGCGATTGGGTCAGCGTCGAGAAGCGAACACTGTTTAGGGCAAATCCTTCTTTCACGGCTCTGAACTCGTATTCGGTATTGGCATCCGCACACAATTCGGCCCGACCGTCGAGATTGGTTACGCGCATTTCCTGGTTTGACCCGTTGCGCAGAATACGAACATCCGCATTTTCGATCGGCGTACCCGTTTTGGCATCGTACACGAAGACGTTCAGCTGTTTGCACATCCGATGAAAGGCATAAATATCGTCATCGCTAACGCCTTTCTTACGGTTGCTGCTGAAGTAACCCATTGTCCGGGACTTGTCCGTGATGAACCCGAAGTCGTCTTTCTCCGAATTGATCGGAGCACCCGCATTCTGAACGCCTTTGTAAGCGATTCCTTCTTTAAGCTCCGCAAAAAAAACATCCAGCCCGCCAAGACCTTCGTGCCCATCCGATGAGAAATACAGATTTCCACTCGCGTCCGCAAACGGGAACATCTCATTTCCTTCCGTGTTGATTTCCTTGCCTAAATTGACCGGCGTTCCCCACTGGCCATTGGCGTATTCGACCACATAGAGATCAGTCCCTCCATACCCGCCGGGCATATCCGACACGAAATACAGTTTAGAATCGTCGGG
Organism: Spirosoma agri; assembly: GCF_010747415.1. Lineage (NCBI taxonomy): Bacteria > Pseudomonadati > Bacteroidota > Cytophagia > Cytophagales > Cytophagaceae > Spirosoma > Spirosoma agri. The sequence continues at coordinate 2,570,914 of NZ_JAAGNZ010000001.1, read as the reverse complement.
AGCAAAAGCGGGGTGCCCAACCGAATATTCGTTGCTATTGAAAGGAAGTTCCTTGATGTCAACCCACTTATCATCCCGGTTGACGGACGAATAAAGTTTCAGCTTTTTTACGCCCTCCGAGCTTTTCCCCGACTTGCCTTTACTCGTATTATTCCGGGTGAAAACGATGGTGTTCTGATCCTTGGTGAACGACATCGGTCCTTCGTGGTACTTGGTGTTCAGCGTCCGGCTAAAAATATCCGCTTTCGTCATCGGCTGTACGGCATCGGCTGATTCTTCGGCGGTTGGTGCTTTCGTTTCAGCACCGCCCCCTAACGTGGCTGGAACGGCCTTTTTTACCTCGGTATTCGGCACCCGTAACTGCGTCGTGTCGGGGTAGAAGTACATATCCAGAAAGGGCGTCTGGTTCCAGTTGAACACCCGCTTTACCGCTCCCGACTCATCGCGGGCCGACACGAATACAAGCCCGCCTTTGTAATACATCGGGCTAAAATCAGCCTGCCGGGAGTTGATGGGCAGGTTGTGAAGTCGGTACGACGACGAATCCTGGTAGAACCGGCTTAAGTCCATGTAGGAAACCGTGTATCGGCGTCCGCGAAGATCCTGCGATTGCTTTTCTCCATACTGGCTATACATTTTCTGCGAATCCCGGTATTTGCCGTTCTGCGCCAGTGCCTGTGCATAATACAGATAAATTTCACTGTCGAGGTCCGTGTATTCCTTCACTAAATCGCCATAAATCCGTTCGGAATTCCGGGTATCCTGTAATTTGCGATAGCTGTAGCCAAGTTTGGTGAGTGCTTCCCGCGTTTCGGCGGGTTCCTTTTTTTTATCAGCCCGCAAAAACTCTTCGTACAAACGCACTGCGGTGACGTAGCTAAGGTTGTCAAACTGTTTATTAGCCGCTCGCAGTCGTGCGCTTTGCGCCTGGACAGTAAGGCTTGCGCAAGCCATTCCTACGATGAGCAAAACCAGTACAATCCGGTTCATGGAAATTAGTGGGTTAAAATACGTTGGTTGGGCCTCTGTCAAATCTATCAAATAAAATGCCAGAGATTAGGCCCGGATTACTTAACGTGTAACTCGATACCTCCAAGTGAAGATTTCGACATTAAAAGTACAATTTTCCCGTTTTTAGTCAGCCGTACAAATCTGTTCTTAGTCCAATCAGCCAGCTTGCCAATGATTATGCCTCTGCCCTTTGTTAGACTATTTAAGTGCTTTTTGGATACAGGCGGGACGCATGAAACTCAATTTTTGCGATATGGCGGGTCTGCTGCGTTACGCGAAACGCATGAGCAATCCGGCGGCCAATAACCCAGGCAATCTGGCTTTCGCACAGCAGCACTACGGTATGCTGGCGTTCAGACCGGGTCAACTTCATATCGTTCAACAGATCGCTGATCAATTTATGACCCCTCAATCCCAGCGGACGAAAGCGGTCGCCCTGCTTCCAGGGTCGTATTATGAGCGGAAAGGTCAACCGTTCGGCATCCAGGAACGCGATTCGGGAATCAACCGGTGGTCGAAAATCAATCGGTTTATCAACGACATCAATGGTGAGCGTGAACTGACCAGCTACGTCTATGGGCATATCGGGCCAGTCTGTCAACGTAACTTCATACTTAGGAACAGCCTGAAGGGATTCCAGTAGCAAACCCGTATTGCCATCGGCAAGCCGATCGTGGGTTATTTGATGCGTTGGTGATGCAAATACCTGGCCAACGGACCGGCTCAAGGAGTCGAGCATCTGGTTCGTCTGCTCTTCACCGAAGCCAAAGGGTTTCAGCCACGCAGCCAGCCGAAACGTCACTTCAGGTAGTATCAGCAGTTTGGCAGCGGGCAAAAATACGGACTGTCCATGTTGCACCACTACTTCGGTCCAAGAGCGAGCGAGTTCAGTGTCAACGAGCGTTTCGGCGGCCCGAAGTCGCTCAACCGTTCGGGGTAGTGTTTGCCATAATCCCGGATTAAGCTCATTCAGCACGGGTACAACGTGATGGCGTAGTCGGTTTCTGGCGTACTTATCGTCTGCGTTCGAACTATCTTCCCGGTACGGAAGCGCATGCACACGAGCATACTCAGCTAGTTGGGACCGCGTGGCGAAGAGGACCGGACGGACCAGCACGGCAGAGTCCGAACGCTCCTGTTTTGGTGCGATTCCGTGCAATCCGGCCAAGCCAGTGCCCCGTGTCAAGTTCAGCAACAGCGTTTCCAGTACGTCGTTTTTGTGATGCGCGGTTGCCAGACACGCATAACCCTGTTGTCGGCATAGATCAGCAAACCAGGAGTACCGCAGATCGCGGGCCGCCATCTGAATGGAAATGCCCCGCTCTGCCGCTATGGCCGCCGTATCAAAACGGATCAGATGGAACGGAACCCCGTATTGCTCAGCCTTGTTCTGAACGAAAACGGCATCGGCATCCGATTCGGCTCCGCGCAGGCTAAAGTTGACATGAGCCATGGCAAACAACTGATTTGTTCGATAGAACAACTCGGTCATTACCATCGAATCCAGTCCGCCACTCACGGCCAGCAATACGCGGTCCATTGAACCGAATAATCGATTCTCGTTAATATATCCTAAAAATTCCTGTTCAACCATCTGCGTCCGGTACTAAGCCGTAGTTTTGCCCCATGTTTCGTCAGTTCGTTCGCTTTCTTTCTTTTGTTACGCTGTTCGGTTCACTGCTGGCGTCCGCTCCTGCACTGGCGCAGATTGGCGGGTCACCAGTGGCAGACAGGGTTGAGTTGCTTCACGCCGATAGTCTGGTTGGGATCAACACACCCGGTCAGGTCGTTCGGAAAATTTACAATAATGTTCGCTTCCGGCAAAAGGGCGTGCTCATGTATTGTGACCTTGCCATACAAAATGCGACCACCAACGTTATTGAAGCCTACGGTAATGTCCGGATGATCCAGGGCGACACCATCAGCGTTCGGGGTGATACCATGTTTTATTATGGCAACACCCGGCAGGCCAACGTTCGGGGACGCGTTATCATGCAGGACCGAAAAATGACGCTGACCACTCGGCAGCTCGACTATGACATGCTGTCCGGCATTGCCCACTATCCCGTCCCAGGCCGCATCGTCGACAAAGAAAACGTCCTGACCAGCCGCGAGGGTTATTACGACACCCGCAGCAAGCTGTTTACCTTCCGACAAAACGTTCGGTTAGTCAATCCCAAAGGTACGCTTACCGCCGATTCATTGCTCTATAATTCACTCAGTCGCATTGCTACCTTTCAGGGTCCGACCCGGATTGTCAACAAAGACGGCGTTTTGACCTCGATCGCCGGGCAGTACAACACAACGACGAGCATCTCCAATTTTCAGCGCCGGGCCACGGTCGAGACACCCAAGTACCGCATCACCGGCGATTCCCTATATTATGACAACAGTTCAGAATTGGGCATTGCCAAAGGGAACGTCATCATGGTGGCGAAAGACCGGAAAGCCATTATTCTGGGTGATCATGTTCGCTATAACGGGAAGGCCGGCATTTCGCGCGTAACTGGTCATCCGGTGGCTAAAAGTCTGGCCAATGAAACGACGAAGGATACACTTTTTTTGCGGGCCGATACCCTCTTTTCGTACGATGACAAAGCAACGAATACACGGCGTCTGCTGGCGCACAAAAACGTTTTTATTTACAAGGCCGATCTACAGAGCAAGTGTGATTCACTGATCTACAATACGGCCGACTCGACCATTTATTTTTATAAAAACCCTATCGTCTGGAGCCAGAATAAATACCAGATGGAAGCGGATTCAATGCGGGCCTTATTGAAAAACAACGTAATCAATACGATGTTTCTGCGCGGAAAATCATTCGTAATCTCCCTGGATACGCTGAAGAATTTCAACCAGGTGAAGGGCCGTACGATCACCGCGTTTTTTGCCACCAAACTGGTATCGATAAAGCCGTCGAAACCTGCTTCCGGAACCCTTTCGGCATCCCGTTTGTCGGCCACTGCAACGAACACCCCTCCCCGCAACGTATTGGTAAAAGAAACGTCACCAGCCGCAACAACCGCTACGCAGCAGGAACAAACCACACTGGATCGGGTGCTTGTGGAAGGGAACGGGCAAAGTATTTATTACGCTGTCGATGATAATAACAAAATGATTGGGCTGAACCACGTGGAGTGTAGTCGGATGAATATTGAGTTTATCGATACCAAGGTTGGGCGTATTCGTTTTTATGGTCGTCCGGATGCGCAGTTAATTCCACCGAAAGAACTTACCGATGAGGATAAGGAGCTCGACGGATTTAGCTGGCGGGAAGCCGAAAAACCAACGAAAGGGCAGGTTTTATGGACCGAAATCCCACCCGTTTCGAAGCCAGGGAATAAAAAACCATTAAAAATCAGGACTTCATCGAAACCTTTAGCTAAAAAACCCGTCTTAAAGGGTAATAAATAGTCGATTTAACAATTTTTTAGACAGTGCCCCGTTGACTTTGTCTTTTAACATAGATACGTTTGCGGTGAGTACAAGTGTACCTGAAGTAGATTTATATGAAACAAACTATACTTATTGGTTTTCTGACCGTTCTTCTGACGGCCACCACTCCGCTGAAGGCGCAGGTCGCCCCACGCGATTCCGACGCCCGAAAGGGTAGCCGGTTGGAGTTGGGGCGGACCGCCGGAAGCCGGAAGCCAACCACCCCGGCCCTGTCGAACCAGCGATTTTCGCTGGCGCATCCGGTAACAGCCGGAAGCCTTGACCGGGCGACGGCCATTCACAAAAATGCGCCCATCAACGAGTACTATCGCTCATTGCTTGTCGCGCGTCCAACAACGAAATCGGTTACCCGTCCGACCTCTGCCGACAACACGTCTGCTTCAGCTGGTGAAGTTCGTGCTAATGCCGAACAGGAACCTAAAGCTGACGACCTACTGTATAGTAACGATCGCATTACGGTTTCCAACATCTATCCCAATCCGGCCAGTGAATCGGCTCAGGTTGATTATCAGATTACGGGACCAGTTAATGAGGCCAAACTGGTTTTGTTGAACATACTGGGTTCGCCGATAGCCGAATACGATATGCAGCAGAACGATCGTAAGGTTCACGTGGCAACCCGCGAACTGGCAACTGGCTATTATTTCTATCAACTTTCTGTCGATGGCAAAAAAGTAGCCACTAAGAAGCTGCTTGTCCGTCACCAGTAGTTGGCTGAACTGGGTTGTTAAAAATTCGTAAACCGGATCAATACAGGGTCTTTTACCGTACTATAGGGGGCTGCATCGTCGTTAGGTCGGTGTAGCCCATATTTTTTTAGTATATTTGCATCCTTATGCAACAACGTCATATCAGTAAAAGTCTGCTGGGAGTCTTGGTGGTGTTTTTTCTCGGGTCATGTAGTCCGTTTGCAAAATTGCAGAAGAGCGGTACTGACGACGAAAAGTATAAAGCAGCCGTTCAGTATTACAAAAAAGAAGACTGGTATCATGCCGGTCTGTTGTTCGAAGAATTGATCCCCGTTTTGAAAGGTAGTACGGAGTCGGAGATGGCTCAGTTCTACCACTCGTATACACAATTCCATCAGCAGCAGTATTTACTCAGCGCCACGCTGTTTAAGAAGTTCTACGAGACGTTTGCCCGTAGTGAGTACGCACAGGAGGCTATGTATATGTACGCCTATTCGTTGTACAAAGACACGCCCCTTTTTAACCTCGACCAGTCGAATACGCTGACCGCTACGTCGGCACTTCAGGATTTCATCAACACCTATCCAGATAGCAAATACCGGGATGAGTGCACGAAAATCATTCTTGAACTACGTGGAAAGCTGGAACGTAAAGCGTACGAAAAAGCAAAGCTGTACTATAAAACCAGTGGCTTCAACATCGCATCCTACAAGTCATCGGTAATCTCGATCAATAACTTTCAGCGGGAATTTCCGGATTCTGAATACAATGAAGAGCTGGCTTTTCTAAAAGTAGATGCGGAATACAGCCTGGCCAACAACAGTCTGGAAACGAAGCAAAAGGAACGGTATCAGGAAGCAATTGGTTACTACCAAGCCTTTATTGACAGGTATCCAAACAGCAAGTTCGTCAAACAGGCCGAACGCATGTTCGAATCCAGCCAGAAAGAGATAGAACGTCTGGAAAAGCTGGAGCAAGAACGCGAAAAACTTAAAAATCCGAATAATCGCCCTGCTAAAGTAACGGCAGCGAATCAATAGTTCATGGGTTTCGATTGACGGCTGGCCAATGCAATGCGCTGGTGCCTCCCCCGAAAGATAAACCGAAGACCATAAACCGAAAACTGAAAAAATGGCAACGAATCAATCTATCATCACCCGCGACAACGACAAAATTGCTGTTCAGACAGGCAATCTATACGAATCGGTTTCAATCGTTTCCAAGCGCGCCCGGCAGATTGCCGCTAAAAACAAGGAAGAGCTGAGCAATAAGCTGTCCGAGTTCGTATCGGCGGTCGATAACCTCGAAGAGGTTTTTGAGAACCGGGAACAGATCGAAATCTCGAAGTTCTACGAGCGGATGCCGAAGCCGACGTCTATTGCTACCGATGAATTTCTGGAGGGCAAAGTTTACTGGCGTTATAACGACGAAGACGCTCAGCAATAAGCAGGCATTGTCGATACTTTTTCCATAACCGTGCGGTATGTTTGCCGTGCGGTTTTTTGGTTTGTACCTTAGTGGCCAATAAAACTCCGCTACTTCAAGACATTCCCTTGTGAACGGAAAACGAATTCTTCTGGGCGTATCGGGTAGTATATCCGCGTATAAATCGGCGCTGCTGGTACGCCTGCTCGTCAAAGCAGGGGCCGACGTTCAGGTTATTATGACCGAATCAGCGCAGGAGTTTATTACGCCCCTGACGCTGGCAACGCTCTCAAAGCGGCCCGTTCTGTCTGCCTTTGTCAACGATAAGAATGGTAGCTGGAACAATCATGTCGAGCTTGGTCTGTGGGCCGATTTGCTCATCATTGCTCCCGCATCGGCGCACACGCTCTCCCGTTGCGCACACGGTTTCTGCGACGATTTGCTGTCGGCAGTCTATTTATCAGCCAAATGCCCGGTCTTTTTTGCGCCAGCCATGGATCTAGACATGTACCGTCATGCCACTACGGTCGAGAATCTGCACCGGCTCGAATCATTCGGTAATCACATTATCCGGGCAGCGCACGGCGAACTGGCCAGCGGCTTAGTGGGTGAAGGGCGTCTGGCCGAACCAGAGGATATTATGCATGTGCTGACCGACTATTTTACACAGGACGCCCAAACCCGCGTTCTGGCCGGGAAACAGGTCCTTGTCACAGCAGGTCCGACGCAGGAAGCTATTGATCCGGTGCGTTTTATCAGCAACCATTCGTCGGGCAAGATGGGTTACGCGATTGCCCGTACTTTTGCTCAGGCGGGTGCCCATGTTACGTTAGTGAGCGGTCCAACGGGTCTGCCAGTACCCCACCCTACTGTCCGTCGGGTTGACGTTCGATCCGCGCGCGATATGTTCGAGGCTTCGCAGGATGCATTTGTCAACTCAGAAATAATCATCTTGAGCGCAGCTGTCGCCGATTACACCCCCGTTCATGTAGCAGCCCAGAAGATCAAGAAAAAAGAGCCTCAATTTTCGCTCGAACTCACTAAAACTACCGACATTGCAGCCACACTCGGCAGTCAGAAACGGCCAGGGCAATGGCTGATGGGATTTGCATTAGAAACGAATAACGAACGTGAGAACGCTCTGAAAAAGCTTCATACCAAGCAGTTGGACTGGATTGTACTAAACTCCCTGCGCGATCAGGGAGCGGGCTTCGGACACGATACCAACAAAATTACCGTTATTGATAAAGACGAAGAGATCCACGAATTTGCGTTGAAAACAAAAGACGACGTAGCACGGGATCTAGTGAATCTGATTGCAAAAAAGCTCTCGGCATGAAACGACTAGTACTAGTAATAAGCCTCCTTGGCTGTTTGTGTTCAGCACAGGCGCAAGAGCTGAATTGTCAGGTCACGATCAACTCTGACCAGTTGTTCGCTCAGCAAAAAACGGACTTCTCCTACGTTAATCAACTGAAGGGTATCATCACGGAGTTCATGAACAACCGGCGCTGGAGCAATGACCAGTTCACGGTTTCTGAACGCATTAACTGTTCGATGAACATTAACCTGATCAAGTCATTGACACAGGGTGCCTTTGAGGCAACAGCCCAGATTGTGGTTACGCGCCCGGTCTATGGTACCAACTACGAAACGACGACTTTTAGCTACGTTGATCGGTCCTTTAACTTCGTCTACTTACCCACTACGCCCGTCTATTACCGGGAAAATCAATTCTCCGACGATTTGACTTCGTTACTGGCCTTCTACGCCAACGTCATTCTGGCCGTAGATTACGACACATTCAGCAAACGCGGTGGAAGTCCGTTTATTCAGCGGGCGTTTACCATCATGAATCTGGCCCAGCAGGGGTCACCCAATGGTGCCTGGCAAACGGGGGGAGACCGTCGAAACCGGTACTGGCTTGTCGAGAACCTTCAGAATCAACAGTTGCTCCCTTTCCGCGATGGGCTTTACACCTATCACCGGCTCGGACTGGATGTATTCGCGTCAAATCCCGTGCAGGTTCGTAAACAGACCCTTGCCATGCTAACGGCAATCCGGACCATTGGCTTGCAGCTTCCCAACTCGGTCCTAATCAACTCGTTCTTCGATGCCAAGTCGCAGGAATTGCTGAATATTCTCTACGAAGGAACCCCGACCGAACGCAAACAGGCATTCGAGTTACTGTCCTATCTGGACCCGGGCAAGACTGAAGCGTATCGTAAATTGGTGGCAGCGGGTCAGTGACGGTCAGCCAGCCGCTAATGGTTGGTAGTCAACTACGCGCGTACCGTTCGCTTCATTACGGCAGCCCGCAAAAGTTGGCTACCAGATATGGACAAACTGCGCCCATTTTTGAACCGCTCATCAACCGGCATTGTTAGTTACGTAAGAGCTTCATCTATGCTATCGCATTTACTGATTAAAAATTACGCCCTGATCGATCAACTTGAGCTTACCCCCGACCGTGAACTGAATATTGTTACGGGCGAAACGGGCGCGGGGAAGTCGATTATGCTGGGAGCTATTGGCTTACTGATGGGCAACCGGGCCGACACCCGAGTCCTTTATAACCCCGAACAGAAATGCATCATCGAGGGAATGTTTGGGGTATCGGGGTATTTGATTGAGCAAATCTTCGACGACGAGGAATTAGATTATTCCGATACCTGCATTGTCCGGCGGGAGATTGGTGTCAGCGGTAAGTCGCGTGCCTTCGTTAACGACACCCCCGTAAATCTGGAAACATTACGGCGAGTGACCAGCCAGTTGATGGACGTTCACTCGCAGCACGATTCTGTCCTGCTCGGCTCCAACGAATATCAACTGGAAATCGTCGATACCTACGCACAGGACGACAATCTTCTCCGGCACTATCGGCTTGATTATCAAAACTACCGTACGAAGAAAGGAGTTTACGATCAACTTTTATCCGAGGCTTCGGCCATGCGAAAAGAGTTCGATTATAACAATTTTCTGTACGAAGAATTAACGAAAGCGCAACTGCAACCCGATGAACAGGAGTCACTGGAGCAGGAACTGAACATTCTCGAAAATGCCGAAGAGATCAAAGAGCGGCTGCAATTGGCCTACGGGTATCTGGACAACGCGGAGCAGTCGGTCATTGACTTTTTGAAAGGTACGGTTGGCAATCTCACCTATATCAGCAAGCTATCCGATCAGTATGAGCAGTTGCTGCAACGAGCCCAGAGCAGTCTGATCGAATTACGGGATCTGGCCGATGAGATAAGCACGGAGCAGGATAATGTTGACATTGACGATGCCCGCGCGGAAACGATCCGTGAACGACTAAATTTGCTCTACCAGCTTCAGACGAAACACCTGGTCAAAAACGTTGCTGGCCTCATCGCCTTACGCAACGACCTGGAGCAGAAAGTCAGCAAGGTGCTCAACCTAGACGATGTGCTTGCCGACGCGAAGGCGCAGGCGGATGCGGCCCGTGAACAGCTGCAGATCAGTGGCCAGACCCTGTCGGAAACCCGGCAATCGGTCCTTCATCCCATCGAGACCGAGATTGGCGGTTTGCTGAAAGAACTCGGGATGCCCAATGCGTCGCTGAAAGTTCAGTCCGAAACAGGCAAGCCAACACCGACGGGCATCGACACAATTTCGTTTCTGTTCAGTGCGAACAAGGGTGTTAAACCGCAACAGCTGAAGAACGTAGCGTCTGGTGGCGAATTCTCCCGATTGATGATGGCGATCAAATACATTCTGGCCAGTAAACGATCGCTTCCAACCATTATTTTCGACGAAATCGATACGGGTGTTTCCGGGGAGATCGCGATAAAAATGGGTAACATGATGCGGGATATGGCGCATAGCCACCAGATCATTGCCATAACGCACCTGCACCAGATTGCCGGACAGGGGAACGCTCATTATTTCGTGTATAAAGATCACTCGGCGTCCAAAACGGTTAGTCGCATCAAAAAGCTTACCTTTGACGAGCGGGTCAACGAAATTGCCCAGATGATCGGCGGTAATAATCCATCGGCCAGTGCTCTCAAAAATGCTCGTGAAATTTTAAAACAACGAGCCGCGCCAAGCCTGAAATAAGGATAAACCTGGGCCTAGACTCGTTCTGTTCCGACTGGTCATCTACTCACTATAGTCTGCTGCACATAGAACCCTATTTTCTCCATGCGTAAACCAAGTCTCTTTTTTTTCTCATTTCTTGTTCTCAGCGGATCGTTCTGGGCCTGTACCAAATCCGGCGAAGAGACTGTCAAACAGGCCGAGAACGACGTTTTTGCCATTCATGACGATGTCATGCCCTTACTGGATGACGTAATGAAAATGCGTAAACTGGTAAAAGCGCGTATCGTGGTCCTTGACAGTACAAAAGCGGCTGTTTCAGCCGCGTCAACGCTTCGTATCGATGAAGAGCGTGATCAGGCGAAACGCATTGTGCAGAATTTGACGGATGCCGACAGCCTCATGATGAGTTGGATGGATCACTACAAAAATGATACGCTTGCCAAATTGCCGTCGGATGATGCACTACGCTATCTGGACCAGCAAAAAGATCTAATTACCGATGTTAAAGCGAAAGTCAACAGTAGCCTCAAGGAAGCTGTACAGTTTTTACAGAAGCCCTAGAAACTGGTTTACGTTACTCAGCTTGCTGATTATTGGAGCCAGTTGTAAGTCAGAGGACGAAAAACTCCCTATTCTGGGTCAGCGGGAGGTCGTGACCAAAAAGGTAAATGGGAAGCCGGTTACCGACTCGGTGTACCATACGATTCCTGATTTTAAATTCGTCAGTCAATACGGTGATACAGTCACGGCTAAAAATCTCGATGGAAAGATCTACGTCGCGGATTTCTTCTTCACCTCCTGCCCAACGATATGCCCGAAAATGAAGGTGCAGTTGAAGCGGGTATACGAAAAGTTCAAGAACAACTCGCAGGTGGCCTTATTGTCGCACACCATTGACCCGGCCCATGATTCAGTACCGGTGTTGAAGGAATTCGCCGATAATCTGGGAATAACAGGTCGTCAGTGGTTGTTCGTTACGGGCGATAAAGAGAAGATCTACGATATTGGGCAAGGTAGCTATATGGTTACCGCGCAACAGGATTCATCGGCACCGGGTGGTGTTGTGCACAGTGGCGCGTTTATACTGGTCGATAAAGAGAAGCATATTCGTGGTATTTACGACGGCACGACGGAAGACGGTGTTGATAAGTTAATGAGTGATATGGAGCGGCTTCTGGCCGAGTATAAGCGATGAAGCGATTTCTCGGCCTTGCTGCTGTTTCCCTTTTTGTTGGTAGTCTTTCCTGCCAAAGTGAGGAAGAGATGAAGCGGGAACGGTACATTACGGAAGGTATTCTGATTTACAAGAACAACTGCGCGAATTGCCATCAGGCTAAGGGTGAGGGTTTAGCCGCTTTGTATCCGCCCATCGCCGGGTCTGATTACCTGGCCAACAAGCAGGAAGTCTATTGCTTGATCCGCTACGGTCAGCGGGGTCCCATTGTTGTCAATGGTAAACCCTACAACCGGCCTATGCCCCCACAGCCGCAACTTAGCGATCTGGAAGTAGCCGAGCTCGTAACCTATATCTACAATGCCTGGGGCGGAGAAAAGAAGCTGTACGACGTCAAGAAGATAACCGCTGCTCTTAAGGAGTGCAAATCGCCGGAATAGGCTTAGCCAATTGGCTTTCAGTCCGTTCAACTAGTCATCCAGCTAAGCGTATACATGAAGAAGTGATCGGCGACACGGACCTAACAGGCCGTTTCACCGATCACTTCTTCCGTATCTGCGTTTTTGATGCCTGTTTAAAGACCGGCTCCCCCCTCGACGTTAAAGACACCGGTTGGTTTCCGAATGGAGTACTGCGTAAAATCCTGATTGGCATCCAGACCAAGACCATATAACTTTTCGCCGGTGAGCTGACTGATCACCGCTACCCGTTTATCCGTAAATACTTTCTTGGTAGCCGGGTTCCAGTTCAGTTCCGGTGTGAGCAGTTTCTCCTGTTTTTGCTTGTTGATGACGACCACATGCCCCATCACCGTGTACAGATCTTTCGCTTTGTCATAGCGCCCGGAGTCTGAATTTATGGTCGTTAGCTCTTCGCCAGTTGGTCCGTAGAAGATAATATTGACCGGCTTTGGGTATTTACGATCGTCATTTACATAGCGATACTGCTTGGGCGTCGTTAGCTTCACTTTTAATAGCGCGGCTTCGCTATAGAGCAGTTTTACATCGTTGATTTCTTCGATTGGCCCGTTGAACGGTTCTACCTTTTTAGCCTGTTTGGGTTCACCACAAGCCATCAACAGACAACTCATGACCAATGGCAAAAGCAACAATCTTGACACTACCTGATTCCTGTTCATCAAACAACCCATGTAGATGCGGCTCAGACTGCACCAAGTTACGCCGGTCAGTCGGTCGGCCCGGCTTAGTCGATAACTGGCTTACGGAACCACCGGTCCGTTAGGGAGAATCCAATAGCAATGCGCACGTATTGTTCCCGAATCTGTGTACTTGACAGCACCCCGCGCTGACCACCGATAACCGATAACGTTACGTGATTGACGTAGTAAGCACCCACTGGCAGTGACAAACCAAGGCTACCGTTGATATCGTTGATCTGCGCACCCTGCACGACGTACGGTAATTTATTGTATTGAAAGCCAGCACGATAAGTGATCAAGTCCGTATATTTATTTGAGCTTGGTTTCGGTGTGTACTCGATACCAGCGGCCACATTCATACCGTCCTTCAGCTTACCCAACTGATCATTTAGTGTTTTGTATTTCCCCCATTGCTGGAAACCAACGTCAACACCAACCAGCAGGCGGTTAGCCCGTTCGATGCTGATACCAAAGTTCGCTTGTTGGGGCAAAGTTGTACGGCCGGTAGCATTATTCCGAAGTGTGTCAGCAACACCAAGGTTCAGACCCGCCAGCGTAGTTTGCTGGTAAATCTCGGTTTCCGTGCCCTTAACTTTTGTAGCGGGGTCATACGTAGCGCCCAAATTAAGCGTCCAGTCCTGGTTCAACTTCGGACGCCAGGCCAGGCCCAGTTTCCAGACGATATCACTGTAATTGGCACGGCTCAGGCGGTTGACGCGCGTATCCTGCGCACCAACGCCTAACTGCTCAATGACCACCCGTGCGTCCGATGAATTCGTGATGTTGCCGAACATAAAAGAGCCCTCCGCTCCCACAAATATGTTCTTGTACAATCGATAACCGGTTGCGAACGACGCCTTGTTCAGTCCGCCACGGCCACTGTAATTGTATTGAGCAGCCGCTGTCGTTCCGACCAATCTGCTCGTTTGTGTGATGTCGTAATTGACAAACGTATAAGGCCTAAGGCTCAATGCCATGCTCCAACGCGAACTGGCCGGAAAGGCTAGTGCCAGATACCCCAGATTACCGCCAAAGCTCCGCTGAACCTGAGTTTCATTGCCAATATTCTGGCTAATCGTCTTTGACTGGCCAACCAGACCAACTTCAAAAACGGTGTAGGGCGGGCGGCTTCCCAACAGAGCTGGGTTTTGCAGATTCAGGTAAAAAGGGCTGGCGTTGCTAATGCCAATGCCACCCATGCCCAAATTTGTGACATTACCAGTTGGGTAGAGCTCTCCAATGCCCAGTGCTGAATAGGGTGAACTACCTAATCCTTGTGCCAGCACGATCGGCGACGTCGCGGCAGTGGCCAGCAAACTAGTGAATAGTACCCGGCTTATCCGCGTGTAAATTCTCAACATTATAGCGTAAAATTCGATTCAATCCCACCAGCACCAACTCCGGCACTGCAAATATCGGCTGTTTCAGACGACTTTCAAAGGCGGATGCGTCGCCACCACATAGCACGACGACAAGATCAGGCCGTTCCTGACGATACATATCAACAATACCATTCATCTCGAAGGCCAATCCGTTCATTACACCACTCTGCATCGCATCCCGTGTGTTCCGGGCGGTCAGGGCCGGCCAATCGACAGGCGGTTCAATTAGTGGCAGACGCGCCGTTTGCTCATGCATGGCCCGGAATCGCATTCGCAATCCAGGCGAAATAAGACCACCCCTGAAAACAGCCTCACGGTCAACCAGATCAGCAGTCAGGCAGGTACCCAGATCAAATACCAGACAATCCTGCCCCGGAAAGCGTGTGATCGCTCCTACAGCCGCAGCTACACGGTCCGTTCCAAGCGTGGTTGGTGTATCGTAATCCTTTCGTATGGGTATAGGCGTTTGCGCGTCCAGCACCCGGATTTCCCTTTTCACGCTCGTCAACAGCAATCGTATTTCATCCGTAGCACGGCTCGTAGACGAAACCAGTACCTGTTCCAGATCGTAGCCCCGCTGCTGCCGATCGACTAAGTCGGTCAGAAACGAATCCACCGAAAAATAACTGCTTGTATCAACTAAGGTCGATT
Organism: Spirosoma agri; assembly: GCF_010747415.1. Lineage (NCBI taxonomy): Bacteria > Pseudomonadati > Bacteroidota > Cytophagia > Cytophagales > Cytophagaceae > Spirosoma > Spirosoma agri. Next base: position 2,555,902 of record NZ_JAAGNZ010000001.1, on the reverse strand, counting down.
CATCGAACCACCCGGTTTTCAGGCTCGAATTCCCCCAATCAAGTACCAGATTCATGCGCAAATAGTAATCGGCAAGCTGTTTACACAACTTGCTGTCCGAAAGGTAACGACAGTTTTGGGTGCAAACATTGTCAATTTTTATTGATTTAAGGAAATTTAAGGAATTCTGGGCCTTTCGAAGCCCCGAATCATATCAGGCATTTTGGTATCGTTGTCGAATAACATTTCGCGAACCCGAAACATTCTGAATATAAATGGCGTTATGTTGACAAACCCGGATTAATACGTTACCTTTGCTCGTATAAAACCTGCTGGCAGGTAATGCTCTTCCCAAGTAGTAACCCATAGCTGCGACGGATTTCCGATTTTCCAATCAACCATTTTTGTTAACCACCGTGTCTGGCCCCACCAGACTCTCGTGTTTGGATCAAGCAAACTACGTCTCGTTCATTATTTGACTCATTTTCATTGCGTACGTATTCTGAACTTTCCAGGTAAGTTTAGTTTGGCAATCGGCAATCATGCCGGTCGTGTAGTATAGCCACAGACAGCCGCATAATAAACTTCCCTCCCTCGTTCGACCAACTCCATTATTTCACTACTCCCGCAAAGACGGCCATTTATAGGTTTTTTGATAACCTGCACCTTATGTTTAAGAAAGAAGAATTAGATAAGAAGCTTTTATCCGAGCTTCATCCTATTGCTGAGCAATTTGGTATTCGTAACGTTACCAAATTCACCAAAGAAAAACTCGTATACGAAATTATAAAACAACAGTCTGAGAGCCCCAGTGCGGAAGGAGTGGAAGAAGTAGCCCCGGCCGATGAAGCTCCACGACGCGGTCGTCGGATCAAAGCCACACCGGCTGCTGATGCGTCACCCGTTGAAACGACTCAATCTGAGCAGCCTGCTGGCGAAACTCCCGTACTGGCGGATAGTACGGCCACTATTCGTACCCGTCAGCGCGTTCGGCGTGATGCCGATGCCTCCGATCTTCCAGCACCTACTCCAGAAGATGGCATGACGGTGACTGCCGATTCCACACCGATCGAAACGGCACCGGGAACATTCCCAAGCGACACCCAACCGTTACCCGCGGCTTCGGAAAGCACGGAGAATAGCCCCGTAGAGGCCGCCGTTGCGTCAACAGAGAATACTGATACACCCGCACCTGAGCCAACGCCATCTGTTACCCGAAACCGGACTGACAGTGCCCGCGATCGCAACAGCGGCAATCCTTCGTTCCGCTCAACGGAAACCGGTCAGCGGAATGACCGAACGACGAATCCAAATCAACGGACTGACCTGAATCGTCAGCGCAACCAACGGCCCGACGGATCGCAGTCTGGATCACGTGATACAAACGTGCGGCCCCGCCTGGACCAAAACCGGGATGCCGGATCACGGGATACGGGTACGCCCGACCGCGGACAGCGCGATACGACATCGAACCGCCGGGATTTCAACCAGCGGGATGGTGCAACACCAGACCGCAACTCTCGTGACCAACGACCTCGTAATCAACGTGCTGTAGCCGATGATGCCGCCATAAATTTCAACGGACAGCCCGAAGAAGAATTTTTGACACCAACGGTTGTGTCGGATGACAACGTTGCCAACACCAACCTTCAGCCAACCAATGACGGTAATTCGGAAACGTCGTCCGTTGAAGCGGGCAACCAGCAAACGGAAACACCTGCCGAAACGCAGCAGCCTGGCCAACAGCCACAAGCACAGCAGCAGGCCCCGGTAACGCAGGCTACGCGGGAGGCTCAGGAATACCAGAACAAGATACGGCGTCAATATAATCAGCACATCCGCGAATTCGACGGCATCATTGACAACGAAGGCGTGCTGGAAATCATGCAGGATGGGGGCTATGGCTTCCTGCGTTCTGCGGATTATAACTACCTGGCCAGCCCCGATGATATTTACGTTTCGCCATCGCAGATCAAACTCTTTGGGTTGAAAACGGGTGATACAGTACGGGGTGCCATTCGCCCACCGAAAGAAGGGGAAAAATACTTTGCGCTGCTTCGTGTTTCGACCGTCAACGGTAAAACGACCGAAGAAATCCGCGACCGGATTCCCTTCGAATACCTGACTCCCCTCTTTCCGGAAGAGCAACTTCACCTCAGTAATCGCCCCGAAAATTATTCGTCGCGTGTGCTGGACTTGTTCGCTCCTATCGGGAAAGGACAGCGTGGTATGATCGTAGCGCAGCCTAAAACGGGCAAAACAGTCCTGTTAAAAGAGATTGCGAACGCCATCACCAAGAATCACCCCGAGGTATATCTGATCGTGCTGCTGATCGATGAACGTCCTGAAGAAGTGACGGACATGGCACGCAGCGTGAATGCCGAAGTGATCTCGTCAACGTTCGATGAACAGGCCGACCGACACGTCAAAGTGTCGAGTATGGTACTGGAAAAAGCCAAGCGAATGGTTGAATGTGGTCATGATGTGGTGATCCTGCTCGATTCGATCACACGTCTGGCGCGGGCTTACAACACCGTTGTTCCGTCATCGGGTAAAATTCTGTCGGGTGGTGTCGATGCCAACGCGCTGCACCGGCCAAAACGATTCTTCGGGGCAGCCCGGAACGTTGAAAATGGTGGCTCGCTGACGATTATCGCAACGGCCCTGATCGACACCGGTTCGAAGATGGACGAGGTAATTTTTGAAGAATTCAAAGGTACGGGCAACATGGAACTCCAGCTCGACCGTAAGCTCGCCAACAAACGGGTTTACCCAGCCGTTGATGTGATGGCCTCGGGTACGCGTCGGGAGGATTTGTTGCTGGATAAAGAAACGCTGCAACGTGTCTGGATTCTGCGCAAACACATGGCCGATATGAACCCCATGGAAACGATGGACTTCCTGCTGGACCGCATGAAAGGGACCCGCACGAACGAAGAGTTCCTGATTTCGATGAATCGGTAAGTCAATTCCATAACAAGCAAAGCGGCACCCGGTAAACAGCGTTATCTCTGTTTGCCGGGTGCCGCTTTGTGATGCTGAATGTATGGTAGTTGATAACCTCTCCGATATCTGCTAAATTGCACTACGATCAGAAAAAACATGAAAGACCTGATTCAATATGCGATTCCGGGCTTTGTTCTGCTGCTGATAGCCGAAGTTATACTAACGGCCATTCAGCAGAAAGACTACTATGAAGCAAAGGATACGGCCAGCAGCCTGTCGATGGGCATTGGCAATGTTATTGTCGGGTTTGTTGGTAAGGTAATCGTATTCGGGGCTTACTCACTGGTTTACCAGTTTCGCCTGTTCACCATCGATATGACACAATGGTGGGCGTGGGTTCTCTTGTTTTTTGCCGACGATTTCAGCTATTACTGGTTTCATCGCATCAGCCACAGCAGCCGCTATTTCTGGGCTTCCCATGTCGTGCATCATTCGTCCATGAAATATAACCTGGGTACAGCCCTTCGGCAAACCTGGACGGGAACGCTCAGCGGGGCCTTTATTTTCTGGATCTGGCTGCCCCTCGTGGGTTTCTCGCCCGTTGCGATCATGACGATGCAGGCCATTAGTCTATTGTATCAGTTCTGGATACACACCGAGCACATCAACAAATTTCCGGCTCCGATCGAGTTTATTTTCAACACTCCTTCGCATCATCGGGTGCATCACGGCTCCGATCTGGACTATCTGGATAAAAATCATGCGGGTGTTCTTATCATCTGGGACCGCCTGTTTGGCACGTTTGCCCACGAACGCGATCGACCGACGTATGGGCTGACAGCCAATGTCGGTTCCCATAATCCCGTTCGCATTGCCTTCCACGAATGGCTCGCTATTGGCCAGGATGTACGAAAGGCGGGATCAATCAAACAGGCACTGGGTTATATGTTTGGCCCGCCGGGTTGGAGTCACGATGGCTCACGGAAGACCACCAAACAATTGCGTTCTGAACAGTGTCCGACCCATAAAACGGACAAACAACCGTTCTGATCGGTGTTTGTCCATGAACGCTCAATCAATATTTTAACCAGACAGCCATTTTCCGGGTTAGATCAGCGTTATGTTCTCTACGTTGCTACTCGCCTTCTGTCTGGTCAATCCGATACCTGATTCGCTCGCCCCGGTCGACTCATCCACACACCTACGCCCAAAAATAAGACCGGCCTTTAACCTTGATTTTCGAAATTCGTTCCTGGAAAGTCAGGCCGTCAATGTGTGGGGTGTAAATGCGGGTATTGAGTTTGGCGTCAAAAAACATCAGCTGACGCTGGGTTACTACTGGATAAGTTACGCAACCTATCTGAAACTGATCGACTGGCATCGTGATGCCGCCCGGCGCATTAACCTTGGCTACTACACGCGCACAGACATGTGGTTTATGAACCTCCAATACTGGTGGAACATGATCAACAATAAACATTGGCTGGTCAGTATTCCGGTTGAAATAGGGGGCGGGGTTGCCTACGCGCTGCCATTGGACCTCCGGCAGGAAGTGCAGATCGACCGCACAAAGCGCGATTTTTTCGTCCCCATACAGGCAGGGGTATATGGTCAGTGGAAAGCAACGCGCTGGGTCGGATTTAGTGCGCAGATCGGCTATCGTATATCGGTGTTCCAGACCGACATCAACCAGAATTTCAACGGTACGTATTACAGCGTTGGCGTGACCCTTTACCCCAATTTTTTTTCGGATGTATGGAAGGCCGCCACCCGCAAAGCCCGAATCTCGCCCATCCATCCACCCCGATATAGCAAAAAATAAAGCCGCTTATCCCCTTATAAAACGACGTCAATGGGTAGTTTGTCAGAAATCGCTGGCCGTATACGCCGTTGACACAACACGGTTCCAGTCCGGATGCCGCTTGATGTAGACCGATATGAATGGGCACAGTGGCACGATTTTAAGGTTGTTTTGCTCCACGTACGTCAATACACCCTCGACCAGATGGGATCCAACACCCTTTCCTTCCAGACTCGGATCAACTTCGGTATGCGTAAGGGCCAACGTTTCGTCGTCAACGTTCTGGTAAACCACAATGGATAATTTGCCCTCCGTTTCCAGCTCAAAACGGGTACGGTGGGTATTATTTTTAACAGTAGCTTCAGTGAGATTCATCGCTTTTTCAGTTGTCTGGTAGGTTTACTCAATAATTGGAACACTTGTTCGATTACCGGGCTATTTTCGCAACAAAATAGTGCGCGCTGAAATTCACTGACCTGCCTATGAACCGCCTTGACCGTCTGACTGCGATTCTGATCCATCTTCAAACAAAGCGGGTTGTACGCGCGCAGGAATTAGCGGACCGTTTCGGGACCAGTCTCCGAACGATATACCGGGACATCCGGTCGCTGGAAGAAGCGGGCGTTCCGGTTGGAGCCGAAGCCGGTGTTGGGTATTTCCTGACCGACTATCATTTGCCACCGGTTATGTTCACGAATGCCGAAGCGAGTTCGCTGCTGCTAGCTGCCAAGCTCATCGAAAAGTGGACGGATGAATCAGTGCAAACCCAGTTCGATTCAGCCCTGTTCAAAATAAAATCGGTGTTGAAACGTCCCGATCAGGAGCATCTGGACGATTTGAGTCCCAATGTCAGTATAGCGAAAACAATAGCCCGTCCGCCCTATGCCGATGGACTGCTCTCGACCATTCAGCAGGCCATTGCCCGGCACCATGTCCTTGATCTTCAGTACCATTCGCTATACAACGATACCGAAACCAACCGCGAAGTAGAACCCGTTGGTCTTTACCACTACAGCCTGACGTGGCATTTGATCGCCTTCTGCCGAAAACGTCAGGATTACCGCGACTTTCGGCTCGACCGGATTCGCTCGCTCACCGACACAGGCCAGCGATTTGCGCGCCACGAACGCTTATCGTTGCAGGAATACCTCGCTCGGGAACGAAGCTGTCCGGACATGCCACTCATCAATGTTACGCTGGTCATACAAAAAACCATTGCCCATTATTTCCGGGAAGCGCCATTCCCCGGAAGTTTTGTTTCTGAAGAAGATCTGGGTACTGGTGTTCGCGTACAACTTAACACGCCTTATCTGGAAGGCTTAGCCCGCTGGCTGCTGACCTACGGCACAACCATCACGATCGAACAACCCGATCCGTTATTGGCATTGATGCAAACGCTCTCGGAGGAACTTCGGGATCACTATGCATCCGTTTTTTCGCAGGATACCGTCCTGTAATTGAAAAAATGCGGGTGTTTGACGAGGTGTTCATACGCCGTATCTCCAAGATACGGCGTATGAACACCTCCACTAATACTCTCCTGCGAGAAACTCCTGCTGACATACCGCTGTCAGTAACCTGTTTTTCCTTTGTGCTGAAGTTAGTTACGACAGGGCTTATCCAGCGTGTCCTGGTACTTTACGTTCGGATCGGCACTATGTGCTCCAATCCGCTAAACCAACTATCCCATGAAACTAAATGCAGGAATTGTCACGACCAAACTTTCCGAAACCAGGCAGTTTTATCAGGACGTGCTACACTTCGGGATCACCTTCGAGAATGAGTTTTTTCTCCTGCTGCACACCCCCAATCAGCAGGCAGAGCTTAGTTTTCTACTGCCTGATCATCCAACGCAGCAGGCCTTGTTTCAACCCGCATTCGAAGGGACGGGTGTTTTTCTGACAATTGAACTGGAAAACGTGGACGACGAATATGCCCGGCTCAAAGCGTTGGGAATTCCGATTGCCATCGACATTCGGGACGAGCCCTGGGGCGATCGTCATTTCGCCATTGTAGATCCGAATGGCATCGGCATCGATTTAGTTACTTACGCCCCACCGTCGGAAGCCTAAAAAGCCAACGCCCGCCAGATTGATCTGGCGGGCGTTGCTGGACTAATCACATCCCTATTTATAAGCCGGAATACCGGTGATTTCAGCACCCAGAATCAGCAGGTGGATATCGTGCGTGCCTTCGTAGGTACTAACCGATTCAAGATTCATCAGATGGCGCATGATCGGATAGTCGCCGGATATGCCCATAGCACCGAGTATCTGTCGAGCCTCACGCGCAATTGTCAAGGCGATTTCGATGTTGTTCCGTTTAGCCAGCGAAATCTGCGCGGTCGTTGCTTTATCTTCATTTTTCAGCATGCCAAGTCGCCAGCAAAGCAGTTGTGCCTGCGTGATTGCCGTCAGCATCTCGGCCAGTTTTTTCTGTACCAGCTGAAAACTGGCGATCGGTTTGTTGAACTGAACCCGCTCCATCGCGTAACGACGGGCGACTTCGTAACACTCCATAGCCGCCCCGAGCGCACCCCACGCAATCCCGTAACGGGCCTGATCGAGACATTTGATGGCACTCTTCAGGCCAAACGCTTCAGGAAGCATGTTTTCTTTCGGTACGCGCACATCCTGAAAGACCAATTCGCCGGTACTACTGGCCCTCAGCGACCATTTGTTGGTGATTTCGTTGGTCGTGAACCCTTCCATGCCGCGCTCCACAATCAGTCCCCGAACCTTACCCTGATCATTCTTGGCCCACACAATGGCGATATCGGCGATGGGCGCGTTCGTAATCCATAGCTTCGACCCATTGAGCAGGTAGTAATCACTACGTTCGATGAAATTCGTTTCCATTCCCCCCGGATCAGAGCCGTGGTTGGGCTCGGTCAAGCCAAAGCAGCCAAGCATTTCGCCTTTGGCTAGTTGAGGCAGGTACTTTTTCTTCTGCTCCTCCGACCCAAACGTAAAAATTGGGTACATGACCAGCGAGTTCTGGACCGACACGCACGAGCGCATCCCCGAATCACCCCGCTCGATCTCCTGCAACATCAGGCCATACGAAATCTGATCTAGTCCACCGCCCCCCAACTCCGTTGGAATCGTAGCACCGAATGCACCGATTTTACCAAATTTCTGAACGAGATGGCCGGGAAATTCAGCCCGCTGGGCATACTCTTCGACGATGGGCGTAATTTCACGTTTAACAAAATCGCGCACTGCCGAACGAACAAGCTTGTGTTCGGCCATGAGTAGGTCGTCAAGACAGTAGAAATCGGGCGACTCAAACAGGTCTACCTTATTTCGGGGTGGCATCAGGGTTGTGGCTTGCATAGTACATCAACTCGAAAAGGTACAGCTTGTTGGCAAGATTGTCTTTTTTCCCCAATTTGCCGATAGTAAAGTTGGATAAGTACAAACTGGCTCCAAACCGGGTCAACTTCGTCGTTACTGACCAGTCATCGCGAACGCAAATCCGGGTCTGCCTGTTACTCAACAGGCAATCTATTTTCTTGTACTTTTGTGAACCATTTGCTGGATAAAAACCAGCCCTTGTACCGCATGATTCACCAACTTTCATTAACCCTGACGCCTGAACACGCCTACGAAGAAGTAGCTTTCCGGGAACAGGTTTTACGATCTCTTCAACTTCCTGCCGACAGTCCGGTCGTTGTTCGTAAACGGCGGCAATCAATCGACGCGCGAGGACGGCAGATTCGTGTCCACGTCGATACGGACGTGTTTGTCAGTGAAACCCCTCCCCCACTGGTTCGGTACACGAAACCACAAAATAAAGTCGGCGGCCCGTCGCACGGTGGTCCGTCGCACAGAAATGGTCAGCAGGCCATTGTTGTCGGCGCGGGGCCGGCGGGTTTATTTGCCGCACTACGACTGATCGAGTTAGGCATCAAGCCCATTGTGGTTGAGCGAGGCAGCGATGTTCGGATGCGTCGGCGCGATCTGGCAGCCATCAATAAAGAGCACATCGTCAATCCAGAGTCGAATTATTGCTTTGGCGAAGGGGGCGCGGGGACGTATTCCGACGGCAAATTGTATACGCGCTCAACTAAGCGGGGTGATGTGCGCCGGATTCTGGAAATTTTTGTCGCCCATGGGGCTACCGAAGAAATTCTGGTCGATGCCCACCCGCACATCGGCACTAATAAACTCCCCAATGTCGTCGCCGATCTGCGGGAAAGTATCCTGAATGCGGGCGGAGAAGTTCGTTTCAACACGAAAGTAACCGACCTCATTTTGACGAATAACGAGTTAAGGGGCGTTGTGACCGCATCGGGCGAAGAACTGACGGGCATTGGTGTCATTCTGGCAACGGGCCACTCGGCACGCGACATTTTTTACCTGTTGCAAAAAAGAAATGTCCTGATCGAAGCGAAAGCTTTTGCGATGGGCGTGCGCATTGAGCATCAGCAAAGTCTGATCGATCAGTTCCAGTATCACCGGCCTGATCGGGGTGATTACTTACCGGCGGCTTCGTATAGTTTGGTCACCCAAACACGTTTCAATGGGGTAGAACGGGGCGTTTTTTCGTTTTGTATGTGTCCGGGCGGTTTTATCGTTCCTGCCGCTACCGCTCCCGGTGAGTTGGTCGTCAATGGTATGTCGCCCTCACGCCGGGACTCGAAATATGCCAATTCAGGACTGGTCGTGGCGATTACTGACCACGATTTGAAGCCTTATATTGGTGAAGGTCCGTTGGCTGGTTTAGCGTTGCAGCAAGATCTGGAACGGTGGGCCTGTCGCATGGGAAGTACTGGCAGCGACCAGCCATCCCAAACGGCACCAGCCCAGCTCGTTGCCGATTTTGTGGATGGCCGGGTCTCGACTGCGCTGTTGCCAACGTCCTACCAACCGGGTCTCGCATCAGTCGATATGGCCGAGGTGTTACCTGATCACATCGCACAGCCACTACGGCAGGGTCTGCTGGATTTTGGCCGGAAGATGCGTGGTTACTTGAGCAACGATGGCCAGATTATTGGTGTCGAAAGTCGTACATCATCGCCCGTTCGGATTCCCCGCGATCGCGACACGTGTGAGCATGTCGAACTTCGGCGGTTATTTCCGTGTGGCGAAGGGGCCGGTTACGCGGGTGGTATTGTTTCGGCTGCAATGGACGGCGAACGCTGTGCCGAGCAGCTTGTGCAGTTATATAAAAAGGGTTTGTAATTGGTGGATGATAGCTGTGGTCAGGTTTCGATACTTGATCCTACCGCACACACCATGAGCACAAACGATGAACTTAACCATGATCGACACTTCGTTCCACAGCTTCACGGAAGACCTTCACCAGCGGTTGCAAAAGCCGTTACCCGGTGAAATGGCCCATAAGAAAATGGCATCGGCGGCTCGTTACCGGCTGGGTATCAAACCGAACGAACGAACGCGACGAAGTGCAGTGCTGATTTGCTTTTATCCCTATCAGGACTCGATCTATCTACCGTTGATTCTTCGTCCTCAGTACGACGGCGTTCACGCAGGGCAGATGGCGTTTCCGGGTGGACGCATGGAACGGTTCGACGAGAACCTGACCCGAACGGCTTTGCGCGAAGCTCAGGAAGAGGTAGGAATTCGGGTAACGGACGTGAAAGTACTGGGCTTATTGACGGAGTTATTTATTCCGCCGAGCAATTTTTATGTTCAGCCCGTCGTCGGCATGTTACCCTATCGACCGGATTATTACCCGGACCCGCACGAAGTTGAAGCAGTTGTTGAAGTTGATCTGGAAACGCTTCTGGACGAAACCATTGTCGGCGATAGTCAGATCGAAGTGCGGGGCGTTGTTGTCGATGCGCCTTTCTATCAGATTCAGGGTCATCGGGTGTGGGGCGCTACCGCCATGATGATCAGTGAATTGCTGATGGTGATGGATGCGTGATCGTAGCCAACAAATTTATCGTTTCCCTGCGGCTCATTTTTTTGAGTAATTCCTGAATAGTACTGAGTAGTTGGCTCTCGTAAAATAAAAAAACAGTACGCCCTTAACACTCACAGAAAGAAGCGTATTCAGCCTGTCTATTCATTCACAAATTCATAAGCATTTATACGAGTCCTACGCTCAGCAGGAGCCGAATAAAGGTGCGAACTGGTCAGGAAAAATCGCTCATTTACAGGCTTCTGACGGTTGATATAGTCGCCAACATTGATAGCTTTGTAGTTTGTAACAAATGCGGCTTTACTACCGTTAGAAATTAAGTTCCTTATTGCAAACTATTACTCCGTGAAAAGATGGATTGCTATCGGTCTCGTCGTTCTTGTACTCGGCGGGATAATCGTGTATAATAAAGTGTTACACCCGGCTCCCGGAGCCAATGCTGCTGCACCTGGTGGCGACGGCGGTAAGGGTGGAGCGGGCAAAGGTGGTTCGGGCGGAAAAGGAGGGGCTGGAGGTGGTCCCACACCCAGCGTCAATGGCTTTGTTGTCGTTTTGAAAAACCTGAAAGAAGATGTTGTTTCCAGTGGCTCGCTGCTGGCGGCCGAACAGGTTGACATCTACCCCGAAATTTCGGCTCGTATCACGCAACTGAACATTCGCGAAGGACAGCCTGTTAAAAAAGGTGATTTGCTGGTTAAGCTCTTCGACGCTGATCTGCGGGCGCAATTGCTGAAACTTCAGGCACAGGCCGACAACGCCCGGCGTACCGAAGAGCGGAACAAACAGCTGCTCGAACGGGGCGGTATCAGCCAGCAGGAATACGATATTGTCACAACAAATCTGCGGTCGTCACTGGCCGATATTGAGCTCGTAAGAGCCAATTTGCAGCGTACGGAAATAAGAGCACCTTTTTCGGGTGTAATTGGCTTACGGAATGTCAGTTCGGGTGCGGTTGTCTCGCCCAACACGCTGATCGCCCGCCTGCAACAAATATCATCCCTTAAGCTCGACTTCTCGATTCCCGAAAAATACGGACAATCGGTGCATGCGGGCAGCACGATTTCGTTCCAAGTCGATGGCAGTGAACAACCTAGTCAGGGCGTAGTTTATGCCATTGAACCGGGAGTGGAAGAACAGACCCGCAATCTGCGCATACGGGCAAAAGTGAATAATACGACCGCCAAGTTCCGACCCGGCACGTTTGCCCGCGTAACGTTGACGATCCAGAACGAACGCAGTTTAGTGGTTCCAACGCAGGCCGTTATTCCGCAGACCCGTACGAATCAGGTTATACTGGTCAAGAACGGGAAAGCACAGTTCAAAGACGTTACAACCGGCATTCGAACGGCGGGAACCATTCAGATTCTGTCGGGCGTACAGGCAGGCGATACGGTTGCTACTACCGGTTTGCTGTTCCTTAAACAGGACGCTCCCGTTAAGATTGGCCGTGTGGTATCGTTGACGGGAAACAATCCCAAAGTGGCGAGTAATTGATAGCGTGCACACACCATTTGCTACCGTAGGCTAACCGACAACCGCAAACCAACAAACTCAACAACAATGAGTCTTCCCGAATTAAGTCTGAACCGACCGGTATTTGCGATGGTCATGTCCATCGTCATTGTGTTGTTCGGTATCATCGGCTTCACCTTTCTCGGTGTTCGCGAATACCCGGCTATTGACCCGCCGGTTATTTCCGTCCGTACCAACTATACCGGAGCTAACCCAGACATTGTTGAATCGCAGATTACGGAGCCCATCGAAAAATCGCTGAACAGCATCGAGGGTATTCGCACGATCTCATCGAACAGTGCCCTGGGAGCCAGCACGATCACGGTTGAGTTTAATCTGGATGCCAATCTGGAACAGGCCGCCAACGACGTGCGTGACAAGGTGGCCCAGGCACAACGCCAGCTCCCGCAGGATATCGATGCGCCCCCGGTTGTGACAAAAGCCGATGCAAACTCGGATCCGATCATTTTCATGACCGTTCAGAGCACGAATCGAAATCCGACACAATTATCCGATTATGCGGAGAACGTGCTTCAGGAGCGGTTGCAGACCATCCCCGGCGTTAGTCAGGCTAACATTTATGGATTGAAGCGCCAGGCGATGCGACTCTGGATTGATCCCATCAAGTTGTCGGCTTACCGGCTCACGACGCAGGATATTCAGACCGCATTGACAGCACAGAACGTTGAGCTTCCGGGGGGGAAAGTGTACGGAAATAATACGGAGCTTACGGTGAAAGCCGTGGGTCGCCTGACAACAGAAGCGGACTTCAATAACCTTATTCTGCGGCAGACCGCCAATCAGATCATCCGGTTCAAAGACATTGGCTATGCCGTGTTAGGGGCCGAAAATGAAGAAACCATTTCGAAGCAAAATGGCGCCGTTGGTGTTATTCTGGTCCTAATTCCACAACCGGGTGCTAACTACGTCAGCATTGCCGATGAGTTCTACAAGCGATTCGACCAACTCAAAAAAGATCTACCCAGCGACATCATCGTCAGCATTGGTATCGACCGGAGTACATTTATCCGGCGGGCTATCGAAGAAGTAGGCGAAACACTGCTTATCTCGTTCGTACTGGTTGTACTGGTCATTTATTTCTTCTTCCGTGACTGGCTCATCGCATTCCGACCCCTGATTGACATTCCGGTATCGCTGATTGGAGCGTTTTTCATCATGTACGTGGCCGATTTCAGTATTAACGTACTGACCTTGCTTGGTATCGTACTGGCAACGGGACTGGTGGTGGATGATGGTATTGTTGTCACGGAGAACATCTTCAAGAAAATTGAGGACGGGATGGACACCGAACAGGCGGCTAAAGAAGGATCAAACGAGATTTTCTTCGCCGTTCTGGCCACTTCGATTACGCTGGCGATTGTGTTCCTGCCCATTATCTTCTTACAGGGTTTCGTTGGACGCTTGTTTCGCGAGTTCGGTATTGTCGTTGCGGGTGCCGTCTTGATTTCTGCGTTCGTTTCGCTGACACTCACTCCGGTATTGAGCGTAAAGCTAACCAGCAAGAATCATGGGAAAGGATCGTGGTTTTACAAGAAAACCGAACCGTTCTTTCAGTGGCTTGATAAATCGTACCGCGACTCCCTGACCGGTTTTATGCGTCGGCGCGGTTGGGCCTTCGCGATGATTGGCGTTTGTGCCGCGATCATTTTCGGTGTCGGCTCATTGCTCAAATCAGAACTGGCCCCGCTCGAAGACCGTGGTCGCACCCGTATTTCGATTACCTCGCCCGAAGGGACAAGTTATGAATCGCAGGCCGCCACTACCGACCGCGTGATGCAGCTTGTGCTCGACTCCATTCCCGAAACAAGGTTGGCGTTTAGTGTGGTAGCTCCAGGGTTTTCGGGGGCGGGAGCGGTGAACTCGTCGTTCGTTATGATCAACATGGTTGAGCCTTCGGAGCGCAAACGCTCGCAACAGGACATTGTTGATTATCTGACCAAAAACCTCCGGAAGTTTAATGAGGCCCGGATGTTTGCCACACAGGATCAAACCATTCAGGTGGGTCGGGGCGGTGGCTTACCGGTTCAGTTCGTCATTCAGAATCTGAACTTCGAAAAGCTGCGCGAAAAACTACCGAAATTCCTTGACGAAGTTCAGAAAGATCCGACGTTCCAGAATAACGACGTCGATTTGAAATTTAACAAGCCAGAACTGAATATCAGCATCGACCGCGAAAAAGCTACCAACCTTGGCGTTTCTGTGCAGGACGTTGCGCAAACGCTGCAACTGGCGCTCAGTAACCGACGGCTTGCTTACTTCCTGATGAACGGCAAGCAGTATCAGGTTATTGGTCAGGTTGACCGCAAAGACCGCGACGAACCCGTCGATCTGGCTTCCTTCTACGTACGTACGAACCAAGGTCAGTTGATCCAGCTGGACAATCTGGTGAAGTTCCAGGAGGTCAGTAGTCCACCGCAGGTTTACCACTATAACCGCTTTAAATCGGCAACGGTATCGGCTAGTTTGGCACCGGGAAAAACCATCGGCGATGGCGTAACCGCCATGAATGCCATTGCTGAACGGACACTTGATCAGACGTTCCAAACGGCTTTGTCCGGTCCCTCGCGCGACTACGCCGAAAGCTCATCCAACACGTTGTTTGCCTTCGGTCTGGCACTGATTCTCGTATATCTGGTTCTCGCAGCTCAGTTCGATTCGTTCATCGATCCGTTTATCATCATGATTACGGTTCCGCTGGCGCTGGCGGGTGCTGTTTTCTCGCTTTGGATGTTCAATCAGACGTTGAATATTTTCAGCCAGATCGGGATCATCATGCTGGTTGGACTGGTGACGAAGAACGGGATTCTGATCGTTGAGTTTGCGAACGAACAGCGGTTAACGGGTAAGAACAAATTTGAAGCGGCCACCGAGTCAGCGGCTTTGCGACTGCGGCCAATTCTGATGACCACACTCGTTGCTGCCTTTGGTGCACTGCCGCTTGCCCTTGCCCTTGGATCTGCGTCAAAAAGCCGAATTCCGCTGGGTATCGTGATTGTGGGTGGTCTTATGTTTTCGCTTGTGCTTACGCTTTATGTCGTTCCAGTCATTTATACGTACATGAGCCGTCGAAAAGATGTAGAGAAAGTCCCCAAATCGGACGGTCATGTTACAGGCGACACGACCAAGCCCGAAACGATGGAAGTCGTCTAGGTGTGCGCTGGTATTCATCGCAAAAATCCCCGGACAGCTAGTCTGCCGGGGATTTTCATTTTTAATCATAGGTTAGGTAAAATCAATCTAACTCCGTCGGATGGAGTGAATAGCCACGATGGTTGGTGCCGCCAGGTAAAAATCGAACAACGCGCGGCCAACAAGTTCATGTCCGATCGCATTGAGGTGACCGGAATCATTGGTTAGAAAATACTCATCTCGGGGCTTGACAACCGCATCGGAATCGAACACGCTGAATGCTTGCCGAACCTCCGATCGCATGAACAAGGAACGACCTTGCTGCCGCAACCACTGGTGAACCGGTTCGCGGTGAGGAAATGGGCTGAGCAATATAACCTTATGTCGGTGCGGCTTTAAAACGGTCAGTACGTTGGTCAACTCCCGCTGAACAATGCGTTGACGGGGTAACTTTCCGAGTGCAGTCAAGCCTTTTAACAGCATGAATTGACCTATTTTCACTACGTGGTCCAGTATACCGTCTGATCTCACTTTTTTTGTTACCTGTAAACAATCCGGCAAAATTAAGTCGCCAGATAAGTCCGGCAGCGTGTCATTATCCGGCGCAAACAGGGCTCCAAGCCCGGCGGGATGATCCAGACAGCCCTGCCCTGCCTGTACTAAAATCAGATCGTAACGTTCCAGTGGCAAGTGTGCCAACGTGGCCTGAACAGCTGATAATGTCGACTGGACATACGCTTCTACAGAAACGGCCCGACCAGTCTCATTAATCTGCCGGATAAAGTGCCCAATAAAACTAATTTGCCCGGCAGTCAAGCCGTATCCGCCAACATGGCGGTCGCCAATTATCAGTATCTTCATTGGATGAAGTAGCACTCAGGTGCCTTTTCTTATCCATACGCCTGCCCTCAGGTAAGCGTGGCAGTATAAACAAAAAAAAACTGATAAAATGAGACAACCCGGCTGCAACGAATCCTATACCTTATGCGTATTAATACGTATATGCGGATACTCATCTTAACCGGAACGAACGTTGTTTTTCAAGAAATCGTCCTCGTTTGCCGAGCATGACCTTATCAGTGTCATTCAGGCTTGCCGTGCCAGCGATCCCCGGGCGCAGCGAACGCTTTTTAAGCAGTTTTTTGGGTATGCAAAGAGTATCTGTCTACGCTACACCTCAAGCCGCGAAGAAGCTGAAGATGTATTGAATGAGGGCTTCCTGAAAGTCTTTCAGCACCTGGACCGCTTCGACGAAACGCAGCCATTCAAGGCGTGGCTACGAACGATTCTGGTCAATACGGCCATTAGCCATTACCGGCGGAACCATCAACTGGATCAACACACCAATCTGGAATCAGGCGAACAGGTTGCGGTTGATGACGACATTGTTGATCAGATTGCTGCGGACGAAATTCTGGCTCTGGTTCAAAAATTAACACCCACCTACCGAACGGTGTTTATGATGCATGTTGTTGATGGCTATAGTCTGCACGAAATTGCGGGGTTGCTATCGTACAACGAAGCCACTGTACGCTCTAATTATGCACGTGCCCGCCAGAAACTTCAGCAGATGATTCGGCAGGCTTATCCATTCCACGCTAAATCTGGTCCCACGACCCCAATGCCCTATCATGAAAACTGATCGATTTGCCGATATTATCAGGCGAAAGCTGGATAGCATCCGACCCGACTTCTCGGAACGAGACTGGGTGCGGATGCAGGCGACCCTGAAACAGGCTGGGCCCAATCCGAACATGCCCACGCCTGCCGCTCACCCATTTGCTGGTCAATTTGCCCGTTATGCTGTTGCTGGCGCTATTGGCACAGCCATTTTCTTAACCACCTCTATCTGGCAGCACTATGAATTAAACCGTCTACATCAAACGCTTGACCAAGTAACGCAAAAAGTAAACCAGCGTACCGCAACGGATTCTGTCGCAGCCACTACCCAAACGGCAAATCGACCGTCAGGTGCCGCCAGTTCCGAATCCGTGGTCCATGCCGAATTACCGCAAAATAGTCTGACGCGGCCCGATAAGGCTACGCCTACCGAACAAAGATCGTCTGTGGCCGTGGAAACAAAGCGAGATACGATCTACATTGATCGCTACGTAACCGTTCCTGCTCCGGCAACACGTCCTCGTGGAACGGATGCACAACCAGCCAGTCAGTACGAACGTGCCATTAGGGGCAACCGAACGGCACAGGCTGACATTTCGGCAACACCAGCGCGGCCCGAAAATTCGGCACAGAACCGAATGCGTGACCAGACGGGTAAAAGCGTTTCGGGATCTGGATCGCCGTCCCCTGCATCGACTGTCGCCCAACAGCCTTATGAAGGCGTTGTGTCCGAAAAGCTGGCGGATGATGGGACCAAAACAAGCCGACAAACGAACGATCGGGGCCGGGTTACTGATACCTACGCCGTTACTGAATCGACGGGGAAACTGACGCACAACGGTGTTTCAACTGCTGCGCCGACGGAGCAGACGACCCATCGAAACGTGTCAGGCGCAGAAGCGGCAGGACAAGCGACGAACCGGGGTTCATCGGGCGGAAACGAGGCCAATGCCCTTACACCGGACAACCGGATAGCGCAAACGCAGCCGCTAGCATCGGCGGTGCCGCCCGTTACTGGTTCAGGGGAAGCCGCACAATCTGTTGCACAGTACGAATCGTTATCGCCTTTACCAATGCAGACCAGCACTATTCATTGGAATGAGTTGATGGCCCAACGCGCTAAACGTATGATGCGTCCGGCCCGGACAACGGTGGTAAGTGGTGTGGCGTCGGCAGCACCGGCTATTCAGCGGGTTCAACCAACCCCGATGCGTTTCAGAGTAGGCGTTGGCGCTGATATTGATTCCCGGATACGAAGTGTCGGGGTTTATTCAGAGCTGTTGGTGTTGAAGCACTGGAGTCTGGGCGTTGGTTTGAGTCAGGCCAGATTTGCAACAAACTCGTTTCCCGGCCCGCCCGATTTTAATAAGAACAATCCGCAGGATTTTCGTAAACAATACGCTCGTGGTAATGACCCTCGGCTGGCGATCTTCAATATTCAACAGTACTCGACGCGCATCCAGTTACCAATTAACCTGGGTTATCGAATTCCTTTGTCTGACTCATGGACGCTACAGCCTACGGTCGGTACCAGTTTGAATCTGCAAAATCGGCAGTACATAAGCTTCTATCAAGAGCTACCCTATCGGATGGGCTTCGAGGAGCTGACGGCTAACAGTATTCGACCAGTAGATTTGTTCAACAATATGACATTCGGTGCTAATGTCGAATGGCAACGCAAGCATTGGGTTGCGCAGGCAGGCCCCTTGGTTACCGCACCGATTCAGGAGGACCCTGGCTGTCAGCAAAACATCACGGTGGGTCTGCGAGCCAGAGTGCTCTATCAGTTTTAAAGGAGCTACTACATTGTTGTAAGGCGGGTTTCCACCCGCCCTACAGCTAGTCCATAAAAAAATCCGTAGCATAGGGAGCTCGAAAGAGAGGCCCTTGTGCTACGGATTTTTTTATGGACTAGCGTACTACGCCAGCTTATTTACTGGCAACTATACGCCATATCCGACCAGCGGCATCGTCGGCAACCAGCAACGCACCGTCAGGTAAAACCGATACGCCTACCGGTCTGCCATGAACGTCTTTGTCTGTTCCCTGTGCGACGAATCCGGTTAGAAAATCCTCTGGTTTACCCGGTTTCCCATCGGCAAATGGCACAAAGACAACTTTGTAACCTGAAAACGATGACCGGTTCCAGGAGCCATGCTGTCCGATGAACGCCCCATTCCGGTATTTTTCCGGAAACGCCGTCTGATCGTAAAAAGCCAGACCCAGTGAAGCCGTATGGGCACCAAGTGGCACGTCGGGCACAAGCGATTTTTTCACCAGATCAGGGCGTTCTCCTTTCCGACGTGGATCTTCGTTCTGACCGTAATACGAATAAGGCCATCCGTAAAAGGCACCTTCTTTCACGCTCGTCAGGTAGTCAGGAACCAACTCGTCGCCCAGTTCATCACGTTCATTGACCGCCGTATAAAGGATATTTTTGCCAGGCTCCCAATCCATACCCACCGGATTCCGTAAGCCACTGGCATAGACTCGCTCACCGGTCCCATCGGGGTTTATCTCCAGAATATTAGCCCGTCGGACTTCATTTTCGATTCCATTCTCACCCACATTACTTCCAGATCCCACGGAGATGTAAATCTTCTTTCCGTCGGGGCTGGCCAGCAAATTACGTGTCCAGTGATTGTTATAGCCACCAGCGGGCAGACTCAGGATTTTCTTGCCGGCTGCGGTCATTTTGGTCTGGCCAGCTTTATAAGGATATTGCCACAAACCGTCGGTGTTCGCTACATAAAAGCTGTTTCCCAGAACCAGCGTTCCAAACGGCTGGTTCAGTCCTGCCAGAAACGTTTCTTTGACATCGGGCTTACCATCGTTGTTGGTATCGCGGAAGATCGTGATCCGGTTGGCACTTGCCTCTGACCGTTCCGATTTGCTTTGCCCCGTTACCACATTTTTTACAGCCTGCTTTGCGCCTTTCCGCTCCGTATTGGCTTCCGTAACGAAAATATCGCCATTGGGTGCTACGTAGATCCAACGTGGACTCGCCATATCGCGGGCGAATTCGGTTACCGTAAATCCGGCTGGAGCCTGTGGCGTTTTGCCAGCCGGCCAACCAACCACATTGCTGAAATGCAGCGCCGATTTGGTCTCGTAGGGAGGGGGTAAAGTGAGGGTTGTGTCAGCAGTAGCCACCTCTGTAGCAGTTGCACCACTTTCTTTTTTTTGACTGCAAGCCGACAGGGCAGCTATTGCAGCCGTCGCCAGAATCAGTGATTTCGTTTTCATCGTTGAGAATTAATAAGCATACCTGGCCATGAAACATCGATTCATTTCGCCATAATGTGCTTACTAAACTCATCCGTGAATCGTTTGGTTATAGATTATCGTTCTTTGCCATAAGTTCTTCCTCTGGCTGACAAGGGGTCAAGCTGATTACGGCTTTCGTTATCACATCCCGGGCGAATGTAATTCAATCATCGATCGGCATAAACTCGTTGACTACTCGAAGGGCAACTGATTACTTAAAGCGTAAGCGAGAATTTAGCGTACGGAATCGGCCCTTTGTAAAATACCTCACTGACCGTTTGCATCGCGAACCGACGATAAAAATCGGCCGCATCGAGCCGGGCATCACACCAAAGTGACGCGGCTCCCAGCCGACAGGACTCGTTAATGACATGAGTCAGTAACATCGTTCCTATACCCCGGTGCTGAAAGGCGGGATCGGTAGCAAATTTGCGAAAGCGGGCAGTCGAGCCATCGACGAACAACGAAATAACCGCCACTAATTGCTTGTCCACAAAGGCGCCAAAATGGTAGCCATCCGAATCATTATCGACCTTCACATAATCGAGTGGTTTATCAGGCCACAATACACTGTGTCGCAGTGGGTAGGTTTGCTCATATGCAATTGGCTGGATGGCTACTGAATCAGGTTGTTTTGACTTCATCATTGGCATTAACTAGAACTAGTTACCTAATGTACACTAAAAAACTCAAGAGTTTTACCGGTGAACGGCCAATTAACCCGTATCTCATGCGTGAAAAGTTGACAACTCGCTTACAATGCCTGCTCAATTTTCGTTACTCCGTTCGATTCGTTAGCACGCAGGGTCACGTATACACTCGTTCTTTCAGATTTGAAATAGCGTCTATATCCAAACATTATGCATAATATTGTCGTATGACTGGCAGTTATAACTCTATCACTGAATACGAGCGGACAAGTTGGCCCACGTCTAAACTGGTCGACACGGCTTTTCGCAACTCCATAACCGGCAGTAGGCAACCTTTAGGCCGCTCGTTACTGACGGTCAAGGTATTCACGTAGCTACTCGGCATCAACAGACAAGACACTCAGCTGGTCGGTCGTTCTGGATTCAGGGTAGAAGCCGATTAAGTAAACGATTATCATGCTGAGAGCAAATCCCGTTGACGAGTAACTTGCCGGTATTGATCCGATCCACAAAGTAACTGTACCTATGCTTTAATCCTGATAGCTCGAAACCAGATCAGGGCCTCTTTGTGTTCATCACGCACTATGAAACTTAAGACTACTTATTCCGTTTTCGTCGCTGATGACGATGACGATGACAGACTCTTGATGAAAGTAGCCTTTGACCTGCGCTGCCCGGAAGCCAACATTCGATTCGCCATTGATGGGTTGGATCTACTGGAAGCCCTCAATGATTCACCGGACCGGCCCTGCTTAATTATTCTTGATCTGAACATGCCGCGTCTGAACGGTCTTGAGTCACTGCAAATCTTACGGAATACGCCTGTTTATATTCATACCCCGATTATCGTGTTTTCTACATCGGATAATGACCAGGATAAGGCAGAAGCATACGCGAAAGGAGCCAATGAGTATATAGTCAAACCCGTCGACATGCATGCACT
Source organism: Spirosoma agri (assembly GCF_010747415.1). Taxonomy (NCBI): domain Bacteria; kingdom Pseudomonadati; phylum Bacteroidota; class Cytophagia; order Cytophagales; family Cytophagaceae; genus Spirosoma; species Spirosoma agri. Next base: position 2,534,142 of record NZ_JAAGNZ010000001.1, on the reverse strand, counting down.
AGCCGAGTTGGTTAACAAGCTGAAGGAGGACTGGAATTTAGAGACGTGTAATTAAGACTCGGTAAACTCTCCACTGTCCGACGCATAACTGACTGGTCCAGCACATGCTGGAAAAGCTAAAAGTAGCCTTGGTTGAGCCAGTTGACGTACACAGCATCCGGTAAAAGCAGGAAACCGCCCCCAAGCGGGAGCGGCTCCATGAGTACAACAAAACCACAGTAAAGCTGTCGGACATGAACGCCTGACAGGGCGCCTGTGGCTTTGGTGTTATTTTTTATGCTTCGATCAGATATTCGTCATGCTGACTAACATCAAGGCCTGACTTCTCATCTTCTTCAGATACGCGCAGAGGCAGAATCAGATCGGTGATCTTCAGTAGTAGGTACGACATTGCGAAAGCGAATATCGACACACCAACCAGGGCAATGATATGATTGATGAACAAGGTTGTCTGACCAAATGCCAGGCCCTCATCAACAACGGCAGAGTTTACTCCTTTGCTGGCGAAAATACCCGTCATCAGCATACCAACCATACCGCCAACACCGTGGCAAGGGAAAACGTCGAGCGTATCGTCGAGCGTTGATTTCGTACGCAGGTGAGCAACAAAGTTCGAAACCATTGACGCAACCGTACCGATAAAGATCGAGTTTGGCACCGTTACAAAACCAGCGGCTGGCGTAATGGCAACCAGACCGACAACAGCACCGATACAAAAACCAAGAGCCGATACTTTTTTGCCTTTAGCCGCATCGAACAGCACCCAGGCCAGACCAGCCGCAGCCGCAGCCGTGTTCGTCGTTGCGAAAGCCGAAGCCGCCAGTGGCGTAGCCCCTACCGCTGAACCGGCATTGAAACCGAACCATCCGAACCACAGCAAACCGGTACCTAGCAGCACGAACGGAATGTTGGCTGGTGGGAAGTAGCTCGCTTCAATTTGAGACTTACGACGTTTCAGGTACAGGGCACCCGCCAGCGCAGCCCAGCCAGCAGACATGTGAACAACCGTACCACCCGCAAAATCAAGGACACCTAGTTTGAACAAGAGTCCTTCAGGATGCCAGGTCATGTGTGCCAATGGCGCGTATACCAGCAGACTGAATAGAATCATGAACAGAACGTAAGACCGGAAGTTGATCCGTTCGGCCATCGAACCCGTTACCAGAGCCGGTGTTATAACCGCAAATTTCAATTGGAAGAACGCAAAAACGACTAGGGGAATCGAAGCCGCCAGAGACCAGGGTTTGCCATCCAGTACGCCTTTGAACATGAAGTGATCCATCGGGTTACCAACGAAACCGCCGATTGATGTACCGAAGGCTAAGCTGAAACCGACAACTACCCATAACACACTGATGACGCCCATTGCAATGAAGCTTTGCAGCATGGTCGAAATAACGTTTTTGTTGTTGACCATCCCACCGTAGAAATACGCCAAACCAGGTGTCATCAACAAAACAAGAGCAGTAGCAACCAGCATCCAGGCGGTATCACCAGAATTGATACCTTCCGTTACGATTTGTGTCGGAACGGAATTAAAACCAGGAAGTATACCGAGAATGGCAAAGATTCCCAGCAGAATCAGCGGTACGTAATTGGGCTTTTGCATAATAATTGAGGGGTTTTTGTTGTACTGAGTTATAGATTGGGTTAAGAAACGGGGTTACGTGCTTAGAACTTGAAGATGGCCGCCATGCCAAGCGTCGTTTGCGACTTGCTCAGTGACCCGTCATTCTTCTCGAATTTGTTAGCGCTATAGCCATCGAACCGGAGCTCTGGTTTGAACAGGATATGCCCGTCGGCAGCCGTGATGTTTCCGGTTACCGTAATCGAATTCACGCTGGCACCTGCACCTGATGCATCCGTCAGGGCACGGGCACCGTTCTTGTTGTCGAATGTTTCGTAGCGAACACCCAGACCAAATTTGTCGGTGAACGAATAGTTCGAATAAACGGCGACACCGCCCCAACTCTTCGACGTAGCAGGACCGCCGTAACCCTGATAATCACCCTTTTGCGTTCCCGTAGCCGCATTCAAGCCAAGGTAAAATTTAGGGGTGATCTGGTAGGTGGTAGTCAGGTCAAACAGCGAGTAGTGCGCATCATCCGCCGACACAGCCGGTGTGGTTGTGGTTGCGGGAATTGCGGCCGATGCTTCGTTTGAGACAATTCCATTCAGGTAGACATTCCAGCCAGAAACCGGCGAGAAAAAGAACTGCCCGATCAGGCCCTTCTTTTTATTGTTATCGAACAGATTATCCACGTTGTTCACAACGCCCAACATCAAATAAGCGCGGTCGCTGAACGCATATTGAGCTTTCAGACCGATGTGATAAAAGGGTCCGTTATTGAAGAGGTTAGAGAGCGAATAGTTGAAGTTAACCGGCGCATCAATAACTTCATAACCGATGTGTGTACCGAACTGACCCGCCGTAAACGATAATTTAGGCGTAGCTTTAAAAACAATGTAGGCTTGCTTAATGGCCAGGGCCGTTGATCCGGGCGTTCCTAGCAGACCAACATTGTTACCGTAGTTACCCAGATCGGCAAATGTGCCAAACGTCAGGTCCATTACAGCATCTACTTTATCCGCGGTGTAGGTAGCCTTGGCCTGCACCAGACCAATACCAAACTGACCGGCTTTCTGATCGAACGCCCGTGCATTGCCGGGGCTAGCGCCATTGTTCGTTAATCCCAGGTTAGACTGGCTCTTCGGGTTATTGAAATTACCAATGTAGTAGGTATCCATGTAACCGGAGAAGGTAAATTTTCCAGGAGTCGTACTCGTCGAATCCTGGGCATAGGCACCAATTCCGGCAAACAAAGAAGTAAGAAGTAGAACTGTTTTTTTCATGCTTTTTATTTGGTGGAGTCGTTGTATAAATTGTAGTTTAACCGGGGACAAATTTTATCATATAATTTATTCTACACAAGAGATTTAATTGAACAATTGAGCTATTTAGCAGTTTTTACGCAATTTTGTTCAAATCGTACTACTATTTACATGTAAAGTACTCAAATATCTAACCTCATACGCGATTTTATTATATTCTGTCAATGCTAAAATTAGCCAAATTTTATTTTTTCCCTAATTCTCAAAATATAGCTTTTCTCAGTTTTCTCAAAACGTAAAAAAGCCTGACCGAATCATTCGGTCAGGCTTTTTGCGACTGGTAGTTGTCTTACTTACGCTTCAGCATGAAGCCACGCTTTTTTAGCCAGTAATGTTTCCTCATCTTCCACAACTTCTGGATCGGGCACACAACAGTCTACCGGACAAACAGCGGCACATTGCGGCTCTTCATGAAAGCCCATACACTCCGTGCATTTGTCGCTCACGATGTAATAAAATTCATTCGAGACGGGCGATTGTGGGGCTTTGCCGCTGATAACCGTACCATCGCCAAAATCGACTTCGGTCAGTTCGGTTCCACCACTCCAAGTCCACTCAACACCGCCCTCATAGATGGCAGTGTTCGGGCATTCGGGTTCGCAGGCACCACAGTTGATGCACTCGTCAGTGATCATGATTGCCATGAGCAGTACAGATTTATAGACGATAAATTTTTATCTTCCTGAATAGAACAACAAATATAACTATTTAAAGGTTAGAGGCAAACTAAAATTTAATTACATTAGTTGATGGTGTATTCCATTTGTTTATTTACTTCATGCTTCAATCAGAACGCCTGCAAACGTTCGTGGCCCTAGGAGACTACTTACGCGCTCCCGAAGCCCAGTCCGAATTAGCCGAAGTGGCGCAACGGGCCTATTATAAGAATAACTGGTTTACGCCTGCCAACACCTTAAATGCCCTCAGCGCTATCGCGGACGAATTTCTGACAGCCGATAAACTCGCTGCCTGGCTAAGTAAGTATCCCGCCGAGCCAACTACTGTTCCCCGTTCCGTTGGCGTCGTTATGGCTGGTAACATTCCAGCCGTCGGATTCCACGATCTGCTCTGTGTGCTTCTAAGCGGTCATAAATTATTAGCGAAGCTTAGCACGCAAGATTTTGTACTAATTCACTATTTAATACAAAAAATAAAAGAGATCAATCCGAATTTTGCGGATCTGATCGAGGAAGCCGACCGGTTAAATGCCGCTGACGCGTACATCGCTACCGGCAGCAACAACACGGCTCGTTATTTCAACTACTATTTTGCAAAAAAACCAAGCATCATTCGCCGGAACCGAACCTCTGTCGGACTGCTGATGGGCGAGGAAAAGGACGATGAATTCCTGAAACTCGACCACGATATTTCGGACTATTACGGGTTGGGTTGCCGAAATGTATCAACCCTATTAGTCCCCGACGAATACGATTTCATTCCCCTATTGCGGGCTTTGGAACCGCAGGTTAAGCTCTACCTGAACAATCATAAGTACCAGAATAATTACGATTACAATAAGTCGATTTACCTGATCAATGCGGTTCCGCATCTCGATAATGGCTATCTGCTGGTGACGGAAAATGATGCACTGGTGTCGCCGATTTCAGTGCTGTACTTCCAGACGTACCGTACGCTTGCCGATGCAACGGCCTGGCTTAACGAACGTGCCGATCAGATTCAGGTCGTGGCTTCAGCCCAAGACTGGCTGTCCGGTCATGTAACTCTACCAACGGTTGCCTTCGGTCAAACGCAGCATCCCGGACTAAGCGATTACGCCGATGGTGTCGATACAATGGCCTTTTTGAGCCAATTGTAGAGACCGGTTGGAATGCCGCATCACCGCAGGTGCGGCAATCCCCTGCGTCTCCTACGCGTCAGCAATCTTCTTCAACAGCTCTTTTGTTCGATAATTGCTGACGCACTCGAGACGCAGTTCTTGCGTCTCTACACCCGTAAACAGATCAATAGCGCCAGCTTTTGAGGTCGGCGCCCTTCGGAGCCGATATTTCGATGCGCTTCATAATCTTGTCGATGTACATCGTATTATACCGGAGCCGGGTTATGTAATTAGGCTGCGTTGGATCGCCGTTCCAGCAATGTTCAGCCCGGTCACCGTAAGCTACCTCACTACTAGCCGACGGATTTTGAACAGTTTTCAGAAAATCCTCCATCAGATAGACGGCATTGTTGAGGTAGTAGTTATCCATGTCACCACAGTAGATGTGAATTTTACCCGCGACTTTAGGGCCAAGCGTTTTCCAGTCACGCCGAAGAATATGCAGCAGATCGTAGTGGTCGCGCCAATAGGTGGCAACGGCGGGATCAATTTCGCCCGTGAGTTTATTCCAGATCCGTTTTGGGTAGCCATCCGCGCCTACCGGTGAGTAGACCGCTTCCCAAATGTCGAACTGATCGCCGGATCGGGAATGCGTGCCAAGTGCCAGTTCGCGGTGGTTAGTCTCTTCGACGGTACATTTCACCTGACCGAGGTAATTGCGCTGGCCGGGACGGGGAGTCCGGCGAAACGGCCCCTCTGCGTAATAGGCATTTTTGTCTTTGTACAGATTGAAAACAGTATACGCGTCGAACGCAATCGGGTCAGGGCAAGCGGCAAAACAACCATTGAACTCATCGGGATAGAATACCTGCGCGGCCAGGGCTTCCCATCCGCCCGTCGATCCACCGTATGTAAATCGTGCCCATCCCTGTCCGATTCCCCGGAACTGTTTTTCAATTTCGGGCAGCAGCTCGTACATGATCGCATCGCCGTACGGACCCAGGTTTTCGGAATTGACCGCGTACGAGTCGTCATAGTATGGGTTCGCGTGCTGAATTTCGACGATCAGCATCCGTGGGAAATTTTTGCTCGTCCACTTTTCGTAAAAATCGTATGCTTCCTGCGCTACCTGTTTTTTGTACCCGTATATGTGAAACCGTTCGATGTAGTCGGTCGTGTCCATAGTAGCCGGTGGGGGCGTTTCACTAAAGCCGGAGAAATCGTCGGGAAAGTGGCCGTGAAAAATGCAGAGTGGATAACGGGCTTCGGGGTGTTCGGCAAATCCCGCCGGAAGTAGCACGTGAGCCCCCAGATACATGGGTCGCCCCCAGAATTCGGTTAGTCGCTTACTCTGAATCTTGATGTGTTTGATGAACTTAGTGTCTTTGGGCTCCTCAATGGGCGGGTTCACCTGATCGAGTACGACCGCAACCGATTGCTTCGAACCTGCTTTCAGGCTAATCTTCAACGGCTTGCTATAAAGATTGCCGGGTGCTGTTCGCCAGTTCTGCCCTTCTCCCCGATCCATTGGCAATTTAACCGTATGCCCGTCTTTGCGCTTGAATGTCTCGTACTTGTGCAGAACAGCCTGCACGTAATACTCGCCCGGTGCCAGATCCTTCAAACTACGTTTTGGGTAACCAAACACATCGGCACCGAAGTCGACAACCTGATTTGGCTTTATTCCGTCGGCATCTTTGCCGAAAAGTTGGGCCGTTTCAACAGCATCGCTCACCTGAGACCGGGGCTCCGAGGTATTACTTTTGGCGAGGATGAGCAGTACCCGGCCGTCGAGTGGCGTTTTGCTCTGCGATGCCGGAAACGAAACGGTGAAGGTTGTCTGAGCATGGGCTATACGGAAAAATAAACCCAGTATGAGGAGTAGCGGGTATCGCATGAAGCAGATCAGGTTGATTGACAGTCGGAAGATACAGCCTCAGCCGTAAAATGCAAGCCGTGATCATTGTAAGGCTCAGCCAATTACTCCACCGGGGGCCAGATGATCAGCAACTTTAACTGATCCGACCCCAGTTGCTATCCGTTTTCTTCAACCCATCGACGTGATTTCGGATCGGTGCGTGTTGGGGCAACACGAGTTCGGGGTCTTCAGCCAAAATGGCCTGTGCCGACTCACGGGCAGCCGTCAGGATGGCACCATCTTTTGCCAGGTCAGCAATCATCAGGTCCATAACGCCACTTTGCTGCGTACCACTCAAATCGCCGGGGCCACGCAGTTGCAGGTCCACATCGGCAATCTCGAAACCATTATTCGTGCGAACCATCGTTTCGAGTCGGGTACGCGTATCGCTGCTGAGTTTGTAGCCGGTCATCATGATACAATACGACTGTTCGGCCCCCCGCCCAACGCGCCCACGGAGCTGGTGCAACTGCGACAGGCCGAATCGCTCGGCACTTTCAATAACCATCACGCTGGCATTTGGTACGTTCACGCCCACCTCAATAACCGTGGTGGCTACCATAATCTGCGTTTCGTGCCGGATAAACCGCTGCATTTCGTCGTCCTTTTCGTAGGCCAGCATTTTTCCATGCAGTATACCGATCTCGTATTTAGGTCTTGGAAAGGCCCGCTGCATACTCTCGAACCCATCCATCAGGTCCTTGTAATCGAGCTTTTCTGACTCTTCGATCAAGGGGTAGACGACGTACACCTGCCGTCCCAGTTCGATTTGCTGGCGCATAAAACCAAACACTTCCGCGCGGTGCTTATCGTATTTGTGAACGGTTTTGATCGGCTTCCGGCCTTTCGGGAGTTCATCAATAACCGACACATCGAGATTTCCGTACAGTGTCATCGCCAGCGTACGGGGTATGGGCGTAGCCGTCATGACCAGAATGTGCGGAGGTACCGTTTCGTTTTTCCGCCAGAGTTTGGCGCGTTGCGCGACCCCAAACCGGTGTTGCTCGTCAATGATGCACAGGCCGAGATTCTTATACTGCACGACGTCTTCCAGCAACGCGTGGGTTCCGACAAGAATGTGCATTTTACCGGCCTGCAACTCTTCGTGCAGTACAACCCGCCGTTTTTTATTGGTCGATCCGGTCAAAATACCGAGACTCAGGCCCATGGCATCGGCAAACGGCTTGAGCCCATTGTAGTGCTGATCGGCCAGAATTTCGGTTGGTGCCATGATACAAGCCTGAGCACCATTGCCAACCGCCATCAGGCAGGCAATGAACGCAACGATCGTTTTACCGCTGCCCACATCGCCTTGTAATAGCCGGTTCATTTGCCGTCCGGTCAGCAGATCGGCGTAAATTTCTTTGATAACACGCTGCTGGGCACCGGTCAGTTCAAACGGTAACAGGTCCGTGTAAAAATGCTTCATCAGCGTCGTATCCCGGAACACCTGACCCGGAAATTCTTCTTTCTGAATCAGCTTGTTCTTGATCAGCCGCAGTTGATTGTAGAACAACTCCTCGAATTTCAATCGGCGTTGTGCCTGTTTCAGCCAGCCCTGATTTTGGGGAAGATGGATATTCCACATTGCGTCACGCTTACCCACAAGCCGGTACTGCTGAATCAGCGAATCGGGCAAGGTTTCGTGAATATGCGGCCAAGCCTGTTCGAGCAGAATCCGCATGACTTTGCCGATCACCTTACTATCGAGGTGTCGCTTGCGCAGCTTTTCGGTCAGGTTGTAGACCGGCAGGAACCCCAATTCCTGTTCGGAAACCGTGTTCGTGTTTTCCAGTTCCGGATGGACGATACTAAACTGACCGTTGAAGGACTGAGGCTTCCCATAGGCAATATACTCGCCATCGCGCCGGAGTATTTTTTCGATATACGTAACGCCCTGAAACCAGACAAGGCTCATGGAGCCGGTTCCGTCGGTAAAGGTGGCAACCAGTCGTTTCTTAGGCCCCTCCCCTTCCATACACCAGTCGCGGAGCCGCCCCCGAATCTGCGCCGATGGCATCGAATCCATCAACTCACTTATGGTGTAATAACGCGTCCGGTCGTCATACCGAAACGGATAATACTGAATCAGGTCACCCAGGGTGAACAGATTCAGTTCCTTGTTGAGAAGCTCCGTACGCTGTGGCCCTAGCCCTTTGAGGTAGAGAAGTGATGTATCAAAAAACGTGGTTCGTTCGGTCATAGCAGACCCGGTAAATCCCGGTTTAAAAGCAGGATTTGACCAAAATTAAACATTTCTGCTCGAAAAAGAATAGTCGGTACTCCTTGAGAAAGCAGGGAATTAGCCGTACGTATGAGAGTTAGCGCCTACCGGTCAGACCATACACGCAATGGCCTTGTCGATCAATCAATTAGTTACTCCTCATCGGCGCGCCCGATTCCGAAAGCAAAGCCAGCGTAAATATCCAAGCCACGTGCTTTGATTCCGTTACTGACGTTGCCCAGTAAACCCAAAAAATTATCGGTGCCAAGCCAGCCCGGTCCAACCCGGACCGTAGCGCCAGCGGTCAGTCCATGATTGATGTAAACGATTGGCACCGACAGACTCATCCAGCGGGCATCGTAACGTGGGGTCACCGCAACAATAGACGGTTGGTGAGTAGCCAACGCCTGTACGGATCGTACATCCTGCAAATAGGTCAGGTTTACCCCAAACCCACCTGGCGTGTGGTAATCGGCGGTCAGGTTAAGCGACGTGGGCAAGCCTGTTCGGAAGCTGGTGTTATCGGGGCTGCGGCCGGTATTGATCCGATCCTGAATAACCCGCGCAATATCTTCGGGGCCGTTGATACCATTGAAATCACTTCCCCGAAACCGGACTGGATTTTGGCCGATGTCCGTGTACCGGTACTCCTGGCCCGTATACGTTAGCCCCCCTATATCGGTCACGGCCAGCCCCAGCTGTAGGGCAGGACTATCGGAGTCGTATTGACTAATGTACGTCAGGCCAATGTCAGCGCCGAACCCTTTACCAGGTGCTGATGTACTGAACAGCGTCCGGGGATTCAGGCTACGGCCCTGCAAAAAGCTGGTGTAAGCGAGTGTTGCATCCAATCGGTTGACTTCCAGTAGCGCACTATTTGGATTGTTCGGGTCGGGTATGATGCGGTAGTCCATGCCCCGGTTGATCAGGTGCTGCGCATTGTATCCCAGTAAAAACTTAGCCGTAGCGCCCAGCAACAATTTTTGTCCATCGCCTTCCCAGATCGTACCGGCATAGGTCAACCCAAGTTCGGCATACGTATTTGTGCTACCGCTAAACTTGTTGTCGTTGTTCGGAATGCTATACAGTGCCCGATCATTCAGGCTAGCTCTAAACGCCGACAGTAAATCTTCTGACGCGCCAATAACCTGCCCTACTGCCCTAAACCGGGTTGTGACGGCAAAAGCAGCCCGATCGCTCGTTTTTATTAGAAAAGCCGGACCCCGAATCTCGCCCAGAATCGTCCCGTTTTTAGGCGCACCGTCCAGAATTTCTTTCGTGTACGACGCGTCAAAACGCACAGTACCGTCCGAATTCTTGTACTCGGCAGGTACTGTGCCGCTGATCAGGCGAAGTAACGAAAACGGAGCCTGATAACGAACGTAGTTGTTGTTGACGTGGGCTTCGCCCGTTGCCACATTCAGGTAAAACTTGGAAGGCGAGTCGGCGGCTAATGCCGGGTTGATGTAGAGCCGATTGGTGCCACCGTAGCGACTGGTTGAAATGCCTAGGAGATTTTGTGAAAAACTGGCTGTTGTGGCCAGCAGAATTGAAATCAATACAAACGAATACTTCATGCAGTCACGGTTTGAATGGCGGAGTGTGCTGCAAAGTAAACGTCAATTTGCCGCGTGGGTTTACCTGTGCGCTTTTTTTTTTGATTAAGCGGTATCATAAAACGGGGAAGGTCGATGCTAAAATCTGGCGATTCTGGCAACGACCTTCCCCGTTTTACACAATTTATGGTCGATTACACGCCCTCTGCTTCAACCAGTTTTACTTCAGGAACCAAGCGGGTCAGCAGATTCTCGATGCCCGACTTAAGCGTTAGTGTCGATGAAGGGCAGCCACTGCAAGAGCCTTGCAACAAGACTTTTACCGTACCGCTTGGCTCATCGAATGAGTAAAAGCTAATCGCGCCCCCGTCTGACTCAACGGCTGGTTTGATGTATTGATCGAGGACCGCTTTGATTTTCTGAACCGTTTCAGAGTCCACCTCCAGTTTCGTGGAATTCGTGTCCATCGTCCGCTGCGAGAAGACAGGCTTCTGTTCGCCAAAATAATCTTTCAGAAAGAACTTGGTTTCGAAAACGACTTCGTCCCAGTCCGTTTCATCGTCTTTGGTGATCGTCACGAAATTACCCGAGATAAATACCCGACGCACAAAGTCGAACCCAAAGAGAGCCACGACCAGTGGTGATGCTTTCCCATCGACGATGGCATCGGCAGGCGTAGCATAATCGAAGGATAACCCGGCAGGAACGAGTTCGAAATTAACGACGAACTTCATCGAGTTCGGGTTTGGGCTGCCTTCGGTAAATATGGATACGGGACGGCTTAGTGTAGGATTCATTCGTAAGAAGGTTTTCTGTTTATACGTTACCGCTTTCGGTCGGTAGCATTGGCAGTCGGATAACAGTCATACTGTTTTTTTAGTTTTTGCCCACAAAAAAACCCGCTCGGCGCATAGCCAAACGGGTTTCTTATCACGTACTCACTGCTGTACTAGGCGGTGGCTACTTCAGCTACGGGAGCTGTTTCAACGACCGAAGGACCAGCAGGAACGATATCGACGTATGAACGGCTGCTACGGCCGGGACGGAACTTTACGGTACCATCAACCAGCGCGAACAACGTGTAGTCTTTACCCAGACCAACGTTTTTACCGGGGTGATGTTTCGTACCGCGCTGACGGACGATGATGTTGCCGGCAATAGCCGACTGGCCACCGAACAACTTCACACCCAGGCGTTTGCTGTGCGAATCGCGGCCGTTTTTGGAACTACCTACACCTTTCTTGTGTGCCATTTTCTTTTAGGAATTAGGAGTGAGAAATAAGGAGTGAAACGAAGGTCTGTTACGACATCAGTTCAGTCTCCCGACTACTGACTACTAGTTTACAGAGTTATATCTTCGATTAGAACTTTGGTCAAATACTGACGGTGACCATTTTTCTTTTTGTAGCCTTTACGACGTTTTTTCTTGAAGACGATTACTTTTTCGCCTTTCAGGTGTTCAACGATTTTGGCTGATACCGTCGCTCCTGCGACAGTTGGAGCACCAATGGAGATGCTTCCTTCGTTGTCAACAAGGAGAATTTTCACCTTGTCGGAGGCAAGTGCAGCGTCCACATCGCCCTCTAACCGGTGGGTATAGATGGAACGACCCTTCTGGATCTTGAATTGCTGCCCTGCGATCTCTACGATTGCGTACATGTTTTTTGTATGAAATTGGAAATGAGGTGCAAAAGTAACGCATTTTTTGCACACGCGCAATACTTTGTCACGCATTGATTACCGCAAACCAGTCGGCCATCCAAACCTCGATTTCTAAACAGGCAACTTAACCGACGTCTGGATTAGATTAGTGGCACATTTGGCAATGAGTTTACCATCGGCAGCCACGATCCGGCCTTCGCCGTGGACAATATTTTTTCCGGCACGAATTATTTCCGCCGTTGCCGTCACGATGTCGCCTAGTCGGGCCGCGTGGAGAAAATCGATGTTCAGGTTTACCGATGTGTACGCGTAGTCACGACCGAGCGTAAAGACCGTAGCCCCGACAAGATCGTCCAGAATGCCAGCGGCAGCACCACCGTGCAGCACACCCGCCGGATTGGTTAATTCTTCACGAATTGTGTACTCAACGACCAACCGGCCATAGTCGGCGGCCCGGATTGTTCCTTTCAGCCAGCGGCCAAAGGGTGAAATGCTGCCACTCATATCCTTACCGATCTGTGAGCGAAAGAAATCAAGACGAGGGTTTATCAAATTGTCCATATCCAACAAAAATAGTACGAAACTAAGCTATACCCGTACCAGACGCTACTATTTATGGACTTTCTTGGGAGGTTATCAGTACTTATACTACTTTTGGGCGATTTTAAACATGCCTATTGGATCATTCGGAATGAATTATACGCTTACGCAGATTCCCGATCGTACCGCCAAGCCGCGCCAGAGCGGGCTGACCATGGTAATGGACAAGGGATTAAGCCTGCGCGAAGTCGAGGACTTTTTGTCCACCTCCGCTGGCTACTCAGACATCATCAAATTGGGCTGGGCAACCTCTTTTGTTACCCCCAAACTTCAGGAGAAACTTGATATTTATCGGGAAGCGGGCCTGCCGGTCTACTTTGGCGGAACGCTCTTCGAAGCGTTCGTTGCCCGTAATCAGTTCGACGACTACCGGAAGCTGCTGGACCGGTATAAAATGGAGTACGCTGAAGTATCAGATGGTTCCATTGAAATGCCGCAGGACGAGAAGTGCGAATATATTCGGACACTGGCTACGCAGGTGACGGTTCTGTCGGAAGTTGGCTCCAAAGATGAAGCCAAGATTATTCCGCCCTACAAATGGATTCAGCTAATGAGGGTTGAACTTCAGGCCGGTGCCTGGAAAGTGATCGGAGAGGCTCGCGAAGGCGGGACTGTCGGGCTGTTCCGGTCGAGTGGCGAGGTACGGCAGGGACTGGTCGAAGAGATTCTGACGCAGATTCCGTCCGAGAGCATTTTGTGGGAAGCTCCGCAGAAAGAACAACAGGTATGGTTTGTTAAGCTTCTGGGCGCTAATGTCAATCTCGGCAACATCGCTCCTCACGAAGTTATTCCGCTGGAGACGATCCGTCTGGGATTGCGTGGGGATACATTCAGTCATTTTTTAAACCAGCTTTAGCGGTACGCTCATTATGGAACTCATCAAATCGCTGCTTGATTTTCTGCTTCATCTGGATCGTTACCTCGATGCATGGGCCAACGATTATGGCGTGTTGCTGTACGCGATTCTGTTCCTGATCGTCTTTACCGAAACAGGATTGATCGTTATGCCTTTGCTACCGGGCGACTCGCTGCTTTTTGCAGCTGGTGCCCTGGCGGCCCGCCCAACCAACGACCTGAGCGTCTGGGTCATTATACCGCTGCTCATCGTTGCGGCACTTATGGGCGACAATGTCAATTATTTCGTCGGTAAGTTCCTGGGAACGAAGATCAAGTCAAGAGAACGAATTCTGTTTTTCAAACGAGAATACATCACCGAAACCGAGAAATTTTACGAAAAATACGGTGGCCGGACGGTGATCATTGCCCGTTTCATTCCTATTGTTCGGACCATTGCGCCATTTGTAGCCGGAGCCGGTAGCATGAGCTATGGCACGTACCTTCGTTTCTGCATTATCGGAGCCGTAGTATGGGTTACCAGCATTGCTTTGCTGGGCTATTTCTTCGGCAACTTCCCGATCGTGCAACGGAACTTCGAACTGGTCGTATTCGGTATCGTTGGATTATCCATCCTGCCCATTATTGTCGGTGCTTTGAAAAAGCGGTCCAGCACGCCAACTGTCTAACCTATGACCCGTTACGGCCTGATCGGCTTTCCGCTTACGCACTCGTTTTCGCAACGCTACTTCACTGAAAAGTTCGAACGCGAAGGTATCGCGGATTGCCGGTACGATCTGTTTGAGATGCCTGATGTGGCGGTCTCACTGCCCGATTTGCTGAAAACGCCGGGACTGCGCGGGCTGAACGTAACGATTCCGCATAAGCAAGCCATTTTTCCGTACCTCGACCGGCTGGATTCATCAGCTGAAAAAGTTGGCGCGGTCAACGTCATCAGGCTCGAAACAGATGGTACCAAAACTGGTTACAACTCGGACTATTACGGCTTCCGGCAGTCATTGACCGACTGGCTGGCTTCTTTGGGCCGCCCGGTAGCGGGTTTGCGTGCGCTGGTTCTGGGCACGGGTGGCGCGTCAAAAGCCGTACTGGCGGCACTTTCTGATTTGGGTATTTCGTACAACGTGGTGTCGCGAACGAAAACTGCCGATACGTATTCGTATGATGAACTGCCAGCGGTAATTGCTGATTACCAACTCATTATTAACTGTTCACCCGTTGGTACGCACCCACGTACCAACGAAGCACCCGCCCTCCCCTACGATCAGCTTACAGACCAGCATCTGCTGTATGATCTGGTCTATAATCCCGCCGAGACGCAGTTTATGAAGCGCGGTTTGGAGCGTGGGGCCGCCGTCATGAATGGTTACCAGATGCTTGTGCTACAGGCCGAAAAAGCGTGGGAAATCTGGCAATCTATGTAGAGACCGGTCCGCCGGTGCGCAACCCCTTGCGTCTCATGCGCGGCAGCAATTATCGAACAAAAGAAGTCGAAAGAGTTGCTGGCGCACCTAATGGCTGACGCGCATGAGACGCAAGGGGTTGCCGCACCACCGCCGATGCGGCATTCCGACCGGTCTCTACATGAAACGATAAATTCTACGATTATGCCACTCAGTGTTTTTGCCATTATCACTGCAAAGCCCGGCTCCGAAGCGGAGTTACGGACAAGTTTGTCTACACTCGTTGCCCAGGTTCGGCAAGAAGATGCCTGCCTGCTTTATGAGCTCTTCGAAAGTACCGAACATCCCGAAAAGTTTATCATGCACGAGCTATGGACCGATGCCGCCGGGCTTCAGGCTCATGATCAGATGCCTCACATGATCGAGTTCGGGAAGAAGGCAAAAAACTGGCTGGCCGGTCCGGTCGAATTGATTAAAGTAGAAAAGTGAGCCTGACTATAAAATTCTGCCGGTTATTTAACGGTAGCCTTTTACATTCGCGTTCATGCAGGCAATCACATTCCAGAACGCCACCGTTTTTACTGGCGAATCGTTTCTTTCAGGCGCATCTGTTCGCGTCGTCAATGGGCAAATTAAAGAAGTTTCAGAGACAGCCCTTACCGTAGGGGCAGACGAATCAGCGCCCATCGACCTCGATGGTGACTACCTGATTCCGGGACTGATCGATTTACAGTTGTATGGCGGCTCGAATCTGTTCCTGAATGATATACCGACGCCCGAAACGGTTCGGCACATTTACCAGACACACGCCAGTAACGGCACGACCACCCTGCTGCCAACGATCCATTCGACCTCGCTCGATATCATGCAACAGGCGATGGCCGCCGTCCAGACAGTTCGGGCGGAAATACCCTACGGCGTGCCGGGCATTCACCTCGAAGGGCCTTATTTCAACCCGATCAAGCGCGGGGCTCATAGCGCGGCTTTCGTTCGTACACCAGCCGAAGGTGAACTGGAAGCGTTATTCAGCACCAACGCCGACGCGATCCAGATTCTGACGCTCGCGCCCGAAATTCTGACGCCCGAGCAGTTAGCTACGATTCATCGGCTGAAACACCCCAATACCCTACTTTCACTGGGACACAGCAACGCGACTTACCAACAGGCGATGGCGGCTTTCGGGAACGGCTTTCCGCTGGCAACCCACCTCTATAACGCCATGCGGGGTTTCGAAAGCCGCGAACCGGGTATTGTCGGGGCTATTTTTGACCATCCCGCCGTCAGGGCCAGTATTATTGCCGATGGGTATCACTGCGATCCGGCCGCCATCCGCATCGCTTACCGACAACTGAATCAAAGCAATGGACCGGAACGACTTTTTCTGATTTCGGATGCGTTATTTGCCAATCCGCCCCGTCCCGATTTCTCGCTGGGTGAATTTGTTGTCCATTTTGAACCCGACACCAACGGACCAGGTCGCTATGTAAATAACGAAGGAAAGCTCGCGGGTTCGGCCCTCACGCTGATTGACTGTGTCCGGGTCGCTGTTGAACAGGCGGGAATTCCACTAACGAACGCCCTGCGAATGGCTTCGCTTATACCGGCTAAGATTATTGGCATGGGCAGTCAATTGGGGAAAATACAACCGGATTACGTAGCGAATCTAGTGCGACTGGATAAATCGCTCACGGTGCAAGGCGTCTGGCTATCTGGCGAAGCGTATCAATAAAATCAGTATTCCCATAAAAGCGGTCATGGTACGGGTTGTCAACCTCGTTATCATGACCGCTTTTGCTTGACCTGACCGGACTGATTTCAGCGCTAAGTATTTTTACTCCCCAACCCATTTCAGAGATTTCTGTCTACAAAATATCAGTTAGTCTTCTCTATTTTGTATTTTTCCCTTATTTCCATATTATATTTTAAAAAATAGTTGACACGCGTTATTTAAGTTGGCATATTTGACTTATTACAACACAATGATATACAAAAAGTACGCGTAACACTATCTCGTCGCTGCTTATAGGCCAAGACAACGCAATAGCTAAACAGCCTCTGACTTAGCCTATTGTTCTTCACCCGTTATACGCTATAAAAACAGTTGGAAGAATCGCAAAAGCGCCTTCCCTGGCTAGTTATTGCCCATTTTTTTCAGGTTTCTTTCCCACTATCTATCGAGTTCAAATCCATGCGATACAGCACTTCGATCCAACACCAAGTAATCGCTACCCATCAATTAACTCAATGCCCAATTGCTTCCATGACCGTTTTTTTTACGTTAATCAACCCGAACAAATGAAAAGAAAACTACGTAGATCTACCACCCTGCCAATGCTGATCGTCATGCTCGTCCTGACTGCTCTATGCCCTATGGACGCCTGGGCACAGGCCAGGAAGATCACCGGAAAAATCAGTACCAGTGTTGGCTCCGAAGCCCTGCAAGGCGTCAATGTCCTGGTAAAGGGTAACTCAAGAAAAGGGGCAATCAGCGATAGTCAGGGGCTGTTCTCCCTGGAAGCGACGCCCAATGATGTTCTTGTTGTCAGTTTCATCGGTTTCAAATCGAAAGAAATAAAAGTCGGAAACGAGACCAGTTTTACGATCGCCCTGGACGAAGATGCAACCCAACTGACGGAACTGATCGTGACAGGAACGCGTAATGTCGGACGTACCCTCATCGAATCGCCAGTGCCGGTAGATGTCATTTCGATCAAGGATATTATGGGTTCTTTACCCCAGATGGATCTGGCCCAAATGCTGGCCGTCGTTGCGCCCAGCTTCAACGCCGTCCGGTCGCAGGGGGGCGATCTCAATTCGCACGTCGATCCGGTTCAGCTCCGAAACATGGCTCCGAATCAGATCCTCGTGCTTGTCAATGGAAAGCGACGCCATACCTCGGCCTTACTCATCACCGAAACAGCCGTAGGGAGCCCGTCTACCACTGTCGATTTGATGACCATTCCTGTAGCGGCCATTGATCGGGTCGAAATTCTGCGGGATGGGGCCGCTGCGCAGTACGGCTCCGATGCCGTGGCGGGTGTGGTGAACATCATCCTCAAAAAAGGAACGAATAAACTGACCGGTAGCCTGACCGGTGGCGGTTATGCGAACACAGGTGGCCAGGCGGGTGATCTGACTAAATCGGGCAAACCCGACGGTTTCAACTATCAGTTCGATGCAAACTACGGCTTCAAGATCAACGAGAAAGGCTATTTCAATATTTCCGGCCAGATCACGCAACGCAGACCGACCTTGCGTCCGTTCGTCAATGACTGGGGCTTCTTTGATAAGACTTATCTGAACAACCTCCGAACCGACAAAAACGGCAATCCCGTTATTACGAATCCCGAATTGATTAGTGCGCAGGCTGCCGGAAACACGTCGCAGATTACCGCGCTGACCACCGAAAGCGGACTAATGGCCGCCCGTGGGTTGACAAAAGCCGATTTCGCCGTGTACGCCGGGATGCCTGCCATTACGCTGGGCAGCACGTTTTACAACGCGGGTTATGAGATCAATCCCACAACAACGATCTACAGTTTCGGCGGGGCATCGTACAAATATCTGGAAGGGTTCTCCTGCTATTTCCGGCGACCCTCGCAGACCGATCGCTTCAACTATCTGCTATATCCCAACGGATTCAGACCGCAAATGACGTCGAACACATCGGATATTTCGAATACCGTTGGCATCAAAAGTAAGGTAGGCGACTTTAGCGTTGACTTCAGCAACACGTTTGGAAAAAATACGATGCGGCTGGGTATGGTGAATACCTTTAACGCGTCGCTAGGCTCCAACTCGCCGGTCAATATGAATCTGGGAACGCACCAGTTTTCGCAGAACTCGACCAATATTGACCTCTCCCGCTATTTCAAAGGGGTAATGAACGGCTTAAATATCGCGTTTGGCGCAGAAATGCGGGTTGAGAACTACAAGATTATCAAAGGCCAGGAGGAAAGTTATTCGTACGGAAACGCGGGCATACTGACAGTCGTGAAAGACGGATTGCTCGTTGGGCCAGATGGCAAACCGCTGGAAGATGCCAGCAGCACACCAATTGTCGATGCCAACGGAAAGCCGTTGTCAGTATACGCTGGCCAACAGGTAACGGTAAAGTCACTATCATCCAATTGCCAGTGCTTTGCCGGTTTTGGCCCCAAGAACGAACGGAATGAATTCAGAACGACAATGGCCGCTTACCTGGACGCCGAACTGGAACTCACCCGGAAGTTTTTACTGGCCGGTGCCTTTCGGCTGGAAAACTACTCGGATTTTGGTGGGGTAACGATCGGAAAACTGGCCGGTCGCTATTCGCTGTCGAAAACGCTGTCCATTCGCGGATCGATTGCCACCGGCTTCCGGGCTCCGTCGCTTCAGGAGTTGAACTACACCCACACGGCCACGGCTTTCGTACCGGATGCCAATGGCATTCCGCAACCCCTCGACGTGACCACCTACCCGACCAACAGCACAGCGGCCCGCGTGTTGGGCATCAAGGGGCTGAGACAGGAACAATCGCGTACTTACGGTTTTGGCTTGACCTATCAGCCAATGCAAGGGTTTGAGGTGACGTTGGATGCGTACCAGATCGATGTCGACAACCGTATTTTCAGAACCAGTTATTTTAACGCGAGTGAGGTTGGCAATAATTATGGCGAAGTGATTGGCGATGGCGAAGCACAGTTTTTCGTCAACGGGGCCGATGTACGCTCAAAGGGTCTTGAAGCTGTTGGAAACTACACCCTCAATCTACGGAGAGGGCAGAGCGTCACGTTCAGCCTGGCGGCTATCTTCAGTAAGAACACGGTCCTCAACCGGAAAACCCTGAACCTGAACGTCGAGAACCTTACGCCGGACCAGGTTGTGGGTAAATACCTCAGTCGTGATGTGGTCGGTCAGTTTGAAACGGGAACGCCCCGAACCAAGCTGATCGGTTCGGTGGTCTATCGGGTTAATAAATTCAACGCGATGCTGCGCGGCACCTATTATGGGTCGGTCACCGAGCGTTCGGTCTCCTCCGATAATGACGGCAATTTCTACGATCAGACCTTTTCGGGGCAGGCAATTTTTGACCTGAGCCTCGGTTACGACCTGAATCGCAATATGAAAGTATCGATCGGAGGCAGCAATATTCTGGATAAGTACCCGCAGATACTCCGGTCCGAAAATCAGGGTTTCTACCTTTATTCGAACAATCAGCAGGGTTCCAACGGTGCGTATTACTATGGCCGTGTGTCGTTTAACTTTTAACTGCTCTCCAAGCTATGCGTATTTTTAACAAAAGAAATAGTATTCCTGTCCTGGGCCTTCTCCTGTCCATGCTTGCCTTACTTAGTTCGTGTGAGCAGAATAAATACGAGCCGAACACCAATGTAGCGCCCGGCGGAGGCACAGTAACGACCTACAAATCGTACACGCTGACTTCGGCGACGGGAGCGACGGTTTACGGGCGGGTGGTGTTCTACAAGTACAGCTCGTCGGTTACGCTTGTCGAAATGGGTCTCTACAATACGACCAGTGGCACAACGTATGCCTCGTCCATCTATCAGGGAAAGCTCGCTGAAAGTTCGGCTACTGTGCTCAAGCCGCTTGGTTCCATCAGTGGGGCCACAGGCGAATTCTCCGGCAGCAAGTTCTACACGATTAACGAAGCGGGTTTCTACGACAAGCTGGCTAGTTATAGCGCCAATGTAAAAATTATGGCGGGTACAGCGATGGTCGCCAGTGGCAATATCGGCATCAATGCTACGCCTGTTGCCCAGTCGCAATAAGGATTAGGTTCTATGTACGGAACGAGGCTTCATCGGATTGATGAAGCCTCGTTTCATTTTGTGGCTAGTGCTACGGTCAAGGCTTGTACAGCGTCAGTTCATCGTTTCCCACTCGTTGTCGGCTCACAAGGGTGCCTCGTACTCTAGGTGCCGGTATGCCTTCACCAAGTACGGTCTGACTCCGGAATACGCGCAGTTCGTCCCAGCGTCCAGCCTCCATGAACGATTGCAGTAACGTGGTCCCTCCCTCAACCAGTACCGACTGAATGCGCCGTTCGTACAGATCAGCGAGTAGTTGCGGTAATAGTGGCTTATCGGGGTCAAGCTGCGCATAGATCGTCTGATCAACCGTTTCGCTTTTTAGCAAATTGTAGGCTATCGTCGGTTGCGTATTATCGAACAAATTCAGATCTGCCGCCAACTGGAGCTGTTTGTCAATGACGATACGCGTTGGATTACGGCCCGGTACAAGGCGGACATTGAGCCGGGGATTATCGGTACGGGCCGTGTTGGTACCGACCATGATCGCATCTTCTTCCGATCGCCACCGATGCACCAGCCGATGCGACAGCTCACCGCTGATCTTGACGGGTTTCCCGCCCGCTCCGGCAATAAATCCGTCGGCGGTTTCTGCCCATTTCAAAATGATATACGGACGCTGCTGCTCAAAGAAAGTAAAAAACCGAGCATTCAATTCCCGGCCCACGTTAGCCAGCATTCCGGTTTCGACCAGGATACCGGCATTGTGTAATTTGGCGAACCCCTGTCCGCCTACCAACGGATTGGGATCGTCGTTGCAGCAGACGACGCGTTTTACCCGCTTTTCGATGAGCAAATCCGCACAGGGCGGCTGTTTTCCATAATGCGAACAGGGTTCGAGCGTTACGTAGGCAGTACTGTCGGGTAAACGATACTCGTCTTCGGGCTTTACCGATAAAATAGCGTTGCGTTCGGCATGGGCCTCGCCATAACGCTGGTGCCAGCCTTCGCCAATGATTCGACCATCGTGCTCAATAACACAGCCAACCAGTGGATTTGGGCTCACATGACCCCGGCCAAGCGTGGCTAATTCGAGGGCACGACGCATAAATTGTTCCATATCGTGTAGCTTGCGGCTGAAGGGTTTTGGTTCGTCGGCTACGATCAGTACCGCGACCGACGACCGATAAATCACAAACTTCTTTAGTTTTACGTAAAATTACCAGACTTGACCCAATGGCCACCGCCAAACCACTCTATCAACGTTTAAGCAAAAATATTACAGCCTACCCACCCGAAGAAGCGCGGGAGATGGCGTTTATGCTGCTCGACCATTACTTCGGCCTGCGCAAGACCGATGTTTTAACGGATAAACCATTACCCCCAAACCGAACCGAACCGGATTGGTTCAAGATTCTTGAGCGACTGAATCGACAGGAACCGATCCAGCACGTCATTGGCACGACCATTTTCTGCGGACTGGAATTTGAGGTATCCCCTGATGTATTGATTCCCCGTCCTGAAACCGAAGATCTCGTACGGCTCATCATGCACGACTTCGCCGACCGCACCGAGGACGTACCCATCGTGGACATTGGCACGGGCAGTGGCTGCATTGCCATTACGTTATCGCGCTTCCTGCCCCAATCGGTCGTAACCGGCTGGGATGTCTCCGAAAAAGCCCTGACGCTGGCCCGGCATAATTCGCAGAATTTAAACGCCGATGTTACGTTTTCGATTCAGGACATCCTGCAAATACCAGCCGATTTTCCGGGCAAGTTCGATTGCGTTGTCAGCAATCCGCCCTACGTAACCCGGTCGGAAGCCGCCGATATGAACCAGAATGTGCTGAACTATGAACCGGATCTGGCCCTGTTTGTCGAAGATAACGACCCGCTGGTGTTTTATAAGGCGGTTGCGGATTTCTGCGTTCGCCATCTGACGAAAGACGGGGCTTGTTACGTTGAGATCAATGAACGGTTTGGCGACGATACGCGGCAGGTATTTGCTGATCGGGGCTTTACCAGAATCCAGGTTTATAAAGATATTCACGGCAAGGACCGAAGCATTCGGGCCACGTTTTAGGGTTATGGAATCAGGTTTACCAGCTACGACAACCGAACCCGTTCGATGGTATACCTGGTGATCGGCAAACACACATCGATGCAAGCAACGTCTTTTACCTATTACACCAAAATTCGCGAGGTATTCAACGAGATGAGCCAGGTCGTGGTTGGGCAGGAGCGACTGCTTAACCGGCTGCTCATCGGCCTGTTTACGGGCGGGCACATTCTGCTCGAAGGCGTTCCTGGACTTGCCAAAACGCTAACGATCAATACGTTGGCAAAAGTACTGGAACTGGATTTCCAACGCATTCAGTTTACGCCCGACCTGCTCCCCGCCGATCTGATCGGGACCATGATTTTCAATCAGAAAACGTCAGAATTTGAAGTGAAGCAGGGGCCAATCTTTGCCAACCTAATTCTGGCCGATGAAGTCAACCGATCTCCGGCCAAAGTACAGGCAGCGCTATTGGAGGCCATGCAGGAAAAGCAGGTTACGATCGGCGAAGAAACGTTTGTGCTTGACCGGCCTTTTCTGGTGCTGGCCACGCAAAATCCGGTTGAGCAGGAAGGGACGTACCCGCTGCCCGAAGCGCAGGTCGACCGCTTCATGATGAAGGTATTCGTCGATTACCTGAACAAGGAGGAGGAACTCGAAGTGATGCGCCGGATGTCGAACATGAATTTCGATTACGAAGTGCAGCCGGTTCTGGGCAAGGAAGATCTGGCAGCTATCCGCAACGAGATCAACGGCATCACGATTTCCGAGACGCTGGAACGGTACATCATCGAACTGGTCTTTGCTACCCGCCGACCCATGGAGTACAACCTCCGCGACGAGGCCCGGTACATTCAGTATGGGGTGTCCCCGCGCGCCAGTATCAACCTGAATCTGGCGGCCAAAGCCCTCGCTTATTTTGACCGGCGCGAATATGTGTTACCAGAAGATATTAAGGAAGTAGCTCCGGACGTGTTCAACCACCGGATTATGCTCAATTACGAAGCCGAGGCCGATGGCGTATCGACCTTGCAGGTGATCGAGTCAATCCTCAGAAAAGTAGCCATTGGCTGATCGAGTGGCACTCTGGCTACCCGGCGATTTCTATGAAGCAGACCCGTTTTTTTGTTTTCGCTGCGATCATCGTTGTAGGGGCACTCTGGTTATACGGCACCTATTTCGCTACGCCGAGACCACCGCATAAACCACCTCCGGGAACAACGTCACCAAACGGTCGACGGGTTGAGAAGACTGATGCCGAATGGCGATCCCTTTTGACGCGATCGCAATACAACATCACCCGCGAACGAGGCACCGAATGGCCCAACAGCAGCGAATTGACGCACGAGCACCGAAACGGTGTTTACAACTGTGTATGCTGCCAGAATCCCCTCTTCCGCTCATTAACCAAGTTTGACTCACGGACAGGCTGGCCGAGCTTTTACGCGCCTGTTGTACCAAATGCACTGTATACCGAACCTGATGGGAACCGGAGCGAAGTCCGCTGTTCAGTCTGCGACGCGCATTTGGGCCATGTATTTACGGACGGCCCCGAACCAACCGGGCTGCGCTACTGCATGAATGGGACTGCACTGGCGTTCATTCCCGCGAAGTGATAGGATCGATTGATTCGACGTATTGGTTTCACAGGATTACTATTTGTAATCGACACGTCTCAATGGTCATGAACGTCGAATCAGGCCAGCTTTATCACGTTTACAATCGGGGAAACAATCGACAACGTCTTTTTTTTCGTCCTGAAAACTATCTCTATTTTCTGCGGAAGCTTCGCAAGCATCTATTGCCCACGTGCGACCTGCTCGCTTACTGCCTGATGCCCAATCATTTTCATTTTCTGATTGCGACGTTTGACGAGAACAGCCCGTCAGGTGTAGACAATGCATATGGATCTGACGTTTTCAGGATAAACCAGGCCATTGCCGTCATACTCCGTTCTTATACGAGAGCTATAAACATCCAGGAGTGTCGAACGGGCTCTTTACTTCAGCAAGAAACAAAAGCAAAATGGCTTGACAAGAATCAGTATGTAGCTGCCTGCTTACATTATATTCATCAAAACCCAATGCGAGCCAGCTTGAGCGAACGGCTGGAAGACTGGCCTTATTCGTCGTATCTGGATTACGCTGGCCTGCGCAACGGTACACTTTGCAATCAACAGGTAGCCCGTTTAGTATTGCCGGTAGATTTTGACAACTTCCTTGACGAGAGTTTTCAGGTTATCGACCCGGATCTCTTGAAGGAATTAAGATTCAGTTAGGGGGGTCGTCTTGCTCACTACTCACCGGGTGACTTTTTGAGTCACCCGGTGAGTAGTGAGCAAGACGACCCCCCTAACCCAAATTATAAGCTAAACTACTACTTCAAAATCGGTTCCAGCGCAGCTCGGTTTTCGTTGAGCCAGTTGTGGATGTCAGTCACGATTTCGCGAACGCCGAGCTGTGGTTTCCAGCCGGTCAGGTTGGTGACGTTCGTATTATCGGTAATATACAGCCGGATATCAGCGGCCCGGTTTTCGGCTACCTCTTTGATCGGAATCGTTTTGCCAGTCACTTCCTGACAGATTTTTGTCAGTTCCTGCAACGACGCGCTGCTTTCCACGCCACCACCCGCATTCAGGATTTCGCCGTTGACTTTGTCCAAATTGTGTAACTCCCAGTCGATCAATCGGTACAGATCGTCGATGTGTAGCATGTCGCGGGTTTGTTTACCCGTTCCGCCGTAGCCAATATAGGCCAGTTGCTGTTCGAAATAGTGCTTGGCAATCCAGAGTACCATCACGCCCTGATCAACTTTACCCATTTGCCAGGGCCCCGTAATCACGCCACACCGGTTGATAACGGTTTTCAGACCATAGAACTCATTGTACTCCTGAATGATCAGTTCCGACGCAAGTTTCGTGGTACCGTACAGCGACCGGGCACCATCGAGCGGGAAGTTCTCGGCAATACCGCGTGACGATACACCCGGCACGGGCTGGGCGTCGGTCAACACGAACCGTGTCTCGGCTTCCTCGAAATTCAGCGTTTCGATCGTCTTGATCGGATAAACGCGACTTGTCGACAGGAAAATAAAATTGGCTTTGTGCTTGAGCGCGAAGTTCAGGCAGTTGACCGTACCGAACAGGTTGGTATTGATGAGATAATCGGGCGTTCCGTCCAGACCAGCCAGAACCGATGGTTCTGCCGATGCTTCAATCACCGTATCGACAGCCGGTATTGAATCGAAATCTTCCTTGCTCCGAATGTCGCCGTGGACAAACTCAATTCCAGCGGCTCTGAGCCGTGACAGACTCAATTCAGAACCGCGTCGCTTCAGGTTATCGAGCGCAAATATCTGGTAGTCAGGATAGTTTTTCTTGAGTGCAATGGCTATCGATGCACCAACAAATCCGGCTCCGCCGGTAATGAGGATTTTCATAAGAAATGAGTATTGGAATGATCACTATGATTTGATTGGCGCTGGTAGGCGTTCGTCGCTTCTTCCTGATCACTCATTATTGGGAGGCAATGCGTTTTAGTTTAACGTTTTCGACCGGTCGGATAACCAGCGGTACTTTTTCAATCTTGACCGAGCTACTATCCAGTCCAAACCAGCGGTCTTCGGAGGTGGTAAAGCCTTTTATATTGAAGTAAAGGTTCATGATAAACCGTTCGCGGACAGGTAGTTCGTTTTCGAACGAGAGAAATTTTTCCAATACAACGAAGCGGAAGTCACCGATCACGTTCTGGCCACGGAGCGATTCGTACCGGCTGGTAATATCCACCTCCTTATTTTTTACCATGTCTTCGATCACTTTACGGAAGAACAGGTTGATGCGCTGCTCGACCCGGAACCCGAGCTTAAAAGTCACTTTATAGGCGTCATCCGGCGCAATGGTGTTCACTTTATACTCCATCGTGTACGGATCATCGGTGGTATCGACGTGGACAAACCAGTAGATATCAGCGCGTTTGGGCCGTTTCTGGAAGATCGAATAAATGACTTTCGATTCAATTTCCGACTGACGGGCCGCATTGCTCATGAAGACCAAGTGAGTGGCATATTTGGGAATACTAATATCGCGACTCAGCTCTTTGATGGCCTGCACATAATGATCGATCCGGACGTATTCCGTCAATCGGAGTTTGATCTGGAACGCCTGTAACCAGATATACATCACACTCGCAATTGCCAAACCGATCAGCAGAGACACCCAGCCACCGTGCGGGAATTTAATGAGATTGGCCACCAGAAACGAGCCCTCGATACCCAGATAAACCGTCAGAAAGAGGACAACACCCCACGCCTGGTACTTCTTGGTATACAAATAATACGACATCAGCAACGTGGTCATCAGCATCGTCAGCGTAATGGCCAGACCGTAGGCCGCTTCCATATTCGACGATTCGCGGAAGTACAGCACGACCCCAACGCAACCGGCCCAAAGCAGCATATTAACGCTTGGCACATAAAGCTGTCCCTTCTGAACACTGGGGTAACGCAGCCGTACTTTAGGCCAGAAATTCAGCCGGATGGCTTCGCTGATGAGCGTGAATGACCCACTGATCAGGGCCTGACTGGCAATAACCGTGGCCGCCGTTGCGATAACGATCCCGATTGTCAGGAACCAGGGCGGCATGACTTCGTAGAACGGAATACGCTCTCCCAGTTTTTGTCCTTCCTGACTGATCAGCCACGCACCTTGCCCGAAGTAGTTGAGTATCAAACACGTTTTGACGAATACCCAGCTCACCCGAATGTTTGACCGACCGCAGTGCCCCATATCGGAATAAAGTGCTTCGGCCCCTGTTGTACAAAGGAATACGGACCCCAGTAACCAGAAACCGCCGGGATATTCGACCAGCAGCCACCACGCATAATACGGATTGAGTGCAGCCAGAATGCCGGGAGCATGAGCGATCTGAACGATGCCCAGCGTGCCTAACATCACAAACCAGATCAGCATGATCGGGCCAAAAGCCGTACCGACCACACTTGTTCCAAAAGCCTGTATGAGGAACAGAACCGTCAGGATTGCAATGACTATTTTGATGATCAGAACTTCCGTTATGCCCGGATAGATGAGCCGAAGCCCTTCTACTGCCGATGACACCGAAATTGGCGGGGTGATAATACCATCGGCAAGCAGGGCTGAACCACCGATAATGGCCGGTAGCGTGAGCCAGCGGGCATGTCGGCGTACTAACGCATACAGCGCAAAAATTCCCCCTTCACCCCGGTTATCAGCGCGTAGAATTAAGATTACATATTTGACAGTGGTTTGTAGTGTTAGTGTCCAGAATACGCAGGAAAGAGCACCCCGCACAATATCGGCTCTGATGATGTTTCCTGCCCCAATGATGGCCCTGAGTGTGTACAGGGGCGACGTACCAATGTCACCATAAATGATCCCCATTGCTACCAGTAAACCGGCAGCGGTGACAGTGTCTATATGCTTCTTGTCTTCCATAAAATAGGCTTGCGCCCTTTCCGTTTACCAGCGGGTCAAAACGGGGCAAAGATAGCCCATGTTTATGTTCATTAGCGTTGATTGATACGAAAGTTACAATTTTGTCCGGCGTTAATGAAAACAAAATACCAAGCCATTGCGTAGGGTATACGTGAATTAACGGAATGACCCGATGGTAGGCAGTTCGTTTGTCCATTCTTGACTTGTTTCAACCGCCTTTTATTTCTCCTGTTCGCTTGCTCTGGCACTGTCCGTAGGCGCGTTTTTGTGAATCATGGACTCCCGGCGAAACCACTACGCAACGCGGTCGGTTAGTACAATTGGTAGCGCGACTAATCCTGGCAACGGTACAGGTGTCAGGATGCCGTTACCCATTCGTTTAGTTAATCAAAAAACAACCTATGAGAAAACTTTCCCTTTTCTGGTTCCTGCTGAGCCTAACAGGAACTGCTTTTGCCCAAACTACCGATCTGGACGTGAGTGTTCGGGAATTGACCCGTCAGCAGACGGTCGCCGGGCAGACGGTCTACCTCGACAATGCATCCATTGGCCTGACCACCTCCGCGCAGACGGATGCCAATGGTAAAGTTCTCTTTCGGTCGCTTCCCCTGAATGGTACCTACCAAGTCTATACCAAAGAAACTACCCAGTATGCCGAAAGTAAGGCCGAAGGAATCGTTCTTCGCGCCAATTTCCGCCGGAGCGTCACGTTGTTTCTACCCACCAAACGCGAGATCAACCTGACGGAAGTGAACGTCCGAAGTACGAGTGCATCGCGCATCAACACGATCAATGCCGAAGTCTCCTCCGAACTGGAAAGCAAAAAGATTGAGGAGTTGCCCGTTGAAGGCCGCGACATTACCCGCGTTTTGTATCGGTTGCCGAACGTCAGTCAGGCGACGGGTTTCTTCGCCGAAGCACCCAACGTAAGTATCAACGGCTCGAATGGCCTTTTCAACAACTACATGATCGATGGCATGGACAATAACGAGCGCTTTCTGGGCGGTCAGAAATTTGCCATTCCGGTCGGATTTACGCGCAATGTGACAGTGCTGACCAACAACTACTCCGTTGAGTTTGGAAACGCGGGCGGAGGTATCATCAACATTACCAGTAAATCGGGCAGCAACGAAACGACCGGCGAAGTCTTTCTGTTAAGCCGCCCCGGTTCGGTGATCGATGCGCAGACGAGTTATCCTCTACGCGATCTGTCCGGAAATCAGGTGAAAGATGGCTTTGCGCGTTATCAGGGCGGGTTTGGCATTGGTGGCGCACTCGTCAGGAACAAAACGTTCTACTACCTGAACGCTGAACACACGACCGATGTAAAAGATAATCTGCTCACATCACCGCAACTGGGCGTTAACGAAACGGTGCGTGGCACGAATCGCTTTACTTATATTTCCGGCAAACTGGACCAGTTCTGGACGGATCGTTTTAAATCATCCCTGCGGGTAAACATTGGGCAGGTCGCTATTGGGCGGCAGGCAGGTGGCCTTACGGGTGGGATCGCTTTTCCATCGGCGGCCAATGCGCAGGATCGCAATTCGCTGCTGATTGCCTCCCGAAATACGTACACGACCAGCCGATTTGCCTCCGAAACGAACATTCAGTACAGCAGTTTTCGCTGGAACTATGCGCGGGCCATTAATCCGAACAGCCCCGACGTAACGGTTCTCGATCCGACCGGCCAGAGCATTGCGTACCTCGGCCATCCCGGCTATCTGTTCGATTCGCACGAGAATACGATCCAGGTGCAGCAAAAGGTTTCGTTTTATCGCGGCAACCACACCATTCGGGCGGGGGCAGAAATCATCAGCGCACGGCATCGGCTTTTCGGTGGCGGCAACCCGAACGGCAGCTATACCGTTCAGTTAACGGCCAGTCAGTTAGCCGCGCTCCGCGAACGCAATCCCGGCGTTGGGCTAAGCCCGGCAGACATTCCGGCTGATGCCAGGGTACTGGGCTATTCGGTGGAGTTGAGACCTGCTTCGTTCGGCACGACGCAGACCATTTATACGGCTTATGTGGAAGACCAGATCACGGCGGGTCCGCGCCTGAACCTGACGCTCGGTCTTCGCTACGATTACGATAATCTCTCGAAGGGGGGAGCGGCTACGGGCGATTTCAACAACCTGGCTCCCCGCGCCAGCGCCAATTACAAGCTGACAGGCCGTTCGGCCATACGCGGTGGGGTTGGGCTGTTCTACGACAAGATTCTGTACACCATTTACAGTGACGCCCTTCAGCAGAACAACACCGGTACGGATTTCAAGCGTCAGCTACAATATTTTGTGGACAGGGGTAGTTTACCCGCCAACACGGACCTCAACCGCGTGACGTTCGATGGCAATCAGAGCGTCGGCCCCGGCTATAACAGCGCCGGCCAGTCGTTCGGTTATTTGCAGGGTCCATCGGCGGCTTCCTTTGCCGGACAGCGCAATACGTTCAGTGGCGAGCGTCGTATTCTGAATCCCAACGGTTACCAGGATCCGTATACGTTCGAATCGACGCTTGGCTATCAATACCAGGTGAGCGACAAATTACTGGTCTACGCCGATGCGGTCTATAACGAGTCGTACGACCTCTTCCGAACCACCAACCTCAACGCGCCGTCTGCCTGGGATTATTCGCTGAGTGCTCAACAAGGTATTGCCCGCTCGACCAATGCAGCCAACCTCACCCGCCCCGTCCCGATTGCCAATGGCGCCGGAACGATCGACGGGCAAACCCTAACCGGTGTAGCTCAGAGTGTAGTAATGACGGAAGATAAGGGACGTTCCCGGTACACGGCATTAAGCCTGAACGTACAGAAAGAGCGCGCCAACGACGTCTACGCCTATCGGCTGATCTACACGCTTTCCCGATTGTACAACGATACAGAAGATGTCAATTTCCGCGCCATGGACGCCAATAATTTTTCGGCCGAGTGGGGACCATCGGTCAATGACCGGCGACACATTATCAACGGGATTTTCAATTATTACGTCAGTCAGCGGTTCACAGCGACCCTTGCGGCCTTGCTCCAGAGTGGCCAGCCGATCAATCGGATTCCAGACGGGTCACGGTACGTGATCGTGGATCAGACAGGAAAATCCGTTCTAACTGCTAACGGCAACCAATTGACCAGCAGCGATCTTAACGGTGATGGCAGTGCCTTTGGCGATACCTACAATGGGAGTACAGACCGTCAGCCGGGCGAGAGTCGCAATTCCGATCGGTTGCCCTGGTCAAAAGTGGTCGATCTGAGCCTTCAGTACAATTTGCCGGTTGGCACCAACACCCGACGAGTTGAAATTCGGGCGGATATTTTCAATGTGCTCAACACCAATAACCTGAGCGGCTACCCGAACAACGCCACCCAAAGCAACCAGATCCAGGTGGGCCCGCGCGGCAGCGGTATTGTTCAGCGCAATGCCGGACCGCCCCGCCAGTTTCAGTTTGGGGTACGTTATTTGTTTTAACACAAGTCCATTTGCTGAGACCTACTACCTGGAAAGTCCATTCTTTCTGAGGAATATGATCGACAAAAAGACCTTATAAGCGCAGAATCGACCCTTTTTTCAAAAAACATCAATAAAAACAGCTGCCTGAAAATCCAAAGTCAATAGTGGTTCGTATGTACGACATCCAACTATCAAAAGCATTATAACAGGTTTTGTTTAATTAGGTGTGTTTGAGCAGACGGTCCGTTCCATGAGCGGACCGTCTCTTTTTTGTTCGGTGGTAGCGTTTAGCAAGTAGCTTGTTTCACAGGCACTGTTTCGT
Source organism: Spirosoma agri (assembly GCF_010747415.1). NCBI lineage: Bacteria > Pseudomonadati > Bacteroidota > Cytophagia > Cytophagales > Cytophagaceae > Spirosoma > Spirosoma agri. The sequence continues at coordinate 2,502,209 of NZ_JAAGNZ010000001.1, read as the reverse complement.
ATTTTGGCAACGCTCTGCCAAATTCTCTCGTCAACCGATTACTAATGAAGTCAGTTCTCCTAGTAGCCCTATTCACTTTTGGCCTAAGTTGCACGTCGTCCGAACAGCGGGACCCGGCCCGTATTTTGACTCAATCCTGGGAGCAAATCGAGGAACAGGGTCGCAATCAACCGGTTACCCTACTCATGTGGCTTGGCGATCCGTACATCAACGACTACATGAACAAGTACGTCAAACCTGCCGTCAAAAAACGATATGGCATTGACTTACAGACGTCTGCCGGACAGGGCGCGCAAATCGTTCAGACGCTCGTGGCCGAACGCGACGCCGGACAGCCAAGCCAGATCGACATGGCCTGGATCAATGGGGAAACGTTTTACCAGTTGCGACAGATAGATGGTCTGCTCGGTCCCGTGACCGACAAAATGCCCAACGCCCGCTACATCGACTTTTCGAATCCGTTCATTGGCACTGATTTTCAGCAGCCCGTTGCCGGTATGGAATGTCCGTGGGGAAACGTGCAATTGGCCGTTATCTACGATGCGCAGAAGGCGCCCAATCCACCAACATCGTTCGCCGACTTTCCGGCTTACGTGAAAGCGCACCCCGGCCAACTAACCATTCCGAACGAATTTACGGGCATGACCCTGCTCAAATCCTGGATGATCGCTCTGTCGGGCGACCCTAACCTGTTTCAGGGGAAATTCCGGGAGGATGTGTATACGAAATGGTCGGGCGAACTCTGGAAACAGATCAACGCCCTAAAACCATATTTCTGGAAACAGGGGCAGACGTTTCCGGAACAATTATCGACGCTGCACCAGCTGTTTGCTAACGGCGAAGTCGCGTTCACCTTCTCCAACAACGACGCCGAGGTTGACAACAAAGTTAATCTGGGTTTCTTCCCGAAAACCGCCCGCGCCTACGTTCCTGCGCCCGGCACGATCCAGAACTCGCACTACATGGGTATCGTCAAACGCGCTCAGCATCCGGAGGCCGCTATGCTCGTCGCCAATTTCCTGATGTCGCCGGAAGCGCAGTTAAAAAAGATGGACCCGAACGTATGGGGTGACCACACGGTGCTGGACCTGAAAAAACTCCCCGCCTTCTACCGCGCGAAGTTCGAAAACCTGCCTACCCGCCGGTATGCACCCAAACGCGATGCTATTCAGGGCATGGCTTTTCAGGAACCCGCGCCGGAATACATGACCCGATTGTACAAAGACTTCCGGCGCTATGTCATCGAAAAATAACGTCGCCCGAACGGTTGTCCTTTGGGTGTATGCACTATTCGTCGTCGGGTTGCCGGTGGGGGGTCTGATCAACGCGTTTGGTTATAGCGTCGGTTTGGCGGGACCGCTGGCAACCGGCTTCACCACGCAGTATTGGACCAATCTCACCACCGAAACATCGCTGTTCGTATCGGTACTGTTCAGTCTGTACGTGTCCGTCGTATCCGTAGGGCTTGCGGTGGTCATTGCCCTAATGCTGGTGCTAAAACGGCAGTCCATGCTCCGGCAAAGACCCTTCCCGACACTGCTGTACATACCGTTGCTGCTGCCGTCGCTGGTGGTTGCGTTTTATTTGTTTCAACTGCTGAGTGGATCGGGTTGGTTGTCGCGCCTTACACACGCACTCGGCCTGACCAGCACACCCGACGATTTTCCGGCGCTGATTCTGGACGGAGCGGGTCTGGGCATTATTCTGGCACAGGTCGTGCTGGCCTTTCCCTTCTTTACGCTCCTGTTTCAATCCCTGTATGACGATGCGCGGCTGGACGATCTGCGCAGTCTGACCCAAACGCTTGGTGCATCCGTCCATCAGTTTAATCGACGGGTAGCTGTGCCAATTCTTCTGCGCCGGGCCGCGCCCACGCTGGTACTGTATGGCGTGGCGGTAGTAGGTGCTTATGATATTCCGCTGGTTCTGGGCCGCAGTTATCCGCAGATGCTGTCCGTTTTCATTACAACCCGACTCCAGCGTTTCGACCTTGCCGAACTACCGATGGGCTACCTGATTGGCTTTCTGGTCACGGTTAGCCTGATGGTTGTCATTTACTGGACAACGAAACTGACCCAGCGCCATGCGATCTAACCCATTCTTAACCAGCGCACTGACTGTCCTGTTCGGCTTACCATTCGTATTGCTGGGGTTGCTGGCACTGGGTCAATACTGGCGATTCCCGGATGTGCTGCCACCAACGTACTCCGTCGACGCGCTGGCCCGAATTGTCTCGACCGATAGTGGTCTTGGAAACGGCCTGTTGCTGAGTTTAACGATTGCCACGGTCGTTGCTGTTCTGTCAACGGGACTCGGTTTTGGTATGGCTAGAGCCGTTGCGCTAGCCAACCATCCTGCGCGATGGGTAACGCTGAGTTATTTGCCGTATGCCTTGCCACCCGTTTTGCTGGCCGTCCTGATTCAGCCGTATTTTATCCGGTTTCATTTATCCGGCTCGCTGATGGGCGTTGTCGTCGCGCTTATGCTGCTGACCGTACCGTTTTGCACGCTGTTTTTTCGAAGCTTCTGGAGCCAACAGGCGATTCAGTATGAACAGCTGAGCCGTACCCTGGGCTGTTCGCAGCTACAGGCGTTCCGGTATGTCCTGTTGCCCCTTGCTCGTCCGCTGTTGATCACCTGCCTGTTTCAAAGCTTCCTGTTAGCCTGGTTCGATTTCGGGCTGACCAACTACCTGAGTGTCGGCAAGGTTCGAACGCTAACGGTACAGGTATTTCTGTTCGTCGGAGAAGCCAACAGCCGACTGGCCGCCGTTGCCTCCCTGCTCCTGCTGCTCCCTCCTGCCCTGTTGCTATGGCTCAATAAAAGAGCGATTGTCAGACGATTGTAAGCCTGGCCTTATCCAGATCCGATTTATCCAAGTACCTTTTTTGTCTAGAAAAATACTTTTCGCAGGTGTGTCAATTGTCCGGCACGCGGTGCGGAAAGACCGTTGGTACATAACTCATACTCGTTCAGGTCAATTGGTATGTACACCGCACAAGACCAAAAAATCAATTTATAGGGCTTGATGCGATTGAAACGACGTTTTTCTGTATCTTGTAGACAGCATACGGTCGATTTACGAATCCGGGAATCGTAGTTCATCCAACCAGGATTTTCGCAGCATGCTGTGCCGCGTTTCTTTGTGACGCAAGGAGTAAGCGCGGCACGGCTACTGCGAAAATCCTGGTTTTTCTATTCCAAATTACCCCTATCTACAGAGCACCTTTTCGCTTACTTTTGCCGAATGCTTGCTGTGGACGCCCTGTCAAAAAAATTCGGTCAAACCCCTGTTCTAAACAACGTCACGTTTACGCTTCCGGCGGGGCAGGTACTGGCCGTTCTAGGCCGGTCGGGGTGCGGCAAAACGACGCTACTCAAAATTCTAGCCGGACTCGAAACGACGGACGCGGGTGACGTTCGCATAGACAAGCAATCCGTCCTGACGGTTCCTCCCGAACGTCGTCAGGTTGTCTATCTCTCTCAGGAACCGCTTTTGTTTCCGCATTTGACCGTCTTCGAAAATGTCGCGTTCGGGCTTCGGATCCGGAAATTGGATAACGCGACCATCGAGCGGCAGGTGAACGAACTACTGGCGGATCTGGAATTGAGCGATCAGGCGAAAAAGCAACCCAATCAGCTGTCAGGGGGGCAGCGGCAGCGCGTTTCGTTCGGACGGGCGTTGATCATCAAGCCCCGCCTGCTCCTGCTGGATGAACCCTTTGGCAACCTCGATGCGCAGACGCGGGCTGTCATGCAGGCGCTGTTTGTGCGGGTAGTCAGTCAGTATGCCATGACCGCCTTATTTGTTACGCACGATACCCGCGAAGCCCTTACCGTTGGCACCTGCTTTGGTTATCTCGATCAGGGTGTTTTGACTGCCTACGAATCAGTACGTGACTTTGTGGCCGATCCACGCACGGGGGTCCGTTCAGAACTGGCTTTTTGGGAGTCGGTACAGCTGACCAGCCGGACCATTGATTAAGCAATTTGCGTAGTCTTTCGGTTAAAGAATCCGTTGCGAACGAACAGAAACACCAGAAAACCGAAAAACAGCGGCATGATGACCGGGCTAAATTCAGCAGGAAAATCGACCGACATAAAATCGTTCATCGATGTATTATAATAGGCCGGAAGTGAATCGCCGGGCTTAAGCCTTGTGTAGTCGTCGGCGCTGATCGGGATAATGCGCTCCTGCTGTTGATAGCGAATTGTGGCCTGGTAGTCGTAGTCGCGCCATGAATTGCCGTGGCGGGAGCTATGACGGGGCGCAATACGGTCGGTAGCCAACACCTGAACGACTACCTGATGGCCCGTACGTTTAAGCGTTTGGTAGTATTCGTAATAGTTCCAGGCATCGTAGGTGAAGAAAACACAGCCGATACTCAGCACAATGACCAGTACCAATCGAGCCAAATCCTGCAGGAAAGGCACGGGAACGATAGTTGTGATCACGCCAGAGATAACAAAAAACGAAGCGACGGACAGAATCACACAAAGCAACAATAGCTTCGTATCGTCACCGAACGTACGGATCGTTGTCCAGTCGATCAACCGTGATTCTTTTGAATATCGATTGAAATGAACCCCGCTAGCCGGCTGTCGGAATGCATCGTAGCCGGCATGATACAGCAAGCTAACCCGATCACCGCTACCAACATAGGTAGAATCCATAACGAATCGGGTCATGTAGTCTTTGCCCCGGTAGGTAACAGTTAGGTAGACGGTGTTACCCAATATATCGCGCCAGGATTTTTGCTTGTGATCGGCCTGAGTGACAGTCACGGAAACCAGCTGGCCTTCTTTACTGAATTGGCTTTGTAGTTGTTGCTCTTCATAGTAGGACCAACTGGCCCAGGTCGCACCCCCCAGCAGGACGGCTACGATCACCGACATACTAAAACTGATGATTCGACCCAAGGTGGCAACCAATCCGGTAAACATCCGCTTCGTTCACTGATGGTAAAGCGCAACGCATCAGCGGCCCAAAACTAAGCCATAGAAGCCATCGAGGGAGCCGGCAGTTCTTGAACGGTAGTAGGTGTTGCGTGGTTGGATGCTAGTACGGAAATGCCGTCTGTTAAAAAATAGTATCCCAGAGTAGATAGCCGTTCAGCCCGATGATAATAACGGCCACGGTCCACGAGAGCATTTTCATCCAGCCGGGGTTCACGAAACGACCCATCTTCAGTTTATCGCTGGTAAACGACACCAGAGGCACTACGGCGAAACTAAGCTGGAGCGATAAAATAACCTGGCTAAGGACCAGCAGTTCAGAGGTTCCGTGTTCGCCATACAGAATAGCCACGATCATAGCCGGAACGATAGCGACCAGCCGCGTAATTAACCGACGCAACCAGGGCTTTATGCGTAACTCGATAAAGCCTTCCATAACGATCTGACCCGCCAGAGTTCCGGTCAGCGTCGAATTCTGGCCCGAAGCCAGCAGGGCGACTGCGAACAGAATACCGGCTAACTTGACGCCCAGAATGGGATCGAGCAGCCGGTGGGCATCCGTAATATCAGCCACGAACTGATTACCCGAAAAATGGAACGCTGCGGCTGACAGAATTAAAATAGCGGCATTGATAAAAAACGCCAGAAACAGCGAAACCGTCGAGTCGATGGTCGCGAACTTGATCGCAGATTTTCGTCCTTCATCATCGCGGTCAAAGTTGCGGGTCTGCACAATACTGGAATGCAGATACAAGTTATGCGGCATTACGGTCGCCCCCAGAATACCAATAGCGATATACAGCATACCGGGGTTCGTAATAATTTCGGCGCGGGGCAACAAACCACCAAAAACGTCGGCAACGGCCGGGCGCGATACGAACAGTTCATACCCAAAGCAACCGATGATCAGAAAAATCAGGCTGGCCACGATCCGCTCGATGGTTTGAAACCCCTTGTTTTGTAAGTAAAGCAGGAGCAGTACATCGAGTGCCGTGATGAGAATGCCGACCGTAAGGGGCAACCCGAACAGTAAATTTAAGGCAATGGCCGAGCCAATGACCTCGGCAAGATCGGTAGCGGCAATGGCGATTTCGGCCAGTATCCAAAGCCCAATGGCGGTTGGACGGCTGTAATGATCCCGGCAGGCCTGCGCCAGATCGCGACCGGTAGCAATGCCGAGTTTAAGCGACAAGTGCTGTAAAAGAATAGCGAACAGATTGGAAATCAGCACGACCGAGAGCAGCTTATACCCGTAGCGGGCACCACCGGCAATGTCAGTTGCCCAGTTACCAGGGTCCATATACCCCACGGCAATCATCAGACCGGGGCCAAAATAAGCCATCAGGGTTTTAAAAAAACCGCTGTTTTTGGGTACGTGAACGGAGCTATGAACATCCGGCAGCGAATTCTCCTTGCTATCCTGCTGCCAGCCTTTCATGGTTGTATTCGTTACGTCCATTTGATTATGGAATTGATCGGTAGAGTGGGTACAGCGACGGTTTACAGAAACAGCCGCCGACTCGTTACTATCTAACGCTCAAATATACCTATTGTTGAAATATTTTTTTAGGCTTATCTAAATTTTTAGAAAGTTTAACATAAAAACTATCTTTGCCCGTAAACTGTTTCATGCTACCTGGACGTTTTTACTGAGTAGCCGTCGTTTATGCAGTCATTTACGGAAGAAAATTATCTCAAAACGATTTATTACCTCGCCACGCGTCAGGAAGGGGAGGTAAGTACGAATGCCCTCGCCGAAATGACGGCTACGAAAGCGGCTTCGGTGACGGACATGCTGCGTAAACTGGCCGATAAACAGCTTATTCATTATAAAAAATACCAGGGCGTCCGGTTGACCGATGAAGGCGAACGATTGGCCTTGCAAATAATCCGGCGTCACCGGCTCTGGGAGGTCTTTCTGGTCGAAAAATTAGGATTCGGCTGGGATGAAGTGCACGAAATCGCCGAGGAGCTGGAGCATATCCGGTCCGAAGAACTGGTCAGTCGGCTGGATACGTATCTGGGGCATCCCCAATTCGATCCGCACGGTGATCCCATTCCGACCCCCGCCGGACAGATGCCCCAAACGGGTTATCGAAAGCTCTCGGAGGTTTTGACCGGGCAGGATGTTCGGTTGATGGGAGTGTTGGAGCATTCGACCGAATTTTTGCAACACCTCGATCATTCGCAGTTGACCCTGGGCTGCTCGGTGACGGTAACCGAAATCAACGCGTTCGACAAGTCCGTTCTTTTGCAAATTGCCAGTGGCCATACCGTATTCATAAGCCACGAAGTCGCTAAAAATTTGTTGGTCAATTAACCCGGTACTCGCATTAGGTTGGCATTAAGCGCCGACGAAGTAAACAGCTAACGTGTCAATTTTTAGAAACCGGCACCACACAACATGAAATTACTGGACTGGTACATACTCAAGCGTTTCCTGCAAACCTACATCTTCGTGGTGCTGGTTATCGTGCTGGTCGTGGTCATGATCGACTACACCGAGAAGGTCGACAATTTCCACAAAACGAATGCCCCCGCTGCCGCAATTCTCGGGGATTATTACCTCAATTTTATACCCTACTGGGCCAATTACATCAGTCCGCTGATGGTGTTTATTGCTACCGTTTTCCTGACATCCCGGCTGGCGGCCCGCACCGAAATCATTGCTATTCTGAGCAGTGGAGTGAGTTTCATTCGCCTGTTATTTCCCTATGTGTTAGGGGCCTCAGTGCTGGCGGTGCTCACCTATTTCATGGTCAACTACCTGATTCCGAAGGCGAACAAAACCCGGATCAACTTCGAGATAAAATACATCAACGACGCCTTCACGTATTCGAAGCGAAATCAGCATATCAAAATTGCCCCCAACACCTACGCCTACCTGGAAAGCTATAACAATCAGAGCAACACGGGTTATAAGTTCACGCTGGAGGAAATAGAGGGCAACCAACTGAAGCAGAAACTCACCGCCGACCACATCGAATGGGACAAGAAGAAGAAAAAATGGGGCGTGTATGATTACAAGATCCGGACGATCAACGGGCAGCGGGAAACGCTTACGCCCGGTGCCCGGCTCGACACGACGCTCAACCTGAAACCCGACGATTTCAGTTCGGACTTCAACCTGTACGAAACTCTTACCCGACCGGAGCTAAACCGCCAGATCGACCTATTGGTCAGTCGTGGTTCCGATGGGGTCGAAACGTATCTGCTCGAAAAATACAGCCGCGATACCCGGCCCTTCGCCATCATCATTCTGACGGTCATTGGCGTAATCATGTCGGCCCGCAAAAGTCGCCGGGGCGTTGGCTGGCAAGTGGCACTGGGCTTCTTTCTGGCCTTCACGTATCTGCTGTTTTTCATGCTGGCTAAGGGTATTGCCGAATCAGGCAACCTCAATCCGATTGTGGCGGTCTGGCTGCCAAATGCTATTTTTACGGCCATCGGCGTATTTCTGTACAATACGATTCCGAGGTAACGTACTGCGGGCGGAGTTTCGCTCGCCCATCATCTCAAGCAAGCGCGGGTCTGGATCCGCGTTACAGCATGTCGCAAAAGCCAGTTTTTACTGATTATTTACAGTTACACTTCATCGTTCTAATCTGGGGGTTTACCGCTATTTTGGGTAAACTTCTGGAACCCCTCGACTCGTCGGCCGTTGTCCTGTTCCGAACCGTGCTGGCGGTACTTGGGCTGGGCGTCGTGCTAACGATTCGAAAGCAGAATTTACACGTTTCCTCATCAGATCGGTGGCGCTTGCTGGCTACTGGTGGACTGATCGGTTTGCACTGGGTCTTGTTCTTTGCGGCTGCCCGCCTGTCGAACGTATCGGTTTGTCTGGCCGGTATGGCAACCAGTTCGCTGTGGGCCAGTTTGCTGGAACCGTTGATCTACCGTCGGCGCATTCAACTGATCGAGGTTGTGCTGGGAGGGGTCGTAATGGCGGGTCTGTACCTGATTTTTCAGTTCGAGTTTGATAAGGTACTTGGGCTGGTCGTGGCGATGCTGGCCGCTATGCTTTCCTCGCTGTTCACGATCATCAACAGTCGGTTTACGCAGCGGTACGATGCGCTGGTCATCTCGTTTTACGAAATGGCCGGGGCTTCGGTTGCCGCCCTTGGTTTATGGGTTGCGGCCCAAACAATAGACCCACACCAAGCCAATCCAGCGAGTCAGTACTTACCCCAAACACCCTTACAATGGCTGTGGTTACTGGTGCTGGCGCTCGTCTGTACGGTCTATGCCTACACGGTCGGGGTGCGCCTGTTACGAAAATTTTCGGCGTACATGGCCGTATTAACCGTAAATTTGGAGCCGGTGTACGGGATTTTACTGGCGGTCTTTATTTTCGGCAACTCCGAACGAATGACCGCTGGTTTCTATCTGGGTACACTCGTCATTCTCGCAGCGGTGGTCGCTTATCCCCTTTGGAACAATCGCCAAAAGAAAGTAAAACCTCAACTGCCAACATCGCTTTAACAGCCCGTTCATGACTACTTATTCGCCATCAGCGCGTTCTGTCACTCCGTTACTTCTCCTGTTTTCGTTTGCCGTTGCGTTACCCCTGGTCGTCTTATCGTTTTATAATCACCCATCTCCTACCGACGATTATTGCTTTGCCAACACGTCGATGCGGTACGGCTTCTGGCAGTCGCAGCAAATCTATTATGATGGCTGGAGTGGTCGCTTTTTTCACAACTTCCTCGTTCATGGCAGTCCGCTCACGTTCGGCTGGTACGAAGGCTATAAAATTTACCCCATTGTTCTGCTAAGCTTGCTGGCCCTCAGCTTTTATGCGTTTGCGAGTCAGTGGCTCTACAACGCATTCGTTTTCAATACCAAACTGGCGTTTGCCGCCGGCCTTTTTGTCGGCTTCGTAGCCACGCTGACCAGCTTATCGGAATATCTGTACTGGTATGCCGGTATGGCCTGCTACAGCCTGTCCAGCGTTTTTCTGTTGTTTCTGTTAGCGGTGCTGCTGGCGCATCAGCGACGCGGTTTTGGTTTTGAACCGGGTCATCTACTGCTCGAGAGTTTACTGATTCTGGGCATTATCGGATCGAGCGAAACGAGCATGGTGATGGTCATGTCGGTACTGGGGATGATCGCGTTCGGCGAACTCGTCCTGCGTCGTCGCTTATCGATTGCTACGCTGATTTTGTTGGTTGTAGGCGCAATCGGTTGTTACTACCTGATTTCGGCCCCCGGTAATGCCATTCGGATGGGTTCGAATCCCAACAGCCGGGACATTCCGCTGACTCTCCTGTCGTCGCTTCAGTTTGCCGTTGGTTACGTAGCCCGACAGATTTTCCTGACGCCCTTACTGCCGCTCTCACTGCTATACGTTCCCGTTGCGTACCGACTAACGGCCAATCGACCCTTACCCACGTATCTACGCATTCATCCGCTGCTGGCGCTGCTGCACGGTGCCGTAACCGTTCTGATACTGATCTCGCTGCATTTTTATGCGGTTGGTGTTGCGCCCGCTTATCGGTTGGTCAACCTGATCAATCTGGTATTCTGGCTTAGCTGGGGCTATAATTTGACGCTACTAGTCGTTGTTTTTCGTCCGCAACCTGAATCGTGGCAACGTTTTGCCAGACCAATCACGATCGTAGCCCTCCTGTGGGTAGCCGTCGCGATTGGCACAGGACCCGTTCTGCCGATGGCGTACGGCGACTGGATCAGTGGACGGGCGGCTCAGTACGATCAGGCGATGCAGGAACGGTACAACCAGATGGCACAGGTGGGCGATGATACAGCGCGGGTTTCGCCGTTGTCGGTTTACCCGGCTTCCCTCTTTATGGAGGATGTCAAGAGCGATCCTAACCACCTCTGGAATCGTTGTTGGGCCGACTACTATCATAAGAAAACGATTGTGCTGAAGGACAGTCCGGCCCCAACCGCTCATTAAGCGAATCAATTGCCTCCTATGACTCAGCTTTACCGACTGCTGGCATCACCCCGGTTGACGATTGCCCTTTTGTTGCTGCCCATCGCCGGTTTTTTCATTTACTTTTTCGTTCTCCGGTATAACATTCCCTGGTTCGACGATTTCGAGAATATCCCGTATTTTCTGGATCGGTTTCTCAATGCGCCCTCGGCTGGCGAAGCGTTTGCCGCTTTGGTACGGCCGAACAATGAACACCGGGTCGTTTATGCCCGACTGATCGTGCTGGGACAGTATTTCCTAACCGGAGGACTCAACTTTGCCAACCTGATGCTGTGGGGCAATGCCGGGCTGGTGTTGATGTTCTTTCTACTTTTCCGCGCACTTCGTCAGCAGGAACGCCTGTCCGAAAAAGCGCTGGTGGGTCTGCTGCCCGTGCCGCTACTGCTCTTCACGGCGCAGAGTTACATCATGACGTTTACGGCCATTTTCTCGTTGCAGTATCTGGCCATTATAACCTTGGTGATGCTGACGCTCTTCGTGCTGGCTACCGATCGACCGCTTTACCTGGCTATCGCGTTAGGGCTAGGATTACTGAGTACGTTTAGTATGGGCAATGGGTTGTTACTCTGGCCCGCCGGAGCCGTTATGCTGTTCAGCCAACGCCGGTGGTTGGGACTGGGCGTTTGGATCGGCTTTGGGGCCATTAGCGCGTATCTCTATTTTCTGGGGTATCCCGTTCAACAGGGCAACGACGAGGGGTTTGCGTACGTGATCCAGCATCCGCTCCAGACAATTGCGGGCTTTCTGATTTTCGCAGGCAGCGTATTTGACGTATTTCCCTCCCTACCCGAAAAGTTTCGCTTCTATCTGCCGTTTCTGGCTGGCCTGATCTTAATGATTGGTCTTGTCTACTGGCTGTTCACGACATTGTTCCGGTCGAAGAAGAACAGCTCTTTTTTTGAGGTATTCATTCTGGGCTGTCTGCTGTTCCTGCTGGCCAATATTGCCCTGATCGCATTCTTCCGGCTGCGGTTCTATTTCGGGATGGCCCTTCATATTCCCTACCGCATTTATGCACTGGCTCTGTGGTCCGTTACCAGTGTCTTGCTGTTCAGTCGGCTGTCGGAGTCGATGCGCGTTCGTGTTTGGCCCGCTGTCTGGTTTCTGTTCCTGGGGCTGAATCTCTTCTCCTATGTCACCTACCTGCCCCACGCGGTCGAACGCCGAAAGCAGATGCAGGGATTGGCCTACAACCAGCTTCATTCGGAGATTGGTCTTGGTGGCAGCCGCAATACCGAACTGGCACGCTACATTTCGAACCTGACCGCTATGATGCGCACCCGGAACTGGTATCACCTGCCCGATCCGGCCATCACGCCCGACGAACGACTCTTGACGGCTCCGGTCAGCACGACCGCATCGACGATACCGCTGCGCATCGAGCAACGATCCGATTACGTTATTGTCGATGGCAATGAAGCGAACTACGAGGTCGGGCTGTCTACAGGAATCTATCTGGTAATGAAGTCCGACCGATACACGTATCTCCTGTTCGCGCCTAAAAACCGGCCCGTAACCTATGCATTCTGGCGTGTGACGCCGGGCTTTTCGGCTGCCTTACCCATCGATATGATGCAACCGGGTCGCTACCGGATTGGCTTGTTCAGAACCCGACCCGATCAGGGTGTGGTTCAGTTTGGTAACCAGTACATTAACGTGCCCTAGCAACGGCATCATTCCGGAGCAAAACGGTACCGATTAGGCTATACGCTAAGTCATCAGGCAGTTTTTTAGGATAAAAGGCTATTTTTGCCGTTCAAACCACCCACTACGTTGGACAATACTACCCATTCACTGCCTGACCGAATCAATGTCGTTATCCCGCTTTTCAATGACTGGCTGGCAGTAGGTCTTCTTCTGGAACGCATTCGGTCAGTTGTCGATGAACCCCTACGCAACCGGTTGGCGTTTTTGATCGTTGATGATTGCTCGGCCATAAACTACGAGACCCTGCCCGCAGGAATCGGAAAATCGTTGTCCATACTGCGCCTGTTCCGGAATGTTGGTCATCAGAAAGCCATCGCCTTGGGACTGGCCTATCTGGCCGATCAGACCGATCAATATCCTACCATCGTAATGGATTCAGACGGGGAAGATCGGCCCGAAGATATCGTCCATTTGGTTCAACGTGGGCTCGACAAACCGGGACACGTTGTTTTCGCCCATCGCGCCAAGCGCCACGAAAGCCTGACCTTCCGGGTGTTTTATACCATCTACAAATCGGTGTTTCAGCTGCTGACGGGCAAGGTTATTACCTTCGGCAATTTCAGTCTGATACCGGCCAGTCAGTTGCGAAAGCTCGCTCACGTATCCGAAATCTGGAACAATTATCCAGGCGGTGTCATCCGATCCCGGTTGCCCTACACGGCGGTACCGCTGGAGCGGGGGCGTCGGCTGGCCGGTGAATCGAAGATGAATTTTGTCTCGCTGGTGCTGCATGGGTTAAGTGCGGTATCTGTCCTCATCGACACAACCGCCGTACGGCTGGCCCTGTTTTGCGTTATGATGGTCGCGGCTTCCATCGTTGGCATCAGTATTTTGCTGTACCTGAAATTTTTCACCAATACATCCATACCCGGCTGGACGAGTTACCTGATCTTCTCGTTCCTGATCGTTATTTTACAGGCTTTCCTGATTTCACTGCTGCTGGTATTCATCGTTCTTTCGTATCGGATACAGCCGCAGTTCATCCCCGCCCGGCAGTTCAACGATTTTGTCGAACGGGTCGAGCGCGTTTACTGATCGTTCACAAAGGTTATGAGTATTGTCTATATCAAAACGGCGGTTTCCGTTGCCCTGGGGCTCTTTTTGCTCGGGATACTCTGGCAGCGATCCACGATTACCAGTACGTTGCAACGCACTGGAACGTGGGCTCTCGACGTTTGCTGGCTTGTATTTCGACTGGTTCCTTTTCTGATTACCTACGTCGTACTTGACTACCGGCCTCAGTCCGATGTAGCCACGTTCTACTTTCCAATCGGCATGTCGGCGTTGGAAGGTGGCGTCCCCTACCGCGACGTATACAGCTGCTACTCACCCCTGTTTGGCTATTGGATCGCACCCTTTCTGAGTTTGTGGAGCGATATGCGCATGGTCGTGCTGGCCATGATGGTCGTTGAAGGGCTCGCCGTCCGGTTAACGTTTAGGTACTACCAGACGCAAGAATCACTGGGCGAACGACTGTTCCGGGGAGTATTCTATTACGCCTTGCCATTACCCTTTGTGATGTGCGTTTTTAGCGGACAGGAAGATGTTATTCTTTGGTTGTTCGTCTTACTGGCTATTCCGTTAATGAATTCGCGGCCCTTTGCGGCTGGGCTGGTGTTGGGTCTGGGCATGGTAGCGACAAAAGCGGTATTCATCTTACTGCTTATTCCCATCTGGCTCCTGAGCTTGCGGAACGTGCGGTTCGCTGTCTGGTTTACGACCGGACTCTTGGCGGTGGGTATCCCCGTCATACTTTTCGTGTATTGGAAAGCTGGCTTTCCGTTATTCATCGAGCAGCAATCGCATGAGGGCGACTATCTGAAAGCCCCCAACTGGCGGTCAATTCTTAATCCGTTCCTGACCGATGGGATGCGCTCGGCAGTGAATGTCTGGAAATGGGGCGGATTATTGGTCACGATGCTGGTTATGTTAGCCGGTGTCTGGCGCATTCATACGACGCGTAGCAACTGGCGTTATCAGGACTATTTACCATTTCTTTACATCCTGACCTACAGTGTCATGAGCGTGGTACAGCAAAACGCCATCAGCAACTACGCTTACCTGTTCATGCTCCCGCTGGTCTTTACCCTGCTTGATTTCCGGCGGACAGGATTTTGTGTTGCGCTGATTGGCTTTACCATTCTGGCGGCTATTCATCCGTCGTTGTGGTGGCGACTCGGGGAGCCCTATTACGATCGGCTGTCCGCCCTTGGTACGCCCACGGCTGCGCTGGAATACAGTATTGAAATTCTGATATTGATTGGATTTATCTATTACGCCATTCAGGCCATGAACGCACTGCGCCGACCCAAGCCGGTTGTGCAGGCAGAATCCTATGCTGTTTAACTCGCTCCAGTTTTTACTGTTTTTTATTGTCGTTACGCTTAGCTACTTCAGCTTAAAGTGGCAGGGGCGCTGGATCCTGTTGCTGGTAGCCAGTTGCTACTTCTACATGGTGTTCCGGCCAGCGTATATTGTTATTCTGCTGCTGACCATCGTAATCGACTATATTGCCGGTATCTGGATCGAAAAAACACGGGGTCAAACCCGAAAATGGCTGCTCATTGTGTCGTTGGTAACGAATGTCGGCATTCTTGCTTTTTTTAAATACCTTGGTTTTTTTACGGAGAATTTATCGCTGCTCTTTGAGCATCTGCATATGCCCGCCATTGCCAACGGCGTCTTTTCGATCGGCAATCGGGTCTTCGTGAAGGTGTTGCATTTGTTCGGCGAAAATGGCATTTCGTCGTTTAAAGACAACATGAGTATTCTGCCCGTTGGCTTGTCCTTCCATACGTTTCAGGCCATGAGCTACACGATCGAAGTGTATCGGGGTAATCAAAAGGCAGAACGGCATTTCGGCATCTATGCGCTTTACGTGATGTTCTACCCACAGTTGGTAGCTGGACCGATCGAACGTCCGCAAAACGTACTATGGCAGTTTCACAAACAGTTTCCTTATGATGCCGAGAACGTAAAGGCCGGGCTGATGCAAATGGCGTTCGGCCTGTTCAAGAAACTGGTCATTGCCGACCGGCTGGCGATGCTCGTCGATCACGCGTATGGCAATCCGGCTGAACACAATGGTCTCACGTTGCTGGCAGCTACGTTCTTTTATACGATTCAGATCTACTGTGACTTTTCGGGCTACTCCGACATTGCCATCGGGGCCGCGCGGGTAATGGGATTCGATCTGATGGAAAATTTCCGAACACCCTACATTGCGCAATCCGTCTCGGAGTTCTGGCGTCGCTGGCACATCTCCCTGTCGACCTGGTTCCGGGATTATCTGTACATTCCGCTCGGTGGAAACCGCAAGGGTGAGTTCCGGCAATACGTTAACATGCTGATTGTTTTCCTGGCTAGTGGTCTCTGGCACGGCCCCAACTGGACGTATGTCATCTGGGGTGGTCTGAATGGATTTTATCAGGTGCTGGCCGTGCTGCGTGATAAGCTACTGGCCCGCCTGGGATTCAGCTCGACTCCACCCCGACAGGTAACCTCACCCGCCAGCGAACCCCAGGCAAACCGGTCGCCGGTGCGGATTGTGTTTAATGTGCTGACCACCTTTGTGCTGATCATGCTGACGTGGGTGTTCTTCCGGGCCAGAAGTGTGGGTGATGCGTTCCTGATTCTGCAACGAATTGCCACGCTCTCCCCCAGCGATCACATCGATAGCCCGATGAACGCCACTGAGATGTGGTTCAGTCTGTTTCTGATTGTCTTTCTGCTGGTCAAAGAATATTTCTACCTCTACATTCCAACGCGAAATACCGTCCGGTTCGGGGTAATTTTTGTCCTGATCACGTTCGTGACCTATCTGTTCGGTGTCTTCTCCTCCAATCAGTTTATCTATTTCCAATTCTGATTTGTAGCCACAGCTGGGCCAAGATCCC
This sequence comes from Spirosoma agri, assembly GCF_010747415.1. NCBI lineage: Bacteria > Pseudomonadati > Bacteroidota > Cytophagia > Cytophagales > Cytophagaceae > Spirosoma > Spirosoma agri. The sequence continues at coordinate 2,485,694 of NZ_JAAGNZ010000001.1, read as the reverse complement.
ACTTGACTTGGCCAATATGCTTACAGGCATAATCACTTTGTAGTAACAGCAAAAAGCCGCTCACTCTCGTGAACGGCTTCTTTACCATTAAAAAACTAAGTCACTTATACCAAACCCTTCTTCATCGCTTTTACGGCGTAATCGACCGAACGGGCGCTCATGGCCATGTAGGTGAGTGATGGGTTTTGGGTCGATGTTGAGGTCATACTTGACCCGTCGGTTACGAACACGTTTTTGACGGCATGGAGCTGGTTCCACTTGTTGAGCATCGACGTTTTCGAATCTTTGCCCATTCGAACGCCACCCATTTCGTGGATATCCAGACCTGGATTCCGGTGGTCATCACGCACGCGGATGTTAGTGAACCCGGCCGCGGTGAACATCTCGGTCATTTGCTCCTGATAATCTTTGATCATTTTTTCATCGTTGTCATCGTAAGCAATCGAGATTTTCAACTGCGGAATGCCAAACGGATCTTTCTGCGCTTTATCGAGGGCAACGTAGTTCGTTTCTTTTGGAATGGTCTCGCCCATCATGTGCGAACCAACATACCAGCCGCCTAACTCCGGATTCAACAAGTTCTGCTTCAGATCGGCCCCAATGCCCTCCTGATTGGAACGCGACGAGCGACCGGCCGAGAAACCAGCGGCATAGCCCCGCAGAAAATCCGTTTCCTGCTTGTGTACGTTCCGGAAACGGGGAATATAGGGACTGTTCGGACGGCGACCGTCCGTGGTCGAGTCAAGGTTACCATCGTACTGGGCTGAAATACCCGCCCGGTAATTGTGGAAGGCAACATATTTACCCAACACGCCACTATCGTTACCCAATCCGTTTGGAAAACGATTCGAGGTCGAGTTTAACAAGACCAGATTTGAATTCAGCGCAGCCGCGTTCAGGAAGATGATGCGGGCGTAGTATTCTTTCATTTGCTTCGTGTTCGCATCGATGATTCGAACGCCCGTTGCCCGACCCAGTTTCTCGTCGTAGATGATCGAGTGCACGACCGAATCAGGACGCAGGGTCATTTTGCCCGTTTTAGCCGCCCAGGGAATTGTCGAGGAATTGCTGCTGAAATAACCCCCGTATGGACACCCCCGCTCACAAATAGTCCGGTGCTGGCATTGGCCCCGACCCTGCTGGAGGTGAACCGGTTGTGGCTTGGTAATGTGAGCCGCCCGGCCCATAATCACATGCCGATCTTTATATTTACTGGCTACCTGTTTCTGAAAGTGTTTCTCCACGCAGTTCCATTCGTGCGGAGGCAAAAACTCACCATCGGGCAGCGTATCCAGACCATCTTTGTTGCCCGTAATACCGGCAAACCGCTCCACGTAGCTATACCAGGGAGCCAGATCAGCATACCGGATCGGCCAGTCAACAGCGAATCCATCACGGGCGGGACCGGTAAAATCGAAGTCGCTCCACCGTTGCGTCTGCCGCGCCCACATCAGCGATTTACCACCAACTTGATACCCCCGTATCCAGTCAAACGGTTTTTCCTGGATGTACGGATGCTCGGCGTCTTTCACGAAAAACTGCTGTGACCCTTCGTAAAAAGCGTAGCACTTACTGATAATCGGGTTAGCATCTTTGACTTCTTTGGTGAGCTGTCCCCGGTGATCAAACTCCCAGGGCTGCATCATTGTCGTTGGGTAATCCGTCACGTGCCGGACATCGCGACCCCGTTCCAGAACGAGCGTGCGTAAGCCTTTACCGGTTAATTCTTTAGCTGCCCAGCCGCCACTGATACCGGAACCGATTACGATCGCATCGTAGGTATTTTGTGCGTTGGCGTCAATATTCAGATTTGCCATATTGAAAGGATAATCGAAAGGGACTGTTGAACGCTGGCCATTGACGATTCGCACGTCCGCTGGCTAACGTCCCGGACCCCGTTATTTAGTTGGAGAAACGGCTTTGGCAACAACGGGCACGCAGCCATGATAGTAACCGGGAACCATCTGGTAATGCGTCAGATTGGTCATGACGTATTCAGAGTTTAGATACCCCCGAATGGTAAGCCCTTTTACCAGCGAATAGAACTCCTTCTGAGCTGGCTCCGCTGACTGCGAAAACTGCGTCAGTAGGGCCGTACGCTGGGCAACATCCCCTTCACGAAATGGTTTGCCAAAGGTTTTCTGCGCTTGCGCGTCTACGGCATCGAGTCCATTGCGAAACAGTTCCTGTGCGGGTTTATCGTAGCAATCCGCGACAATTTTCTGGATCAGTTGATGCACCTTCAGCTCCTTCGCGCTCGGCGTGTCGGTCGCCGGAATAATGGTTTCGGCAATATTGGCGAGCAGTTCGTCCTGGCTGGACGAGAGATAGTTATGAGTCAACCCGACTGTTTCGGCAGTCCAGTTACTGGCCCAGGCAGGTAGGCTGATGAGACCACCAGCCGCCATAGCCATCGATTTAAGCGCACTACGTCTTTCCACAGCAGGTTCGTATTCAGTTCAATTTACTCCATCAAATATACAAAAGGAACGAGATTAAACCGATATACGTGCCTGGTCAATTCGCCTGATCGCTACTAGCCACCTTTCCGGACCCGTCAGCGGTGTAGTTTGCAGCTGCGGTTCTGGTATACGGCGAACTAACTACTTTCCCCCCACAACGGATTTCCCCGATGCATCCGACACCTTTTCCAGCTCAGCCCCGTTCCAGAGCAGTTTGTCTACCTTACCCTGCGTATCTACCGTAAAGCTTACCGGGTCAGTACCATTCCAGAATTGATCATACGTTAGGCGAAACGTATCGAAATGCCAGTGGTCGAGCTTACCCGTCATTACTTTATTGAATGACACGTACAGGGTAGTCTGTCGGATTGTCACCTCGGTCTGTCCGTAAAGCGGACTGGTGTAAGTGCCTACATAGGCTGTTAGTGGTAACGATGGTTTTGTATGCAGCACCCGCATGCTGTCGGCTCTGCGTCCGGCCAGTTGCTCTTTTTGTTTGATACCGCCGTACAGTTTAAGGAATTCGGCACTCCAATCGCGGGGCGACCCCAGCCCAAATTCGTCGAAAGCCCGGAGCATGATCGCGTGGCGCAGTTCGGCATGATCCAGATTGGCCTGGACATAGACAGCCAGTTTCTGGTCGGGGAGCTGTCCGTGTATGGCAGTCATACCAGTGAGACTTCCCGTATGAAAATTGATCCGGTGTCCTCGATAATCCTGCTGAAACCAGCCCAAGCCGTAGGTTTTCCAGACCGGTTTCGTCAGTTGTTGGGTCGGGTAAAACTGGCTGTCCGTAACGAATGTCTGTGGCTTGAACAGCTCTGCCCACGTGGCTGGCTTGAGCAGCGTTTTTCCGGCAAAACGGCCACTGTCGAGCATGCATTGCATCCAGTTGGCTACGTCGTCGGAGCATGTCCACACCGACCCGGCGGGCCCTATGGCATCGACTAATCCTTCTTCAAGCCGGCTGTTGACCAGGCGAACCGTATCGTTCAGTTCAAGGTGCGGTTTGGCCCGGTTAGCATCAGTCACCTCCCGAAACAGAGCCTGCGTCCGGCGCATGTTCAATGGCTCAAAAATGCGTTTGCGGATGAATGTTTCCCACGGCATTCCACTCACACTTGCGATCACCTTCCCGGCGGCCAGATACATAATATTCTGGTAGATAAAACTCGACCGAAACGAGTAAACGGGTTTTATGAGCCGCAACCGGTGAAGAATTTCGTCAGATGGAATCTGCATGCCAGCCCACAGAAAATCGGTATTACCGACACCCGTATTGTGAATCAGCAAGTCACGTACCCGCAACTCACGGGTGACCGCCGGATCATATAGTTGAAAATCGGGCAGGTATTCTGTTACCGGATCGTCCCAGTTGAGCTTGCCCTCATCGACGAGCATACCCAGGCAAGCCGCTGTCATCGCTTTCGTGGTCGATGCCATAGCGAAAAGCGTCTGCGTATTGACCGGTTCGCTTGGTGCAGTCCCCACTTCGCGAACACCATATCCCTTTTTGAACACGACCCGACCGTCTTTAACCACCGTCACCGTAAGCCCCGGCACTTTCCAGTCACGCACGGCTTGTTGAACGTACCCGTCGAAGCGAGCGACAGAATCAGGTGCCACTTTTGTGGACTGGGCCGAAAGAGATTGTTCGGATAAACGACCAACAAACAGGAACAAAACGAGGAAGAGCTGCTTCATAGCAACCAAGATAGCGATTTCCGTGTGTAGAAACGTAATACCTTGCCGGTCCGGTCTCTACACACGGATGGTTTTTACATATTACAATCGGTTCCAACCAAACGATTCTTGCGAATTGCTGACGCACAGGAGACGCAAGGTATTGCGTCTCTACGTAAATTTGTTTTCACCCAATCATCAACGTATAACGAAACAATGATTTATCTGAATTTCAGGCAGATTCAACGGGTTATGGCCAGTGTCGCAACCTTGTTTGTACTCGCATCACCTACGATTGGGTATGCTCAGTCAAAGGCTAAATCCACCAATGCGGTGTCGGCCATCAACGAAAGCGACATAAAACGCGATCTTTTTGCACTGGCGGGCGATCATTTTCGGGGTCGTGAAGGGGGCTCACTCGATGAGTTGAAAGCATCCGTCTGGATCGCCGATCAGCTTCGGGCAATGGGGCTACAACCCGCAGGCGACGACGGTACGTTTTTTCAGTTCTTCCACATTCAGCGCACGCGCATAACCGAAACCAGCCGGTTGACCATCGGCTCGCACCAGCTCGTCCACGGTCAGGATGCGTTCATTCTGGCTCCCGCCATTGCGTCGGTCGATGCGCCACTGGTGTTCGTCGGCAAAGGGTCGCCCGCAGAAATGGCTAACGTAGACGTAAAAGGAAAAGCGGTAGCCATCGAGTTTTCGGGCTCGGCCCCGGCAGAGTTGAGCTATCGCCGGTTTTTGTTCGGTACGATGAACCGCCGGGCGGCAGAACTGGTTAAAGCTGGTGCGTTGGCCGTGATCTGGGTTTCCGATAAAGAGGCACAGTTCTATTTCGATCGCTGGACAACGGGCCTTGAGCGTGGCCGCTATGATCTGCCGGGCGGACCGAATACCCGCGTTTTCTCACAGGCTCCCACCGTATGGCTTCCGGCCAGTGCGCTGGACTGGATCAAACAGCCGAATCAGCAGTTTACAAACGTCGTTAACGTCGAGAGTTTCAATTACCCGTCGGTTAATATTGTTGCCAAAGTGCCGGGCACCGATCCCAAGCTCAAAGATGAGTATGTGCTGTTCAGCACTCACCAGGACCACGATGGCGTACGTCGGGCGGTAGCGGGTGATTCGATCTGGAACGGTGCCGACGATAACGCCAGTGGGTGCGTAGCTACCATGGCCATTGGCCGCGCCTTTGCCAAACAACCAGGGAAACGGTCGGCGTTGATCGTGTTTCACGGCGCCGAAGAACGGGGGCTGCTCGGATCACGCTATTATGTGGAGCATCCAACCGTGCCCAAGGGCTCAATCGTAGCAGTGCTAAACGCCGAGATGATTGGTCGTAACGCGCCCGATAGTGCGGCTATTCTGGGGCAGCAGCCACCACACCGGAACTCGACCGATCTGGTCAATGCCGCTCTGGCGGTCAATCAGTCCGACGCTCATTTCAAACTGGATACGCTGTGGGACAAACCTGAACATCCGGAAGGCTGGTATTTCCGGAGCGATCACCTTCCCTACGCGCGGGCCAACGTGCCAGCCATTGCGTTTACGACGCTGCTCCACCCCGATTACCACACACCCAAAGATGAACCCGACCGCATCAATACGGCCAAGGTGACCCGCATCGCCAAATGGATCTACCTGACTGGCTGGGATATCGCCAACCGACCACAACGGGTTCGAGTAGATGAAGGCTTTAAGCTGGAACGGTAACGAAAACAGACATATGCCGTATCTTGAAGATACGGCATATGTCTGTTTTCGTTCTCAGATCAACGCCAGCAACATTTACTCCGACGAACGAGCGCCAAATCCCGAAGATTTGGCGCTCATTTTACTTACACCAGAGCTCCCTGCTTACCGGCGGCCACCACCGTGAAAACCACCGCCACCGTGGAAGCCTCCTCCGCCAAAGCCACCACCACTGAACGAACGGGCACCACCCCAACTTTGGGCATGATAGCTACCCGCATTAGCGTTTTGATAGCCACCACCGATCGTGCCACGGCTCATATTGGTCCAGGTCCGGGGACGATTGTATTGACCAGCATTCGTTAACCAGTTGGCCCGGGCGTTTCCAGTTGGGGGACCAAAAGCCCGATGCGCAGCGGACATAAAACCCGCGTTTCCAGCAGTCCAGATTCGATGTTCGCCAATGTTATGACTGTAGTAGGTATTAAATCGGTTGTACAGGTGCGGATACGCGATATTCCCCCGACCAAAGAACCAGTTTGAAAACCCTAACGAAGGCAACCCAAAGACGACCATATTACCACCAAGTCCGTAGTAGAAACCCGTTCCGTACCACCACGCCGATGGATACCACATGGGTGATGTATACCAGTAGGGATAGCCAAACCAGAATGGGTACGGATTCTGATAATAGGCCGTGCTGTTTACCCACGCCGGATTAGGATTGATACCGCCCGTGTAGCCATTCGCCTTCGCATAGGCCTGTCCAGCCTGCTGCAATTCCTGAGTAGCCTGCGGATCGTTTTTCAACTGATTCTGGTAATCGGCCAGTTCCTGCTGATTCTGAACCGTTAAGCTATCGTGCAGGGCCGTCAACTCGTTCATAACCTGATCCGGATTGGCCCGGTACGCTTCGCCCAGCCGCGCCGTTTTGTCGATCTGATCGGTAAGTTGCGTCAACACATCCGGCATGTCGATCAGTTCACGAAACGCACGCTGGGTCGTCACATCCAGCGGTTCAATGAGGGCATCAAACGCCTGTTGTGCCTGCTGATTCAGGTTATCGACCTGCACCAGATCACCGTAATGATGGCGGTATACTTTCCAGGCCGATTGCTGCAACTCGGCAGGCATTGCTTTGGTGAGCTGGTTCACGGTCGATTCGCTGGAACCCATTGGTAAGGTCGCCAGCGCGTGTACCACATCCGGATACCGGGATAGGTCATAAAACCAGCCCTGTTTGGTCTGCCCGTAGGACTGGATCTGGTTCGTGAAGGCCTGCTGACTTGATGCGCGCTGTTGTGCCAGACTGGCCAATACCTGCGGTTGTTCACTAACCAGTAAAATAGACCGGCGAACATCATCGCGATACGGTGCAATACCAGACACAATCGATTGATCCATACCGACAGCAGGTTGCTGATCGGTTTCTGTAGTTTGAGCACTGGCGGATTGCCATCCCACGACCAGCAGACCCGCTGCAAAGAGCAGGGTTTTGGTCGAAACAAGTTGACTGAACGCTCTCATGGTTGATAACTTGGTTACGCTTTTTTATCTTTCTCAACGACATTTACCGACTCCGATCCGTTGTCTATCAAGACTGATCTGTACCGAATCGAGTGTCGTTTATCGTTCGTATCCATAACAGCAGCGGGCTCCAAAAGGAGTACACTATCGGTTAATCTTCCGTTAAAAAAATAAGATACCAAAGACTGGATTGGAGTTGATAAAGAAGCTTCCCGTTCTCACGTCTTGAATAGCTGGATTTTCCTCAAATCGGCTAACTTCGGGACTTAATTCCCTCGGCTGGTAGCTATACCAGCAAGCGTTCACTCAGACTAACGCATGACTTCTCCTCGTTTTCGAAAACTTCCTCTTTTCGCGTTCGCGCTGGTTACGTTGATGGCCTGCCATCGCCAGCCTTCGACATCGAGCGTCTATTTCCCGCCAAAAGGCAACAACTGGACACACCTTTCTCCCGAAAAAGCGGGTATGGATGCGGCTTTGCTGGAACAGGCGGTGGCGTTTGCCAAAACACAGGAAACAACCCAGATGACGCCGAATTTTTCCACGCAGGAAGCGATCTTTGGTAAACTGCTTGGGCCGATGCCGGGCAGTCGAGCGGCCACGAACGGCATTGTGTTACGACATGGCTATATCGTGGCCGAATGGGGCGACACGCAACAACCTGATCCGACCTATAGTGTGGCGAAAAGCGTATTATCTACAGTAGCAGGCATCACGGTTGAGCGTGGTATGATTGCCGATGTTCATGACCCGGTTGCTAAACTCATCCACGACGGTGGCTACGACTCGGAACAAAACAAGAACATTACCTGGGAAAACCACCTTCAGCAAACCAGCGAATGGGAAGGAACGCTGTGGGGTAAGAACAGTGATTTTGTTGGTAAGGAAGCCTTTGGGAAAGGCGAACGCAAGCCCCGTACGCTTCAGAAACCCGGCACCTACTACGAGTACAACGACGTTCGCATCAATCGCATGGCGCTCTCGCTGCTTCGCCTGTGGAAGAAACCGCTGCCTAATGTTGTGCGCGACGAGATTATGAACCCAATCGGCGCATCGAACTCGTGGCGGTACGTGACCTACCCGAATGCCGTTGCTGATATCGACGGCAAATCCATGCCGTCCGTTAGCGGGGGCACGCGCTGGGGCGGAGGGTTGTGGATCAACGCCCGCGACGAAGCCCGGTTCGGCCTTCTTTTTCTGCGGCAGGGGCGCTGGGAAGATCGTCAGCTGGTTTCGCCCGCCTGGGTAAAACAGGCAACAACGCCAAGCCCGTTTGGTCCAGACTATGGCTACCTTTGGTGGCTCAACACAGGAACAAGTCAAACGGGGAAGAAAGCCTGGCCTGATGCACCTACTACCAGTTTTGCGGCTATCGGCGCGGGGTCGAACACCATCTGGGTAGACCCGGAACATGATATCGTTATCGTCTGGCGGTGGCACAATGGCAATCCAAACGAATTGATCAAGCGGGTGCTGGCTGCGGTCAAAAAATAAAGAGACCGGTTTCCGAATTGTCAGTCTAAAGGATAGGCAACGATAACTTCCAGAACATAGCTTCTAATCAACGAGTTAAGAATAAAAGCTTTTATTATCATTTTCCGGACTCAACAACATCGGTCTGGCTTTATTTTTGAATACAACCAATTGGTATAGTATTATCTACCCTACCGTACAATAAAATGCCAACAGCAGAACGCGAACGAATTTACGAGCGAGCCGACAATAAAGGCTGGAAGAAGTGGGGTCCTTACTTGTCTGAACGCGCCTGGGGTAGTGTCCGTGAGGATTATAGCCCGTACGGTGATGCCTGGAACTACGTCACACATGATATGGCCCGCTCCCGCGCTTACCGCTGGGGCGAAGAGGGAATTGGTGGTATTTCTGACAACAAAGGACATATCTGCTTCGCGCTTGGTTTCTGGAACCACAAGGACAACATCATCAAAGAGCGGCTTTTCGGCCTGTCAGGACCCGAAGGTAATCATGGCGAGGATGTGAAGGAACTGTACTATTATCTGGATAGTACGCCGACGCATTCGTACATGAAAATGCTTTACAAATATCCTCAGCAGGAATTTCCGTACAACCGGCTCGTAATCGAAACATCGCGTCGGGGGCGTCAGGAACCGGAATTTGAGCTGCTGGACACGGGCATTTTCGATAACGACGAATACTTCGACATCTTCATCGAATACGCCAAGAGCGATCAGAACGATTGGCTGGCCAAAATAACGGTCCATAACCGGTCGGCGGAGGTAGCCCCGCTGACGATCCTGCCTACCCTGTGGTTTCGGAATACCTGGGCCTGGGGCTATGAACAGTACAACGCCCGACCGATGCTGAACGGTATTGGCAACAAACAGATCGAGGTCAACCACAAGCAGTTAGGCAAGTACAAGCTCTATTGCGAAGACGCCGATGCGCTGCTGTTCTGCGACAACGATACCAACACGGATCGGCTCTATGGCCGTCCGAACGTGGCAAAATACCCGAAAGATGCCATTAACAACTTCATCATATCGGGGGGCAAAAAAAGCTTTATCAATCCAAACCAGATTGGCACAAAAGCGTCGGCTCAATATGTCCGGCAGGTTCCGGCAGGCGGTAGCGTTACCATTCGCCTTCGGTTCAGTGACCAGACGCTGTTAAGTCAGCCCTTCGGTGATTTTGATGAGATCTGGAATAAACGGCTCGACGAAGCCGATGCTTTCTTTGCGGATCTGCAAAAGAACGTGACCGATCCGGAGCTGCTCGCCATCCAGCGGCAGGCCTACGCGGGTATGCTCTGGAACAAGCAGTTCTATTATTACAACGTCAACGAGTGGCTCAAGGGCGACCCGAAGATGCCGGTGCCTTTCCAGGGGCGGGTGTATGCCCGTAATGAAAACTGGCGGCATATGTACACGGCCAACATCCTGTCAATGCCCGACAAATGGGAATACCCCTGGTTTGCGGCCTGGGACTTGGCCTTCCACACACTGACACTCGCCCGACTCGATCCGCACTTTGCCAAGCGGCAGCTGGCCGTTATTCTGCGGGAATATTACATGCACCCGAATGGTCAGATTCCGGCCTATGAATGGAATTTCAGCGATGTTAATCCTCCCGTCCATGCCTGGGCCACCTGGAAAGTATACGAAATTGACCGCGATCTGAACGGAGTCGGCGATGTGGCTTTTCTGGAGCGGGCTTTTCACAAGCTACTGCTGAATTTTACGTGGTGGGTCAACCGGAAAGACGTATCGGGCAATAACATTTTTGGCGGTGGCTTCCTGGGTCTCGACAACATCGGTGTATTTGACCGGTCGCAGCCGTTGCCGATGGGTGGCCGGATCGAGCAGGCAGACGGCACGGGCTGGATGGCCATGTATACGCTCAACATGCTGCGGATTGCCTGTGAGATTTCGCTGACCCGTCCGTCTTATCAGGACATGGCCAGTAAATTTTTCGAGCACTTCCTGCATATCGCGTCGGCCATGAATAACCTCGGCAAGCAGAACATCAGTCTGTGGGATGAGGTCGATCAGTTCTACTACGATGTGCTCCACACGCCCGATCAGAACGCGCGATTGCTCAAGATCCGGTCGATGGTTGGCTTGATTCCGTTGTTTGCCGTCGAGATTCTGGACGAAGACTTACTGTCGAGATTACCCGATTTCAAACGCCGGGTCGAGTGGGTACTGACGAACCGTCCTGATCTGGCGTCGCTCATCTCGCGCTGGCACGAACCGGGTAAGGGAGAAACCCACCTGCTCAGTTTGCTGCGTGGGCACCGGATGAAAATGATCCTGAAACGGATGTTCGACGAAACCGAATTCCTGTCCGATTACGGTATCCGCGCCCTCTCGAAATACCACGAGCAAACGCCTTACCAGTTCGAGCTGAACAGCGAGATTTTTCAGGTACGCTATGTACCCGCCGAATCCGAGATGAGTATGTTTGGTGGAAATTCCAACTGGCGCGGGCCCATCTGGTTTCCGGTTAATTTCCTGCTTATCGATTCCCTACTGAAGTTTTACCAATACTACGGTGATGATTTCGAAGTAGAATACCCAACCAATTCAGGCCAGGTCATGAGCGTGAAGGACGCTACGGTTCAGGTTGCCGAGCGGCTTATCAACATTTTCCGACGCGGTGCCGACGGTCGGATTCCGGCCTATGGCTTCGACGAGAAAATGCAGCATGACAAGAATTTTCAGGGGCTGTATTTATTCTATGAATACTTCCACGGCGATAATGGAGCGGGCCTCGGTGCTAACCACCAAACCGGCTGGACAGGGCTTGTCGCTGATCTGATCGAATACTGGTATAAGTATCAACCGGCAAACATGCTGACGACGGGCACAGAGAAATAAAGCCGAAACAGCCGACAGCTAACTAACCATTAGCTGCCGGCTGCCCGTTAACATTGTTTTTTGTTCACATGATGTCGCCCGTTCGTACAGCCCGTTTGCAGTTAGTGCCTATTGATCTTCCGATTTACGAAGCTCTTTTTGTGGGTCCTCCCGAACTCAGCCAGCACCTGTCTATCCGCGTGCCCGATGTGCTGAGCGAGTTCGGTATGGACATCTTTGATTACACGCGAGCAAAACTGGAAGTGGACCCGAGCGAAGGACCATGGTGGCTTTATTTTTTCATTCACCGGGCCGATAACGCCTTGATTGGGGTCGGCGGTTATAAGGGCAAGCCGGATGAGAACGGAATGGTTGAGATCGGGTACGAGATTTATCCGGACTACCGGGGCCAGGGTTTAGCGACGGAAACGGCCCGAGGGCTTATCGACCGGGCTTTTGAGCATCCCGACGTAACCCTCGTAAAAGCCCATACGCTCGCCGAAATGAGCGCTTCGGTACGTGTCCTGGAAAAATGTGGTATGGTATTTAATGACGCGTTCGATGACCCGAACGATGGTCCGGTCTGGCAGTGGCAGGTCAAACGGTCTTACCTGAATCGCTCCGAACTGGCTCTCCGATAGCCTGAAATGGCAAATTTTCAGTTCACGGACTAGCGAACAAGCTGACGCGTCGGTGCGGTTTTTCAACTGGCAAAACCAGCTCCTTGACGACTCCTGAAAAGTTCGTGACGCGGTATTTATAAACTTGGCGTATTTTTGCGGGTTAATTCGTCATGACCACAAACATCCGCGATATCGCTTACCAAATCCGGCAGGGCCAGCTCATTGCACTCGCCGACGAAACGGGCTGGTCTGTAGCCGCCGATCCGACCAATGATTCCGCCGTTGAGCAGCTGCTCACGCTCCGGACAGTCATGCCTGCCGAGCTGTCACCCACTGTTGTCATTCAGAATGCCGATCAGTTGGGGTTATATGTGGCTAAACTGGCTGACATCGCGTATGATCTGGTCGAATTCTCCGAAATTCCACTGACGGTGATTTACGATCAGGGCAAGAATGTATCGACACGGTTGTGGCCACTGGCAACTCCCCCTCTGTTGACGGGCGAAATTGCCGTTCGGCGTACCCTGAATGCCGACATCCAGCGACTCATTGGTGGGTTCGGTCGGGGATTGTTGACGATTCCGTTTGAATCGCTGACCCTCCCAGCTCAGGCAGCAGCCCTTACTAAAGAACGATTTGGCACCTTACCTGCCATGCCCCGAAAAACGCGCCTCATGCGACTAGGCGTTGGTGGCGAGGTGAGTTTTATACGAAAATAGGGCTGGTTTCAGCATACCGTTCCGGTGCCATTGCTACGGTCGTCCAGCTTAGAGCCGTATCCTGAACACCAACTACCAAAACAATGAATTTCAGCGACACATTACATGAAAACCCAATATTTGACAGTATCGCCCGCGAGGCCGACAAGCTCAGTGTGCAGGCTTATGTGATCGGTGGGTTCGTACGTGACTTAGTGCTACAAAGGCCCTCGAAAGATATTGATGTGGTCTGTGTTGGCAGTGGGATAACACTGGCAGAAGCCGTTGGGAAAACGCTTCAAACGAACGTATCGGTTTTCCCTAGTTTTGGCACGGCGATGCTACGGACAACGCATGATCCGAACCGCGCCAGTGGTACCGATTGGGAAGTCGAGTTCGTTGGCGCTCGCAAAGAATCGTACCGTAGCGAATCGCGGAAACCGATTGTCGAAGATGGCACCCTCGAAGATGATCAGAACCGGCGTGACTTCACCATCAACGCGATGGGCATTAGTCTGAATGCCCCCGATTTTGGCGAGCTTATCGATCCGTTCGACGGCCTGAAAGACCTCAAACGCAAGCTTATTCGCACCCCGCTCGACCCCGACATCACGTTTTCCGATGATCCGTTGCGCATGATGCGGGCTATCCGGTTTGCCGCTCAGCTCAACTTCGACATTGAACCCGACACGTTCGATTCCATCGTGCGCATGAACGAGCGGATCAATATCGTATCGCGCGAGCGGGTAACCGATGAGCTGAACAAAATCGTGCTGGCCCCAACACCGTCCTACGGGTTCAAACTTTTGTACCACGCTGGCTTACTGGATCGTATCTTCCCGGAACTGATCGCGCTCAAAGGTGTTGAAACGATTGAGGGCAAAGGGCATAAGGATAATTTTTACCATACGCTGCAAGTCCTCGATAACATTGCCAACCGGACCGATAAGTCACCCATCTTGAGCGACAACGAGCTTTGGCTCCGCTGGGCGGCCCTGCTGCATGACATCGCGAAACCAGCGACGAAACGCTTCGATGCTAAGGTGGGCTGGACCTTTCACGGTCATGAAGATATGGGAGCCCGCTGGGTTCCGGGTATTTTCCGGACGATGAAATTGCCGCTTAATGAACACATGCGTTTCGTTCAAAAGCTGGTTCGGCTTCATCTGCGCCCTATCGCGCTCACCAAAGAACAGATCACCGACTCAGCATTGCGCAGGCTTCTGTTCGATGCAGGCAACGACCTTGACGGACTTATGGCGCTTTGCCGCGCGGACATCACCTCGAAAAATTACGAGAAGGTACAGAAACACCTGCGCAACTTCGACCGGGTTGAGCGCAAACTCCTTGACTTGGAAGAGCGCGACAAACTGCGCAGTTTTCAGCCGGTCATCACGGGCGAGCTGATCATGGAAGCGTTCAACATCCCGCCATCCAAAGAAGTTGGTGAAATCAAAACCGCCATTCGGGAAGCGATTCTGGACGGCGTCGTACCCAATAACCTCGACGAAGCGTTTCCCCTTCTGATTGAAGAAGGTAAAAAATGGGGATTAACACCTGTAAAAGACTTGTCGGAGTTACGTGTTAGTGCACTATCAACCGAAGATGAAAAATCTGTATAACTGACTCAATGGAGAACAAAACTAATTTCCGCCGTTTTTTTGGCGCATCGCTTACCATCCTGGGCGTTGCCGTTATTCTTTTTGCGTTGATCGCCTTTCTGTCTGATAATAAGCCCGTTCTGGGCCTTTCTGTCTCAAAAGGTGAAGCAGCCGCGCCCTTTATCGTCGGCATGATCTTCCTCGTCACGGGCGTCAATTTGGTGCGCGAGTCGTAACCGATCCGGTAACCATGATGCAGTGTATGGGCTATTGGGCTGAACGTTTCAGGCGATAGCGTGTACACGCATCATTTAGCGAGTTTTGCGGTCAATAGCCATTGATAGGTGTTCAACGGTTGGGGCAAGCCGTTCGGCTGAATCTGAAGGTACATCAGGTGCAGGTGCGTTGGCGAACGGGACTTGTAGGCATTAAATCCGGAACGGCCCATTTCAGCCAGTTTCTGCCCGGCGTGGACCCATTGTCCCGGCGATACATCGACCTGGTTGTTGTGCGCGTAATAGAACAGACCGTTCAGAATTGGGTCATACACCCAGATCCAGTTACCACCCCGATAGTCGGAGCCGGGGTGCCAGTCCGTTTCGATGGCCAACACCAGTCCGCTCGTCATGGCCAGAATATCGACGGGCTTTTTCGTGCGATCATCGTTTGTATCCTGATTGCGATCAACGATAAAAATATCTTGTGCGGGATGGCTGCCACGCACCGTATAATCGAAAAGATCAAAACCGTTGCCCCGGTAGCCTTCCCCGCGCGATCCGCCAATAGCACTGGTCGAGTACCCCCGTATCGGAAACGAAAAATAGGTGCCGGTTCGACGCAGACTGTCTCGTTGGAGACTATCGGAGGGAATCGTTTCTGAGCTGCGGAATCGCTCCTGCAAGCCTTTCATAATACGGCTGAATTCGAGTCGGGCCGAGTCAGGGGTGACGCTCTGTTCCCGGATTTTCGTATAGAGGGTCTGATACTGCTGGCAGTAATTGTAGAGCGTAGGTTCGCTCGGGTTGCCGGTCAGTACCTGCGATGACGCTACGTTTATTCCTCCCACAAGCACAGCCGCTATCACACCCGCTATCCGCATGAACGATATTATATCAATCTTCACTAACTCAATTTTCGATTGTACGCCCAAAAATACGTAAAGTCGGGCTTATGCGTAGTGCCTACTTTCGTGAATAGCCGTAACACGTTGACGAACGGGTGCCAGTTACAGGCTTCGATGCCTTTTTTTAAACTGCATAGGGTTCTCGCCAGTCACTTTTTTGAACGTTTTATTGAAGTAAGATACACTCTCAAATCCGCTGGCAAAACAGGTTTCCGTTACATTGTGGCCTACCAGCAGTAATTTTTGTGCCTGATTGATCCGGTATTGATTCAAAAATTGAGTAAACGTCAGCCGGGTCATCTTTTTGAAATAACGACAAAAGGCCGCTTCTGTCAGATTAACCAGGGCCGCCATCTCGGTCAACTCGATTTTACGCTGGAAATTCTCGTCAATGTAGCGATGAATATAGCTGAGCCGCTGCTGCTCTTTTAGCGTATACTGATTTTCAACCGGTTTTTCGTTCAGCAGTGTCATCTCATCGCTAATAGCCAAGCGTTGAAAGACAGCAATAAGCGTCATAAGCCGCTCAAAAGAAGGTAGTTCAGCCAAACGTTCCAACTGCTCACCCACAATCCGTTTCGTTTCGCCGAAGAAGGAGACACCGTTACACGCCAGTTTGAAAAGACGGGCAATGGCCGCAAACTCCGGAATTTGCAGAAACTGTTCACCCATAAAGTCGGCTTTCATCTGCACAACCACTTTACGATGATCAGTTTTTACGCCGTAATCGAAATTCAGATGCGGAATATTGGGGCCGATAAATACCAGATCACTTCCTTCGTAACAGGAAATATGGTCGCCCACATGCCGGTTTCCGCTGGCACCGGTGATGTACACCAATTCGTATTCCGGGTGATAATGCCACAGAAAAACAGTCTGCAACTGGGGCGTCAACAGGATGCGAAACGAACTGTTCGTGTCGGGCTGTATTTCTTCCTTCTTGACCTTCATAGCTTTGTCCGGTTTGATCAAAACTGTACTCCTGGCGTCAATAAAATCAAATTGAGAGCAATATAGTACAAAAATAGGCCATTTAGGGAGTAGAAAACAGGTAGGCGCAATCAATAACTTTGTCGTATCAACGGCTTCAAAACGGTATCTACAGAACTATGGAAACCCAACACACAATGGCCCAGACAATGATTCCGGATAATGCGCATAAGGACATTCCAGGCAATCCATCAACCGCCACCAGCAGTAAACTCAGTCTTAATGATCGCGCCAACGGAGCACCTTTGCGCGTGTTGTCGGAAGAAGACTGGCAATTCTGGATTGAGAATGGCTACGTCATCATCAAGCAGGCGGTGCCCAAAGAAAATGCGGAGCGACTCGCCAACCTTCTCTGGGAGTTTGAAGAAAAAGACCCCGCCAATCCGGAAACGTGGTATGCGCCCGCCCGTGCCGAAATGAAAATGAAAGAGCTGACCAACAGTGGCATGGTTGAGTTGTATAATCACCAGTACGAATGGGATAACCGGCAGTATCAGCGCGTTTACGATGCGTTCGTCGATATCTGGGGAACGGAAAAACTCTGGGTGACTATCGACCGGGCCAACCTAAATTTTCCGGTCAGGCCGGGCCATGAGTTCAAGGGATTTATCCACTGGGATTACGATCCGGAAACGAATCCCCAGAACGTGCAGGGCGTATTAGCGCTGGCTGATCAGACCGATGAGAACATGGGTGGTTTCCAGTGCATTCCGGAGTTGTATCGCACTTATGATACCTGGAAATTGACGCAACCCTCGGACCGCGATCATTTTAAGCCCGACACAACCGGCTTTGAGCTGGTAAAGGTTAAACTGGAAGCGGGTGATCTGCTAATCTTCAACAGCACGCAACCGCATGGTATTCGTCCCAATCGCTCAACGGATAAGGTTCGGATTGCTCAGTACATTTCCATGATGCCCGCTCAGGAAGAGAACGAAGCCCTTCGCCAGTGGCGCGTTACGTCCTGGAGGGAGAGGCAGGCTCCGGAAGGCTACGCTTTCCCCGGCGACCCACGCCATTGGGAAAAGACCCGATACCAAACCGCCCAATTATCCGAACTCGGAGAAAAATTACTGGGACTTAAGCGGTGGTAGTTTTCGGCTTGGTTTGTATTTGATACGGCGTATCGACTACAAACCAAGCCGAACGATCGTCCAGTTAGGGGCAAACTATCTTGTAGAACGTATAGCTAAGTGTGATGGCCGTATACGTGTAGCTATCGTTTAAAGCCGGGTTGCCCTGCGCCAGTTTGTTCGTCGTTACGCCATAGGTCCGTTCGCCCAGGCCATCCAGGTAATCGTTATTGGTGAATCGGGTGCCGAATTCCAGCCCAACACTCCAGGGGCGTTTGATTTCGTATTTGACGCCGATGCCGAGGGGAAAATTCAGGAGCGCACGGGCTTTCACGACTGCGTTTGTGTAATTGTAGAGTCCTAATCCCGCGAAGACGTAGGGTGTCCAGTTTTTCACTTTGGGTAGCAGCTTATAATTCAGAAAATTATATTCCAGATCGATCGTTGCTTCACTGGTCGTACTTCTGAACGAATAGTTACGGGCCTGTTGTAATGGATCGCTGCTGAAGTGATCTTCCGCCTGAAAACTACCTACTGCCACTCCTGCCCGCATTGAAAACGAACGCGTCGCGTTGTAGCGAAAAAACAGATTGCCCGCCGGACGATAGGAGCGCGGATTGAGCCGGGTCGATACGTCGCCTTTGTACAGCATTCCCCCTAACCCGCCCCCTACCTCGATCTTCTGCGCGTGAACGCTAAGACTGATAAAAAGCCCGGCTACAAGTAGCCAGGCGTTGTGGATTTGTCGTTTGCTCACAGGCTATTTAATAGGCGGGCATTTGATCTTACCCGGAATGATGTAGTGGATCTGAAAACTCGTCAGTATGTAACCATCCCGTAACAGGCCGTTCGCCCCACGTTCGGGCGTTTGTAAGGCGTTCAACACATCAGCCTGACTTTGTCCTCCTGCGTTATACATTTCCGTGAGTATAGTATAGCGATCAGGGGCGTTTTTGTAGCGGGCAGCAAATTGCTGTTGCCGACGATCACCCATTTTAGTGGCCAGACCTTGTAAGACCGATGGATCAGCGTAAGGTCCACCTACGTCGTCCAAATAGTCCGTAAAGGTGTAGCGATAGCCAATTTCGAAACCAAGATTAAAGTTTTCGTTCAGGCGATAGCGCAGACCGAAACCAACCGGAATGGCCGCCGTAACGAGCGAATAGGGTTTTTCATAGCCGGGCTGTCCCTGCCCTTCGGTGTGCAAGGGTTGTAATTTTACCCATTTTTGCGCTTCATACTCTCCGGCATCCGTACCGGCTGGCGTCCGGGCTTCCGGGCTATGCGCCAATAAGGCTATTCCGCCAAAAATATAGGGCGTCAACTTGGCACGAACGCCTGAGTTGCGACCGTCTGCCACAAAGTTGTAAATACCCGAAACGGCGAACTCTTTCAGGTCATTCCGAAAGTGCAGATTTCGCGTATACTGGATTAGGTTTTTATCCAGGTTCCCTTTGTTGAACGTGTAATCATCACCCGCAATACGAGCCCACGTGAAGGAAGCCCGTGCAGCAAAATGCGGGGTAAATTGACGCGTGTAGCCGATTCCCAGGTTCCAGCGCGGCATGATGTACGTGGCCTTTATGAATTGCCGGTAACCTGCCAGATCGCCGTAGTAATGGGACGTACCAACACCAAAACTAACCGACGAATACGGTAAAAAATTGGTGTTAGGCCGTCGTTGAGCCTCGCTGTCTGACGAAGTAAGTATGGAAAAAATACTTACGAGAACACCTACTGTCAGATAATGGTATTGCTTCATGTGGTTAAGTTTCGTGAATCAACCGACTCGACCCGAAGATCAGCCATTTTCGAAACGGCTGGTTGACCCCTTTTATTGGCAAATTGAACCGAAAAATATACTATGGGCAAGCAAAGAGGGTGCCAGAAAAGGGAATGAAGCCTATGATAAGCCCTTATAGCGCTGTTGACCAGGTTACTGCTGGTTCCGTTAATTTCTGATATCCCAGCCCCAGTTCAGCTTACTGCGGAGCGTGTTCAGAAAGTTATCGTCGCTAAGCTTGACAAGCCGGGCTTTGAAGGCTTCCTTCTGAACGCTGATTCGGGCGGATGCATCAACGGTAAATGAACGGGAATCGAGAGCGGCCAGGAAATTTCCACTGCGGCTTTCAACCTCAAACGCCAGCTGGCAGCTGTCCATAACGATCATGGGACGCACATTGAGGTTATGCGGGCTGATGGGCGTGATGATAAAGTTATTGGTCTGAGGCAATAGAACCGGGCCACCGCAACTGAGCGAATAGCCCGTCGATCCTGATGGTGTTGACACAATCAGGCCATCAGCCCAGTATGAATTTAAAAACTCGCCATCCAGATACGTATGAACCGTAATCATGGATGAGGTCTGCGTACGCGTAATGGTGAAGTCGTTCAGGCCAAAGGGTAACGAACCGAAAATGTCCGGGTTAGATCGCACGCCAACCAACGCCCGTTCATCAATGCTGTACTGTTCAGTGAACAACGCATCGATCATCAATCGAATAGACGATGGGGACACGGTAGCCAGAAAACCCAGTCGGCCAATGTTGATACCCACGATTGGAATTTCGGTGGCACCAACGTGCGTGACGGCATCCAGCAGTGTACCATCGCCCCCTAAACTAAAAATAAAGTCAGCCTCGGCAATGCCTTGATCGGTTTGGTAGACGGCTTCGCTATTGTGAGCAACGCCAGCGCCGTCCAAAAATTCGCGGTAAATCTGGGAGAGAACAACTTCAACTTGACGTTTAGCCAGTTCATCAAACATGGACTGGATATACGGCCGGGCTTTTTCGGGAAAGTTGCGCCCGTGAATGGCGATTTTCATAAGGTAGTTGTCGTTCGTCGATTCGCTGTTGCCGGTTGCCTTCCTCTTCGTTCAGGCCAATATCAACCAGCACAAATCGGCAAACTATGTATTAAGATAGCGAAGCAGCGAATCCAGTCGCTCCTGATCAATGCTTTCGACGGGGGCATTGGCAAATGCCGATTCAATCTGATAGCCGAAACGCTCGAGGGTTGAAATGACCGGCGTAATATCGCGCCGATTGAGTTTCAAGGTCAACCGGGAGCGATCCGGCATACCGTAAGCGGCACTCGAAAAATAACTGCTTATGATCTTTACGTTGTTCGATTCGACAAGCCGGCTAATTTCGGCCATCGAGTAATCACGTTCGTTAAGGCTTAAAATAAGGATGGCTCCGGCTTCCTGAACACCAAGCTCCTGCGCAAACTGTTTCAACAGTTCGTTGGCTGAAATTGTACCGGTGAATTCGCGCCCTTCGTTCAGAACGGCAACAACATCCATACGATTCTGGATGATCAGCCCCATAATCTCGAACAGATGCTGATCTTCATGAACGTATATTTTTTCAAACAGACGCATCACATTGCTTAGCGGTTGATCGCTGTCAGGAACGTCCATCAAAAGTTCTTCGCTAACCACACCCCGGTAATCGCCCTGGTCAATGAGCGCGAGTTGGCCGATGCGGTGCTCCTGCATCCAATCCAGCGCCTGCCCGACAGAATCGGTCGGTTTCAGGGCTGGAAGCATCGGGTCTATGAGTTCGGCAGCCAGCATACGAATTGAAATTAAAAGAAACTGTATGGCAGAAAACTACGGAATTTCTGCCATAGTTTCTAAAAGTTAGTTAAAAAACAGTTTTAAGTCGCAAAGAACCAACTTGATTTTATTGGCCACTCCCAAAGAGGTATTGAACCTGCACCCTGATCAGGAATGCATGGTGCTTACAGACAACTGTTCATTAGCCATCGGATGGCGTTCGAGCCAGTCGTTCAGCAGCACATTGAACCGGTCGGGATGCTCCATCATGGGCGCATGGCAGCATTTGTCGATAAAATGCAACTCAGAATCGGCGATCAACCGATTGAATTCATACCCGACTTCAGCAGGGGTGATCGTATCGTTCAGGCCCCATACCAACAGCGTTGGCACGTTGATCTTGTAGAGGTCTTTCGCAACATTGTTGCGCTGAGCCGATTTGGCAATCCCAACAATACTCATGCACTTGGGAATGCTGCTCGTAATCTCGAATACCTCATCGACAAGTTCTTTCGATGCCACTTTCGGATCGTAGAACGTGTAGGCCACCCGCTCAGAAATGTAGTCGTAGCTGCCGCGCTTGGGAAACGAGCCGCCCATTCCGTTTTCGAACAGACCCGAGCTTCCCGTCAGAACCAGCCGCTGCACCTGATCGGGGTGCTTGAAACTATATAACAAGGCCAAGTGCCCGCCGAGCGAGTTGCCCAGCAAGGTCAGGTCTGTCAGTTGCTTGTGAGCCAGAAATTTTTCGATAAATGCCACGAGCCCTTCCAGACTAGCTTCGCGCATCGGCATTTCATAGATCGGCATAAGCGGAATAACCACCCGGTATCGGTCGGAAAAACCGTTGATGACACCATCCCAGTTACTTAGCGCCCCAAAGAGCCCATGCAACAACAACAATACATCACCCTGACCTTCGTCTACGTAGCGGAAACCCGCTTCCTCCCGAATCTGATAATTCATACGATAGCCCTTATTAATGCAGGAGCCCGAACATAGCCGATTTTTCCTGCTGTACTGTACTAAACCTCAAAAAATTAATCCAATTCGATAAAATGGGCACACCGAATGCGGTTAAAGCCGCTTCCGGATGAAACTGCACCCCCCATATCGGCAACGTCCGGTGCCGCATCGCCATCAGTTCGTGCTGGCCGGTAACCGCCGTAGCAATGAGCGTATCCGGCAAATCACGGAGCACCAGCGAATGATAACGGGTAACAGCAAATTGCCGGGGTAAATTCCGGAACAGCCGATCATCGGTCTGTACCCGAATCTCGGACACTTTACCGTGCATCGGTCGAGCCGCCGGGCCTAAGGTAGCGCCAAAAAACTCACCGATTGCCTGATGCCCTAAACAGACCCCTAACATGGGCAGCTGCTGATGGTAATGCGCAATCACCTCCATCAATCGACCGGCTTGTTGGGGTGTCCCCGGCCCCGGTGAGAGCACCACACCCGCAACAGTCGTCTTTGTTAGCCGGTCCATCGGCTCGTTGTTCCGCACAACATGACAGGTGGCCCCTGCCTGATGCAGATAGTCGACCAGCGTGTACGTAAACGAATCGAAATTATCAACGACTAACAGATCCATACCCCTACAACACAATCTGTTTCGACAAAATTAATAGTTTCTAAAAAAAAGCATCAACTAGTTTTTATTACTAACTGATTATCAGTATATTATTTTTTCATTATCTTTAAATTAGTCAATAGTTCTAAAAAAAATACCAGACGTTTGGCTCCCTAAACGTGGTATGGGTCGCCGGAAAAGCTACTTTTGGCGTTTATTCTGTACATCCTAACGCACTACCATGCCTGCGAATTCGTCCAGTCAGTCGGCAGCTTATTCTTCATCCGATCCCGTAGTTATTGTTGGCGCTGGCCTGGCGGGTCTTACCTGTGCCTGTTATCTCAAACAGGCAGGCATCAAGGCCCTGGTGATCGAAGCAACGGATGGCGTAGGCGGGCGCGTCCGCACCGATGTTGTAGATGGGTTTCTGCTCGATCGAGGGTTTCAGATCTTGTTGACCGCCTATCCCGAAGCCCAACAGCTACTCAACTACGCTGACCTTGATCTAAAATCCTTCCGATCGGGGGCGCTCATCCGGCATCAGGCGGAATGGCTTACGCTCGTCAACCCGTTTCAGGAACCGCTATCGGCCTTTCGCGTATTGGCGTCATCGGTGGGAACCATCGGCGATAAACTGCGTATTGTCGAGTTGATTCGCCGGACGCAGAGTCTTTCAGTTAGCGAGCTATTCCAGCAGACACCAACCACGACGCTGGCCTTTTTGCGCGAGTACGGCTTCTCGGATCAAATCATCGAGCGGTTTTTCCGGCCCTTTTTCGGGGGTGTCTTTCTGGAAGACGGCCTTACAACATCGAGTAATTTTTTCGAGTTCTGTTTCCGGATGTTCTTTACGGGCGAAGCGGCAGTACCAGCCAAAGGCATCGGTGCCATTGCCGACCAGCTGGCCAGTCGTTTATCACCCGATCAGATCCGGCTCAGTACACCCGTTTCACGCATCGAAGGCAACACGGTTCATCTGACGACGGGTGACACCATCAACGCGGGCGCGATCGTTCTGGCAGTCGATGCCGCCCAGGCAGCCGCTTTACTTGGTCGCCCTGCGCCCGCCGATCAGTCGTTCAATCATACAACCTGCACGTATTTTGCCACCTCATCGGAACTACCCGATGTGTCGAAACAGCGGCTGCTGCTGTTGAATACCAATCGAACGGCGATGGTTCATAACGTAGCCATTCTGAGTGATGTCGCACCGGCCTATGCGCCTGCCGGACAGACGCTTATTTCGGTCAGCACGCAGGGACTCGTCACGACAAATGCCACGGACCTGACGGAACGGATACGAACGGAGTTAGGTGAGTGGTTTGGTGAGGCCGTGAAAACCTGGAGGCATTTGCGCACCTACCATATTCCGCAGGCATTGCCCGCTTACCCGCCCGATCGGGCGGGGACAGACGCGATCCACGAATTGCTCAAACTAGGCGAAAACCTCTATCAATGTGGCGATCAAACCACTTACCCGTCTCTGAATGCGGCCATGCAAACGGGACGTCTGGTCGCCGAGTTAATCAAAAAACAGTGAGTCAGTCGTTTTAACCCGACAAAACCCATGAAAGCAGCGGTTGATGTCGCCATAATCGGCGCAGGCTTTGCCGGTCTCACAGCGGCCATTCGCCTGAAGGAACGCGGTACTCCGTTCATCCTGTTCGAACGGGCCGATCAGGTGGGTGGCACCTGGCGAGAGAATGTCTATCCGGGTGCCGCCTGTGATATTCCGTCGCATCTCTACTCATTGTCCTTCGCGCCAAATCCGAACTGGTCGCGCACCTATTCGACCCAACCCGAACTACTGAGCTATCTTAAAACCATCGTTGAGCGCTATGATCTAGGCCCCCGGATTCGGTACAACACGGAAATAACTCGCGCTGAATTTTTGCCCGGAACCGGTTGCTGGACACTTACCGATCAGGCTGGTAACGCGACAACGGCCCGTGTTCTTATCGTTGCCGTTGGTCCGTTGAACCGACCGATCATTCCTAAGCTAAAGGGGCTGGAAACGTTTGCGGGTAAAACCTTTCACTCATCGGCTTGGGACACGGCCTACGAGCTGACCAACAAGCGCGTAGCGGTCATCGGCACGGGAGCCAGTGCCATTCAGTTCATTCCGAAAATAGCGCCTGCTGTCAAGCAACTAACTGTTTTTCAGCGAACGGCCCCTTACATAACCCCGCGACGAGACCGGCTTGTGTCATCGGCTGAACAGCAAATTTTCCAGCGGTTGCCGGTGGTGCAAAAAGCGTATCGATCGCTGATCTACTGGATCAATGAGGTTCAGGGCCTGTCTTTTCTGGGCAACAAAACCGGTAATAAACTTGGCACGAAGATCGCGCTGCAACACCTCAGAAAATCGATCGATGATCCTGAACTTCGGCGCAAGGCAACACCAAACTACACGTTCGGCTGTAAACGCGTCCTGATCTCGAACGACTATTACCCCGCTCTTACCCGCCCGAACGTTGAGTTGGTAACCGATACTATTTCGGAAATCAGACCTGACTCCATTGTCGATAAAAACGGAACGCACTACCCCGTCGATGCGATCATCTTCGGTACTGGCTTTATGGTTTCCGGTATGATCGCTCGCATGAACATCATTGGACGCTACGGTCAGAATCTTTTCGATCAGTGGCTGACACAGGGCGCAGAAGCCCATTATGGTATCACAGCGTCGGGTTATCCAAATCTGGGATTCCTCGTTGGCCCCAATACCGGGCTGGGGCACAATTCGATTATCCACATGATCGAGTCGCAGGTCAATTACCTGCTCGACTATTTAAGCCAGCTTGACCGAGCCGATGAGGGTGCTTTTCTGGACGTTAAGCCGGAAGCGCAGCAACGCTTCAATGCCAACATTCAACAGAAAATGGCGGGTACGGTCTGGGCATCGGGTTGTAAAAGCTGGTATCTGGATGCGCAGGGAAGAAATGCGACGCTCTGGCCTTCGTTGACGGTCTCCTACCGAAAAGCCACCCGCCAGATCGATCCAGCCGATTATGAGGTCGTTCACAGCCCGCAGGAAGTACCACAAACGCTGGTCTAGGTTTTCCAATAGTCAGGCCAATTCTAGGAAAAATCACGGCTTGAGTCGTACTTCGTGAGTCAGCCAGTGATTTGTCCGATTTGTTGTTTTTCATGAGTGGAAAGTTGATTCGTTATGCGCTGCCGTTACTGATTGCCCTGCCGGTTGGTTTTCTGCTCCTTTATCCGCAACTGGTCCGGTGCCTGCGCGTGGATCAATCAGCCGATTTCCAGGTGCTGACCGGTATGAACGAGGTGTATATCAGCCAGACCGCAACCCCAAAGCAGCGCGGCCAACTTCGCCATCATGTACGCACGGCCACTGATCGCATTCGCCGGTTCTGGGGCGACCGACGTGGACATGCTATCCTGATCTACTGCCCCTTACAGGCCGATTATGAACACTATTGCCTTGGTGGTGAGGGGGCTGGCTGTAGTCTGGGAACGCCCTGGGGTGCCTCTTATCTGGTACTGGGGCCAGAGGGTAACAACACCGATGTCATCGCGCACGAACTTTGCCACGATGAGCTGTTTAGTCGGCTGGGCTGGTGGACCGTCAAACGCCAGATTCCCCAATGGTTCAACGAAGGGCTGGCTCTGATGGTCGATTATCGGTTCAGCAGTCCCGCCGTTTGGGAGCGACCAACGAAGGCCAGCCGGGCCGACAGCCTGTTCGACAGCGAACCCGTACTCTCTTTTCCGCGTCAGCCCATGCTTACGCTGTCCGATCTGGAAACAACCCGCGATTTTTTCGGGGGCAGTTACAGCCATGTCATGCAGGCTTACCAGACCTCGGCCGACGAGGTGGCGCGGTGGCTGTCCATCGTGGGTCAGCCGGGTGTGCCAGCGCTAACCAACGCCATGGAAAACGGAGACGACTTCAGACATACGTATCAGCAACTGGAACGGACAAAACGTCTCCGTAAACGAAGCCGGAAGTAGCATCTCAAAGACCATCGAGCACGGTCTATTTCGTCACCCCAACCACCTTCCCCGGTTTCGTTTCGCCAACCAGTTCGTCCGGCAAATGATCCAGGATCTCTTGTTTCAGCGCATTGATCAGCTTCCGTTTCAGGAAACTACGGTGCATGACCAGACTCACTTCGCGTACCGGTTGAGGATCACTGAACGAGCGAATGCGGGTCCGGCGCGTTTCGTCCATATCGAGCGTGGCCAGGTAAGGCAACAGCGTGAACCCATCCTGTTTATCGATCAGTTTGATGAGTGTTTCGAGCGATCCCGTTTCATAGCGTAAGGCCGTGCCATTGGCTTTTCGGTCGGCTCCGCAAAGGTTCATGACCTGATTGCGAAAACAATGGCCCTCCGTCAGCAGCCAGAGGCCATCGGTATGAAGGTCCTGCGGATCGATGAAATCCTTGTTGGCCAACAGGTGCGAGTCAGCGGCATAGACCACGAACGGCTCCTTGAATAACGGAATTTCGGTGATCCCGTTTTCGGCCAAAGGCGTCACAACCAGACCGACATCGATAAGGCCATTGCGAAGCCGTTCGATAATCTGCTCCGTTACCAGCTCCTGAATCTGTACCGACACCGCCGGATAGGTCTCGATAAACTCCCCGATAAAATACGGCAACAGATAAGGAGCCAGTGTCGGGATGATCCCAATTTTCAGATCGCCCTGAAAATCATTCTTCGACTCGCTCACGATTTCGGGTATTCGGCGAGCCGCCCGCAACACCTCCCGTGCCTGCGCCAGAACGGCCTGTCCGGCCTCAGTTGGTACGACCGGCTGTTTCGATCGGTCAAACACCAGAATACCAAGCTCATCTTCCAGTTTATGGATTTGCATACTTAGCGTCGGCTGAGTGACATGACAGCTATCGGCGGCTGTTGCAAAGTGCCGGTGCGTATCGACAGCCACAATATAATCGAGTTGGGAAAGCGTCATTGGCAGGAAATCGGCGAACTAATTGGTATAAAGCGGGCCGATTAGGCCCGTTCTACAGTTTCTCACCGTGTATAATTAAAATTTATACAAAAATAAATCGTATCAAGTGAAACAACAGCCTTCACCTTTTATTTTTGTTAAAGCAACCATCACTCAACGTAATGAACCGTTATTACTTCATTTTATTTTTCGCTTTCGTAAGTACACTGTCAACGTTCGCCCAGTCGAAAAAATCGGCAAATCCACCAGCGCAGGGCTTCGATCTGGCTGGCTCGGACCCTAAAGCCGTCCAGCTCGCCGATCAGGTGATGCAGGCGATGGGCGGCCGAAACGCGTGGGATAAAACGCACCTCGTGGCCTGGAATTTTTTCGGCGTCCGGAAACTTGTCTGGGATAAATGGTCGGGCGATGTCCGGGTCGATAATCTGCGCGACGACCAGACCGTCATCCTGAATATTAACAACGATAAGGGCCGGGTATTCCGCAAAGGCAACGAACTCACCGAGCCTGATTCGGTGGCTAAATACGTAAAACAGGCCAAAAGTGCCTGGATCAATGATTCGTACTGGCTTTTTATGCCCTTTAAACTGAAGGATTCGGGCGTAACCCTAAAGTACCTGGGTGATGAAGAGACGAAAGAGGGGAAGCCTGCCGATGTTCTTCAACTGACGTTCAAGAACGTGGGTAACACACCCGATAACAAATATAAAGTTTGGATCGACAAGCAATCGCATCTGGTATCTCAATGGGCACATTACCCCAAATTCACCGATGAGCAGCCCCGATTCACGCTTCCCTGGTCTGACTATCAGCAACATGGCGGTATTTTATTATCGGGCGAGCGGGGCGAACGCGACATAACGGACATTATGGTGTTTACGGGGTTGCCAGGTGAGGTTTTCAGTGACTTCACCCGTACCGATTTCAGCCGGTATCCGCAGGCAAAATAATTCTGAGCCGAACCCGTATCGCGCAGTCTTGATCAACGGTTAACTTTGTAACCGCTTTCGCAACGTACCGTCAACTGACAACAGCAGCGTTACGGTTCGAAAGTAAACTAACTTATTACAATCACGGTTTTCCCTACGATGGAATCACCTGTTTTATTACCACCTGTTACCGGCACAAAGTCACCTGGCAAAACGGGTGTTTTGATTGTTAACCTTGGCACACCCGATAGTCCGTCTGTACCCGATGTACGGAAATATTTACGTGAATTCCTGATGGATAGCCGCGTAATCGATATTCCCTACATTCAGCGTTCGTTTCTGATCAATGGTATCATCGCTCCGTTTCGCGCGCCCAAATCGGCCAAAGTTTATAAGCAGCTATGGGCAGAAACCGGCTCACCGCTGAAATACTACGGCCACGTTGTTGAACGCGAGTTACAAAACGCATTGGGCAGTGAGTATGTCGTAAAGCTGGCAATGCGTTACCAGAGCCCGAGCATCAAGGCGGGCCTGGACGAATTTCAGCAATTGGGCCTGACTGACATTGTTGTCATCCCTTTCTTTCCTCAATATGCCTCGGCCTCAACGGGTTCGGTCTATGAAAAAGTGATGGATATCGTGAAAGACTGGCAGGTTATTCCGGCCATTCGGTTCATAAATCGCTTCCTGGAGCATCCGAAGTTTATCGAGGGATTTGTCCAGTTAGGCCGTAAATATCTGAGCACGTACGAGTATGATCATGTCGTTTTCAGTTATCACGGGTTGCCGGAACGCCAGATTACCAAAGGTGACGTAGCGCACAACGTCTGCCAGTTCGGTACCTGCTGCGAGTCGCTCCATGCCATGAATCAGCACTGCTACCGGGCACAATGTTTTGAAACGACCCGTCGGCTCGTTCGTGAACTGGGCATTCCAGAAGGCAAATACACGACATGCTTTCAGTCGAGACTGGGCCGCACCCCCTGGATCAAGCCGTATACCGACGATATCATTCGGGAGCTAGGAGCGAAAGGCGTTAAGAGCGTGCTGGCTTTTTCGCCTTCCTTTGTTGCCGACTGTCTTGAGACGACGATTGAAGTAGGCGTCGAATACAAGGAATTATTTGAAGCTGCCGGTGGTGAACACTGGCAGTTGGTAGAGAGCCTGAACGATAGCCCGCTGTGGATTGAAACACTGGTCGATCTGGTTAAAACCGCCTAACAGACCATAGCCAACTAGTTGATAAGAGCCAATCACGTACTGTGATTGGCTCTTCTTGTTTCATAATCTAGTGATATCGTCAACTGAATTGTTGGCATCGTACAAGCGATTTTTAGCCTTTCGATAAGCTCGCAGCTTAGCCAGAATCAAGCAATGGATACAATTGGCTGCCTAACTAATTAAAAAGTGCCCGCTCGGGCAGGATAAATTCAGCCTAAACACGTGCGACAAGGACTGAGCTAATTCTCAGCAGCCCATTCACCCTCAGTCCTTTACTGATACCTGTATCTATAAAAATTTGTTTTTAGTCTACCTACTAGTTATACCATTCCGATTATATAGTAACCAAAAAGTAATCTTCTTATTATTTTTTTATACAAATGTGGGCAAAACGGTACACATTTTGCCCATGTGCCCCTTAAGTAGCCATTCACGAGTGCTACGAAGCAACTTTATCCAACTTATTATGAATTTCAGATTTTACATTTTCACAAAATGTATCAGTAGGAGCGCCGTACACTTTTTTATGCTGCTCCTATTGATTCCCTCTTTATCGCACGGCCTGCCTGGCAGCAATGAACCACCAGGTCGAAAGGTCGTAGGTCCCCTGCCAAAGCCCACCCCGATAAACGTATTCACGTATCGCAATCAGTCGCTTCTGGCCAGTCAGCCAGGCTATTCATCTGTCGCCAATGATCCGATCCGGTTTACCCTAAGCATCGATAAGAAATCCGTTCACCTGGGTGAGACGATAGACATAACCATCAGAGCGGAACTGTTGTCGATTACATCCAGTTTACTTTTTCAGCTTCCAGGGGCTACCGCGTACAAACTGAAGCTTTTGTTACCAACGGGTTTCGAGCAAACGGGTGGCGATTTCAGCGATTTTGTTGGCGCAGAACTCTCCTACCCAACCCGAACGGAAGCAACCTATCATATCATTGGTCACTTCTCAACGCTTTCGCCCGGTGCATCTTTCCGACTGCTGAGAAGCCACGGGCAGGCCGATGGGCAAAGCCTGTTTGTCGAGAAATCAACCGTTAGGCTGGCAGAACTGTCCACCGCCAAAAAGTCACTCCGTGAGACAGCGATCGATAGCAACAAGCAGGCTACTACCAGATCAGAAACTCTCTATGTCGATATAGACAATCCGGCCATTGCCACCAAATCAGCTCGGGTTGCCGGTGCCGAGTATCGGGGCAATCTGGAATTTGCCACGTGTGATGCGGTGGGCGGCTGGGCTTTCGATTTGAACGCTTCCCGGCAATCGGTAAGTCTGGATATTTATATCAACGATGCCAAAGTAGCGACGGTTAAAGCTGATCAAAGCCGACCCGACGTAGCCAGCGCCTTTGGTCTCAGTGGGTTCAGTCTGTACGGGTTCTACTGGACCCTTCCGGAGCTGTACAAAACGAACAAAGCGTTAAAAATTTCGGTCAAGTTGGCAAACGACGATACTGAATTGGCCCAAAGTCCGATCAAGACCGCCGTTTGCATCGGGTCAGTGTTACCGCCGGAAATCACCCCGGATCCGGTTACTCCACCGTCCGCCAACGCTAATTATCGGGGTTACCTTGAATTTGCCACTTGCGATGTGATCGGTGGCTGGGCTATCGATTTAAACGCTCCGAAACAATCGGTGAGTCTGGACATCTTCATCAACGATGTCAAAGCGGCAACGATCAAGGCCGATCAGAACAGATCTGATGTCCCCAAATCATTCAATCTGTCTGGTTTTGAGTTGTACGGCTACCGGTGGAACATTCCGGAGAAATACAAAACCAATTCCCGTTTAAAAATTGATGTCAGAGCGGCTGGTTCATCGTATGAGGTATCACAGAGCCCCATGACGACGGCCAGTTGTCCAGGGTCAGCGACGGCGGCTAGTTGCGCCTTCGAGGTTGCCGTCAACTCCACAAGTGCTACTTGCGGCAGCGCTGTCACCCTACCGGCGGCCTGTTCGGGCGCTGACTGCCAGGGACTCACCTACACTTGGAGCGGAAACGGCATCAACCAGCAAGGGCAGGCCCTTAACCTCACCGCCCCCGCTACCAACGGAACGTACGCCTATACCGTGACTGCCACCAAGACCGGCTGCACCAGCAAAACCGCCGTCGCGACCCTCACCGTTACGGGCTGCACACCTCCGCCGACGCCATCTGGGGAATACCGCGGCTTCCTGGACAATGCCAATTGTAACTACATCAGTGGCTGGCTACTCGACATGAAGTCGACCCAAAAATCACAGAGCGTTGACATCTACATCAACAATGTCAAAGCCGCTACGGTTGTTGCTGATCAGGTACGGAGTGACGTGGCCAGTGTTTTCAACACCGGTAACTTTGCCCAGTTTGGCTATAGCTGGACTATTCCGGACTCCTACAAAAACAATACACCAATACGGATTTCTGTCAGAGCGGCTGGTTCATCGTATGAGGTATCACAGAGCCCCATGACGACGGCCAGTTGTCCAGGGTCAGCGACGGCGGCTAGTTGCGCCTTCGAGGTTGCCGTCAGCTCCACAAGTGCCACTTGCGGCAGCGCAGTCGCCCTGGCTGCCGCCTGTTCGGGCGCTGACTGCCAGGGACTCACCTACACCTGGAGCGGAAACGGCATCAACCAGCAAGGGCAGGCCCTTAACCTCACCGCCCCCGCTACCAACGGAACGTACGCCTATACCGTGACTGCCACTAAAACCGGCTGCACCAGCAAGACCGCCGTCGCGACCCTCACCGTTACGGGCTGTACGCCCACGCCTAGCTGCGCCTTCGATGTCGCGGTCAATTCGGTGAGCGCCACCTGCGGTAGTTCGATCAATCTGAACGCAACCTGTTCGGGCGCGAACTGCGACAACGTTAATTATACCTGGACCGGAAACGGAGTTAGCCAATCGGGTCAGGTGCTTGCCCTAACGGCATTGTCTACTTCTGGTCTTTACTCGTACACCATGACCGCTACCAAAGACGGCTGTGCTGGCAAGGTCATCGTCGCCACGGTGACAGTTACGGGCTGCACTACAACGCCAAGTTGCGACTTCGATGTGTCGGCCAATTCGGTCAGTACGTCCTGTAACGGGGCTGTAAGCCTGAGTGCGAGTTGTTCAGGGAGTAGTTGCAACGGAGTAAGCTACGCATGGAGTGGCAATGGCGTCAGCCAGCAGGGGCAGCGCCTTACTCTGACGGCTCCGTCTACCGATGGCACGTACCTCTACGCCGTAACGGCTAGCCGGGTGGGCTGCGATAACAAGACGGCGATTGGATCAGTCACGGTAACGGGATGCACAATTTCGATCGAGCCCTACCCTGTTCTGAACAGCCCGCAACCCGCTGATCAACGGCCCGTATTGCAGAATGACCGTGTACGGGTAGCCATTGACCTGGGTGTTGGCGGTGTTATTCGGGAGATAACTGATTTGCAGGTCGGCGAAAACATGGTTAACTGCTTCGTGAAGCCCGATGGAACGCGTGACACCGGCCGCGACGATCAGATTGCGCTCTACGGTTATCCGGAGAAAGGATTTACCAAGAACGGCAAACCTATTCTGGATGACATCGGCTACAACCCCGTACAAGGTGGTAGCGTTGCAGGGCAGTTTTCACCTATTCTGGGCTACGGGCGGACGGACAAAATGCTTTACAGTAAAACACGGGCTCTTCACTGGGGCATAGATAACGAAGCGGGCGATTATACGATTGAACAGTGGATTCGCCTGGAAAACAACATTGTCCGTCAGCACGTGCGTATCACAGGCGATCGTCCGGAGCGGACAAAATACCCGGACTCCCGTCAGCAGGAACTTCCCTGTGTGTATACGAGCAGCCTGTTCTACCAGTATTTCGTTGTCCGGGGTGAGCCCTATACAAACGCTCCGTTGGTCCACGTGAATTCGATTCAGAATATCGACGGAAGCGGTACGAGCATGGATCAGTACAAAAACGAAGGTCGGATGGGGCCCTTCAACGTCGATGCCTCTGAACCCTGGATTGCCGCTATCCGCTCGGGATCAAATCGGGGTATGGCGCTGCACACGCCGTATTCGCATGAGTTCAAAGCAGCCTTGTTTCATAGCCCAGGTCAGGGCACACCCGAGTCCACAAACGCGGGTTATATCTCCAATAGCTCAACCATGATTCTGGACCCGGATGGCGTGTATGAGTACGATATCAACAGGGTGGTTGGCACGCTGGACGAAATACGGAGCACGATCAATACGCTGCCTCGTTCAGAAACCAAACCAAACTACGTGTTTGCCGGCAATCCGACCCGGCACGGCTTCATGTACCGCAAAGGCTATGATCAGGGTTATCCGCTCCGTGGAAACGAACTGACAATCACACCAACCGATCGTCGCTTCCGGCTGGTGTCACCCCGCAAAGGATACAAAGCGGCTGAGTTCGGTGTCATTTATGTTCGGATGCGGGCCATTACTCCGGAGCGTCAGCTACTCCTCGACTGGCGCAAAGTGGGCCAGACCGAACTGGAAGCGGAAAATGGTTCTCAGGCGATCAGGTTCAACATCATCCCTGACAACCAGTACCATACGTACGCAATTCCCGTCAAGAATATCTCGACGTGGAGCGGCATCATTAACAACTTTACCATTCGCTACACGGATACCCGCGAAGAAACCATAAACGGGCAGCAGTTTGGGGTAAAATGGATCTCAGCCACTGATCTGGGCGATCAGTAGCCGGACCGGTTAAAAACGATGGCGGGTCAAACGGGGAGCATTAGTTCGCTACCTGTTTGACCCGCCATCGCTTTATTACATCAAGCAGCCAGCTTCATGGACGTATCATCGTCCGCTGAGAGCATGGGTATGATGAGCGTGTTCATCCGCTCCCGCACAAAACTCTCCTGCAAATAGGATGGCAGCTTGGCCACCAACTGCCGGTACGCATCGACGCCCAATGCCTTCGCGATGTAAGCCTCGTGAACGGCATTGACATGCGACACAATATTAACCAGACTCTGGTGAAACAGCTTCACATCGATCTCGGAATCAACAAACCGCTCGATCTCCCGGTTCGTCGATGAGATGCGCAGCCGACTCAGCATATCGAAATAAGTCGTGTAGCCAATCTGCTTAGCCAGTTGCTTGTATTGCTCAACGCTGAATTTCTGTAAAATCTCACCTGTTTTCGGGCTGCGCAGTGCTGTCTTAGGATTAGTCTGAATGGCGTTACGAAGCGATTTAACGCGCTGATCACGCGTTGTTTTCAGGAACTGCGACAGTTCTGCCTGCACCGATCCTTCCCGCGATGGCAGGAGCAGGTCGGTCTTGGCCGCTACCGTAAATCGCTTGGCCATTGGCAACCGCTGGATGCGATAACTATTGATCGGGCCAAGTGCGTAATAGCCGATAGAAGCAGGGTAATAACCCCGTACGACCATATTGCCGATCCGCTTACGGATCAACTCTTCGTTACTGACGTTAACGCCCTGTGCGGCCAGAAAGGCACGCGCACTGAATAATGCACTATAGTAGGCCTGTGGAAACGTCCAGTGTAATGAGCTTTGCAGGTACTGCTCGTCGTTGACAACGGGCGTAATGCGCAACGCGTATTCGGCACTCCAGCTATTGAGCAGCAGCTTCTCCAGCGTTTTATAGCTTGCATCCGTCACCGTCCCGTAGAACTGCTGAAAGATCGGAAATTTCGGTACATCGAAGAGATCGTGCTGGTGCTGGATGTGGTAGTCCATGGCAAAGAAATGGTTCAGAAACACCTGTGCCGGAATCGATTTCCGCCAGTTGTCATCGAGCGGCAAATTGCCCGTAGAAGTCGGTGCAAGGGGGGCCTGAGCGTTCGGGGAATGCATCGTCACGTTCGTTATCTGTGTCATAGTTTAGTAACGAAAAAGGGGGTTCCAGCGTTCACTTTTCGCCAATTATTTTACCTACATAATACCTTAACTATCAATATATTAGCTATCATTTTTTACTCCGAAAATATACTCAAAAAATGAGCCTGTTGGGCGTTGACCGTTGGGTTGTTTTTTCCGGGTTTGCACGTACTTTTGGGCTTTCTTTTCACGTTGCTTCTACTAATGAAACAAACCTATTCCATTTTTTTTGTCAGTTATCTGTTCCTGAGTGGTTTGCTGTTGACGGCAAGCCGGGGACAATCAAGGACCCAGGCTGCTACTACGGGCCCGGTATCACTTTCGATCCAGGGAACTATCATTGATGGCGTATCAAAAAAGCCACTTGCGGGAGCTATTATCGAAGTGAAAAATCAGTCGGGTACGGCGCGCGATAAGCAACGCGTAGGAAGCGATGGAGCCTATAAGTTAGTTCTTCGTTCAAGAGATGCTTTCGTAATATCGGCTACTACCGATGGCTATGAGCCTTTCGTGCAGGAACTTGCTCCTACGTCGCCTTCCACCGAGAGAATTTCAGGGAAAAGTATTCCCCTATACCGTATCGGCACCAAGCCAGTAGCCACTACGAGTAACCCTTCATCATCGACGGTGTCTGCTCCTCAATCGACCCAACCGGCAGTGTCTGTATCAGCGGCTTCCCTTCCTGCGTCTCCCCCACCCGCAGCCCCTTCGACAGTGGCAACAGCGAGTAGACCATCGGGTGGTAGCGCCCCCCCGACCAGCGAACGGTTAACACCGCCTAAAACGCTCGATGCGAAAGTTACCTATACGCCCCCGCTGATCGTTGCGCCGACGGGAAAAGTGACGCAGCTTAAAGCAATTGAATTTGTGCAGAGTAAAGCCGAATTGCTCTCCGACGCAGGGCCAGCGCTTGAGCAACTGCTAACCTTCATGCGCGACAAACCAACCGCAGAAATCGAGTTAGCCGGTCACACCGACAACCAGGGCGACTTCGACCAGAACTTACTGCTTTCCAAGCAGCGTGTTGACCTCGTGAAAGCGTACCTGGTACAGAATGGTATTGCCGCCAATCGCATCACCACGCGCGGTTATGGGCCTACACGCCCCATTGCCAGCAATAATTCGGAAGCGACGCGGAAACTTAACCGACGGGTAGAAATGATTGTGGTGAAACAGTAGGCGACGGGAATCCTGTTTGCGGGGTACGTTCGTGTCTCATCGCTATCCGGCTATTTAGTGCGGCTTTCCAGCTGTGTTACTTCCGGCCAAGGTAAAGCCCGCCAATCACTAAAGCGGTGCCGGAAACGGTGTAAAGCGTGATCGGTTCGCCCATGAGCAGATACGAGTAGGCAAAACCGAAGATCGGACAGAGAAACAACCACAGCGACGCCCGAATGGGATCTTGCCAGATCAGGTAAAACCACAGTTGCAGGGCCGCCACCGAGACGGGAACGATAAGCCAGAAAACCGACGCCCAGAAGCGCAAATCGTAGTGAGAAGCACTGAATGCGGCCGAATCAAGCGCAGCCGACAGAAACGTAAATGGCAGTAGCAATAAGCCACCGATCAGTACCTGCCAGCCATTGATGACCAGGTTGGGTAACCGCCACTCGATGCTGGCGTAATAGACAGTGGCCGCAGAAACGGAGATCATACCGCCGAGCAGAATCAGCAACCCGTCGACAGTAGCGTAACTGTTTTGCAGGAGTGGATACGTGGCCACCCCTACGCCCAACAGACCCAGCAGCAAGCCAGCCGTTTCATTCCAGCGTGGCATCCGGCGTAGCCAGATCGCCGACAGCAACGCAATGAACAGTGGGTTCGTGGCCGTCGATAAACTACCGATACCCGCCGACACCTGTTTAAGCGCCAACACGAATGCTCCGAGGTAGATGGTTGTGTTAAGGAGCGCAAAAATGGTCAGTTGCCGCCATTCTACGCCCGTAGGCCAGGCATTTTTCCGCTGAATGCCGTAGGCAAACAAAAGCATCCCTCCACCGGCAATAAAAAACCGGACGTTAGCCAGAATAAGCGGATGAACCGATTGTACCCCAAATTTGGTGGCTACCGAAGCCGAAGCCCAAAGAGCCGCAAAGAAAAGTCCAGGCAAAAGTTGGCGCACAGGTATATATCTCGAATAGGTTGCTACTAATGTGCCTGTGACCAACTATTGTACAGAAATCGCTTGTACAATGGTTGGTCACAGCCCTGTTTATGTATAGTCTAAAATCCAATTTTGCCCTTCCGGCTGTTGCGATCCTGACCGGCAGCCCAGTCGCGCATTTCGGCCAGCTCTTTCTCGAAACCACCCGACAGAATCGGGAAACGGCACCACGAACGCGGGTCGAGGTTGTGATCATCGAGGTGGAACGACGGTGCGTACCGTTCGCGCTTCCACTGGTTGCGGCTCCAGAGTTTGAAAAACCGCTCGACCCAGATCAGCAACGTCTTGCGATCATACGAACCAGCATACCGCACTTCTACCAGTTTGAGCACGTCAACCGGCGGTTGTTTGTCGCGGATAGCAGCCGCTTCAATGGAGTTCAACACGTCATAAGGCATCAGATCCTCTTCGTCGGTCTGCTTTTTGTCCAGCGGACGCAATTCGGCGGTTGGTTGCAGGTTATTGACGGCCTGTAAACCAGCAACCTTAATCAGTTCATCGGGGGTTGCCTGATCCTTGGTAGAACCGGTACGGTCGGCCGGTGTTGAGTCATTTTTAACGTTCAGGCCCGTGGTTTCAAGCCAGCGCAGCCAGCCCCGCAAAAAATGCTTGTCAATACCCGTAATCGGACTAATGCTACCCGCCGTGTCACCATCCATCGTCGCGTACCCAACAGCGGCTTCGGAACGATTCGACGTGCTCAGCAACAGCGCGTTATTGATGTTTGCTATCATCCAGATACCCGGAGCCCGCACCCGTGCCTGAATATTTTGCAGGGCCAGATCATCGGTATCCCACGACAGCGTGCGCCCTAATTGTCCTTCGATCAGGCCACGGTACGTTTCGACCAGACCATTAATATTGATATTCAGGAACGTTGCACCAATGTCGTCGGCCAGTTCCTTCGCGGAGTTAAAGGTGTCATCCGACGAGTTTTCGGTTCCTTGATACATCACGGTCAGCAGCTTGCCGACCATTTCCTCGGGTGTTTTGCAGTCCTGAATAGCGGTGATATAATGCAGCTTTTTCTTTACTCCCTTAAGCCCGATGTTTTGTACCGCCATCCGCACCATCAGGAACACCGTTGCAGCAATGGCCGACGAATCCGCACCACCACTCAGCGACAAAACATAGCCTTGCGAACGACTCTTGCGCAGGTAATCGAAGAGTCCGAGGGAGACGGCCCGCGCAAATTCTTCTTCTTTGAGGTAACCGCCCCGCTCCCACGCTTCAAGTTCGGCCCGTTGCACGACAGGTGTCACATCGGGCCAGTCGAAGCGGTCTGTCACGCGCAGGTTGGGATACGCCAGGGCTATATTACCCCGACTCTGGGTCTGGTTCAGGCGGGTCAGTTCAATATCGACAACCGCCGGAACAATCAGAAACTCTTCGTAGCTCAGGCGCGGTCCCGACACCAACAGCTCACCGTTGGACGCAATCATCGCATCGCCATCATAGATCATCCGGCCCGCTTCATTGCCCAACATGTTGCTGTAGATGTAACTAACCCCGAACGCCCGCGACGCATCGACCACAAAACGTTCGCGTACCTGCGATTTCAGGAACGCAAAATGGCTAGCCGTCGGATTCAGGATGATGTCGATACCCCGTTCGTAGAGCATTCGACCGGGTCGGTTCGCGACCCACGCATCTTCGCAAATCTCGAACCCAATCCGAACACCCGATAAGTCGAAGACGATATCCCCGAACGGGTACGAAAATTCGCCGATCTTGATCTCATCACGCACGTAAGGGTTCCAGGGCTGGAACCAGCGGGTTTCGTAATGAACGCCGTTATTGGCCATGTACTGCTTCACGGCGAACCCCATGATCCGCTTGTTCACAATCAGACAGGCCGTATCGTACGTGCGGTTGTTATGACGGAGTGGCAGACCAACCGCTACGGCAATATCGCTGGTATGCTCAACAATTTCCAGCAGTGAAGCAATCGACTGATCGATGGTATTTTGCGAATAAAAGGCGTCCTCACACCCATATCCCGAAATGC
Source organism: Spirosoma agri (assembly GCF_010747415.1). Taxonomy (NCBI): domain Bacteria; kingdom Pseudomonadati; phylum Bacteroidota; class Cytophagia; order Cytophagales; family Cytophagaceae; genus Spirosoma; species Spirosoma agri. Next base: position 2,445,636 of record NZ_JAAGNZ010000001.1, on the reverse strand, counting down.
AGAGTTCCGTCAGGCAAAGGAGACTAACCTCCTGCCGTTGAGCCTCTTCAATGGCATTTATGATATTCTGCTTATTGTGGCCCCAGGCAAGTGGAGTCTGGTTCAGAACACCAGCGGCTACTTTTAGAAGTTTCATGTATTCAGACGAGTGTTGAGCGATTGTCTTTGTTAACGCGTTCGCTGCATGATTGATTGATTCTGCAAGAATAACAAAGATGGGGGTAAAATGGATTGGGCGGGTATAAAACTAAAAATCCCCGTCGGCCACGCATAGCAGGCCAACAATTTCATATAAACACTATCTTTGTTTTCGTATATAAAAATTTATTTTTCTATTTTGCAGCACAGAATCCACCGTCGATGAATCAGCCGCATTACGATGTGCGCACAACGAGTGACCGTCTACAATTTGAGTTTGTTAGTAAAGGGCCTAAAGGTCTAATCGTAAAAAGGATCGAGTACACCTATATCGAGGGCCTTGATTTTTGGAATTTGGGATTCGGTGATTTTGATCCTGATACAGGACAAATTAATGACCAAACTATTTCAGATAATGGCGACGGCAGAAAAGTATTGGCAACAGTTGCCTTCTCCATTCGGGAATTTATGACTGTTCATTCCAACGCAACTGTTTTTTTTTCAGGCAGTACTGACCAGCGAACACAAATATATAAATGGGTAATTTATAAGTACTGGTCAGACATTTCAGCTGATTTTTACGTTGACGGTATAACAGAAACTAGTGACGTGATACCCTTTACAATTCAGCAGGATTATTTAGGTTTTCTGATTCGTAAAAAGTAGCTTCGTTTTAACTCGTGAACAGCTATGAAGACAACATCCAAATCACGCAGGGGAGCCAATCTGTATCCGGTACTAGTCGATGACGTATTGAAGGAGCGTTCGATTAGCTCAACTCTATTTACGCGAAAGATTGAAAAGGCGACTCGAATCATGTCGTTAGTCCGGGCGAAGCAGAATGAGCAACAGGATGCTCAGTAATTTTCCTCAAAAATCCCCGTCGTCTACCTGTACGCACGTCAGGCCCAGCGTCCGTCGCCACATATCCACAACCTGCTGTCGATCGTCCACGACGAGTTCGACGTAATACTGACCGGCGATGTGCTGTTCGTACAACTCCTGTTTGATGAGCGAGTCCTTTCGATTGTCGTTTGCAGGGCGCATGAACAAGCGATAGTCAGTCGCTTCCCAGCCAACATATTGCTTGAGCCAGGAAATTGTTTCGGGTCGGCAGACCGCATCCCGACCGGAGAGGAACACGATGGCGTAGCCCGATGCCTGCAATGCCTGAACCAGCCGGATGATGGGCCACTTAGGCCGGTCAATGCCGACCCGGTGCCAGTCGTACGGCGATCGGTCGCCTCGTTCGGCTACGGTCCCATCAATATCGACCAGTACGCAAGGGGGCAGCGATGGGTTCTGTGCGCGCTGAAAAGCAGGATTTCGCGTCAGTAGTTCGGTCTGAAATCTGAATTTGCGCTTCAGCGCGGTAAGTTGTTCGGCCTGCCGCCGGATCACGGCCTCCCCTACCGAGTCAGGGCGATTCTGATCGCGCCGGATACATTCCTCCAGGGGTGCATCAATCAGCGTATACCGTATTTCGACGTCATCGAACCGATTGGCCAACAACCGCCGGAAGTCATTGACGTAACTTAGTTTTAGATTTGTATTGTCGATCAGCACGTGCCAGCCCTGCATGAGTCCTTCCAGAATGGCTGTTTTCTGTAACTCGTTGACGAGTTGCTCGATGCGATTCTTCTCCTGATCAGACCACGTTTGCCAGTACTCACCAAGCGATACGGACAACAAACCCCGTCGGAGATCATCACGATTGACTCGTAACCAGTTTGGGTTTTCAGCGCAGAACCGGCGGGCAAACGTGGTTTTACCACTGCCGCTCAGGCCCGTTAAAATAAGGACACGTTTCATGGTTTACCCGCTGCTTACGGGTTAATTGGGTAATTAGGGAATAAACCCGTCCTCCAATCACTTAGTTGCAGCTAGAATTCAGGGACGGCGACCCGTTTTTCTTCTTTCTGAAACCGTCTTCGGAAATAGGCAAACGAGCTAACCACCAGCAAACTATAAAACACAGACATGATGTAGGCCCCGTTGATGAAAAACTCGCGGTAACTGATCGAGCCGTGACCAAAATTCTTGTACAGCAATACGCCTACGCTGCCCAGATAGCCATACCAGTCGGCCAGGGTGATGATGAAGCCAACCGTGCTCACGTACCGGAACGTGGCGATGAGTCGTTCGAAATACAATCCGTTGCAGGGGACATACGCCATGTACAAGCCCAAACCCGTCAGCAGGAACCAGTTACCGGGCGACAGCAATCCGGTCGAGTAAGCGTACGTACTCAGACCAACCAGTGCCCCACCCAACAGCATCAGCCCATTCAACAAAGCAAACGCCTTGAAGTTGTTGGTAACCTGCTGAAGCAATGCCATCACGATCAGAATGCCAACGGCAACCATCGTTTCGGTTTTGGCAAAAATACCCGGATTGTCTACCCCCGCACTTTTCAAGATCTCAGGACCGAAGTTATCGCGGAAGTCGCGAAAGGCAGATAGCAATACGTACGATGCAATGAGTAGCACCAGTCCCGGTCGGAAACTTCGCACAAAGGCCTGCCGCTCCGCCGAGTCCATTGGTTTCCGTTCGGTACGCAGGGCGCGGTCTTCATCCGTCGGTGGCGGAAGCAGGGTCAACGCGTATACCGACACCAGCATGGGCAAAACAAATAAAGCACCCGTTACGAACGGCAGCCAAAACTCGGATACGCCCCAGTCCGCTTTGATGGTCAACGCGATCGTTTTGACAAAGCCCGACGCAAAAATGAACGAAGCCGTCAGACCAGCGACGAGCGCATCGGTCTGACGCCGACCTTCCAGGAACCCGATCATGGTGCCGTAGACCATGCCCAACGGCAAACCGTTCAGGAACAGAAAAACGATATTCCAGGGAGCCGGAACGAGAGCAAATCCCAACAACGCAAGCAGGGCAATGGCAACAAAAATCAGAATATTGATGGTCCGACGTCCCGGTGACATCTCCGACACAACTTTCACACCAATTCCTTTCGATACCGCATAGCCAAACACCTGCGCCGTAACCAGCCATATTTTGTAGCTGATACCGGCGAAAGCCATGCCTTCGAACGTAACGGCGGTTATGCCCCGACGGAAAGCATACATGCAGGCGTAGGAGCAAAAAGCGGCTGTTGCGCCAAAGAGCACAAAGGCGGTAGGATTTCGAAGAAAACGCATTGATGGTCGAGGTAGGTGATATCGGTTACTATCGGTGGGTAGATTCCAGACAGTAAACTACGAACTTCAGACGATAAACTCATGAACTACTTGATACCGGTGTCTACGCCATTCGTAAAAATGCCAGGTCACGCGATCAATTTGCTCGTTGCTGCTCGCAGAGGGCGATATAGTAATCGGCCGTTGGCGTCGACAGGCCGGGTATCTTGGCCTGTTCATCCCACACCCGAAGCTGAAGAATTCCTTTAAAATACGGGTTGGCTTCAAACGCCGTTGCTTCTTCTTCCGACATTGGCCCACCCTGAAACGCCAGCGTTTTTAAACTGGCCTCTGACAAACGGGCGAAGTATTTCGGGTTTTTGAAGACCAGATAGCGTTTGGCATTTACGTGATTTTCGATCAGTTGCGCTACTTTCTCCGAGTACCCTAACTCCCGCAGATAATCGGCACCGAGCCGTTCATGATCGATGGTACCGTAGCCATCCATATAACCCGTCTTCACCAGTTCTTCGGGTAACAGATGACCGATATCGTGCAAAAACGCAGCAGCAACCGTGTCCGCGTCGGCACCAGCCTGCTCGGCCATTTGTGCGCACTGTAACGCATGTTCGAGTTGCGTTATTGGCTCTCCGTAATAATCGTCATTACCACTCTGGGCAAAAAGGGCAGCAATAGTCATAGGTTTTGCGGGATACGGGGGTCAGAATCTATTTGCTTTCTAAAATCGACGCAAGATAAGTAGCGTTTGGGATTACCCGTTGACTGGGATGGATTCATACGCCGTATCTCCAAGATACGGCGTATGAATCCATCCCAGTCAACGGGCACGATTAATTGTTTCGATCGGTGCACCAACGGGATGATCGCTTTTGAAAGTAAAACCCAGCAGTTGTGCCATTGTGGCGGCCAGCTGATTCTGGAAGAGAACCGGCCCGTTTTTCTGTTCGCCCGTAGCGGCAACGCCGGGACCCATGGCCGCCATCCAGAGTTGATACGAATCAGCTGTTTTTGTGCCGTGGTCTTTCCAGCGGGCTTTGGGGGTATGCCCCCGCCCGTGATCCGTCGTGATCAATAGTGCCGTTTTTCCGGCGTACTGGGGCATCGTTTGCACTAACTTCCATAAATCGGACAGGTAGTTATCGATGGACTGCACCATACGCAGGTGATCCAGATAACGCCCGGCATGGGCGAGATCATCGGTCTCGTCGAACGATAAAAAAAGCACGCGCGGCTGGTTTTGCTTAACGTATTGCCGGGCCGTGAAGTACGTCAGAAAATCGGCCCGAACACCGTCACCAAATTCGCGCGGATACAGCGTCGTCAGGTCGCTCAGCAACGAATCAGGAGCCGTACAAAGCGGGATGGTTTCGTTAGCTGAACTCGCGAAAATACCGCTTCGCTTTTCGTTGACAGCCGCTTCGATCACGTCCCACGACGAAAATACGGCCACTTTCCCGGTAAAGCCGGGTTGCTGATTCAGAAACTCCAGCACCGTGACGTTGGGATTATCGATCTTGTCGTTCGACTTGATCCGGTCATCGGCATACCCACTCAGAATTTCGTTGTACCCCGGATAACTGAACCAGTGCGGATTCGAGACATTCAGGCGACTCCCCAGCTGGCGGTTCCCGTACAGTTGTCCCTGCTGCCCTACGGTATTCCACAGAAAGGGCGTGAGCCGCTTCCGGCGTTCAACCGGGTTGCTGGCCCAAAACTGTTTACGGGCGCTGGCCGTATCGCGGCTAAAAACCGGATCGAACAGAAGCGTCGAGTCGGCCCCGTTGAAGATCTCCTGCCAGCGCACACCATCCAGCGTGACAAGAATCAGATTCTGAGCGGGTTGGGCCAGGGTGGAGCAGCTCAGAAAAACGCCAATTAATAAGCCGAGTAGTCGCATTACTTTATCGAAAAAAGAAAGACCTACAAGGTTTTTTAATCGCTTGTAGGTCTAGATCAGCCTGAAGTTAGTGAATTATTTTAGTACCCACATCGCGGCATTGATATCGTCATTACCACCGTACTGGCTGGCAATGGCCGCCGTGTTGTTGGCGGCATTGTAGGAACGTTCTGTGGATGGGTACTGCCACCGGAGCGGAATCCGGGTGCTGTTCCCCGTACCGGGCCCGACCATAAACGTGGGCACACCCGTCCGGCGCTGGTTGTAAAACGCTTCCAGACCCGATTGCTGGAAAAACGCCAGGTACTTCTGCGTCAATATCTGACTCAGCCCGGTGCTTGTATTCCCCGCATACTTCACAGCTGACTGTGCGTAGTAATCGGCAAAGCTAACGTTCACCGTGTAGGTATTGAACACTTTATACCCGCCATCGGCCGAGAAATAGACCGTATTGGCACCATCCGTCAGACCATAAAAAGCCCACGATGCCTGGATTCCCTTTTTGTAGTAGTCTTCGGCCGTTCCGCTGATCCAACCCCGGTTGATGCCTTCAGCAATGGTAAATTGTAGTTCCGGATAGCCGATGATGATATACGGCTCGGCGGTATAGGTGCTGTAGTAATGCTTCCGATTCTGAAACGAATACAGGCCCTGATTGGCGTTCGAAGACATCGTTGCCAGATCTTCACCCGACGATGCGCCTACGAAAGCCGAAAAATCAGTTGGCTTTACCCCAGCAGCAACCTTCGCCGTAGCCGGTTCGGCCACAACGAACGTCCGGGGATCTTTCAGGCTTGTCAGCGTTCCCAGGTACGTAGCCGCCATGTTTTCGCGTGTGGCGTTTCCGCCGAAATTGTCCGGATTGCGGTTGTACTTGTTGAATGACGTGTTGTACACGTATTGCAGGTTATCATCCATCGACGTCATTACGGGGTATTTGGTCGAATTGGCCAGCACTTCGGCAAACCGGGCTTTTACGTTCAAATCCGTGTCGGCCTCTTTCTTGCTCAAACTTACCAGCACCCGTAGTTTGAAGGTGTTGACCGTTTTCTGCCATTTCGACAGACTATTGCCAAGGTAAATATCACCCGACAGATTGTTGTCGTTTTTGGCAATCAACGTGGTCAGATCTGAATTAGCCTCATCCAGCCACGTCAAGATCTGCACATACACCTCTTTCTGGGTGTTGTATTTCGGTGTCGAATTAGTCAACCCCTGCAAGGCATCGGTCAACGGGATATCGCCCACCCGCTTGGTCATGTTCTCAAAGAAGTAAGCCCGGAAGAATTTTCCCAGCGCCGAATACGCGTTTACATCCGACAGACCGGCTTTTTTAGCCTCTTCCTCCATTTTCACAACGTTTTTCAGCGTTATATAATTGAGTCCCGTTGTCGTCCAGCTATACTCGTTTGTGCCGTAGTAGTTGTAGTTACTGGCGTAGAACTGGTTGTAGCGCTGAAATGAATTCCATGCCCCTGCATTACCCCCGTCATTGCTACTACCGCCTGAGCTAATGAAGTACATATCGTTTAGTACCCCGTTGAATACCAGGGAAGCGGGTGCGCTGGTAGGCCGGTTCGGATCTTGTTCGAGTTGATCGAACGGCTTTTCGCAACTGGCCAGTGTCAGGCCAAATACGACGAGCGGGAGAAGTATGTGTTTATAAAGTTTCATGATTTTTCGGTCGGTAGTCAGCCGTTGATAGCCTGCTGACTGTTTTTAAAATACCAGATTCAGGTTGATGCCGTACCGGCGGGTCGTTGGGGTTTGTAGGGTGGAGAGACCACCAGTCAGGTACTGATCCAGATCAATATCTTTGTATTGGGCGAAATACAGAAGGTTCCGACCCACTACCGATACGCTAGCCTGTTTGACCCCGACACGTCTCAGCAGATTCTGCGGCAACGAATAGCCAATGATAACCTCACGCAGTTTGGCAAAGCTCCGGCTCATCAGGAATGATTCGGTCGAGCCAAACGCGCGGGCGATGTAATCCTGCTCGAACGTCTGAATCGTGTTAGGCGCGTACTTCAACTCACCGTAGTTGAGCACGTTCCCATTTACGTCGTAGTTAATGCTACCACTTGTCAGCACCACGCCATCACCAACGTAGGACTTGATGCCCTTCACGTCGTTCGGACGGGCAGCTCCCAAAGCACCCTGTATCGTTTCGATGTGGCGACCACCCTGGAATGTTTTCTGACGGACGTAATCACCGATCACACCACCAACCCGACCATCGAACTGGAAGCTGAACGTGAGGTTTTTGTAGCTGAACCGGTTGTTGATCCCCCAGACGAATTTCGGATTCACGTACCCCAGGAACTGCGACACGGGATTGATAATCGGCCGCCCGCCGGCGTCATTGATCAGTTGACCATCGGGGGTGCGCACGAACGCGCTCGAATAGTAACCATCCGTCCGATCACCGATATTGATGAACCGCGAGCCACTGCTGTTACCCACAAAATAACTGGATGCCAGCGTATTGATACCGCCTTCCGTATAAACATCTTTCAAGCGTTCCGTGTAGGTTGAGTAGTTGGCAACAACATCCCAGTTAAACCCTTTGGGCGAGCGAATTGCCTGCCCCGTCAGGGAGATCTCACCACCCTTTTTCTGCGTACTGATCCCATTGACCAGGCGACCGGTGTAGCCCGTTGCTTCCGACGAAGGCAACGTAAAAATGCGCGGTCCGTCGTTGCTCACGTAATACGCACCATCCAGGATCAAACGGTTATTCAGGAACCGGATATCAAGACCGACTTCCGCCTGTGAGGTCGAGTTGGGCTTCAGGTTCGGGTTATTGAGTGTATTGGCGTAGTAGGCCGATGGTTTGTTATTATACGTTAGCGGCAATGTATACACCGCCGAGTTCTGGTAGGTTGGGCCACCATACGACGAGCTGTAATCGACGCCGTAACCGACCGGGAACGAAGCCCCTGGGGTTGAGCCGATAGTCGATTGGGTCAGCCCATCTTTTACGTTAGCATACGAAGCCCGTAGTTTCAGGAACGAGATACCAAGTTTGGCTGGCAACTGAACATAGTCTGAGATGACTGTGCTCAGTGCCACCGATGGATAGAAGTACGCGTTATTTCCTTTCGGCAGTGTCGAGAGTTTATCGATACGGCCCGTCGTGGTCAATGTGGCATAATCGCGGAACGTGAAATCAGCCGAGTAATAAGCCGACAGCACGCGCATGTCCGACTGGAAGTTCGACGCAATAACCGGATTCGATGAGTTCGCGAAATTATAGACACCCGGTACGTTCAGATAGTTGGTGCTGGCGTAGTTGGAATTATAATTAAAAATACGCGCTTCACCACCGACCAGTGCGTTCAGGGCCAGATCAGGCGTCACTTTTTTGTTGTATTGCAGCAGCAATTGGTTGATGTTGTCGAACAGGCTCCGGCGATCTTCACGGTAATCACCACGGGCTTCTTCACGGCCATAGGTCGTCGCCGAATATGGTAGTTTTTCTGTCCGCAGAATGCTGTAGGTCGTCAACTGTGTTTTACCCGTCAGCTGCAATCCGTCGGCAAGCTGGTAACGAAGCGACGTGTAGCCATACACGTTGCTGTTGTAATGCCCACGCAGCCAGTATTTAGCCAGAAACCAGGGGTTGTTATAGCGTTGGTATTCAGCGTAAATCTGCTGCGTACCTTCTTTGCCCGGCTGCCAGATCTGCTTCATATCATCAATATTCCAGTCCGCGCCACCCCAGGCGATAACATTGTAGATCAGCGAGTTTGGTCCGTAGTTGACATCCGGGAAGTTGGGCGTGTATTGGCGGTTGTAGTTCAGACTAGACTCGAAGCGCAGTTTAGGCGAAAAATTATACCCACCCGTAATGTTGAAGTTCGTTACGTTGAGCTTCGTGTTCGGCACCAAGCCCTGCTGATAATTGTGCGACAGCGAAAAGCGCATATCGTATTTTTCGCCCGATGCCGCTACCGCAACGTTGTTGTTCGAGAGAATACCCGTCTGGATAAACCGGCTGAGGTTGTCTTTGCCCCGTGGCACAAACGGCGTTGGCTGGCGGTTACTGGTAAACGTTTTGCCATTGGGAAACGTGGTGGTGAACGTCTGACCCGACACAACCGGACTGTCATACTGCGGAATCAGCTGACCGTTCAGGGCTGGTCCCCAGATGTCGTAATCGCCATCGTTCAGGCCATTTCCTTTGCCATCGCCAAATGCATACACACCGTGATCACCGGGGCCGTATTCGTCCTGCACTTTAGGAATCGCCAGAAACCCCTGATCGGCCATCTGGCTGGTATTGACCTCTACCGAAAAGCCGCGTTTATCTTTTGTACCGCGCTTGGTGGTGATCAGAATGGCTCCGTTTTTTCCCCGAAACCCGTACAGGGCCGATGCCGAAGCTCCTTTTAATACGGTATAGGTCTCAATATCGTCGGCGCTGACGTTCCAGGTATCGGATGTAATCGGGATGCCATCCACAACGAACAGCACATCCGAATTACCCCGCAAGGAAATATTCGGGCGACCCAGCAATTCGGACGAAGACCCGATAGTTAGGCCAGCCACTTTGCCCGTCAGGGAGTTGATCGGGTTGGGTTCACGCGCTTTTAACAGCTGTGACCCTTCTACAGTCTGGATCGCAACACCCGTTTGCCGAATATCTTTTTTGATACCCAGCGCCGTTACAACAACCTCGCTCAGCGTCGATGTGCCCACGGCCAGGGCAATGTCGATGGCCGTACGGTTGCCCACCGTAATTTCTTTCGTTTCGTACCCAATGAACGAGTAGGTTAGTGTGCTGGATGAAGCGGCATTAAGTGAATAGGTACCATCGGCGCGGGTCGTCGTACCCGTAGAGGTACCTTTGACCACAACCGAAACACCGGGTAATGGCTGGTTATCGTCGGCCGATACGACCCGACCCGTAATGGTTTGCGCCAATGCCGGTAGGGCGGGCAGCAGGCCAATCAGACACGCCACGACCAACAGGCGTAGCGCACGCGGTAGTGACGTTAACGGTTGTAAAAAAGACATCATACGTTTTGCAGGTTAGTACACCAAAAGTGTTTTCCCACAAAAGTACAATGGCCATATTACCCCAATATGTATTGATTATCAATACTTTGTGAATAGAAACAAAACGAATTTCATATACTGATAATCCCAATCTGTTGCTGTTCTCAGGAATATAATGTACTTATGTACGTCGTGCACCAGAGCCCATACCAGCTCGAAAAACGTCGTCTGGATGGGTTCAGTCAGTGTTCCCTGTCACGTCTTAACGAGTAAAAACCGGCGGCAGATCACTTACCAGACAAGATCGCCTAACTTAGCGGGCTCACGATACAACCCATTCATGCTTACCAAACCAACTCATTTTTACGTCATTCTACTTGCCTGCCTTGTCAGTCTTTCGGGCCGGCTGAGTGCGCAGCCTCAGCCCTACAAGCTCTGGTACAAACAACCCGCCCGGAACTGGAACGAAGCCTTACCCGTGGGCAATGGCCGCCTGGGCGTCATGGTCTTCGGAAAAGTCACGGACGAGCTGCTGCAACTCAACGAAAGTACGCTCTGGTCGGGCGGACCAGCTGACACCAACCCGAATCCGGACGCAAAATCGTATCTTCCGCAAGTCCGTAAAGCATTATTCGAGGAGAATTATGAACTGGCCACGACACTGCTCAAAAAAATGCAGGGCCGCTACACCGAATCCTACGAGCCACTGGGCGACCTGCGGATTCAGCAGCCGTTCAGCAGCCAGCCAACGGATTATTACCGGGATCTCAACATCAGCGACGCCAGTGCCACAACCCGATTTACGGTGGACGGGGTGACGTATTCGCGGGAGGTATTCGTGTCGGCTCCCGATCAGGTTATCGTAGTGCGCCTGACCGCTAGTAAACCCGGTGCTCTCAATTTTACAGCCTCTACCAAAAGCCAGCTTCGCTACCGACTGGCCGTAATCAACAACCGGGAACTGGCCCTGAACGGGAAAGCACCCGCTCATACCGACCCAAACTACGTCGGCGATAATCCGCAGCCAATCATCTACGACGATGTCAGCCAATGCCGGGGTATGCGGTTCGCCCTTCGGGTTCGCGCCCTCCCCAGCGATGGCACCGTGACAACCGATACCGCTGGCATACATGTCAGCAAGGCAACCAGCGTGGTGCTTTTGCTTTCGGCGGCTACCAGTTTCAACGGGTTCGACAAGTGTCCGGATAAAGACGGCAAAGACGAACAGAAACTAGTGGTTGGGTATCTGAATCCAGCCGCCCGCAAATCGTATACCACGCTCAAACAGGCTCACCAGCAGGATTACCAGACCTATTTTAACCGCGTATCGCTCACCCTGAACCCGACGAAAAACGGGCCAGACCGGCAGGCGCTACCGACCGACGAACGACTGAGCAGGTACGCAACCGGCGAAGACGACCCAACCATGGAAAGCCTGTACTACCAGTTTGGGCGTTATCTGCTGATTTCCAGCTCGCGCCCGACCGGTACACCCGCTAATTTGCAGGGCATCTGGAACCCGCACGTTCGGCCACCGTGGAGCAGTAATTTTACCATCAACATCAACACCCAAATGAACTACTGGCCCGCTGAGGTCAGCAACCTGTCCGAATTTCACCGGCCGCTTTTCGGCTTGATCAAGGATGTAGCCGTTACGGGTAAAGCTACTGCCCAGAATTTCTACGGCATCGGCGGCTGGACGGCTCACCATAACACCGACATCTGGGGCCTTTCGAATCCGGTTGGTGACTTGGGAAAAGGTAGCCCATTATGGGCTAACTGGGCCATGGGGGGCGCGTGGCTTTGCCAGCACCTGTACGAACACTACCGCTTCACGGGTGATAAAGCATTTCTACGCGACACTGCCTATCCGCTTATGAAAGGGGCCGCTCAATTCTGCTCCGACTGGCTGATACCGTATAAAGACGGACACCTCGTCACGGCTCCATCGACCACCCCCGAAAATGTGTTCGTACTTCCCGGTGGTAAACAGGGTGAGGTATCCATAGCCACGACAATGGATATGGGTATTATCCGCGATCTGTTCACCAACGTCGTGGAAGCATCTACCGTGCTCAATACGGACGTTGCGTTTCGGCAGCTGATCAGCGAGAAAACCAGTAAACTCTATCCGTATCAAATCGGCAAAAAAGGCAATTTGCAGGAGTGGTACAAAGACTTTGAGGATGTCGATCCGCAACACCGGCACGTATCACACCTGTTTGCCCTGCATCCCGGTCGGTCCATTGCCCCCCTGACCACACCCGATCTGGCGGCTGCGGCCCGCAAAACGCTGGAGATTCGGGGAGATGGCGGCACGGGCTGGAGCAAAGCCTGGAAAATTAACTTCTGGGCGCGGCTTAATGACGGTAACCACGCCTACAAACTCCTGCGCGAGTTGCTGAAACTAAGTGGTGTGGAAGGGACCCAGTATGCCAACGCGGGAGGCACCTACCCAAATCTATTTTGTGCGCACCCGCCGTTTCAGATCGACGGTAATTTTGGGGGAATAGCCGGTATGAGCGAAATGCTGCTGCAAAGTCACCTGGACCACATTAGTTTGCTGGCGGCCCTCCCCGATCAGTGGAAAACCGGTCAGGTGAACGGATTGCGGGCGCGGGGCGGTTTCGATATTGTGGAAATGGCCTGGCAGGACGGCAAGGTGAGTAAAGTCGTTATCCGGTCTACCATCGGTGGCAATTGCCGCATCCGCGTTCCGAACGCCCTGAAGGCATCGGGTGGTGTGGCATTACAATCAGCCAGCGGTGCCAATCCTAATCCGCTTTTTCAGGGACCGACCGTTCCGACAGCAGCGTCACCGACCGCGCAGGTTTACGATTTTATGACCCAGGCAGGACGAAATTATACGTTTACGATGCAATAGGCGGACGATTCGGATAATCCACAAAAAAGGAGCAGATTGCTGGAAAGTTTCGTTTCCGGCAATCTGTTTTGCTTTCCGGGACGCTCAACAACAACTCCGTCGTTTCATGAAATCCGCATTCCTACGCCTTGCTCTGGGAGCAATGCTCAGTGTGCCAGCCTTCGCGCAGCAACATTCCGAACAAAACCACGACAAGTACATCTGGCCTAAAGATGAACAGGTCAAACAAAAACTACAGAACTGGCAGGACATCAAATTTGGTCTGCTCATGCACTGGGGCACCTACAGTGAATGGGGCGTGGTCGAATCCTGGTCGCTCTGCCCCGAAGACGAGGGCTGGTGCGAACGAAAAGGTCCTCATGCCGCCAATTGGTACGACTACAAAAAAGCGTACGAAAATCTCCAGACGACGTTCAACCCGACCAAATTCAATCCTGAACGCTGGGCCGATGCCGCGAAACAGGCTGGCATGAAGTACGTCATCTTCACCACGAAGCACCATGACGGGTTCTGTATGTTCGACACCAAACAGACCGACTATAAGATTACGGACAAGAAAACGCCCTTCTCGGCAAATCCACGCAGTAACGTAACGAAAGAAATTCTTGGTGCATTCCGCCAGCAGGGATTCATGGTCGGCACGTATTTTTCCAAGCCAGACTGGCATACCGAACAGTACTGGTGGCCTTATTTCCCCCCGAAAGACCGCAATGTCAGCTACGATCCAAAGAAATACCCGGACAACTGGAAGAAATTCAGCGACTTCACCTACAATCAGATTGAAGAGTTGATGACGGGTTACGGCAAAGTTGACATTTTGTGGCTCGATGGTGGCTGGGTTCGTCCGGCAAGCACCATCGATTCGACCATAAGCTGGCAGCGCACCATTCCCTATAGTCAGGACATAAACATGGCCCGCATTGCCGGAATGGCCCGTCAGCACCAACCGGGCCTGCTGGTGGTGGACCGCACCGTATCAGGCGAGTTCGAGAATTACGTGACGCCCGAACAACAGATTCCAGACCATTACATGCCTATTCCGTGGGAAACCTGCATGACGATGGGCAATAGCTGGTCGTATATCCCGAAAGAAAACTTCAAGTCGGCGCGCAAGCTGGTGCAAACGCTGGTCGATGTGGTCGCTAAGAATGGCAATCTGCTGCTTAACGTTGCACCCGGCCCCGACGGCGAATGGCACGAAGAAGCCTATCAGCGGATGCAGGAAATTGGCAAGTGGATAGCCACGAATGGCGAGTCAGTCTATGGCACCAAGCCGTTGGCTCCTTACCGGCAGGGACAGTGGGCGTTCACAACAACAGGCAAGGCAACGTATGCGTCGTATCTATCGGCAGAATCAGAGAAGCAGCTTCCGGCCAGTGTATCATTGACCATACCTACACTTCCATCGAAAGCGAAAGTGACCCTGTTAGGTTCTTCTCAACCGCTGAAACTAACCAAATCGCAAAATGGACTAACCGTTTCGATTCCGGAAAAAGTGCGCCAGCAATTGGCGGGACAGCCGGTATGGGTGTTCAAGATTACCGGGTAAGTACCTAACAGTACCTATTCTTCAATTTCTCACCGAGGCACAACGATCACTGAGGGCTGAAAACTACTCTCTGTAATCGTTGTGCCTCGGTGAGAAATAACTTGTCTGAGATAGTGACAGCGTACGATTATCGCGAATGGCCAGAGCCTGTTTGGGCCACTATCAATAGCCACCGTTGAATTTCCGGACTCCCCACTCGATGGCCGCTAGCGTCAGAACGACGAAAAACAGCCACCGCCAGTTGATAATCTCGTTCATTTCCTCGGTGCTGCTTAGTCGGGCGGGGTGCGACCGGGCGGTCAGGTTCTTGACAAGCGCATCGACCCGTGTTGGTCCGTAGAACTGCCCACCCGTTTGCTTGGCCAGTTGACGAAGCAGACCATGATCGGCGGTCGTGTTCAGGGCTTCCAGTTGCAGATCACGAACCACAAACTGGCCCGCCGATTGTTCAGCCCGGTTATTAACGCTTACGCTGGCCCGGAACCGATAAGCCCCCTGCGGCAGCCGGCTAATCTCAAACCGGCTGTTCGCTTCAGTCGGGGTATAGTTGTACGAACGGGTTATCCCTTTCTCGTCGGTGATTTCCAGCCGAACGGGTTTGTCGTAGAGTCGCTCGTAAATGTCATTATACAGTTCGGTCTCGAAGATCACTTTCTCGCCCGCCACAAACTCATTCCGGATTGGATAAACGCGCAGTTTACGCCGGTCTTCTTTCACCGAGATCAGTTGTATAACCTTCTGGATCAGTTCGTCGACAACTTCCTGTTTGTCAGTCAGCGCGTACTCTTCGAGCCGCCACAGCCACAAGCCTTCACCTGCCAGCACAGCCGCTTTACGCGGACGACCTACCGATCCGGCGTTTACGTTCAACGCCAGTAACGGTTTCGTGGTCCGGACGCTCCCAACCTGCTGCCACAATACCACTTCGCTACCGGGCTGGAGCCGAAATTCGCCGTAGGGAACGGACATAGGGGGCAATTTGCTCAACAACTCAAGTTTTGCCGGATCGAGGTTCAACTGCTTGAACTCCCCGTTAAAGGACCCGGTCACTTTGTCACTCTGGTTGGGTTGGGCCACTACCTGCATCACTGGGTTCGACGTATTGAACGGGCCTAACGACGACTGGTTACCCAACACGAACAGGACGGGTGTATTGGTCGACAGGTATTTCTGGACCAGTGCGTTGCCTAAGCCCCCGTTGTCAGGGATCTGATGAAGAATGAGCAGGTCGTAAGTTTTATCGGCGGGTGGGGTTGCTTCTGCCGGTGTGCCGGTCAAAATGCGGACATCCAGTTCGTAATTTTGATTTCGCTCCAGAATGTTCCGCAACGCTTTCACGTCCGGGTGGGGCGACAACGCCAATAGCAGTACTTTTTCTTTCCCGTCGATCACATCCAGATAAACATCCTGCCGGTTGTTAAGGGTACTAAATTCACCCGGTTGCGGCAGAATCTCGACCACGTAATGCTGAACGCCTTTCTGTGTTGCGGTTGTCTGAAATGTAAGTTGATTGAACGTGTCGTTCTTCGAAAAATTGACCGACTGGCGACCTAGTTCCCGCCCATTCTGCCGCAGCACAACGGTAGCACTTCGCCCCTGGAATCCATTGCTGACAATCTCGGCCTGGACCGGAAACTGATTTCCCAGATAGGCGATCCGGTTGGCAACAATACCTTTGAGCTGGATGTCCTTCTTGGCAATGGTATCACCCAGACCAACCGTCTGAACAGCAAACGGATATTGCCCGAACGTTGGTGACAAACCCTGGTTGAAGATACCATCCGATATAAGGACCACATCCGTCAGATTGCGCCCTTCGTAATCGGAGCGAATACCAGACAACAGCCCCGACAGGTTCGATGTTCGTTGCGTAAAGGCAATCTGCGTCAGATCAGCGTCCGTGACCGTATCCCCAAACGTTCGTACCGACACATCCAGCCCCTTGTCTGTCAGCTGCTGCCGTAGCGTTTGCAAACTTGTCAGTGCCCGGTTCAACGCGGGGCGTCCCGCTGCGGCAACCGATTCAGAATTATCGACGGCCAGCACGACTTTTGGCTTTTCGGTGATCGTTCGTACGCTCCGAATCAATGGATTGAGCAGTAGAAAGCAAAGAAAGCTGACTACAATAAATCGTAACGCGGCCAGGCCGTACGTCGTTCGCTTATCGAAACCACCAACGGCAGTCCCACTGCCCGCAAGCCGGGGTAATGGCTGATACATAGCAAACGCGTAGACCGCTCCTACGAGCAGGCACACTAGAATCCACCAGGGCGAAGATTGGAATAGAACGTCGGAGCGCACGTTGTCAAGTATGAATATGAATAATGACCGGGTCGCGGCAACCGGGTCGCGATGACCCGATCGCCGGTTCACTTATGAATGAATTCGAGTAGATAGCATGATCCGGTCATCATTCATCATTAGGTTAACATCCCCCCATCCACTTGCAGCACCTGACCGGTGATGTAGCGCGAGAGGTCGGAGGCCAGAAAAATGGCGCAGTCGGCAACCTCTTCGGGTTGACCACCGCGTTTCATCGGAATTTGCTGTTTCCATTCGTCAAGCGCCTTCTCATTGATTTCGCCGGTCATTTCGGTCTCGATAAAACCCGGAGCAATGGCATTAGACCGGATATTACGCGATCCCAACTCCAGTGCCACCGACTTTGTGAAGCCAATGATACCGGCCTTTGATGCGGCATAGTTGGCCTGTCCTGCATTACCGCGAATACCGACCACGGATGTCAGGTTGATGATGGAACCAGCTTTGGCTTTCATCATCGGTTTGATAGCCGCTTTGGTCAAGTTAAAGACCGACTTTAAATTAACGTTGATTACGGTGTCCCATTGCTCTTCCGACATCCGCATTAGCAAACCATCTTTCGTAATGCCTGCATTGTTGATCAGAATATCGAGTTTACCGAAGTCAGCTATAACTTGATTAACAAGCTCTTCGGCGGCTTTGTGGTCCGATGCATCGGAACGGTAGCCTTTGGCCTGGCCGCCAAATGCCCGCAGTTCTTCTTCCAGCGCCTGTCCTTTTTCAACGCTTGACAAAAATGTGAACGCTACCGTAGCACCTTCCTGAGCAAACTTGAGCGCCATAGCCCGCCCGATACCACGCGACGCACCGGTAATCAACGCAACTTTTCCTTTAAGTAAATCCATTGGTTAGTCAGAAGCCCAGTCGGCAAGCCGAACGGACTATTAATATAAAAACAACAAGAGTCAAAAATAGTAGTTTGAGCGCAAACGGCAAGGTCGATTTGTGGTTTTGGTTTAGTAAATAAGCTGTGTTACTTTGTCACAAATTAAGCAGTGCTTATGTATCTCCGCATCCTACTCCTTTTACTGCTACCGGTGGCAATTGCTACGGCTCAGAAAATCCAGTCACAAAATGACTACGCCCAGCCCCGGCCATTCGTGACGGCTTATGAACAACGCGCGGACTTTATTGAAGCCGATGTGTGGCTACTGGACGGGAAGCTGGTCGTCTCTCAGGAGAAACCAACCGGCAATGCGCCTACCCTAGATTCACTCTACATAAAACCGATCGCGAAATTATTCGGTCAATACAAAGATAAAGTAAGCACCGAACGGGATTATACTTTCGGGCTTATGCTGGATATTAAGGATAATCCAACCGATGTACTGCCGAAGCTGATTACGCTCTTGCAGGAAAATCTTTCTTATTTCAACCGGACGGCCAACGCAAAGGCCATCCAGGTCATTATCAGTGGCAACCGTCCTAAACTGGAAACCTACCTCGACTATCCGTTGCTCCTTCAATTCGATGGCCGGCCCAGTGAGGTATATGACGATGAAACGCTCCGGCGCGTAGCCCTCATCAGCGATAATTTTCGCCTGTATTCCCGTTGGGACGGCACCGACGAGCTGCCGGAAGTAGATCGCGAAAAACTCAAGCGCGTTATCAAACGAGCCCACAGCGACAATAAATTGATCCGGTTCTGGGGGGCGCCGGACTCACCCAATGCCTGGAAACAGTTAA
Source organism: Spirosoma agri (assembly GCF_010747415.1). Lineage (NCBI taxonomy): Bacteria > Pseudomonadati > Bacteroidota > Cytophagia > Cytophagales > Cytophagaceae > Spirosoma > Spirosoma agri. The sequence continues at coordinate 2,426,998 of NZ_JAAGNZ010000001.1, read as the reverse complement.
AAAAAATCGGAGTCGATGTCATCAATACCGATAAAGTAGCCGAAGCAGTGCAAGCTATGCGCTAATCAATCGATAGCTTCATTTAGTAACTATCCAGGACCGATCGAAAACGTTCGGTCTTTTTTTGTTGAGGGCATCCGCCTGTTCAGTGTTACTCCTGTTTCCGTTCGCTTCCTTCCAACTTTTGTCTAAAGCAGTAAACGCACGCTTACTCTGACTTTCAGGTACATTGACCGATCCGGTTATTGACTTTCCTTAACTCTTCATTCTCGATGGATATTCCTCAACTTAAAAAGCCTCCCCTTGTCTACGATGTTGCCATCGTGGGTTCGGGCGCAGGGGGCGGCATGGCTGCGTATATGCTGGCAAAAGCCGGTGCCAAAGTTGTGTTGCTCGAAGCCGGTGGCTATTACGATCCTGCCGATCCAAAGTACATTACGCAATTAAAATGGCCGTGGGAATCACCCCGTCGCGGTGCCAGCACAGCCGCACGCTCGGGTGGCGACTTCGACGCGGCCTGGGGAGGTTGGGATATTGACGGAGAACCCTATTCGGCAAAGTCAGGAACCGAGTTTCACTGGTTCCGTTCCCGGATGCTTGGCGGACGAACCAACCACTGGGGACGTATCTCGATGCGCTTCGGGCCCGACGATTTTCGGCGTCGTTCGCTGTCGGGCGTGGGCGACGACTGGCCGATCAGTTACGATGATCTCAAACCCTTTTACGATCGGGTTGACAAACTGATCGGTGTCTTTGGCTCGGTCGAAAATTTTCCCAACGAGCCGGATGGTATATTTCTGCCACCACCCAAACCGCGTCTGCATGAATTAATGATCCGGAAGGGGGCCCGAAGTATCGGCATTCCAGTCATTCCTTCGCGCCTGAGCATTCTGACAAAACCGATCAACAACGAACGGGGCTCCTGTTTTTACTGCCACCAGTGCAACCGGGGTTGTCAGGCTTACGCCGATTTTTCAGCCTCGTCCGTTTTGTGTATTCCAGCGGTCAAAACCGGCAACGTGACACTCATTAACGGGGCTATGGCCCGCGAAGTGCTCACTGATTCACAAACGGGATTAGCAACGGGCATCAGCTACGTAGATACCCGCACGATGCAGGAAATGACCGTACGAGCTAAAGCCGTCATGCTGGGAGCGAGTACCTGCGAGTCAGCCCGAATTCTGCTCAACTCCAAATCGAGCCGTTTTCCGGATGGACTGGCCAACAGCAGTGGTGTTGTCGGCAAGTACCTCAATGACTCAACGGGGGCCAGCCGTTCGGGCTTTATACCAGCCTTGATGGACCGCAAGCGCTATAACGAAGATGGCGTGGGCGGTATGCACGTCTTTACACCGTGGTGGCTGGATAACAAGAAGTTAGATTTTCCGCGTGGCTATCACATCGAATACGGTGGCGGCATGGGCATGCCGGGTTACGGTTTTGGTGGTGGAGTTGAATCCCTCAATGGCACAATTCCTGGTCGCGATGGCAAAATGAAAACGGCTGGTGGCTACGGCAAGGGGCTGAAAGACGACTACCGCCGTTTCTTCGGTGCTTACATCAGCATGTCGGGACGGGGGGAGCCGGTCCCCTTAGCCAGTAACTACTGCGAAATCGATCCAAACGCTGTTGATAAATACGGCATTCCGGTGCTTCGGTTCAATTACAAATGGTCCGATTATGAAGTAAAACAGGCCAAACACATGCAGGATACGTTCGAGGAAATTATCCACTCAATGGGGGGTATCGCACTCGGACCGAAACCGGGCCCTGACACGGCTCATGGCTACGGACTGGCGGCTCCTGGTCGAATTATTCACGAAGTCGGTACGGTCCGTATGGGCAATGACCCGCAAACATCTGCCCTGAATAAATACCAACAGGCACATGACGTAAAAAACCTATTCGTTGTCGACGCGGCCCCATTCGTTTCGCAGGGTGACAAGAACGTAACCTGGACCATTTTGGCCAGTGCCATGCGCACTTCGGAATATTTGATCGACCAGGTGAAGCAGAAAAGTCTGTAACGCGGACATCCTGTCCGTATAGGTGCAGTATTTCTATTCAGAGGTTGTGCGGACAGAATGTCCGCGTTACAAAAAAAGCCTCCCAACTTCACAGTTGGGAGGCTTTTTCTCATTGAAATCTATACGTCTTACTCGACCACAGTTTCCTGTTTTTTCACCGAGATAGTCAGCAACTCGCCTTCACCACTGTAGTCGGCCATAATAATATCACCTTCTTTCAGTTCGCCTTTCAGAATTTCTTCTGCGACGGGATCTTCGAGATAACGCTGGATGGCACGGCTCAACGGACGGGCACCATACTGAGGATCATATCCTTTCTCCGATAAGAAGTCTTTTGCCTTCTCGCTCAGTTCGACAGTGTAACCCAGGTTGGTTACGCGGCCCAGGAGTTTACCCAGCATCAGGTCAATGATCTTGTGAATGTCTTCGCGTTGCAGCGAGTTAAACACAATCACGTCGTCCAGACGGTTCAGGAACTCGGGCGAGAACGCTTTGCGCAGTGCACTCTGAATCGTATTCTTCATCAGATCGTCCTGCGTTTCAGCCGACTTTTTCGTCGCGAAACCGATACCAGCACCGAAATCTTTCAGGTCACGTACCCCAATGTTCGAGGTCATGATGATGATCGTATTCCGGAAATCCACCCGACGACCCAGGCCATCGGTCAGGATACCATCGTCAAGCACTTGCAGCAGGATGTTGAACACATCAGGGTGCGCTTTTTCGATTTCGTCAAGCAGTACTACGCTGTATGGCTTCCGACGAATTTTTTCGGTCAACTGACCACCTTCTTCGTAACCTACGTAGCCTGGAGGTGCACCAACGAGTCGGCTAACGCTGAATTTCTCCATGTATTCCGACATATCGATCCGTACCAGCGCATCGTCCTTGTCGAATAGATAGGTAGCCAATACTTTGGCAAGCTCCGTCTTACCAACCCCGGTTGGGCCCAGGAAGATGAACGAACCAATTGGTTTCTTCGGATCTTTCAGACCAACGCGTGTCCGCTGAATGGCTTTTACCAATTTGTCGATGGCTGACTGCTGACCGATTACCCGGCCTTTCAGCTCATCGCCCATGTTGATCAGTTTCTTGCCTTCGTCGTTGGAGACACTTGTCACCGGAATACCCGTCATCATCGCGACGACTTCAGCAACGTTTTCTTCGTTGACCGTGTAGCGACGCTTCTTGGTATCCTCTTCCCATGCCTGCTTGGCACGGTCGAGTTGGTCGATCAGGCGCTTTTCTTTGTCACGGAGCTGAGCGGCTTCTTCGTACTTCTGGCTCTTGACAACCTGGTTTTTCTCCTTTTTGATATTCTCGATCTGCTCTTCGAGCTTCAGGATATCTTCGGGAACCGTGATGTTCGAGATGTGCACACGAGCGCCAACTTCATCCATTACGTCAATGGCTTTATCAGGCAGGAATCGATCCGATATATACCGTTCTGACAATTTCACCGCGGCCTCGATGGCTTCTTTGGTGTAATTGACGTGGTGGTGATCCTCGTATTTATCCTTGATGTTGTTCAGGATTTCGATGGTTTCGTCAATTGACGTGGCATCAACCATCACCATCTGGAAACGACGGGCCAACGCACCATCTTTCTCAATGTACTGGCGATACTCGTCTAATGTCGTGGCACCAATGCATTGAATATCGCCCCGCGCTAACGCTGGTTTGAACATGTTCGACGCATCGAGCGAACCTGACGCACCACCCGCACCAACGATGGTGTGCAGCTCATCGATAAACAGAATAACTTCGGGCGATTTCTCCAGTTCGTTCATCACCGCCTTCATCCGCTCTTCGAACTGACCACGGTATTTCGTACCAGCCACAAGCGATGCGAGGTCAAGGGTAACGACGCGTTTCCCGAAGAGTACCCGCGATACCTTTTTCTGCACAATCCGGAGCGCAAGTCCTTCGGCAATGGCCGTTTTACCAACGCCCGGCTCACCAATGAGGATCGGATTGTTTTTCTTCCGGCGGCTCAGGATCTGGGCCACACGCTCAATTTCTTTTTCGCGACCGACGATGGGGTCCAGTTTACCGACCTCAGCGAGCTTAGTTAGATCCCGGCCAAAGTTGTCAAGAACAGGTGTTCTCGATTTCTCAGAACCTTTTGGATCTTTACCGGAACCCGCATTGCCGCTACCACCGAACATGCCCCGATCGTTGTCGTCGTCGTCGGTTTCGGGGCCCATCACTGGACGGCTTCCCGAAGACTGATATTCGAGCATTTCTTTAATAACTTCGTAATTGACATTGAACTTGTTGAGAATCTGCGTGGCGACATTGTCTTCATCGCGCAGAATCGACAGCAACAAATGCTCCGTTCCGATGAGTGGGCTTTTGAAAATCTTTGCTTCTAAATATGTGATTTTCAGCGTCTTCTCCGACTGACGGGTCAGAGGAATGTTCGCCAGATTTTTCACATTGTTGGTCGCCGTTCCTTTCGTTGCCTGTTCAATAGTGACCCGGAGTTCGTCGAGCGAAATACCGAGTTTTTTCAGTAGACCAACGGCCACACCCTCGCCCTCACGAATCATGCCTAATAGCAGATGTTCGGTTCCGATGTAGTCATGGCCTAAGCGTAAGGCTTCCTCCCGACTCAGCGTGATGACTTCCTTGACGCGGTTTGAGAATTTTGCTTCCATTCGCTTGGGGTCTCCTTGGGTAAGCGTATACTGGCTTAACGAAGAGTTTTAAGGATTTGTTCACTCCTGCCAGCAGACCAGTTTCGTAGTTATTGGTGCGTACGTTTTCGGGTGATTTTATACTACTATAACACCCAAAAACTGTAAATCATTTCAAACTTAAAAACTCCGTCGCCAGTGGTCCTTGGCAGAATAATAGGTCTATTATACTCAGGTTTGGTGCAAAATCAAAGCCAAAGTTCTGCTGATACGGTTTCGGCTGGTAGAATACATACGATTCTAGCCTATTCCGTGGATTTATCGTTGAACGAACGTCAAATAAGCCGACTGTCGGTTCTTTCTCGTACCATTCTGTCAGGTTCACGTCCACCTTCACCCGCAATAGATTCAGACAAATTGTCAGCACCTCGACATTCAGGTCGAACAGAAATGTCCAGTTCTGCTGGTAAACCCGCTCGAACTCGGGTGCATAGAACTCAAAAAACGGTGCTTTACTGTAAGCTGATTGCAGACACCGCCAGTGATGTTGTTGCCAGGGCTGCCCATTGTCCACCCGTAGCTCCCGGATGGGAAGGTGATGGGTCCCCTGGTGCACCGGCACGGTTAGGGTATCCACTTTATTTGCTGTCAGAACGTAGCAGCGATTTCTGTAACTTTGCTTCTGGTAATGTTCATTAGCTTCCAGCCGCACCCGCTGAAACTGTACTAACCCTGACACATAATCCAGACAAGGCAAATAGTGTAATTCAACGAGTAACTCGGTCGGATCAGGCTGGGGCTGGTACTTTTCCAATAACAACAAACGTATCTGTTCACAAGTAAGGCAAAAAAACAATACCACCAACTGATTTTTCAAATTTTTAATTTTCTCGGTATCGCTGAGGCAAAACCGCCATTTTGAATCGGGATAGCCAATTTATTACGAATGATCTTCTTTCGATTCTTGTCGCGTCTGCCACTAGGGTTACTTTACGGGCTGGCCGATTTTTTGTACGTTCTCTTGTTCTATATCGTGCGTTACCGGCGTCAGGTAGTGGTCAATAACCTTCGCTTGTCCTTCCCGGAAAAAACGCCCGCTGACATTCAACGCATTACCAAGGGGTTTTATCGAAACTTAACCGATCTGATCGTTGAAACCATTAAAATGCCCTCCTTTTCGGCCAGCGAATTGCGTCAGCGGGTGCTCTTTACTAATGCCGAGCTGGTACAAGATCGATTGAAAGCGGGTCAGGCTGTGATCGGGATGGCCTCACACAGTAGCAACTGGGAGTGGATTCCGTCGGCTTCGGTGCTGTACGGTATGCCGACCGATAGTATCTACAAAACGCTGAACAGTCCTTTTTTCGAGCAACTCATGCGTACGGTGCGATCCAGTTTCGGCGCGGTGCCTGTGCCAATGAATACGTTGCCTCGCCGGATGGTTGCCCAGAAAGGTACACCGCGCATCATTGCCCTCGTAGCCGATCAGGTCCCCGACGTGCCGGAACAAGCTTACTGGACGGATTTCCTGCATCAGGATACGCCTTTCTATCCCGGCACAGAGCGATTGGCCCGCAGCCGGCAGCTACCCGTTTTTTATACGCAGCTGAGACGAATCCGGCGCGGCTATTATGAAGTTACTTTCACCCTTATCGGCGAGCCGCCCTACACGACGCTGCCGCCGGGCGCTATTCTGGAAAACTACCGCGACCTACTGGAAGAAACCATTCGTAACTACCCTTCCGACTGGCTCTGGTCGCATAAACGGTGGAAGCACTGGCGTGGCAAATACCCCAAAATCAGCGCCAAACTGGATTGAACAAACGTACCGTGTAGGCAATGCAGTGTCTGTTCGCTAAATGACAAGCAATGCGTAAAACGATAAAATCCTGCAACCTCCGTTAAACTGTCTTCATCCATAAATGAAAAAGTCGCCCAACAGTGATATTGGGCGACTTTTTCATGAACAGCTAAGTAAGCGAACGACTACAGCGAATCACGCTTGGCAGCACGCGATGAATCACGCTTTGCCTTTACTTTATCGACTTCGTTGGTAACTGCATCACCAACTTTGTTGGCTCCGTTGCTGATGGCTTCACCAGCTACTTTTGCCTTCCGCTTTGCGCCCTGACCGACTTCGGTAGCCGTCTCGCCAATGCTTTGACCGGTGTTTTTCATGTCTTCTTTCAGACGGGCTTTGCGTTCCGCTTTCTCCATCTTACGCATCTCTTTCTTACTCATCGCTGTACTGTCCTGGGCATAAGCGCCGACAGTAAGCATCAGAACGAGTGCAAACGCACTTAGTAATTTAGCTTTCATACCGTTAATTTTTAGTAAATGACAGGTTGTGTTTCCGTTTGTCAGCACAGGTTGTGTGCCTAGTGCGACTTTCGTTTATCGCCAATTCAACCTGCACAAGCTGGAAAATGTTTATTAAATTTTACTTAACTAGTCTCACTATCAGGTAGAAGATAATGCACTGGTGGCAGAAACGAAGCGAACATTTATCTATGCACTAACGTTTTCCAGACAAACAGACACCATGTTTGGAAGACTCCTTTTCCGTACCTTTGTCTTCGGCAAACGTCTGTGTCAAACGGCTCTGCCGATACCCGTATGCTCGATTCGCTGCTTACCCCCTCTATTTCGACGGCTACCGATACGCCGGAGCAACTTACTTCATCAACGCTGTACACCCCTTCGCTAATCCGCTACATCCGACGGAAAACCAGTACGGTTACCATTGGTGATGTGCCAATGGGATCAGACTTTCCGATTCGGGTTCAGTCGATGACCACCATTGATACAATGGATACCAAAGGCTCCGTGGAGCAGAGTATCCGAATGATCGAAGCGGGTTGTGAATACATCCGTATTACGGCTCCGAGTGTGAAGGAAGCGCAGAATCTGGAAAATATTCGCAAGGAACTTCGGGCGCGTGGCTATACAACACCATTGGTAGCCGATATTCACTTCACGCCCAATGCCGCTGAACTGGCAGCCCGTATTGTGGAGAAAGTCAGGATCAACCCCGGCAATTACGCCGATCGCAAGCGATTCGAATTTATTGACTATACCGACGCAGCCTATGCCGCCGAACTGGAGCGAATCCGGGCTAAATTTTTGCCGCTGATTCGTATTTGTAAAGAATACGGAACGGCCATGCGAATTGGCACTAATCACGGTTCGTTGTCTGACCGCATTCTGAGTCGTTACGGTGACACACCCGTCGGCATGGTGGAATCAGCGCTGGAATTCCTCCGGATTTGCGAAGAAGAACAGTATTATAACATCGTTCTGTCGATGAAGTCGAGCAACCCGCAGGTGATGGTGCAAGCCTACCGCCTGCTGGTGCAGCGCCTGGACGAAGAAGGCCTGAAACCGTACCCGTTGCACCTCGGCGTGACGGAAGCGGGTGAAGCCGAAGACGGTCGGATCAAATCGGCGCTGGGTATCGGCACGTTGCTCGAAGATGGTATCGGCGACACGGTTCGTGTATCACTGACCGAAGAACCAGAGCGTGAAGCTCCCGTTGCCCAGGCGTTGATCGACCGCTATACGAATCGGGCTGCCAGTAGCACGCCAATTCCAGCCATCACCACTTATCCGATCAATCCCTTTCAATACAGTCGTCGGGCAACGCATGAGGTCGGAAATTTTGGGGGCCAGAACGTGCCGCGCGTCATTGCCGACTTTAGCCAGACGCCCGTAACGGACCACGAGGTGCTGCATCCGGTTGGTCATTTTTACCTGCCCGTGCCAGACAAATGGCGTATGAATGACCTCGGTGCTGATTATATCTACACGGGTTCGCATCCGGCGCAGTTCATGTTACCCAACGGTCTGAAGGAAATTCAGGATTTCGCCGTTTGGCAAACCAGTTCCGATCAGATCAACGCGTTCCCGCTGCTGACAGCGCCCGATTATGTATCGGCGCAATCGACGGGTGAAAAACGGCACAGTCGCCTGAATTTCATACGCGCAACGCTGGCCGATCTGTCCAGTGAGCTACTGACTATGCTGCGGTCGGACAAGACCGTTGTGCTGGTCATTTCGACCGAGAATGCCCATGCCATGCCTGAGCTGCGTCGGTTGGTTGTCGAGCTTATGAACCAACAGCTGACTACGCCTGTAGTCATCCAGCGTGGCTACCCAACGGTGCCGGACGACGATGTACCGTTGTATGCGGCAACTGACGTGGGTGGCTTACTGATCGACGGACTTGGCGATGGCATTATGCTTGCCACATCAAGACACGGCTCGAACGATGAGTTGAAACGGCTGAACAGCCTGGCCTTCGGCATTTTACAGGCCGCCCGAACCCGCATCACAAAAACCGAATACATCTCCTGCCCTTCCTGCGGACGTACGCTGTTCGATCTACAGGAAACGACGGCCCACATTCGTCAGCGTACCGATCACCTAAAAGGCGTAAAAATTGGCATCATGGGCTGTATCGTTAACGGTCCCGGCGAAATGGCCGACGCCGACTATGGGTATGTGGGCATTGGCCGCGATAAAATTGCGCTTTACCGGGGTCAGCAGGTAATCAAGAAATCGGTGCCCGCCGACCGGGCTGTCGATGAACTGATCGAGTTGATCCGGGAAGATAGTCGGTGGATCGAGCCAGAAAAAATCGAAACATTTTGACTTAACAGACGCTAAAGTTTGTTAGCCAAGTAGGGAGGAGTTTGTTCGTACCTGCGCAACATCACAAAAAATCCGACCCGATCTTTCTCTATGAATCGTTTTATTGATTATTTAAAAATAGGGCCCGTTTTCTCGTATTTCCTTCGCGTCTTCCGGAAGCCCGATCCCAATCACCCGACCAACGTGAATCTGCGCATGATGCATGGCATCAACCGGATTTCCATTATCATGTTTTTGTTTGCCATAATCGTTTATACCGTTCGCCACTGCGTCCGATGAACACTGAAACCCTGCGTAACTACTGCCTGACCAGAACCGGAGCCACCGAATCGTTTCCATTTGGCGAAGAGACGCTGGTTTTCAAGGTCGGCGGTAAAATATTTGCCCTGATGGACACGGAGAGTCGCCCTACAACAATCAATCTCAAATGTGACCCTGAGCGAGCCGTACAATTACGGGAGCAGTTTTCGGCGGTAGTACCGGGCTATCATATGAATAAGACCCACTGGAATACGGTTACGCTTGATGGAAGCATCCGCAACAGCGATGTGCAGGACTGGATCGACCACTCTTATGAGCTTGTCAGGAAGAGTTTACCCAAAGCCATTCGGGAGCAACTAAACTAGTGAGATGGCTTGCCTTGAGCAAGCCGAACAGTGTATTTTTGCGAGACTGAAAAAAATCAGACTGTGTTATGGAGGTTGCGTTGTTGTGTCTGCTTTTTGTGGTGTATCTCACCCTTCGGTATTACCTGATGGATCACGACACACCATCCGATAAAGACCGGAGCAGATTTCGCAAGGGAATTGAGCTGGTATCGACCCGCAACATTACCGAAGCTCATCGTTACTTCGATGATGCGGTTCGGCAACATCCCAAATCAGCGATTGCCTATGCGTATCGGGGGAAATGCCAACTCGTTCAGGACAATTATTATTCTGCGATTTACGATCTTACCCAGGCGCTCAGCCGTGATAATACGTTAGCCGATTGCTACCTGGATCGGGGCATCGCTTACTACAAAACCAATCAGTTCAGCGATGCGTTTCGCGAATTCGACAAAGCGGTCTGGCATTTTCGTGACGAACAGCCCGATGCGTATCGCTGGCGGGCCTTGGCCCGAATTCAGATTCGGCAGATCCCGCAGGCAGAGAGTGATCTTCGTCGGGCGGTTTCGTTGGGCGATGAGAATTCGTTCCACATCCTGCTTAAGCCGCCGTTTACGAATCCGGTATTTCAAAAATAAGTGTACCGTTTGTGATTGGTCGCAACAAGCGCAACAAATCACAAACGGTACACTCGTTTATTATCTTTATTTCAGTCGCCCCATCTGTTCAACGTTTCGGCGGGTATCCAGCCGACTTGCCTGCGCCAGTTCCATCGATTTCTGGGCCGCCTTCTGCGCATCGGCCGTTTTTCCACCCCGTCGGTACGCTTCAGCCAGTTCAAAATAGAGATCGGCCTGTTCCTTTGGCGTTGGCTTCAGGGCTAACCCTTTGTTGACCCATTTCGCTACCGTCGGCGCATCGGACGCATCAGGACTGGTGCGATTAAAAAGCCGTGAGATATACATGTACTCAGGCACCGACAATTGATTCGAAGCCACCTGATTGTCCATCCGATCGACAGCCTTCGCCGTTTGCCGGGCCCGGAAGTACGCGTTGACTTCGGGCAGTAGCGTACGGTTGGCGGCAACTTTCGGATCGATACCGATTTTGACCAGATCCTGCCGAATCTGTAAAATTTTGCTCACCGGGAACTGCCCCCCCCGCCCACTGTACAATGACGACATCAGAATATTTTCAGCCGTCAGTTGCGTTGGTTCGGCTCCGTACGCTTTCCGGTACGCATCCAGGTGGCCCAGCATGTATTGGAACATAGGATTCTCGAAATCCAGGACCAGTTTCTGAAGAGCCAGCCAGTTTGTCTGATTGGTCAGCGTTGCGGGCGATTGTTGCCGGGCGTATTCGTTCATAGCCGCCATGTTCGCTACCGTATCTTTCGTGATGCGACTCAGCATGGCGTAATCGATCAGGAAGTTGGAGGACCGTTCGCCCTGCTGATAACGGGATTTCATGCTCTGCCCACGCGCTGACGGATTCAGGGCGTTCGTACCATGACGAATTACCTCATCGGTTGAATTGTTGCTCAGGGCAAAGTGGATTATATTCTGCTGCGGATCGAAATACAGGAACAACGGCAACGACGGAACAAATAATTTATTCCGGGCTAGAAATGCCTGCGTCGAGGGCTGACCTATGTCCAGCTTTGTACTGAAAAACTTGTCGTTATAAAATCGGCCAACCCGTGCATCGGCCAGCGTTGGCACAAAGCTCTGACAAACGTGGCAGGTGGGCGAATAAATTTCAACGAATACTGGTTTTCCAGCTTTCCGGGCATCCTGAAACACTTTTTCTACCGGCGTCTGCTTAAACTGAATTCCCAGTTTCTGGTTCTGGGCAAGGGCAATGTGGGCAACGAACAGTAGCAGAATAATCTTTTTCATAACTGGGAAATCATGGCTAGAGGGGTCTCAGCATTAGAACGATCAACTCGATCGCTTCGGTGTTGACTACTGTTGCTTTTGCTGCTCCTTGATTTCTTCTTCGAGTCGTTTGCTCAGAACCCGGCAGGTATTTTCAATATCCGTAGCCATTTGTTTGTCACCCGTGGCGTTGATTGCCGTATCGGCAATGCCACTCATGATTTCAATCAGGAAGCGTTTCATATCGATAACCTCCATCTCTTTCGTCCAGAGGTCAATTTTGAGCGTACTGTTGTGGTAATGATCCCAAAGGGCAATGGCAACGGCCCGCGTGTCGCTGAGGCCCTCATTCGGGTTATCGGTCGCTTCCCAGTAAATTTTTTCGGGAATATTCTGGTTGTCTAATTCGACGGCAAAATGAATGTCTGACTTTTTCATGGATGCAAATATACGTAACGAGGCTGGTTCACCGTTGCGATGGAAACCCGCGCATCAAACACTAGTGCCGCTAAAACGGGTTCCCTCCTTCGTTACTAAATTCGCTCTCAACGCACCAATTACCATGTTTACCCTGTACGCCATCCCGAATTGTGACACTGTAAAAAAAGCCCGCGCCTGGTTGGCGGAGCACAACATCGACTACCTGTTTCATGACTATAAAAAACAGGGAATCGATCGAAAAACGATCGATCACTGGCTGACACAGAAGTCGTGGGAAGATTTGGTAAACCGGGCAGGAACGACCTGGAAGAAGATTCCGGATGCCGAAAAACCGACCACTGCCGATGAAGCCACTGCGCTGATGATCGACAAACCATCGGTCATCCGGCGTCCGCTGATTGAATCAAACGGGCAACTTGTTTTGTTAGGCTTTAAGGCAGATCAGTATGAGAAAATCTTCATCTGAAAGCCACTCAAAACCTAATAACTAATGCCGAAACGAAAGCTGGATTCGCCGGAAGACGTCCGTTTTATGGTCGATTCATTTTACGAGAAAGTGCAAATCGATCCGCTGATTGGTCCTATTTTTACTGATGTGGCGAAGGTCGACTGGTCGAAACATCTGCCCAAAATGTACGCGTTCTGGGAAAGCATCATTCTTGGCAACAACGGCTACGATGGTCATCCGTTTCGCCCCCACCTTATCGTCAACCAGAAACATACGCTCACGATCGACCATTTTGAACGCTGGCTGGCCTTATTTACGCAAACGCTGACCGAACACTTTGAGGGCGAAACCGCCGATCAGGTGCGGCAGCGCGCAACGCAGATTGCGCTTGTCTGGAACAACAAACTTGAGTATTTGAACAACGATTCGTATATGTAATAACAGTAGGGCGGGTTCCCACCCACCCTACTGTACTACTATTACTGTTTCGAAAATACTTTCTTCAGCAGATCCGTCACGCGGGCGGCTGGATTTTCGCGAATCTTGGTTTCTTCCTGAGCGACCAGAATAAACAGACCATCAACGGCCTTATTCGTGGCATACTCGGTGAGGTTCGGGTTCGCTTTCTGCACGAACGGTATTTTGTTATACGTGGTCACGAGGTCCCCGTAGTAGCGGGTTGCATTATTTTTCTTCAGCGTGCTATCGATGATCGGCGTAAACTCGGAGACCAGTTGCTGACCGGATGTCCGGCGTAAATATTGAGTGGCGGCATCGTTCGGGCCACCCAGGATACCTACCGCATCCTGAATGCTCATCGACGTAATGGCTTTAACAAAAACGGGAGCCGCTTTTTTGGCCGCATCTTCAGCCGCACGGTTCAACGATAGCTCAAACTGATCGACCTGTCTGTTAAATCCCAGCTGACGAAGTTTAGCAGCAACCTTTTGTGCCTCAGGCGGAAACGCCAGCTTAAGCAGTGGATTTTTAAAATAACCGTCCAGCTGCGATGCCTGATTCGATCCGTTGGTTACGCCGATCCGGAGTGCTTCTTTCAACCCCGATGCAATATCGCTGTTTGTCAGTCCGCCCGCCGTTCCGGCAGATGGCTGAGTAACGGCGTTAAGTATTTTGCCAAAAATTCCACCGGTCGATTTCTGACGGGTCGAATCCTGCGCAAAGCTGGTCGCACTGATCATTGTAGCCAGCAACGCGGTCGTGAAAACACTTTTTTTCATTTTAGGATTTATTAGGTTGCGGTTAGATAACGGCCAATGCCCCTAAATCGTTTTTTCGTACTTTTGACCGCTGCCAGAAGCGAAGGTTTAAACAAGGCCGCTTCCAGATTTTACAACGACCTTCGGGCCGCATTTCCTATGACCAACACGATCCGTGCCGAAGTGGTTACTATCGGCGACGAAATTTTATTCGGACAAATTACCGACACGAATACCGCCTGGCTCGGCACCGAACTCACAAACATTGGCATTCGCGTTGTTCGCAAGTCGTCCGTTGGTGATCAGACCGACGCCATTCTGGACATTCTGCGCGAAGCCCATCAACGTGCCGATGTCATTATTCTGACCGGTGGACTCGGGCCAACCAAAGACGATATTACAAAGAAAACGCTCTGTACCTATTTTGGCGTCGACTTAGTGCGCAACCCAACAGCCCTGGCGCTGGTGACGAGTTTTTTCGAGAAACGAGGCCGCGAAATGACCGACCTCAACCGGGGACAGGCCGATTTGCCAGCCAACGCCGATTATATCCAAAATGATTGGGGAACGGCACCCGGCATGTGGATGGAACATGAAGGGCGGGTTTATATTTCGCTGCCGGGTGTTCCGTTTGAGATGAAGCACCTCATGTCGAACCGGATTTTACCCAAGCTGCAGGAGCACTTCGAAACGCCGGTGATCAAGCACAAGATGATTCGGACAGTGGGGATTGGCGAATCGTTTCTGGCCGAACGTATCGAAGCCTGGGAAGATGCGCTGCCTGATCCGATCAAACTGGCTTATCTGCCCAGTTTTGGGGGCGTAAAACTTCGCCTGACAACGACCGGCACCGATGAAGCATTACTTGACCAGCAACTGGCGGAACAGGTTGAGAAAGTGTTGCCCTTGATTGAAAAAAATGTGTTCGGTTACGATGGCGACGAGCTTGAAATCGTGGTGGGTAAGCTTCTCACGGAAAAGAATCTAACCCTGGGTATTGCCGAAAGCTGCACGGGGGGATTTGTGTCATCACAGATTACCAAAATACCCGGTTCGTCGGCTTATTTCTGGGGTAGTATCGTTAGTTACAGCAATGCCGTCAAGGTAAACCAGTTGGGCGTTCAAGCCAGTATGCTAGAACAGTTCGGAGCGGTGAGCGAAGAAACGGTTCGCCAGATGGCAGAAGGTGTTCGTACCGCGCTGGGCACCAATGTTGGCATTGCCACCAGTGGTATTGCCGGTCCGGATGGCGGTACCCCCGACAAACCCGTTGGTACGATCTGGATCGCCTGCGCTACCGATCAGCGCACGGTCGCTCGGCTGTTACGGCTCGGTCAGTACCGTGATCAAAATATTCAACTTACCTCTACGTATGTTTTGAACATGCTGCGGGAGGAACTACTCAACGGTGAATAATGAGCCAGCTGTTTTGAACCATCAGCCGGGTGGCTCGTTCGTCAGAACTCATTATTCGTCATTCATCAGTTAAAAACACATGGCTCTCATCGACATGGTCATGCCCAAAATGGGCGAAAGTATAATGGAATGTACGATAATTGGGTGGCTCAAACAACCCGGTGATCGTATCGAAGCCGACGAATCGGTGTTGGAAGTCGCTACTGATAAAGTAGATACGGAGGTTCCTGCACCGGAAAACGGTATTCTGAAAGAATTGTTGGTGAACGATGGTGATGTGGTAGCGGTTGGCGCTCCCATTGCCCGCATCGAAACCGACGAAACAGGTTTAATTGAAACCCAGCCGGTTCCGGACGGGCCGAAGGCAGCGGCCGATCAATCGCCCGTGGGCATCGGCGATGTCGCCAACGTGCCGGCTGAAACAGAGGGAGAAGATACCGAAGTGACAGAGTCGGCCCGCGAACTAGAAACCAGTATTGCAGCCATGAGTAGCCGGGCTGCGGTTCCGGAAAAAGCGGTAGCCGCTTCACCAACAGCACTGGCCGACAATCAGACGATCTTCACCGACCGGTTTTATTCACCGCTGGTTCTGAATATCGCGAAAGAAGAAAGCGTCTCGCGCGATGAGCTTGACCGTATTGTCGGATCGGGTGTCGAGAATCGCCTGACGAAGAAAGATATTCTGGCCTATGTGATTGACCGATCCGAGGGCCGATTGCCTCAGGCGGCTCCGGTTGTCAAGGCTACTCTAGCCCCCCCGGAAGCACCATCGTCACGGCCTGCTGCACCGCAACCACCCGCCCCGGTCAATGGTAAGTCCGGCAGTTCAGTCAATGGACAATCGGATATCATTCAGATGGATCGGATGCGAAAAATGATTGCGCAACGGATGGTGGAGTCCAAGCAGATTTCGCCACACGTCAGCTCGTTCGTTGAAGCCGATATGACACCGGTCGTCGAGTGGCGAAACCGCATGAAGGACGACTTCAAGAGACAGACCGGCGAAAATCTGACTTATACGCCCATTCTGGTCGAAGCGATCGTTAAAGCCATCAAAGACTTCCCAATGATCAATGTCTCTGTCGAAGGAGATTCGATTCTGGTAAAAAAGTCGGTTAATATCGGAATGGCGGTTGCGCTGCCCAATGGTAACCTGATCGTACCGGTCATTCACGATGCCGAGCAATATAACCTCGTTGGCTTAACGAAAAAAGTGAATGATCTAACCAAACGCGCCCGCGAGAACAAACTCACCGCCGACGATCTGGCTGGCGGCACTTACACGATCTCGAACATTGGCACATTCGGTAATCTGATGGGAACGCCCATTATTGTGCAGCCTCAAGTAGCGATCATGGCATTCGGTGCCATCATTAAGAAACCAGCCGTTATCGAAACGCCCCAGGGCGATTTTATCGGTATACGGCAGTTGATGTTTTTATCCCATTCGTACGACCACCGCGTTGTCGATGGATCACTGGGCGGTCAGTTCGTCCGGCGTGTGGGCGATT
Organism: Spirosoma agri; assembly: GCF_010747415.1. Lineage (NCBI taxonomy): Bacteria > Pseudomonadati > Bacteroidota > Cytophagia > Cytophagales > Cytophagaceae > Spirosoma > Spirosoma agri. Next base: position 2,410,164 of record NZ_JAAGNZ010000001.1, on the reverse strand, counting down.
ACCTGGAACAATTCGATACAACCCGTAAAATCTAACCCGGATTTATGGGATTTGATTGACTAATTATGATTTCGTTGGGAATAGCTTTCATTGAAAGCAAACAGTAAAATCATTGTCAGTCAGATAAATCCCATAAATCCGGGTTCTGACAAGTATATGAAACAACGCATTGCAATTGACATGGATGATGTCATGGCTGACACGCACGCCAAGTTCATTCAACTGTATCTGGAAGGCGACATGCCCCGGTATACGTATGAAGAACTAAAAGAGAAGTCGTTCCACGAACTGTTCGACGAACACGAATACAAGGCCATTTCGGAACGGGTATATGAAATTGGCTTCTTCCGGGACATTCCGGTGATGGAAGGCGCGCAAGATGTCATCGCCGATCTCATGAACAAGTACGATATTTTTATCGCGACAGCGGCTCAGGAATTCCCCAATTCACTCCGGGAAAAATGGGACTGGCTAGGCGAACACTTCCCGGCCATATCATGGCGCAACTACGTATTCTTGGGGGATAAAAGCGTTCTGAACACGGACTTTCTGATTGATGATTTACCGCGTAACCTGCTTACGTTTCAGGGTGAAGGGTTGCTTTTCGATGCCCTACATAACCGGGATGATCAGCAATTCAAGCGCGTCAAATCCTGGCAGGATATTGCCAACGTGTTGTTGTAATGTAGCGCGGGCAGAAACCCGTGTTTCATTGATATGCGGGTTTCCACCAGCGCTACTAAACGAAAAAAGCCCCGACATCGGGGCTTTTTCATCTTGATAAACTCTCTATTTAGGCTTCGACCTTCTCGTTCTTTTCCTCAACCCGGCGATCATGCCCAACCTCAAGCTGCGCCTTCTTGCTTTCGGCAGAGGGTCTTAAACGAACAATGTGCAATTTATGCAGGACGGTAATTACCGGATACGTTGGATCAAACTCAAACCATTTGGCACCGAAGTTGGCCGCGTTCGGACGTTTGTGGTGGTTGTTCTGGAACAGCTCGCCCATCATGACCACATCCAGGATCAATGAGTTTTTCGACTCATCCTGATTATCAAAGTTCGAGTAACCGTACTTATGACCGCTCCAGTTGATGATCGCACCGTGTACGGGTCCCATTACGAAGTGAACAGGCAACAGGAAGAAGAACGCCCAGTGCATATCCAGATAAATGAAAGCGAATATGTAGAACAGGCTGTAAAATACGGCCCAACCTGCCCGTGATATCCACGAGTCACCTACTTTTTCGATAAAACTCCACTCAGGATAGTTCCGATCAAATTGTTTTTCAATGGCCTGCTTACGATGCAAGACGGCATTATAAATGTCTTTCGTCTTCCACATCATCGTAAAAATATTCTTGGTGTGATGCGGAGAATGAGGATCTCTTGGCGTGTCGCTGAACGCATGGTGCATCCGGTGCAATACAGCGTAAGCCCGTGGGCTCAAGTACGACGAGCCTTGTGATACGTAGGTTAAAGCATAGAAAAACCGCTCCCAGAATTTGCTCATCGAGAACATCTTGTGGGCTGAATAGCGGTGCAGAAAGAACGTTTGGCAGAACAAGGACAGGTACCAATGTCCGATGAATGCGGCCAGTACAATCACAATGATAACTAATTAGAGGGTGAACAACCGAGCAACATAAAAATACTCCTACAAAACTAACGAAATTTAAACCGTTTTGGCTTGCCTTCTCCAAATAATACTTTAATTTATTTGCCAGCGCAGGGCTATTAAAGCACTAAACAAGGCCAATACAGCGTCCAGTTGCTTGGTTAAGTAGCAAACCCGTTGCCTCATTTACCCATGTACGAACCGTTAATTCGTTGTGGTGGCATATTGCAGCAGGTTGGCGCCCATCCGCAGTGCCTGTTGCCGCATGGGTTCGGGATCGTTGTAAACGCTCTGATCCTCCCAGCCATTACCCAAGTCGCACTCATAACTGTAAAAACAGATCAGACGCCCCTGGTAGATCAGGCCGAAACCCTGTGGTGCTTTACCGTCATGCTCGTGTACTTTGGGCAGCCCACCGGCAAATTTGAACTTCTGCTGGTAAACCGGGTGATTGAATGGCAACTCGACAAACGAGAGTTCAGGAAACACCTTTTTCATCTCACGCCGGATAAATTTGTCCAGCCCATAGTTGTCATCAATGTGCAGAAAACCGCCAGAGATCAGGTATCGCCGTATGTTTTGCACATCAGCGTCGCTGAACGTAACGTTGCCGTGCCCTGTCATGTGAACGAACGGATAGCCAAACAGGTCCGGACTGCCGGGTTCAACAATATCCTCTTCCGGAAAAATATTCATCCGCAGGTTGGCATTGGCAAACTTGATCAGGTTGGGCAGCGACGTTTTGTTGGCGTACCAGTCGCCCCCGCCGTTGTACTTCAACTTGGCAATTTTATAGCCATACTGAGCTTGCGCACCGAAAATCGATGAACAAAAAATGACAATGAAGGCCAACAGTCCCTTTTTCATGTATTTATAAACGTTAATAACTGACAGGCTGTCAGAGCGGCTGTTTCGGTACGCAGCCGGTTAGACCCGAGCGTCACCATCTGAAAACCGGCATCGTTAGCCTGTTGAATTTCCTTCTCCGAAAAATCGCCTTCCGGCCCAATCAAAACCATATACCGACCACCCGGTGAAGCCCCTTTAGCTAGGTTCAGCACTGGTCCATGTTCCGGCAGATGCGCAATAAACCGCTGATCATCAATGCCTTCTTTTATGAGATCGCTAAACGAAACGATCTCATCCAGTTGAGGCAGATACGACTGCAACGACTGTTTCATGGCCGCAACGGCAATTTTCTCTAACCGTTCCAACTTCAACATTCGTCGTTCAGAATGCTGGCCAATAAAGAAACTGATCCGTTCAATACCAATTTCGACAGCTTTTTCAACAAACCACTCAATCCGGTCTATATTTTTTGTGGGAGCCACGCAAATCCGGATCGAGAACGGGCGCGGAGCCGTCATTTGTGTATCGACAATTCGGAACGAGCACCGTCGATTATCGACCTGACTGATAACGGCTGAATGTCGATTTCCGTGCCCATCCGTTACAGCAATGGTATCACCGACGCCCAGCCGTAGTGTTCTGATCGCATGACGGGAATCGTCTTCGGTGAGGTAGGTGACCGGTTGGGCCTGATAGAATAAATGCATAGGCTGCAAAAATAAGCGACCCTACACGACAGATTCGCTGGCGGGTTGCTGCTACGCTGTTCATCAGCAGCGGTTTATAAACCCCGCGAGCTGAATAGCCGTGTTGATAGCGGTACTCAGCTCGCGGGTTACTTAGTCGATGTTCATGCCGGAGAACATCAATCTCCAGGTATGCATTCTGGTTTACGGATCAGCCTGTTGATGCTAAAACTCGTGCACCAGACGCTTTTCTTAAGCTTCCTCGTCGCTCGTGAACGAGTACAGAGTATTATCTAAGTTCAGGGAATTAGCTTTAAAATTTCGAATAAAGTTTTCGATCACTTCGTCCGTAACTTCCTCTACATTCAGACAGATGTCAAGACTGATGCCGTAATCGAATTCATTGTCCACTTCTACGTGCTCCTGTACCTTTACGGTCTCCGTTTCTTCGATCTCGTCGATGATTTCCGTCAGGGCCGTTTCCGCTTCTTCCTCCAGTTCGGGTGTGATCTTGTAATTTGGCTTCCGGTCTTCGGGGGGTACATACTCGGGGAACGTTTTCTGCACCTGTTCTACCGCCATTTCATAGACCAGACTGCTATGATGCAGACGCAGTGTGTAGACCAGTGCATCGAAGATCACTTCCTGCCCCTGGTATTCGCCGGGAAACTGAATATGGACGCATTCGCCCGATTCCAGTACGTCAAGATCGTCGTCTTCAACGTAAACAAATGATTTACCTTCCTGCTGACACTCTTCTTTGAGCGCGTTTATTTCCTCGGGATTGAATCCCTCATTCTTGTATGTTGCCATGCAGCAAAGCTAATGGATAATGAACAATGTATAACGACTATTGCAATCTAAGGACATAACGCCCCCTCCCCGTACTTGTTTTGGGCGGGACGTTTTACTCGAACCATCTCGTTGATCCGACGGCACTTACGTGGTCATTCTTGCTCAATTTATACGAACAGCCGGACTACTATACAGCCGCTTACTAGCCAAAAACTCGTAGCTTGCCGATGCAAGAACACACGTTCTACTCCGTCCGAAAACAACCTCATTCAGCCTTTCCATTACGACCATAATCCGATGAAATCCATACTTGTAACAGGGGCCTCTGGCAATCTGGGAATCAGCCTCGTAAACGAATTACACAGCAATGGCTATCATGTACTAGCTGTACTGGGTTCAGCCAAAAACCTCGGCATGTTCGATCATCTGCCCAATGTGGAGAGTTACGTTGTCAATCTGCTGGATTCCGGCGACGTGGCCAATTTTATGAGTACGATTTCGAATAAGTCCGTTCACGCTGCGGCTCTGCTGGTTGGCGGCTTTACGGCGGGTAGTCTTCACGAAACCGACGTAGAAACGCTCGACAACATGTATCGGCTCAACTTTTTAACCGCATTCACCATCGTTAAACCGCTATTGGCATCGTTTGAGGCCAAGGGCCGAGGACAATTTATTTTCGTGGGGGCGCGTCCGGCACTCGAACCCAATGTGGGTAAAGATCTGTTCGCCTACGCCATCAGCAAATCCCTGATTTTTGAACTGGCTACTCTGGTCAATGCGCAGGGAAAAGGTAAACACATTTCGGCCAGTGTCATTGTGCCCAGTACCATCGACACGCCCGTCAACCGACAGGCCATGCCCGATGCTGACCCGGCTACCTGGATTACGCCGGAGGCCATCAGCCAGACAATTGCCTTTTTACTGTCTGATGCGGGCCGGACAATCAATGACCCGATACTGAAATTGTATAATCAATCGTAGGTAAACGCAACATCGCTCGTCAACGCTGCGTAACGGCACTAGACCTCTATTTGCTATAGAGCTAAACTGCTCTGGTATGAAACACATGTCGCTTCTTTTTCTTCTGCTTATCCTGACGGTATCGGCTCAGGCACAGGAAGTCGTGATCGATACAACTTATTACGCCCCTCCACCTGTCGTGCGGGAACGGGTCATTCGGGAAGACCCAGATATGAATCCCAGCCCCCGGCAAGTGAAACGTGACCGAAAAGCCACCAGCCGGCAGGCGCTTCTGAGCCAACTCAGCGAAGTGCAAACATGGTATGTGGGGGCTGAAAGCGGTTTTCGCAGCGATGGCAGCGTACTGAGTAATTCACTTAATGGACTGGTTAGCAACGCGACCCTGACGAAAGCTAGCTGGAGCGCATTGCTTGGTTACACCTACCGAAACGCGTGGACGATTGAAACCGGCTATAGCAGAGCCCCGATCCACCTCAATATCACGATCGCCAATTCGAGTGATCCGCTTGTTTTTACGTACAGGAACAGCGGTTACGGCATTCCACTCCGAATAAAACGACGAATTGGCGCTGGCAAACAGGCAATGAATGGCACCGGTTTCTGGCTTACTGGCGGGGCCTGGCTGATTCCCAATGGCACCGGCGAGACAGGCAACTTCAAGCTGATCGGCTATAGCCAGCGCGGTCGGAACCGAATAGATACGCTACGGCTTAATAATACAACTACCGTCTTGAACGACGTTACGGGCATTGCCGAATTAGGTATTGACTACGCAACCCGACTGTCTTCCTGGCTGGAACTAGGCTTCTATGTCCGTAAATACTGGGGGCTTGGCAATGCGCTCAAATCCAATCTGGACTATACCGTCAATCGTGGCTCGCAACAGCAGGCTACCATTGTAGCAAACGGATCTGGCTGGGGCGTTGGCGTCTCGTTACGCTATACGTATGGGCGCCAGTACGACGTAAAAAAAGCGATGTGAGCAACCCGGCTAAACGTTAACAGTCAAGATGCCTGCTCCTGACAAACTGACTGAACAGCACGACCTGATCCGATGACTTAATTACCCTCATTTTTTTACTACAATTCGCTCAATTCATATATTTTTTTAAAAACTTCGGCCATTTATCGGTGAATACAAGCTACTTTTAAGTAGCTCGGCAAAGACATTGGCTTTCCGTGTCAGGCTAAGCCATCTGTCCGGTTGTTTAATCGAGCAGCTTTTTCCTCGTATTACCACCATGTATCCAGCTATTTCTATTGACGAAGATTCTACCGTTTCTCAGTCCGTTGTGGACTACAAAAAAAAACAAAAACAGCGCGATATACTGGCGCACCTCTATGCCGAAGGAACCTGCACGCTGGCTAATCTAGCCAAACTAGTACACAGCAGCGTACCCTCCGTGACCAGTCTGGTCGAAGATTTGATTAATAATCAGTGGGTAACGTCTATCGGTATGGCGATGGGTAACAACGGGCGTCGGCCCACGTTATTCGGTCTGGACACGAGTCATCGGTATGTGGTCGTTCTGGATGTCAGCACGCACGACACCAAGTTATTGGTCATGAACACGTCGCGCGAGATCGTCTTTCGTCGCGATTACGATCTCCGCCTGGAAGATAACCCGACCTTTCTGACGACACTCGTTCATCATTATACAGCGACGCTGGCCGAGTCAGGCATTAAGACTGCCGACATTACAGCGGTTGGCATATCAATGCCCGGTTTGGTCGATGCCCGGCGGGGAATAAACCTGACCTACAAAAATCTGGGACCGTCGACGGCTTCACTTCCTCAGTGGTTTTCGGACCAGCTCAACGTACCCGTGTACCTGATAAACGATACCAAAGCTACGGTCCTTGGCGAAAGCCGATTTGGCGGTGCGAAGGGCAAAAAGCAGGTACTGGCGATCAATATTGACTGGGGTGTTGGTCTGGGAATCATCGTGAACGGCGAAGTTTTTCAGGGTACCAGCGGCTTTGCCGGTGAGCTTGGACACATTCAGATTGACCCGGATGGCGAACTGTGCTATTGCGGCAAAATAGGCTGTCTGAACACAGTTACGTCGGCATCGGCGCTCGTACGGCGTGTGCAGCGAGACATCGGGAACGGTCAGGTGTCTAAACTGGCCGTTTTTCGGGACCGCGTCGAGCAGATCGACATCGATGAATTGATCCAGGCGGCCAATCAGGGCGATTCATACGCCATTGATGTGCTGCATGAAACGGGTTTTCAGCTGGGCAAAGGATTAGCCATTGCCATTAGTCTGTTCAATCCCGAAATGATCATTGTCGATGGCGTGCTGACGAAAGCAGCCGCTTTTATCCTGAACACTATTGAACAGTCTATCAGTAAATACTGTCTGAGCGACTTTCGGAACGATCTGACTATCGAGATAACCCAGCTGAACGGAACCGCACGATGGCTGGGCACACATGCGTTCATGATGGAAGCCATTTTTGCTACCTTATAAACCGCGTAGCGGCCCTGCGGGATTTAGCTGATTTGATATGGCTGTGGCTGTGTTGGAAAGAGTGCTTCAAAGAAGCAGTAAGCAAAACCATAGTCAGTCAATCAAATCAGCTAAATCCCGCAAAGCCGCCTACGCGATTCTACTTCACGAACAACAGCTCGCGGTACTTCACCAGTGGCCAGTCTTCATCATCGACAATCTCCTCCAGCTTGTCCACTTCATAGCGAATGCCATCGAAGTGACCCTTAACCTCCGTGGCGTATAGTTTGGCCCGTTCGGCGGTGTCGGTGACGTTATTCGCTTTTTTGCGTGAATCGATCATGGCTTCAACGCCTTTTTTAATGACCATCACGCGGGTCGAAATTTCCCGCAGAATAGCCTTTACGGGTTCCGCTTCGGCGGTCATCCCCAGCTCAACCAGGTTTCGGGCTGTTCCGGCCAGATTATTCTGATACTTGAGCGCGGTCGACACAACGTGGTTCATGGCCAGATCCCCCATCACCCGCGATTCGATCTGCACGTTCTTGATGTACTTCTCAAGTTCAATTTCGTAGCGCGATTCCACTTCCGCGTGGTTCATGACACCCGTTCGTTCGAAGAGCGCCAGCGATTCGGGCTGCATATAGACCCGGAGTGCCTCCGGTGATGATTTGATATTTGACAGGCCACGACTAGCCGCTTCCTCGACCCATTCGTCGGAGTAGCCGTTTCCTTCGAAGAGAATGCGCTTGCTGTTGGCATAATACTCTTTCAGAATATCCACGATGGCCAATTCTTTCTTCTCCCCTTTCGCCAGCCGGTCATCGACATCGGTTTTGAATTTGTTCAGCTGGTCGGCAACGATCGCGTTCAGCACCGTCATGGTCGATGCCGAATTAGCCGAACTACCCACCGCCCGGAATTCAAACTTATTACCCGTAAACGCAAACGGTGAGGTTCGGTTGCGGTCGGTATTGTCGCGCATCAGGCTAGGAATTCGGTTAAGACCCAGTTTGTAATAAACGTTATCGCCCTTGTTCACCGTGATCTCCGATTTAGTCTCCAGATCGTTGAGCGCCTGCGTCAAAGACTCACCCAGAAACACAGAAACGATGGCCGGAGGAGCTTCATTGGCACCAAGGCGATACTCGTTACCGGCGGATGCGATACTGGCCCGCAACATATCGGCGTTGTCGTGAACCGCTTTGACAACGTTGACCAGAAAGGTGATAAATCGCAGGCTTTCTTTTGGTTTTGTACTCGGAGCCAGCAGGTTAACGCCCGTATTCGTCCCCATCGACCAGTTGTTGTGCTTACCGCTGCCGTTGATACCCGCAAATGGTTTTTCGTGGAACAACACTTTCAGATTGTGTTTCTCCGCTATTTTGTCCATCAGGTCCATCAGCAGCGCGTTGTGATCAACGGCCAGGTTCACCTCTTCGAACGTCGGAGCAACCTCGAACTGGCCCGGTGCCACTTCGTTGTGTCTCGTCCGGACGGGCATACCAAGCTTCATGGATTCGAACTCAAAATCGACCATGAACGCGTTAATCCGTGGCGGAATCGAGCCGAAATAATGATCGTCCAACTGCTGTCCGCGAGCGGGTGCGTGACCAAATACGGTCCGGCCAGCCAGCACGAGATCGGGACGGGCGTAGAACAGGGCGCGGTCTACCACGAAGTATTCCTGTTCCGGTCCCAGCGTTGGGGTAACCTTCGAAATGTTCCGATCGAAGTACTGACAAACCGCCGTGGCTGCTTTATCGAGGGCATTGATTGCTTTGAGCAGTGGCGTCTTATAATCAAGGGCTTCGCCGGTGTAGGCGATGAAGACCGACGGAATGCAGAGCGTTTTGCCACCAGCGCCGTTGTCCATCAGAAAAGCCGGTGACGAAGGGTCCCAGCCGGTGTATCCCCGTGCCTCGAACGTATTTCGCAACCCTCCGTTTGGAAACGACGACGCATCGGGTTCCTGCTGCACCAGCGCTCCGCCTTTAAATTTTTCGATTGCTTTTCCCTCGACCGTAATATCGAAGAACGCATCGTGTTTCTCCGCCGTTTCACCCGTCAACGGCTGAAACCAGTGGGTATAGTGGGTTGCTCCTTTGGCGGTTGCCCATGACTTCATGGCTCCAGCTACCTCATCGGCGATCGCCCGGTCAATCTGCCCGTTGGTCTGGATGGCCTCCGTCACCTTAAGATAAGCTTCCGGCGAAAGAAGCGTTCGCATCACCTCATTGTTGAACGTGTTGCTGCCGAAGAAATCGGCAACGCGCTCGGTAGGTGCAGCTACCAGCAAAGCCTGACGGCTTTGTGCAATCTCAAGGGCCTTAAAGCGAAAATTTGACATTACTGACTTGAGTGGTTTAGGGTTGAAAGTTTGTCAAACATACATGGCTTCCGTCATATTTCAACGGGCAGCAACAAAAAGCCCGACTACTTTCGCAGTCGGGCTTTCTATCGGTTCTGGATCGATGGTTTAGTGGCGATTCTTTCGTTCTGCCCGCGTCTTCAATCCAGTAAATTAACCCTAAGCCTCTTCCAGTACCTCCGCCGATTTAACGGTTTTGATAATGACAGCTGCTACTTTATATGGATCGGCAGCCGAATTCGGGCGACGATCTTCGAGCCAGCCCTTCCAGCCGCGTTCTACCGTAGCGATCGGGATACGGATCGAAGCACCCCGGTCAGAGATACCGTACGAGAACTGGTCGATCGACTGCGTTTCGTGTTTACCAGTCAGGCGTTGCTCGTTGTCAGCACCATAAACCGCGATGTGTGCTTTGATGACGTCGGCAGGGGCGAACGACTGGCAGATTTTGTCATAAACTTCTTTGCTACCCGATGTACGAAGTGCCGTATTCGAGAAGTTTGCGTGCATACCCGAGCCGTTCCAGTCGGTAGCGCCCAGCGGTTTGCAATGCCAGTTGATGGCTACGTCGTACGACTCACCGATGCGCTCCAAGAGGTAACGGGCTACCCAAATCTGGTCACCAGCGTCTTTCGCGCCTTTCGCGAAGATCTGGAATTCCCACTGACCCGTAGCTACTTCGGCATTGATCCCTTCTACATTCAGACCCGCATCGAGGCACACATCGAGGTGTTCTTCAACGATGTTACGACCAAATGCGTTTTGTGCACCAACTGAGCAGTAATACGGTCCTTGTGGACGGGTTGGGAACCCTTCTTCGGGGAAACCTAGTGGCTTATCGATGGCGGTATCCCACAGGAAATACTCCTGCTCGAAACCAAACCAGAAATCATTATCGTCATCTTCGATGGTAGCGCGGCCATTCGTTACGTGCGGTGTGCCATCAGCATTCAATACTTCACACATAACCAGATAGGCATTCTTGCGCTGCGGATCAGGGCAGACGTAAACGGGCTTCAGCAAGCAGTCCGATGAACCACCTTCAGCTTGTCCGGTCGACGATCCGTCGAATGACCACATAGGGCAATCTTCGAGGCTACCCGAAAAATCAGCTTCAATTTTAGTTTTGGAACGCAGGCTTTGAGTGGGCTCGTAGCCATCGAGCCAAATGTACTCTAACTTCGACTTTGCCATGGTATACAGGTGGATTGTATTGAAATACGGGTTTTGTTACGTTACTTCAGCAAATATAGAGTGCCTTGACAATAAATTATTAATGCTTACCCCTATCTACACCATATTTCTTACGGATTCTATGGAAATATTATAATAAAAATTCGTTTGGTACAGTAATCAACCACATTTTAACGGATTTTTTAACTGGGTCAAAAATAGCGTCTTTACGTTCATGAACTCTGAAAAATGGCCTTTTCAACTTGCGAAATGAACCAATACGTCAGCAACTGAATACGTTGGAATTTTCTGGCGTAACAAGCCGGTCTCTCGTCTCCGCGTTTAGCGGGAACAGTTAATAAACGGATGCGATTGTCGAAATAACAGTCATTTAACAGTGTAAAAACGGTAGTTACCGCTCGCTTTCACTATTTTTATAGCCTTATCAGGCCGTTGCTTTTGCAAACACCACAGCCTGTCTAGCCAGCCACTAGCCCAAACGCCATGGATTCCAGACGTGAGTTTTTGAAGAAAGCAGCCCTTTTATCGAGTGCTGCGGGATTTTCGGGGATGCTGCCCGCTTCCATCCAGAAAGCGTTTGCCATTGATCCGCAACCCGGCACAACCTACCTGGATGCCGAACATGTGGTTATTCTGATGCAGGAAAATCGCTCGTTCGATCATACCTACGGAAGCCTTCAGGGTGTTCGGGGCTTCAATGACCCCAGAGCCATCGACTTGCCCAACAAAAACAAAGTCTGGCTCCAGACCAACGCGGCCAACGAAACCTACGCGCCCTTCCGGCTGAACATGCGGGATACGAAAGCCACCTGGATGAGCTCGCTGCCCCACTCCTGGGAGAACCAGGTGGACGCGCGTAACGACGGTAAGTTCGACAGGTGGCTGGATGCCAAAAAATCAGGCAACAAGGAATACGCCAACATGCCCCTGACTTTGGGGTACTACAATCGGGAAGACCTTCCCTTTTACTACGCCCTCGCCGATGCGTTTACCGTCTGCGATCAGAATTTCTGTTCGTCCCTGACGGGTACAACCCCAAACCGCCTGTTTTTCTGGACAGGTACGCTCCGCGATCCAACCAATCCGGCTGCTATAGCCAATGTCCGCAACGAGAACGTGGATTATGAAGCAGAAGTAAACTGGACCACCTTTCCCGAACGGCTAGAAGATCAGAGCATTTCCTGGAAGATTTACCAGAACGAGATCAGCCTGCCCACCGGATTACAGGGTGAAGAAGACGGCTGGCTGGGTAATTTCACCGACAACCCCATCGAATGGTTTTCGCAGCATAAAGTCCGGTTCCATCCTACTTACTATCCATTCATTCAGCAGCAGGCGAAAGTTATACCCGAACGAATTCAGGCGCTGGAAGCAAAGCTTAAAACGCTGACCGAAAGCGATAAGGAGTACGCCCGAACAAAAAGCGATCTGGCCAATCAGCAGCATTTCCAGCAGCTTATTCAGGCTGATCTGGTAAACTATACACCAGAAAAATTCAGTCAACTGTCGCAGCGGGAGAAGAACCTCTGCGAAAAAGCGTTTACCACCAACGTCAATGACCCCGATTACCATACCCTGTCTACGTTATCGTACCAGGATGGCGCGACAAAACGGGAGGTCAAGGTGCCCAAAGGGGACGTATTGCACCAGTTCCGGGCCGATGTCAAGGACAAAAAACTACCTACCGTTTCGTGGCTGGTCGCACCCGAAAATTTCTCCGATCACCCGTCCGCGCCCTGGTACGGGGCCTGGTACATTTCGGAGGTGATGGACATCCTGACCCAAAACCCGGACGTCTGGAAGAAAACCATTTTCATACTCGCCTACGATGAAAACGACGGCTATTTCGACCACGTTCCGCCATTCGTTCCGGCTCATCCTGACCAGCCTGAAACCGGTTTGACCAGCAAGGGCATCGATACGCGGCTGGAATTTGTTACGCAAGAACAGGAAAGTAAACGCAAGAATCCGGGTCGATCGGGGCCGATCGGGCTCGGATTTCGGGTGCCGCTGGTGATCGCGTCGCCCTGGAGCCGGGGTGGTTATGTATGCTCAGAGGTATTTGACCACACCTCGACGCTTCAGTTTCTGGAAAAATTCCTGAGCCATAAAACAGGCAAAAAAATCGAAGAGCCAAATATCAACGCGTGGCGTCGTACCATTTGCGGTGATCTCACGTCCGCTTTTCGGCCTTACCAGGGTGACAAGATCAAGCTGCCCGCTTTTGTTGCCAAAGATGCCTTTATCGAAGGAATTCACAAAGCTCAGTTCAACCCCGTCCCGACGGGTTACAAGGCATTTTCGCCGGACGAAATTCGACAGATCAATCTCGATCCGCTAGACTCGGCCCACCTGCCCCGTCAGGAGAAAGGGATTCGACCGGCCAACGCTCTGCCCTATGAACTATACGCCGATGGTCACACCACAGACCAGCACTTCACGCTGACGATGGCGGCCAAAAACGACGTCTTTGGCAAACAGGCGGCTGGCGCCCCTTTCCAGGTTTATCAGATGCTGGACAACGATACCGCCGTTCGTTCCTATACCGTTGCCCCCGGCGACCAACTGCGTGATACCTGGCCACTCAACGCTCCGTACCACCTGCGCGTGTACGGACCCAATGGGTTCCTGCGCGAGTTTAAGGGCGAAGCAGGCAACCCACCCGTTACGATTTCCTGCGCTTATGAACGCGATCTCAAAAACCAGTTTACGGGTAACGTACTTGTGACAATCAACAATACCGATCCGCAACGCGCCTATTCAGTCCAGCTTAAAGACAATGCCTACCACACGAAAGGCGAGCAAAAGACGCTGGACAAAGCCGGTACGAAAGGGGCTCGAACAATAATCCTGGTGAACCTGAAAAACAGTTATAACTGGTACGACTTCAGCGTTTTGATCGGTGGTTTCGCGTCCTTTGAACAACGGTACACCGGGCGTGTGGAGACGGGAAAAGCAGGCTACAGCGACCCACTGATGGGCCAAACAATCGCCTGATACCATCCTGATTCCCGAACGTTCTACGTCAATAGAATTAGCGTTTGGTAGATTACAATCGAATTATAGCACGCAACCAGTTACACGATGACCGACGAAAACCCTGGACTAAAGAAAGCGTTGAAACCGGTTCACCTGTGGGCGATTGGTGTTGGGCTGGTCATATCCGGGGAATATTTCGGCTGGAATTACGGCTGGGGCGTAGCAGGCACCGTTGGGCTTCTAATCGCGACGCTGCTGATTACGCTGCTTTACTTTACGTTTATTTTCAGCTTCACCGAGCTAACCACCTCGATTCCCAACGCGGGCGGACCGTTTGCCTACGCGCTGAAAGCATTCGGTCCGTTGGGAGCACTAGTGGCTGGCTATGCCACGCTGATTGAATTCCTGTTTGCGACACCCGCCATTGCGCTGGCACTGGGAAGTTACATGCACTTTCTGTATCCCTCCATTCCGGTAATCGTCGCGTCGGTGGTGTCGTACGTTTTGTTTACCGTGATCAATTTGCTCGGCATCAAAGAAGCCGCCTGGTTCTCGCTGATCATGACGTTGCTGGCCATCGCCGAACTTCTACTCTTTATCGGTGTGGTCGCACCGGAGTTCAAGCTAGCTAACTTTCTGCACAATCCTATGCCGTTCGGCTGGTCGGGCGTCTTCGCGGCTCTGCCGTTTGCGATCTGGCTTTACGTGTGTCTGGAAGGAGTCGCGATGGTAGCCGAAGAAGTGAAGAACGAAAAAAACGCCATTGCCAAAGGGTATATCTCGGCCCTGCTGACGCTGACAATACTGGCGTTAGCGGTTATGATCTGCGTTGGCGGTATTGCCGAATGGGAGAAACTGGCCTCCCTCGACTATCCCTTACCCGAATCCATTGCGCTGGTCCTGGGTCGTGATAATCCGTTGACAAAGCTGTTCGCCAGCGTTGGTCTGTTCGGGCTGGTTGCCTCCTTTCACGGTATTATTATCAGTTATTCTAGACAGATTTTTGCACTGGCCCGCAGTGGTTATTTACCGACAGTACTATCCAAGGTTAGTCCCCGCCAGCAGGTTCCGTACTGGGCGTTGCTCGTCGGTGCCGTTTTAGGGATTCTGGCGCTTTTTTTACTCGATACGAGCAAGCTGGTCATTCTATCGACCATTGGGGCTGTCGTCGTATACATCGTCAGTATGTTAGCCCTGTTCAAGCTACGCCGGAGTGACCCGACCCTGCCCCGGCCCTTCAAAGCCCCTTTTTATCCGGTTTTTCCGGCCATTGCACTCATCCTGGCCCTTGTGACGCTGGCGGCCATGCTCTATTTTTATGGGTGGCTGTGTCTATTATTTTTCGCGGGACTGGTCGTGATCATTGTTCTCTTTTACGCCTTCGGCAAACACCGCAAGCCCCGCGAACTGCTGCAAATCTGACGGTTAACCTAACGCTCATGACGTATCAATGCACCATCCGGGGATTTATGTACCAATTTGCGGATCTGAAAGAGTTGCTGGCCAAAGCGAGTCCGTTACGGTCGGGGGATGTGCTGGCGGGTCTGGCGACTGAGCGTTACGAAGAGCGCGTTGCCGCCCAGTTGGTACTAGCCGATGTACCCCTGCCAACGTTCCTGAGTGAAGTGGTAATTCCGTATGAATCCGATGAGGTGACCCGCCTGATCATCGATACGCACAACGCAGAAGCGTTTTCCCGAATCAGCCATTTTACCGTTGGCGATCTGCGCGACTGGCTCCTGAGCGACGACGCTGATTGGCCAACGATCCAGCAGATCACGCCCGGTCTGACGCCGGAAATGGTATCAGCGGTATCGAAACTGATGCGTAATCAGGATTTGATACTGGTAGCAAAAAAGTGCGAAGTAGTGACCCGGTTCCGGAATACGGTTGGTCTTCGGGGACATCTGTCGGTTCGATTGCAACCCAACCACCCCGTCGATGATGCCAAAGGCATAGCCGCCAGTATGATCGATGGGCTGCTCTACGGAAGTGGGGATGCCATGATCGGGATCAATCCGGCAACGGACAGTCCGGCAACAACTACGCGCCTGCTACACATGATCGACGGCATCCGGGAACGTTTTTCGATACCAACCCAGAGTTGTGTGTTAAGCCACGTGACAACGACGCTGCAACTGATCGAACAGGGCGCGCCGGTCGATCTGGTTTTCCAGTCGATTGCGGGTACGGAGAAGGCGAACGCCAGTTTCGGTATCAATCTGTCGATTTTGCAGGAAGCGCACGAAGCGGGGTTGTCCCTAAAACGAGGCACGATTGGTCAGAACCTCATGTACTTTGAAACCGGCCAGGGTAGCGCCTTGTCTTCCAACGCAAACCACGGCGTCGATCAGCAAACCTGCGAAGTGCGTGCATACGCGGTAGCCCGCCAGTATGCCCCGTTTCTGGTCAATTCCGTCGTTGGGTTCATTGGTCCCGAATATTTGTTCGATGGTAAGCAGATCATACGGGCCGGGCTCGAAGATCATTTCTGCGGTAAACTGATGGGCTTGCCGATGGGTATGGATATTTGCTACACCAACCACGCCCAGGCTGACCAGGACGACATGGACACGCTCCTAACCCTGTTGGGTGTTGCCGGAATCAACTTTATTATGGGCGTTCCGGGCGCCGACGACATCATGTTGAATTACCAGTCTACGTCTTTCCACGATGCGTTGTACCTGCGCCGGGTGCTGAATCTGCGTCCGGCCCCTGAATTTGAAGCGTGGCTGCTCAGCCAGCATATTATGGATACACAGGGCAATCGCTTATCGACGGGCCTACAAACGCAATTCTACACGGAGTTGATCGGCGGATGAACGAACCAAAGCGCATCGTGATCGAAACGGACGACTGGCAAGCGCTGAAAGCCTACACAGCCGCCCGAATTGCGCTTGGCCGAACGGGCGTTTCGATTCCGCTTCGCGAGTCACTTCAGTTTAAGCTCGCCCACGCCCACGCCAAAGATGCCGTTTATTCGCAATTGGATGTCAGTGGTTTACAGGCGGCATTGCGTTCGACTGATCTCCCCATCTACGTGGTCCGTAGCCAGGCCCTTAACCGGGATGTTTATTTGCAACGGCCCGATTTTGGGCGATTACTGGCGGAGGAGTCAGCCCAGCGGCTTCACGAATCGAATGCCCCAGCTGCCGATATCAGTATCATCATCGCCGACGGACTTTCGGCAACTGCGGTTAATACGTATGCCGCTTCAGTAGTCAATAAATTGGTTGAAACGGCCCGAAAGGCGGGCTATTCGCTTGCTCCAATAACGCTGGTCGAACAGGGTCGGGTTGCCATTTCCGACGCGATCGGGCATATACTCCGGGCCCGTCTGGTCCTAATTTTGATCGGTGAACGACCGGGACTAAGTTCACCCGATAGCATGGGTGCTTATCTTACCTTCGCTCCCGAACCCGGCCTGACAGACGAACGCCGAAACTGTTTATCCAATATTCGCGATCAGGGATTACCGCCTGATGTGGCCGTCAGCAAGCTTATGTGGCTCATCGATTCGGCCTTTCGACTGCAACTGACCGGTGTATTCTTGAAAGATAACGATGGGTCGGAACCCGATCGTTTACCAATCGGCTAACATTGCGCGTACCGATACGGAACCCACCCCGTTGTTTTTTTGTAATTTTGCTGAATACGCCATCTCTGATTTGATCGCGCTACGGCTACCCGCTGTGTCACGATCGGTTAAGAGAGGTTCTTTACGAATAGTACTTATCGTGAAAAAAGTCGCCTTTTATACACTGGGTTGTAAGCTGAACTTCTCCGAAACCTCTACGCTTGCCCGCTTAATGGAGCAGCAGGGGTACGAACGGGTGGAGTTTAACCAGCAGCCGGACGTTTTCATTATCAATACCTGCTCCGTGACGGACAACGCCGACAAGAAATGCCGGAAAATTGTTCGCGAAGCGCAGAAAATCAATCCGGAAGGCTATGTGGCGATCCTAGGTTGTTACGCACAGCTGAAACCCAAAGAGATTTCGGAGATTCCGGGTGTCGATGCCGTGTTAGGTGCCGCCGAAAAATTCCGGTTGCATGAACTCATGCCGACGTTTGTAAAAGTGTCGGCGGGTCAACCGGCGCAGGTGTTCAACTCACCGATCGAAGACGTTATCGATTACCACGCTTCCTACTCGCTCAACGACCGGACGCGCACGTTCCTGAAAGTGCAGGATGGCTGCGATTATCCGTGTGCTTACTGTACCATTCCGCTGGCCCGTGGTAAAAGCCGCTCCGACACAGTCGCCAACGTCGTGAAAGCAGCCCGTGAGATTGCTGAACGGGGCGTAAAGGAAATCGTGTTGACAGGCGTCAATATTGGTGATTTTGGCTTGGTGAATGGTCAGAAGCAGGAAACGTTTTTTGAACTGGTACAGGCGCTGGACGACGTGGAAGGCATCGAACGATTCCGGATTTCGAGCATCGAGCCAAACCTCCTAACCGACGAAATCATTGCCTTTGTGGCACAATCAAAACGGTTTGTACCGCATTTTCACGTGCCCCTTCAATCGGGTAGTAACCGCGTTCTGAGCCTGATGCGTCGTCGCTACAAGCGGGAACTCTACGCTGATCGTGTGCAGAAAATCAAGGAGTTGATGCCCCATGCCTGCATTGGTGTCGATGTGATTGTAGGTCATCCTGGCGAAACGGACGATGCGTTTAAAGAAACGTACATGTTCCTGAATGAGTTACCCGTTTCTTATCTGCACGTTTTCACCTATTCCGAGCGGCCCAATACGACGGCGCTCTCGATCAAACCCGTAGTGCCGGGTCACGTACGGGCCGAACGGTCGAAAATGCTTCACATTCTGTCGGACAAGAAACGTCGGGCTTTTTATGACTCGCAGGTCGGTCGTGACGCTACGGTTTTATTTGAAGAAGACATTGCCGATGGCTTGATGCAGGGCTTTACCGAAAACTACGTCCGTGTTATCGCCAAATACGACCCGTTGCTCATCAACGAACTATTACCGGTTCATCTGACCGCCGTAAATGCCGACGGGTTAATGGAAGTAGCCGAAGCGGCTTACGCTCACTAAGCGAGATGTGAGCTATAGCTGGTTCAATTTTTACGAATTGATTACCAAGCGAGTAGAATTGTTTTTTTCTGTCGTCGGGATGACCGACGATAGCATTGATTAGTAAAAATAAGCGCTGCGTTTTCCATACGTCACGCTAAACGAAAGCAAGTCAATACGTCTCAGGCCGGTTAGTCAACCGGCCTTTTTTGCGAATCAGCTACAACAAAAGCCGATGACAGGCCACGTGCTTGCCCGAATCAGTGGCTGGAACAGCGATTAAAACGTGATCGTCAACCCATATGAAACAACATATTGCTCAGCTTAGCCTTGTCGTCAATGACTATGACGAGGCCATTGATTTCTACACGAATAAACTCAACTTCGATCTGCTCGAAGATACGGTCCTGAGTGAAACAAAACGATGGGTTCGGGTTGCGCCAAAAGGCTCATCGGAAACGGGCCTACTGTTGGCTAAAGCCGATACGGATGAACAGCGGAGCCGGGTGGGGAATCAAACGGGTGGGCGGGTTTTCCTGTTTTTATACACCGACGATTTCTGGCGCGATCATGCAGCCATGCAACAGGCGGGCATTGTGTTCGTTCGGCCACCCGTGGAGCAGCCTTACGGCACCGTAGCCGTTTTCGAGGATTTGTACGGTAATCAATGGGATTTGATCGAACCGAAAAATCAGGATTGACGAAAAAGGGTTCTCGGTTTGATGGTCATACGCCGTATCTCCAAGATACGGCGTATGACCATCAAACCGAGAACCCTTTAACTGACGTTTGCGCTTATTTGCCCTGCGTTAGCTCACGCTCTTCGTAGGCCAGATTGTATTGTTTCAGCACGTCGTCTGGTACACCGTCCCACTGGTTCGGCACGTTACCGACATAACCGATATCCTTGATACCGATTTTACTGGTAAAAAAGCCCGTTGCCGTCAGGTTGCGCATCATCGAGAAAAACGAAGCGCCCTGCGTCATATCGGCTTTAGCCTGCTTAGGATACGCGATTTGTTCGATAATATCGATCTGCTGCGCCTTTGTGCAGAGAACGAACTGCTTACCATAGCGTTTCACGCAGGTGTTATCCAGCCAGCGAATACCACCCCGCATGGGCGTCTGGTTGGATGGCTGATCCTTCATCATAAACTCGATGAAGGCTGGCACACCCGCCTGCGAGGCACTACCCGACCGCTCATCGGCCGGAATAATAATATCGGACAGCACGGTAACCGTTTGCAGTTCGTGGGGCGTGAAGAACTTCTCGGCGTTCAGTTTTGCATCACGTTCCGCTTCAAACTTCTGCCGTCCACCCGGAATTTTGAGTGGCTTGACATCGGGTGGTGATGGCACGGCGGCCTCCACAGGCGAAACTGCCAGACCGAAGCCGGCAAGGGAAAAGGCTTTAAGGGTGTCTCTGCGTTTCATGACCGAAAACGTTAAATATTCTTCTTCTTAACCTGATCAATAAGGTATTCCGAGGTACGCATCGAACTGGCCAAGATGGTCCAGGTCACGTTCTTGTCACCTTGCGACGGGAACGGTGCGGCATCCACCACAAACAGGTTTTTCACGTCGTGTGCCTGCTGGTAGCCGTTCAGCGCCGATGATTTCGGGTCTTTACCCATCCGGGCCGTACCTACCTCGTGGATGATCTTACCGGGTGCTTCCAGACCGTAGCTATTCTCAGGACCGGGTTTGTTGCCAAGCGCAATGCCTCCCATCGAATGAATGATTTCTTCGAATGTATCCTGCATGTGTTTAGCCTGTTTCACCTCATAATCCGACCACTTGTAATTGAACCGAAGTACCGGAATACCGTATTTATCGACAACGTTCGGATCGATTTCGCAGTAGTTGCTCTCAAGAGGAACGGGTTCACCCCGACCGGCCATACCGACGTAGGCACCGTAGAAACGGCGGTAGTCGTCTTTCAGGCCAGCTCCGTAGCCACCACCTGGCTTCATCTTCCCATCGCGACCGGGAAGCATGCCATTCATGGCTTCAACACCCCAGCCAAATCCGTAGGCAGGCATACCCATACCGCCCCAGTATTCGATGTGGTAACCGCGTGGGAAATCTAACTTTTTGTTATCCAGCCACCACGGCGTAAAGACGTGCATCCCGCCAACGCCATCTTCGTTGTAGCGCTTGCGGTCCATCAACGCCGGTACAAACGCCGACCGAGACGCACCGGTCGAGTCATTGATGTATTTCCCAACAACGCCACTTGTATTGGCCAGCCCATTCGGAAACCGGCTCGATTTGGAATTGAGCAGCAACCGGGCGGTTTCACCGGCACTGGCAGCCAAGATAACTGACTTAGCGACGACTGTTTTTTCCTCCAGTGTCAGCGTGTCCACGTAGCTTACGCCCGTTGCCAGACCCGTTGCCGGATCGGTAATCACTTCGCGCACCATCGCCCCGTTGATCAGGGTAACGTTGCCCGTTTTCATCGCTGGCTTCACCAGTACCGACGACGACGAGAAATCGGCATACGCCTGACAGGCCCGACCGCATTGGCTACAGTAGAAGCAGGAACCCCGCTCATCGTTGATCGGTTTGGTCAGGATCGATAGACGAGACGGAATAACGGGGATACCGATGCTCCGCGCACCCTTACGGATCATCAATTCGTGTAAACGGGGTTTTGGCGGGGGCAGAAAGATACCATCGGGTTCCGATGCCATGTTTTCGACCGAACCAAAAACGCCGATCAGCCGGTCTACGCGGTCGTAGAAAGGCTTCAGATCATCATACCCGATCGGCCAGTCTTCGCCAACACCGGTCATACTCTTCCGTCTGAAATCGTCCGGCGCAAACCGGAGCGAAATACGGCCCCAGTGATTGGTACGTCCGCCAAGCATCCGCGACCGGAACCAGTGAAACTCGGTGCCTTTCGCAGTCGTATAGGGCTCACCATCAATTTGCCAGCCACCCCATGCCGCATCAAAATCACCGAACGCACGGGTCGTTCCGGCGCCACGACGGGGCGACTCATAGGGCCACTTCAGTTGCGTAATATACTTAGGGTCAGCAGGGTCGAAGTATCCACCGGCTTCCAGCAATACGACTTTAGCCCCGGCTTTCGCGAGTGTGTAGGCAGCCATGCCACCACCTGCGCCTGAACCGACAATAGCTACGTCGAATTGTGCCGGGGCCTTTTTAATTTGAAAGGGATCCATGCAAAAAAGTTGAGGTTATTAAGTTGAAAGAGTACTCGGGAAATCAAGCTTAAAGATACTACGTAAAGAGCAAATATGATCGTTACTACCCGCTTCCTTAGTCAAATAGATACCAATCGACACCAAAGGCAAAACTTCGGCGCATAGCCAAATAGTTGGGAGCTACGAAATAGCCGGGCTCAAATACACCCTGGTTGACGTGGGACAGCTTGACAAACAACCGGGTTCGGTTTACCCGCAGATTGGCGTAGAGGTCGGCTAGTACGTATCCCTCAACTTTCTGCTTGTTCTGAATATAAAATTGCTGGCTCACCGGCATGTAAGCATCAGCGTAGTAGGGTGACTTATAGTGCAGATCAACGCCGACCTGAATGTATAATACCTTGGCGTAGAGCAGTTCGTACTGGAACCGCGCGTTCATGAAAAATGGGGGTGTTCGCAGCACGTCGTTCCTCGATTGCACCGTGTAGTACGCCTGACCGGAGGCCAGAAACTTGCCGACCTCGAACTGATAGCCCAGCCCCGTTCGTAACACACTGAATGAACCATTGAGCTGACGAGCTACGGCATTACTGTCGAAATAAACGTAATTACTGAGCAGGTGATAGTCAAGCCCCGGTTGTAGCAGTAATTTTTTATACCGCAGATTCAGCTTCCCGTAGGCATGGTTGTAGCCGCGCAGACTGAAATTGTTGCGCCAGAAGAAAATATGACTCTGGAACCGCTCCTGCAACAGCGTCGGATTCGCAAAAATAGACGAGTACCCCGCAGTCAGGAATTTGCTCTCGAACTGCCCCTGCAATCGATACCCACCCCCAACCTGGTATTCAGCTTCGGCGGTTACCTGCGATAAACTATCGGGGAAATAATACCCTAGCCAGCCGCCCAGAAACGTCTCGACCCGCCGGGTTTCATATTCATTGTAATTGGTACGAGAGGTGTTGTACCGCGTATACTGCCCATATACCCGACTGCGGATATAGGCCCGATAGTTGAACGCCGACTCACCCCGTCGGTATATTCCCTTCAGGCCAAACTGATTTTCGAGCAGTCGAAAGCGGGCGTCCTGCTCGATACGCGATGTATCGCCGATAATGGCCGGGTAGAAAGCCCGGTTGAACGAAAGCGTATCGTCCTGAAAGTAGTTTTTGTGTCGGTTATAGTCGAGCCGGTGGTACACCTGAAACCCCTGATCCAGTACGTATTGGTGATATATATGCCAGTCATTCCGAATATCTGAGCCGCGTGGGTCAGGATAGGACGACGATAACGTCGATACGCCCCCCCCCGCCAGCATAGCATCGCCCGTGTAGGCATACCGATTCAGCGTTCCATCGAGATTAGTTCCGGGCTTCACACCGCCCTGCTCAGCAACCACGTGGTTCATGTTGATGAAATGCATCAACAGGGTGTACTTCTCGTTTTTGGACTGGTAGTTTGTATGGGCAAGAAATCCCCAGTTCTGGGCCAGCAGTTTAGCCTGGCTGGTAGCCCCACCCGTGCCAAACTGCTTCTGCGACGTAAATCGTTGAACATCGAATCCTACGTTCCAGCGGGGGGTTATGTTCTGCGCAAAATCGAACCGAAGTATGTTCTGGTTATGTCCACCGAGGGCCAGATACATATCCGTAAATGGCGACTTGGTATTGAAATACTTGACTTGCATGGTCTGGTACGCATAGGGCGAGAAAACCGAGTAGCCCGTCTGCGCCCCAAGCTGCTGGGGCACCGGCACGAACACGTCCCTGATGGGCGTACCCAGATTGCCCAGATCCTGATAATGATTCTGGGTCCGCTGCACGTACAGAAACCGGTGAACATCATCCATGGTCGTATCCATGGTATACAGTTTCTTCCGGTTGTTAAAAATATCACCTTCCAGTACGTAACGAGTGGACTTCGGCCCGTAAATAACCTTCGTCGAATCGTCAATACCGCTGCTATTGCCACCCGTGGTGCTGCCCGGACGCGTTGTCTGCCCAAATCCGCCCGGCAGTTGGGTTGTTGTACCCGGAAACTGCTGCGCCTGCACAAAGGTCGTCAGGCTTATAAAAAAGAAAAGAAAAAGTACGCTTCGATTCATCAAGTCAAAAGTACGCCAAAACCGTCGGATGCCCGGAACGAAACACCGTCGATTAACGATTTTTAAGGAGGACATTATCTACTAGTGCTGCAAATTTGGCTTTATCGTCTGGTAAAAACATCATTTCGACAGGCAGATAGTACAGCGGCAGCCGAAGTCGCTCATCAGCGGTGAGCAGCGCATCCAGTTTCACCCAGTCTTTTTCGGTTGTCAGCAGCACATCACCGGGAGCGATCGACCGAATCAGCTGATCGAAGTCGGCGCGTGTGTAGGCGTAGTGATCTGCGAACCGGTGGTTTTTCTTTATCGAAAACGTCCGTTGTACATACTCCTCCAGCGGCTTTGCATTGCCCAAACCCGAAACGAGAATAACCTCACTCAACCAATCAACGGGTTTCTGATCGGCAAACGCAATCGGTTGTCCGTAGTGTAGGCGGGCAAACAGGATCGGGGTGTCGGGGCGGGCATACGGCTGAATTTTCGCTCTGATGGCAGCCTGTTCGGTCGTGTTCAATCCGTCAGGACATTTGGTTACAATGATCGCGTCGGCCCGCCGTGCACCATGACGGCGTTCACGCAACCGCCCCGCCGGAAAGGGGTAATCGGCGTAGAACGGTCGGGTATAATCCGTCAGCAATAGATTCAGGTGCGGTTGTACGGCCCGGTGCTGAAACGCATCGTCGAGCAGAATCTGTTTGATGCCGGGCTCAAGGTCGAGCAGTTTCCGGATGGCATCGGCCCGCCGTTCGCCCACGCAGACCCTGACCTGATGCTTAAATTTTCGATAAAGCTGCAACGGTTCATCACCAATCGTTTCGGCGGTATCGTGATCCGTGGCGATTCGAAATCCGTTTGTTTTTCGGCCATAGCCCCGGCTTAGTGTGGCCGTCTCGACAGGTTTATTTGCTCTATCGTTTATGTGCCGTTTAATCAAATATTCAATCATGGGCGTTTTTCCCGTACCGCCGACGGTCAAATTTCCAACCGCTATAACGCAGGGGTCAGCAACATAACTTTCATATAATTTCCTATCGTACAACCAATTACGAACGTCGGTAATTGCTGCGTATAGTCTACTAAAGGGGATGAGTAATCGCTGAGACACCAGTTGCTTCGCTAATAATTTCGTAACATTGACTTTATTGAGCAGCCAAAAGTAGTACTTTTAGGATTGTGAACCCCCGCCATACCGTCTGGTACAATGAGTCTCAGAGCCGACTACCTGAAATACATCCTTCATTTTCGCTTCGAAGCGGGTACGTCGCGTGGGGTTCTTACGGAGAAAACATCATACATCCTTCGTTTATATGACGATGAAGATCCATCGGTTATTGGTTACGGGGAGTGTGGGCCGCTGAAGGGCCTGAGCTACGACGACCGGCCCGATTTCGAGGAGCAGTTGACGCAGAATTGTCAGGAGTTTAGCGACCTGGATTTGCAGCTCTTTAGCTGGAACGTTCCCATTGTCCTCAACCAGCTTATCAACCCTGAGTTTCCGAGTATCCTGTTTGGCTTTGAAACGGCCATGCTCGATTTTCTGGCGGGTGGCCGCCGTGTTCTTCTGGACACCGATTTTACGAACGGGCATCGCGCGCTTCCGATCAATGGGTTGGTCTGGATGGGTAGTCCGGAGTTCATGCGCCAGCAAATCGAGGAAAAGCTTCGTGACGGGTATACAACGATCAAGCTAAAGATTGGCGCGATCGACTTTGAGCAGGAATGTGATCTGCTGGCGATGATCCGCGACCGCTACACAGCCGATCAAATCACCCTGCGCGTCGATGCGAACGGCGCGTTCAAACCCGACGAAGCGCTGAAAAAGCTGGAACGACTGGCCACCTACGGACTGCATTCCATCGAACAACCTATCCGCGCCGGACAGCCCGATGCGATGGCCGAACTATGCCACAACACCCCACTTCCGATTGCCCTCGACGAAGAGCTTATCGGCCAGATGGAATACGTGCACAAG
This sequence comes from Spirosoma agri, assembly GCF_010747415.1. Taxonomy (NCBI): domain Bacteria; kingdom Pseudomonadati; phylum Bacteroidota; class Cytophagia; order Cytophagales; family Cytophagaceae; genus Spirosoma; species Spirosoma agri. Next base: position 2,383,956 of record NZ_JAAGNZ010000001.1, on the reverse strand, counting down.
TTTCGGTTGCTGAAAAAGATACAGCCACAGTACATCATTCTCAAGCCAACCTTGCTGGGTGGTATCCGGCACTGCGATGAATGGATTGAAGTGGCGGGTCGCTTGAATATTGGCTGGTGGCTAACGTCGGCGCTGGAATCGAACATTGGTCTGAACGCCATTGCGCAGTATACGGCGCAGTTCAAAAATCTCATCCCACAGGGGCTGGGTACGGGGCAATTGTACTACAACAACATCGATAGTCCACTCACCATTGAGCACGGGCAATTACGCTACGATCCCGCTCAACCCTGGGACTTTTCGCAACTGGCGAAGGGCAGTATGCAATCACGCTAACGGATACGGGGCGCAGTGTAACCCTGAATTGGTCAGTTCACTACGCAGATGGGTTGGCGACTTCCCAACGAAATACGAAAAGTCATGGATCAGGTGGCTCTGATCGTAGTAGCCGTTTCGCTCGACAAAGTCGTACCAGTCGGGTTGGGTGCATTGGGGTGTACGAAGCTCGTTCAGGACACGCTGAAACCGCTGAAACCGAGCGTACTCTTTTGGCGAAAATCCAACGTATTTTTGAAAACGCAATTGAACGGCCCGCTCCGAGATGCCCTGCGCCATAGCCATAAGCTTTACCGGATTCAGGTGTAGCTGCGATTGGTGCACTGCCAGTGAGTTCACTACCTGCTTGAGTGCCTGATCGCTGGTCTTTACATACGGTTCGGCAAACGCGTTGACCGTCGCTATCCTGTCTAATGGATCAGCGGTTTCGGCCAGTTGTTCCCACAAAATCTCAAAACATTTCCTGATCAATAGCTCATCGGGATGAAGCAGCTGGCCATTGATTTGCTGAACGGGAATGGCAAAAAACCGGTAAAATCCATCGAACGAAAAATTGACGGACAGTATGTCCCCGCCCGCTTCACTCCGAAACCGGATGGCCTGCTTGATCGGACCCAGTATAGCCACTCGGTTCAACCGGAAAGTCGCTGTTGAATCAGTCTCAAACTGTATGGTTTGCGGCTGACCAAAATTAAACAGCAGACTGGCCTGAAAATTCGGCAACAGTACCCGTTCAACTGGCTGATCGTCTTCCGTCCGGACAGTATAGATATGCCGAACGACTGCCTGTACACGGGCGGTTGGTTTAGCGTATAACTCCTGCAAACCGGGTGGCTGACTCATGGGCTACTCGTTATATATGGTCAACTTATATTCCTGACCGGCTACCGGGAACCATAGGCTGATTCGGTTCCCTACGTAGGCAACGAACAATAGAGGCTGCTGTTTAGGTCGTTCCAGGTAAACCTAAACCCAATCGATACCTTTTCGAAGTTGGGTTAACGTTTGTTCTTCGCGACTGCCCGATTCGGGCCGGAAATCATACGCCCAGTTAGCCTGAGGTGGCATACTCATCAGAATGGACTCCGTACGGCCATTCGTTTCAAGACCAAATTTAGTGCCCCGATCCCAGACCAGATTAAATTCGACATACCGCCCCCGACGTAGTAATTGCCACTGCTTCTCGCGTTCGCCAAACGGCAGATCACGATTCTTGTGCATAAAGTGGGTGTATATAGGCGCAAACGTATTGCCCACATCTTGGACAAACGCAAAAAGGTCAGCTTTGTGAGCCGCATCCGCCGGTTTCAGGTAATCGAAGAAAATACCGCCGATACCACGCGTTTCCTGCCGGTGAGGAATGTAAAAATAATCGTCGGCCCATGGCTTGAACTTGGCATGATAGGCCGGGTCATGACGGTCACAAACGGATTTGAGGGTTTGGTGAAACCAGCGGGCATCCTCTTCGACCACGTAATGCGGAGTCAGGTCGATCCCCCCACCGAACCAGCATTGACCGCTGCTCATCTCAAAATACCGGACGTTCATGTGAATGATCGGCACCATCGGGTTGTGCGGGTGCAAAACAATTGAAACGCCGGTCGCATAGAATTCAGCCGGCTCGGTCAGGTTCAATGAACGTAACGTGGATTCTGTCGCTTCACCATGAACGGCCGAAAAGCCAACGCCCCCCTTCTCAATAACGGCGCCATTGGTCAATGTACGCGAACGCCCTCCACCGCCACCGGGCCGTTCCCAGGCGTCTTCGCGAAATGTTCCGACCTCATCCGCGCCTTCCAGGGACTGACAAATGCGGTCCTGTAGATCAATAAAAAAAGCAGTAATCGTTTCCTTTGTGCTCAGTTGCTCCGACGTTATCATACCCGCAAAGATACGACATGATTATTCCGCAAGCTTCAGTGCATACCGTACCGGACGAGGTTTGTCAATCATTAGCAGCAAGCCCTGACCAGTCAGTTCACGCAGTAATTTACCCGCCCTATACTCAGAAATATTGATCAGTTTGGCAAATTTCTCAGCGGTAACGTACTCATTTTTACGAAGATGCTGAATCAGTGTACGCGTCGTGGGTGATTTGAGCAACTCATGCACATTGGCCGTTTCCTTGGTAATAATAAGTTTGTTCGTTGGCATCGATTTGTCTTTTGCCCGAACATATATAGTGCGTTTACCCGCTTCATCAATTACGTAATGGGGTTTCTCCTCGCTCTCATTGACCCGAACAACCAATACGGTCCGCCCATCGGGGGTTAGTACTTCGTAACTAATGGTTAGGGCCGGATCGACAAGCTTATCGGTCGCATCTTCCAGTTTGTAGATTTCCCGTGATTCGGATGGCACACCGACAATTTTGCCACTGTCGGCTATCCCAATGAGGATAACACCACCTGATGTGTTCGCGAAAGCAGCCAACGTCCGGGCGATACGATAAGCCGATGAAAGAGAACGTTTAAATTCTAGTCGCGTATTTTCACCCTGAGCAATAAGATCATCAAGATCATTTCGAGTCATAAATGAATAACAAAAAAATCAACGTTTCGTCCCTTTTACAGCCTCAATTTACACCATTTTTCAGCAATTGATATCCAGTGCTTGAGAAGGAAACGTTTCGCACCGTATAGTATAAACACACCTTACCGGGCAGAAAAAACAATACGTTATGAAAGGCAAATGGAGAGTTGTAAGTATACAATCCAATGAGGGAGTTTGCTTGCCAATTAGACAGTTGTCACTGAAAAATGCTCAATAATATATTAAGTCGCTATCAATGACAATTGCCAGTAGTATGTATATAAGCCAGCAAAAGAAGTTTTGTAATGGGCAGCCGTTTCTCCCCTATCAACCAGCCGTACAGTGATTACCAACCTTCTGCTTATTTTCTTACCTTATGTAATGAAACTATGATAGTTACGTATTGAATTAGTTGACAACTAAACGACTATATTTTTGTTAAAATCCTGCAATCTTTAGTCAGTATAAGCTAGCTATATAACTTGATTATAAATACTCCCCATAACTGCATGTTTACGGTGGAGTATTTATAACGACGAGCAAATGATGAATCAGAATTTATTCTTCAGTCGATTTGGCTTGTGGCTTGCGACCACGTGGTTTTCCTGTATAGGTTGCTTTCGGCGACTGATCGGTCAGGGCTAGTTCATAACCTTCTGTTCCTTCTTCGTAATCAAATGGTTTAACGGTAAAAACGTATTTCGCTTTTGTATAATCGATTCCGCTTTTCTGCAAAATGACGGGCATGGAGATGCTATAGCTTTTAGCAGCTTTTTCCAATTCAAATGTCCCTTCCTGCTCACCAGTAACCGGAATAACAAAAAGTGATTTGATTTTCCGTTTTCCTTCCTGAGTACCAATTCTGAACTTGGCATTTTCCGGATCAAACCCTAATTGCGAGATAGATTTAGCGGGAAAAACAAGCTTGCCAGCGGGTGATATATACCCTGTAACTGGTGTTGATTTTTTTTCCTTTTTTTCTTTTGCTACGGCATTATCCTGTGGGTTGAAAAAACGAATTTGTGTAGTTTTCATGAAAATCAGCTGTTTATTCTATGTATTGGACGAAATCAAGCGCGAATATACAGAGTCTATTTATGCTATCTGATTAATGAATGAAATAAATAAATCAACAAAAAGCTATGTTCTGACAGCATTCATTTTTTTACTTATAAATAATTAGTAACGACGACGGGTACATCGTAAAATTTATACGCCAGATTCAGTTATTTGAATCAGTCAGTAATAGCCTGGTGATATAAAATTGATGTAGCCCATTCGTCTCTTTATACGTCACCTTCAACCCATAACTATCGCAGATCTGCTTGACAATCGACAGACCCAATCCTATCGAATCCGTACCAGTCGCTTCTTTTTTAAACCGCTCGAAAAGACGGTTTGGGTCGGATACGAGGTGCCCGCCCGTATTGCTGAGCGACAAATAATCTGTGCTGGAATCCAGCTTGATCGAACCACCGGAATGATTGTGTTTGATGGCATTATTCACCAGGTTCGTTACGAATATGTCCGCTAAGGTGAGCGGTAATTTTACGTCAAACGGTGTGAGCTGATGATAATGAACAGTAAGCTTTTTAAACGATAACACGTCATCCATATCCTGCAATTTCTCCTGGAATAGCTGCGTAAGATTGATAAGCTGCGCATCCTGAAACTGGTTATTTTCAATTTTTGCCAGCAATAGTAAACCCTGATTCAATCGCACGATTCGCCGGGATGCCTCGTAAATTGTTCCTATCCAGTTTGTCTGGGTTTCGGTAAGTTGTTCGCTCTGAATTAACTGTTCAACTTTTGCATTGATAAGTGCCAATGGAGTCTGCATTTCATGCGACGCATTTTCGGTAAACTCCTTCAGGCTTTGGTAATCGTGCTGCATTTTATCAGCCATTTTCTGAAGCACTTCATTAAGTTCATTGAATTCATTTATTTCAGGTTTGGATAATCGTAGTGGAGTGACACTGTTCAGATTGAAATGCCGGATTCGCGACAGGGTTTCGTAAAACGGATGCCAAAGTCGCCCGGATAATTTCCCTTGAAACCAGAAGGTACCCAACAGCAAAAGCCCCAGAAATGTAGCCATCGTGAAGGTGACGGCTTCAATTAACCGATACGTCTGAATTAGTGATTTACGAATGGATACCCGATGAATAGTTCCTTGAATGGGTACATAAAAGGTTAATTGCCGAAACGGAATTAACTCATCATCATACCGATTACGAATCAATGTATCGGTAAATACGCCCCTCGTTTGTGTCAATTGCCGGGTGTGCTGGCTTACGGGAACGATGTCAATTTTATTCTCGACGAAATAGGGGCTGCTCGTCCATGAATTATGTATTCGGACGTATGTTTCAAAATCACGGCGCTCAATCTGCAAACGGCTTTCGACGTCATCATAGATCAGCAGACGAACAATATGATAAAAAGCCAGCGCGGTGAGCAGGTAGATAATCAGCGAAAACGCTAAATAAATCCGGTTGGTTTTAACAAGTAGTTTCAAGGCTGGCTGAATTTATATCCGATACCATAGATTGACTGTACATAATCAGCGGCTCCTTTTTCGATTAATTTACGGCGCAGATTTTTGATGTGCGAATACACCATATCAAATGAATCAGCCGAGTCGATGTTGTCACCCCATAAATGTTCGGCAATCGACGCTTTAGTTAACGCGACATCAATATTCGACAGAAAATACAGCAATAAATCGTATTCCTTGCGCGATAAGGTTGTCAGTTGATCGTTGACATAAACCTTTCGGGTGTGTGGCACAACGACAATTTCCTCGAACCGAATTTCAGTATGGCCCCCAAACTGACGGCGTCGTAACAGCGACTTGACCCGGGCATTTAATTCGGACAGATGAAAGGGCTTGGTCAGGTAATCATCGGAGCCTATTTCTAATCCCTTGAGCTTGTCTTCCAGTGCATTGCGGGCCGAAATAATAATAATTCCCGTGGTGGCAACGAGTCGTTTCAATGTTTGAATGAGCTGAAAACCGTTTCCATCTGGTAACGTCAAATCCACAATTACGCAATCGTAAGTATAGAGGTATATTTTTTCGTCAGCCTCCTGAAATGTTGTCGCCGTTTCACAGATATATCCTTCCTTTACCATGTAATCGGTGATACTCTCGGCCAGACCTTTTTCGTCTTCAACCACCAAAACTTTCATAGCGTTGTTCGGCTAGGTAAACCGCAAAAGTAGTGGTCAATTCTGGAAAGATTCTGGACGTTTTCAACTCGTCGAATCCCAGCTTTACCGACTCTCTATCGCTCAATTGTGCGTACTTTATCAATCGTATTTCGGCTTCGTCATTTGCCTTATGAAACAGGGAAAGCACTATTCCACAGCCTTATCTATCTTATACGTACCGCTTTTTCTTCTTCTTTCTGTTGACGTATCCGCTCAGTTTCACAGTAAGATCACTTGTTTGTTTCCCAAATCGTGGGAAGGTCGGCAGGCCATGATTGTCAGTAAACCGCTTCGTCAATCGCCGATTATTGATACAACAACGATTTTCAGCAGAAGTGCGGTATTCACAATCAATTTACCCGAGCCTAGTCCGGCTTATCTCTGGGTTGAAGGCCATAAAGATGATGTCCAGTTCTTCATCGATTCACCCGAAATAGGCATTGGCTTTTCCCCCGACGCCACCGGTCAACGGCTGATTACCGGCTCTCCCAGCAGCGAATTATGGGCTGAACAGATCAATACGGCTAATAGTCGAAACACCCTGCCTGATTCAAGATCAGATACGTTCACCGCCTTAATGGCTGGCGATTCGGCATTGGCATTGTCGCTCGAGAAGATAGCCGACTCGCTACGACTGGCTGATAATAACGCGACGGCCAGCCTAATTCGGGCGAATCCTGCGCTGGCATCCAGCTGGTATCTTTTTGCGTCAACCGACTTTTCTTTCGCGCAATCGCTTGTCTTATTCGACGCTCTTTCTGCCTTTTCAGCGTACCCCTCGTACAAAGCGATCAAGGAAAAAATAGCCCGTAAACGCCTGGGCAACAAAGCTCCGGCGTTTACTTCACTAACGGCATCGGGCGAATCTATTTCGCCATCCACGGTGAAAAGCAAGTGCATTTTACTGGATTTTCATAGTAGCTATCTGGTCGCCTGCCAGATTCGGCACCTTGGTTTAAGGGAGCTGTACAAAAAGTATCACTCCCTTGGTCTGAAGATTATTACGGTCACCTTTGAGTTTGATAAAGCAGCGGGGGAAGCAGCAATGGCCAAGGCTCGCCTTCCCTGGATTCACGTTCTTGATACGATGCCTTCGTCGTCAATCATCAGCGCCTTTGCTATTGATCGTATGCCAGACAATGTTCTGCTGGATTCGACGAAAACGATGATTGGACGCGATCTATCCGTCCCTGAACTTGATGCTAGACTTGGTGAATTACTAAAGAACTAGCGATGCCACCCGTTCGCTTACGCCCATCAGTTAACGCCAGAGACCATCCGATTGAATCATAAAATGAGTGATAAGCACTTGATTTTGTTGGCAAACATCCGTTTTCCCAAATGTTTCCAATATTGAGATCGAGTTTTGCAGACACCTGTCCGTGAGCCAGACCATAGTCGGACAGGTTGACGCCAATGATCTACCCAAATCTTTTGGAATCTGTTCGACAACAATCAGCCTCTTCATCATACCGACGAACGACGGGCTGGCTGTTCTGGCTGGGCGCTGGATTCATGACGGTACAGGCACAGGCCCAATCGCTGAACTTAAACCAGGTTGTCGAGCAAAGCACCCGGCAATATCCATTTTTGAAGGCTAAACAAGCTGAGATTAGCAGTGCGCAACGACGTCTCCAGGCCAGCCGGGTGGAGTATCTGCCAAGCCTGATCGTGCAGGATCAATACAATTACGCTACGACCAACAGCCTGAACGGTTCGTTTTTTCCCAATGAAGGAACGGCCATTTCTACGTCTGGTGGCGTCCGCCCTACGAATATTTCGCAGGCTAGTTTTGGTAGTTTCGCCAGTGCAGCCATCGAGTGGCGGGCCATCTCGTTCGGCCGCATCAAAGCGAATGTGGCCGTAGCCGACGCCGAACTTCAGCGGAGCCGCGTCGACTACGACAATGAGCTCTTCCAGCATCAGGTGCGGACAATCGACGCTTATTTACTACTGCTGATCAACCAGAAATTAGTGCAGATCCAGCTGAGTAATCTGGATCGGGCGCAGACGTTCAAGCGGGTAGTCGATTCGGGTGTACGATCGGGAATGCGGGCGGGCGTCGATAGTTCACTGGCCACCGCCGAAGCGGTTCGGGCCCGCATTCTGCTTCTGGAAAGCCAACAGCAGGAGCAGGTGCAGCGGCTCCGGCTATCGGAGCTGACCGGCCAGCTTCAGCAGGCGATGCAGGTGGATAGTATGCACTTTTATACGACCCTGCCAACTACGGCGGCTCTGACGGATTCGGTATCGCCCAAAAATCCGGTACTGCGTCTTTTTCAGTCCCAGATCGCCCTAGCATCAGCGCGGAGTGTGGCTACCCAGCGGACCAGTTTACCCATCATTTCCTTCGTGGGCGTTGGAAATGCCCGGGGTTCGGGCTTTTCCAATCAGGGCGATGTATTTCAGACGAACCAGATTAATGGCCTTGGTTATCAGGTGTCCAATTACCTCGTTGGCGTCGTTGCCCGCTGGAATCTCACGAACATTTTACGCGTCAAGCAAGACTACCGGAGCGAGCTTTTCCAGGTCGAGCGATCCCGGCAGTTGTTCAATGAACAGCAGCTGCGCGTCAACCGTCAGTATCAGGAAGCCGAAACACAGTACCAAGTCGCGCTGGAACAGGCCCGGCAGGCACCCATCCAATTGCGGGCGGCCCGACAGGCCTACAACCAGGCAAAATCGCGCTACGAAAGTGGATTGACCGATCTGCCCACGTTGCTGCAAAGTGTCCTTACGCTCAACCGCGCGGAAGTTGATGGCTACGTTGCTACCAGCAATGTGTGGCGATTCTTATTGCTGAAATCAGCCGCTGAAGGTGATCTGTCACTATTTATGAATCAGGTAAAGTAGAGACGCAATACGTTGCGTCTCATTCGCGCCAGCAATACGTCGCGTCTCGTTCGTGTCAGCAATACGTTTCGAACAACACCATCCGGTCAGGAGACGCAAGGGATTGCGTCTCTACAACCAATACTTAAATAACTATGTATCAACTCATTCGATCGGCCTTACGAAAACCAATTTCGGTTGTGGTAGCGGTCCTGGGACTCCTGTTTTTTTCAGTGATGTCACTGTTTACCATCCCCGTCGATATTTTCCCGAACCTCGACCTACCGACAATTTATGTCGTTCAACCCTACGGCGGGATGGCTCCCGACCAAATGGACGGATTCATTGCCACGCGTTATCAGGATCACTTTCTCTATGTATCGGGCATCCGCGACATCGATGTGAAAACCATCCAGGGATTGTCGCTTATCAAACTGCAATTCTATCCAGGAACGGATATGGCACAGGCCGCTGCCGAAGTGGCGAACAATGTCTCCCGCGCAAAAGCCTACATGCCCGACGGCACCGTACCACCCCAGGTAGTGCGCTTCGACGCCAGTTCGGTACCGGTCGGTCAACTGGTGTTTGAAAGCCCGAGCCGGTCGCTGAACGACATTCAGGATTATGCGTCGTCGCGGGTGCGGCCCATGTTTTCCCGGATTCCGGGGGTATCAAGCCCTCCTCCGTTCGGTGGTAACCAGCGGACGGTCATTATCAAAGTGAATCCGCAACTGGTTCGCAGTTATCAGCTGACACCGGAAGAAGTGATCAAGTCCATCATTACCAACAACCAGCCTTCACCCGCCGGTAACATCCGCATTGGCGAGAAAACGCTGATGACACCGGTTAACTCGCTCATCAAACGACCCGAAGATTTCCTGAATATCCCCATTCGCGTTGGATCGGGACCGACGGTGTTCGTGCGGGATATTGGCACGGTCGAAGATGGAGCCGACGTAACGGTGGGGTATGCACTCGTGAACGGTCGTCGGGCGGTGTACATTCCAGTGGTCAAAAAGTCGGATGCCTCTACGCTCGATGTCGTAAACAACATTCGGAAAGCCATGCCGGACCTACAGGCAGCCGTTCCTGAAGATGTAAAGATATCGTACGAATTCGACCAGTCGGTCTACGTAACCAACTCCCTAAAAAGCCTGGTGACAGAAGGCATTTTGGGTGCGGTACTGACGGGATTGATGGTGCTGTTGTTCCTGCGCGACTGGCGGAGTGTGATCATTGTAGTGGTCACCATCCCGATTTCCATTCTGTCGGCGGTGATCATGCTCAACCTGTTCGGGCAAACGATCAACATCATGACTCTGTCGGGTCTGGCCCTGGCCATCGGCATTCTAGTTGACCAGGCGACGGTAACGATCGAAAATATTCACCAGCATCTGGAAACGGGAAAACCGAAGGCCGTCGCAATCTGGGATGCCTGCAAAGAAATCGTCTTCCCCGAGTTTCTGATTCTACTGGCTATTCTGGCCGTGTTCGCTCCGGCGTTCGTGATGAGCGGAGTACCGCGTTCCATGTTCCTGCCGTTGTCGTTATCGGTTGGCTTTGCCATGATCGCGTCGTTTCTGCTCTCGCAGACGTTCGTTCCGGTGCTGGCAAACTGGCTCCTGAAAAGCCATCCGGCCCACGAAGCACCTACTCTTGCCCTGGATGCACAGGAACGTCATGCCATGATGGACGATGCGGCTCATCCGGCAAAAAATGCAACCGGTTTTGATAAGTTCAAACAACGCTACTCCGCCCTGCTCGACAAAATCCTGAATCGCCGGGGCCTGGTCGTTGGCGGTTATCTGGCGGCAACGCTGGCGATCATCGTCGTTTGTTTTATGGTGATTGGCACCGATATTCTGCCCCACGGTAACAGCCACCAATTTCAAATGCGCCTTCGAATTCCGGATGGAACGCGGGTCGAACGGACCGAAACAGCCACGTTGAAAGCACTCGACATTATCAAAGAATCGGTAGGTGCTGACAACGTGGAGATCTCATCGGCCTACGTCGGTACAGTGCCCTCCAGCTACGGTACGTCGAATATCTTCGTGTTCAACAGTGGTCCGCACGAGGCTGTTCTGCAAGTGTCATTAAAGGAGGAGCATCCCGTAAACATGGACAATCTGAAGGAGGAACTTCGGACGCGCATTGCCAAAGCCCTGCCAAACGCCAATATCTCCTTCGAGCCGATCGAGCTGACCGAAAAGATCATGAGTCAGGGCGCATCGACACCCATCGAAGTAACCATAGCGGCAAAAGACCTGACCGAAGCGGGTCGTTTCGCGAACAAAATCCGCGAACAAATGGTGAAGATCGACTTTCTGCGTGATGTACAGATCGCCCAACCACTAGCCTACCCTGTCCTGAACGTAACCATGAACCGCGAACGGGCCGGGCAACTGGGTGTCACCTCAACGCAGGTGGCCCGGTCGATGGTAGCCGCTACGTCATCGAGCCGGTTTACCGACAAGAACCTCTGGCTCGACGAATCGAAAGGACTGGCCTACCAGGTACAGGTACAGATTCCGGAATACCAGATGAGTAGCACCACCGACATTGGCAATATCCCGCTAAAAAGTGGCAACATGCAACCGTTGCTATCGGATGTAGCCACGTTCTCGGAAGGTACGGCCCCCGGCGAATACGACCGCGCTGGTCCAAACCGACTCGTTACCATCACCGCCAATTTGCAAAAAATGGACTTAGGCACGGCCCAGAAAGCGGTTCAGAAAGCTATTCGTGACGCGGGTGAGCCACCCCGCGGGGTTCTCGTGGAGATGGGCGGTCAGACCAATTTACTGTCCGATACGCTGAGCAGTCTGCAAACGGGTCTGCTGGTTGCCATTGTGATTATCTTCCTGCTGCTGGCGGCTAATTACCAGTCCTTCAAATTGTCATTAGTGATTCTTTCAGCGATTCCGGCGGTGGTTGCCGGGGCATTGGTGATGCTGCTCGCTTGCGGGGCCACGCTGAATCTGCAATCGTACATGGGTCTGATCATGTCGGTTGGGGTATCGGTCGCCAATGCCATTCTGATGGTTACCAATGCGGAAAATCTTCGCCTGGAGGTGGGCGATACGCGCAAGGCTGTGGTAATGGCGGCCAACAGCCGAATTCGGCCGATTCTGATGACGAGTATCGCCATGATTGCGGGCATGGTGCCAATGGCGTCGGGCCTGGGCGAAGGTGGTGACCAGATTGCGCCACTTGGTCAGGCTGTTATTGGCGGTTTGATTGCCTCGACACTGGCGGCTCTGCTCATTCTGCCCTGCGTGTTCAGCCAGCTACAAGCGAAAGCCAGTATACAATCGGTATCCCTCGATCCGGAAGATCCGGACAGTAAATTCTTCGATCACCAACTTACACCCGCCCCTGCGGTCCACTCCCTATGAACTCTCTAATGCGATTGCTCTGGCCAGTATCGGTTGTGGCCGGTCTAGCTGCCTGCTCATCTTCGGGCAACGACAAGAAACCAACGGCGACTAAAGAGCCGGAATCGCCCCAGGTAGTTATGGCTACCGTTCAGGCGTTGCAACCCAGCAAGCGTGTTACGCTGCCGGGCGAACTGAAACCCTGGAACCGGGTGAATATATACGCTAAAGTGAAAGGATTCGTGCGAGACATTCCGGTTGACCGGGGCACCTTCGTTCGCAAGGGGCAGGTACTGGCTCGTCTCGACGCCCCCGAAGTTCTGTCAGAACTGAGTCAGGCGCAAGCCCAGGTTCAGGCGCAGGAAGCCACGTTGGTCGAACAAACGACCCGTTCCCGCGCCAGTCGGCTAACGTACCAGCGGCTGGTTCAGACGGCAAAAATGGAAGGTGCCGTTTCGGCGAACGAACTCGATCAGGCGCAGGCAAAAATGCAGGCCGATAGCGCCATGGTTGCCGTAGCACGGGGTACGGTGCAGGCAGCCCGCTCGAACTATCAGGCCAAAGCGGAACTGCGACATTACCTGACCATTACGGCCCCATTCGATGGCATGGTCACGGAACGGAACATCAGCCCCGGTGCGTTGGTTGGCGCGGGCGATAGTGGTAAGCCGCTGTTCGTGCTGGAAGACAGCCGAACCTTGCGACTGACGGTGGCAATTCCCGAAACCTTTGCTAACCAACTACAGGCAAAAAGTGCCGTTTCCTTCACGGTCAACGCCAATCCAGAACGACGATTTAACGCCAAACTGGCCCGTAGTGCCGAGAGTTTAGTTGAAGCAAACCGCGCCATGATGGCCGAGTTCGATGTCAACAACAATGCTCATGAACTCAAATCGGGCATGTATGCGGAAGTCACGCTCCCCGTTGAACGCTCCGCGCTGACCCTGTTTGTTCCAGCTACGTCGGTTGTGAGTTCCAGCGAAAAGATGTTCGTTATCCGCGTGCACGACAATCGAGCCCAGTGGGTATCAGTACAGAAAGGGAACGTCGTTGACAGTCTGGTCGAAGTCTTTGGCGACATAAAGAAAGGCGAGCCGATTGTTAAAATTGCTTCGGAAGAAATCCGGGACGGTCAACTGGTTAAGGCTAGATAGTGCTTTCCCTCCCAGCATGGGCGGCCCGCTCATGCTGGGAGGGGTCGGGGATGAGGAGAGCAGAGTCAGGCAAATTTGCCTTTTATTCTCATTCGAATAGCCAAACGTCAAAACCCTTATCCCTAACTGAGTTGGCTAAAACCTAGCGGGAAGGTTGCTGGATGGTACAGCAGATCCATGACGAATCGCACTATGCCGTCTGTTTACGGTACTGCGCCGGAGACATGCCGATCTCGCGTCGGAACAATTTCATGAAATAGGTCAGGTTGTTGAAACCGCAATCAACGCTTATATCAGCCAGACAGCGATTGGTCGCTTTTAATAATCGGGATGCCAGATCGATGCGTTGTTGATTGATAAAATCGAGGGGCGTCATGCCGAATGTTTGCTTGAATGTCCGATAGAAATTGGGCTCACTCATGCAGGCTTCATCGGCCAGTTCTTTTATGTGCAGATTGCGGTTTAGATTCTTATTGATGTACTGAGCCACGTGCGCCAGCCGGTTCACACTGGCCACGTTGGTAGTCGCGCTCAAGAGTAACGTACGCGCCTGAGTCTGCATCAACCGAACTACCAGTTCCTGCAAAATAAGATTAGCAAAAACGTCTTTCGCCTTGTTGTTTTCGGTAAATATATAAATCAGCCTTGCAATGAGCTGATGGATCGGCACGTCGTTCGTTAAGAAGAAATTACTCTGACCATATTGCCACCCGGTCGAATTGTCGACCAGTGGAGCCTGTTCGTTGAGCAGATCCGTAACCTGTTTTACTTTGCTGGGGTCGATAGCCAGCGCCAGGCACTGCGTAGGATTCTGACTTTGCGCTTCGGGGAAATCGATCCGCATGGTTTCTTCGCTGGGCACGATCACCGACTCACCGGGCAGAAAATCGAACGATGGCGTTCCGGGCAGGTGCATCACTTTTTTACCCCGAATCATACTGGCCAATACCGGACTGTTAAACGTCAACTCAACCTTCTCGGCCACATGATACGTCTCGTATATGTTCAGCTCTGCGGTATCAATCGTATAAGCAGTCCGATTCTCTACTTCCTGTTCCAGACGCCGGGACTGTAAATGGCGTGAAATATTAAGTGGAGTTGTCTGTATGCTTTTCATCAGGATCGGGTTCGTTAAGCAGACTTCCACTGAACTATGGCAGCTACTTAGTTGCAAAGTAGGCATTTCCGGACAACTTTGTATTGCTATTGCCATAAATACTATTGCGATTATAAGAATTCGAGCGTATGTCTAGGTGAGTTCCTGCAACGGTCCACTCTCTGTTCAATATCTCCTGACAACCCCTCAACGCTTGGCTTACGCATGATATTTTTATCATTTATTCGTCTTTGTTTTCCCGCTAAATCGTGAAGTGAGATGCGGCAACATTGATAGGATTGTGCATGTAGACGATACAATCGATCAACTTTTATTGAACAATTCATGCAAACTTTGTAATAAATCCAATTAAACTTTTTTACAACGAACATGGAAGTAGTAGAAGCCCCCAGCAAAACCCTGCCCCGTCCCCAGTTCAAATCCCAATACGAGAACTACATTGGTGGTAAATGGGTAGCTCCCGTTGATGGTGAGTATTTCAATAATTCCTCCCCCATCGACGACAGCCTCATCGCTCGTGTTCCCCGCTCAAAAGCCGCTGACATCGACCTGGCTCTTGATGCCGCTCATAAAGCATTTCCGGCCTGGTCACGCACGTCGGCAACCGAGCGTAGCAACATGCTGATCCGGATCGCCGACCGTATCGAGCAGAATCTTGAATTTCTGGCGCGCGTCGAAACGGTCGAGAATGGAAAAGCGGTTCGTGAGACACTGGCCGCCGATTTACCCCTGGTCGTTGATCACTTCCGCTACTTCGCCGGGGTTATCCGCGCCGAGGAAGGCAGCCTGGCCGAACTCGATGCCGATACCGTTTCGCTGATCGTTAAAGAACCCATTGGCGTTGTGGGCCAAATCATCCCCTGGAATTTCCCGCTGCTCATGGCTACCTGGAAACTGGCTCCGGCGCTGGCAGCTGGTTGCTGCGTGGTGATGAAACCCGCCGAACAAACACCGACCTCCATTCTGGTGCTGATGGAAGTACTCGATGGACTGATTCCACCGGGCGTCGTCAATATCGTTAATGGATTTGGTCCCGAAGCGGGTAAGCCTTTGGCACAATCCAAGCGGATTGCCAAAGTAGCGTTTACCGGCGAAACCACAACGGGCCGTCTGATTATGCAGTATGCGTCGGAAAATCTCATTCCGGTAACGATGGAGCTGGGGGGGAAATCACCCAACATTTTCATGGAATCCATTGCCGATGCCGACGATGACTTCTTTGACAAGTGCGTGGAGGGTGCAGTCATGTTTGCGCTGAATCAGGGCGAAATCTGCACCTGCCCTTCCCGCATGCTGGTGCATGAGCGGGCGTATGATCGCTTCATCGAGCGGGTTATCGAGCGGACCAAAGCCATTAAACTCGGTCACCCACTGGACCCGGATACGATGATGGGCGCGCAGGCCAGCAACGATCAATACGAAAAAATTCTTTCCTATATCGACATTGGCAAACAGGAAGGTGCTGAAGTGCTGACCGGTGGTGGCCCGGCTGGCCTGGTGGGTAACGGTCTGGAAAGTGGTTACTACATTCAGCCAACGATCTTCAAGGGCAACAACAAGATGCGCGTTTTCCAGGAAGAGATTTTTGGTCCCGTGCTAGCGGTAACAACATTCAAAAATGCCGACGAAGCAGTTGCAACCGCCAACGATACGTTATACGGACTCGGCGCTGGGTTATGGACACGCGATGCGCATGAACTGTATCAGGTTCCCCGCCAAATTCAGGCAGGTCGGGTCTGGGTGAACTGTTACCACAATTACCCGGCTCATGCCCCATTCGGCGGGTACAAAAAATCCGGTTTTGGCCGCGAGAATCACCACATGATGCTCAACCATTATCGGCAGACAAAAAATATTCTGATCTCCTACAGCAAGAGTAAATTAGGCTTCTTTTAATCAAAATTCGTCCGGTTGACAGAGTACTTCTTAGCGATGTGCTTCGTCAGCCGGACAGTCATTTTTACACACAGCTTCTTTATGGTCCGGCTCACCGTTCTTTATCCAAAAACCAAGGGTACTACCTTTAATCGTGCCTATTATCTTGAAAGCCACATTCCTCTGGTAAAAAAGCGGTTAACTCCGTTTGGATTACAGGGCATTGATCTCCAGGAAGGGCTGAGTGGCAATGAACCCGGTTCGCTGCCAGCCTACGCGATGATCACGGGTTTACGTTTCAACACGACCGATGAATTGAACCGGGGATTAAACGAACACGGTGCCGAACTGATTGGTGACATCGCCAACTTCACGGACGCCCAGCCGTTGATGCAAGTGAGTCAGGACCTGTAACGAACGCATA
The DNA here is from genome assembly GCF_010747415.1 of Spirosoma agri. Taxonomy (NCBI): domain Bacteria; kingdom Pseudomonadati; phylum Bacteroidota; class Cytophagia; order Cytophagales; family Cytophagaceae; genus Spirosoma; species Spirosoma agri. The sequence goes on along the minus strand of NZ_JAAGNZ010000001.1, from coordinate 2,367,096 downwards.
CTATTCTTTTTTATGACTACTCAGTCCGTTTCTCGTGTAGATGTCACTCCGGCGGCTGCCACCGTTATCAACACGCTAAAGGCTCAACACGGGCCACTGATGTTCCACCAGAGCGGAGGATGCTGTGATGGCTCGTCGCCCATGTGCTATGCCGTTGGTGATTTTATTATCGGGGCATCCGACGTGTGGCTGGGCCAGATCGAAGGCTGCGACTTCTGGATGTCTTCCGATCAGTTCGAATACTGGCGACATACGCATTTAACGGTTGATGTCACACCCGGCCGGGGAGCCAGCTTTTCGCTCGAGATCCCGATGGGCATCCGTTTTTTAATTCGCTCACGCCTATTCGATGAAGCTGAACAACCTTATCTGACACCAATACGAGTGGGCGAATAGCGGCAAGTTGACTGTCGGATGGCAAACAAGAGTGCGGTGGTTCTCGTCCCTAGAACCTCCGGTTTGCCATGTCTACACGGCAACGTCTGTTCGCCGACACTCAACGGTTAGCGGGCAACATTCGCTTCATTCATAGACCAGATTCACCGATTCGGCTCACGACATCATTTGGCCCGCCTGATCACCTGATTCTAGTCTCTAGGTTCATATACGTTCACCATCGTGAAGGCGTTCATGGCTTGACCTTACCGATCGTGATAGTCGTCGGCCGACTATTCTGTTTTATGCGGGTAGGCTCCTTTTAGCGAGAAGAACAGTATTTGAGAGTTTATACCTGGAAAAGTTGGCTCATCATCACGACTAGTTGCTTTTAGTGGTAGTTGCCCGTTTTTGGTTGTAGCCCTAAACTTCGCTTTCCAGCAGTCACTCGCTATACGTTGTTAGTTTACCTGAGCGAATTATGGCATCAACCGCTATCAAAGAAGGATAAACCGGGCACATTCGATAAGAAGTCAGGATGTAAATAAGTCGAACTCATTTAACCTTTTGCTCCTTTTCAGACTCTAAGAAATCAAAAGGACGGGAATAGTACAACAAACTTTCGTTTTGATTGATTTGTTGGACCATTTTATCCCGATTTGAGTTTATACAGCAAATCAATGATCGCCACTCAATTTATGAACGTTTACCGCCTGACTGCTTTAGTATTGTTATTGATGCTAACTCTATCTGCCTACGCACCGCAACCCGATAATGCCGATGCAGTGGTTGGAAAGTGGCTTAGTTCAAAAAAGAAAAATCAGGTTCAGATCTACAAGCAGGGCAATAAGTATTACGGGCGGCTGGTGTGGACAGCCGAACCGAATGACCCAGCGACCAACAGGCCCAAAATGGATAGTCAGAATCCCGATGAAAAGCTACGCACCCGCCCCATTCATAACATGGTCATTATGACGAACCTCACCTACAAGGGCAACAATGTCTGGAGCGATGGGGAAATTTACAACCCGGAAGACGGCAAGACGTACAGCTGTGATTTAAGCCTTAAAAGTCCGGATGCGCTGGATCTGCACGGCTACGTTATGGGCATCTCTCTGTTAGGAAAAACGAAAACCTGGACTCGGGTTAAGTAAAAGAAAGCAGATCGTTTGATCGCCTTCCGCCAGTGCTTTGATCTTGATAAACATAGGCCAGTCCCCTTCGGCAAAGGTACCCCGGTATCGTTTCTCGTTATTGGCCAACGTGAAGTACCGGCAGATCGGCTGAGCCAAGCTATTCGTTATGCTGGTAGCGTAACAGTGGAGAGGGAACTCGGATTGTCGCGGTGATAATTGAGTTGTCGCGAAGCCAGTTCGGGGCATAAAAAAGCCCGGCTGCTCGGACCAGCCGGGCCAGGAGTCAAACCTCTACGGCAAGCCGTCGGCGTTTCACCCATTTTTGACTTTGCAAAGGTAGGCATTACCCAATTAAAGAAAAATCAAACCGTTAATTAGTAGAAAAATCCTATTTAACCGCCTTAAAAGGTTCTTCCTCTGATTGAGCCCGTGAGCAGTCGTTACGTAGTTGATTTTCCCAGCGGATAGCGACCGTCAAAAGCCATCCTGACCAATAAAAAAAACCGCTGCGTTTGAGAAAACGCAGCGGTGTGTTGGGGCCGCGACCAGACTTGTCCGAAAAGCCTTATCGCGTACGTTGAGAATGGTAGGAATCAACTACTGTATCAATCGACACGCAGTTGCCAGTAACTTAGTGCTTGATGTCGATACGTGTCGAGAACTGCTTTTGATCAGGGCCTACGATGAACGTGTACGCACCATCGGGCAGTGATGACAGGTCGAACCGGCGAACCGAACCTTTGAATGTATCGGTCTGAACCAGCACGTTCTGCGCATCGTAGATAGCGACATTAGCCTCATCTACGTTCTTGGCAGGCAAATTCACTTCAAATTTGTTTTTCTCGTAAGCCGAAATGGTTGGCTGCACCAGTTGTTTCAGGTTACTGTCGTCAACGCTAAGCGCGTTACCTTTGATCGTCAGTCCCTGCGACATCCAGTAATTATCGTTGCTGGCCGTCAGAAAATACTGACCATCGGGCAGGCTGTTCAGATTGAACGAAGCGACGCCTTTCTGATTTTTAGTAACGGTTCCACGATAAAGAAGGTGACCTTCAGCATCGATAATTGCCACGTCAACCGGAGCGGACGATTGGGTATATAAACGAATTTTCTTTTGTTCGGACTTCTCAACATTTACCCCGCTTACTACTGAACCATTGTCGGCTTTGGCATCTCCCATGCCCGCCAAACCGCATACTGAAAGCAATACGGCAACTGATAAACGGAACTGTTTCATTGGACTTAAATTTATATTTTTCCGTGACAAAGGTGGTGGATTGAGGTGGGTTAATGCAATAGGCAGGAGGCTTATAAGCAGGCTTTTTCGAAAAATTCATTAAAAAAGACAATTAATTAGCCGCAAAATAGGCCATTTATTAGAATAGTTCAATAAGTCCATCTTAATTACGCATAATTTGTATTTTTCTAATAATTCTAATTTTTTGGACGATTTTTCTCACAATAACTAGATATCATCAAAAAAGTACAATTTCAGCAAAAACGGTGCTCAAAGAGAATCACTGCGCCCCCCCCGTTGACCCAAGTCAGTTGGCGGACTAGTAGCTGTACAAACCAATAATTTCGTAGTCGATCAATTAGCTTAACCAAGGCAGTATTTCTGTGTTGTCATAGAGATGAGCTTTTCGCAGCTATACCAAATGCTACACGTTGCTGCTTTAACCCTACTGCATACGATGAAAATATATTGCTGTCTGATGCTTCTCTGGCTGACAGGAACCGTGTGTTCTTCTGCCCAGACAATCGTTTATCCGCATCCCGTTCGGTACGTTACCCTACATCAGGAGCAAAAAACAATACGCATGGCTTATATGGATGTAGCTCCCGCCACTAAGCCGAACGGGAAAAACGTCATTCTTTTCCACGGCAAAAATTTTTCGGGCGTCTATTGGCGCAACGTGATTGATTTTCTCGCCGAAGCAGGGTATCGGGTCATCGTACCCGATCAGGTCGGCTGGGGCAAATCAGACATTCCGGATCTGCACTATAGCTTTCATGCGTTGGCATCCAACAACAAACAATTGCTCGATTCGCTGAAAATCGATAAAGTCATTGTCATAGCACATTCGATGGGTGGTATGCTGGCAACGCGCTTCACGTTACAGTATCCGGAGCGGGTTAGTCAGCTAGTGCTTGAAAATCCGATCGGGCTGGAAGATTATCGAACCTTCGTTCCGTACTCGCCCATCGACAGTTTGTACAAAGGAGAGTTGGCCGCCACGTATGATTCCTACAAAAAATATCAGCAGAGTTATTACCCCCAGTGGAAGCCGGCGTATGACGAATGGGTGCGTGTACAGGCTGCCGCACTGACCGATCCCAGATTCAAGCAAATCGCGTGGGTCAATGCCCTCACCTACCAGATGATTTATGAACAGCCCGTTTGTTACGAATTTAACCGGATCAAGGTGCCTACCCTTTTGCTGATCGGGCAGGCAGATCGCACCATTGTGGGTAAAGCGCGGGTGCCGAAAGCGATCGTCAATCAATATGGGCACTATCCGGCGCTGGGCAAACGAACCCAGCAGCAAATTTCCGGCAGTCAACTCGTCGAGTTTCCCGGCGTTGGCCACATTCCGCACGTCCAGTCAATCGACTTATTTAAAAAAGCAGTGCTGAGCTTTTTACGCTGATCAGATGGACAGTGGACTGAATTGATCAACTCGGATCAGTGAGCCAAAAAGGGCTTTTTTATCAGCCTGGCCACCCGTATTAAAAATTCGAAAGCTATCCCAGCCCACATAAGCCGTGTTGGTGACGGTCTCCAGATAGCCCGCCGAACGGAACTTATCCAGTTTGGGTAAATACACTACTGTCAGTGTGACGGTAGGTTCTTGTTTAGAAAAAAACGTCCAGGTTAGTCGCATCAGGTTGTGTTTACTCAGACCAATGTACGAACCATCAATCTATTAGCGGAACGAGTTTATTAAACGGAAGCGTGTCAATGGTGTGTATTTCGTGCCAGTGTGCGCCAACAGCCGGCTAATCAATAGCGAACAGACGAATGACGTTAGTTCGCCCGAAACAGTCTGTCTTGGGTATCGATAAATTTTACAAACGACTCCATGAGCTATACATGAATAGCAACTTACCGAGTGACCTCTTTCTCTGATACTCTCCTTTAATCCAATCCATTTTTTGACGCCGAATAGCGCTCCAGTCCGATTTTTTCGTGATTCGGGCGAAACGTAGCTCTCCTTTTATCTCTATAATGACAATAACCATAAACAGGCTACGGGATAATTGCGAAATTTACGGCATGAAGAACGCAGCTTTATTTTTCCTGACAGCCAGCCTGCTAGCGGCTTGTGGCCATACCGAACGCACAACCAAAAACACGAGTTCCCCCCTTGTCGACTCCGCTGTGGTCACATCTCCCAAACCCAAAAACTGCCTGTCGCTTATTGAACCGGAAAAATTAGGCAAAGCCAATGACTATCAGGAATCGGCAAAATCAATAAAGGTGGCGCTGACACTGGAGAAAGATACAAGTACCACGGAAACGGCCGGGGGTTGCTATTTCAACAACACGGTTACGGTATTGGCAACGAAAAAGTCAGGCAGTCAGCTCTTCAAACGAACGTTGCTCAAAGACGATTTACTGTACTTCACCAAAAGCGATGACGTTATTAATCGGTCTGTTCTTCAAAACACGACCTACAAGCCAACGTTCAACGGTCAGAAATATATTACGCTCACCATGAGCTTACGGAACCCGGACAGCAAAAAAACGGCAAACTACATCGTGTTCATGAACTACTTCGGTGAGATCGTAAAAGTGAGGTAGCAAAGCTGTTTTACACTAGAACGTTTTAATGCAAAATGGCCCAACTGTCGAAGTCGGGCCATTTTGCGTTAGAACAGGGTCGTCTCTGAGACACTACTTACAGTTTGCTCTTAAGCCAGCGCTCTCCGTTTTTGTCGATCGCTTTCTGGGCCAGTTCCAGCGTACTTCTGAAGCCGTACATCAACTTTGTGGCCGAATGGAAAATCCGGTAGGCTGTCCGATTTCCCGTCACGACATATCCATTGCTTCCAAAATCAACGCAAACATCTACGGCTTTGGGCTCGATTATAAAGCCTTTGTAACTCATGATCTTACTAAATTTGTAACAGCTATACCAACGTACCGATGCATTTATTCTTGCTACAGACTAGCCGTAGAAACGTCCACTTAGAAAAGGGAGCTGTTACAATGAAGACGTGATCAGAACAGCTGTTCCCAAATCCACTTAACGGTTAGCCAGAACAGAGAGCCAGAAATCATAACTACTACTGTCCAGGGACCAGGTAATAATGAATTCTTTTTAGGGGCCATAACTAGTTCCATTAATGATTGAATATCAACACTATACAGAATTAACCGGTATATATCTTAAAGTGTTCACGAAGACAGAACAACTCTATCGACTAACCAGCGTGTTATTAGTTAATACGCTCAACGAGCTTATTTATTAGTCAGTAAACTACTATTTTTAATAATAATATGTAATCGACTAATCTATGGTAATAACACATTATGTACAAATATATGCATTCATACACCTATAATTTAATTTATAAATTAATAGCCAACTTTTAAATCTGTCGGCAAAACTTAGTATCCGGCACCTGAAAACCTTGCACGATAAGGCTCCTCGCCTTCAGCTTGCCGATAGCCGTTCAGGATTTTGCCGGTCTAGTTGGCACTCGTTAGTAACCCCGTTACAGTACGGCCCGTGTCCCCTATCTTTTGCATAGCCAACGCAGAACTGGGTGAGACGAAGACTGGCATTTTCTTCAACTGCGCATACGGAAAGGGACTGCGTGTAGAGGGAACAAGTAGGCTGTCAATGGTGCATTTCCGAAGGGTCACTTCTCGCTTATCAGTCGTAGCAACACGCCGTTTGTCCAGCCGAAACCATCCTGATTCGGATATTCTCCCCCTTTGGCCCCTGCCGTGCTGATCACATCATATTTTTCAACCATCTTCCCCGACGCTTTGTAGACCCGCAGGTTTTCATTTACCCAGTTTGTCTTGATCTTAGTCGCCAGTGGTTGCTGTCGGTAGTTGCGCAACCCCTGGATGGCTAGCCACTGCAACGGAGCCCACCCGTTGGGTGCATCCCATTGTTCGCCAGTGCGTACCAGCGTAGTGGTCAATCCGCCGGGTTTCAGAAAGGACTGTTCCAGTTTTCGAGCTACTGATACGGCTTGGGCAGGCGTAGCTATTTTGACAAAAAGCGGATAGACGCCAGCCAGCGAATAGACCGAAGATGGCTTCCGGGCAACAAAATCATAATCAAAAAAGAACTCATTCTTCAGACTCCAGCAGTAACGTTGAATGGCACTACGTCGCTGCTGAGCCAGTTGCTCGTAGGCCTTGGCTCGGGCCAGATCCCCTTTCAGCCGATAGCCACTGGCCAGCGTTTGTTCCAGATTGACGAGCAGGGCATTTAAATCGACCGGAATAAAATCAGTAGTATGAATGGTACGCAGTTTTTTGCTATTGGTCAGCCACCGACTGCTAAAATCCCAGCCCGATTCAGCCGCAGCGCGAAGGTGTCGATAAAGTACCGGTGGTTGTTTGGTCGACTTGGCCAGTTGGACATCTTCCCGATACGATTCGGGGCGGGGTGTTTGCTTGTCATCAAAATACCGGTTCAGGTAGACGCCCTCATCCAGTCGCACCACCCGCCGGTAGGCTGGTCGCTGTGCGCTTAGCTGATCTTTGCCCGCCATCCAGAAATCATATTCCCTTTGTAATTCAGGCAAATAGGTGATCAGACTCCGGCGACCCTGCACCTCCGAGAGCAGATTTACCATGAATGAGAAGAACGGGGGCTGCGAGCGACCCAAAAAATACGTCCGGTTACCATTGGGAATAAACCCGATCGTTCGGATCAGGTAAGCAAAATTATCGACCATGTTCCTGATCTGCACCGTCCGGCTCGAAGTCTGCAAGCCCAGCATGGTGAAGTAGCTATCCCAGTAATAGATCTCGCCAAATCGACCGCCGGGGACTACGTAGGATTTTGGTAATGGAATAAGCGAACCAGCTTGCTCGTTCGGCTTGAGGGTTGACAGAGCCGGTCGGGTCAGCACTGGCCATAAGTCGGCGATGTGTTGCTGGGCCGACTGACCAGCTTTGCTCGTGTAGCCGGATGCTGGCCTGACCGGTAACGTAAAGTGTTCCAGAACAAAGCTTTTCAGTTCGAAGTCAGCCTGCTGGCGGGCGTTGTCGTAGTTGGCCAGAATTGTTGCCGGTGGAAATTTAGGCGTGCAGTCGGCAAAGGTTTTTGAATCCGGGAAGACGGCTTTTAACTGAACAGCCTCGAATAACGGGCCAAACTGCTCATCGGGACTGACCAGTGTTTGAGTAGCCGGACGTGGTTTGTCGCGAACCGATTGACTCTGACCTAACGTCGGGATAAACAGGGCAACTACGAGATAGAATACGTTTCGGATGGATCGATTCATGCGGTACAGTTTACAGAACATAACAGCAGAGAGCACAACGATCATCGTAACGTGTGTCTACCAAGACGCACACACATTGCCGATGACCGCTGTACTCTCAACGGATCAACTACCCGCTATGGTACCCAGCATAACCGTCCCTTCTCCCGGTTCGCGCTCCACGGCCGGCACGTCGGATTGGTCAAGGATCGATTTGATAAGCTGCAAAGGGACCCTCACCCAGTCGGGGCGGTTATTAAGTTCATGCGTCAAATCGGAGATGGCTTTTTCGAGCAGGTACGTTTCCAGCATCATTTGCAGATCGTCGGGCTGATCGGGAATGAACGAGCTGCCCTGAACGGTTTCAAGATACGCCTGCATGAAAAAGTTACTCATGCAATGCGCCCAGAACTCTGCGTAGGGTAACAACTGAACCGTATTAGCTACCTGAACCTGGTTCGTCGACAGAAATCCTTCGTAACCTACGTAGTAGAACGAGCGGATCATCGACGCGACATCGCGCAGGGGCGACCGCTTCAACCGACGTTCGCTGTAGCTTCGACTCGGATCGCCACCGAAATCCTGAATGGCAATGTCTTTGCCGGTTAGCAGGATTTTTTCCAGTTGCAGGTCGCCGTGAATCCGGATTTTCGTCGTATCCAGCTTTTTGCGATAAATGCGCTTCAGCAGGTTCAGCACGTCATCTTTCCGACCCAGCAGCTGCTCGGCCTCTTGCCGTACGTCGTCGGGCAGGCGTTGTACGTTCCGCTTCTGACTCTGGAAACTTTCGCGAACCAACGTCTGAAAGCTCGCAAAGAGCGAACGCTGGTAGTGCAGTGAGAATTCTTCCGGCGCAAAATTCGCATCTGTCGTGTTAGAAGCCAGTGCCTGGTGCATCTGTCCGATACGTATGCCCAGCAGCCGCGCCTGTTGAGCGGCCCTATGGCCTACCAACTCCTGGGTTTCGGGGGGTAACGCGCTGAACAAAACCGGCTGACTCAGCGTACCGAGCGAAACCGCGGTTTCCTGCGCTAACTGAGCCGAATCGCGGGCCAGAATTCGTTCGATAAAGTTGTTGATCCGATCCAGCGTGTAACTTTTTCCATCGCCATGTTGAGCGGCCATCTCCTGCATGACACCCAGCATGATTGGTTCGCCCGTCGAACTAATTTCTACAGTTCCGGTAAACGCCGGAACGTTGGCAAATTCGGCCTTATCGGACAGGAACCGCGTAATTTCTGTATCCGGGTTTACAGACCGATCGACCTTTCGGTACATTTTTAACAGGTAATCCCGATCGTAGGCAATCGTGGCATAGTTAGGTCCCGAAGCGAGCAGTTTGGGCTTTATGGAGTCGTGCTCCCGAACGTATTCGGTCAGCGCCGGTTTACTCTGAAATAGCAGATTTCCTTCGGTATGGCTGCTTTGCTGAGCCACGTTCTGAAGCAACGCCAGCTGAATGTCGGCCAGATACAGCCCATCGCAGAGAACACCCGTCTCCTGACCCAACTTCATCGTAGCCAACACCGACTGCGGGCAGCCCTGGGTCAATTTCGCAGCCTGCGACTCATCGGCAAACGCGATGATCAACTGATAAATTTCGGGCAAACCCCGTTCGTACGATACCTCCAGCAGCAGCACATGGGCCGATCCGGACGGGAGCGTCAGGGGGGACTGATTCACGATCGCAATGCCCCGCATCGTCTGCTTTTTCTCACTGAACCAGTCGGATCGGAGCAGATAATCCGGCAATACCTTCGTTTCCAGTCGTTCGCGGGCACTTTTGTTCATCAGCTGACCCCAGGACGCAATCTGAAGTTCGGGCAGGTGGAAAGCGGGCAGCGCATCCGTATGTATTTTCTCCAGCACGAACCACTGGTAGTCGTGCGGAGCCAGGGTGAAGAAATACGTTTCGTTTTCCGAAACCGGCGGGAACGAATTTCGGCTGAATGCTTCGACCGGTACATAGCCGTTAAAGCCCTTCAGTTCGATCTCGGCGGGTTGCGCAAACTTCGACAGGTTGATGACAACCAGCAGAGTTTCGTCTTCGTACGTCCGGGTAAAGGCCAGCACTTTAGGGTTTTCGACGTTCACAAAGTTGAGATCACCCCGTCCGAAAGCCTTGTACCGTTTCCGCAGATTGATCATCCGTTTCATGAACCAGAACAGCGACGACGTGTTGGCCCGTTGGGTTTCCACGTTGACCGCTTCATAGTGGTATTCAGAATCAAGGATGGTCGGCAGGTAAAGTTTATGCGGGTTGGCGGCCGAGAATCCCGCATTTCGATCCGGCGACCATTGCATGGGAGTCCGTACGCCATCGCGGTCGCCCAGGTACACATTGTCGCCCATCCCGATCTCATCTCCGTAATAAATGACCGGCGTGCCCTGCAACGAGAACAGCAGGCAGTTCATCAGTTCGATCTTCTTCCGGCTATTGCCCAGCAGCGGAGCCAGCCGGTGACGGATGCCAAGATTGATGCGCGATCGGGGGTCTCTGACGTAAGTCTTATACATATAATCCCGCTCTTCGTCGGTAACCATTTCCAAAGTAAGCTCATCGTGATTACGGAGGAAGATGGCCCACTGGCAATTATCGGGAATGGCTGGCGTCTGGTCGAAAATGTCGGTAATCGGGTACCGGTCTTCCATTTGCAGCGCCATGAACAGGCGGGGCATCACCGGAAAATGATAGTTCATGTGGCATTCGTCGCCATCGCCGAAGTACGATGCTGAATCTTCGGGCCACATATTCGCTTCGGCCAGGAACGCTACACCCGGAAAATGATCATCGATGTGCTTGCGCAGTTTTTTCAGGAACGCGTGGGTTTCGGGCAGGTTTTCGCCGTTGGTCCCCTCTCGCTCAAACAGGTAAGGTACGGCATCCAGCCGGAAACCATCGACACCCAGCTCGCACCAGTAATCGATCATTTTGAACACCTCTTCCTGAACCAGCGGGTTGTCGTAGTTCAGGTCGGGCTGGTGGTGAAAAAAGCGGTGCCAGTAATACTGCTGCGCTTCAGGGTCCCAGGTCCAGTTAGATTTTTCAAAATCCTGGAAAATAATCCGGACATCCCGGTACTGCGTTGGATCGTCGGTCCAGACGTAGTAATCCCGTTCGGGCGAACCTTTGGGTGCTTTCCGGGCACGTTGAAACCAGGGATGCTGATCGGACGAGTGGTTGATCACCAGCTCCGTAATGACTTTCAGGTTCCGCTGATGGGCTTCAACGAGCAGGGTTTTAAACTGTTCGATGGTTCCGTAGGACGGATTTATCGTATAATAATCAGCAATGTCGTAGCCATCATCGCGCAGGGGCGACGGATAGAAAGGCAGCAGCCAGATGGCCGTGACGCCCAGTTCCTGAAGGTAATCCAGCTTTTCGAGCAAGCCCTGAAAATCACCAATGCCGTCGGCATTACCATCGCAGAACGCTTTAATGTGAAGTTCGTAAATAATGGCATCCTTGTACCAGAGAAGCTGATCGTGTTGTTCTACAGGAGTATCTGTCATAATTGCTTGGGCGTAAGGCGTTTTACTAGCCAGTCAGAAGGCTACCTGTAAGCAGGTGTCCGCGTAGCTGGCAGTGATAATGAGTACTGAACGGGTTGGCAAGTTGCCGCTGTGTGCTGAAAATCTGCTTAAGATCCCCTTAGAAATAGCTTAGACCGATTTTCACAGCGCAGGCGACTAACCACGTTTAACAGCTATTAACGTGTTTTCACCAGCAGAGTTTGGGCTTAAGCGCATAACTTTTCGAAACCCTCCTATACGGTTGTTGACCCGTTCCTTACATCCGGCTGCCAATTCGACCGTTAAATTGAACCATTACGAAAATGATTGCTGGTCGCAATCGTGGTGAAACCACTAGTTCAGGAGACTACCCGTTTTTTCGGACTCGTAATATATAAGCTTAGATCACTACAACAGGCACAAACTGCTATGTTAGTGTGTTCTTAACCACACTAGTTCAATGACTACCACACTAGTTTAATGACTATTGAGCAATCATCTCCAATGCCAAGCACACACCAGCTGTCAGCACAAGAATTTATTGACGTTATTAGTCTAAAAAATGATGATAACTATTCTGAATATTATGAGTATGGTCCACTTTTAAACTTAACATCAATTGTCATAAGTAACGTATTGGCAGTGGCCTGACTGCGTTGAATAAGGTATCTTTGTGAATGGTATTAGAAGCAGTTGCCTGTAAGCATTGCGGTTAAACCAAACTCGTCAAACGGTATGGCACTACCCGCGCTGGTACCCAACGCTACCGATGCTATGACTGCGGCCCGGTTTTGTCCAAACTTACACCCACAAGGCGCGAGACCCCTTGGTCAAAGTGCAGATCACCGCAACGGCGGACCGTTCAGATGGTCCTTAACGGAGCCGGCATACGTAATACCGCTCGTGTCTTAGGTGTTAACCGGAACACCGTAAGCGCTCAGTTTAAAAAAAACGGGGCTGCCCGTGCGGTAGAGAAGTGATTCACGTAAACTCCTTATACGTTGATAGAGGCTTGAAAATGAGTCTTAAGGTTGACAAGATGTGCCGGGCCGCCGGGCGGTCCTACGTGGGAAAGAAAAAACAGCCCCGGTGGCTGTGACGGTCGGCCGCTGCCGTAGGTAGAGGATGCAGTGACTGGCGAGATCATTGCCTTCGTTTTTGGACGACGTACAAACCAACCGTTTCGCCACCTACTTAGCTTACTAGAGCAAGCTAAAATCGAGGTGATTAGATGGATAACGGACTCTTGGTGCGGGGCGACCCGTGCCGGCGTACTTTGATTGCTTAGATCAACGCTTACGCTTAGTTCGTAAAGCGTCATTACAAGGTCTCGGACGTAAGCATCTTACTCTTCGAACACGCTTGAAGAGACCACTCCGGTGGCCCGGTGACCCGTCGAACGATTTGCTTCTCAAACCGGGGCGGTCAGTGGCGGTTCACGATACGATAATCGGCCTATTCATTAATCAGTTCTTCTTCGCCGATAAACGCAATTAAGCCACTACCAAGTAGCCGATAAGCGTAAGATCAGTGCGGCTCCGGGTAACAGCAAGTTTTCGACGACCGAAGAGTATTTGGAGGATCTGCGCATGTCGGATCTGGACGATGATATGGCCGCTGTTTACGAGTGAGCGTTATATTCGTCCAAGATTCTAAAAAAGCAGACCGTTTCGACAAGTTGGCATTGCCTACATTCTCCTTGGTTACGACGAGCGATAATATAGGCTAGCCGACAGGGCGGTGAAGAATGCTTACTTACAGTCAATTTATTTCCTGGCTGAGCCAGCGTGCCCTTTTCAGTTCCCTTTAATGAATAATAACCAACTGGGCACCAGGCCCCATTATCAACTGTTAGATGGCCTGCGGGGCGTAGCCGCTATCATCGTCGTTTGCTTTCACCTGGCCGAGCCCCTGGCCAGCAGTCACCTCGACAATCTAGTCAACCATGGCTACCTGGCCGTTGATTTCTTCTTTCTCCTGTCGGGCTTTGTCATCGGCTATGCCTACGACGGCAGATGGGATAACCTAACCATCGGCGGCTTTCTTCGGCGCCGGCTCGTGCGGCTCCAGCCCCTGGTTATCCTGGGCATGACGCTGGGCGCCATCGGCTTTTATTTCACCGACTCTACTCTATGGCCTCTTATTCATACCGTTCCGGTCTGGAAACTGATACTCGTAATGCTGATCGGCTATACACTCCTACCCCTGCCCCTGTCGATGGATATACGGGGCTGGCAGGAAATGCACCCGCTCAACAGCGTTGGCTGGTCCTTATTTTTCGAGTACATCGCTAATCTTTTTTACGCCCTGGGACTACGGAAATTATCCAATAAAGCCTTAGCCGGTTTTGTCGTACTGGCCGGGGCCGTGCTAGTTCACTTCGCACTTACCAGTCCCAACGGCGACGTGGCCGGTGGCTGGACCCTCAATGCCGAACACATGCGCATTGGGCTGATCCGCACGCTATTCCCCTTTTTCGCCGGTCTGCTGTTGTCGCGGGTCGCGCGGCCTGCCTCCATTAACTACGCGTTCGTATGGAGCAGCTTACTGGTGGCCGCGGTTTTGTTGATGCCCAGACTGGGCGGGGCCGAGCGTCTCTGGGTAAATGGGTTGTACGAAGCGTTTTGCATCATCGTGGTTTTTCCCCTGATTGTCTATATCGGTGCCAGTGGAGTGGTGCCAACTCAGCGGGAAGCTAAACTTTGTCAGTTCCTGGGCAATTTGTCTTATCCCCTGTACATGACCCACTATGTGCTGGTTTATTTTTACGTGGCCTGGATCAGCAATCACAAGGGCATTACCATAGCGCAGGCCTGGCCCTACGCCCTGCTCACCTTTTCCGGCGCTATCGTGCTGGCCTATGCCAGTTTAAAACTATACGATGAACCGGTACGCGCCTGGCTACGAAAAAAGCTAAACTAGCAGTATAGTACCCCGAAAAGTAGTAGACGAGCTGGTTTACGATTAGAGCTTGTTTAAGCTCAGGGAGTAGTTAGTACCATTATTACTCATCGTTAGATCCATATACGCGTACTTGCCGGGTTGAGCCGGGTGCAGATCAATTTTATAGGTTTGTGTTTGCTGCACACCAGTTCCGTCGTCGAGCGTGATGGATAGTTCGGTGGGCGTTGACTCCCACTTTCCGTCCAGTAAGGTGTCATTTGTAGTACCCGACTGGCATTTACTCTCCGTGGATTCCGAGAAGGCCTTATCAGCCGAGAAGTTGTAGTAGAAATTGATCTCTGTGCAGTTATAGCTAAAGAGCTGGCGCAAATAGGCCAGATAATCGTTCGTGCCGTTTACGGGCGAGGGATCCACTGTAAATTTAACTAACTCCCATTTGCCGACCAGATCTACTGCCGGAACAGGCGTATTGTCTTCCTTGGAACATCCCAGTAGAACCACAAGGAATAGGGTGATGATCAAATTAGTCTTCATCGGTTTCTGGACTTAGCGTTTAGACATGTAAAATTTAGTTGCACCAGGTTATCACCAGAAGCAGTGATTACACTTGATGCGAATAAACCATGAATTTACCCCTGATAGTAAGCTGTTTAGCTAGCGGTGGCCTTCATTGTCTAAGCGGCTATACGTGAAGCGGAGAAGTCCCCGAAGAGTCCTTAGGGCTAGTATAGCCCTAACTGGAGAGGATTGATACTGAGTTTTGAGAACTTACAACCCATTTTTCAGAGCATCAATTTGGCCCGGATCCGGCTACTCAACCGCCCCTGACGCTCAATCAGATCATGGAGCCCTACCAGGCGGGCAATCTGGTTGAACTGTCCACCGATCTACTCCAACTGGCCTAGAGCAAGGTGAATCTGTACCTAACCTGGCACGAGCAGCATCCCAACTTCCCCTATACCGTCGTGCCCGCGGCCAGCCAGCTGCAGCCCATCCGGGAGGGACTCGACGCCATGCTTAACGCCCGTTACGGTCTGGACGGTATGACCCCGATCCACGCATGATGACCCAGGCCCTGCCCTACTCTATCGCTGAGCGCACAGGAGCTTAATCTGGAAGCGGTCCGCTGGGTCAAACTCAGCTTCTGTCGGATCGAGTTTATCACCACCATGATCGGCGAGTCGATGGGGCAGTTGTTGACAGGCGAGTTCAGCCGGGAGGACAAGTTTCCGCTCTCGAGTGCCGAGTGTTTAGGCCTCATCGAGCGCATCACTGCCCAGCTTCCGGTGCTTAGTCCCCAAAGCAGCGGCACGGACCTGGATCTGCGCCTGCCCCAGAGTCAGTTCTGGCAGCTGACCCGGTGGCGGGGCTGGGTCGAGCTCTTCTACGCCGAAGCCATCATCAGACACGGCGATCATCCGGGCAGTATACCTGACACCCTCTCCTTCCCCTGATAATTAGCAAGTTAGTTAGAAAAGGTTGACAAAAAGACGAAAATTGCACCTAAACTACTACCACCTAAGTTAGTGAAATTCCATTGACCATCAACATATTGACTAATAAAACAGGCTAAAAAAAAGAAATGTACCATTATGGTGCAAGTCGAAAAATTGCCCACCCTTTTTGAGTAATTGCGGTCCTTTTGTGGCCAATTGTCTGCTATTTTAAAACAGAGCAGGCCGCTCCGGCGGGCCACACCAGTTGCCCGGCAACAGACTAGCCCTTACTTCTATCCTTGTGATGAGAAGCATTGATGTGTTCGTTCGTGAGAGACGGCCTATGCCGTGTCTTTTGACCTTATGGGCTCTTTACTTTATTGAAAGATCCAATTTTTAGATACTCTCAAAAATCTTTTAATTTGTTCATCTATTTCGAATTAGCCCGATTTCATGAAGCTTACTTTACGCCCATACGTAACCCTTTCAAGTGTAGTTAACATTTTCTGTCTGTTTCTTTCCCTGCACACATTCGCCCAGACTATTGCTACCGTTGCAGGATCAAATGCCATGGGCGACGGCGGACCGGCTCCCTCGTCGTTTGTCAACCACCCTACTGGTGTAGCCGTTGATCAGAACGGTGTAGTTTATATTGCGGACACCGATAATAACCGCATTCGAAAAGTCACCGTCAATGGTAGTATTTCCACCGTAGCGGGCAACGGCCTGGCTGGCTTTCGGGGGGATGGCGGACCAGCTGTCGATGCGCAGTTAGACTCTCCATACGGCATTGCCGTCGACAAAGATGGAAACCTCTATATCGCCGATAAAGACAATAATGCGGTTCGTAAAGTTACGCCTACTGGTAGCATTACAACGCTAGTGGGGTGCTGCGGCTCAGGGAGTGATGGCGGTCCGGCCACAAAGGCATCTGTCTTTCAACCGTCCGGTGTAGCTGTAGACATGACGGGTAATATCTACATTGCCGAAACCGGTTATCACCGTATCCGCAAAATTTCTACGGATGGTATCATCAGCACGGTCGCAGGTACGGGGGCCTTTGGATTTAGTGGTGACGGTGGCCCGGCTACTAGCGCCAAACTATATGAACCCTACGGTGTCTCCGTCGACACGGAGGGTAATCTGTATATCGCCGACCGGAGTAACCACCGAATTCGTAAAGTGTCGACGACCGGTGTGATCAGCACGGTAGCTGGTACGGGTGCGAACTCATATAGTGGCGATGGCGGTCCGGCTACGAAAGCTGCGCTGGCACTTCCGTCGAGTGTAGCCGTCGACAAAAGCGGGAATCTGTTTATTGCCGATAGCCGGAACATGCTCATTCGCAAGGTCAATACCTCAGGAATTATCAATCGGGTGGCTGGTAACGGGTCTACGGGTTTTGGGGGTGACGGTGGCCCGGCTACCAGCGCCCGGCTCTACTACCCGGTGGGAGTAGCTGTGCAGGACGACGGTACGTTTTACATCGCCGATGCGACAAATACGCGGGTCCGGAAGGTTACACCAGCAGGCACGATCAGTACCCTGGCAGGCAACGGTAAAACGTTTAGTGGCGATGGCGGTCCGGCTACGAAAGCTGATTTGTACGTGCCGTCCGGCGTAGCCACAGACGGACAGGGAAATCTGTTCATTGCCGACCAGCTTAATCATCAGGTACGGCGGGTTTCACCCACGGGTATCATCAGCACAATCGCCGGTACGGGAACGTTTGGGTACAGTGGAGACGGTGGTACGGCTACCAGTGCAATGCTCAACAGTCCGACCAGCGTAGCCGTTGATCGAATCGGGAATGTATTTATTGCTGACACGTATAACCGGCGGATTCGGAAGGTTTCATCGGATGGAACGATCTCGACCGTAGCGGGAGACGGTTATTACGACTATAAAGGCGATGGCGGCCCCGCCACGAGTGCCTCGATGAAGGAGCCTACTGGCGTGACAGTAGACGATACTGGGAATTTATACATTGTTGATCGGGAAAGCGCTACCATTCGTAAAGTTTCCACGACGGGCATCATTACCCGAATAAGCACGAGTGTGGCGCTGATTGCCCCTCAGGGCATAGCCGTTGACAAAAACGGGAATCTGTTTATTGCCGATGCCGGTAATTACGTCGTTCGTAAGGTTACGACAACGGGGGTAACGACCACCGTTGCTGGTAACGGAATCGGTCAGTCGACGGGCGACGGTGGTCCCGCCACTAGTGCAGGACTGAACTATCCGACTGGTGTTGCCGTGGCTACAGATGGTACCTTGTTTATTGCCGATCAGGGTGGTAACCGGGTTCGGAAAGTTACGCCGGCGGGCAGCATCACGACCGTAGCGGGTAATGGGGTATACAATTTTAGTGGCGATGGGGAACTGGGAACGCGAGCCAGTATCGCCAAGCCCACCGGAATCGCCGTCGACGGAAGTGGGAACCTATTCATTGCTGATCGCGACAATAACCGGATTCGCCGGGTCGCCAGCCCAATCATCAGCAGTGTACAAAACGGCGACTGGTCAAGTAGCACAACCTGGAGCTGCACCTGCGTGCCTAAAAATACGGATGAGGTAAGTATTTTGTCTGGTCACGCCGTGACGATAAGCCAGGTCGTCCAGATACGTGTCGTCAGGCAGTACGGCACGCTTATATTCACCCCAACGGGGAAGCTTTTGTTTTAAAAGCTGGAGACTGTCTCTTGCAGACCAATCCTCCTTACCAAGTAACCAAGCGCTCAGGCTTTCCCTAAAAAGAAGGTTTGATCATATATGCATGACCTTCGAATCAAAATGATTGCACTACCGCTGTAGTGCGTGGCGGGGTCAATAAACCAGGAAAGGAAGAGATAAAAACAGTTTCGGGCAAACAGAGCCTGCTAATCAGCTAATTACCCCAAAAGGTCTGAAAAATAAGATAAAATTAGCGTTCCAGATTCGAAACAGATTTTAGCGCAATTTACTTGACTGTAAACGAGTTACGACTAATGATACTGAAAAATGGAGTTGATGTGCTTTTAGCGGTTTTGTAAGAGTTGCACACGCGTTTATGCTACGGATTAGCGTTGATAGACATTAAAAATTCAGCCTAGTATTCTAAATGCTTCGTCTCAGCAAACGCTTGTATTCTTGAACGATACAAGCCGCTCTACCACACTAGGATTGTAGCGGGATAGTATCCCTAAGCAAACCGTCTTTGGAGCTTCTTAACTTGTGCGGTAGAAATCGCTGGCAGATCAGCCTTTTTCTGTAATCGTTCATCGAACTCATGAGCCACTACGTCCACTATCTTCACCTGACTCATCAGCGGGTGCAAAGGTTTGATCAGGATGTTGCGTGATGGCGTATTCCTAACAATCACCGACGGAATTGCAAAGGCCAAGGCGGGATAAAAAAGAACCAACTTGGATAGTAAAAACTGTGGTAGGCTTTCGGAGTACTTGAGCGCATCCCAACCGGTAGGCAATTCAGATAGTTGGATATGCTCAATGGCATCCGGTAGCTCGATGCTCACGCGTACAAACGGCGGCAAATCGCGTACGGGTGTACTGCAATTCCAGAGCAGCAGCCCGAGCAATGTCTCTGGGATGAACCAGTACTAATGGGGCTTTGAACCAGTAGTTATTCCCCATCATTCCCATGGGTCGGATCAAAGGGATGTCGAAGAAGAAATTGATATAAAAAATGCCCGCTCGTAAATGTTTTACCGCTACTCCCTTGAGTGCATTTAGCGTTTGGTAGAACAGGTGATGCCGCCCATTACGATTTATAGTCTAACCCCATCTGGTGAAGAGTTAAGCCCTGTTTTATTAGCATTGGCGGATTGGGCCACTAAGGACAGCAAACAATTCGAGCACCTGGTGCAAGCAGAATAAATCGACGCGGATCACTCAGATTTCTTCGGCATCAAGTCTCACGAAAACGCTGAAATTAGTCGGCACCTCTACCTTACAGGACTCGCTAAAATGCCTCCAACCCGACGGTACGGGTTGCATGAGTAGGATGCTGGCCGAAAGCTGGTCGATTGCCCACTTCACGCCAATGGACTTTATTCCCGCTATGGTGCGGCTAACCACCTAGGATAGCAGTCAGTTTACAAGTCCGACGATGGCGTTTCAAAACTTCATCCGCCAAGTTGACGAGGAGAAACTAAAATTAGCTATCAGCCGGACGTTTACGCTGGAGCCGATCGTGAACATCAATTTATGGAAAATAACCAAGGCTCAGGTAAACTGGTTGTGTTGCCCTAACCTGACTTCACACCGAAGCCTCTAGATGAGTTCGTTGACCCGACCTGAATCAGCCCACCCAGCTTTGAGAGCAGCTCTAAACAGGGTGAAATCCTGAAAAACCTGTTGCGCATACGTTTCGGCCCAAGTTACCAATTCAGAAGCCCAAACCGGCTTGTCAGCAAAAGTAACTAACTCATCAGAGATGGCTGATCCTTGTCGACCACCACTTCGTAGATGAGCCGAAGCCGTTAGCTGAGCCATTGTGTCGACCAGCTTACCCAGTCGTTGTTTACCCCGTACGCGCTTGTTGGTCAGATCAAGCCTGTCAGCCTGCGGTTGTAGGGAGCGGACAACAAAAAATTCATCATTCAACCCGGCAAGGGGCCATAAGCTGGCGGGTGGGACGTCTTGAAGCCGATTCTGGAGCGCTACGATACGACTTGCCGGGTCGGGCCAATAGGGCTGGTTTACATACAGGTAAGGTTCGGCAACCGAGGGCCGAGTCGCTTTTATATCCAGCAAATGGAGTTTGCCGTTTGCGCTTTCGACTAGAGCGACATAGCGATTCAGGCCGATACTACTCGTGCCCGCCAGTCGAAACTTAACGTCCCGAAGTGTAGAATTTACCCCTGCTGCCAGCGCGCTTTTCAACCAATTCCAGACCGCGTCGCGTTCACCCTTCGGCACCGCTAGGAGCCGGTCGTTTAGTAGACGAAGCTGTCGTTTTCGACCATGCCCGTGCGTCAATCGATTGAGCAACTCTTTACGAGACCGCCTGGCTACCTGGGTCAGAAATTTGTTAAGTATACCTTTCGACGTCTGCCGCTCGATGGACCGTGGTTTACTGAGTAAGAGTTCCTGGCGGTAGGTAGTCAGGAAACGATGAGCAAGCTGCCGGCTTGTTTCAGGCGAATGTCTCAGCAACGGTGCGGCCACAAACAGGCTGGTTACAAGTCGACTTAGATCAACGGTAGCCGGTGCCAGCAAAGCCTCGTCAAAGTCGTTGATGTCGAAATAGACCAATTTATTGCCAGCCCGGAACGAACCAAAATTTTCTAAATGCAAGTCTGCGCAGCTCCAACAAACCGGATACCCGCCAGCCAGCAGTTCGAGGGGCAAATGTTGATAAAATAAAGAAGGGGTTGCCCTGAAAAATCGGAACGCATTTTCACCCATGGCCTGGTATTTCCGCATCAACATATCGGGTCGGCGGTCCTGATTAGCCTGCTGAAGGCGATCGAGTAGTGTGTCAGTATACTTCATAGACGTGGTCGCTCAGCCTTGAACACCAATGAGTACAAACGAGCATAAGTTATCTACGTGCCGGCTGCTCGTTGTGGCACAACCAATAAACCGGTATTTCGATCATACATCACCGATGATTTACTGAGCATGTGCGCTGCGGCCAGAAATTCCTGAGGTGTATCAATGGGCAACCTAAAGGGCGTATCGTGCTTTGTGGTTGTAATAACAATACGCCAGGAGTCGGGCCGGTTAGGATTAACATCCCATTCTAAGGCATAATCAACAACTTTTTCCATCGGTACACAACGTGAGAATAGTAAAACGACTGGTTGATTTAACTGTGTGCGAAATTCTACTTATTAACTGATTAGTAGCTGAAAACGGAATTAATTTGTGATTAATGACGGATTAATTTTAAAAACCGCCTGTGTAAAAGGTAGATTGTTTCCCAGTATGGATGCGCATACCTGATGAAAATGCTCAACCCACTAGGTTGGTTACTGTCAGGCTTATATTAGCTTTTGCCTGTCAATTTGAGAAAATTGATTCCGAGCATACAAAGTAAAATACAGCCATATTTGTTAAGGTTGAATCAGCGAAAAGCATTGATAATCTGTGGCTTACCGCTATTGTATGTTAAACTGTTATGCCGGTTCAATAAAAAATAAATCAGTTGATTCTGTTCTGAAAATTTTTCCCCGACGAGTGATTATCTTCTTTTCCATTGCTTGAAAATTCATTGCTTATATCAGATTAGTGGAGAATACTATATCTGACCTCCAACACATATTAACCACATTTTAATTGGCATTCGCAAACACATAAATGAATATCTTGTTAGGAATTTTGTAGTAAAAATACTCATTTCGTTAAATCATTTTTCCCGTTGTCACAATGAAAAAAAAGCTCATTCCTTTTGTGATACTGGCTGTATTGGCCATTAATTCTGGTCAGGCTCAGGATGTTAAGAAAAAGGCTGCTGTCGCAGAAGCCAAAGCGCAGGTCGCGGCTGATAAAGCTGATTTGAAGATGAATAAAGCGGCTCGGCATGCCGACAAAATGGCTGGCGACGATGCGGCCTTAAAAGCCGACCGTAAGGCTCGTATGAAGGCTGAAGGAAAGTTGATTAAAGACGAAGCCAAAAAAGATGTAAAAGTGGCTAAAGAAAAGTTATAGAATTTATTTAGCCCCATTCACGCACTATCTGTTTCTTGCCCATCCCTTAGGGATGGGCATTTTTCGTTATTAACAAGAAAAGAGCTTTTCCCCATTGCGTTTACGTATAGTCGCCTGGACACGCAAGATTGGATGGAATGACTTGAAACCAAACACCATGTGTCCTCGAACGAGCGCCATCATAGTGTCTGGTTTTGACCGATGTTGACTCCTTACCTATTTCGACCATCTGTGTTAAGCGGTTTTCGGAGAACAACTACCGATCCCATTGTTTCAGGGGACTGATCGGGTAACCATACTTGCCCCGTTCGTTTCAACACACCCCAGGAAGCAACTTCGCCCCGAATCGCATTGGCGTAGGAGCGAATCAGTACCCAGAATAACAGGTAGCGCCAGATGAGCCGCTGCGGCAGGAGCCAGAGAAGCGGGCGCAACGAACGGCCTTCCAGCCGGTAAGCGAAAGCGGCTATGATCGTATCGATCGCCAAGAAGCCAATAAAATAGGTCAGTACAAGGCTCCAACTGCCAGTGAATATCGAGAGACCCAGTTGCAGTTCGGCTACCAGCGTTAGTAACGGAAACCCGAACTGAAAAGCCACCAGACTTGGCAAAGCCAGCCAACGCACCGCCCAGCTTGCGCCACTCGTCCGTTTCCATTGGAACAACAGATCGCGGTGTTTCCAGACAACCTGCATCATGCCGTAGCACCAACGAACTCGCTGTTTCAACAGCATCTGAATCGTATCCGGCGCTTCCGTTACGGCAACTGCTTCGTTGCAGGTCTTGACTACGTAACCAGCTCGCAGTAGCCGCACGGTAAGGTCGCAGTCTTCGGCGAGCGTGTCCGTTGTGAAGCCGCCCACGGCCAGCATCCCGGTGCGACGAAACGCGCCAATCGCACCCGGTACCACCGTAATGCAATTGAGTTGTTCATAGGCACGACGGTCGAAGTTTTGGCTCGTTGTGTATTCAATCGATTGAAAGCGGGTGAGCCAATTGTGAACATTGCCGACGCGCACGTTGCCTGCCACGGCCCCAACCGTTGTATCAGTAAAAAGGGCTACTAACCGGGCGATGGCATCGGGCAATAACTGCGTATCAGCGTCGATACACACCACAACTTCCCCCTTCGCATGGGCGAGCCCCAAATTGAGCGCTGATGCTTTTCCTCCATTCGGTTTGGTCAGTACCTGAACGCGTGGGTTGGCCGCAAAATATTGATGAACCCGATTGTATGTCTGATCGCGCGAGCCGTCGTCGACAAAGACAATTTCCAGGTCCGAATACGTGCTGGATAGGAGGCTTTCGACCGTACGGATAGCGTTCAGTTCTTCATTATAAGCGGGCACAATCACGCTGACCAGACCCTGATACGACTCAACGGGCACCTTAAACTGATGCCTTTGACGGATAGCCAAAAAAGCCAGCAACAGAACCCGTGCGATGGCCAATAAAGTGCCGATCAGAAAGAGCCAGCCTAGGATATGTTGCCCATAATAAAGCAATTCAACTAAGCTCCAATCTGTCAGTAAAGCGGCTCGTTGAACGGGGGCTACCGGCATAAGCTCGCTGGCCGGTCGGTTCAGCAGTTGGCTGATGGTGGCGAAGCGATAGCCGTGTTTTTTGTAGTAGTGAATGATAGCCGGTAAAGCGGCTACCGTGGCTGAGCGGTCGCCCCCCGCGTCGTGCAGCAAAATGATGTTGCCCAGGTTTTGCTGTTGCTGAATCCGCTGTAAAATCTGCTGTGGCGTAACGCCTACCTGCCAGTCGAGCGGATCGATGGATTCGCCGATGGCGTAATAGTGCTGTTGTTCGGCCAGGGCGATAGGCCGTAGTTCTTCGGGCTTGTCCGGCTCACTGTCGGCATTATAGGGTGGCCTAAACAGGATCGTTGAGCGTCCGGTGATACTTTCAATCAATCGTCGGCACGTATTTAATTCAAAAAACAACCGGCGCGGACTCACCCTGGTTAAATCGGGGTGTAGGGTCGTGTGATTACCAATTTCGTAACCGGCTTTCGCCATACGCTGCAACAAGGGCAGGTTGCGCTCCACATTAATTCCTACCACGAAAAAAGAAGCCGGTACGTGTTCGCGTTCCAGAATCGCTAAAATCTGGGGCGTGTATGTTTCGTCGGGGCCATCATCGAAAGAGAGCACCATCGTTTTGCTCGCTTTCCCCACTTTACTGATGACGTACGACGTCGGTAACGTCAGGTACTGCTCTTCGCTGATGAGTTGATCCGCTGCATTGTATTCCAGCTTGAGTTGACCGGCATGAGGGGTTGCTTTCACGTCCAGAATATCGCCTTCACCCTGATAATCGACGCTGTTCAGGGCGGGCACCGTTTGCAACTGTTGCCAGTTCAGGGGTTTACTCGCCAGTGCCGGGCGTGATACATCCCGCGCAAAATAAGTCCAGGTTCGCACGTCTTCCGAACCCAGTCGCCAGATAGCGACTCCGGCGGTTTCGTAATCTTCGGCTGCCCGCAGTACATTATAAGCCGAAGCCGCGTCATTGAACCAGACATCATGCCGTTTTCCCTGCTCATCCACATAGCGAAACGATAGGCTATACGTTTGATTATCGAAGTGAATGGGCGTAGCCGACCGGCGATTGGCCCGCGCGATGGCTTGCTGGTATGAAACATCTACTCCTTGTCCGCCTTTGGCCCAATCGTACCCATAACCAGCCACACACAGCACAACCTGTTCCGAAGGAATTTGTCGGCAGGCATCTTCTAGTACATATTCGATCCACGGATAGGGCGCTACCGGCCCCGGTGCCGATGTACTGAAATGGTTGTCATAAGCCATCAGCATAAAATAATCGACGTACGGGCGTAAGGCGGGCAAGTTATAATCGGAGTTCAGAGCCGCAATGTCAATTGTGACAATGTACCCTTTGGGGTGCAGAGCCGCGTGCATTTCCCGGACAAACGTAATCAGGGTTTCATCGGTATTTTCGCGCAGCTCTTCAAAGTCGATGTTAACACCCTGATAGTGCCGCTGATTGAGCAGGTTAAGGACCTGAGCAATGAATTTCTTTCGTTGGACGGAGTTGTTCAGTAGCCGATGTACGTTCTGACCGCGCCAGTTACCCTGGTAAAAATTGGAGATCATCGGTACAACGGCCACACCCGGATGCTGTTTCAGGAGCGAATCGGCTGTATTATCGATATCAGTACGGAGTTCGCCCTGATTGCCCACGAAGAACCATTCGGGCATGACCATGTTGAGTTCGGAAACATGATCGCGCAACGTCTGATACGACTGAGCATCCCAGTTGACGTAGAAACCTGCTCGTATTTGAGGACGGTTGCTGGCTTTAGCCGCCACGGGTAAATGCCGATGAAACCCCTTCGGCACACCATTATTGCCCGAGCCCGCCGATTGCACGCTATCAACGGAGGACAGCTTTTGAAACGCGCTTTCATTATTCTGAAGGATCGGCATTTTTGGGAAAACATGCTCAGCCAGCGTCCAGCCAACTACTACGAGCGTGGCAATACCCAAAAGGAGACTACCGAGCAGTGTGCTCCGAAACAGCCGCCAGCGACGACGGGACGGTGTAAAAAAAACCGGTTTTGGCTTAGTGTCCATTGGCTAAATGAAGCGTGTAAGTAAGGGTTGCCACGGCATAAAAGAAGACGTTCGTTCGTTCGCCGGGCAGGGTATTAAACGGTTTTACTAAACGAGGATCAACCAGCAGCGACCAGCGGGGTTGTTGCAGCGTGATGGGCAAATTGAGTTCGGCTGCCACTAAGCCGTACGGTCTTCGAACGTCGGGGGCCGATGGGTTCAGGTGCCCCCGCTTGTCTAAGGTTGTCTGATAAATGCCGTTGATGATATAGTTCTGATTCGCCAGCGTTGCCTTGGCCAAGGGCTCCATAAAGAGTGACCAGCTTTTCCCGTTAACCAGGCCAACGTATCGGCTGACTTCTACGTCAGTTTGCAGTAATTGCTCGCTGCCGATCATGTAATAGTTGCCGATAGCCGGACTCCAGTCGTGCCAGTCGCTCGATAGATACGCTTCAAAAAAGTTGTTGAGGGGTTGCGTTTCTCCCGCATCGGCGTCAGGGAAAAACCAGCGTTCGTATCCCAGCGTATACGTGAGATGTTTTCCTAATTTGCCCTCTTTCTCGATGCCCAGATCGATTTTCCCCAGTTCCGATGTCTGAAAATTGTTCCAGATGTAACCCACTGTGTAAACGTGCCAGTTTGTGGACGTCTGGTAGGTAATCTGTGGCATCATGCCCCACTGGTGCACACCGAACGTACGGCCGCGATAGCTGACCGGGTTCATATAGCTGTAACTGAACTGGATGGCTCGCATGGGTTGCTCGGTCGACGTATCGGTTGCCACTTTATTGTCGATGGGTTGACCGACAGCGGAATAAACAAGCGTCGTCAGCAGCAGTACGCTGGCTACCGCAACGGCAATCGGGTAAATCATTTTAGTGGCCACCAATGAATGTGCGAATCAGAAGGATAGACTATTAATCGTCTGGTTATTGGTGAAGTCGTATTGGTGCGTGGTAAGACTCTCTCCCGACTGCTCAACCAGTCGAAATCCCCGGTAAGCGGTTCCCCAGCTACTCCCGAAATGGGCGTCAAAGAGTAGCGCTGTTTTGCCGTACATAAGGCTTAAATCTTTGGTATGGTCATGGCCATGAAAGACCGCCCGAATGATGGGATAATCGCTCAAAACACTCAGTAGGCCTGTGCAGACATCCGTTCCCTGTGCATTGTGGATGAACGGAATATGCATAAACAAAAAAGCGGGCACTGACGACCGTACTGACTTCATGGTTTGCCGAAGCCAGACATCATCCCCGCAGAGCGTATCGCCCGCTTCGTTGGATGTGTCGAGCAGAATAAGCGTTGCGTTATTGCGCTCGGCTACGTGGTTTGTGCCATACCCCCATACTTGTTGCCAGGTATCCAAACTGACCCGGTCGTGGTTGCCCCGCGTCACGTAATATGGGATCGGCAATTGATCCAGATAGGCCTTCGCTTTTGGCAGTAAATCGTTATTGCCTTCGTGTACTAAGTCGCCATTGACGACCACAAATTGAAGTGGTGTAATCTGGTGTGTTTTTGTCAAAGCGGCTATTAAATCAGTAAAATATTGGTCTGATGGAGTCGCTGGCTCGCCCAGATGTCCATCCGAAGCTACTGCGAACCGTAGCGGTAAAACAGCCGGTGTTGGGCCATCACCAGATGGGTTCCGACATGCGCTCCAAACCCCAATGGATGCGCTGCTCAGGGTAGCTTGTAAAAAAAACCGGCGACTAATAGTATTCATAAGCTCAGATGGCTGGCAATAAGCTTCATGTCCGGGGCCAAAGGAAGGGTTTATACTTAAAAATGATATTAATTGGAAATTAAACATTTATTAGCGCAGAAAGGACAGATGGCCATTTTATCGACTCATGACGCTTTAATCAGACCTTAATATGCAGGATATACGGTTTAAGTATTTTTGCTTAATTACCTGTCTGTAGCAATCTGAATGTGTGCCTTTATCAACGGATTGATTATCGCTTTTTTTCTAGGCCAAGCGCCTGGATTCAGTCAGCCCGATACGGTAGCAAAACCGGTCAGAGCCTATCTTGAAGCGGGTGCCCTGTTAACCACTGGCACAGCGGTGCCCTTCTGGCTACGAGCCAATCAGTATGGAACAATTCCTCTGCTGGGATCACTCACAACGTATCGGATGGGCCACTTTGCCGACTACAAACCTGGGAATACGGCTCGTTTTGATTGGGGCTATGGCTTGGAACTGGTCGAAACCATTGGCCGATCAGGCCAGCAACTACTGCTGCCACAGGCTTATCTGAAAGGGCGCTGGCATCAACTCGAATTGTATGCCGGTCGTCGGAAAACCATTGTTGGCCTGGTTGATACTCTGCTCACGTCAGGGGCTTACGCTATGTCAGGCAATGCAATGCCGTTGCCAACCATTCAGCTCGGTACGCCCGGTTTCATAACGGTGCCCTTTACCAAACGTATCCTTAGTATTTACGCGACCTACGGACATGCCTGGTTTGAAACGGCCAATCGAAAGGTCGAGCATACCTACTTACATCAGGCAACGTTTTACGCCCGAATTGGCAAGCCCACCTGGCCTGTTCGGTTTGTTGGCGGAATTAATCACCAGGTCGTATGGGGCGGTTATTCACCTTATTTAAG
This sequence comes from Spirosoma agri, assembly GCF_010747415.1. Classification (NCBI taxonomy): domain Bacteria; kingdom Pseudomonadati; phylum Bacteroidota; class Cytophagia; order Cytophagales; family Cytophagaceae; genus Spirosoma; species Spirosoma agri. The sequence continues at coordinate 2,338,429 of NZ_JAAGNZ010000001.1, read as the reverse complement.
CAACGATTTATCGAATAACGGACATCTGCCATCGAGCTTTAAAGCTTATCTGTATGCAGTAACAGCACTATCCTATTCAGACGCGTCGATTGACGGAAACGTTACCTCGTTTGATGAAACGAATCGGATTGGCAATCATTTGGGGTCATTAGATCTAGGTGCAGAATTTTCGCTCGGTGGCTGTACAGTTTTGGTTTATCGGCAAAACCCGTTTGAAACGGGAGCCATCTGGTACCTAACGACCATTGCCGACGGTCTGAATGGGTTGAGTATTCGTCGCCAAAACCAGGGAGACAGTTTCTTTTCGATCGACCGGGGACTTCTCGAATTTTTGTACACGGCCAATCAGGGCGGAGACCGGTTTGTCATCGATGATCCTTACCAGCGGGGTAAGGTCGATTATTTTAACAACAGCCAGTACAAAGATGGCTGGACATCGCGCGCACACACCATTGGTACGCCGTTTCTGACTCCCGAAGGAGATATCCGACCCAATTTACCCTACGGGCCTATCATTAACAATCGGGTAGCGCTTTGGCACCTCGGATTGAGTGGCCGGGTGGGTCATACCGTAAACTGGCTGCTTAAAGTTTCTGAAAGCCGAAACAGAGGAACCTACAATGCTCCGTTTGCCAGTCCACTCGACCAGTTTTCGGCCTTACTACAGGTTACAGCTCCGCTGCACCTACCGTTGTTGGGGGATTCGCAATTAACGAGTCGATTGGCTACCGACCAGGGTAGTTTTTTACCCCGATCGACAGGTGTGTTGATCAGTTTACAAAAAAGCTGGCAATCAACCTGGTCAAGTCGGTCAAGCACTCATGGGAAAGAAATGGCCAAGTAGGATCGTTTTACAGTGTAATTCACCGCTAGCCTGTTTACCTTCTCCTCCACAATGATTACCAAAGCTTAACAGCCTGTCTGGCAGTACGACCTGTACTTTAGTCTGCTCAATCAAACCAGGGGTTTTTAGCGCCAGATTCGCGACTATGCTCTACAAGTACATCCGTATCGCCTTATGTGGCTCAGGCACTGGGTATCAGTGAAGCCCTCATCTATAACCGCGACGGCGGACCGTTGGAAGCAACGGACGAAGGGGGAAGAAAAGCAGTTTTTAATAGGCCATTCGACGTATGTACTGCTTGAGAATCAGCGTTTACAGTAGCGATTTCAGCAGCTGGAAGTGGAGCGCGAGAGCTTAAAAAAAGCGTTAAGCATCGTCAGCCAGCAGACTTGAGATGGCACTATGACCTAGTCCGATGTTTAGCTGATGAGTTTGCGGTTGAAACGCTCTGCTCCGTTTTGGAAGTAAGTCGGACAGCTTACTATGGCACGGGCTACCCCGCGGTACAGGCGTGGCGATAGATACCAACTCACTCAATATCAGACCAATAAGCAGCAGCTAGTAGAGCAGGTTTTTGTTCAGCATAAACGACGGTATGGTAGTAGAAGGATTACGGCTGAACTAAAAGAGCAAGGGTGCGTAGTAGGGCGTCATCAGGTAAGGAGAATTATGAAACAAATTGGTTTACAGGCTATTGAGCCCAGGTCTTTTGTGCCACGCACGACAAATAGCACACATGGCAAAGGCTACTGGTCGAATTTGTTGCTAGATCAACCGCTGCCTAAGGCTCCTAATTTGGTTTGCCCGGGCCACCGGGCGGTTAGCGACATTACTTACCTGCCGCTGGTCAACGGCGAATGGGCGTATCTAGCCGTTTGGATGGATTTATACTCACGTAAAGTAGTAGGCTGGCAAGTGGGCGAACCAATGAAAGATGAACTCGTTGTTGTTCCGTTACGCCGTGCCTTGCAGATGCGTCAGCCCGCCCCAGGTTTGGTTACGCACTCAGACCGAGGTGGGCAATATGTGTCGGCCGCCCTGAAAGAGTTGATTCGATTGTGGCACAGTAGGCCCAGCATGAGCAGAGCCACGGTGGCCGACGATCCGTATGATAACGCCTTTGCCGAGTCATTGTGGATCGGACTGCCGAAGCAGCCGCCTAAAGGGGGAGTTAGTGGAAGGGGGAGCTTTTCTGAATGTGGAAGATGCACAAACAGAAATCTTCGACTCCATTGAAGCGTATTACAACCGAGCACGGAAGCATTCATCGCTGGACTATCAAAGCCCTGAACAATTCGAGAATCAGTATTTCACAAATCTGACAAGTTCAGTGTTCCGCTAAACCGGACCAACTCAGTTGTAGAGATAGTAAAAGTAATATGAATTTAGCGTGGAAGTTGTTAGCTGCATTCCTGTATCTGTTGCGATCCTCCCAAGTTGAGAAAGGCGCTTTACTTTGCTTTCATTAACTGTCCAAATTTGGACAGATGACAGTCCGAAAACGGACGAGAAAAGCGATGACAAAAGCCTAAAATAACCTTTTTAAGGGTCTGGAGCGAATTGGTCCTATTGGCCCTTTATTTGCTATGCAAAAGGAAAAGATACTTTTGTGTCGCTTTTACAACCTACTAATCTATGAAAGGGACTCAACTGGGTGAGTTAGAAGAGATCGTTCTGCTAACGGTAGCGCTACTTTACAATGATGCCTATGGGGTAGCTGTCCTGGAGGAACTAAGCAGCCGTTTGGAGCGGCCTATGAGCTTAGGCGTTGTTCATCGGACTCTGCAACGATTAGAAGAAAAAGGATTGGTTCATTCCCGGTTTAGTGAGCCGATTGCCGAACGAGGAGGTCGAAGCAAACGCCTGTTTACGATTACCCTGGCCGGTGAACAAGCCGTACAGGAAGCACGACGCATCCGGAATGAACTTTGGGATGGTATCCCCAAAACCGCTTTTGGTCGCTTAACATGAATCGGGAAAATAAAGACCACCTACAAAATCATTCGAAGCGGTCAGGGATCCAGCCACCACGCTGGGCTGAGCAGCTACTCATTCGTATTACGGCTCCTTATATACGGGATGAAGTGCTGGGCGATTTGCATGAATTGTTTCAAAAGCGAGTCCATCGGTACGGGGTTACTAAAGCCCAACTGCTGTATGTGCTGGAAATGCTGTTGCTGTTCCATCCTCGGCTTTGGCGTAAGCCGGGTCAACCAATCCACACAGACACAAAACAAACTGATTATTCAGATCCAAACCTAAAGACTATGATAAGCAATTATGTTAAAATCGCGTTCAGAAAACTGAATCGGCACAAATCCTATACGCTGATCAACGTGTTGAGTTTGAGTCTGGGCATTGCCGGTGCCATTCTGACCTTTACTTTGGTCAAATACCACCTCAGTTTTGACACCTTCCATGCAGATTATAATCGTATCTATCGCATTACGACAGAGCTTCGTTCCGAAAAGGTGACTTATAGTACGGGCGTTCCCAATCCGATGGGCGAAGCCTTCAAAAGTGGCTATGACGTTGCAGAAAAAGTGGGGCGAATTGGTTTTTTGAAAGAGCGCGTGGTGTCTGTTTCACCCCAGAAAAAATTTAAGGAAGATGTGGCGTTCGCTGATTCAGATCTGCTACACATTTTCAACTTTCCACTGCTGGAGGGTAACCCGCGAACGGCCTTGCAGGAGCGTAATACCGCTCTCATCACGCAGCGAATTGCCAAAAAATACTTTGGGGATAATGACCCTATTGGTCAGCTATTGCGCATTGATAGTTCGCTGGTCGTAACCATTACGGGTGTTCTTCAGAACCTGCCAGCTACGACCGATTTTCATACGGAAATCTATCTTCCTTACAGCAATTTGCAGGATCATAGTCCCTGGATGGTTGAAAAAGATTGGTGGTTAGGTTTCAATAAAGAGATGCAGTGCTTTATCAAGCTCAAATCAGGTGTGTCGGCAGCTATGGTCGATTCCAATATCCTTCCGGCCATTAGTGCTAAATACTATGATAAAGAGAATGCTAAGATCTTTCAGTTTAAGTTACAGCCACTCCTCGATGTTCACTTTAACCCCAAACTGAGGGGATATATGGAGAAAAAAAATCTCTGGACGTTTGCCCTGATCGGCTTTTTCCTGGTGGTTACGGCCTGCGTCAATTTTATTAACCTGGCAACAGCGCAGGCACTGGATCGCTCCAGAGAAATCGGTGTTCGGAAAGCATTGGGCAGCCAACGAGGAGCGCTTTTCTGGCAATTTATCACTGAAACGGCGCTCATCGCTAGCGTAGCCCTGATTATCGCTCTAGGACTGGCGTATCTGGTCGTACCAACTATCAATCAATGGTTTGATATAGAGCTAGCCATAAATCCCTTGACGGATACATACCTATTTACCTTTTTGCTTGGTCTGCTATTAATCGTGACGTTCTGTTCAGGCGCTTATCCCGGCCTGATTCTGGCTCGTTTTCAGCCCGTGCTGGCACTGAAAGGTAAGCTCTCTCAACAATCGGCAGGCGGTTTCTCCCTACGAAGAGGGCTGGTTGTCACGCAGTTTGCGATCTCCCAGCTGCTCATTATCGGCACGCTGATCATTACCAACCAGTTACGGTATTCAGAGCAGGCCAACATGGGGTTTCAGAAAGATGCAATCGTCATTCTACCAATGCCTGATAATCAAAAGTCAAAAATAACTACTTTAGGTGCCCAGCTTTCGGCAATGGCTGGCGTGCAAAACGTGACGTTTTTTGATAGCCCTCCTGCAACCGAATTTCTGGCCAGCACCGGCATTCGCTATGCCTCGCGCGTTAAAGCTGAAAGCTTCAATATATCCTATAAAACCGGGGACGATCAGTTCGTGCCCACGTTTAAAATACCCATTCTGGCCGGTCGCAATCTGGCTTCGTCCGATACAGTCCGGGAGTACTTACTAAACGAAGCCGCTGTAAAAGCCCTTGGGTTAGCCTCCCTACAGGATGTAATAGGCAAAACGGCAACGATCAATGGTCAATTGGGGACCATCGTTGGGGTGATGAAAAACTTCCATTTTAAGTCGTTCCGTATCGCGATTGAGCCGCTCTGCTTGACGACCCGGCGTGAGATGTATACTAGTTGTGGAATAAAAGTGAACCCGACGAATCTGAAGGCTACACTGGCCGGGTTTGAAAAAGTCTGGACGACCCTGTATCCGTCGTCGATTTACATGTACCGTTTTCTGGATGAAGACATTGACCGGCTCTATAAGCTCGATAGTTTGCTGCTAAGACTCATTCAGTGGTTTGCGGGCATCGCCATTTTTGTTGGTTGCTTAGGGCTATACGGGTTGGTGTCATTCATGGCGGATCAAAAAAAGAAGGAAATTGGCGTGCGAAAGGTATTAGGAGCGAGTACGTCTGGTATTCTCTGGCTGTTTGGGAAAGAATTTTCTCGTCTGCTTCTGCTGGCATTTGTGCTGGCGGCCCCGCTGGGATGGTGGTCAATGAATAAGTGGCTGGCCAGTTTTGTGTATCGTATTGAGATTGGTCCAGATATTTTTTTGCTGGCCATTCTGATCACGTTCTTGGTTGCCTTACTGACCGTTAGTCTGCGAAGCGTAAAAGCCGCTCTGGTGAACCCAATAAAGTCTTTACGAGCAGAATAGATTGTAAAGAGATGGCTTCTCCAATCATCGTTCGCATATAATAATTGGATGAGCCGACTGCTTTCATTTATCTGTTATAAAACCGAATGTCATTTATTCTCATTAATCGCTTCCAAATGAGACGACGTAAACTTCATGCGCCTGCTTCTTAAATTGGGCGTTTCATAGTTCACGCTGCCACCTTCATTTGTTCTGTCTGCAAGCTTGTTTGGCGGCTTACTCGACATACTCCCAGCCGATTAGCGCCAAACATACAAAGTAGAAAAGTGGCCTACTAGAATTATAGAGACAGGTGCCGGAAACGCCGGCGAAAAATCCAGTGATGAACTACATTTCAATCGCCGTTCTGCTTGTAACGGCGGCAGCTACCCAGTGGCAAAGTAATTCGAAGCTATCAGAAAACGCAACCGCGGTTGAAGATATCAGTGAGCCGGATATGGTAACGGTGCAGGGCGGCAGGTTTGCTATGGGTGGTAATGAGAATGATAATGAAAAGCCAATCCATACTGTTACTCTAAGCAGTTTCAAACTAGCTAAGTATGAAACTACCCTGGCACAATGGCAGCAGGTTATGGGCAGTAATCCTTCCGGTCGTACTGATTGTATGGATTGTCCGGTAACCGCTGTCGGCTGGGACGATATACAGGCATTTATAACAAAGTTGAATACCCTATCCGGTAAGCACTATCGCCTGCCCACAGAAGCCGAATGGGAGTATGCTGCCAAAGGCGGTACCAAAAGCAAGGGATTTGCCTATGCCGGTAGTAATGATGCCAATGCGGTAGCTTGGACTTTTGCCAACAGCGGATCAACTATTCATCCAGTTGGCCAAAAACAGGCCAATGAATTGAGCTTGTATGATATGTCGGGCAATGTCTTTGAATGGTGCAACGATTGGTATGATGAGACCTATTATGTTAAAAGTCCCGAACATGATCCGAAGGGCCCTGCAACAGGGCCGCATCGTGTTTTCCGGGGTGGTAATCGGTCCAGTGAACCGGCTAAAAGCCGCGTAGCCTATCGCAACCCCTTCCGGTTGGGCTACGCCAACCTGGGGTTCCGGCTGGCTTCTTCCTTTTAGTAACCGAATACCTTTGAGCTAACCTAAGGGACTGCCTACTCGGGGCTTCGTGGAAGATAGTAAAGGAAATATTTGGCTTGTCTCAAGAAAGGCTCGTGGCTGTTGCACAACTCACGCATAGTCAGGATTGTGGTTAGCAAAGCCACTGGCTGGTCAAAATCTTGGGGTTGTGAAAGGTCAAACCGGACCATCCAGCACACTAGAAAACCCAGACTTTCCTTAGTTCGAGTTGTGCAACAGCCAGGGGCGTTTAATAAGACGGTACGATTTTACCAGCCAATTCGTTCTCATCATTGCAAAGACTTATTGCTCAACTCAATTTTGGAAAACACGCCCGGCTTTTCTTCGCTACTGCACCACATCGCTCAGCATATCACCCTTACTGATCAAGATAAAGAATTGTTCATCGCCATGTTGCGCACGAAAAAAGTGAAACGTAAACAACTCATCGAGCAACCTGGATTTATCTCTAACCATCGCACCTATGTGGTCACAGGGGCTTTCCGAGCTTACATTGTGAGCCCTGACGGACAAGAGCATACTCTTTCACTGGCCATAGATAATGGGATGATCGGTGATCCGGGCAGCTTCCTCTTGCAAGAGCCGGCCACGTTGTTTGTCGAAGCGCTTGAAGCGAGTACCATCATTCAGTGGAGTTATGAGAGTGAACAGATACTACTGGAAAAAATACCCCAGTTTTCAGTGGCCATGATGCGACGAGCACAACTGATCGCACTAACCATCCAACGACGAGTCATCGCTCAATTAAGTCTGACCGCTGAAGAACGCTACGACGAGTTTGCCCAAAAGCATCCCCTGTTACTTCAGCGAATACCGCTTTACATCATTGCCTCTTACTTGGGCATGACCCGGGAATTCCTCTCTAAAATCCGTAAGCAGAAAATTACCCCAAAAAAGTAACTAAACGAATGTGAACTAGTTCACCCTCATTTAGTAATCTACTTCACTAGCCACGTCAAGGCGTTGTCTGACCTTTGTTGCGTCAATCATAACGAACTAGATCAGATAACGATGAACGAGTATAAGACTGAATTCGAAGGTAAAAAAGCGTTGATCACGGGCGGTTCAAAAGGCATTGGGGCAGCCACAGCCCAGCGTTTGCTTGACGGCGGGGCCAGCGTCGTCGTTTCGGCCCGCTCTCCCCATGAAGAGACGCCTGCCGGGGCCACCTTCATCTCAGGGGACGTCAGCACGCTGGGGGGCGCAACGGCTCTCGCTCAGGAAGCCTTGCGCATTCTGGGTGGTTTGGATATTTTGGTCAATAATGTGGGAGCTACTACGCCCATCCTGCCCGGCATTGAGTCGATTACCGACGAAGACTGGCTGGACTCGCTGATGATCAACTTCATGAGCGCGGTTCGGGTAACTAAGCCGTTATTAGGGGCCCTCCGGCAAAGCGGTTCGGGGGCCATTGTGAACATCTCAGCGGGTGGTCTGCTGCCCTTTCATGGATTTTTGGCCCATTATGGCGCGGCTAAAGCGGCCTTGGACGCTTACACGGGATCACTGGCTAGAGAGTTGGCTCCGGCTGGTATACGGGTCAACCTGGTAACGCCTGGTGCGATCAAAACCGAGGGAGGAGACGAAGGTCGTAAACTGTTAGCCACCGGCATGGGTATCACGGTGGACCAATTGTTCGGGTCTATTCCCCTTCGCCGGGTGGGTACGGCCCAGGAAATGGCAGAGATGATTGCCTTTCTGGTCTCAGAGCGGGCTTCCTATGTCACTGGCCATGACCATTTTGTTACGGGTGGTTTTGGCGATCTGGTTTGATTTTACACGATTCAAAAACAGTCTTCACCCTAAAAAAGTAAATCGCTATGCACAGCCCACTATATGTTATTGTACGGTTTGAGCTAAAAAATGGAGAAATTGACCAGTTGATCTGGTTGATTAGAAATTTTTTTCGAGAGGAGGTCAGCCAGTTTCCCGGTTTCATCTCGGCCAAACTTCACCGAAATAGTGAAGGCACGATTTTGATCAATTACGCCACTTGGGAATCCGCTGAACACTTTCAAAAGTTCATCGCCTTCGCTCGTGATTCAGAGCGATCCAAACAGATTCAAGCTTATAAGCCAAGCCAGGATCGAGTCTTCGAAATCTCGTTGTAGAAACGGCATCGGTCAATCCCCCATTTACAAGGCAGGCCATGTTTCCCCGCTCAGTGACCACTGCCCAATGGTCACTGAGCGGATTTTTCTCGTTCCAGTCCCGGCAATTGTCCGGTGGCCATTTTACGCCGTACTGAAGCCAGGTAAAAAAAAGCGGCCAGCATCAGTGGGATTTTAAAGAAGAGAAGTATAAAAGCGGTGACGGGGGCAAAAAATGAGATGACCAGTGCGACCAATCCATTGAGTATATCCAGGTTGAGAAAAATCGTGATGCGTTGCTGGTTTTGATCCTCCTCAATAAGGGACGCTTCCACGTAGTCCTGACGGAGGGCATACCACCAAAGCAGCCGTTGACATAGGGCAATCAAGGACACGTTGAGCGTATATAGTGTGACGGCGGCCGAATCGCTCAGATGATCGCTTAGCACGCTGCTAGCAAAGGGTAAGGTTACGATAAAAAACAGCCAGCAGGTATTAATCAGCTTGAGCCGATCATCCATTTTGCTGATGTAGATGAAGAGCCGGTGATGCAGGTTCCAGAAGCTGGAAATGTTGATGAACGACAACAGAAATGCCAGATACAAATGCCAGGGTTTAAGCAGGTCAGCGTAGTGCAGAGTCTGGTCGTCGGGGACGGGGAGTCGCAGCTCCAGGGCCAGCAAGGTAATGGCAATAGCGACGATGGCATCGCTAAAAAACAGCACGCGTTCCAAGGGAAGGGTAAACTTGTCAGCTTGCATAGTGGATTAGTGGTTCAAACGCATCATTAAAAGCACCTGCGCGATCAGCCATTAAATTTTGCAAAAGTCCACTAATTTAGCTCAAGTAGTAGTTTGATTCACTACTAATCGCATCATACCATGTATACAACCATTTATTTGCTTTTACTCATGAAAGGCTCAATAAACTGGCGTTTCTCCCTTTTACCGGACACAAATCCAAGCAATACATACTCATCTCTGCTCAACCCGGCCAGTCGCCTGCAACTTTTTCGTGGATGTATGCGTCTCAGGCAGCGTATACATTCTATGAGCGCAACCCAGTGGCCAGCGTCGAATTGAGGATCGTCTGCTCGTAGCTGGTGACCCAAACTGGGCACTGGCAGCCTACAATAATCCTATAGTTTACTTTATTTTAGTAGCATATGCCCTTAGGGTGTTTTCTCTGGTATCCAGAAATTGCCAATGATTTTCCACTGGCCCTGTTCTTTTTCTAGATAATTGGCTTTGTGAACCTTAGAAACGGTTCCGTCAGGCTTCGTATAGACTTCGATATACGTAACAAATGCGGTGTTGTTGACAATACGAAAGCGGTAAGTAGTTGCAGTCAGTTTATCCAGACTTTTCTGACCGTTGGCAAATTCTTTTTTGTATAAAGCGGTCATTGCCTCATAGCCCCGGCCGTAGCCGGGTTCATCGAAAGCAGTTGCCACGTAGGGCGAACGAGCATAATAACTTATAGCCTTGGTAACATCAGCGTCCAAGCAAGCCCGGGAATGCCCTTCCAGCACCCCTCTGATAGCCAATTCGTCTTTCGTGACTTGTGCAAAACTGACACTGAGGCTTTGAATCAGAAAAAAAGACAACACGTACAGTCGGTTCTTCATTCGTGACACACTTTGATTGAAGGCAACTTTTAACCTTGAACGCACCTACTTCTACTTACAGTTGTTATCAATCCTTCGATTGGGTGACCAAGTACTCTTCGTAACCCAGTTTTGGCATCAACGCTGTCGAAAACTGTTTGAAATATTCAGACGCTTGTTTTGCCCCGTACATTTTCCTGAGTAGCGACTCGATGTCATAATCAGCTCCGTCGATGTATGGGTCCATAATGAACAGGTAGGTATAAGATCCATCCGGACTCGCTTTGGTTGGATGCAACACTCGCGTCTGTCGAAAAACCTGTTTGTCTTTTTCAGCCGTGAGTTTCGACGCCCCTGCCCAGAATAGCTGATGGACAAACCGTTCATATTGTGCACGCTTATCAGATTTTACATGATAGCAGATCACCCAAACTTTCTGGCCGGGTTTGGCTATCTCACGAGATATCGGATTGGTTTGGGCCAGAATAGTATTGAGCGTAAATAACCCGAACAGAGAGGTAATAAAGAGAATTTTCATGGTATGCAGTGTTTATCTGACACAGTGAATGATGAAACGTACGCGACTGATCACAGTTGACGGATACTAGAATTGAAAGCTGGTGGGAACATACTATTGTGTAAAAGTCTGTTATGGAGATTGGATAGAAACGAAAAGCCTTCTTTTATAGATCATCTGGTTGCAACGATCCGGCCGCTGGCGGTAACAGGCGTTACCACACCTACTGGCTAACTTAAGCAGCCTTACCGACGCAGAACACATTCATAATTGTTCGATTAGTAACCATAGGCAGGTCTTTATCCAGACAGCCGAGGCCGCTGGTTCAGCATCGGACAGGGCCCGAAGCCGGCTCGTGCGATCGTTTGGTTTTGCAGCAATTGGCTGTATGGTTATCTGTGCATCTGTCAACAAAGATGAGGAAGGGGCCAGCTACAAACCATACCCTAAAAGAGGTATTTTCAGTACAACGCGTCAGATCATTTTTCATACAAGCCGTTTATCTGCCGGTCACTAGCGGGTAAAATCCTTTTAAAACGACTGGCGGGTCATCCTTTGCACATCGATAAGTAACCCTCCGTACTGATCAGGCATCTATAGCCATATTTAGACCGGTTGATTTAATCAATTTCAGGATTTCGGGCATCAGTTTGTTTGTAAGCGTATCTATAAATAGCTAATTTGCTGACGATTAGGTGTATAAGATAGTCGAAAAATCAGCTACTTATGAAGGTCGATCAGTATTCTAATTACAGACAGTATTTAAAGCAGTTGACGGAGAATAATCAATCCAGCAGCTGGGATTTTGGCATGTATGTTCGAGAAGCGGAACAGATGACTGCTTTCGCACGCCAGTCATCGACGTTGATCTTTGTGTTAGATTACGCCAAAAGGCACTACCCCTTTATAGACGTCAACACGCACCAATTGCTGGGGCATTCTAATGAAGCTTTTTATGAAGGAGGTCTTGAATATATGCTGCATTACAACCGCGATTTCAAGACTTTCAACGAGGATATGTACCGCGATCGGGCTACATTTCTGGATAAACACCGGGCGGATGATCTCTCGAAATACCGTTTTTCAATGAGCTATCGCATCAGGGGGAGCAAAGGCGAAGTCCGGACCGTGCTACAACAGACTACCATCATTCACACAACTGCGGATAACCAGCCAGCGGGTGTTCTGGGTTTTGCCTGGGATATATCCCGTCAGATGGATGGCCGAAAACTGATTCAGCAAATTGAACAGTTCAGTCCTGAGCAACAAAACTGGATAGTGCTGGTCGACAAGGCTTACTACCCGGATATTGACAAAGATCAATTATTAAGCAAGCGGGAAATCGAGATCCTGAAGTGGATCATTGCTGGTTATACCAGTCAGCAAATCGCAGACAAACTGTATATAAGCCTGCATACAGTTAGGACTCATCGGAAAAATATGCTCTACCGAACCAACACAAACAATTCCATGGAACTACGACTATTTGCCGAAAATTGTGGATTGCTCTAGCGCAGATGGATAGATCAAACGTTACGAATCGTTTTCTGCTCAGTCAGGGCAGACAAGTTTTTGTTCAGGAAAAATCGCTCGACAAGCCTGTCAAAATCGTATTCATTCATGGGCGCTGTTTATCGGTGCGTAGCTGGAAGCGACAGTTCGAGAGTGAGTTACTCGATCCGTTTGGATTAATTGCTTTTGATTTGTTCGGGCATGGCTCTTCAGATAATACGACGGATCTGCATTTGTACAGCCTTGCTGGATCGGTGCAGCTTCTGCTTGACCTGATCGACCAGTTACAACTTACCAATTTCATCCTGGTGGGTCATTCATTAGGTGGTCATATTGCGCTTCAGGCACTTCCCAGGCTGCCTTACTGTCGGGGCGTATTCTGCATGACGATGCCGTTGACAATACCGATCGACTTTGGGAAGATGTATTGCAATGTTAATTTATTGGTAAATGTTTACCAGGCTAACCCCACTCAAACGCAACTATCGGCTTATATAGACTCTCTTTTTCAGTCCAGTGCCAGCGAAAAGCCTCTCTTCGTCGAAGATGACTTTTTACGAACCGATCCCGCTGTTCATACGGGTATTCTACAAGGTTTGCTAGCGGGCGACTTTGGGGATGAAGTTGACCTCATCCGAACCAGCGGGGTTCCTGTTGCACTCGTTCAGGGAGAGCGCGAACAAGTGCACAGGCTGGATTATCTGAATGCGTTTGACCTTTCTTTGTGGCGTGAACAACCCTTATTGCTCCCAGCGGCTGGTCATATGGTCCAATGGGAAAATCCGGACCTTGTCAATAGCCTGCTGGTTTCGTTCATAGCTGAGGTAGTATCGAGTCAATAAGAGCGGATTGTAAGCGCTACACCGATGCTTTGTATTACCTAACGCACCAAAAGGGCCAGGATCTGTCTATGAACTCATCACGAGTAGGGCGCCGTTTGGCAAATTAGAAGTAAAGGCTTTCGTCGGCTATAACAGTCATGTTTGGTAACCTGGGCTTACCCGGCGTGTTGGCTATCTAACTCATTCAAGGCAGCGTTGAGCCGTTCAAACGTGCCGTCCGACTTCCAGGTGTTAGCATAGACGTAAACAGCCTGCCAAGGTAGCCAACAATCAGGCAGATTTCGTCATTGACCGCCCGTTCTAAGCAGCCACAAAATGATGTTAACAATCTGCCTTAGATCGTGCTTTCGTTTGCGTTTTTTCTAAAAGAAAGGCGAATCGGGTCGCCGGAGCGATTGCGGTCCATTGAGAGTCAATCAGTGGCTTCCACTATTTGGTCACGTCCTTGAAGTTTGGCGACCATAAAGTTGGCACGACTCTCAACCTTTCTCAATTCCCAAACACGTTCTTAGGGTCTCATCAGTGACATCTGTAATGTCTAACGAATGTTCATTTTACGAATCCCTATAACTCGGTTGGACAACTACACCCGTCCGTACTCAGTCATACAAATATTACAAAGCTGCAACGGTCAGTCGTTTTTGGTTTGTAACCCTCGTTTTACAAATTCTCGTAAATCGCTCCTAAATGAGACGAGAATGATTTCGATGTTAGAAAAGCGGGGTGGCAAGTCGGCTCCAGCAGTAAGTTCTGTACTTTAGCTAGCCTATTCGTGATCATATCTCCAATAAGAGTGCCAACATTGCAGTCGAGCACTGATTGAAAACATGTCGTCGATGCGCGTAGAGTTGAATTTAACAAGTTAAATAGATTAAGATCATGCCTCACAACACAGCGCCAACTATCAAGCTTGTACCAGACAGTTACACTGCTGTTACCCCCTGGATTATCACTTCATCGACCGATAAAATGATTGATTTTCTAGCGGTGGCTTTCGGCGCAGAAGAGATCCCAAGCCGTCGAATTAAAAATAAAGATGGGTTGATCATTCATGCTGTAGTGAAACTGGGCGATGCAATGCTAGTGCTCTTCGATTCGCGGGCAGGATGGGGACCTACGCCCGCTTTCCTAAATATCTATGTTGAAAACATTGAAAAAGCGTACCAGAAAGCGCTAGAATTGGGTGCCACGTCGGTGACGAAGATTACTCCGCTCTGGTTCGGCGAAAAGGTGTGCCGTATTCTAGACCCATTCGGCAATCTTTTATGGATCAACCAACGCATCGAAGAAGTAAATCTAACTGACCTAGAACTGGTTCGCCAACGCTCGTCAACACCGGAGGCTATAAAAAGTATCGCTTATATTCAGCAATCACTGGATGAGGGTTTGAAAAGGCAGAAACGCTTCCTGGATGATAAAGCTACCCGCTAATTTTTGGTTGGTATGCGACCAACCAGCGTTAGCACTAGTTAAAAATAATCGTTTCATATATTCATCCAACTTAAGACAAAGATTCATGTGTGTGCTTCCTGCATGGTGGAAGATACGATTCGTTTCATCAGTCGTTTACCGATCTTGATCAGTGTGCTGTTGCTACTGCCTGTTGGGGCGGGTTCAGCCCCGTCCTGTCAATCAATGCGGAACATATCCCCTTGGCGTCACGGAAGGGATTTCTGGTACTTCGAGGGGGCGTTGGCCACTCGCTGAGCCGCTCGGTGCTGTGTAGTTTGCCGCACGCGGTGAGCTGGAATATCCTGCTGAACGGCAAAACTAAAGGCTACCCCCCCCCGCCAGTGCCGCTAATTCCACGTTTTTAGAAGGGGGTGGGGTGTATGCCCTCTATATGCGGAAAGACTTCGGAACGGCCGACCTTTGAAGCCCACTGCTAGGGGTAAGGCATTATTTTCGCTATAATGTGCGGACTACGGGTTTCTGGAAAGCGCAATTAACGCCTTTGCTAACGGGTCAGTGGAGTCCGTGGTTAGGCTTCAGTTTTGGCCTGGTGTATGCCTTTAAAGAGAACACTTGATCTGATAGTTTGAACCAAGGCCGGGAGCGTACCCATTTAGTAACAAAAGCTTCACATTACGGAAGCATGACGAATTTCTATCTTTATAGATTCGATTAATCCCTACAGAATGTGTTTCGTTTATGTCCATAAGTCATGCTGTGCTCCCGGTCTTTGTCTGAAACTCGTATGCCTAGTCGCCTGGATTATTTTTTGCATTCCGGTATCAGCTCAGGTTCTTACCAATACGGAACAGCTATCCCGCGAGAATCCCGACTCGGCTTACCGGGTTGTTAAGGTCATGTTGGATAATTCCATTAACCAGAATGATAAACAGACCGAGGGGGATTGCCTGCAACAGATCGGGCTACTTTTATACCATCAGGGTAGTTATGTTCAGGCGATCGATTATCTTCTGCGGGCCCAGAAAATATTCCTCAATACCAGCGATGCAAACCGGCTAGCCCGTAATCGCAACGAGCTTGGCACCGTATACTATTATAACGAACAGGTCGACCGGGCAATGAACCAATTTAATGAGGCCCTTGCTTTTTATCGTCAACGGAACAATGCCGAAGGCCTGGCTCAGACCTATGCCAACATCGGGCATATTTACGAAAAACGACAGGCCCCCAAACAAGCTTATCATTACCAGAAATTAGCCTTGGCGAATAGTCAGGCGGTAAAGGATGTAACCAGCCTGACGAAGATTTATGAGAATCTGGGCAGTATTTTTGAAGATGAAGCCCAGTACGACTCTGCTCATTTCTACTATCAGAATGCGCTGGCCCTAGCTCAACAAACCCATGATGAGATTGGTCAGATTGAAATCATCAACAATCTCGGCGATATTTTCCGGAAAACGGGCCGTTATCAGCAAGGATTGAAACTCTCCCGCGAGGCTATGCAACGATCGCAACAAAAAGGCGAGTTATACCAGCTTAGTGCTGCTCTTCGCGACATTGCCAAAACGTATCGATTACTGAATCAGCCCGATAGTGCCTACGCCTATCTGGAACGAAGTCGTGATTTGGTCGATGCGATTTACGCGGCTGAAAACACCCGACAGATTACTTTATTACAAACCCTGTATGATGTTGAGCGGAAAGACAGCGAGATTGCACAGTTGAATGCCCAAAAGCAAATCGACTTCACGATCATTATCGCTGCCAGTATTGTATTAGTCTTAAGTGGTGTTCTTGGCGCAGTAATCATCAGTCGGCAGCGACTGAAAATCAGGAACGAACAGGCGCTCAATCAGCAAAATCAGCAAATTTTTCAGACCCAGAACGAACTGATGCAGGTTGAGCTAAAGAACCAGCAGTTGGAAGAGGAAAATCTGAAAGGACAGCTTGACTTAAAGGGCAAGGAACTGACTACCCATACGCTACAAATCATTCAGAAAAATCAGGTGTTGGAAGAACTGAAAGGAGACCTGAACGCTATCCTGAAAGATGAGAAGAGAGATCAGAAGAAGCAACTCCGGCAACTGGTAGAAAAAATTAATCTGAACTTTAGTCAGGATAAATACTGGGTTGACTTCAGAACCATTTTTGATCAGGTTCATCCCCACTTTTTCACCCAGTTAACGCAACGGTTTCCTGATTTAACTGCTACCGATCTGCGTCTGATTGCCTTACTGAAAATGAATATTAGTTCGGCCGATATTGCCACGCTGCTCGGAATTTCATTAGATAGCCTACGGGTATCTCGCTACCGGCTGCGCAAAAAAATCGGACTTGCCGAAGGAGAATCGCTCTCTGCTTATATTCAGCGCTTCTCTTCTTCCGCATTTCCACCTCCCGAAAATAGCCTGATTTAGCTGCTTTCACGACACGTCACAATTAGGAAACAGTTTGGTAACAATAACATAATGGCTATTGCATATAAAGACAACCTATTGAATATCAAGTATTTACTTTAAAAATATTTCGCTTGTTGCCTGTCTGTCTACGCTCGTAAACGCCTTGTTGCCTTTTTGTTCATGGGTTAGATTTGCCCGACTCCTCCCCTTACCCTCACCTTTGCGACACAATTAAACGCAGCCGTTGCCAGTAGGCTGGTTTGTGATTAGTTGTCATTCGCAAACAGTATGAACCGACTATTACTGACAATCGCTTGCCTACTTCTCGTACTAAATGTGCGGGGCGGTATAATCCGGGGGCGGGCCATTGATGCCTCCACTGGTCAGCCCGTAATTGGGGCGACACTCATTCTGGAGAATACCAAACTCTACAACGTGTCGGGCTTAGATGGCTCCTATTTAATTAAAAACGTACCTACCGGAACATATAAAATTAGTATAAGCTACGTCTCGTACAAAACAACCACGCGCGTCATTGAGGTAACAAGTTCTGAGCAGGTAATCACACTGGACGTATCACTGGAGACTGAAACCGATCGCCAGATTACCGAGGTTACGGTAAAAGCCAAACGCGATGGCAGTAGCGACCGCACCGCCCGTGACCTTGAGCGCAATGCTTTACAAGTGACCAACATAGTATCGGGTCGAACCATTGAGCTCTCCCCCGATTTGACGGTTGCCAACGTAATTCAGCGTGTATCAGGCATATCTATCGAGCGTAACAGCAATGGCGACGGACAGTATGCCATTCTGCGTGGCATGGACAAACGGTACAACTATACGCTGGTCAACGGGGTGAAGATTCCTAGTCCCGATAACCGGTATCGGTACGTACCACTTGACATTTTTCCTGCTGAACTCCTCGACCGACTTGATGTGTACAAAGCGCTCACCCCGAGTATGGAGGGCGATGCCATTGGAGGAGCCATCAACTTGGTGATGAAAGACGCACCCGACCGCCCAACCATTCTAGCGAACATCTCATCGGGTTATAGCGAACTGTTTTTTGATCGCCCGTTTGCTGGTTTTGATACGAAGAACATCAACTCACAGTCGCCTTACGAGCAATTTGGGCGTCAGTACATCGCTAAATTCTCGGATTTCAACAAGGCATCCACGACTTATTCCAGCCAGGCTCCACCACCGAATTTACTGGGCAGTTTTGCGGTAGGCAATCGATTTTTCAATCGGCGGTTTGGGATTATGCTGGCCGGAAGTTTACAGAATACTTACCGGGGTAGTAACAGCCTGTTCTTCACTGGTGATGTGGTGGACACACTCCGGGGTGTTACCCTCACGAAACAAAGTGAACGACAATTTTCGGAACGGCAAACCCGCTACGGTATCCATGCCAAGATGGATTTTCGTGTGAATGAGCGTAACAAAATCCAGTGGTTCAACGCGCTGATTAGCCTGACTAATCAGCAAATACGGGAGACGAAAACAACCGAACTAGGTATTGGTGGATTCGATCCGGTATTAGGCAATGCAACCCTTGGCTATGAAACCCGCTCGCGCCTGACGAAGCAGAAGATTTATACCAGTACCCTTCAGGGTACACATCAGGTCAATTCGGTTTTTGCCATTAACTGGTCGGCGGTGTATTCCTCGGCCACCAGTGAAGTTCCTGATCAAACCTATGTTCCGTTATTGGGTATCCGCAAGAATTTTTTGGAGCAACGGACTACCGTGCAGGATGGACAACGGCGATGGGAGCACAATACTGACAATGACCTGGCGGGTTATTTGAATCTGACACTGAAAAGTAAGCTGGCTGGCATAGCCGTTGACTGGCTGGCTGGTGGATTATACCGCGATAAGCAGCGCACTAACTTTTACAATAATTATACGCTCCGACCAAGCAATCCATTCGCTCAATACGGGGTTGATTTCACAGACTACAATCAGATTGCCTGGACCATTCAGAACCCACTGGGCTCCGTCGCTTCGGCCCTGAATTATGATGCTACAGAGACGACAACATCCGGTTATCTGCAATTCCGCACCACTGATCAGCCACTTGAAGTAACCGGCGGTGTTCGCCTTGAACACACTGATCAGGGATACGCCATGAAGTTCCCGATTGGTGAAGACAATCCAACCGGAAGCCAGATTTATACCGATGTGCTCCCGAGTTTGCACGTTCGCTACCGGCCAGATGAACGGACGAACTGGCGGCTGTCGTACTTCCGGTCGCTGAACCGGCCCGGCTTTTTCGAGATCGTTCCCTATCGGATTGTCAATGAAGAATATCAGGAACGGGGTAACCCAAATTTGAAACGGGCCATTGCCGACAACGTTGACCTTCGGTATGAGTTTTTCCCCCGTCCGCTGGAGCAGTTTATGGTTGGTTTATTCTACAAACACATTCAGGACCCGATTGAATATACGCTGCAAAAAGACGCAATCCGGGGACAGGATTTGTACTACGGACCGGGTAACTTCGGGAATGCAACGAACCTCGGGCTTGAGATAGACGCCATCAAATATTTCCGTCAGTGGGGTATTAAAGCCAACTATACGTACACGCACTCCAGCATCACGACACCCAAGTCGAAGCGAATTCGAAATGCGCAGGGCGACCTGGAAACCATCACCGTCAACCAGACGCGGGCACTCTATGGACAGTCGGCGCACATCGCGAACCTATCATTACTCTATAAAGACACGCAACACGGTTGGGATGGTCAGCTAGCAGCTAGCTATACCGGTCCCCGCATCAATACCGTGTCGCAGTTTGTTGACAACGACCTGTATCAGAAAGGTTTCGTTCAAATGGATGCGTCCATCGAAAAGAAAGTGGGCAAAAGTTTCCTGCTGTTTGCCAAGGCCAATAACCTGCTTAATACACCAACAGAGATTTTCATCAAAAACGTAAACAGCAAAAATTCGGATGTGCCGAATCAGGATGAATCCGGCAAAACCCTCATTCGACGCGACTTCTACCAACGCTCCTATCTGCTGGGGATTCGATATAAATTGTAAAGATAAGTTAACTAACGAGTTCATAATCAATAACTAATAATGAAACAAGTAATTATTCTAGCTGCCCTGTCGGCTGCAATACTAGTCGGTTGCTCCAAGAGCAGCGATGACAATAACACCGTAACGCCTTCGACAACGCCCATTGTGAAAGAAGCTGTATCGGGTGATGTATCAGGGACCTGGACCAAAGGCAATACCTATAAAATTACTGGGCATTTGCAGATTCCAGCCAGCACGTCATTGGTCATTGAGGAAGGAGTTAGCGTAATCTTTAGCGACTCGACGGTGAAACCTGAGTTGATCGTGAAAGGCAATCTATACGTGATGGGCACGTCGGCCAACCCGGTAAAATTCACGGTACCCGATGCCTGGAAAACAACGGCTAATCAGTGGGGTAACTTGTGGGGCGGCATTATTGCGGCACCAACTTGTACCGAACTGTTGATCGACAACGCCATTCTTGAGTATGGCGGAGCCGTAACGACAGAGAGTTCACCGTCCGTAAAAGCGGGCCTGTACAAGGCAGCCGCCGGTAATCACGTACCAGCCGTAAACTACTCGAATGTCAATGGAAAGCTGGTTATTGTAAATAGCCGATTGAATAATCAGAACGAAGATGGTTTTTACATCGAAGGCGGCAAGGTGATCATTGCCAATAACAAAATTTACACGCAAGGTATATCAGGTGGTGATGCCATCAATATCAAATCGGGGGTTCAGGCCGATGTCGCGTTTAACACGATCTATAGCCCAAACACGAACGCGCTGAAACTCTCCAACACCGGTGATCGTGTACCGCAGGCTTACGTGATTGCTTACAACAACACGATCCTGAATGCAGGCTGGCGTCGGCCAACCATTAAAGGTGGGTCGATCTGGGTAGAAATTGCCGTTCGGGCGGAGCTGTACAACAACTTGCTGGCAAACGACCGGTTTGGTATTAAGCGCGATCCTAAAAACCCGGAAGATGCCCGTTCTAAAGTGAGCAATAATCTGTATTACAACTATACGGCCGAAGGCGTAACAAATTTTCAGCCCTCCTCGGAAATCCTGACCGGTACGAACGATGTCATCAGCAAGACTGCGGGCGATAACAATCCGAAGTTTGTCAATTACCCGCTAAATACGGACCAGAAAAACGCAACCTTCAACACAGCCTGGGATTTCCGTTTGCAATCAGGATCACCAGCCATTGGTAAAGGCATCACAACGTTCACACGGTTATATGCTGACGGCATTTCGTTTGCCAATGGCACACTCTATAAATCACCTGCGCCATCAACAACCATTGGTGCTTCAGGTACGAATTAATAATCAACCTATTTCCTGTGGTGTCGGTTTTGAAAAACCGACACCACTCTGGTTTCCCCATTTTTATCGTCTTTTATTGATGACACAGCGCCATTCCTGGAGTTTATGGGTTCATAAACAACTTACGTCTTCAGTTGCCTGTCTATTGTTACTGCTTTCGGCCTGCCAGCAGCCTGCCGCGCAATCAACTAATTCAGAAACCGCCCAGACATCTGTCATTCAGCCCGTATACATCACCGACACGGTTCGGCACGATACCGACGATCCGGCCATCTGGATTAACGCTGCCGATCCCACAAAAAGTCTTGTTATTGGCACCGATAAGGACCAGGACGGTGGTCTATACGTGTTTAACCTTCAGGGTAAAATTGTTCGGGAAATTCACGGCCTCAAGCGGCCTAATAACGTCGATATTGCCTATGGCCTATTGCTGGGTGGCCAGCCAACTGACATTGCCGTCACCACCGAACGATTCACGCATAAGCTCCGAATTTTCGCGCTACCCGACATGAAACCCGTTGATAACGGCGGTCTTGATATGTTCGTTGGCGATACCGCCAATGGTTTTCGGGACTTAATGGGTATTGCGCTTTATAAAAATCCGTCGGGGGTATTGTATGCGATGGTTGGCCGAAAAACGGGTCCTACCAACGGGTCTTACATTGGCCAATATAGGCTCGAAGACAATGGTAAAGGCCAGGTCAAGGCCACACTCGTACGGAAATTTGGTCTGTACAGTGGCAAGAAAGAGATTGAATCCATTGCGGTAGATAACGAACTGGGCTATGTCTACTACTCTGACGAAGGCGTTGGCGTTCGCAAATACTACGCTGATCCTGAAAAGGGTAATAAAGAATTAGCCCTTCTTGCAAAAACAGGTTTTACCGAAGACCACGAAGGAATTTCGATCTATAAAACAGGGCCTAAAACGGGTTATTTGCTTGTTTCGGACCAGGGGGCGAATCAGTTCCATATCTTTCGACGCGAAGGTGAATCGGGTAATCCGAATGACTATAAAGTACTGAAAGTAGTAAAAGTAGCCGCTCAGGTTAGCGATGGTTCCGACGTAACGAATATCCCATTAGGTAAGCAGTTTCCACATGGGTTGTTCGTAACCATGTCGGAAGGGAAAACGTTTCATTACTACCGCTGGGAGGATATTGCCGGCAAGGATCTGAAATGAAAAGCAACATTCGGGAAATTTGGAAACCAGCACCCAGAGTTATCCTAAGCTCCGGACTTCTAGAATGACTACTGATCACACGGTAAAGCTTCTATTGATTTAGTTGCCAAATCAGTGGAAGTTTTAGCGGCAATACCGACCTCGGTATTACCTGTTTAAGGTAAGTAATGGACCAATTCGACCCGCCAATTGCTGTGGGCAAGGCCGGGTGCTCCTGAGTATTACCTATTGATAGTACGCGGTCGTATCGAGGTCGTAGTTGGCCACTTGTCCCAGAGTGACAATACGTGTATTTGCTCTATGTCCTATGCTGTATCGGGTCGGTAGCAGGCTTTCAAGTGCTCACATGCCCATTCGCTGTCTGTGTGGGTAGGCTCCGCTAGTAGCTGCGTTGTCGCTTGGTTCGTATCACATTCATCATTACACAATCTTACAACGGTTCGTCTATTGTTCTTTTTTAACCAGTATACCTGAACAGACAGGTGTACCATATGTACCGCGATTCCAGCCAATGGAGGAGGTTTACCGGTCTAGGTATACCTCGTCGAGGAGTCGTATGAGGCCAAATTGATCGTCACAATCGTTACAAACGTATCGGGTGTACCTATGAATAATTGGGTACACCCGATACGACGTTGTCGTGTAGTATGAAGTAGCGGAGGTACCAGTGGGACTATTGATTGGTTTACGTAGGTATCTTAAATGGTAGTACTACTCCCGTTCTGACTTACTTGGTACATCCTCCACAAATTGGCGAGTAGAGCCTGAAACGAATTGGCATGCCTATGTCAGGGCCTAGAAAGTCCAGGCAACTCATACAGGTTCAGCCCTACTTCGCCGACGCAAAATAACCTGTCTGGCATTTTATACGGGTATCCCCAAAAGAGCGCTTAACGATATCGTTCGCCTTTCCGACTTAGGCCTACTCCCCTTAATTCGCTTTTACCGGAAACAACTTCTCATCGACCTCCGTGCCCTGTCCGGCGATTCGACACCAGCCATTGGCCATCTTGTGATACACTTCTAGTCGCCTTACCTTCAAATTCACCTCATGGTCATCTACTACCAACTGGACGCACAGATTTAAAAACCACTTTCTCCTTGGCTTGTGCTCCTTGCCATTGTTGGTGCGAAAAGGAACTATCACCTTTAGGACCAACCGCAATGAAATCACTACCCATCAATGGGCACTTCGGGTTTTCGCTGCTGCATCAGCTCCCTAATTTCCTGCCGTTCTTTGGCATAGCTGATGGTATCGATCTGAGCAAAGACCTTGCCGCTGGTTACCATGGCTAAAAAGAGCACGAGTATATTTTTCATAGACGAGTCGTTTTATTCAACGTTAAATGGAGCAACGAAAAGACCGACATCGAGAGCGACTTTTCTGCGCAAAATCTTGCTGTTATTTGCTGATCTGTCACCACACTAAACACGCTGACTAGTAATCGTATGAATGCTACTTTGTCTCAGTTCGAGGAGCTATTCCTCTCATTGTTGCTGCTAATCCTAACGGTGGTATCGTGGTATTTCAGACTTACGGAACGGAAAATTGTTGTCATTAATCAATAAATGCTATGAACACGAAGAAACAGGAATTATCATCCCAACAACGTCAAGAACTACTCAACGTATTGGAAGCCCGTTTTGAAAAAAACAGGAACCGTCACCCAGGTCTTGATTGGGCTTCAGTACAGACCAGGCTAGAAGCTAATCCTGACAAACTATGGTCACTCAGTGAAATGGAACGAACCGGTGGTGAACCGGATATTGTTGGTCAGGATAAACAGACGGGCGAATACATCGTTTACGACTGCTGTGCGGAAAGTCCTAAAGACCGCCGAAGTGCCTGCTATGATCGCCAGGGGCAGGAGTCCAGGAAAGCGAACAAACCGGACAACAACGCGATGGATATGGCTGCGGCAATGGGCATTGAGTTGTTAACCGAAGTGCAATATCGGGCCTTGCAGCAAGTTGGACCGTTCGATACGAAAACATCGAGCTGGCTGAAAACTCCGGCTGATATCAGAGAGTTGGGTGGTGCCTTGTTTGCGGATTACCGTTACGGCCATGTTTTCGTGTATCATAGCGGTGCAGAATCTTACTATGGAGCCAGGGCATTCCGTGGCTCGCTAAGACTATAAATGCGGCTACTATTATAAAGCATTTGCTCATACAACAAGCTCAACTAACCCTCCCAAATGAGACGGTTGAGCCATCATACAAATGCTTCAAAAAAATGAGTTTGGCTGTTTTCTATTCGTGCATAAAACTGATCTTAAGTGGCGGTGTTGCTAAATCATTCCAATCCGGCAGTAAGACATCACCTACTATGCACCTGTATATAGACAATTAGTGCCTATCTTTTAGCTATTGTGTCGTTCGGGGGAGTACCAATGAGGGAGCCGAGACGCATGCCGGCGTATCAGGTAGCCCCCTGCCAGCGCTGTTAGTAGCATCGAAAGAAAGACAACAGGCCAAAACTGATCTATCGGTAGCAGGCGGGTAAAGGTTTCAGCCCAAAAACCCGCATACAAACCCACCACCGACCAATTCATGAAGTTGTAATGCCAATAAATCCAGTTGGGAATCCGCTTACGCAGAAAGACGGGAAGCATTCCCCCAGCCAACCCCACTAAGCTCATGGCGGCTAGCCAATGAAAGGGGCCGAATTTACCGGTTAAATGATACACTTGGAAAGCGGTCAGGTTCAAGGTAAGCATACTCGCGATGTAGGTATATCCCAGTCGCTTATGGAGCCACCCCCCTTTTGTATTCAGAAAAACAAAGGTACCGGTTAGGATGGCCAATAAAGCCGCTAACAGATGCACCAAACCGGCAATAGAGTGAAACATAAGGAGAAATGAGGGACGAACTTATGCGACAAAAATAGGTCTTGCATCGCTCTCTTCCGGATTATTTAGGACCAACCTGGTTTATTGACAGGTCAATGGGTCAATTTGTAGCGTGAACTTCGCTCGTGTTCTGTTTAGGCTGAGTTTGCTTGCGAAATCCGTCCCTTGTCATTAAACAATGTATTTTTTTGAACACGTTGAATTAATCTCAACAAATGCTCCCAAAAATGAGAGTAAGGCATGTTCATGTATCTGCTTCGAGAAATGGGTGTTTTATGATGAAGTAGTTAACCCACTTAAGACATTCAACTGCTGTTATAGAATCCGCCACCTACCCCCATTAGGTGCCCTTAAACCGGTAACTCCTATAAATGTGGTGGGCTTTACAGAGCAGTTTAGTTGACGACAAAAACGCCCATCTACCTAAGGATACTTAGTATCAATCCTTTTAAGGAACTTATGAGCCACTTGTTTTTTATTACCGCTGCCTTGCCCTGACCCGCCCCAGATAAAGGCTTCACAGCAAATGACGCCAATTTTTAGTTACTCCCTGCGGCCAAGGCCTGTTCAATTTTCGCAGTAATACCTTGACTGGGACGGTCGGCGAAGTTTTCGATAATGTTTCCGTCGGCACCGATTAGCACATAATGAGGATAGGTGCTCACAATGTAGTTCTCACTCAACGTTTTGGTCCACGCACGGTTGGCGTACAGATCAATGGTTTTTAAGCCAAACCGTTTCGATGCCGCTTTCCACTTGGGCAATTGTTGGTTATCGGCCGCTCCTGGTGTGCCAATGCAGATACTTACAATTTTGACTGGTTTACCTTTAAACTGCTCAACCAGTTTGTTTTCATAAGGCATTTCCTTGATACATGCCCCACAGGTCGTGAACCAGAAACTCAGGTAAACCACTTGGCCTTTGTACTGCTTGAGGGTGATCAGCGAATCATTCGCATCGACTAAAGCAAAATTGGGTGCCTTATCACCAGACCGTAGAAACTTCACATTGCTGCTAGCGCGTTGCCTGATGTAATCGACGAGGTGTTGATAGTGAGCGGGGAATGGTTTATTGAACTTTGTCTTAACCCAGTTTGGATTGTCAACCGAGCCGCTCAGTTCCCAAATTTCAAAAAAAGAGCCTAGGTTTAGGCCCAATTGCTGTTTGGCGTAATCCAGCAGACCTTGCGATGAGAGGACTTGTTTATCCTGACGCATCTGCCAGAAGAGTTGTTCACGCAAAAATCGCAGATAGTCATATTGGTACATGACAGCCTCATTCTTGACCTTAATTCTGTTTTTAAAGGCGTAATACGAGTCAGGGATCACCTGTTTTTTCTTTTGATAGTCGGTCTGGTACCAAACCATGTATACTCTAAGCCAGGCGTCTGAGTAATTTAGTGCATTTGTTTCGTACGTTTTGAACCAATCGGGTAACGTGTGCTTCGTCTGATAATCCAGCCAGAACTGAACCTGTTTTTGGTAGGTTTCATCCATCATTTTCTTAAAAGGAACGAGATTGACCGCCCGCATTCCCTCATTCATACAGGCCTGTATGGGATCATTCAGCGCTTGGGTTTTAGCCTGATAATACTGTTGGACTTCCTTGTTTTTGCCCACAAAGGTGACCAATAGCTGTTTATGACCCTCACCCCGTTTCGCTAAAATGGAGAGATGAATTGTATCTCCAGGTGCCCCTACGAGTAAATAAGTCGAATCGGCAATGGTCAGAAACGATTGGCCTACGCTCCTAAATGAGCTGTTTACGTATATTTCACTTCGGTTCACCGTTACAGAGTCCCGAACAGAACTCACATCATACTGAGGGAAGCTATGGTAGGTATCTAACTTTACCAGAAAAGTTTGGGCTTGTGGCACTGACTTAATGTGCACCGTAAGCACCCCCGCTAGATCCAATTTCGGAAGCAGTGCTTCCTTAGACTGGGCCATACAGATGGTTAAATTAAAAACGAGCACGAAAGCAGTCTGAAATGATTTCATTTTAGCTCCAGATTAAGTGAGGAACAAGGGAGAACAAATGTAAACTAAAAATCTAGTTTACTAGTGATACCCCATTTTTTATTTCTAATGAACTGGTTTGTAGCGAGAGCGGATGCGTTTAGGTTGGTATTGACCATGTGCTACGAATTGCATCAAAAAATCATTACCTTATAAAACGCTTCCCAAGATGAGATGAAGGCATTCCTGTTTTTGCTTCCCAAGTCGGGCTTAGCAATCGACTGAATTGGCTAAATTACCTTGATGAATGACTATTTAATCCTGACCGTTGGCTGCTTACTTTTGGCACTACTCGGATTTATTGGCGGTAGGACGCGCCTACTGAATGACAAAATTTACATTCCACTCGCCTTGAGCAGCTTCATCTTCGCCGGATTATATGCTATTCAAGTGACGCGTCCAGTTGTGGTGCCCTTGTTGGGATTCAACGACAAACTGAATCATGTCCTATTTTATGATTACGGAAATGGGCTTTTGGGGCTGCTGCCCTTAGCACTTGCCCTCCTGTTTATCGGCAAGTATTGGCTAAAAATGAATTATAATGACCAGTGGAGTGGAACGACTAGGTATACGTTCCCTTCGTTAAGATATAGACTTATGGCCGGGCTTATACTAGCTTCTATTCCCTTACTGATCGCTGCTTCAACGGGACAAATCTTCAGTTCTAAAGTCGACATGTATAGTTATAGTATCAATGGGGTTACCAATCTGTATGAAGAGATCATTTGTCGAGGGTTGCTGCTAGCCTGTTGCGTTCGCTACTGGACTCGACTTTGGGCTGTGGTGTGGACGTCGGTGGTGTTTGGCCTAGCCCACGGGTTAACCGAAAAGAGTCTAGCCATTGCATTAGGGGCTGGGCTAATGGCTTGAGCCGTGTTAAAGGCAAAAAGTATGTGGGCCGGTTGGACTAGCCATCAGCTGACGGATCTGATAGTGGATACGTTTTTACCCTAACCGAGTAAGGTGGTTGATTCGTCGGGTTAAATGGGTAGCTACAGAGTAAGCCGCCGTGGCTGGTTCAGCGGCTGTTCCCAGGGGGTGGATGGCTCGTGGACTTCGGCAGATTTTCTCAGCCTGTATCTGCCCTTACCGATCTCAGATAATACTCCCTTCTGAGACGATTGGGTGTCAATAATTCGGGCGTTTGGTTAAACACCTGCATAGCGACAAAATCGACGCCTTTTTGAGGAGTTATTGAGCACAACTTCTACCGTTGCTACCTGTCCTACACCAGCATACGCTAGCAATATTTAGTGATGAGTGAGTGCATAAATACCTAGATAAACGACGGCCCCAGCTATGTATCCTAACAAAGCTAGTCCGCTGATGCGTCGCAAATACCAGCCGAATTCTAATTTCTCCATCCCCATCACGGCTACCCCAGCCGCTGAACCAATTACTAATAAGCTGCCTCCTGTACCTGCCGTGTAGGCCAAAAACTCCCACAACTTGGCATCTGTCGGATAGGTGCTTAGATCATACATACCCATCATGGCGGCTACAATCGGGACATTGTCAACGATCGCTGAAGCTACGCCAATCAATAACACAATTAAGTCCAAATCACCAATCCACTTATTGAGACTAGCAGCGACAGCAGTTAAAGCGCCAGTTGATTCCAGCGTTCCCACCGCTAACAAAATGCCCAGAAAGAACAAAATACTTGGAACATCCACTTTACTCAATGCATAAGCGGCTGTATAACGCTTTCGGTCCTGCTCATCTTTGTCGGCATGAATGATCTCCGAGATGCCCCAAACCATACCTAACGCCAATAACATGGGCATGTAAGGAGGCAAGTGAGTCACGGTCTTAATAATTGGCACCATGACAATGGCAGTTAATCCAGCCGCAAACACAATGCGCCGGTCACGCCGTTGAACAGGGGTGACATACGGTCGGCTAACTCCCTTCTGAATGAAGGAACCTGTTGATAGGGAAGGCTTAAAAGACACACTTAACCACAGCAAAGGAGCCAGTAGACAGATCAAACTGGGCAGAAACAGCTGGCTACTAATAGTCGCGGTGGACACTTGTCCTCCAATCCATAGCATCGTGGTGGTCACATCACCAATGGGTGACCAAGCTCCACCGGCATTAGCGGCAATGATAATCATACCGGCTATGAGTTTACGCTCTTCTGCATTCTTGACGAGCTTTCGGGTAACCGAAACCATAACAATGGCGGAGGCCAAATTATCGAGTAAGGCAGAGAGGATGAACGTGATCCCACTGATAAGCCATAACAGCACTTTAGGATTACGGGTGGCAATGCGATCCGTAATGATAGTAAAGCCATCATGAATGTCGATTAACTCGACAATGGTCATCGCTCCCAAAAGAAAGAACAGGATTTGAGCAATCTCTATGAGATGATGGCTTAGATGCTCTAGGACGGGTTCGGGAGCAGTAGCAGAGATAACATAGACAATCCAGCAAAGTACACCCGTAATTAATGCTGTTGCTGTCTTGTTGAAGCGGATGGGATGTTCAAGCGTGATGAGGAGATAGCCCAGAACAAAAATGATGGTTATAGTTGTAATCATATTGATTACAAGCTAGGCTATAAGAGGCAAGTTTCCTAGGTTCGATTAGAAAATCCTTAGATTATACCACATGGATGAGTATGCGATGAATCACATTGGATAGCTATTCAAAGAGATTACTGTCTCATTAAAGGCTCCTCCCTGAGACAATAAAACCATCATGAATCTGACTATAGGATAGATTCTAATTGAAAATCAAAGACAACTATTGGCCGAGCAAAGGACAAACCATTCGTATTCTGGCATGTTGTTAGCAAGTAATCAAGCCTTTAGATCGATGTCAAACCAAGATCAGATTGAACAAATCATTAGGGGTCAGGAACAAGCCGTTCAGCAGAAGAATATCGATGGGGCAATGGCTTCCTATTCGACGGATATAGTCTCATTTGACGTAGTCAACACGCTACAAAAAGTAGGACGGCAAGCTTGTCGAGAACGGTTAGAAAGTTGGCTGTCTCAATTTCCATCGTCTTTTTCCTACGCGATTGAAAAGTTATCAGTGGTTGCCAGTGACGAACTCGGCTTTGGCTATTCGTTTAATCATGTCAAGGGGGCGCTAGCCAATGGTGATGAGATTGATATGCGATGGCGATCAACAGTTTGCTTCAGCAAACGGAACGGCAACTGGCTGATTACTCACGAGCATAGTTCGGTACCGTTTGATGCTGAAAGTGGCCAAGCATTGATCAAGTTAGACGAATAAATGTAGCGTATCCAGCTATCTCACCGAACCCTCCCACCTGAGACGCACGGGATTCCCGTCTCTGCAAATAGGACCTTTAGAGCAACCTTGGGACAAATGAATGTATCAAGAATTAACAACAAAAAGAGTGTGGGGTTGGTATCTAACCCATAAACCAAACCCACCTGGTCACTTTCTGGATGCTGGGCGGGGTGCGTGCGGGCGGCTTTTAATGCCTGGCGAGCGGAGATGCCAATAGCTGGTATGGAGCAGGCGGCTCATTGCAGGTCAAGGAGCCAGCACAGCCACTTCGCTACAGTCACCAATTTGAACAAGAATTAATCGAAACTAGTCAATAAAAACAACTTTACCTGCCAAGAGCCTGTGAACAAAAAATATATTGAAGACAATAAGATCGCGATTATACAACGAGCTTTTTCAGAATTCCTGTTGTTACCCTCGTTGATCATTCTTTTCTTTCTTTTCTTATCTTATTTTACCTATAGTATCGACCAGGTCAAAATCGGCTGGTTACAGCCGGTTAGGTTGCTCCTGAAAAATCATTTTTTTTCAAATTCTGAAGCGACCAGCAGCCTACTAGGAGCAATTGTTTCAGGCACTATATCGGTAACAACACTCACAACAACCTTGTTGCTGGTCATCGTTCAGCAGTCAGCTAGTTCCATGACAACACAAGTATTTGATCAGTTTTTAAGACGAAAAACGAATCAATTTTATCTGGGCTTTTTTGTTGGACTGGCACTGTATTCAATGATCACCTTAGCAACCGTCAATCCTCCCTTTAACCCGGTAATTGGCGGTACTGTCGCGTTTAGTCTGACGGGGGTTGCCCTTTACCTTTTAGTACTGTTGATGTATACAACGATTGATCAGATGCGTCCATCCGAAATCATTAACGCCATTCATAACCGTGTTCTGAACGCACGTTCTAGACAACTGGACATGGTGGCGTACACGACAATAATTAAACCAGACAATAACCAAAAGGGCAAAGAAGTAGTAACTGCAAAAGGGGGTTACCTGACCTATATCAACACTAAAAAACTAGCTGAATTCATTGCCGAACACTGTCGGGGCAGTTACATCTACTTCACTAAGCCAATTGGTACATATGTTGCTCACAATGAACCCATTGCAGAAATTGTCGCCCCTGATGAAACGCATATTTTTCTGCTGGCAAAAGAAATAATAAAACAAACCACTATCAGCGTAAAGCGGGATCTAGATCAGGATCCATCGTATGGGATAGTGCAGATAGAGACTATTGCATGGACATCAACCTCAACGGCAAAATCGAACCCCTCACCCGGTACTTTTTGTGTGCATACATTACACAATATACTGAGTTGCTGGAGTGAAGACGAGCCAGTCGAGAAGGATACCTTATGCGGATCGATCTATTATTGTGATGATACAATTGACCAGCTGATGCGAAGTTTTGAAAACCTGGCTGTCGTTTCGTCGGAATCGATGCAGCATCAGATTTTCGAAGCTATCCTGGACACGTTCAGCAAAATGCTGGACAGAGTTCCTGATCAATGGCAACCAAAAATAGAGCGCGTGATATTAATTATGCTTTCCGTCATGGGCGATCATGTACTAACAACAGCCCTGGACAATTCGCTGAACACACTAGCCGCCCAATTACGCTACTTGGGAGAAAAAGAGACAGCGGAAGCGGTAGACATAGCCACCCAACAATTGAGAAATTCGGTTGGCAAACTTAACTCAAGATCGACTAGGGTATAGCGCTATTTGTCTAAACGATTTGGAGGCACCTACCCATTAGGGTCAACGCTTTGATCCGATAAAAAAGCGAGAAATAGACTTGAAACGGTTGGTTTTTTATTAGTAACAGGTGCGATTCGTTGTCATTTTTCGGGTAATAAACCCAGTCTAGTTGTTGTAAAAACAATAACATCACGAATCCGATATTCTCACAATACGCTCCCTCCTGAGACGTCCAATCCCTCACATGTAGCTGCATTATAAGCGTAGCGGTTTCAGGCTTTGACAAATTCCCGAGGTTAGTATCTACGCGGGAAATACTGGCACAATGCCGATACGCTTGGAGTAAGCTATTCGGACTGGTATACCAACAAGAGCGTATTAGGGCGCTGGTTACGCTGCCAGAACGTGGTGGAGCGAATTGGGGATATACTGTTTGTGCACGGGGGTATCGGCCCTCAAGTAGCGGCCTATCCTCTTTCCTTACCGGTGGTGAATCAACTAGCCTGCCAGAGTCTGGACACTCTGGCAAAAGGGGCAGTTGGTTCGGCTCAATGGGCCGTTGGGAGTAGCAATCCGTCGAGCCCAAGCTGGTATCGGGGTATGGCCCAGGAAGAATTGCGTATTGCCCAGGTTAATCAGATGATTAAGCAGTATGGGGTAAAACAAATAATCATCGGGCATACGCCGGTTGAGGAGATCACAGTACTAAGCAATCAGCATGTGATTGCGATCGATTTAGCCCATCAGCAGCACATCGAGCAAGGGTTTATGAAAGCCCTGCTGATCGAAGATGGGCAATTCTATCGGTATGCTACAGACGGAACAAAGCAACGCTTCTTATAGGAATGGTCTGGACTGCTCTAGCGATCAATGGCCGGGATAGAGCCAATGCAACGGATCTTATAATAACTCTCCCGCATGAGACCACTCAATGTCCATATGTCTACTTCAGGAAAGAGCATGACTGGTGTATACCTAAGCTGATATAAACAAGCAACTTGTTCTTCACCCGAAGTAAATAATCCCTGAACACGAAGCTGGACACAGCTGTTACACCCATATGAATTCCATACAGGCTTTATCCCAAACGATTAACCAACTCATTCTCGCAGGTTATCCGCCAGCTCAAACCCTGGACAAGGTTTGTGAATGCGTTGGCCTGGCCTTAGAAGCGGATCGCTGCTTTTTGTACGTGCGACAGCCCGAGCACCATCGCGGACGAACCGCCTTTTGTTGGCGTAGACATCCCGGTATTCCCGACAAAAATACCATCCAACTCGACTGGCAACAGGATACGGATGAATTGCCAGCTCAGGATCCACTCATTCGGGCGGGTCTGGCAATGAAGCCTTCCGTATACGTCGATGATGTGCAAACTGCCAGCCCACAGGTGCTTAACCAGCACTTCGAGCAGGAAACGTTTGGGCATCGTGCGCTGATTCATGCCCACATTCAGGCGGACAATCAACTGTGGGGAATTTTACAGCCCTGCCTGTTTGACCATCCCCGACACTGGACCCGCGAAGAAAAGACGGCAATCGAGGCCATCTTGCCTCGTTTACAGCCAGTAATCGCTGCCTACGTAGGGGCTTAATGCATGCCCTAGCCTGCTTTGATCTGGCGAAGTTTGGTAGAGTGTCTTACCTACTGTAACACGTATTGATAGGTAGATCTCATCGAGCTGGTCAAGCTATTTGTAGGCCACCACAACTTCCTTTCGAGACGACGGGTTTTACATATCTATTTTCCTTATAAAGCGGTGGTCAAGTAGGCCCGCAATCTGTTAGTCAATCGCTCACGGAATCAGCGGGCCCCGCAGGGGCGGACCGTGCCCGGCGGTGGTCGAGTACACCGAAATACATGGCTTATGTCAGCCTCACCTCATTTTTTATCATATGATAAATCGATGCCCCGCACTGTGTTCTACCTTTAAGTGATGGAAGCACTTATAAATCTTATCCTGCAATTTGGTAACCTCAACAAGCAGCAGATCGAGTTTTTATTAAGCAAGGTTGAACTGCTCGAATTAAAAAAAGACGACTACCTCTCCGAAGCCGGGAAGGTGCCCCGCTATGTGGCGTTCGTCTTGGAAGGCGTGTTCCGCTTTTGCTATTATAACAACAAGGGCGAAGAAATCACCAATTACTTTGTGGACGAAGGCAATTTTGTCGTCGATAATCAAAAGTTTGAATCGCAGATGGTGGCCTCCGAATATGTACAGGCCGTAACCAACTGCAAGGTACTGGTTTTTAATAAGAAAAACTGGGACCAGATAGACAACACCATTGTGGGCTGGGAAATGATGAAGGCCAACATGGTAAAAAAGTGCCTTACCCTGGCCATGGAACGGCGCAGTCCGCTGGTTTCAGAAGACGCCACAACGCGTTATCTTTCGTTCATGGAGGCCTTCCCCAGCCTGATCAACCGCATCCCGCTTTCGTACGTGGCCTCCTACCTGGGCATCACCCAACAATCGTTGAGCCGTATACGCCGTACTATCCGGTAACGACGCTTTTTACCAAATGATAAATGGTTTCTTATGGCCGTTTTCAACCTTTGCTTATTCATTTACAGGTAAAAAAGATGAGCAAAAAGATCGTATTGATAACCGGAACAAATAGTGGTTTTGGCTGGCTTACCGCCCACAGCGTGGCCGCCTTAGGGCATCAGGTATATGCCACCATGCGCGATACCCAGGGCCGTAATGCCGATAAGGCTCAGGCCCTTGCGGCCGTAGCGAACGTGACTGTTTTGGATGTTACCCTGACCGACGAACAGAGTGTGAAGCAGGCTGTTGAAACCATCTTGGCCAAAGAAGGCGCTATTGATGTGCTGGTGAACAACGCCGGTTACAGCATGACCGGCGTGGCCGAGAGCTTTACCACCGCCGACGTGCACACCACGTTTAATATCAACGTGTATGCTCCCTGGCGACTGATCAAGCAGGTGCTCCCCGCCATGCGCAAACAGGCCGACGGACTAATCATTAACGTGACCAGCGGCTTTGGGCGCGTATCATTCCCGTTTGCTACCATTTACGCAGCCTCCAAATTTGCGCTGGAAGGAATAAGCGAGGGCCTGCATTACGAGGTAAAGCGTTTAGGCATTGACGTGGCCCTAGTGGAGCCAGGCGCTTTTCCTACCGAAATGCAGCAAAAGAACAACCCCGCATCTGATCAGGGCGTATTTGAGGGGTACGGCGCCATTGCCGATCTACCCGACAAAATGCGAGCCGCCTTGGGGGAAGAAATGCAGGCTAAAAAGCCAAACCCGCAGGCTGTTGCCAATGCCATTGTAAACCTGATCGGCACGCCGAAAGGCACCCGGCCATTACGCACCGTGGTCGACCCCATCACCGGCCAATACATTGAAGCCGCCAACCAAGCCGTAGCCGAACAATTTGCCCAAGGCTTGACGGTGTTCGGGATGGGTGAGTTATTGTAAGTGGAACAGCTTTAAGGGGAACGGCAGTGGCGTGAGCTACTGCCGTTTTTTGTTTATAGCGGTTAGAGATTTGTAGCTAAGACTTACGGCTAAAGCGTTTCATAAAATCCTCCCAACTGAGACGAGGTATCGTTCATGGTTTTGCTTCGATTAACGGGCGTTTAGGGAGATTGATAGATTTGCTTTATTTTTCCAAATCAACCATGAATTTGAGGTAGTAGGCGGGTTGTGTTATCTTGCTGCTAAGACTATCAGGGCTTGCTTGGCCCAAACTTAACGAAGCGGCAGGTTTAGCAATACTAACCAGGCACCAGCTGGCACGCGCATGATGCCTTCAAGAACAGGCGTTCAGCTGGCGGTGCTTGTTACCTTTTTACTTTGGATTTTATGCACTCACTTTTACCATTCCTGCTGGCTATGGTGGCGGCCATTGTCTTACTGAACCTGTTAGCCACCAAACTTAAAATTGCCTACCCCATTTTGCTGGTTGTGGCTGGGCTGCTGGTAAGTTTCTTACCGGGTTTACCCAGAGTAGCCATCAACCCTAATCTTATCTTCTTTGTTTTCCTGCCCCCCCTCCTGTTCGAAGCCGCCTGGACTATTTCTTTTAAGGAGATGAAAAAATGGTGGCGCATGATTGGCAGTTTTGCCTTTGTTGTTGTATTCTTTACCGCGCTCTCGGTGGCACTGGTGGTTCATCAGGTCATTCCCGGCTTTACGCTGGCATTGGGCTTTCTGTTAGGGGGTATCGTTTCCTCACCTGATGCGGTCAGTACCGGAGCCATCACTAAATTTGTCCGTATTCCTAAGTATACGTCGGCCGTACTGGAAGGCGAAAGTCTGCTCAATGATGCTTCGTCGCTGATCATTTTCCGATTTGCGCTGGTTGCCATTGGCACCGGTCAATTCGTCTGGCAGGAGGCAACGTTGGACTTTATCTGGATGGTAGTGGGTGGAACAGGCATGGGCCTGCTAATAGCCTGGCTGTTCGTTCAGGTCCACAAACGATTGCCGCTCGATACTCCCTCCTCGATTGCGCTCACGCTGATTGAGCCGTACTGCATGTACTGGGTGGCGGAGCAGTTTCATGGTTCAGGCGTGCTGGCGGTGGTCAGCGGTGGGTTATTTATGTCGAGCCAGCGGCTTACCTTTTTAGACAGTGCCAGCCGTATTCAGAGCTTTAGTGTCTGGGAAAGTTTTGTGTTCATTCTCAATGGGGTCGTCTTTTTACTCATTGGACTGGAGCTGGCGGAAATTGTCGATAGTCTGCAAGCGGACGGAATACCCCTGCCAACCGCCATTGGGTATGGTCTACTGGTCACGGGCGTGTTAATCGGTGCGCGTATCCTCAGTGCCTATGCGGCTTTGATTTCTACCCTTGTTTTTCGTCCTGGTGTAATACCTCGACCGCTGTCTACCCGAATGCGCTGGCTTACACCTATACTGTTGGGCTGGACAGGGATGCGTGGGGTCGTGTCATTGGCTGCGGCTCTGGCTATCCCCGTCACGCTGAATACCGGTCAGGCCTTTCCCCAACGGAGCCTGATTCTCTTTATCACGTTCGTCGTGATTTTGCTTACGCTAATCGTTCAGGGGCTTACGCTGCCTTCTTTCATCAGACGATCAAAACTGTACGAGAACCTGCTGTCGGAAGAAGATGAAACCCTGGCTAAACAAAAACTGCACTTGGGTCTGAAACAGCACACATACCAGTTTTTGAAATCAAAATCGCCCGACGAGCTGACGGGGAACCCGGTTGTAGAAAAGTTATTGAGCCATTGGGAAGAGCGGACAAACGCCAACGATGCCAGCTGGATGGACGATAAAAAGATGGCCCTTTTCCAGGAGATGCTGGCCAGTCAGCGCCGGTACTTAGCCGACCTAAACCACGACCCCACGATCGACGAAGCACTCATCCGCCAGCAATTATATCAGATCGATCTAGAGGAAGAACGGTTGAAGCTGCTGTACTGATGAAGTTACTAGTAGAGACCGTCTCTTAAAAGGCTTCAAAGTCGAAATTTAGCAGGCATCTCAAAATAGCCGAACGCGATTGGGTTTACAGACCAGTAGGTAGCTAAAGCGAGTCGTACCGGCAAACCCCTCTTGCGTATTTTACGATTCCACTCCGGTAAACCGGCCGTTGCAGTACCTGTTTGACGATATACTTTAAGTAGCCATTTACCAGAATTTGATTTCCACTAAAAAGTAGTGTGGAATCTTGTAGCTGTCGTAAAGGTGTTCCGCATCAACCCCGGATTGTGCTACTTCACAATAAGCTTCACGTTTATCCGCTCTTATATAGGGCCTCATAAAAGCCAGTATACACTTGCTGGCCTCGGGTGCAATGGATACCTGAGCTTCTTTAACAAAGAAACTTTTGAGCGTGAATTTTCCTTCTCGCTCGGATCAACAGGATAGTTTCCACTGGCTGAAAGGCCATTAAATTGACCGGTTTCGTGTACGATTTAAGCCGATAATGGCCAAGGTCAAGCTGGACCGCAACTCAGCCAGTATCGTCCATTTGGTCAAGCGTTTTTTTACTTGACCTCGTACTACATTGACTAGCTGTACAAATTATTGTTGATGGACTATTTCGTACGAATGGGGTCGCTCCTCCTTAGTTGCTTATCGAATGAATACCGTATCAATCGTCTGTTGAGCCAATCTCATCGTTAACCCGGCCTACCACCGCAAATAGCGGATCACTCCAGCCACGCGGGCTACGATCAAGGACCTCTATTTGGTCGAACAGGCCGGTTTGCTCATAATATGAACGGACCAACTGCTGATGTCCCAGATCATCGAGCGATTGCCAGATGGCAACGGCCTTGGTAGGAAACATGCGATTGGAGAACACGGTCAGGAACGGACTGCCGGGCCGCAGCACGCGCGCCAGCTCCCGGTAAACCAGCACCGGCTGAGTCAGGTACTGCACCGACACCGTGACCATGCCACCGTCGAAGGTATTGTCGCGGTAAGAGAGGCTGGGTGTTTGGTTCAGGTTCTGTACCACGTACTCGGTGAGCTGTGGGTTGGCCTTCAACTCGATCTCGTTCATACCCAGTCCGGCTACGCGTCCGTAGGGTATGTTGGTAGGCAGGTGGCTTACCCAGCTGCTCATCAGATCGAGAATATTGCCGCCAGCGGGCAAGTATTCGGCATATAAGTTGGTGGTAGCCCGGACGGCAGCCTCGTCGATGTGGTTGACTAGGCGGGGCTGCCCGTAAAATTGCCGGTCGTCGGTCTCGTCGTAGCGTTGAAATGGATTAGTAGCGGTCATAAGAAGCAGGTAACTGTTCAAGAGCCTAACCGATCGTTTATCGGGGATGTTTTGCGGGATCAGGCGTAAAACTGATCAAGAAAAGAGCGAACTTACCTACCATGCTTAGTTTGCTTTGGCTATACTGGTCCGCGTTTTATAGGGGGTTCGGTCTGTTGACTTGTTACCGTTTATCGGTCTGCCACAGCATCACGGTGCCGGTACCACCTATCAGCCGGTGTTTCGTCCGCAGTACTCCTTCTTAATCCGTGCCAATTGACTTAACGACCCTAACGGTCTGGTCTATTTCGGCGGTGAATACCACCCGTTTTACCCGTACAACCCCTTCGGTGTGCGCTGGGGACCTATGATCTGGGGCCACGCCCTAAGTCGTCATCTGGCTTACTGGCATGAGCGCCCGCCCACCATTAACGGAGAAGACAACACCATGATCTTCTCGGGGAGCTGTGTCGTTGATAAAACGAACAGCAGCGGTTTTGGCCGGGGCAGTACCCCACCCTCGACTAGTTCCCATTCAGGGCCACTTCCATTCACAGATACAAGTGCCGGACCTAGGTGGCCACAAACTGTTTACCCTGACTGGGTACCTAGGCAACTTATCGGATCAATTCTCAAATAAGGCTCCCGCCTGAAACAAATATGCGTTTATGAACATGCTCCCGCTTGCGACGAAGAAACGTTCATATATCTGCTCATTAATTCGGGCGTTTCATGGTTTAAATAGAAATCTATATTGATGCGATATACTTCAGCAGAGAAGTAAGGAAAATCACGTTGTAGCGTTTGGCTCAAAGCGTACCGGGTCAGTTAGAAACCGAACGCCTTGACCACCTCTAACCAAAATGATTCCGCCTTTTTAGCCTGCCTCCGTCTACAACTTCACAGCTTTAACTGCGTCGGCAGATACCCGAAATGTTCTTGGAACATGCGGGTAAAATACGATTGGGAATTATACCCGACCTGGTAGGCGACTTCCGCAATGTTACATTCTCCTTTACTTAATAATTCCTCCGCTTTTTCGAGCCGGACACGGTGGATAAAGCGAGTTGTCGACTGGCCCGTTAACGCAGTCAGTTTGCGGTGCAGTTGCGAGCGGCTCAAATCGACCTGAGCCGCCAGCCAGTCCACATTAACCTGCTCATCCTGAAGATGGTCCAGCAGCAAGTGCTTTAACCGCGCCAGAAAACGCTTTTCTTTTTCGGGTACGTTATCCTCGTTAACGTCGCTGAATAGCAGTTTGCTATGTACGTCGGCGAGGGCAATCTGCCAGTTCCGGCGGGTCTGGATGGCATTCCGAATCCGTAATTGTAACGTATTGAGCTTAAAGGGCTTCTCTACGTAAGCATCCGCCCCCATATTCAGCCCATGCAAGACGCTGTCGTGCGACGATCGGGCTGAGAGCAGTACCACCGGAATGTGACTCGTGCGAACGTCCGTTTTCAGGGCGCCCACCAACGCAAAGCCGTCCATGCGCGGCATCATCACATCGCTCACGATCAGGTCAGGGGTTGTTGCCAGCGCCTGTTCTAACCCATCCCGGCCATCCACGGCGGCCATCACCTGGTAAGTCGCCGACAGTTGCTCAACCAGGTACGTGCGGAGTTCTTCGTTGTCCTCCACAACCAGCACGACCGGTAGCGGATTACCCTCTGTCGGTAGCTTTTCCAGATGGGAAAGCTTCGGCAAGCTACTTGGAGACGCCAACTCAATGGGCCGTTGGTCGGGCGCAGTTGTTATTTCCTGAGCCACGGGTTCGCGGACGGCTTCCAGCGGCAGCGTGAGGGTGAATGTGCTGCCTTCGTGTACAAGGCTGTCAACCCGGATCGTACCGCCCATGAGTTCCGTCAATTCCCGCACGAAGGCCAGCCCGATACCCGTGCCACCATGTGCCCGCGTTGAGGAAGCATCCGTCTGATAAAACCGCTCGAAAATACGGGCTTGTTCCTCGAACGGAATACCCGGTCCTGTATCCTGAACCCGCACGACCAGCCGCTCATTCATGCGCTGGGTTGCTACCGATACGCGGCCCCCAGCGGGGGTGAATTTGAGGGCATTGGACAGCAAATTGTCCACGATCGCTTCGAGTTTCTCCCGGTCAAACCAGTAGTTACCCCCGTTTTCATCCGGCTGAATCGTCAACTGAATCTGCTTCGTCGTCGCTAAGTCATCGAATGCTTGGACCAGTTGGCTAACGCAGGCAATTGGATCGCCGAGACTATAGGTTAGTGTCAGTTTGCCGTTATCCAGCCGGTTTATATCGAGCAATTGGGTAATCAGCCGCAGGAGCTGGTTGGCGTTCCGATCAACAACTGCAATTAGCTGGCGACCCTGAGTATCCAGTGGCTGGTGGGCCAACTGCTCATTGGCGTTCAGCAGCAGTGTGATGGGGGTCCGCAATTCGTGGGTCATATTAGCAAAAAAGCGGTCTTTCAGCTCGTCAAGCTGGCGCAGGTTGGCGGCTTCCCCCTCCTGGTGAGCCAGTTCTCGCTGGAGTTTCTGCCGCCGGAGCGCAATCCGGTACAGGCCAACCAAACCACTGCCGACCAGCAGCACTACGATACTCAGAAACCAGCTGGTTTTCCAGAAGGGTGGCTGTACCCGAATGGATAGGTTCGCTATCTGCTTCGCCCAGCCTCCGTTTCCTACGGCCCGGTTAAACAAAAAGCGATACTGCCCGGCGGGAAGCTGGTACGTAGCTACCCCCAGTGTATCACCGTAGGTTGTCCATTGATGGTCGTATCCTTCAAGTTTATAGCGGAACGTTGTTGACTGCTGCTGAACAAACGGCGTGAATCGGAGTTGAACAAAATCGTCTTCCTTTACCTGCAACGTGGGCTGTCCGGTTGTATCACGCTGAAAGCGCGTTTCCAGTTGCTGCTCATTTTCCACCAGGCGGGTTCCGTTGACGCTTATATCCAGAATGTTTAGCGATGGCACCGGGCGCAACCGGGTCAGGTCGTATTCGTAGAGGGTATGGGTAATCGTACTGACCCACAAACGTGGGTGAGCGGGGTCGTGCATTCGGCCCACGCAAAGACTGATTACTTTCTCGGCGGGATAGGTAAACTCCAGGCGCTGTAACGCTCCGCCGGCCGTGAGCCGAAACACCATCCGACCGACCGAAAAATAATCATTGCCCAGTCCATCGCTCAGAAACGCATTCGTCCATAGTGTACTGGTTAGGTTAGGCACCGGCAGCCGTATCCGACGAAGGTGCCCGTTACCCGAGCTGATTATATCGACTTCATTGGGTCGGCATACCAGCACGTCGCCGTTGGGTCGGACGCTCACCGCAAAAGTTGGCGTGTTGCCCGGCAAACTGGCCTGATCGGGCTCAAACGGGTAGCGCCGGGTCTGACGCGTCTGAGGGTCAA
The DNA here is from genome assembly GCF_010747415.1 of Spirosoma agri. Classification (NCBI taxonomy): domain Bacteria; kingdom Pseudomonadati; phylum Bacteroidota; class Cytophagia; order Cytophagales; family Cytophagaceae; genus Spirosoma; species Spirosoma agri. The sequence continues at coordinate 2,295,971 of NZ_JAAGNZ010000001.1, read as the reverse complement.
ACGTGTATAGCCCCCGTTCGGTGGCTAACCAGAATCGGCCATCGGGTCCTTCGCTCAAATCATTGATGGTCAGCTTGTCGGTCAGTACGTGGTCAGCGGCCAGCGTTCGCGGATTCACCCGCAACAACCCGTTTTCCGGCAGGCTAATCCAAAGCTGCCCCCGCCGATCAACGTACAGTCGACTGATACCGAATTTGGTCAGAAACTCACGGGCCAGTCGAGTGGTATCGGCCACCCGAACGATGTGCGTGCCGGTCGTCTCCACGTACACCAGCTTGTTACGCTTGTTGCCGTAGGCTTGCCGGGCCCAAAGGCGTCCGTCGGGGGTTAGCACGGGCCGTCCGTAACTATCATCCTGCGAATACCCGGGGGCATGAAGCGCCCGCGGCTGATGACCGTCATACCGAATCAGGCCGTTGGCAGTAGCCAGCCAGACCGAACCATGCTGGTCTTCGGTCATGTACCACGCCATTAAATTGAGCGCTACGCCGGAGGGCTCTGTGAGCTGCCGCAGCGCCGGGGGGAGCATAAGCTGCTGGGCGCGCAGTCCAGCCGGAATCAGGTTCGCCAACAGAAGCAGTACCCCCAGTTGGCAGTAACAAAAAACACAGTTAGAGCGGCACACAGCGTGAAAAGTATGGGTTAAGGCTAACGCCCAATGAAAATGCAACATTTGTACTAACAATGCAACAATAGTGATAGACTTTGAGGGCAAAGAACGGCTAGGTTTGCGCTATACCATTAGGGCGGATCTTCCGTCTTGCTAACCCAATAGTCCGGCTAACCCCAATCGTTATGAAACAGTACTACCTATTCATCAATTTCATTCGTCCGGTATCCGTCTCTGGCCCGCAAACAGCCGGTTCGTTCCGGTATTTCAGTCAGAGCTTGCTCTGCTTGCCTCCACTACGTTGGCTGCTGGTGGCCTGGCTAGGTTGGAGCCTTACGGCAACAGCTCAGTTCTGCCCCAACGGTACCATCGTGGCCGGGGGGAATGGCACTGGCAGTGCGCCTAACCAGCTCAACGAGCCCTATAATGTCGTACTCGACGGGGCGGGCAACCTCTACGTCAGTGATCTCCAGAACGACCGGGTGCAAAAATTTACGCCGGGCAGTACGCAGGGCGTAACCGTGGCGGGGGGAAATGGCAGGGGTAGTGGCTTGAATCAATTCAGCCAACCCCAGGGCCTTGTCTTCGACGCAGCGGGTTATCTCTACGTGACGGATTATGGCAACCACCGGGTGCTCAAGTTCCCCCCCAACTTTACTTCGGCTACCCTGCCTACGGTCGCAGCCGGGGGCAATGAGTCTGGCTCTGGCTTGAACCAACTGAGGAGTCCCACCACGATTGCCATGGATGCTAGCGGCAATCTGTATGTGGACGATAACGGTAACAGTCGGATCATCAAGTTTCCCTCCAATTCCACCTCGGCTACTTCGGGCACGGTTGTGGCCGGGGGCAATGGGGCTGGCTCTGGCTTGAATCAGATTGACACTTCTGATGGTTTATTTGTCGATGCAGCCGGCGCCATCTATGTCAGTGATGAGTTTAATAGCCGGATCATCAAGTTCCCCCCCAATTCTACCTCAGCGACTAATGGCACTATCGTCGCGGGGGGAAACGGCATAGGCAATGGCCTAAATCAGTTTAGGTTTCAATATGATGTATTGGTCGATGGGTCGGGCAATATTTATGTTGCCGATAGGATTAATAGCCGGATCATTAAGTTCCCTGCCAACTCCACCTCCGCCACGAATGGCACGGTTGTGGCAGGAGGCCTTGACTATCCGGAAGGTTTGTTTCTTGATGCAGCGGGTAATCTATACGTAACCGAATACTCAAGAGTTACGCGGTTTGCGACCGGAGTTCCGGTGGCCATCACGCAGCAGCCCGCCAGCAGCTCCAGCGTCTGTGCGGGCGCCAGCGTGAGTACCTTTGTGCGTACCAGCGGCACGGTCAGTGGCTACCAGTGGTATCGAAACGGGGGTGTGGTGAGCGGACAAACTTCGGCCACGCTCACCCTGCCGAACACGACCACGGCGAATTCGGGCAGCTACGTGGCGGTCGTTACCGGTGCCTGCAACAGCTTAACCTCCACGGCCTTTAATCTGACGGTCAACCCACCACCGACTGTTAACCTGAGCAACAACGGCCCCCTGACCTGCGCTATGACCAGCGTCACCCTAACGGCCAGCGGCACTAGTGGCTCTACCTACGCCTTTAGAGGACCCAGTGGCCCCATCACCAGTAGTGGCAATACGGCCAGCGTGAACAGTCCGGGCACCTACACCGTCACGGCCAGTTTGAACGGCTGCACCAGCACCACGACCACCAGCGTGACCAGCAATACAGTTGTCGTTACGGCTACCCTATCAGCCAGCCCCTCGACCACGCTCACTTGCTCCCAGCCCACCCTGACGCTGACGGCCTCGGACGGGGACACCTACCGCTTCAGTCCCACCGTGGCCTCCCAAAGTGGCAACCGGGCTACGGTGACCCAGGCCGGGGTGTACTCGGTGACGGCAACCAGCACCGCCACGGGCTGCACCAGCACCGCCAGTATCACCATCAGCCAGGACAATGCAGCTCCGTCGGCTAGCCTGGCCAGCAGTGGGCCCTTAAGTTGCAACGTGACTAGCGTGACGTTGACGGCTAGCCCCGGGGGGCAATCATATAGGTTCAGCGACGGAGCCACGTCCATCGGCACCACCAATCAGGCCACGGTCACCACGGCGGGTGTCTATTCGGTGACGGTGCTGGCGGGCAATGGCTGTTCATCGGTGGCCAGCACCACCGTCACCGGGGATCAGACGGCCCCGACGGTATCGATCAGTCCCACCAGCGGTACGCTGACTTGTGCGAGTCCCAGCCTGACGCTGACGGCCAATACCAGCGCTCAGACCCTGCGCTGGAGCAGTGGGCAGACCACACCGAGTATCACGGTGAATGTGGCCGGTACCTATTCAGTAACAGCCATGGGCAGCAACGGTTGCTTGGGCACCAGTAACGCGGTACGCATCGAATCCGCGCAGGATGTCCCACCGGCTACGCTGGTGGCCAGTGGCGGGCTGAACTGCGCAGTGACCAGCGTAACGCTAACGGCCAACGCGGGTGATGGGCTGAGCTACCGCTTTAGTACTGGAGCTACTCAAGCGGGCAATGGCAACACGGCCACGGTGAACGTGGCGGGTACCTACTCGGTGACGGTAACCAACGCGGTTACGGGGTGCACCAATACGGCGAGTGTCGTGGTCAGTCAGGACAACAGCCAGCCCACAGTGACGATTACCCCTACCACGGCCACGCTCACCTGTGATGTACCCCGTGTAACTCTTACGGCCAACACGATGGCCAGCAGTCTGACCTGGAGCACGGGCCAAACCACGCCCAGCATTTCGGTGAGCGTGGCCGGGACCTACTCGGTGAGCGTAACCAGCGCCAACGGCTGTATGGCGATGGCGATGGCAACGATCAGCGGCACGACGGATGCCCCTACCGCCCCGACCCTGTCCGCTAGTCCAGCCACGACCACTACCAACCAGCCCATCACCGTCACGGCCAATGGCTGCACGGGAGGGACTATTAACTGGACGGCCTTAGGCGGATCGGGGCAGGCTAACGGCAACACCTACACCCTATCCCAGCCGGGCAACTATACGCTCTCGGCGAGTTGTTCGCTGAATGGCTGCACCAGTATCTCGTCGGTTCCGCTGAGCGTGCAGATCCGCCCCGGTGGCTACGCCATCACGGGGGTGAGTATGGTCAACTGCCAGTTGATAGACGAGGCTAAAGGCGGCTATCAGGTGCAGTTCACCCCTCAGTACGCGGGACAAACTAATAGCCCCATTAGCTTTGCCGTGGTCAATGAATTAGCGGCTACCACGGCGCCGGCTCCCTACTCGCTGCGCTTGTATACCGATAACCCGGTGATCACCCTGGTGGCGACTCAAGCGGGTAACGGGGAAGCGCGTTTTGCCTACAACTGGCTGGCTTCCTGCCAGAGCGGCACCAGCCCCAACCAGCCGCCGACTACCACGGGTATCCCCTCGCAGACCATTTTGGTGGGACAGGGGTATCAATTGCAACTCACCACTTATTTTTCTGATCCTGATGGACAGGCGTTAACCTTCCAGGCGTCGGGTTTGCCGGCAGGTTTGACGTTGAATGGTTCGGTGATCAGCGGTGCTCCTTCGCAAACGGGCGTATCGGCGGTGAGCGTGACGGCTTTGGACCCCGGTGGTCTGCAAGTGAGTACGAGCTTCCAGTTGACGGTGAATCCCATGCCGGTGACTCCCCCTTCGGGTTTTGCCATCGTGGGCGTCTCGACGGTGAGTTGTCAGGTGCTCAGTGCGGGTGAGCGGAGGCTGACCTTTACGCCCCAATACGCTGGGGTGAATGGAACGCCCATCAGCTTCTCGGTGGTCAACGAACTGGTAGCCACGACAAGTCCGGGTCCGTATAGTCTGAACCTATACACCGATAACCCGACCATTACGCTCAGCGCCCAGCAGGGAGCAACGGTGAGCACGTATCGGTATAACTGGCTGGCCGTGTGTAACCCGGCGGCCCGGGTGGGCAGTGGTGAAGTGGGTGCGGGTCTAACCGTTCGTGTACTGGGTAACCCCGTAGCCGGCAACACCGCCGAGGTGGAGATCAGCGGAGCAGCGGGTCAACCGGTGCAGCTCAACCTGGTGGATCTGCAGGGCAAGTCGGCCCATACGCAACGGATCGAGCAGGCGGGTGCTGTAGAGCGGGTCAGCTTGCCACTGGGCGCTAGTACCGGGATTTTACTCTTACAGGTGAGTACGCCTACCCAGGGTCAGCAGCTGAAACTGCTGCGAACGAATTAGCGCCATAGGCCCTATGAGTGCTAAGACGTAACGATCTGAGTGCTCCTAGGGCCGATCACCTTACCAAATTTAGTGGCTATTGATCACAGTTTACCGTAGTTTCTAGCCCCAAATCAAGTTGGATTAGTTACATGGATGAAAAGCCGTATCTAACAGGGATACGGCTTTTTTGGTAGTATGCTGAACGCCTACGCCCCATTACCGGCTCGCCAATACTAAAGGCTGCGACCTCTGGCCACTCATTGTGGACCGGAACACATTGAGCTCCTGTGTCTGCTGGCGTGTCGGCTCCTCAAAAACAGTAGCCAATGGTCGAGGAGAGTGCGTTGGCCAGCGAGTAAACAGCAGCATGGTATGACGACGTCTCTTAAAATGCTCCTAATTAAGACAACGCAGTATTCGTATATACGCTTCACAATGAGAAGATGAAGTCTTATTCAGTTGCTCCATAATCCGGGTGTTTAATTAGGCGGCCAGTTTTAATATCTGTCAACTATTATCCGTAGCATACGACCCCAAAGTGAGACGTAAGAGTAGTCATTTAATGGCTCCTCTAGTGGGCAAAAAACCAGACGATACCCCCAAGGGTAAGGATAATAATCATCCAGTTCATAAACACCTCCAGGCTACTTTCAATCACAAATTGATCGGGGTTGTCTTCTCGGTAATAAACCCTCACCGCTCGGTGAACGCTATAGTAATTAAGTTCATGGAATACTGAATGCTCAGGCTGACGCTCGATCCAAGTATTGTTTCGCGTTTGAAAGCGAACGATAGGTACCCAAAGCTGGCGCAGTATGAACGAATCACTTCGATCAAACGAGGTGATCGTTCCAATGGTCTTATTGGCCTTAATCATCAATCGGTAATAAGAGCTCAGGAAGAGAATAGAAAGAACAGACGAAAAAATTCCGCCAATCAGAAGGGGTATGAGGATTTTCATCGGCCACACAACTGCTGTTTATAGAGATTGGGTAGTATACGTTTGGGCTCACCCGTTTGGCAGGTTTCTTACCCCCTGTAATCACATTGGTCAGGTAAGCGGGGAAGCTATGAGACCGAGTAGCCGACTACGGGTTAAGCCTCCTGGTCACATGCTCGAAGATGACCCAGCCCATCACAAAGCTGTAGGCCATCAGCTTACCCGGCACCAACAGCCACTGAAGATAAAGTAGCCAGCGGTTGACATTGTCCGAGCTACGGAAGGGATTGTCCAGTAGACCACCCCACCAGCCCAGATTGGCGAAATCCGGCTTAGCGCTCACCCGATAGCTAACCCATACGTACAGGCTCAAGCCACCCAGCTTTAGTAGCCATTGACTACCTGTCAGCGAGAGCCCCTCCGCAAACACCCAAAGCAGCCCCCCCTCCCAGCAGACAATACCCAATAAGATAGCGATCCAAACCATCCACTTGTTGGGTGGGGGCTGGTCTTGATCTTCCGAAGCATCCACTTGGAGTTTACCCACCGGACCAGGCTTATCTTCCAGCAACCAGTTTAGCCATTTCATCGCTGTATCGTTCGTGTTTGTGCAGCCCCTTTGGGTCGTTTTTCCATTTGCTCACTACCACTTGGATCAACGAAGACGGCTATCAAACCCGGCCAATTCTACGGGATTCGCTTAAGGGCAGCGGAAGTGGCCCAAAGGTAAAGCAAAGGCGATGATCACAACAGGGGGTAAGTACGTATCTGGCTAGGTAGAGTAACGTGATATAAAGCTGGATAGGCTTTTCAATCCTAGTACCCAAGCCTAGCTCGATGACAAGCGGCCCACAGAAATAGACAAAACCGAATTAACCGGCATGGACCTGTTCAAAGTACTACTAGATCGTGATAAAAAAGGGCAGTCAATGATTCCCGAAGAGCGAGATTGGTTTGAAGCTCGGAAAAAAGCGAGCTTCAAATACAGAGGTCGTATCGAAAGTGGTGGTTATAATCGCGATCATATTTATGGTGCAGAGTCATAGGAAGACCACAAGAAGAAAAGAGCTATATTATCACATCGTTTATACTACTCTAAATATTAGTAACAATAATATTTGAGTCATAAAGTTAGAACCTTCGGGGGGCTATCTTAACGAAAATACTTCCTGAAGGCTCTAAGAAATTGAAAAATCATGTATCCTGAAAAGAGCCTAGCTAGAACATCAATAAATTGAGCAATTCCGTCTCTTAATTCACTATTAGAAGTGTTAAATATATCACTAAATTTATGTAATGGATTAATTGAAAAGTTAAGAAAAATTGCTAAATCTAAAAATATCCTATACACGTCTATGTACCAATACCCTAAGAATAATCTAATAGTAGTGAATAAAAGAAACCCTACTATTAATAGTCTTGACCCTGCTCTTATCCAATTTTATCCATGTCCATTAGACCATTCGTTAATGAACAGTATCCACTTATCATAACTTATATTAGATTTGATTAACTCTTTTTTAAAAGCTTCCATTTCTAACGCTTCATAGCGCAACTCATTTACTTTATCACTTTGTTTACCTGCTGCACTCTTTAACTGTCTGTATATTTCTCTTATTGTCGAAAAATCAAATTCATCTTTACTAATTATATTATTTGAAAATACAGTGTTATGAGTTATTATATCTGTAATGTTGCTTAAATATATTCTAAAAGTATCAGCCTTTGTAAAATCAACGTAGTTAAATTCCACTTTCCCTAATTGAGAACGTGTTATTTCTACTCTTCCAGGAGACTCTAATGATGTGGCATTAAATATTAATTTACTCTCATTTACGAAATTCTTAATTAGCAAATTGTTGAATATTATATCATATATATTAAACGTAGTATCCCTTAAAAGCCCAGATATATTAAATTTTTGAATAGAAAACCCTTCAATTATAGAGACTGTATCTTTGGCACTTGGTTCTAAGGTTATATTAAGACTTTTAATATTTATACGGTTCTTATCAACTGTTTTATTAATTAAATATAAGTCTTTAACACTAATATCTAAGTTCAATTCATCAAATTTTGCATTATCGAATTCAATACTCTTTATGTTGTTACCCAAAAAATTTCCTATTGTTACTGAGGTATTAATGAAATTGATATTTTTTACTGAATGATCTATATCATTAATGTACTTTGTCTGTTCAATATTATAGGGATTTCTGTCAATACTTACTGAAACAGAATATACATGACATTCATCAAAAAGTATAGAATTAAAATCTGAATCAGATACTTGAAACTCTACATTATCAAATGTACATTTCTTAAATACGATATTATTGATTGCTGAATTACGGCAGATGAATGGTCCTTTAAATAGACAATTAGTAAAAACTAATGAGTGCTTGAAATCAAAAAAAAGTGCATTAAAGGGTTCGCTAAATGTGCAGCCTGATATATTTATGTCTGTATGATGACTAAGCCAATTAATAGAACTTGTAGCTTCAACTGTAGTACCCCCCAAGTAAACCATGCTATTGATTAGATAATTAGGGGGAGCTATTTGCTCTTGCCATTCTTCCTCTGACATGCCGTAAGGTTTTTGCTGATGCCTAGTCACATAGGAATCGTAGTATCTTTCAGAAGGCATTCTAAATGGAATAGGTTTTACAGTGTTGTTCTCATTTTGCAATGCTGATATACGCTGAGCTCTCCTATTGGCACTTCCTTGATAGTAGTATTCATCAAAAAAGGTATTGTACTCTTCATTTACATTGTTAGACTTACCAAGTATATACTGTTTTAATGTCTCACCAGAAAAAGTAATTGTTTTAGCCATTAATATAGAGATTATAAGTTTACATTCAATAATTTCCTTTCAAAAGTCAAAACTAGCAACTCATGATATATACTTAAGGCCCACACGGAGCAAGTTTTATCCACTAATAAGTAAATTATATTACCTGATTATTTGTCAACTGGCATTGGAGTCGAAAGTGATTTAATGCCAGTTAATACCCAACTTGATCGATTTGATACTCAAATAAGGCTTCAATTAGAAAGTCGAAAGACTGAATTTCCTTCATAAACAATTCTGAAGTATAGCTAATAGGTACTTTAGAATTGTTTGTAGTTATATTAATATGTTGGCATTTTGGCCACACTTTTATTAAAAAAAACCCCGAAATCAGACTGATTTCGAGGTTTTTTACTTTTTTGTGGAGACGGAGAGATTCGAATTCGGCAGGGAATTATACAAAAAATGCTCTCATTGGCTGCAAACGCGGTTTTTCCCTTTAAATTAGTTGACTTTTAGTCGCTTATACTGACTCGGTCTTTAGAAGTCTGAATCGCTCTTAGCCATTGCCTTCTTGAGATCTGTAGCTATAATTTTTAAATCCTTATCAACCGCTTCTTTAATATCATTCCACTCCTTTTTACTGGGTCGTTTCATCATTCCTGATTCTGGCTTCTCTTTCTCCAATGGACCAGCATCAACCCAAAGTTGAGTATTAGGACCAAAAGGACGGGTATGATTTAGATTGTCGATCACATATTTGTACTTCCCATCTTTACACATAATAGTGATTGTAGACGATATTGTTCCAGCGTCTGTAGCACCTAAAATAGGCACCTTTATGGTGACTGGCATTGATCCCTTCCCTATTAGCTTACCTGCTTCTTTGTCTTGCAAATCCAGCACTGATTTTGCGGATTTGAATGTGCGAGTAAACCATGTATTGGCACGAACATACAATTCATTTTTGTTAACGCCTGGAGTCTCAATTACTTCACTGTATGTAACAAGTTTTGTATCAGGATCAACCGGCATTGTTTGAGCTTCGGCAGTCACGGTAATAAGGGCAATCGCAAAGGCACTGAGGTAAATTTTTAACATCCTGTTACTATAAGGTTTGAAGGTGAAAACTTAAAAATCTTAATCGGCTAATTTAGGTGTGGTGGTAGTAGAAGTAATGTCCTGATCAGGACGCAAGCAGCTCTTGTTTTCGATTTGCCGATTTTTTTCCTCTAATTCTTTCGCTTGATACTGTATTAGCTGGTCTTGCAACTCGCTGATTTTTTTCTGCATCTGATATGCCTCAGATACCGTTAGACCATTTTCAGAGAGTCCACCTTTTGTATTAGTTTCTACGACTTTTCCATCCATAATTTTAAAGAAGTCGTCTACAGATATACCAAACAGTTCTGCCAGCTTAGGCATTTGTTCCAGTTCTGGTTTATACCCTCTGGTAAACCAGTTACTTACAACTTGTTTAGATATACCTAGGAAATCAGCTATATCTTTCTGTTTCAGCCCTTTATCATCCATCAGGCGTTTTAAAACTTCAGGGAGAGGTATCATGCAAAAAATTTAAGTCCTAGTTTATTTGACTTTGGTAATAGTTACTGATACTTTAGCACTACCAAAGTGGACAGGGCCACTAAAAGCAGTGCTAAAATACACTAAAAAGTGGCCCCTTTCTATAACTATTACGCAAACGAAACTACACCTATAAGGATGGTTAGAAAAACAGTGCAGGCGGTTTCGGCAGCACAAGCCTGTCGCCAGCGAATGCTGGATGCCCGAAAGGAATTACCCATAGCAGTCGGCCAGCAAGATGTAATCGAATTTGTGGCCAAAGAAGCACCCCACCTTAACAAGTTAACCTTCGCTAGTCGATGGCATAATGCCTGGCAGGCACGGGTGGCTGATCCTGAACTTACTGAACTAGTGGAGAGAGCTGCCATTCATTTCAAGGCTAAGCATAAAGAGATATCAACCCGTTTGAAACGGCAAAAAGTAAAGCTAATGCACTAAGCAATGTTCAATGCCAATCAACCAATTAAGCCAATGTATGCACGTTCTACTCTTTCTATTACTCGCGGTGATACTAGTGGCTCCCTTCTTCAAGCCACACCAGCCACCCCCATGATCAGCCTGATCGATGCCATGCAGCCCGGCTTCGACCATACCCTACTCGACTTAGAAACAGACTCAAACCTGTACCGACTAATGGCTAAGGCTGAGCACGTTATCGCTGGATGGGACTGCTATGGGCAGCCAATGGTAATTGGCGAACAAGCCTGGTACAACGACCTCCATAAGCTTGTCGATACCATCAAAAAAACACTTAATACCCGCTACGGGTGCAACGATTAAACCAAGTATCAGGATGTTCAAACTCTTCACAGTAATCAGACCGTTAGTGGCTCCAGTGCGGCCAGAAGCCATTAATCATTTCAGCCAGTACGTCGTAAAAATGCCAACTGATTTGATGGAGGCACTACAAAAACGTATGTACACCGTACTGTTGCACAAGTTTTATGGCCTTCCCATACCACACGATTTAAGTACCAATAACCTAATTGAACTTGATGATTTTATGCTCAGCCGGTTGACGAATGAAGCCCACAACCTGGTCATAGACGCCCGACAACTGTCACTACTCAAACGCTTTTTGAAGGCAGAACGCGAAATCAGTATGAAGACTAAAATGCAGTTAGCGCCTGCATTGTCTAATACAGACTACTGGCTTTTAACCGGTGAATTGCTTGAATCATCCATACGACCTACTGAGCTGGTTGCTCTGTCCTTGTTCTCCTAACCATTGCCCAATTGATTTGGAGTCACGTTCGTTGACTCCAAATCTCACTCTCCATCAATTTCCTATGAGGTCAATCCTTTCCTACCTGTATTGGGGGTTCCTATTTATGCTATTGTTCATAGCGATAACCGTGTTCCCTCGCGTTATCGAGCGTTTTGAACCCCTGGATAATCCACCATTTATTGATCCATACGACTATGAGTGAGCGACATAAGCCGCAACGGATTGATGTACTCGCTTCTAAAAAAGTAGCCTTCGCTCAAGCGACCACCGAAGCAGCGACCATTTTCAACCAATACCGTCACCAGCAGTCAGCTCCATTGCTGGCACTAGAACAGGTGTTCGATCAGGCGATCGAGCTAATCAATTCGCTAGATGTTCAAGCGCAAACACCCCGCCATGTGCATGGGGACACCATCAACCACCATGATCGAAAGGAGATCTATGCGTCTGAATATGTAGGCCAGAAAAATGACTTCAGTACCGGCCAGATTGTCCGTAATGAAGTGACGGTCGAGCAGCCCGCCGATCGCATGTACAAGGTTAGCAATGACCTGGTTGTATCAACCAGCGGGAAATTCATTTTCAGGCCACAATCCAAACAACTAATGACAGCAGCCGGAGCCGTTTCGCTAACCGAGCAGGAAGCCTGTCGTTTACTTTCCTTTCTCTCGTTCGACTTTGGCTTATGAAAACCTACCAGCCGTTTCAACCTTTTCAACATAAATTACCCGCGCTGGAGTCTAGTCCATTTGCCGTTGTCCTGACCGACGATGATTTGGATGCTGAAACCAAAAAACGACGCAAAGGGCTTCAGTTTCCACTGCACGTTTTCCCCCAGGCGATACAGCCCTTAATTGCCGGTCTCGTTGGTGATTTGAAGGGTGAGCGATCATTCATTGGCCTGACACTCCTGCAAGCAGGCAGCATTGCCATTGGCTCGGCTCTACGGGCTTCGACTGGCAGTTGGGAGGTTGGCCTATCGATGTGGGGCGCTTCGGTAGGGATCAGTTCATCCGGCAAATCGATGGTACAGGGCGTCCTGATGAAGCCCTTCTATAAGATGCAGGAGAAATTCGACCAGGAGTATTACGAAGGGCTGGAAGCCAAAGGTAAAGCGGGTGAAGATGATGACAGCGACCTGACCAGTTCGCCCGCCGACTATGTACCGATGAAGGTGGTCATTGTACAGGACATTACGTTTGAAGCGCTGGTTAAGGATGTATTCGGCCACAACTTCAAAGGGATTGCCCGCTATGAAGATGAGCTGGTTAAGTGGCTGGACGATATGGAACGCTACAAGTCGGGTGCCTCGGAAGCCTCTTTCTGGACAGGTGGCTGGTCACCAACCACCTCGTTCCGACTTCAGCGAACGGGTGGCAAACTTACGATCGTCAATCGTGATCATTGGTGCGCTAGTGTGATCGGCTCGACCCAGCCCAATATTCTCTATCGCTTCTTTGAAAAGAACCGGCTCGAAACCGGGTTTGTCTTTCGCTTTCTGTGGGCTTTTGCCGAGAAAGATCAGGCCATTTCCCCTAACCTCTCCTTCCGGCTCGACAATGCGTTGATTTCGCCGTACAACACCATGATCAAACGGCTTTATGAAGAACTGGCAATGGATTACCGGGACGACAAAGCACAGGTCTACAAGCTCAGCCCGGCAGCTATCAAGTATTTTCAGCAGTGGCAGGACGTACAGACGCGAAAGGTCAACGATATTGATAGTATTCAGGAACGGGGTGTGCAGGCCGGCTTATTGGGCAAAATCAAGGAATATGCCTTACGCATGAGTCTGATCATAAAGATGATGCATGCGGCCTTTACTGAACCGAATCTGCGTAAGGCAGGCTGGGTGGAAGAAGACGACGTTGCAAAGGCGCTACTCTGTTGTGATTACTTTCTGCAATCGGGCTTTGAAGCCTATCAGACAGCCAAACAGAAGATGATCGTCCCCCCTCAAGTACTCGAATTCGCCAGTTTGCTCCGCTCCTTCAACTACAGCCAGAAGGACCTGGCCGCCCACCTGAGCGTATCAAAACAGGCGATCAACAAACGCTACAAAGAGTATCTGGAGAAGTATCCGGGGGCGTTCAATGCCAAGAATTATTAGGGGGTTGACTGGTTGACCGGTTACATTCCCTTTTTAGTACAATTTGATTTGTAAAATGCTGGCTATCAATATAATCTACTGGTCAACTAGAGTCAACCTAATTACATTTTTTCACCCCTTAACTCCTTGATACTCATTAAAAATAGTCAACTAAGTAACGTTGACTCAGGTTGACCGCCAGTCAACTAAAGTCAACCCCAAAAAGTTGACTGCGCCGAATGAGTATCAAGCACTTAGCTCCCAAAAAACATGAATTTAGTTGACTCTAGTTGACCGGTAGGATAATCTAACAGTCAGGCAGTTACCAAAAAAATTGGACGAAAAACAGGCTTTTACGGTCAACCAGTCAACCTACCAGAAAAAATGGCCAGAGAATTAACGATTGATGAAGAATTGGAAGAATTAAAGCGGGAACTCGACGAACGTAAATCAGCGTATCCCGCATTGACTCGTGGGACGAAACCAGCCCTGAAGCGCGAAGAAGCGACTCGTCGGTTGACCCGCCTTGAATCCGTGATCAAACGGCTGGAGCGGCTTAAACAAACGATGCAACCAGCTCCGCAGGGATTGCTGTTTACCGATGAGGAGACAGACTAATTTGCAGCGTACAGATCGACACCCTAAACAACTATAATCAGAGGTATGAAAATCAGTGATAAGAACAAGGTCGTCAATTACTTACTGACCCAGATGACCTATATCCTACTGGCTCCTTCGCCCAATAAAGATGCCGTCGGTAAAGCCGCTGAACGGCACGATACTCGGCTAAAAACCATATTGACCCCGGAAGAATATGAGCCCATCGGCGTGATGCGGGATGCGATTGTTGAACTGGCTACTCTATTAGCCAACTGTGAACGTGTGGAGGAATTACAGAAAGTGCATGAATACCTACGGGAGCTGAATGCGGGCCGGGTTATGATCGCCGTGGCTCCAGCGGGTGACGTAACGAGTTACGAGCTAAATAGACGTCCTAACGACAGCCTGACGAACTGACCACTTTTGTATCGGTAGGCCAGAAACACGAAAATCCTCCCGCGCCAACGGGGGGATTTGCGAAATAAACGAACGTAAGGTTACTACAAGTCGCTTTAAATTTAAGTAATCTTGCTCATTTTGTCTATATGCTTAAAACACGTATACCAATTAAGGAGAATCACGTTCGTCAATTTGTTATTGCCCGCTATGGTAACAACACGCCAATCATTGATATGACCAAAAAATCAATGCTGGGTGTATTAGCTGAGATTGCCTGTGAGAAAGTAGGATTCCGTCATGTACTCCCCAAGATGGATGTTGATGAAGCGACAGCCATCACGTTGCACTACCCCGATTCATTGAAGAATCACTTTATTCACCCGGCCAAGCTCCAGCTGGTGGCCAAGCTGCTGAACTATCTGTTTACGCAGGCATTTCTGGAGTGCATGGAAGTGTCGCTGATGCTGGGCATTTCGGATTACGAAGCCGTCAATATTTTCATGGAGCGTTACGGCATTACCGAAGATATGGTTTCTGCCGACTCATTGCGGAAGAAATGGCGCGACCACCAGCGGTACATGGCCAAGAAAATGGATACTATGCTGCAAGTTGCCTGAAAATAAAGTTGGGGCAGTTGTTCACCTGTTTTAGGGGGGTACTCACCAATTTTTAGTAGTTGCTCACTCGTTTATAAACTTGTTCACTTAAGGAAAGCCTTTCAACTTATCGTATTGGCCCTTTTCCATCTGGAAAGGGGCCTTTTTTGCGTCCTACCATTTGGCTGATAGAAGCGGCTACTTTGCCCCATGAATCCCCAGGACCGAACCACTGCGATTCCTGCACTACCGAACCAGGGCGGTCAGGCAAATGTGCCGGGCATTCGAAAGCTCTGGCTTATCGAAGCCCGGCACTTGCTCGGGGTCATTGATCCGCGTACCGTTCCACTCGGTTTAGAGAATGGATGGACGTTACGGAAGAACGGGTTGCAATTGGGCGAAGACGCCAAGATACATGTCTTTAGTTTCCCGACCGATCGGGGCAGCTACGATCAGAAAGCCAGTGTCACCATACAGGGTGTTGTCTACAATCAGTCGCTGGCGATGACGGTGCCCAACGATCACCAGCTAACGGCGCTGGTTATGCAACGGATGACGGGCCGCCAATGGGTAGCCATTTATCAGGATGGTAACGGAAATCAGAAAGTAGTTGGTACGGCCAAACAGCCCCTGCGGTTTCTGGCAAACTATCAGGCGTCACCCAGTGGCTACTTTTTCAGCTGGTCGTGCCAGACCCGACAGCCAGCCTACTTCTTTTCCGACTTTCCGCTACTGGATACGCTCCAACTCGACGCCGAATTTTCTTACGGTTTTTCTTACGACTTCTTTTCTTAATACACATGGCAGCAGACGGAACATCGATCAAGAACGAGATCGATAATGATCTGGCAAACAAAGGCTACCGGGGCATCCGGATTGCGACCATCATTACCACGCTGAAAAAGGTGGTGGATTGGGTTACCGGAGCCGTGAACGGCAACCTGAGCACCTGGCTTAAAACCAGTGACAACCAACCCGGTGGAGCCAACGCCGATGATGTGTACCGCACCGGTATCACGCGTTTCAAGGGCGGTATTGAAGCCTACACCCGCAACCCCGACAACAAGGTGCTGGCACAAACGGCTTACGATCAGGGGGCCATACGAATCAACGCGCAAAACGGGGGACCTGCCTACGTTGAATTACACCATCCCGGTAACCGAATCGACAAGCTGGGCACCGATCCAGACGGGGTGCTCAAATTCGTACCCTGGGGGGCAACGATCGCCTATACCCTGTTTATTTCTGGGCTCACCCCCCTTCTGGCCTTTTCCTCCGTGCTGGCCCGTCGAAAAATCGTGCTGTATCAGGGCGCACCCAACGATTACCAGTTCTACGGATTCGGCATTGAGGGCGGTAAACTCGTTTATTCGGTCAACTCCGAAGCCGACGCCCACGTGTTTGTCGCCGGCTCGTCTCCCATCACCAGCGTCGAGCTGATGCGTATTGCTGGCAATGGCAATGTATCGATTGGCGATACGACGTCGGCATTCCGGCTCAAAGCGGTGGACAACAATCCGGGAAACGGCTGGATAATAGTCGTCTCTAATTCCCGAACCACTACCGGTCGGACGGGAGCCAAAATTCTGTTTGATCAATCGAACCTGGCGAGTTGGGCCATTGGTCAACCGGGTGGTGATGTCAACGCGTTCGTAATCGAGAGCAGTGGCAATACCGAACGGGTACGCGTCGATAGTGCGGGCAACGTAGGCATCGGCACGTCGGCACCCACGGCTCGGCTACACGCCAAGGGCGCTACTGGCTACGACCAGTTACGGCTGGAGAACAAGTATACCCCCTCCGGCCCTGGCGATCCCAACGGGCAGGCGGGCGCATTCGCCTGGGACGATACCTGGTTCTACCTGAAAACCACCGCTGGCTGGCGTCGTATTCAACTCCAGAGCTGGTAAGTCTTCGTTTTAACTCCTGTCTTTTCCCCCATGAATACCATCACCACCCCTATTTCGGACGAGCGCGTTACGAGTTTCAAGCGCATCGCCAAACACGAAAACTTTGTCGTCGGCCCCGACCTCAACATGATTCAGCAGGTGCGGGTAATCACCGTCGATGCAACTGGCCAGCCACTCACCGAACGTATTCTGGCGGATGACTCCCTGACCGACGAGCAGAAACAGGCGGGCCTGCAACGCTACGCCGATCAGATCGTTACTCGCCAAACGGCGGGGTCGTTTGTGAATGCCGCTGGGCAGGTCGTTCCGGAGGGGACGATTGCCCAGCGGGACTACTTTCAGGCCATTACCCTGGGCGATCTGAAAAAGAAAGGGCTCACCGTCAACGATAAAACCTCGTTTGCCTCCCTGCTCTACGCCCTGTTGACGAGCGAGATTCTAACCATCGACGCACGCAGCGGATTATGAAGCAGCCCATCATTGTCCGCTACAAAGAGGAAGATCCGCTCAAGGCCGATCGGTGGGAACTGGTCTACTCGATTACGTTCCAGACCAGAGCCGGTAAGGTGACCGTGCCACGCGGGTATACGACCGATTTTGCCAGCGTGCCCATGTTATTCTGGGGGGTATTTCCCCCAATAGGCCGGTACAATCGGGCGACAATTCTACACGACTGGTGGTATGACAATCGGCTGTTTACGAACGAGTTTGGCGCAAAAGAAGCCCGGCGTCTGGCCGACCTGGAGTTGTATGAGCAGTTGAAGGCGGTCGAGCCAACCAAGAAGATCCGCAACTATTGTATGTACCTGGCTTGCCGCTGGTTCGGCAAATCGTGGTGGGATAATTAGAGCGGTTTATGTCCTAGTAACTGGCTTTTTAGCCCGTCATGTTTGTAGCGTCAATTTCTCCAGAAGCCAAGCATGACGGGTTTTTCTTTTGCAGGACAGTGGTACATCGAGCCTGGCTACGCAGAGCGCATGAGGCAGATCATTCAGCCCCGGCTGGAAGCGGGTAAGGATGCGATCCCGGCCAATCTGCTGAACGTCAATCCTAGCATCGACGCCAAATTAAGCCGCAGTGAACAGTACGTGGCGGATTACTTCCGACTCGACAGTGGGGTGGCGGTTCTGCCCATCAACGGAGCCATGTCGCGGGAAGGGGGTATGTGCTCCTACGGCAATGAAACCCTGATGCGCTGGCTCGACATTCTGAGCCGGGATGACAACACGGTAGCGGCTGTACTGAAAACCAATTCACCGGGTGGCACCGTCGATAGCACCCGCGCGTTTGCCGATGCGGTCAAGAACTTCGGCAAACCCATTATCGGTTGGACTCCGTTTGCTGCCAGTGCCGCCTACTTCGTCCTCAGCCAGTGCACCGAAATTTTCGTGGAAGATCAGCTGATCGGGGGCGTTGGCTCCATCGGCGTCTTGATGATTCTGGTCAATCAGGCCAAATCTCTGGAAATGCAGGGATTCGATGTGCAGATTCTGCGGGCCGAAGGCTCACAGGACAAAGCCCTGATCAATGGCATCGAGCCAATTTCAGACCAAACGCTGGCCGAAATTCAGACCACGCTCAACGCGTGCCGGAACGAGTTTGTGGGCTATGTCCGTCGTGGCCGGGCGGGTAAGATCACCAGCAACGAGGTCTACACGGGCAAAATGTATACCCCTGCCGATTCGATTCGGTTAGGGCTGGCCGATCGGAAGGGCTCTCTTTCTCAGGCCATTCAACGCGCAGTACAACTTTCTAAATAACCGATGCTTAAACCAACCAAAACCGTAGCGGCAGTGCTAGCCGCTCTGTTTCCGACTAGCGAGAAAGCTATTTCGGAAAAACTCACCCAGGAAGAGTTTGACGCCTTCGCCGGAGAAGCGCAGGAAACGCAGAACCGGCTCGATGCGCAGGCCCAGGGTAACGAGGCCGTGGCGAATGATCTAACCACCGCTAACGCTAGCCTGAAAGAAGCGCAGGACAAGTTAACGGCATCGGAAGCGGCTCTCACCAAAGCCAATAACGACCTGACCGCAGCCAATAACAAAGTGGCTGAACTGACGCCGAGAGCCACCGCCTGGGATGCGCACAAAGCGGCTTTGGATGGGGCCAACGTGACGGGTGATTCGACCAACCCGAAGCAGAAGGCAGAAACGGGACTGTCGGAGAAAGAGCAGGCCAGTCTGGACAAGAAAATGGAGCTGAAAGCCAAATATCCGGGCTTAATGGCTGACATCGATGTGCCGGTGCAGGACTAGTCGACTGTTCATCTGATCGCTTTATCCAACTATCAATTTTTTAACGTTTAACTTTTTCACCAGTGGCAGGCTCACTCGATCTCAGCAAACTCGCTGACAAACTCAAGGAAAACGTCGCGGATTACTCCACGATTTTCCACTTAAATCTGGCGAACGGATTTAAGATCAAACAGGACCGGCTGTTTACCGGCTTTCAGATTCGGGACAAGGTGCCCCTGATCCGTTCGTCCAGCGACCCTATGGTTCAGCCGGGCCGCACCGGAAATACCAATTTTAAGGGGGGCGTTAGCCTGGCTAACCGCGAAGGGATATTGCGCCCCTTTAAGGTTGACCTGAAGCTGGACGAAAAGCAGATTTATGCCTGGAGTAAAACCTACCTGGCTAAACGTACCGCTGTCGATTCGAGCGATATCTATTCGTTCCCGGCCATGAACTGGTACATGGGTGAGATCAATAAACAGATTGGCAAAGACGTGCACGGTGCCATCTGGCAGGGCGTTTTTAACCCGACAGGAAACAGCCACATCGATATTACGGACGGGCTGGACATTCTGTTCGATCTGGGGTATGCAACTACGGGAACGGGTGCGGTTGGTGACATTCCATCGACCAACATGGTAACGGCAGCGGCTACCATTAACCAGTCGAACATCTTGACCGAAATTCAGGCGTTGGCCATGCGCTTTTTTGAGGTGATGGACAATCCGCTCGACGAAGAAGGTGTAATGGCACTCGACCCGATTTTGTACGTGCACATGATCAACGCACTGAACGCGCAGCTGAGCAACAGTTCGCAGATCGTTTACCGCGACGGGAATGTGATTCGCCTGGCTATTCTGCCCAATGTGACCATTGAACCCCGCAGCTGGCTAAAAAGCACAAGCAAAATCTTCCTGACCCTGTTGGGCAATCTGGCCGTATTGGGACCGGAAGAAGACTCTAGCGATGTGCCGAGCATCCAGATCGAGAAGGCGGATCGCGCGATCAAGCTATTTATTGATGGGGAGATCGGCATTAACTACTGCGATGGCCGGGTGCTGTTCATGAACAGTAAATAGGCTCAAGAAGCTTGCCGTGTCGATTGCAAGGATGTTCACCTACTGATTCACCAAAACTTATTTTTTCTTAGAAACCATGAGAAGCATCCGATTACTCGGTTCAATTTTAGTAGGGCTGACGCTAGCCCTCAGTTTGTTTGCCCCGGCTGACGTACACGCCCTGGTCCCGCCTGCCGTGCAGGATTTCTTTATGGGGGCCGATGGGGTCACCTTGGGCATGGCGACCGTCAGTTTTGCCAGTATGAGCCGCAAGGAGCGTCAGAAAGCCAACCTGGGCGGTATCATTAAGCTGTATCTGTTGAGTACATCCGATTTCACCCGCGATTGGCCAATCGACACGGATGTGGCAGCCGGCTTAATCGTAGGTACAACCATTCCGCTTAAAACGGGGGTAATAGCTGCGGTGGTGACCTTCGACCTCGACACCTGCCGGGTCAAGTCGGACCGCAAAGGCAAGCTGGGCTACCAGAACTGTTCGCATTCGGGCGAGGCCAAGATGGCGGGTTATGAAGCCGCCCAGATGGCGGCTATCGACAAAACCTTCAACGAAGGAGGTATTGCCATTGCGGTGTATAAAGATGGTACGCGGGCGGTGCATGGCAGCAGCTGGCAGCCACTGGAGTTTGAAGACTCGACCGACTCCGGCGCGAAAGGCGACGACCAGTTGCAGATCGACTTCAAGTTCAAAGGTGATGGCTATGCTTGGCACCCACCCATTTTACCCACTGCGGTAACGGTTCCCCTACCGGTCTAAGTGTCGGGATTCATCTAGTTAACTAGACTCTCTCAGTTGGGAACCGGTTCGCCGGTGCGAGGCTTTTCTTATATCATCATGGCAAAAACTAAGCGCACAGGCGCATTAACGACAATGTATCAGGTAATCAAGAATGTGAAGCTGGAGAACGGGCTTGGCTCGGTTGTTCTGGACGAAAATACACCGCAGGACGTGTTAGAGGAATACTTTAACACTGAAGTCGGCAAAGGATTTATTGAACTCGTGGCAACGCCTGGCCTAGCTGCACAAACGCAAGAGGATGTACACGCTGGACAGTAAGAAGATCGACGGAGTCATTAAGCAGCTGGAGAACGCCGGCAAGGGGGCCGTTCGCGTCCTGAATGAGATGACAGATGGCAGCCTTAAGGATTCTCCTCTGGAGAAAGACCCCTTCACTAATTTGGGCTATATCGTCAACACGCTGGTTCAGGCTCGTGATCTGGCGACACTCAATGCCAAATATGATGGCATGACGCCTGAACAGATTGACGAAGCGCAGGCCGCCGAGCGCATTGCCGAAGCCGAAGCCCTCCAACAGTTGGTGCAGGAGAAGCTAGCCGCCCGCCAGCCGGTGGAGCCAGAGCCAACTGAAGAAACAGAAGGTGAGCCAACCGGCGACGAAGCAACACAGGTGTAAGTTATCTCAACAAGAAAAGCCCTATCTCCAAAAGGAGGTAGGGCTTTTTTCGTATGTTTGCTGTGCGAACACTTAGTTTTATTTCCTTTTCAGACGACCAACCGGCCTGTGCTCCAAGACATGGCCGGTTGGCACGTTGATGTAAGTTCAACACGGTCGTCTGAAAGGATGAGTGTTCGCAGTGACCAACCGGCTCTATATATGCCCATCCCTGCACCCGCCCGGTTTACCGACCTGCGCGAACACCTTCATTCAGCTGGCGTCGATGCTGCTTATCTTAATTTAGTACTGGAGCAATACCTGAGCCTACCGGAGAATATGCCTAGTCAGGACTGGATGCAAGACCCACATGACGATCATCAGGCATGGCAGTTCCGCGAAAACTTAACTCAGTTTCGGGAAATGATCGTCGATAAACCGGACGAAGGGAACGGAGAGGTTGACGATGAGATTTAAGTGCTTTTTGACTTTGGTCAACATAATTCCACTTATATAACAAAAATGTGAAACACTTCATCCTCATTCTCTTTCTATCAATCTGTTCAAATTATGTGAGTGCTCAACAACAAGATAGTTGCTCATGTCAAGCTAACTTAAAAGCCTTGGTTCAGATTGCCAAAGACCAGTATGCAGGCTTTGAAGATAAGGTTTCCAAGAAAACCTTAAGCCAGCACAATGGCCTTCTTCAGAAATTAGATCGTCAAGCTCGACTCATCTCCTCCGACAAATGTCTACCTGTACTCGAAAAGTACATTGCCTTTTTTAGGGATGGTCACTTCACGATTCACTTCACGGACCAAATGGCCAACTTATTGAAACCTTTGAAAGCCAAAGAGTCACTGAGTGAGATCAACAGCTATCTTTTGACTAAACAGGCTCGTCTAACGCCTATAGAAGGAACTTGGCGAGATGTCGATGATATGTACCGAGTGATTGTCTATCAAGATAAGAAGGACCCAAATCTGTACACTGGCAGTATTGCAAGCACAAAAGTTGATACTTGGCAAGCCGGGTTGATCAAATTTACTTTGAAGCGTACCCCATCCCAGGAATTTGAAGCTATCTATTACTTCCGAAATTTTACCCCCATACATTACAAAGCTCATTTGCAAGGGGATATTTTGAAATTTTCAGGCTACGGCGGCTACTGGGTTCGAACGGCGGCCAAATTTGAAGACAAAGCTGATTTAGCCAAGAAAGTCGATTTACTCACTCGACAGAGACAGATGTCTAATTTTAAGTTTGAGGTAATCGACCAAAATTTTTGCTATTTAAAAATAAGCTCATTTGCTGTGGCCGACTCCACTTTCAACACTGTACTGACGCAACATAGAACCATTATTCGTCAAACCCCCTATCTGATTATTGATTTGCGTGGTAATGCAGGAGGGTGTTGTAATTTTGATTCTTGGGGTGAGTTCATGCAACTAATTTATACAAATCCCTTTGTTGATTCGGGTGTTTCTGAGAAGGTAGCCGGTAAACTTACAAGTTATCCAGGACGCACCATCCGCTTAGATAGCATGATAAGTATGCCAAAAAAAGTGGCTCTGTTAATTGATGATGGGGGCGCTAGTAGCACCGAATTACTGCTTGAGTACGCCCAACAAAGTAAGAAGGTGACCTCATTTGGTACTCCTACAAGCGGTACAATGGATTATGGCACTGTTAAGCCTTATCGCTTACCCTGTGGCCGTTATGAGGGTTATGTAGCTACTATGCGAACTGATTGGAGTTTACACGGTAAAATTGACGAGACCGGCTTCCAGCCAAACGTGTTTATCACCAATGATCAATTAGACTGGGTAAAGGTTGTTATGGATTACTATTCGAGCCAATCTACCACAGTCAATGAAAAACGCTAATTATAATTATTTTCAGAAGGTAAGTGTATTCCTTTGAAGCTTGTAAAGGATTTTATTTCAATAACATAAGTTTAGTTATATACCTGCTCTTTAAAAAGTTAAAGATCAGGTAAGTTTCTAATGACATTGAAAGTAGCATATATCTATGTTTTTAATGTCCTACTATAACCGGCTAACTGCCGGTTTTTTTGTGTCAATGAATCTCCAGACACAGATCAGCCAGCAACAGTCAACCGTTCGGTCGCTCGAAAAGCTACTAGGGGCCAAGCGTTGTACGCAGGAAGAATTGGATCAGGCCCGACGCCGGCTAGCCGATCTGCAAGAGCAGGTGAACTTTACCCCTATCATTAAGCCGCAGGTCCGGCCTGGATTGGCCCAGCCTGTAGTCAGACCTGTAGGCGAACCAGTGCCCACCGGTAGACGTATCGAGGGCGACGAGTACAATAGTCTGCAAGCCGATCTGAGTAAAGAAGCTGACTTTCTGAACAAAAAGATGGCCGGCTTAAGTAATGGCCTTCACCTGGTCCCGCCCTCGGCTCCCTGCCCTGAACTGGTTAAACCAATCCTTGAGCTTAAAGCGCAGATCGAAGCGATTTGGGATAAGAAACGCTACTTGGAGCGTAACCGATGCTTACCCGAAGAACCAACCCCCGGCGATGATCAGGCCCCTGCCCTAACGCCCATCCTGACCGATGCGACGCAATTTGAGTTGGTGTGTGAAAAACGGAAGTTGATCGACAGACGCTCGAAGCTCAGAAAAAAGCTGGAGAACCCGAAGGCCAGCGAGAAAAAACGCTTTGAATGGGATATGGAGTTGGTGAAAACTAATCTGGCGATTCAGGACATTGACGTAAAACTAGGTTAGCGCCATGATCAAATTAGACTGGAGTACTCAGCAACGCAAGGTTGTTGAGCTTTTGCCTTATGAGTACAACCCTCGTAAGATGACCGCCCAGCAGAGCAAGAAGCTCCGCGAATCACTCGAAAAATTTGGGCTGGTAGAGATTCCCGTTATCAACTTCGACCGCGACGGCGGACCGGGCATTTTACTCGCCGGTCACCAACGCTGTAAGGCGTTGATACAGTTGGGACGTGGTGATGATCTGATCGATGTGCGCGTTCCAAACAGGCCATTGACTGATCAGGAGTTCAAGGAATACAACATTGCCTCGAACGCGATCAAAGGCGATTGGGTCGATGAGATTCTGCGCGATCACTTTGAAGACATTGACCTGGCTGATTTTGGCATTAGCCTGTCTGAGATGGAAGAACTTCACACCCAGGCTACCGGTAAGGAGGAAACACCCGAAATGCCCATCGTGGCTAAGTTTTCGGAGAAATATGATGCGTTTGTGATCGTGGCCACCAATGAGATCGATGCCAACCACCTAGCGGAGCTGCTCCAGTGCGAAAAAGAGAAGTCGTACAAGAGCGAGACTATGGGCATGACGCGGGTTATTTCAGCTGCTAAATTCATCGAGCTATGGAAAGCGTCAAAATCGTAATACCCAGCCATAAGCGGTGGACCAGCATCCGCACCACACAGGTCGTTTCGAATGCGGTCATTTGCGTTCCGGATAGCCAGGGCGATATCTATCGCAAGTGCAACCCTGCCGATGAAGTAGTAACGCATCCAGATAGCGTTGTCGGCTTACAGGCCAAGCGCAACTGGATTTATAAGCATTTCGGTAGCGTGTTCATGATCGACGACGATATAAGCGCTGTCAGACGCATTTACACCGATCGGGGCGAACAGATCATAATGGACCCGAAAGAAGTCTATGACCTGATTCAGCACTCAGCTGACGTGACCCGGCAGATGGACATTTATCTATTCGGTTTTGCCGACACCCCAAACCCAAAGGCGTACAACCCCATGAAGCCGGTGCAGCTGAGCGGTTGGGTCAATGGCTGTGCATTTGGATTGCTGGCCGGCTCTGGCCTCTGGTGGGACACGCAGATCACGTGTAACTGCGATTACTGGGTATCGGCACTAAACGCCTACAAACACCGCATGGCTTATCTGGACATGCGGTTTTACTTCAACCAGGTCGACACATTTGTTGGTCGGGGTGGTCAGGCTGAACATCGTAGTTTGGATGCGGAAGAACGGGATTTTGCTTACCTTCAGGGCGTGTTTGGGTCGGAAGCGATAACCCTCAAAAAGAGCAAAAACCCGCGCCACCCGTTTCAGAAAACCCTTAAACTACCTTTTTAGGTTTTGATTTATTTATGGCACTTCGTCGGCTTCTCATTCTATTCGTTCTCTCGACAGTATGTATATTTTGTAAATCGCCGGAGACTACCCCTGAAACGAAGAGTTCATGCCTTTTGAGTTCATATACTTTTCAGGGAAAATCAAAGCCAGGGCTCAACCTGAATGATAGTCGGTCTACAGAAGCGTATACATACAGTTATAATGAGCGAGGGATAGCCACGGGGGTTCATTATACTTTCTCATCGTCAGTCACTAGTTCTACTGGTATAATATCCAGTAGGACTGGTGAAAGTAAATCCACTTCCGAATTAGATCAAAACGACTTTGTTATCAAAAAAACAGTTGAAAATAATAGTTCATACTATGACGCCAGTAATAGCACAACTTATAAACAGCAGAGTATAGTCAAGACTGTTTACCAGTATGACAGTAATGGTCGCGTTGTTGGCGGAGACATAACTTACACTTCTCCTGCAACTCAAAAAGTTTATGCGACAAGCCGTGTCGATTACAAATATGATAATGCAGGTAAATTAAGCATATATACTCTTAAAGATTTTTCAGATGGACGGACCTTCACCTATAATTATTATTTTACAAATGATGTACTAACTAAATATACAGTAATTTCTCCAAACAGCACTCAGGAGATCGAGCCAGTTAAACTTGATAAGGCAGGTCATTTTGTAAGATATGGTACTGATGACTTCTTTGAAAAGTTTGCCTATGACGAGAAAGGAAATATTATTCTTTGGATAGGATCGGGATCAACTACTAGTTCATTTGATATATATGAATACGAGTATGACAGCATGAAAAACCCATTTTTACTGAATATACCTTCAAAGGGGCATCCTAATGTTGGCCTTTTTAATCGACCTGATTTTCAAAGAAATGCGAATAATATTATCAAAAAGTCTCATCGCTACAACGAATACGAAACGCCAGAAATTACCCTATTTAATCTAACTTATAACTCAGCAGGCTTACTGACAAGTAGTGTAGCTAAGGATGGGACTGAGAGTCGTCAGTATGATTATATTAACTGCAATTGATCGCTAAAATAATGGCTCGTATGAACAAAATTTATAAAGATTGACGAGTTGTTAATCCGTTTTGCTTGACATTGACTTACAGAGTTCAACACTTAATCACTCTGTAAGTCAATGTCAAGCAAGGCCAGTTATTTCCAAAAAAATGAAGGTGCCACCGAAGCCGAATACGCTAATTTTTCGTCCAGCGTAGGGCAGAAAATCGATACCTCCCACAAGCACCAACAGCTGCTACGCTTTGCGATGCAGTTCATCACCTAACTGTCATCCCTGACTTCTTTGAAGCCCCGAAGCCGACAATCTACTAAATACCACTGGTAGAACTCGTAGATCACCTGTAACTGCGATTACTGGATATCGGCACTAAACGCCTACAAACACCGCATGGCTTATCTGGATATGCGGTTTTACTTTAATCAGGTCAATACGTTTATTGGTCGGGGCGGTCAGGCTGAACATCGTAGTTTGGCTGCGGAAGAACGGGATTTTGCGTACCTTCAAGGCGTGTTTGGGTCGGAAGCGATAACCCTCAAAAAGAGCAAGAACCCGCGACACCCTTTCCAGAAAACCTTAAAATTGCCATTTTAGTAATACTTAGATTAATGATTAGTAAATCTGTCTTTTACGATAATTAACTAAAGAAATCATGGCTCAAAATAGAAAAGAAATCGATTTATCAGCTCGAGACTTGCAAGAAAATAATAAAGACAGTAAATCACTGAGTGATATTTTAAAACATATAGATGAATGGATTTGGAGCAGATCCCATAAAAAGGGAAAGTCACAAACCTTCCCTTTCGCTTTCCAAGTAACTGACAGTCAAATAACAAAGATTAACAAAAGAATAGAAAGTCTTTTCATGAAGTTTAAAGATATTTCTACTAATGATATTTTTTTTAATGGTGAAGTGCGTTTTCAGGATATATCTACTACAACATTTGACGATTTGAATGAACTTCTTGATAGGGCTGGAGACAAAAAAGATCCAGAAAAAGTCACTTTAAAGTGGCATGTATTTATAAAAGAGCTTTTAAGTAATGCAGAGATTATAATTGAATTTAATACAGAAAAACCTCTCCTTAATGAATCACCACAATGGTTCAAATATCATGTAGCTTCAATGAGAATTGATGTATACAGTCCAGCATCAGATTGGAATGAATTAGTTTTTGACGAATTAACGCCATTTGTACATACACTAAAACTAGCGGGTATGTATAAACCTCTTTTGATGTTTAAAGAAAAAATAGTTGTTGATCTATTTAGTTATACTATCGGTGTTATTGCTTGGACAATTTTCAATCAATTTCAAACTATATATAAGGATAATTTAAAGAGTATTAATGATAACAAGAGTATTAGTAGAATATTGGAACAGAAGACAATCGAAAACAAGTTCAGTGAATTTATAAAAATTTATTTCAATCACAAACCTATTGATAGTATTACAGATGCTATATTTTCCGTTGGCGTTGGTCTTACAATTTTCTATACTACTTATATAGTTTCAACTTCTCTCTTACCGAAGCTAGTCCCAAAATCAGGAATAAATATTGGCTTATCCAAACATAGATATGATAACTGGGAAAATGGATTTAAACTTGGCATATTCACTTTTTTAATCAGCGGAATATTACTCCCCATCATACGAAAACTTTTTGGAATATAAATAATTTTTCTGCATTGTTAATCCGTTTTGCTGGGAGATTTTTACAGAGTTCAACACTTAATCACTCTGTAAGTCAATGTCAAGCAAGGCCAGTTATTTCCAAAAAAATGAAGGTGCCACCGAAGCCGAATATGCTAATTTTTCGTCCAGCGTAGGGCAGAAAATTGATACCTCACATAAGCACCAGCAGCTGCTCCGCTTTGCGATGCAGTTCATTCCCCTAACCGTCGTTCCCGACTTCTTTGAAGACCACGAGGCCGACGATCTATTGCGCACTACCAGCGAACACCCACTGGAGCTGTCAAGAATCTACTTAGACCTGCTGAGTGAAGAACGGAGCGATTACAGTAAAGAAGGCGCAATCAATGACTGCCTGCGCCCATTCCCCAAAACAGACTTTGAACGCTGGGGCGATGCCAACTGGCTCAGCGACGTGTCGAACGCCTGGTTCGATAAGGAAGGTAGCCCACTGGGCACCCAGGCAATGGAGATCAGCGAGTATTACAATGGTGAAGTGACCGAGAATGATCTGGTCGAATACGTGCGCACCTGGAAGCCGGGCAAGTATCGCACGGTTCATAAACGTCAATTAGACGAACTGGAAGCCCGCTGGCTTGATCTGTTCGGCTTTAAGATCAGTAAACGATACGCCGAGAGTCTGACCGGATTGCTCGACGAATCGAAACCCGAAGAAATTATCGTTCCATTCTAAGCCCCTCGACCGAGGGGCTTTTCTTTTTTACAGCTATGCCGAAATCAACAGACGTGCCGCACGAACTGCGGCCACTCAACAAGCTATTTTCTGAACACCAGTACAAATGGGATTACAGCGAGTCATTCCGCGATTGGGTGGACTTCCTGACCGAATCATTCATGCCCACCCGTCAGGGCATTTATGAAGAGTTGAAGAAACGACACGGCGATCTGGACTGGTTCGTCCGTATGACGCAGGAATGGGTCAGGGTTCAAAGTCAAATGATCGTTGGCGACAGAGATTGGTATGACGCACTCGGCACCTACTATGAAGTGCTGGCCAGCCAGGGCAAACGCCAGATCATGGGGCAGTTCTTCACCCCGCCCTGCGTCGTGGATTTTATGACCGCTATTCAGGGAGCCGATGAAAGCCTGATCGGTAAAGGCCAGTTGGTGAATGATCCGTGTAGTGGTTCCGGAAGGATGCTATTGGCTTTCCATGCGAAGGCACCGGGCAACTATCAGTTTGGTGCCGATCTGGACCCGATCTGTGCGAAGATGACCGCTGTCAACATGTGTATTCATGGGTGCGTTGGTCAGGCGGTTTGCATGGACTCGCTCCAACCGGACCAGTGGCGATTTGGCTACCACATCAACCGCTATTTAAACAGAGGTGGTGGTCCCAGCATCGAGCCGATGACGGGCAAGGAAGAGTGCCACAGCTGGAACTTATGGCAGAACGAAAAGGCCGAATACGCCGAGAAAAAGAAGACTCAGCCGGCCCTGTCCCCTCCTACTCCCCGCATGGCAAAAGCCGCCAAAATCGGCCAAATGAGCCTGTTTTGAGCCCAAAAAATAATGGCTCGTATGAACAAAATTTATAAAGATCGACGAATTGTATATCCGTTCTGTCGGGAGACTTTTACAGAGTAGTCAGCCACTCTAAAACACTGATTTACAACGCAAATGATGTTCACGTACAAAGTATTTTTCAATGAGCCAAAAGCAGTCTGGGGACAAGGCTGCGTGCTCGTCCAAGCCGCCTGTGAAGCCACGGCGCTCCAATTCTTTACCAGCGAATTTCCTGGCTATCAGGCGACGCGTATCTATCTAACCTTTGACCTGCCCATCTAATGTACATCCGCAAAACACAATCGGTTGAGAACCCCAAAATGACGAAGAAAAAGAATATGCTGAAGCTGGTGATGAAGGAAGCGCACCGGCTCTGGAAAAAGAAGACCTGGTTGTTCTTTGGCGAGTGCGTCCGGGATGCCTGGATGTCGATCCGTTCCGGAATGCGCAAGAAACAAATCAATGTGGCTCAGGTGAGCCTATTCTAAACGAGCGAAGCCCACAGTGGGACCTGTGGGCTTCTATGTCCAACGCAGGATGTTCAACTCTTAATCAGACGATGCAAATGTACGCGAAAAGTCGAAAAATGGGCTACATGGCCCGAAAAAACATAAGCCGTCAACTGGTTTTCATGCCCTCGCTGAACCTGGGCGGTCAGTGGATGAGCAAGGCCGGATTTGTCATCGGGCAGACGGTACGGGTAACAGTCGAGTCAGGTAAAATAATCATCGAGCAATGAGTAAATACGATTTAAGAACGAAGAAGGGGTACGACTTTTTTGAGTGTAGTAGTGCGTTTCAGAAGTGCATCCGTCGTGGCCTGGAGGAACAGGCTATGTACTGGGCAGTCGAACTCTACGATAGCGGTTATGGCGAATACGTCTGGAAGCGCCTGCGGATCATGAGCAGTGAAGACGTTGGGCTGGCTGAACCGATGATGCCCGCCAACATGTGGGCGCTGTATCGCTCCTATCAGGAACAGGCCAAAAAGAAAGAGGATAAGAACGAGCCCCAGCGATTGTTTCTAACGCATGCGGTCTTGCTGATGTGTCGATGTAAGAAAAGTCGCATGGTTGACTGGACACTGATCTGGCACTGGCTCCGCCATCCGTTCCAAAAGCTGGAGATACCCGATTTCGCGCTTGATAAGCATAATGAACGGGGTAGGCAGTTAAAACGCTCTTGGGCGCATTTCTTCGACGAAGGCACTGCATTACACAATCAGGGCTATGTGGACGGTGAGAAAGAGATGCGACTGAACGCCATGAAAGCAATCAGCGATCCAAGTGAGACTGGTTTATTCGATTAACATTGTCGGTGGAGAGGATTTTATTGTTTAAAAATCCTCTCTAATCTGCTTGTTAGTAATGACACAAGTCATAAAATGATTTACAATATCTTGATAATCATTTTTGTATTTCTTTTTAAACTCTTTTTCTAAAGATTTCCTTAACCAATCTACTTCCCTTTGTTCTTTAATAATTATGTATTTCAAGTCTCTTTGCTGGAAATTTATAATATACTTCTTTAAGAGATCATTTTTTTCCTTAAGCTCTTTGCTTGATATTATGCCATATAATATAGAATACTTTTTATCTTCATCATCAAACGAAGGTAGATACCTCCACTCTCTCTCATTATAATATAAATAGTTTTTTCGCTTACGATAATTTAATGAGCTATATGGTTTTATATAAGACAAAATAGAACTATATACTTCACTAATTAATTCACCATTTTCAGGTCGATAATCACCTATATACTGCACTCCCATACTATTACGCAGGCCTTCAAATAAAAGTACGTCAGCAAATGGCTTAATATATTCTACCAAAGTATAATTGTTCTGTACATAGAACACTGGATTTAGGCCATTTCTCCTACCCCATTCTTTCGATAGTCCTACCCCATAAGAACCATACATATCAATATGATTCCTTATCTGAGATAAAGGAATATCACAAAAACAAGCCATAGGAAACATCATTGGTGGACTTATAGACAGGTTTATCTCATCATAATCTTTATCAAATTCGGAGCAATATCTTGGCGCAATTCCATCCATCAATATTGACAACAAATGTTTTTTCTTTGTGAAATGAAACAGTGAATTCGCACTTAAAGTTGGCATTTGTACAGGGAATATTAAAGGTATAACTTATATTGAATACAAATTGATTTACACAATAAAGTATTTGAAAATAAATTAGCTTTCAGAAATCCTCTTTTATTTGCTCACAAGTAATAATTTTAGTTGCTAGTAAGTTTATTGCACTATCTGTAAACTTTCCTGGTTGTAAAATATGTAATCTTCTCAAAGCATCTATTAGATCGTTTATTTCTGTTTCATTCTTCAAAATTATATACTTCACTTTCTCTAACGCAAATGAGAGATGAAAACGTGGTGATATAGCTAATGCATCATTTAATTTCGCTCTAGTCTCTTTTGTTGCCCTTGCTGAAAAAATGTGAGGGTTGAATCTTTCAATTAGCTCTTCATTACTTACACCAGCTTGAATTGACTTTGATAAGAACTTAGTTATATTTTCTTTATATATATTTTTATCTACATTTCTTGGTTTACTGATCATGGCAACCTCCACTAAATACTCTGGCACAGTTTTATCATCTGTATTTTTGAACGTCGGTGTAAAGCGCCACTCTCTCTCATCGTAATAACAGTAGTTCTCGTATACTTTATCTACTTTAATAAATTTACCATAATAAGGTTTGTAAAACTTCTGCATTGTGCCAAAAGCCAACGATTTAGTGAATATTTTATGTGCAATTTCGGAAAGGTCAATCTTAGCTCCGATATCGATTTGTTGACTTAAACGAATAATAGAATTTCTAAGCTCTTGGTTATTAGAATGATTAATTAAGGGAATCAAAATATCATCAAGTCCCTTAGCAATGCGATTATAGTCATTCACAAACTCAGAGTCTTTGGTTATATAAAACACTGGGTTTAATCCTTCCTGTATACCCCAATCTTTTTCTAAACCAATTCCATACTGGCCATACGTATTAATATGATTTCTAAGTTGAGACACTGGCAAATCACAGAAGCAAACCATTGGAACAAGAGATCCATGCTCATCTTTATCAAAGACACCATTACCATCATAGAACTCTTTGCTAAGCCTAGGAATGAATCCCTTATCAAAAATATTAATAAGCCATTTCAACTTATCAGTAAAGTGAAAAAGGGTGTTTGCGCTTAAAATTGACATACATATATGTTTTGAATTAAATCTAGTAATTAAGTCCTAGCATACCAAAAAGCTACTCACTACTCTTGTGCGTAGCTTTTTTTATATGGACAATAGCATTACTAAAGCCGCTCAGGCAGTTGATAAACTCGACAAGTTCCGTGATCATTTGTTGCACCGTACCGAACTCAAAAAGAGCGAGGTAGAAACGCTGGAAAAGTACCGCAAGTGCTTTGGCTGGCGTTGCAAGCTATTTTCACCCCAGCAGGTGGTCAATATGCTGATGCAGGAATACACCCTGAAGTATTCCCAGGCCTACCAGCTAATGGCCGAATCGACACGGCTCTATGGCAAGGTTGAAGACATTGACCGTGAAGGCTCCCGCAAAATTCTTATTGAAAGTTTGTATGTGGCCATGTCGATAGCCGTAAAGGACAAAAACGCCGAAGCCATCATTGCGGCCACTCGTGAAATCGCCAAGCTATCGAAGGTATACGACGATCAGTCGCCACTCAGCCCCGATGAGATGATGCCTGCTCGGGTGGTTAAATACGTGCAGAACAACGTCACGATCAATAACCTAACCACCGCAGAGGGCCAAACCGATGAGCAGTAAAGAAGCGATCGTGCGGCTGAATGGTAAGCAGCTGCAATTCCATCAACGGATTACCACCAATCAGGCCGACGTTAAAAAAGACGGGGTAGGCTATCAGGGTGGATTTCGGGCCACGTTCCAGGGCGCTCGTGGCTCGGGCAAGTCGCGTGAACTGTGCCATTTGATTGCTGAATCGGCTTTCCAATTACCGCGCGCTAAAGCTGGGCTGGCGGGCCTGACCTATCGACAGGTACAGGATATCATCTTGTCGCAGGCCGGTGCCGTACTGGAGGAACATGGGTTGCATGAGTACAACCAGAAAACCGGTTTTGGGCACTACGTTATTAACCGACGTCCGCCTGATCACTGGTACACGGCCATTAACCCCATCCGCACCTTTGATAACTGTTTAGCTTTCGCCAATGGCTACACCGTTCAGTTCGTCTCTGCCGATCGGGAAGAAACCACGCGGGGTTCTAACTTCGATCAGCTGTATATTGACGAATCAGCTACGATCAAAGAGAACTTTTACAATAAGGTACTCCGTCCCACCGTCCGCGCCAATAAGCATGTCTACAAAGACACACGTCCAGGGCGGAAGGGATTCAACCACCCCCTTCACTGGTTAATTGCTGATTTCACCTCAGCGCCCTGGCTACCGCAAGGCCAATGGGTGTATAAGACGGAAGAACTCCAGAAGATCAATCCGGAGAAGTACTTCTTCATGGAATCGACCGCCTATGATAATCTGGAATTTCTACCCGGCTCATTCATTGAGGATCAGCGCGAGGCCTGTGGCGATGAGCTGACCTTTAACGTGGAGATTCTAAACCACCGGGTTACGCGCATACCCAATGGGTTTTACCACGCCCTAGATGCCTCGCGTCACGCCTATGCGATGGCCTATGGCTATCAGTTCGATGATGTAAAGCGTCTTTATGTGGATGAGCGAACGGATTACGATCCGAACAAACCGGTAGAAGCGAGCCTGGACTTTAACGCTGAGTTCACCTCTATGCTCTTGGCTCAGGACCATCATTCGGAGTACCGTTTCATTGACAGCCTATGGGTAAAGACCGCTACCGAGAGCTTAGTGGAGAAATTAGCCACTGACTTTGGTGAGAAGTATTCAGGCCACCGCAAGAAAGTCCTCTACGTCTTTGGCGATAATGGTGCCCATAAAAAGGATGCCGGTCGTAACAAGACCTACTTTGGTATTTTTAGTGATACCCTCAAGGCTAAAGGCTGGACGATCGTCGATAAGGTTCAAGCGTCTTATCCGCCTTATTCGGTTCGCTATCGTGTGATCAATGCCTTACTGCAAGAGAGCAATGTTCGCTTGCCTAAGATTCGTATCAACGAGTCAGCCTGCAAAGCCCTGTTGATCTCCCTTCAGTCAGCGCCCGTCGATGGCACAACGTATGAGAAGATCAAGAAGTCAGAACACAACAAAGCGTTGCCGCAAGAGTTCGCAACACACTTGTCTGACTGCTTCGACTATATCCTATTCAAGAAGTTCAGCAAGTATGTCGCCGTTGGTGGCACAACCCGCAGTGGCGGCATTGTGATCCGCTGACCGCGAACAGCCGTTCGGCTTCATCCAATCTTTCAATTTCGTTTTCTCGTTCTCGACAGCGCCAACTCGCCCGCGCTGTCGAGCCCACGCGTCCAAAAGTGGCCGGCATATATTCATTTTTTTCGTTTTGGCGATCGCCAGTTTCGCTATAGCGTGGGCGATCAGTCTTGAGTGAACCGGAAAAAAGGTGCCCCGTTTTCGGCTTAACTCGTTGGTAGTGAATTTAGACCCATCCGACTAGACCGGAAAAACCGGAAAAACACCCAGCAAAAAGTTTCGTCCTACTCTGCCAGTGCCCCAAACCCGAACATTGTATCAAAAAAACGGGGCATGTTCGGCATTTATCTCTCTCAGGTCTTAGCAGAATATCGGGCGAGTGGCACCTCTGGCCACAGTCCGTACTTCGATCTGACCTACCGCAAACAAGACGGTTCGTTTGGCACGAAAACCAGCGTTTGTCGCCGGGCGGGTGAAACGATTGGTCCCAAGAAAGACCTCACCAGCATTAAGCACGAGAACCGGCAGGCCGGAAAGCTACACCTGGTCGACAAGAACGGCCACAAGTTCGAGCTGCACATTCCCTTGCTCCTTTCCTTCAACGGCAAAACGATTGACCACCGCTTCTAATGGACGTTTCTAAACTCGGCACAGCTGCTTTTTTGACCAGTGGCCAGCCTTCGGCTGCGGTCAGCTTTAAAGAAGGCAATCAGGATACCAATTCGGTCAAGGGGACGCAGAAACGCACCGTTCGCGTTGGCAATACCTCATACAATTACTATCCGTGGGGCAGCAATAATAAGCTGCCTAACGAGATGATTGACCTGTATCGCTCCAATGGCGACGTGATGAACCTGGTCCAGACGCGTGCAGACTTTCTATTCGGTTCCGGATGCGGCTGGTTCAAGCACAGCATGGACGGGAAAGACCTGGTCATGACGCCCTACAGCGACGCTAAAACCAAGGCATTTGACGAGTTGAATGACCTGGAAGAACTCGCCAACGGGCAGATGACCTACCTCGTGGAGACGGGTAATGTCTTTATGAACCACAGCCGGGAAGGGAGTCAGCTAATTCTCTCGACTCGTGACAGCCTGACGGTTCGGGCGGTAATGGCAACGGGTGCGAAGGTCGATAAATGGCTACTGGCTCCCGACTGGAGTAACCCAAAAAATGTAGTGGTTCTCCCGGCTTATAACGAACGGACTAAGACTGCCCCCGAAACCATCTACCAGTTGAAACGGCAGCAGTCAGGCCAGTTCTACTATGGTTTTGCTATCTGGTGGGCGGCTCAGGAATGGATTCGCTTGGCGAACCGGATTCCCGGCTTTCATAATTCGGGACTCGATACCGAGTACAACGCCAATAAAATTTGCCGGGTGGCCGAAGCTTACATCGACAAGTTTGGCGGGGACACCGACGAGACGAAGGACAAGTTTCGCGACAAATTTTATAAGCAGGTTGATGAGATTCTGTTCAATAAAGAGGGTAAACGGCGAGTGATCTTCGACGAGTGCGCTATGGGCGTCGATGGTAAAATGGTGCCATACATTGAGTTCGAGAACATACCCACTACGCTAACGGGCAAAGAGTATTCGGAACTCTACAACATTGCCGTTACGGCCTTCGCCAATGCGTCCGGCATTCTTTCCGGACTGGCGGGCGTATCCGACGGGAAGGTGCTGGGTGGATCGGGTTCCGAACTGCGCGTTTCTGCCGAATACCAGCAGTTCTACCGCACCCCCCGCGAGCGTCAGGTCATCCAGAGCTACTGGAACCGCGTCATCAAACGCGAATTGGGCCTACCCGGCGACGTGTTTTTTGGCTTCAAAAACATCCTGCTCGAAACGCTTGACAACGAAAAGTCAGGCTCCAGCAAGAAAACCACCTCATCGGGTACCACTGCCGATCCCGACACAAAAACCGCTAAACAGACGGGCAAATGATCATCAATACCATCGACGGGTTGAAACTGCATTTAGGCCGGTCGATCAGTCAGGCGACAACGCTGGCCTTTATTCAGCCCTTTATCCATCTGGCCGAAGATGAGTTTATCCGTACGGCCATTGGTCCCGAATTACTAGCGGAACTGAATACGCTGCTGGCGAATGCGTCGGCTACGCTTAGTCCGGCCAACAAAGAACTGGTGACCCGGCTCCAACGCGCCCTGGCCTTTTACACCTATCTCAAGTACCTGCCCTATTCATTGGGCAATGATGGGGATAACGGCTTGCAGGAGCAAAAAACCGACAAATCCGAACCGGTGCGTATGGGTGTGTTGGATAAACGGCTACGGGAAACGGCTGACAATGCGGCTAAAGCACTGGAGCAGGCATTAATCTATCTGTACCAGAACCGGAAACAGTACCCAACCTGGCTAACTTCTGACGCCTACAAGCGGTCGAGTGCCCTCTTTATCTTTTCAGCAACCGAATTGACAGAGCACTTGCCTCAAGTGGCGGGCAGTTACCGTCTGTTTGTATCGCTGGTTCCGTATCTGCATCAGGCCGAAAAAACCAGCATCAAGCCCCTGCTCGGCTCGGAGCAGTACGACGATCTGAAAGCCAAGCGTGTCGGCACAACCCCGTTGCAACCCACCGACATTCGCCTGATGGAAGCAGTTGGTCAGGCTACCGCTTCCGTCGCCTATGCCAAAGCCCTATACCATCTGAACGTACAGCAAACGGCGGGTGGCGGTCTGCGCATTCTCTCTGATTTTGATGGCATTTATAACCAGAAGGCGGTCGATACAAAGGTCTTGCTCGAAGCTCAGCGCAACGCTGATGCTGACGCATCCAGCGCGCTGAGTGCCCTAAAAACCTACCTGACCGAGAACGCGAATCAGTATCCGCTATATAAAAACAGCGATCGCTACACCGCCAAAGGCCCCAACGAGCTTCCCGACAATTCACAATACCAGGGCGTTTTTCGCCTGCGTTAACCACCTCCCTCCATGAAAAAAAACGATAAACCAACCACTATGGTAGCCCGCGAGCAACCCAAACAAAACACCTTTCGGGTCACTAAACCCGATGATAATGAGCTGGATAGTGCCGACCAGCTGGTACAGGAAGTAGCCAACGAGGAAGCCGAACTAGCGGCCGTCGAAGAAGGCATTGCCCAACGCAAAGCGGATCTGGCCGAACGGCAGCGAAAAGCCAATGAAGCCGTACGTCAGGACAAGCTCAACAAACGCTCTGTGTTGTTGGAAGATGCCGCTGATTGGCGTGAAATGGCACGTACCAATCCCGACGCCGTGAAAGCGAAAGACTTCCTGCGTCGGGCCAAAGAAGCCGAAGCGGAAGCGACCCAGTTAGGGGCAGAGCTGAACCTAAATGAACCCGCTCCGGAAGCCTCAAAAGTACTGACTCCCTTAAAACCGCTATCGACCAATAAGGCCATTCAAATCATTGTGGGTCTGTTTCTGGGCTTTGTGGTGCTGACTTACTGGCTTGGTGCTCCGCTTTCTGCCGACCCCAACAACGCAATGGGTCAATCCATGATGGCGAATGCACCGGTTCGCGCCCTGCTCTCCTTCACGCTGACCTTTCTAACGTTCCTGGTCAGTGTCTTTTTCATCCGTGTTGCATTCCCTCAATTCTATCGTATATGGCACAATCGAATCGATTCCGAGCGATCGCTGGAATCCTTAATCAACGAATCGCCCGCCTGGGCCGTATTGCTCTTCTTGCTGGGCTTGTTCTACACGTTCATGCAGCTGTTTGCCAGTTTCTACCAGGCACTGTACGCGTAGCGACGCCCGGCGTAGACAGCCTCCATCAAAAACGGGTCTGTGTGCTGGAAACGGCCAGTTCACAGGCCCACGTGAAGGAGAAGTCGAACCGCAATGACCACCCGCAGATTGACGCTTATTTCAAAGCTATTGGCTGGCCGCATCCGGAACGTGTGGCCGCCAGTGCCAAGCCCTGGTGCGGTGCCTTTGTGGGCTGGGTGTTGAAACAATGCGCCATTCAGACGCCCAAAGGGTCGAATCTGGCAGCGGTGGCGGCCTACAATGCGATGAAGAAACTGCACCTACCCGCTGGCTCTCATGCCATACCGGGCGATGTAGTCACCTACCGCACCTGGAGCCACGTCGAGTTTGTGACCAACTGGCCGCTCGATCCCCGTATTCGGGTGTTCTATGCCGTTGGTGGCAATACGACTGCTGGCAACTCCATACAGGGCGTCTACGTCAACATTCCCCGCCCTAAAAACTACGTGCGTCACATTGTGCGCCTAATCCCCGAAGTGTAATGAACAAACGTCTACAAGTCCCGCTGTGGTTGATGGGCTTAGCCATTATAGCACAGATCCTGATGGGCCTGCTGAATGTCCATCTGATCAATAAGCAGTTTAACCAGCCCAAAGTATGGGCGCTCGACTCGACCACGTATT
This sequence comes from Spirosoma agri, assembly GCF_010747415.1. Classification (NCBI taxonomy): domain Bacteria; kingdom Pseudomonadati; phylum Bacteroidota; class Cytophagia; order Cytophagales; family Cytophagaceae; genus Spirosoma; species Spirosoma agri. The sequence goes on along the minus strand of NZ_JAAGNZ010000001.1, from coordinate 2,256,147 downwards.
ACAAAACGCTGGAAGGGCAGGGCAAACTAAATCTAAATCTGTATTTACAGGAGCAGGCCCATGAAGAACGGTTACGCAAATTGGATAAAAAACGCCTGGCGCGTTTCCGCCAGATTGATTCTCTGTCTGGCGATGCTTTACAGCACGAAATCGACCGGATGTACAACGGACTCCCTAAAGCGGCTCGACCCCAAGCCGATTCGACTCACCGAAGCCGGAGCGCGTCAGGTGCTCAGGGACAAAGCCGAGTTGATCATGCTGATCGGAAAAGTACAGTCTCAGGACACCCTACTAGCTCAGCAACGGCAGGCGCTGACGAGTCAGGGACGAACGATCAAACAACTCAACGAAGGCCATCAGCAGGAAAAGAACCGGGTCACGACTGTCCAATCCCAACTGGACGACACGCGGAAGAAACTGCGCTCGGCTCGACTGGAGAACTGGCTGGTTCGGGGAGCCGCCGTGTTGTACGTGGTCGTGAAACTGAAACTCATCTGAACTACTGGCAGCTGATCAGCCGTCAGGGTTATGTTTATCCTGACGTGGCGTTCGCCATTAGTGCGGTTGAAACGGGTTACTGGTATCGACCCAGTGAAGGTCATAACCTATTCGGCATGAAGAAGAACGGGCGCGGTTTCTACGAGAGCCTATCCCCTACTGGCTATTGTCTGTATCGGCGCAAGTCCAGCTCACTGGCGGATTATGGAGCCTATGAAAAACAGGTTATCGCCAAGTATAATCTGCAATCCAGACAGGCATACGTTGACCATATCTGTCGCCGGTTTTGTCCTAACCCGGCGTATCGGGGCAAACTAGCTTTGGCTTTTCAAACGCTCAAAGCACTGACCTGATGACCCCGACTGTAACCAACATCATTACCACCCTAGCCGGCCAGGTCGTTTCGTTCGGCCTGGCCGCTTTTGCTTGGCAGTATGTCCAAGAACGGCTGAAGAAGATCGATGATGTAGATCGCCGGGTACACCGGTTGGAGAACCGCGACGAAATGCGTAAAGAACTTGGCCTAGATAAACACCGTCATGAAAACAATTGAGTTTGGTAGCAAGACCTACCGGGTCGCTGAAAACTGGTCAGAGTTGACGCCTGATCAATATAAAGAATTGATTATGTGCCCCCGCCTGAAAGCGGACGGTTCGTTTGAAACGCTCGACAATGAAGCAGCTGCCTGCCGGGCCTGGCTGGGCATGAGTCCTAAAGTGTGGGCTAACCTGCAACTCGCCCACTGGCAGTGGGGTCAACTGCGTAGTCAGTTCGGCTGGCTGTTTACGACCAAGCCCGAAGGCAAGCCCCCAGTTAGCTCATTTGTTCACAAAGGGCCGGGCCGCCGTGCGGTGAATTTCCATCTGCCGGCAGATGGGTTTGCCGATACGACTGCGGTCGAGTTAAGCTTCGCCAACATGGCCTACCTGAACTTTGCCAATCCACAAGAACCGACCCCCGAAGCCCTCGACCAGCTGATTGCTACCCTATGCCGGCCACGTCGCGCAGACTGGCGGAAGTTTCAGAAATCGAATAACTGGAATGGCGACGTGCGCGAACCCTTCAACGAGTCCCGCATGGTGGCCAGAGCCAAAGACCTGGCTAGCCTCGATGTCAGCCTGAAGCTGGTTGTACTGGATTATTTTGAGCGGATGAATAACCAGTTTCTGGAGCAGTACGGGGAGTTGTTCGGCTCCGATCGGCAACCGCGCTACGGCGATGGTCGGGGTTGGGTCATGCTGCTGAAAAACGTAGCGAAGGAATCTCACTTTGGCGATTTCGATAAGGTGTGTCAAACCCCCGCCCACTTGCTGTTTGCCAGTATGCTCGATGATCTGCTCGATGCGCAGGATGCCGAAGAAAACGCCAAAAAACAACAACCGTCATGATCACCGACCTACTGAGCCTAACGGCTTTCTTTGAACAGATCGCCACCGGTACCGAGGGCATTGCCGTTTTCCTGCCGTTATCAAACGCCGAGAAAGCCGTGGACGAAATAAGTGCCTACTACAACGACAATTATGGGGGTACGACTGCCTTTTTTCAGGTGGCCGAAATGCACCGAAAAAATAATCATTCGGGATTAGAGCAACTAACGTTCTTCTGTTCGCTCACCGTAGCCGAGAAGCCCGAAGACACCAGCGCCCGCGCCGGCCTGCAAACCCGCGACAGGACCATGAAAGTGCTGCTGTCGATGCTGGGAACCATCCAGCTACAGGCTGATGCCAGCGCGGATACCGTAGAGCCGGGCGTTTCTGCCTACGAATTTACCATCGAACCGTCTGAGCGCATTTTCCCGATCGGCATGCTGGCCAACGTCAATCTGGAAGGCCACTACCTAGATATTGACGTCAAGATTTCTGCCAACCATCTTTTGTATTCGTAAATGGACGCACTTGCCCCGCTTACTTTTTTGCCCCTTCGATTTTCCCGCAACCCGATGGCCTACACCATCGACGCCGTAGCCGACTCGCCAAACCGGGCTGGTCTGGCCTACTACCTGACGCTCAAAAAGCCCAAAACGTATGGTTCAGGCGACTACGATGAGCTGATTACCCTGCCGGGCCGGGAGTTTCCCCCGCGCACGGAACTGGGCGCTACCATCTATCCCGGAGCGAGCTTTGATGTGGGCGTATTCATCGACGACTTTTTACGATCAACCGCACCGGTAGTCGGGCAAACGGGGATTGTCACCTGCGGGGATATGATTACCCCTTACCTGACGCGGACCTGGGTGGAACAGGATGGTGTACCCGTCGCCGGTACCGACAAAACGCTGGCCCTCGAATATGCCATTAAAGGTGCCCTGTCGGTCGAGCAGTTCGCCGGCTGGCGTGATCAGTTCTTTACGACGTTTCTGGCGCAATCGCGTCAGTTTCTCACCTGGCAGCCCAGTGAGAAATGGGTCGATACGGTGCAGCCCGAATTTTTGTACTACCTGGTCAACTTCACCCCCAAACCGGCTGAGTTGCGTCTGCGCATCGATATCGTTTATGATGATGCCAGTACAGAAACGATTACGGCACAGCGCATGACCACGGTCAGCCAGTATGTGGTCTATGGAATTCCCGTCGGCTTTGTGGCGCTGGGTCTGCCCGAGCGCGAAGCCGCTACCGGCAGAGTCGTGCATGCGTATTCGGTCTGGATGGCGAACGAGTCTAACCAGCGACTCAGCGAAGTGCGGACCTACTATGTCAATCGGGATTTTGACGCCAATGTTGTGTATTTGCTGTTTCGCAACTCGCTGGGTGGGTATGATACCCTACGCTGTACGGGGCAGACCTCTCGCACCCTAGCCGTATCAGGCACGGATGGACAGCGCGCGCTCGATCCTTCGTATCTGCCGACCACTGCCGAACTGTTTAAAAAGAACCGGATCGCCGAGCGTACCCTAACGGTCGCCACGGGTCTGCGGGATGGGGATCAGCTCGATTATCTGACCGAGTTGGTTCTGAGCGAGGATCTGTTCGTCGTCACGCAGGAAGGGTTTGTGGCCCTTTCTCTACCCGACTCGGCAGATACGGTACTGGCCCTGCGATCGGACGATGAAGATCTGGCCGGGCGGGTGCTGACGTTTCGGTACGCCAAAAACGAGGTCGCTTACTCCAATTTGCCCAGTCCACCTACCGCACCCGCCCGGCCTACGCGCTGGCTCCCGACCAACCCCTTCTGTCTGATCGACAGTAACGGGCTACGCACCGGCTACCTGGGTGCGGCCAAGCTGGAGCTGCGCTACGCTGACGACGGTAGCCTGGTCAAACCGCTCCGCAGCAAAGCCAACGTCGCCGGTACGGAAGGCTACACCCCAGCGGTTCTGTCGTCGGCCTGCACCACAACGCCCTTCGTCAACAGTGCCGTTCAGCAGGCGGGCAGCTATAAACGAAACAACTGTGGTGCCGATCAGGATGCAACTGTCGCCCTATTAACAATACCTGCGGGTATATACGGAGCCGAAACAGCAGCGCAGCTACAGAGTCGCATCGATCAGGCCCTGAAAGTGATGGACACCCAGGCGTATGCCAATCAATACGGCTCGTGCCTGGCTAACCCGGCTGGCTACAGCTACAATGTCCCCGTTAATCACTGGCACTACCGGGGCAATTCACCCAGCCGGTTAGGTATCGAGACCAGTGGCGCTCCCTACATGGGCAATGCCTGGACGATGCAGGGACAGGGCGGCTCGTTCATCTATCCGACGGGCAGTAATGACCTGAACTTTCCTTCGACTGATTTCAACCCCGACCAGTGGCGACTATTCACCACCGGCACCGCTGGCGCTTCGGCTCGGTTACGTTTGTTTCGGAACGGCGATTTGTACCTGGATAAAACGTTTGTCTTCAATCCGGATGGTTATGAATATCATGGTTTGTTCACCAAAACGAATGGCAGTTCATTGACCGTGGCTAGTATGGATAAATTGTATGTTCAACTTCTTGATCTGTAAGCAGTATGGGATTCGCTGTTACACTTTCAGAAGAACAGTTTAAAGAAGTAGCTACGGACGTGATCGGCAACATTGTCGCCGAAGCCACTGTAGTCATGCAACGCAAGTTGCAGGCCGCTGGCTACGTATTATCTGGCGAACTACTGAACTCGCTACGTCATCAATCGGTGGTGGTGGCGCGTGATCTGTACGCCGAATTCAGCATTGGCTTCGCGGGCTATGGTCGGTTCAAGGATATGCGTAATCTGCTTTATGGCAAGTTGCCCCCGGTGGAGGTGATGGAAGAATACGTGCGCGACATTGGGCTGGATAAATTCAAATACGTGCCTGGCTACCTGTTGGGTGCCAAATACCGGGTGCTGCACATTCCAGACACGAGGGCTATTAACCGCATTGCCTGGGGGATCGCCATCAACAGACTCAACAAGGGGGTAAAACTCGGCAAAAATCGAAATGCGTTCTACAACCCAACGCGCGGGAAATTGATCTATGAAACAGGTTATAAACTACTGGGGTCAATGCCAGAACCGATTTTGAAGGTAATGAAAGCGCAGTTTTTGTAATTGTCTGTCATTTGCTTATCATTCGTTTGTCATTTGTTTACCATTCGTTTGTCATTTGTTTACCATTCGTTTGTCATTTGTTTACCATTCGTTTGCCATTTGCTTACCATTCGTTTGTCATTCGTTTGCCTTTGATTATCTTTGATTATCTTTGTCATCAACCGAAGACAAAATAAAACCCGGCATTGCTAATACCGGGTTTTGAGGTGGTTAATGATTACAAGAGTTTAACAACGTTGCGAGCGCTGTTATAAATGCTGTAATCGCGGTCAACAGTCGAACCACCAAATCAACTGCCCATTTGGAGTTGCGAGCTCCAGAACGGGGTGAATTTGTTTTCACAGCAACTAAGATAAAGCTCTTGCATTCGACGTGCAAGGGCTTTGTTGCTTTAAACCCCACAACTTGTTGACAGTGAGCCAAAAAAAACTTTTTTAAACATTTGTGGCTCAGCTAAAAACGATACATTTCAATATCTTTTCTGACTTTTTAAAATTGCCAAATTGCATAGTTATTCACTTTCTATCTGATTTGGATTGAATTCAGATTAAGTGCTTCCCTCTGTACATAAGGCTTTCTTTTTGTCCTACCTACTCCCCTGTTTAGCCTATTCTTTCGCTGTCGGTATAATCCACCAGCAGCATGCAACTGAAAGAAGAAGCCTTATTTACGCTCAAATTTGATGGTAAGCCCGTCATAAATGAGTTGGGCGAACTGGAGAAAAGGCTCATTGATCTCAAGGAAGCTCAAAAAAACGTTGAGCGGGGCACCAAAGAATGGGCACAAAGCAAAGCCGACATAAAAGAACTCGAAGCCAGTATCAAGCTGGTCCGGGAGGAAATGGGCGTGTCGGGCATGACCGTTCGTCAGCTGGAGAACTACTATCGACAGCTAAACCGGGAAATTAAGGAGCTAACGCCCGGCACTGATGAGTACATCAAGAAGGCCGCTGAGATGCAGGAGGTCAACACGGCCCTGGCAACCCATCGCCAGACCGTCCGTGGTGTAAACGAAGAAATTGAGAAACAGCCTACTCTCTGGGAGAAGGCAAAAGCAACAGCTACCGGCTTTCTGGCGGCCTTCGGAGCGACCGAACTTCTCCAACGGGCATTCGGCTTTGTGCAGGATGGTATTCAGAAGGCCCTGGCCCTATCCGACATGATGGCTGGTGTTGCCAAGGCGACAGGCCAGAGCACGGAAGAAGTACAGCAGTTATCGGAAGCGTTAGACAATATCGACACGCGCTCGAGTAAAGAGAGCCTGATGGATATTGCCCAGATTGGTGGTCAGTTGGGGATCGCCAACAATGAGTTGTTAGGGTTTATCAAATCGGTCGATATGGCCAACGTCGCCCTGGGCGATGAGTTCGCCGGTGGAGCCGAAGAAGTCAGCTCGAAGCTCGGTGGCTTGCAGAAGCTCTTTAAAGAGACAAAAGACCTCGAAGCCGGTGAAGCGATCAATCAGATCGGCTCAGCCATCAATGAATTAGGAGCAGCTGGTTCGGCCACAGGTCCGGTCATTGCTGATTTTACGTCTCGCATGGGTCAGTTAGGCGACCTCTCCCCCCAAATACATGAGACAATGGGACTGGGTGCGGCCTTTCAGGAGTTAGGCCTGACCGCTGAAATTTCAGCCGGTGGTTTATCCAATATCCTGCTCGGAGCGGCTAAAGCGACGGGATTATTTTCTCAGCAACTGAATATGAGCGAAGACGCTTTTATTCAATTGATCGATACCAATCCCAATGAATTCCTGCTGAAACTGGCCGAAAGCCTGAAAAACGTACCTGCCGATCAGTTGGCCAAACGCCTGGACGATTTAGGTATCAAGTCGCAGGAAGCCACGAAAGTAATGTCGCTCCTGAAAGACCAGACCGATATGGTCCGGCAAAAACAGGAACTGGCTGCCGTAGCCATGTCAGGGGTGTACAATGTAGCCCTGGAGAAGGTCACAAACTCGACGGACCTGTTTGCTAGAAAGCTGGGCATCTCTCAGGACGAACTCACTAAGATGATTCAGTCCAATCCCAATGAATTTTTTATCAGACTAGCCAATAGTTTCAAGGGATTAAGCGAAACCCAAATTGCGGAAGAGATGAAGAAACTGGGCTTCGAATCGAAAGAAGCTACCCAGTTTGTTACGGAGCTATCGAAAGCCACCAACCGCCAGCAACAGGAACAGCTATTGGCAAGCCCTACAATCAAACAGGCCATTAGTCTGCATAAGGAATTCAGTACGGTCAACTCGAATGCCGCAGCTGAGTACGCTAAATCCCAGAAAGCACTGGCGCTCATCGCTACTGAAATTGGGCAGGCGCTCCTACCAGCCATCACGAAGGGAGCGCAGGGCTTAGTTGCCTTTGTCAACATCATTCGGGCAGTACCCGAATTTTTGTCAGACAACAAAACCAGTTTTGCTGCATTGGGTCTTGCTATACTGGCCTTCAATGGCCACCTGGTTGTGGCGACCGCTACCAGTATCGGCCATGCAGCCGCTGAGAAAGCCCGGCTGGTCTGGACCAATTCGGCTACCGCTGCTCAGTGGCTGTTGAATACCGCCATGACAGCCAATCCGATTGGTGCTGTTGTGGCAGTGATCGCGCTGTTAGTGGCTGGATTAACGGCTATCTACAACAACAGTACAACCGTTCGGGGGATGCTGAGTGGCCTGTGGGAAATGTTCAAAACAGGCAATGGGATCATGGTTGATTTGCTCGACAAGTTCCTGAACTGGATTCAAAAGGGGCTGGAACCACTTCGACCGATCCTGGAGACCGTTAAAAATACGCTATCGTCGGTCTGGAGCGTCATTGATTACGGCATTGATAAGTGGGATGAGTTAACCAGCGCCGTTAGTGGATTTATCAATACGAGTCTCGTCAAAATAAGCAGTGCCCTGGAGCCGGTTCGCTCGGCGCTAACCAGTTTCGGCCACGTAATTGATAGCACGGTCACCAAGATCAAAAGTGTTGGTTCAGCCATTTCGTCGTTTCTCCACGTCGATGAACTGGTCAGTAAAGTTAAATCCGTAGCAAGCCAGATCGGAGATGCCTTCAATAAAGGCTACGGCGACAAACTAGCTGAAGATCAGCCCAAACAGGTCGCTAATCACCAGCAAACGCTGGATAAAAAGAAAACCGCTGAAGTCAAAACGGCTAAAGAACTGACGAGCCTGATTTCGGACGAAGAACAAAATAAAATCGATAAGAAGGCTGCTCAGAACGATAAGCACCGGGAAAGTGAAGCGAAAAAGACCGCTGAAGCTGCCAAAAAAGAGGCCGAAGAAGCGGTTAAAGCCACCAATGAAGGGCTCAAAAAAATGGAGGAGCTGCGTATTGCGGCCATTAAAGATGACCTGGAACGTGAAGTAGCCAAGATTCGCTCGAAGCGTGATGCCGAAGCCGAAGCGATAATGGCCAGCAAAGCCAGTCAATCCATTAAGGCAGTTTGGGAAACGGCCTTGAATGAGCAGATGCTCCGCGATATTGAAAAAGCCAATACGGAGCACAATAAGAAAAAGGAGAAAGAGGATGCCGAAACCAGCAAACGCATCTATGACCTCAAGATCAAGCTGTCGGGGGATGAAAAAGCGGCCAAGCTGCAAAAACTGGAAGACGTAGCCTCGGCTCAGCGCATCCAGATTCAGAAGGATATTACCGACGAGACTCAGAAGGCAACCATGCTCAAACAGATCAGTGATAACCTGATCAAAGGCAAAGAACTGGTTGAACAGGAGTATCGTCGGAAGAAACAGCAGGAAGAAAATACCCTACAGGACCAACTGTATCAGGCAACCGTAGCCGATGCCGGCAACCGGCTGACACTGGCGGGTAACAACGCGCAGGCCATCTACGATGCCAAGAAAATGCGGCTCGATGCCGAATATGAGTACAATAAGGCTAAGCTGGCGCGGGAAGCCGCCGAGCAGAAAGCGCATAACGACGCCAATATTGCGGATACGGATCGTCGGGCCGCTGCCAATAAAGCGACTGATGACAAGCTCAAGTCTGATCTGAGCGCGAATGATCAGAAGTACGAGAATGATAAAACCCAGCTGACGAAAGAAAAAACCGAAGCTCGTCGGCAAAATCAGCAGGAATACTTCACGGCGATCAAAGCCCTGATGGATGGTGATTTTAAAGTCTTCACCGACATTCTGACCAAAAAGCTGTCTGATGAAAAGAAGCAGCTCACCGAAAGTCAGCAACAGCAGATCAATACGATTGATGAAGTTGGTCAGTATACCGTTCTAGCCGTTCAGGCACTCCAAAAACTCTCTCAAGTGAAGCTGGATAAAGAACTAGCCAACATCAAAAAGGAGAAAGATAGTCAACTGGCTGCCTGGAAAGAGAAGTATGATAAGGGTGTTATTAGTAAGGACGAGTACGAAAAAAATGTTGAGCGTATCAACAAAGAAGCCGACGGGAAGATAAAGGTCGCTCAACTGGAAGCCTTCAAACGGCAGCAAAAATTAGACATTGCGATGGCCGTGATCAATGGGGCTCAGGCCGCCTTGAAATCCTTAGCCACGCTTGGCTGGCCACTGGGTCTGATTGCCGTGGCCGGTGCCGCCATTACGACCGGCATTCAGATTGCCATGATCAAAAACCAGCAACCGCCATCGCTGGCTAAAGGGGGTAAAATCCGGAATGCTGGCGTTCCGGATGGCCCAGGCCACGGTCGGAGCTATGGCGATTCGGGCTTGAGCATTACCCGTCGGGACACGGGTCAGGAAGTTGCCGAAATGGAAGGGGGCGAACCGATCATGGTCCTGAGCCGCAATACCTACGCCAACAACCGGCAGGTGGTCGATTCGTTGTTGCACTCCAGTCTTCACCGGAATGGTGCACCAATCATGAAACAGGGTGGTCTGTTCGGCTCCGATGGCGGTAGCTACGCGGACTCGCTTCGGAAGGGTGGCTTACGGCAGTTCCTGGACGGGGGCTGGATGAACGACATCAACGAGATGGACAACGGAGCGGGTAGCGGCTCATCGGGCGATACGGGCAACACCTACGACAGCGGTGGTAGCGGTTCGAGCGACTATGGTTCAGCCTCGGACATCGATGCGACCACCCAGGCCCAGATTGAAAAGTCACAGGCCACGATGGACAACATCCAGAAAAACACGCTGGCGACGGTCGAAGCGCTGGATAAGGTCAACTACACACTGGGCTACGTGCAGCAACAAATGCGATCGGAATCGGATGGGCAAAAAGCCGCACTGGCAACCAACATTACGGGCCTGCGGACTGACCTGAACGAGCAGTTTTTCGACCTCAAAAATACGATCAAGGAGGGGCTTACGGCCTTGCAGGGCACCATGAAGGTAGAACTGCCAAGCCTGGGCACTGAGCTGGTCAACGAAATTATTAATCTTCGCACGAGTATTGGTCTGAATCTATTGGCCCTGAAATTTGGCATTACGCAGGACGTAACCAAGCTAGAATTAACGACTAAGACCGGGCTGGACCAGCTGATAAAAACCAGCCACGATGATCTGACTAAGTTGCAGACGGCCCAAAAAACGGACCTGACCACTTTGCAAAAAGGCATTCATGATGATATGACCAGTTTGCAAAAGCTGCTGCACGATGATGTTGAGTTTTTGGGCAGTACCCTGCACGACGATCTGGGCTTGCTCGACACCAACGTAGACCAGAATCTGCTGGCACTGGCGAAGGCTATTCACGACGACCTGAACAGTCTCAAACTGGCGCAGGCACAACAGGCCAGTACCCTGCGCACCGACACGAATACAAACTTTTCCAACCTGCAAGCCACGCTGGAAACCGAACTCGATAACCTTCAGAATGCTACGCACAGTGATCTCAGCAACCTGACCGAATCCAATAAGGCGGAACTGCAAAGCATTCAGGGGGTTCTCAACGCCACCAAATCCGAACAGGGTTATCAGTCTGGCCTACTGGGTCGAATTGCCAGCAAAGACCTGTCGGTCAGCGTGCAGACGTTCGTTAACGTCAGCAATCAAATTAATGTAGTCGCCGATAAATCTGATTTAAAATAACATGATTGACATTCGCATTGATGGGGAGTCGGCTGATCTGACGCCGGCTACCCAATTAACCCTGGAGCGATTTAACCCCCTGCTTTCCTTTGATTCCATTCAAGGGAGCCGAGTCTATGGCTTCAACCTACCCGACACCCCGACCAATCGCCGTCTATTGGGCTATTTTTATCAGCCGCAGGTGGGCTACCAATCCCGAAAGTATCGCTGTGAGAAGTACAAGCATGGTCAGCTCATCGAGCAGGGCGTTGTGATGATTCACGAGGTAAATTCATCCGGCTTCAGTTTATTCTTTACCCAGAACCTGGGCGAGATTTTTGGCGATAGTCAGAACGTGCTTTTATCGCAGTTAGACTTAGGCACTGACCCGGTGCCTGTAGCTCCTGTGGCAACTGCCAACCACCTGACTGATCGCTATTGCTTCCCGACCATTCAAAATGGTGGTTTCTACGGGAATCAAACCATTACAGGCTTTAACGGGCTGATGAATGAGTACACGAGTGGGACGTATAACATCCGTGCGCAGGTTCCCATGCCATTTTTGCGTTGGGTGTTCAATCAGTTCAGTGCCCTGACGGGCTGGAGCTTTTCGGGTCAGTTCTGGCAAGATCCCGATTTAGCCAGGCTAATCGTCTATAACCTGTTTTCATTGGACGGTCAAACCGTAATCAACGCCAATAACCACCTACCAAACCTCACCGTACCACACTTGCTGATCGACCTGCGCAAGCTGTTTAATCTCTATCTGGAGTTTGATGTTCGTCGTAAAATCTGCACAATGGATTTTGCCGATGACGTACTGGACAGTGGCGACGTGGTGGACTGGACAGAAAAAGCGCATCCGGATCATACGAAGGCTCCCGAACTCAACAACCGTCTGGAGCTTTCCTACGCGCTCGACAGCAATGATGCGCTGATGAAGCCCATCCCCGCCCAGCTGGATAAGTACACCACGCAGGAAACGACCCTGAACGAAGGGGGCAACCTGGTCCCTATCCAGTCCCGAGTATCGACACTGGCCACCGACCCCGTGACGGGCCGGGCAACGACCCAGCAGCCGGGGATATCGCCAAGTAACAAGGATAGCAAAAGCGACTCGACCCCGAAGTTCTTATTCTGGAATGGCTTCGTAGGTGGTGAACCGAGAGCCACCAGCGCCCATGGTAACCGCAGTCTTGCCTGGCATGGCGTGAACAACCTAGCCGAAAAAGGCTATAACCAATTTGAAGCCTTCAAAGGTGACACGTTTTCGGTTACGAAACTGGTTTACCTAACCCCCGCCGATCTGGCGTTTTTCTCGTTCCGGAAGAAAGTCCACATCAAAGGGGTAAACTACGTAGTCGGGCAAATGAAAGCCGTTCTGAGCAACAACCAGAATACTATTCTAACTGAGTGCATGTTGTGGAAAAAATAAGGGAAAATCGCGGAGAAGTACAACGAAAGGTGCAGGACTGGAATAAGCCAAAAACGTATAACATTTTTAGAAATGCCTTATATTGTAATAATAAGAATAGGATTCTTAGCTATTTGCTAAAAATCCTATTCTCTAAAAAATCACACTGGGCCACTTACATAACTACTGTACTTATCTTATCCAACATACCAAGTCTACCTCCGTCAGACTTTACTAGAAAAATTTTAACATCTTTTGTAAGTTGATTTGGTTCATTCCTAATCTGTCTTAATAAACCAGGAGGAGTTATGGCAGTTTCTATATAGTACACCCCCTTCGGTAGTTTATACTTCTCGCCATGTGTGTCCTCTACCGTCGTAGAGAAATTCAGTTTTTCCATATGCTGATCTAAGCGGTAATATTCTTCATCGTTTTCCAGTTCTACTACTACCGCGTAATTAGGAACTTTTTGTGACTCGGCCATGAGCTATTTTCATAAAAGGTTAAACGTCATTTTACAACAATATTTCATGTTTCAAAATTCGTGGGAATGATGAATATATGCGACAATTGATTAGACGTAAGTCTCGCGAATAGTCTTTTGGTTAGGCAGACTTCAGGTCAAATACTCTCCAACATATCAAACTGATCCTCGTATAAAAACAGGCCCAAATCGCGCAGATACTTGTCAGTTTGGTCAAGACTACTGTGCCGGCACTGACGCTGTATCAGCTTCACGTCTTTTGTCGCCTTGTAGAGCGCAATAACGCCCGTATGTTTCCAGCCGTAGAGATCATACGATTGATCCGTCATTTTTAGCAGCGTCAGGATTTGTCGATGCTGGTTGTAAAAGTATTTTTCATAAACTGGTTTCGGGCCAGGTGTACCTTCTAGCGTAAATACGTAATGATTGCCTGGATAAGAACGGAGTTTATGTTGCTCAATCAGCTTTTCTAACGGGGGTGGTATCTGGACGTGAGCCGTTCGATTGTTCTTGGCGTTGTCTGCATCGATGCGAATAGTTTTCTGTAGGATATCGCACACTCGTAGTAGTCGTAGTTCAGATTGTGGCCGAGCCAGTGTATAGTAGATAAAGTTCAGGAAGAGCCACAGTTGCGTATTTTGAGATAATGCGCAAACTTCACGCACCTTGGCCACCTGTTCAGGGGTAAAAGCGGTATGACGACCGGGACGTTCCGCCAGTGGCTTAATAGCGACGAAAGGATTCGCTTTCAGCTGCTGGCGTGCGATGTAGAAATTGAACAGGGTTTCGAGTACGCCTAAGTGTTTGTTATGGGACTTGTTAGATAACCCTAATTCCGTCAACACGTAGTCCATATACGCAAAGGCATAGGCTGGTTTGAATTGATGCAGCCGGAGCCGACCCAAGCCATGAGCAGCTAGGTAGGTATGAAACAGCTTAATCGACGAGCGATAGGTTTTATGGGAGTTAGGTTTCATACTAACCTTCTTGATCGCCATAAAGTAGTCAATAGCCTCGAATAAATTGGAAGGGGTTACTATCAGTGGGGCAACTGGTTTTGCTACTGGCTCGTCTGTTGGCTCATCGTCTATGATGGCTCCTGCCTTCAACAGACTGTTTACTTCTTTGATTAGCTCAGCAGCATCTTTTTGTCGAGCCTCGACGGTATTACCGCTCACATTAAGTCGTTTCCGGAGTAACTTCTGCTGTTTAGGAGAAAATAGATAATAAGAAACGTACCACTGTTTCGAAAGATCACCACCCGCATCGTATAAACGGGCTAATTTGTACGTAGAACTGCTTTTTTTGGTAGAACCCATTAATCGGAACTGACTTGAAATTGACTTAGAATTGACGCGCAGCTGGCTTTGAAGTGGCTTGAAACTGGCTTTGCAGATATTTAGACACGAAAAAGCCTTGAAATTCATTGAATCTCAAGGCTTTACGTTGTGGAGACGGAGAGATTCGAACTCTCGTCCAGTCAAGGAAACCGACGCGCTTTCTACATGCTTAGGTACACTTGGGATTGTCGGGAATCGGCCCGGTGTATACCAGACCAAGCTTCATCCGTAGGTGCCTGTGTCTCACTCAGCCGTTAACACCATAAACTGAGCCAGCGCTGCGAGTCGATGCCTCCTGATCCAGCCAGCAGCACGTAAGCCGGGGAGACAATGGCTATTGCTTAATCCTCCGGATTAGGCAGCCATGGCGTAGTTATATTCGCCAGTTATTGTTTTGACGATTTGTTCGGGTCGGGAAACATCGACAACTCCCGGCATGCTTACACGCGACCTCTGCAAGCTGTCAATTCCGGTCGTCCCCAAATGACTCCCGCTGCGGGCGTGTGTTGGTTAAACCAGCATGGCCGTGATTTAGTTCGAGGAACCACGCAGTTCCCGTAGGCCCTTCACACTAAATTTATCAAACTAATTTGTCCTCAGCCTGTTATGACGGTATCCAATATACCATGCGTTTATGATTAGCTGATCCCGATGACTTCTACGCCGTTCGAAACAAACCTGTACCAACAACTCACCCCGTTTTTTTCGAAACAGGCGTTTACGTTGCTGCCTGAAAAGAAGCAGTACCGTCGAACAACAGCCATCGGGTTTCAGAACGTCATCCTGTCACCGTCGTTTTACGGTGACGAAACGATGCTGGAGGTGAATTTCGGATGCCGGAATGATCAGGTGGAGCAGATAGCCCAGCAGTTCCTAAATAATCTGCCCGATTACCGCCCTGACGCCAATACGCTGATCATCTCGATCGGTAAATTCAACGGCTTCCAGTATCACCGCTACAAAGTCCACTCCGAAGACGAACTTGTTGTTATTTGTGATCAGATCGAGCAGTTTTTCATTACGAAGGGGTTTGCCTTTCTGGATGATGCGTCTACGCTACCTACCCTCGACCGGCTTCTGAATGAACACCCAGGCCAGCCCTGCCAGTATGTCTATAATCAGACCCACCGATGCTACAAGGGGCTGATCGTAGCCCGACTCAATCACAATCCCCACTTCGACGGGCTGATCGACAGCTACCGTCATCTGCTTATCCGCCAGACGCAAAATCCGTACGAGCAGCTTCAATTCGAACGGCTGATTGCTTATCTGCAACACTACTCCGCCAATTAAGGCAATCCACGAAAGGGGCATAGACTGGTCATTGCTTCACGAACTGCGCAATCGTTGTGGTCAGTCCCGGCGTTAGCGGTAGCGACGGATCGGTGTAGGTTTTGAAATTTTCCAGTCGATCCATCGGGGCATTTTTGAGTACGTGATTCATCTGATCGAATAAACTCAGTGTCGCATCGGGCCGGGCCGCTTTCAACAACTCGGCTTCGCCCGTCGCAACCTGGAGGTCATGCTTACCGTTTATGATCAGGATTGGGCCTTTGATCTGCTTTATTTCCTGAGCGGGGTCGTATTTCATCCAGGACATCATAGACCCCTGTAGGAGTGGATGCAGCACCATCAGGGCGGAAGGTGCCGGTTTACTGACCGTTTGGCCGGCGCGTAGCGAATCCAGATCGCGGTAAACGAGCTGCCGCTGCGACTCGGGTAATGCCTGAAATTGCTTTTTCAGTACATCGGCAATGTTCTGCCCGGCACCCGCTATCGAGATTAACCCGCTGGCTTTTGTCTGGATCGTAGCCAACATGCCGACCAGTGACCCTTCACTGTGCCCCGCGACAATCACCTTCGAAAACCGGTTATCGGCCTGTAATTGCCGCACGAAACCGACGGCATCGCTTACATAATACTCAAATCGATGATCCTGTGGCTTTAGTGCCTTCATCGTCGCCACGATATTTGTACCAGAGCCCCGTTTGTCATAACGGGCTACAGCAATACCCTGTCGCACTAGGCTATCAGCCAGCATTCGATACGAACCGGGTTTCAGTGTACCAAACGTACCGATGGGTGAAGGACTGTTTCCATCCCGATCCGTCGAACCGGAGCCAGCAATCAACAGGACAACGGGAATGGGGCCTTTGCGGGTAGCCGGTAAGGTTAGCGTACCATCCAGCGTTAGGTCAACGCTTTCCGGAACGGTTATTTTGGTATGGATTGGTTCCTCCGTCTGCGCAAATACGGTCGAACCAGCGCTGAGAAGGGAAAAAACGGCGAGTAGTATACGATTCATATTGTCGGTGGCACTAGAAGTGGATTAGCTGAATTGACGCGCTTTTTCCTGACGGTAATAAATGTAGGAATACACGATCGGGATAAACGACGCCGTCAGAATGATCCCAACCACAACGCCTACCGTGTAAGGCGCTGGCACCACGATCGCCAGCAGGGCAGCCAGTAGCCCACCCGCAACCATCCATCGTCCGCCCAACTGATGCGTTCGGCGCCAGACGTTTTCACTACTAAGCGTCCAGGGGGTACGAATACCGATGAACCAGTTAGGTTTGACCGTTGTGATGTAATTACCGATGCCAGCCAGCATCAAACTGACAAGCGCCAGTTCAGGACCTAGCAACGCCTGACTGGTCGATTGGTGGACAGCCAGATAGAAAAGGCTGGCTTGCAGGGCAGCCAGAAACAGCATCATAACAAACCTGAGCTTTTGAAAATTGGCCGACTGAAGCCGTCCTTTTGGATCGATTTTAGGGAGAAACCGAAACAGCAAATACAGGAAAACGCCCATACCAAGACTTAGCCAGGCCAGTTCAACTTTCGGGCTCCAGCCGTTCACGGTGCCCGATAGATCATAATGACTCGGCATGGTGGCAGGAAGTTCCGGCCAGATTGACGTGACATACACGATAGCAATCAGCCAGGGTATGGTCATCAGAATTTCGGTGGTTGTCGACGTTGTTTTCATAATTGACAAAGGTGTTTACGGATTTGGTTGGGATTCGTTTTGGGTAGTGGCAACGGTCGATTCGCTTTTCTGGAAACTCATGAGCCACGCCAGCAGCTCGTCGAGTACGGTCGTGTTCAGCGAGTAAGTAATGAACTGACCCTGCTTGACGGACTCGACCAGCCCAGCCTGACGAAGCAGGTCGAGGTGGTGCGAGATGCTGGGTTTTGTCATGTCAAACCGTTCCGCAATATCACCAGCGTTTAGATCGCCTTCCCGCAACAGATCCAGTATCTGTCGTCGGGTTGGGTCATTCAACGCTTTAAATAGATTGTTCATTAGCGCTCGGTTAAATACTTAGACAAATATCTAATTAATCATTTAGACAACTATCTAATTATATGCAATTGGCGAATAGGCAGGATGAACGGATATATAAAGGTATGAGCGGAAAAACCTCTTTTATTACTTCTTTCACCAGACAGTACGACCTTATGTCCAGCGGACGGTTGCAGTGTGGTATCCGAGAGGCCGTATCTTAAGATACGGCCTCTCGGATACCACACTGCAACCATTACGAAATATACTTGCGCTCTCTTTCTGGCGAGTCTGTGTTGTTAAGGCAAGGCAAACGCAACGTATTGATTTCCTTTTTTTGCCCCGAGCTTGGCCCCTCCACAGGCGATGACCACATACTGTTTCCCACCAGCTTGATATGTGGCTGGCGTCGCGAAGCCAGCCGCTGGTAGATCCGTTTCCCAGAGGAGTTTTCCAGTTTTCTTATCAAAAGCCCGGAATTTCTCGTCTTTCGTGGCAGCAATAAACAATACCCCACTGGCCGTAATGACCGGACCACCGTAGTTCTCGGTTCCCGTATTGCGAATCCCTTTGGCCTTTAAGGCCTTATCTTCCCCAAGCGGGATTTTCCACAGATACTCGCCCGTGTTGAGATCAATAGCATTCAGCGTTCCCCACGGTGGCGCAATGGCCGGGTAGCCTTTGCTGTCCTGAAACTTGTTGTAGCCCGTAACTTTATACGGCAGATACGGCTGCTTTACGTTCGCTACAGCAGCCGAGCGGCCAACTTCCTGCTTCTCTTCGCCAAACAAAAAGGCGATCAATGCCTGCTTTTGTTCAGCCGATAGCGTTGTAAAGCCGGGCATCATCCCTTTCCCGTTGCTGACGATCTGCGTGACATAGGGCCGGTCGCGTCGTTGCCCGATATCGACCAGGGACGGGTAACCGCTACGGGCATTGCCTTTTCGTTCGGGGCCGTGGCAGCCGATACAGTTTTGGGTATACACCCGCTGACCTGGGCTCAAATGGGCTAGCTCGTCATTTTTGGGCGCATCGATCATCGTAAAGATCCAGGGGACATCGTTGGCATTGACGTACAGAATACCATCCGGGTCAGCCGCTGCCCCACCCCACTCAGCCCCGCCGTCGGTGCCGGGAAACATCAGGCTGCCCCGCTTACTGATCGGCTCAAAAAATCGTTTGCCCACCGAACGAAGTACCGTTTTTAACGAATCGCGATCATCGGAATGCGGATTGATGTCGGCTTCGGTCATGGTCTGCCGCGCGAATGGTGCGGGTTTCTGCGGAACAGGCTGCGTTGGCCAGGTCACTTCACCCGGTATGTCCGACTTGGGCACCGGCACCTCCTTGATCGGGAAAAGTGGCTTTCCCGTGACGCGATCAAACACGTACACGAATCCTGCCTTGGTGACCTGCGCAACGGCATCGATTTTCTTCCCGTTCTGCGTCACCGTGATCAGGTTGGGCGGAGCCGGAAAGTCCCGATCCCAGACATCGTGGTGAACCGCCTGAAAATGCCAGAGTCGCTTACCCGTCCGGACGTCAAGCGCCAGCAAACAGTTCGCGAACAGGTTTTGCCCTATTCGATTTCCACCGTAAAAGTCATAGGCAGCCGAACCGGTCGGCACATAAAGGATGCCCCGCCGTCTATCGACGG
The DNA here is from genome assembly GCF_010747415.1 of Spirosoma agri. Classification (NCBI taxonomy): domain Bacteria; kingdom Pseudomonadati; phylum Bacteroidota; class Cytophagia; order Cytophagales; family Cytophagaceae; genus Spirosoma; species Spirosoma agri. Next base: position 2,236,953 of record NZ_JAAGNZ010000001.1, on the reverse strand, counting down.
CCATACCCGACCAGTTATTAGCCGCGCCAATAGCGGGATCTCGGTACGCTTCTTTCGGCCAGGTGTTGTAGCCATATTCGTTCGGGTATGGGATGGTGCGGAATGTCCAGGCCAGTTTGCCCGTCCGAACGTTGAATGCCCGGATGTAGCCCGGCGCTCCGCCAACATCTTCGGATACCCGAACGGGCATAACGATCAGATCGTCAAACAGGGTGCCGGGTGTGTTCGAGATGATGAATTTATCGCTGGCCGCCTGCCCTAACCCTTCGTGCAGATCGGCATGACCGTTTTCACCAAAGCTCAGGATCGGCTTCCCGTTTTTTGCGTCGATCGCGTAGAGTAACGGGCCAACCGTGTACAGAATTCGCGACTCATCGCCCGACTGCCAGTAGGTGACACCCCGACTGGTACTGTGCCACGCTTTGAGCGGATCGCCCACTTTCCAGATTTCTTTACCCGTGGCCGCATCGAGGGCAAACACCTGAACGGTGGGCGTGACGCCATATAATACCCCATCCACAATGATTGGGTTAGCCTGAATCTGACCGCTATCACGGGCGGCATAGGTCCAGGCCACTTTTAGTGTGTTGACATTATCGGGCGTAATCTGGCTCAACGCCGAGTAGTGGTTGCGATCAGGGCCGCCCAGGTATTCACCCCAGTTTGTGTTGTCGTTGGGTTTATCGTCGGCGGGGTTCTGTTGAAAACGGGACCAACCGAACGTGAGCAGAGCCAGCGCACCAAGTGGTAAGAGCAGTCGTTTCATGGAGGAATAGGAATAACTCAACAAATTTACACGAAAACACAACGTTACCGGATGTCGCTGAACCATCGTTTTAGCCGGTCAGGCGAATAACCGATACCCCACAGAAAGCCAATCATCAGAAAGAGACCGTTCGCTTTCCAGAAACCCAGTTTAGCCACCCGTCGATCCGACGATTCAACGATGCGATTCACCTGCCGGATTCGCCCGAACGGGATCAGTTTCAGCAGCAGATCGGCTTCTTCCATGATCGACAGCGTATCGGTGTAGCCGCCCACGTTTATGAACTGGTCGCGTCGGCAAAAGATCACCTGATCGCCAAAGAGCAGCCGTGCTCCTTTGAAAAAAAAGAGGTATGGGCGAAAAAACAGGGGTGCGTAATAGGTCTTGATGTAGTTGTGAAACGACGTTAGCCAGCGGGTCGTATGGGGTCCACGCATAATCGAAATAAAGCCCCCCGCTACCGTTCCCGAATCAGCCAGCGCGTGCCGGATCACCCGTAGTGCATCGTCGGGCAGAGTGGTATCCGCGTGGAGGAAACAGAGAATATCGCCAGATGCTTTGGCGGCTCCCGTATTCATCTGGTGCGCTCGCCCTTCCTGCGGAGCCCGGACGATGTGCAGGGCCCGAAAGCAGGGATTGGTGGCTTCCGCGAACTGGATGGTCCGATCGGTGCTGCCCCCGTCGACAATGATAATTTCGAGCGGTTCGGGGTGAAGGCGCTGTAACAACCGCAGGGTGCGTGGCAAAGCCTGTTCTTCATTAAGGGTTGGAATGATGATGGAAACGCTGGGCATAGGCTTAGTAAACCAATCCGGCAGGATACAGTTTATCGACTTGTGGAGATTACAGACCGGATTTCCGCAAAAAGCCGTATCATACGATCAGTAGCCAGTCCGCCGGTTAGTTCTCCATCATCGTTTATCCGTCACCATCGTGTTCCGATTCATTCCCAACGTCCTGCTCAAGCAGCTATTCACCCGTAACAGCCTTCGAAATACGCCCGATGGCTTTGCCTTCTCACTTAAGAACCGGCTGTCGGACGCTCGCTTCACGGGCTTACAGCGCGCGCGCATCGACGGTCGCGATTATCCCGCCGAGGCTTTCACGCTGACGCCCGATGGCGGAGAAGCAATTGCCGTATCGGCCATTTCGGCGCAGCAGCCACTGGCGTTTCCGCTGCGCCGGTCAGTACAGGTCAGTGCCGTGGCGCAGCCGCTGGCACCGGGTAAACACACTCTTGAAATCACGCTGCACACGCAGCCGTTTGGCACGATCACGCTGATCGTGGAGGATGAGCTGCAACCCGATGCCTCAACCGTACTTCCGCAAACACAGCCCGCCATTCCGCGCGATTCAATCGATGATTACAGTGCCGATGCGATCGCCAAACGACGCCAGTTCCTGAACGATTTCACCCAGACAACGCCGGAGCATCTTTTTCAAAACTCGTTCAACCCGTCCGTCGTCGCGGGCAAATGCGAGCATTTTGTGGGGGTAGCGCAGGTACCAATCGGTCTGGCCGGTCCGTTGCGCGTCAATGGCGAACACGCACAGGGCGACTTTCTGATTCCGCTGGCCACCACGGAGGGAACGCTCGTTGCCAGTTATAACCGGGGGATTAAATTGATCAATCTGAGCGGTGGAGTTCTGTGTACGGTGCAGGACGACGCCATGCAGCGGGCTCCGGTTTTCGAGTTCACCGATGCCCGGCAGGCGCGTGATTTCGTTCGGTGGATTGACAGTCATCAGCGTGAGTTAGCGACCGAAGCCGAAGCCACCTCCCGCTTTGCCAAACTTCGCTACATCGACTCATACCTGAATGGCAAGCTGGCCTTTCTCCGGTTCGGATTCGAAACCGGTGATGCAGCCGGACAGAACATGGTCAGTAAAGCGACCCTGGCGGCCTGTAATTACATTCTGGACGAATACGGCCTTGCTGCGCCGGGTAGTATCGCCCATTTTTTTCTGGAATCGAACATGGCCACCGATAAGAAACCGTCGCAACTGAACATCCTGCGTACGCGTGGTAAGCGGGTGACCGCCGAAGTGCGTATTCCGCGTGAGCTGCTCATCCGGGAGTTGCAGGTCGAACCGGAACAGCTTATCCGTCACGCGCGCATCGGTGATGTGGGCGCTCGTCTGGCGGGCACCAACAACAACGGACTTCATTCCGTCAACGGGCTGGCCGCGCTGTTCATCGCCACCGGCCAGGATGTTGCGTGTCTAGCCGAATCATCGGCAGCGATCACTTATTCTGAAGTTACGTCGACTGGTGATTTTTACGGGTCGATCACGTTACCTTCCCTCATTGTCGGCACCGTTGGGGGCGGAACCGGGCTGCCCACACAGCGCGAATGCCTGGAACTAATGGATTGCTACGGAACCGGGAAGGTAAACAAATTCGCCGAGATCGTAGTCGGGGTCATTGCCGCTGGCGAACTCTCACTGGCGGGTGCCATTTCGTCTCTCGACTGGGTATCGAGTCACGATGCGACGAGGGGAACAAATTAAAAACGCCCACCACGGAGCCTGTGCTTCGTGGTGGGCGTCGTTGGAGTCGCTAGCCAAAAAAGCTACGCGTACAGACTACGTCCGATCAGAACGGGTGTTGCCATACCGCCGGTTCGAGGTATTTCCACCCCGACTGTTAGCGGTGTTGGTACCAGTGCTTCCACTGGTCGCACCCCGCCGAAACGATCCATTGTTCGATGAGCCGTTTGAGCGCCCCTGACCCCCGCTGCGATTACCACCACCCTGACGGGGTTGGGCGGGCGCAACAGAAGCGGCCGATATGTTGAGTACGTACGGATGATCTTCGATAACCGGAACGCGTTTACCAATCAGTTTATGAATGTCGCGCAGATACTCAGTTTCTTCATCGTCGCAGAAGGACAACGCAATACCGTCGTTACCCGCCCGGCCTGTCCGCCCAATCCGGTGAACATAGGTTTCCGGAATGTTCGGTAGTTCGTAGTTGATCACGTGCGACAGTTCGTCCACATCGATCCCCCGCGCTGCGATGTCGGTAGCCACCAACACCCGCGTCTGGCGGCTCTTGAAGTTCGACAGCGCCCGCTGACGGGCATTTTGCGATTTATTACCGTGGATGGCTTCGGCCTGAATACCGGCTTTCAGGAGGTCTTTGGCAACTTTATCGGCACCGTGTTTGGTACGGGAAAAAACGAGGGCCGACTCAATGCCTTTGTCGTTCAGAATATGAACAAGCAACTTCCGCTTGTCTTCTTTTCCAACAAAATAGACGGCCTGCTGGATCGTGTCAGCCGTAGATGACACGGGCGTAACCTCAATTTTAGCGGGCTTATTCAGGATCGTATCGGCCAGTTTAGCCACGTCGGGCGGCATCGTTGCCGAGAAAAACAGTGACTGCCGACGTTCGGGCAAGCGAGCGATCACTTTTTTAACATCATGGATAAAGCCCATATCGAGCATCCGGTCGGCTTCGTCAAGGACAAAGAATTGTACGTCACGAAGCGAGATGATGTTCTGGTTCATCAGATCGAGCAAACGACCAGGCGTAGCGATCAGAATATCGATACCACCCCGTAGCGTGTTTACCTGCGAGTGCTGCGATACGCCCCCGAAAATAACGGTGTGACGCAGGTTTAAATGGCGACCATACGAGGCAAAGCTTTCGTCGATCTGAATGGCTAATTCGCGGGTTGGGGTCAATACCAGCGTTTTGATACGCCGGGGAGCGGTCGGGTTTTTACTCCGGTCTTCGTTGAGCAGTTGCAGAATGGGGATGGCAAACGCAGCCGTTTTACCAGTGCCGGTCTGGGCACATCCCAGCAAATCACGGCGACTCAATAAGGTGGGTATAGCTTGCTCCTGAATGGGTGTAGGTGTCGTATATCCTTCTTCGGCGAGGGCCTTCAGGATAGGGTCAATCAATGATAAATCGGAAAATTGCATGTGTTGGCTTGACGTCGAATGCCGGATGTTTTTGATGGTGAGTCAGGGGGTCTATACGATAGTCCCGCTTCCAACGGCCAACGTCTAAATGAAAGTTATACGGGTACAACCGCTATAGGCCAAATAAAGTGCCCTATTGTAAAAGGGTTACTACCCGAATGCCGTTCATCAGGTCGTGATGGCATCCGTATAGTAACCCTTTTTTATTCTTGACCGGTACGGGACGTAAGCCGTCAAGGCACCCCTATTGTCGTATCAATTAGTCGTATATACTGCCGGCGGTTTGCTCGACAAGCCCTTTGGGTAGCAGCCAGGCCATCAGTTTGCCCAGTTTGTTGAGGGCACCCGTCACCACTTCAGCCTTGCCGGACAGCGTGGCCTCAACTGCCTGACGACCTACTTCCTGCGGGGTCATGTTGACCCGTTCGGCCGCTTTCCGGCCCTTGTCGCCAACTTGCGCCCGGTCGATGAACGCGGTATCGGTTGAGCCCGGACAAACGCAGGTGACTGAAACAAGTGAACGCTTCAGCTCCTGTCTAAGTCCCCGGCTGAACTGGAGCACGAATCCTTTTGACGCCGAGTACAGACTAAGTCCCGGCACAGCCTGATAAGCGGCTGAACTACCGATATTCAGGATATAGGCTGGGGTGGCCGGGGTGGCATATTGCCGTAACCGGGGTAAGAACAGGTAGGTCAGTTCGACAAGCGTTGTCATGTTGACCTGCATCATGTCGAGGTGTTCGGCCAAGGGCCGCTTCTCAAACGGACCACTTAGCCCGTAGCCTGCGTTATTGACCAGGAAACAAACGGTATAGTTTCTGGACTGGCACCAGTCAAAGACGCGTTGGGCAGCGCCAACCTGGGCCAGATCGACGGACAGAGCGTCGGTCTTTACGCCATAGGTAGTGGCCAGTCGTTGGGCAACCTCCGTCAACAGTGCTTCTGAACGGGCTACCAACAGCAGATCAAACTTCCGGCGGGCCAGCTCTTCGGCAATCGCTAACCCGATCCCTTTACTGGCTCCCGTAATGAGGGCGTAGGCCATACATGAAATGGTCACTTACCAAAACGGGGTCGCGATTCGCCAGTGACACTGTGAATCGCGACCCCGTTCTGATAAACCTTAGATGTTTACTTTCGAGATGAACCGGTGGTAAAACGGCGTCTTGCTGTTTTCATTCTTGGGCATGTACTTGCCGGTTACGACCGGTACATACATCACGCGACGACGGCTGGCTTCACCCGTGTGCGGTGATTGCTGCGCCCGGTGCCAAAGACGGCCATCATGAACGCTGAGGTCGCCGGCATTAATATCGAATCCGATTTCGTGTTTATCGGGGTCGTTATCGACGAAGTACCGCTTGCGGAACAGCATTTTGAACAAGCCTTGTTTGTGCGTTCCGGGAATGACACGCAAGCCACCATTTTCGTACGGCGTAGGATTCAGGTGAATACCCACGTTCAGCATCGGCATGATACGCTGGCCCAGAAAAATGTCGCGGGGGCTATCAGTGTGCCAGCCCATCTGCGAAAACTTACTGTTGGCGTTACGAATGTAGTGATTTAGAATAAGGCCGTCTTTTTCAATTTCGGCAATACGCCCTTCGTAAGGCTGAAGCAGATCGACAGCCGCCTGCAGGCGGGGGTCCTGCAAAAACTCATGCAGGGCATTGCTGTGCTGCGACAGAAAGCACATCCGCTGTATCATCGGATTGCCGGCTTCGTCTTGACCAAACTTCAACGGCACTCCGTTGACCTTGTCACGGCCTTCGTCCAGCCATAACTTCTCGATGCGCTCAACTTCACTAATGAATAATTTGACCGTTTCGGGATGAATAAAATTACGAAAAACAATTACGCCGTTTTTGTTAAAAAACTGACGTTGCTCTGGGGTAATGGTTTCGCCCAGCGTAAAGGGCGGTAAATCGATTTTGCTCATATCGGTGGTTTACAACTCGGGGTCTCCGCTTTAGGTGCCAACCGGTGGCTATATCCTGTCGGGCAGGAATAACCATAATGGTTTATTAATCCCCAAATCTACTAAATTTACAATTTTCAGATTACTTTGCCAGCATTTAATTAATCTGACTTTAATTAACAGTTCGTTCAATTATTGTGTCTTCATTCAATGGCAGGCTACTGATTGCCTTGTTAATCAGCCTATTAAGCGCTCCAACAAGCACCGTTTGCGCTCAGTCAGACAGCCTTAATTTACCTATACAGTCTCTGGTAACCAAAGACCCAAAAACGCGTCATACCTTAATTTTACCATTAGTGGCCCGATCGATCGAGACCGATTGGTCCATCGGTGTAGCCAGCTCATTCACCTTTCGATTCAATCAACTTGATACGCTCACTCGGACTTCTAACACGCAAGCGCTGGTTTTATACTCCCTGCGCCGACAATTTATTGCGGCCCTGAACGGAACAACGTATTTTCCGGGCGAACGGTACATCCTGAACCATCAGTTCTCCTATAGTTACTTCCCCGACAAGTTCTGGGGATTGGGTAAAGTTGCTCCCGACCTGAATGAAGAAGCCTATACGTTCCGGCAGTATTATGTCTACCTGCATGGACAGCGTAAGCTGAAAGAACGCTTTTTTGGGGGTCTCCTGTACGAGTACCAACGCCTGCTGGATGTCGATCGGGTAGCCGGCGGACTCTTCGACCAGCAGCACGTTACCGGTCGTGACCCGTACCATATTTCCGGAGCCGGTCTTAGCCTGACGTATGACTCCCGTAACAATGCGTTCTCGCCTGATCAGGGCGCACTGATGCAGGTGTTCGTTAGCCACTTTACGCCCTGGCTCGGTTCCGACTTTCGGTATACCGCCTATGCGATCGACCTGCGCCGGTTTATGCGCCTGTATCGCAATCAGGTACTGGCCGTACAGGCCTATGGGCAGTTCAACAACGGCGCGGTGCCCTTACGCAGTCTGGCTAGTTTTGGCGGCTCCAACAGCATGCGAGGGTATTACGACGGTCGTTTTCGGAGCAAAAATCAGCTCGTTCTGCAAGCTGAATACCGTGTGCCAATTATTGGCCGCGTTGGTGCTGTCGGTTTTTTCGGCCTGGGTAACGTTGGGGATCATCTCCGCGACCTGAATTTTCAGGCGCTTAAATACGCGTATGGCGGTGGCCTTCGCGTTGCGCTGAACCGCAAAGAACGGCTTAACTTACGAGTCGATTATGGCTGGGGATTTGGGGAGAGCACCTCCCACGGTCTCTATTTTCAGTTGGGTGAAGCCTTCTGATCGACGGGATTGTCAACCTTGTTCCAGCCGCCCAGTGCCACCCGTTTCGCCAACACGTAGAGCGGATAGCTGAACACAAAGGCGCCGATCACGTCGATCGTGTAGTGCACATGCTGAACGAGCAACAAAAAGCCGACGATCAGCGATCCAACGAAGGCGATTATACGATCCCACCGACGACGCAGGCACAAGAACATCAGAAAAATCGACGATGTGTGGCCGGAATAGAACAGGTCTTTGGTGATGTACGTCTTTCCGTAAAAGGCATTGCTGAGCGGGTCAACAAGCGGAATTAAACCAACGGGCGGATCGAGTGGAAACAGGTTGATGCTCAGCATCCGCGACAGACTGATGAAGATGTAGCCATACACGTACATCATGAACACCGCCGGGCTATACCGGGCCCGGATGAGCAGGAGCAATGCCGTAGCCCAGATGATCAGAAAAATCCAGAGCGACACATCCTGCGGGGGGAGCTGATTCAGTACCCAGTCGTGCAGAACGGGGCCCGTATGCCGCTCGATTGTCTGAAAAAAGGAAGGAAAGGTCAATAGTAGCGCAAAGGTACAGACCAGTCCAATGATAAGTTTTCGACGAAATACTGATGATTGCCAGGCCGTCTGCCACGTCAGATCGCCAGTCGGATTGGGTGAAAATAGAGACATTTTTGCCGTAAAAGGGCGCAAAGTTACAAACACAATCTCGTTCTAATACGTAAATCCGGGGCTACGTTTACTAATTTATCGACTTTATGGCGACCTGTAGGCTATTTTCAGTCATCGTTATCCGGTAACCACCACAATAGCATTGGATCAGTTTCCCGAAAATCCGTCAGCGGGATCGACTATATCATCAGCAATCGCCAGATGCCGGAGATCAAAAGTAGGATTAGACCGATGGGCGTCAGGACTTTCCAGCACAGAAACATCATCTGATCGACGCGGATACGCGGGAAGGTCCAGCGTACCCACATCTGTACCAGCACGGCCAGAAACACTTTGGAAAGCAGCCAGAAAACGCCCGTCACGTTGCCCCAGATCGTGCCGGGTGCGCCACTGGTCCAGTCGGCCAGACGAACCGGGCCGATATTGGGCAGGGGTGTATTCCAGCTTCCCAGAAACAGCACCGCGCCCAGAAACGACACCAGCAACATCATAGCATACTCCGACAAGTAGAGCAACGCAAACCGCATTCCCGAATATTCGGTATGGAAGCCCCCCACGATTTCCGATTCGCCTTCGGGCAGGTCGAACGGAGCGCGATTGGACTCCGCCAGCGTGCAGATAAAAAAGATAACGTAGGCGATCAGCAGAAACGGATTGCGGAAGATATTCCAGGCGAAAATACCCCCCCACCCCGTCACGTCGACGCCCAGCGCCTTCAGGCCAAACAGGTAATTTGGTTCGACCGCGAATAATCCCTGCTGAAAACTGATTTCCTGTAGGTTCAGTGTCTGGCAAATCATCACCACGCAAAGGATTGTCAGACCCAGCGGAATCTCGTAGGAAATGATCTGAGCCACCGCCCGCATAGCCCCAAAAAGCGAATATTTGTTGTTCGATCCCCAACCGGCCATCAGAATCCCGACCACATCGAAGGAAACGATTGCCATCAGGTAAAATACGCCAACGGCTGCACCCGACCCCTGCAAATCGGGCGTGAGGGGTAGCACGGCAAAGCCCGCAAAGACCGATGCGAAAATGACCGCCGGAGCAAGTAGAAATAGTCGCCGGTCAGCGGCTGTCGGTACAATGTCTTCTTTCTGAAGCAGTTTCAGCAGATCAGCGAACAACTGGAGCAGCCCCCATTTCCCCGTTTCCATCGGACCGAGCCGATCCTGCATGAACGCGGATACCTTCCGTTCAGTGTAGACACCGACAACGACAAAGCCGGAGGCAACGGCAAGAAAAATAGGAAGAGCAAGCATTTTTCGTCACGCTGACCGGTCCGCCGGTGCGGAAGGAAGCATCTTCGGGTGTAACAAAAGAGTGGCTACCGAAGATGCTTCCTTCGTCAGCGTGACCGTACTTAAAATTCGGCGGTTTTGGGAGCGCGTGGGAATGGGATCACATCGCGGATATTGCTCATGCCCGTCACGAACAGAACCAGCCGTTCGAAGCCAAGACCAAACCCGGCGTGAGGTGCCGAGCCAAACCGGCGCGTGTCCAGATACCACCACATCGTTTCAGGCTCGATGCCCACTTCGTGCATCCGGGCGACGAGTTTATCGAAATCATCTTCCCGTTGTGAGCCGCCAATGATTTCGCCAATGCCGGGAAACAAAACGTCCATCGCCCGCACAGTTGGCCCCGGCGTTGCCGACGACTCCTCATCCTGCTTCATGTAGAACGATTTAATCGCCCGTGGATAGTTTGTCAGGATGACCGGCTTCTTGAAGTGTTTCTCGACCAGATACCGCTCGTGCTCTGACTGCAAATCGACACCCCAGCTAACCTCGTACTGAAACTGGCCTTTTTTGGCAGGTTTGGAATTTACCAGAATCTCGATGGCATCAGTGTAGGTAAGCCGGACGAATTCGTTGCTGATCACAAACTGGAGCTTTTCCAATAGGCTCAGCTCACTCTGCTCTTCTTTCTTTTTGGTCTTCTCTTCTTCTTTCAGCCGATTATCCAGAAAGGCCAGATCGTCGGCGCAGTGTTGCAACGCGTAGCGAATGACCGTCTTCACGAAATCCTCGGCCAGATTCATGTTGTCTTCCAGCTCAAAGAAAGCCATCTCCGGCTCAATCATCCAGAACTCGGCCAGGTGCCGCGTCGTGTTTGAGTTCTCGGCGCGGAAGGTTGGTCCAAAAGTATAAATCTTGCCCAGAGCCATAGCGCCCAGTTCGCCTTCGAGCTGCCCCGATACGGTCAGGTTGGTTTCCCGTCCGAAGAAATCCTGGCTATAGTCGACCTTACCCTCTTCGGTGAGGGGTGGCTTCGTCGCATCGAGCGTCGTTACCCGGAACATTTCACCCGCTCCTTCCGCGTCAGAAGCGGTTATGATGGGCGTGTTCAGGTAGAAAAATCCGTTGTCGTTAAAGTACTTATGAATGGCAAACGCCAGCGCATGGCGAACGCGCAAAATGGCACTGAATGTGTTAGTACGTGGGCGCAGGTGGGCAATCTCACGCAGAAATTCCAGCGAGTGCCGCTTTGGTTGCAAGGGGTACTTGTCGGGGTCAGCCGGTCCATAAACCTGGATCGATGCAATCTTAACCTCCACCGCCTGGCCAGCTCCCTGCGACTCGACCAGCGACCCGGTAACGGCCAGACAAGCCCCGGTCGTGACGAGTTTCAGCGTCTCTTCCGACAGTTGCCCGGCTTCAGCAACGGCCTGGATATTATTGATCGTTGAGCCGTCGTTGAGGGCAATAAATACGGCGTTTTTACTTTCGCGCTTGGTGCGGACCCACCCTTTAATGGTCACATCGGTGCCAACGGGTACTGTTTTTAATACGTGCTGAATTGGTAAATAACTCATGCTGAAACGACAACCGGATTGTGTTCGGTCCGCAAAAATACAGATTGTACGCTGAATAGCCCACTAGAATTAAAAAGGTGACGGTTGGTTGACTAAAAACAGCTTTGCCTCAGCAAAGCTGTACCGCTCGTTTTGACTGAACACCGAGCGGTGAACCGGTTCATCGTTACGGGATTTATGTGGGTGGGCCACCCGTTTCGCGGAGGAGTAGCGCGCACCTGTTGCCTTGCCCAGCGAACAATCACGCATATTTTGTCGCTATTCGCTAACTTTCAGCGCCCGTAATCCGTTAGTGATCGTAGCTCATACACGTTTCCGATGCCCCTTACACTTTATATCGTTCGGCATGCAAAAGCCGAAGACCGGTCCCCGTTCATGAACGATCACAGTCGTGAATTGACCTCCGACGGCATTATGGCAGCCGCCCGGATGGGTCGTTATCTGCACAACAAAGCTATTCATCCCCAGGTCATTATCAGTAGTACCGCGCCCCGCGCCCGCGACACAGCAAAAGTCATTGCGGAACAGCTTGGCTTTGATCAAACAACGATTCAACTGAATGAACCGCTGTTTGAAGGGGGTCCGAAAGCGTATCTGGCTGCGGTCAATGCCCTGCCTAACGATATCGACTCAGCCATGATCGTTGGTCATAATCCGGATGTTTCTTACTTCGCCGAATTTCTGACGCATCAATCGGTTGGTTCGATGAGCAAGGGTGCCGTTGTTGCCGTTACGTTTGCCGATGTTTCCTGGCCGGAAGTGTCCGGACGAACGGGTAGCGTAGCCTTCGAGATCGCTCCCAAACAGCTACCGCACGATCAATAAAATACCGTTACGAACCGTAACCAATGCTGTTCGTCGCGCAAAACCACCTGTAATCCGTGAACCGTAATCGTCGAATTTTTATCATCGTCTTTATTTCCTTTACGGCCATTGTCGCTCTGTTTGCCATTGATATGGCCCGCCGGACAACCGCACCCTGGAACAAACACCGGCAGGTAGAGCGGGCCTTCCCAGCCCAACGCGACGGCATTGCCATTGACACGACCGTAACCGACGACGATACCCTGCTTGCTCCAAGATAAGTATGCTGAACCTAGCCGCCGTACACCACATTGCCATCATCTGTTCGGACTACCCAACGTCCAAACATTTTTACACCGATATACTGGGTCTAACGATCCTGGGCGAGGTCTATCGCCACGAACGACAGTCGTACAAATTAGATCTGGCCCTCAACGGTCAGTACATAATTGAGCTGTTTTCGTTTCCAAGCCCACAAAAACGACCTTCCCGACCCGAAGCACTCGGTCTGCGCCATCTGGCCTTTGCCGTACACGACCTTGATGCCGCTGTCGCTCAACTGAATCAACAAGGTGTAGTAACCGAACCGATCCGAGTCGATGAGCAAACGGGTCGGCGATTTACCTTTTTTGCTGACCCGGACGATTTACCCCTTGAGTTGTACGAAGCGTAACGCATCTATTCGCTGACGTGAGCGGTTATTAGCTTGCCTACCGCTTGAGTACGTCTGTCAGTACGCCCACCAGTGCATCGACATCAGCGGGTGTATTGTACAGATGTGGTGCGATTCGCAGAGCCCGGGCGCGGGGCGAAACGGCAACCTTCTCGGCCAGCAGCGCCTGTTGAACAGCCATTGGGTCGGCGTAGTCGGGCAACCAAAGCCCAACCAGATGGTGACTGCGTCCCTGTTTACCGTGTACGGGTTCGATGAAACAGCCAAGTTGCTCCAGTGCTGGCCACGCGTGTTGCATCAGATCTTCCGTATACGCCTGAATTCGTTCGGGTTTCCAGTCAAGCAGCTGCGTCAGCGATGCCTCCAGCATGGGCATCTGGATAAAATGGGACTGTTCGCCGACGTTGTAGCGATACGCCTTGGGTCGGTAAGCGGGCTGATAATCCATCAACCGGTGAAATTGATTACTGTCCAGTCGATTCATCCAGCCCTCTTCTAGCGGAATGCCCTCATCGAAAGCGGGACCGAAATACGCTAACCCCAGCGAATAAGGCCCCATCAGCCATTTATAACCAGCACATACAACTGCGTCAGGTTGACTGGCCGCCAGATCAAACGGCAGCGCACCGATGGCCTGTGTCCCGTCTACGGCAAACCACGCCCCTACCTCCCGCGCCCGTTTTCCGACTGCCTCCAGGTCGAACTGAACGCCATACATCCAGTGCACGGGGGGAGCCAGTACCAGGGCGGTATCGGGTCCGATCGCATCGAGTAATCGTTCGTTCCAGACGGGTCCTTTGGGAAATTGATCGGGCATACGAACCGTCTTGATCGTTAGCCCCACTTCCTGACTGACGCGTTCCCAGGCGTACACATCACTCGGAAATTCGCTTTCGAGAAGGACGATCGTCTGCCCAGCCTGTATACCGGGCTTATGAGGCAGGTTACGGGCAACCACAGCCATACCGTAGGAAACAGATGGCACGATTGCAATCCGATCGGGGTCAGGATTATTGATCAATTCGGAGAATAACGCACGAACGCGGACGGCTCCGCGAAAAAAATCGTCGGGACGGAGACCAAACGGGTTCGTATCCCGTCTAACTGCATCGTAACCAGCCTGCTCGGCTAACTTACTTAAGGGTGCACGGGTGGCGCAATTCAAATAATGGATACCGTCTGGTAAACTAAATTGCGTTTGCTGATTTTTTAGAGAAATATTTTCCATTATTTGCATACAAATAGGAGCATTCTTATTAATTTAAAATCATTCAAATGAAATATGGCACGAGTTTTGTTTATTTTTAAGTAAATAAATAAACATTATAGCTGGCGCACACGCATCGATCAACGGAGCCTGTGGTGTCAATCCGAATCAACGATTTTAAAAACATAATAATAGTATTAGTTCATTAGTTTTGGGTTAGTAGGTTCGGGGTTCCCCGCCATCGTTTCGATAGCGGGGACTTTTTTTTGCTTGAATCTCCCGGCGGCACGCTCATGCCTGTTACAGCGAAGCGTTTTTCTTTTTCATCTCAATTGTATGGACAAGGTATAGAGTAAAGCGGATTCAGGATTCAGTTAGGGCGGGTTAGAAAGCTAGCTAACCCTTCCGTTTCTGACTTCTCGGGTGAAACTCCCGAAGCGTTTGCTGTAAGTAGTCGCGGTCGAGGTGGGTGTATATCTCGGTGGTAGTAATTGATTCGTGTCCCAACATCTGCTGAACGGCCCGCAGATCGGCCCCGCCTTCGATCAGGTGCGTGGCAAATGAATGCCGGAACGTGTGCGGGCTGATATTTTTTTGAATTCCTACCTCGTCCGCTAATTTTTTGATGGTTGTAAAGACTGAAATACGGGATAATTGTTTCCCGCGCAGGTTGAGGAAAATGGCATCTTCGTCCCCTTTCTGAATATCCAGTGTCGAACGAACGTGCTCGATATAGATGCGCGTGTAGTGCATAGCATCCTGTCCAATGGGAACTAGTCGCATCTTATCGCCTTTGCCAATGACACGGATGAACCCCGCGTCAAAAAAGCAATTTGTCAACCGTAAATTGAGCAATTCCGACACCCGAAGGCCCGAACTGTACAGGACTTCGAGCATAGCCCGGTCGCGGGTGCCACCGGGTGTCGACAGGTCAATAGCAGCCAGCATCCCTTCAATTTCGGGAAAACTGAGCGTGTCGGGCAGTTTCCGGCCCAGCTTCGGGGCTTCCACCAATTGCGTCGGATCGATCTGGATCAGGTTTTCGAGGATCAGATAGCTAAAAAATGATTTTAATCCCGACAGGATGCGCGCCTGACTATGCGCCGATAAACCCAACTCGCCCAGATAGGCCAAAAAGTTCAGTAACTGCTTCTCCGTCATTTGCATGGGCGACAACTCGGGCTCAGTTAGCAGGATGAACTGATAGAGTTTTTCGGCGTCGTGCAGGTAAGCTTCTACGGAGTTTTCGGACAACGACCGTTCGAGTTTAAGGTAGTTCTTGAAGGCGTTTATATAACTTTGCCACATACGAGTAGCCGGGACGACCACCTCCCGACGAAAAACATTGATTGTATTACCCTTACTCCCGGACGTGGACATCCAGGTTATAGTATGAAACAGATCCTCATCATTAACGGCCCCAACCTGAACCTGCTCGGCAAACGCGAACCGGGTATTTATGGCAACCGCTCGTTCGTCGATTACCTCAAAACGCTGGAAGATCTGTTTCCCGATGTGCAACTTCGCTATTTTCAGTCGAATCACGAGGGTGAGCTGCTGGATAAAATCCATGAGCTTGGCTTTACCATCGATGGTATCGTGATCAATGCAGGGGCTTATACCCACACCTCCATTGCTATTGCCGACGCGCTCTCGGCCATTACGGCCCCGGCGGTTGAGGTCCATATCTCTAACGTGCACGCCCGCGAATCGTTTCGTCACCACAGTTATCTGTCGGCCAAATGCAAGGGTGTCGTCGTTGGTCTTGGTCTCAAAGGCTACGAGATGGCCGTACGATACCTGATCAGTGAGTAATCAACGGCCATTTTCAATGACAAATTACCCCAAACGCTTATCAACTGCCGGTTACGTCCGCTGGCCATTGTCCATTAATCGCTAATCGACATGATTACCTTTTACCCTGGTCCATCGAAAGTATATCCGCAGGTAGCCGACTACGCAGCCGAAGCCATTCGCGAAGGCGTTGTCAGTTTGAACCACCGTAGCGCGGGGTTCATGGCTATTGTCAAAGAGACGGTCAGGTTATTGCACGACAAGCTGGCCATCCCCGCCGATTACCACATTGCGTTCGTGTCGTCGGCAACGGAGTGTTGGGAAATTGTGGCACAGTCGCTGACGGGGCAGGCCAGTCTACATCCATACGGAGGTGCTTTTGGCAAAAAATGGGCAGAATACGCCTACCGCATCAAACCACCGGTTGAACTTAATCAGGCCGATGTACTGTGTCTCGTACAGAATGAAACCTCGAACGGTACGCAGGTCACGATGGAAACACTGGCGCAGTTTCGACGGGACTTTTCCGGAAAAGACGGTTCAGCCCTGATTGCTGTAGATGCGGTATCATCGATGGCCGGTATCGCTTTCGACTGGACCTTGGCCGATGTCTGGTTCGCGTCGGTGCAGAAGTGCTTCGGTTTACCGGCCGGACTGGCGGTATTGATTTATTCACCGGCGGCACTCAGCAAGGCGCAGGCCATCGGCGAAAACGACCACTATAACAGTCTGCTGTTCATTCACGAAAACTTCGCAAAGTTCCAGACGCCTTACACACCCAATGGGCTGGGCATTTACCTGCTCATGCGCGTAATGCAGCAAGTACAGCCCATTGCCGAGGTCGATGCGATCACCAGAAAACGAGCGGCCAGCTGGTACACCTTTTTCGAACAGGAAATGGCATCATCGCCCTTCCGGTTGTTAGTCAAAAATCCGGCCGAGCGATCCGATACGGTGATTGCCATCGAGGGTTCCGAAGCAGATGTCAAGACGATCAAACAGGCTGCTCAACAGGCGGGTATCACGCTGGGCAATGGCTATGGCGACTGGAAAACGACGACCTTCCGCATTGCCAATTTCCCGGCCATTACTGACAGTGAGATTGAAACCTTAAAGCGATTCCTTTTGTCATTCCAGCAGCACTACTCGTAGAATGGTACACAATCACCATGTTCAACATAAAGGAAATTGCTTCAGTTACGCTCATCTTGTTCTCCGTTATCGACGTAATTGGCTCATTACCAGTTATTATTGATCTGCGCAAAAAAGTCGGCAAGATCGAATCCGAACGGGCAACGCTGGTATCGGGTGCGCTTATGGTCTCGTTCCTGTTCGTTGGCGAACGCCTACTGAAATTATTTGGCGTCGATGTTGCCTCATTTGCGGTAGCCGGTGCCCTGATTATCTTTCTGATTGGCCTGGAGATGATTCTGGGCCGCACCATTTTCAAACCCGACGAAACCAGTACGGGCGGAGCAACGCACATCGTACCCATCGCTTTTCCGCTCATTGCGGGTGCCGGGACGTTAACGACCATTATCTCCCTGCGCGCGGAATACCAGATCGTTAACATCATCGTCGGTATTGTACTGAATCTGTTCCTGATCTACGCGGTTCTGAAATCATCGGGCTGGCTCGAAACCCGGTTAGGATCAGGTGGACTGGCGGTACTTCGTAAAATCTTCGGCATCATCCTCTTGGCAATCGCCATTAAGCTGTTCAAAACCAACCTGATCGCTGATTTCTAAACAATATGCATTCACCTGATTCACTTACCCAGGTTGCGGAATTTCACCGCACCTTTCATGCCCCCGTTCTCGACACACCCCAAATTCCATCCGAATCCCGTTGTGGACTGCGGGTAGCGCTGCTGGCCGAAGAACTCGACGAATTTAGAGAAGCCATCGTCGCGGGTGACATTGTCGCGGTGGCCGATGCGCTCTGCGATTTACAATATGTTCTGTCTGGTGCGGTGCTGGAATTTGGCCTGGGCGATAAATTCAAGGCCCTGTTCGAAGAAGTTCAACGGTCGAACATGAGCAAAGCTTGCCTGACCGTCGAAGAGGCCGAAGCAACCGTAGCGCAGTACCAGGCGAAAGGTGTTGATTGCCACTATGTTGAATCAGACGGTAAATTCCTGGTCTACCGCGACGCCGACCAGAAAACGCTCAAGAGTATCAACTACTCCCCTGCCGATCTAGAAACCATACTAAACGTCGATTGACGAATATCTGAATAACCATTTTCGGTGATGCACTAGTACACGACGCATCACCGAAAATTGACTTTTTTTACCCTATCAACCGATGACGCTCACTTCATCACTCATTACGTTAGAAACGACCGTTCGCCAGCGCATCGATCATAAAACGAAACCACTTGGTGCACTGGGTCGGCTCGAAGAACTGGCCCTTCAAATCGCCTTGATCCAACGGACGGAGACACCCGCTCTCAGCAATCCGCACCTGTTGGTTTTTGCGGGCGATCATGGACTGGCGGCTGAAGGCGTCAGCGCTTACCCAGCCGACATTACCTATAGCATGGTCAGAAACTTCATCGCGGGCGGTGCGGCCATCAACGTGTTTTGCCGGCAGAATGGGCTGAACCTGTTAGTGTGCGATGTAGGCGTCAACGGTTCCTTCGAAGAAAACACCGATAACTTTGTAAAATATAAGATCCGGCCGGGCACCCGTAACATGCGCTACGAGGCTGCCATGACACCCGACGAATGCGAAGCGGCTATTGATGCCGGAAAAACGCTGGTCAATGGGGTTCAATACCGGGATTGCAACGTGATTGGTTTCGGCGAAATGGGCATCGGCAACACCGCTTCTGCCGCGCTGTTGATGCACCGCCTGACGAATCTGCCGCTGGAGCAATGCGTTGGTCGCGGGACGGGGCTTACGGACTCCGGGCTGGCTCATAAACGGTCGATCCTACGGGAAGTCGCTGATCAATACGTTCAGCTAACCGACCCCATGGCCATTTTGACGGCCATGGGCGGTCTGGAGATTGCGGCCATTGTGGGCGGTTTATTACAGGCCACCGAAAACGGTATGCTCATCCTAATCGACGGATTTATTGCCACGGCGGCTCTGCTGGTCGCCCATGCCCTTAACCCTGCCGTACGACAGCATTGTATTTTCTGCCATCAATCTGACGAGACCGGCCATCAGTTGATGCTCAACTTTTTAAATGCGCAGCCCCTGCTCACGCTTAATCTGCGACTGGGCGAAGGTACTGGGTGTGCCCTTGCCTACCCCATCGTGCAGGCTGCCGTCGGGATGCTGAATGAAATGGCCACGATGGACAGTTTATAAAAGCGGTATGTAATCGTATCACGGGTTTTAACCCGTTCGTGGCTGGGACAAGCGCTATTTGGCCCGTCAGCTTAGTCACTAAGACAAAGCGGGAGCTTGACTCAGCCACGTTTACATTGGCTCCACATTCGTCATAAACAAACCTTATCAAGTTGAGACTCTTCTTTACCGCCCTCATGTTTTACACCCGATTACCGGTGCCAAAATCGATCGATCACTCGGCGGAGGCCTTGAATCGGTCGACGGTATTTTTTCCGCTGATCGGCTGGATCGTGGGCGGGATTGGGGTTGGTATGTACTGGCTATGTACGCTACTGTTCCCGCCAACCTATTTACCGATTCTGTTCAGCATGATTGCTACGGTCTGGGTGACGGGCGCTTTTCACGAAGACGGGTTCGCTGATGTATGCGATGGCTTCGGCGGTGGCTGGACGAAAGAGAAAATTCTGACCATCATGAAAGACAGCCGTCTGGGAACCTACGGTACCATTGGTCTGGGGTTACTGTTGGCGGTCAAATTTTTCGCGCTGCAATCGATGCTGACCGTTGAATCGTTTGGGTGGGGGGTCGCGCTGAAGTACATTTCAGCCCATAGCCTGAGTCGGTTGACGGCCACAACGGTTATTCGGGCTCTGCCCTACGCCCGCGAAGACCTCGACGCTAAGGCAAAGCCCATTGCGCAGGGCATTACCGCTGGTCAGCTAACCATCGCGGCTATTTTCGGTTTACTACCCCTGATTGCACTGGTCGTGTATACAACCCTCTGGATCTATTTACTTTTCCTGATTCCGCTGGCTTTGGTTCGGTGGCGGCTCGTGTGGTTTTTCGGGAAGTGGCTCGGCGGCTACACCGGCGATTGCCTCGGTGCTACTCAACAAATTACCGAAGTTATTATTTACCTGTCGTTTGTTTCCTTACTCTGGGTCTCAGTCTGACCTATTCTCTTCTACCTTATGGACGTTTACCTGATTCGTCATACCGAAGTTGCCGTTGGGCGACGTGTTGCCTACGGACAATCGGACGTTGACCTTGCCGACACGTATGAAGAACAGCGGGATCGGCTGCTGGCTCATCTGCCCGGTGACGATCCGGCATGGCAACGTCCATCGGCTATTTTCTCTTCGCCACTAAGCCGCTGTCAGCGATTAGCCAGTGATCTGGCGGCTGCGTTTTCACCTGGGAGTCAGATCGAAACCGCACCGGGTCAGACTGCCGTTGTCGGTGAGCATCCGCTACCGGTGCAGTTCGATGACCGACTCAAAGAATTCTTTTTCGGCGATTGGGAAATGACCCCCTGGGCTGACATTGGTCGTGAGGTGCTGGACCCGTGGATGGCTGATTTCGTAAACGTCAGAACCCCAAACGGTGAGAATTTCAGCGATGTTTTCGAACGGGTTAGCGCTTTCTGGCAGGAGAAAATTCAGCCATTGGCGCAGGTGCAATCGTCTGAGCCCGTATTCGTTGTTTCGCATGGTGGCGTGATTCGGGCTTTGCTCTGTCTGTTTCTGGATTTATCTTTGCAGAATGCCTACCGTCTTAATCTCGACTATGGCGCGGTGACGAAACTCACAATCACGGATTCTTCGTACACGGTTCAATACATTAACCGCTGATAAATTTTATGAAATCACTGCAAATTCGTTTGGTTACCCTTACGGTCATTGTGCTGGTTACGGCGCTGTTTCGCCTGTTGCCCCACTGGCCAAACGTTACGCCCATTGCGGCTCTGGCGCTATTTGGCGCGGCAACGTTTGAACGGAAGTGGCTTGGCCTGGTTGCTCCGCTGGCAGCCCTGCTGCTGAGTGATGCGCTGATTGGCTTTCATAGTACGATGGGCGCTGTTTATGGGAGTTTTACGCTAATCTGGCTGTTGGGCCTGTGGGCACTTCGTCAACCGTCGGCGTGGCGCGTAGCGGCTACTTCGGTTGCATCATCCGTACTGTTTTTTCTGATCACGAACTTTGCCGTGTGGTACGGTAGCATGTACTATCCGCAGACACCAGCGGGGCTGATGACCTGCTATGTAGCGGGTATGGCGTTTTATAATGGTACGTCTTTCTTCCTGAACGGCTTACTGGGCGACCTGTTCTTTACTACCGTTTTGTTTGGTGGCTACTACCTGCTGCAACAACGCTTCACCGTATTAAGGCCAGCACGGGCATAACGACACACTACCCGTTTAGTGAAAGCCCTCCGATTGATCGGAGGGCTTTTTTTTATGGGACAACTCAGCCATTCGTCTGGGATTTAGCCTTACTTTCGACACATTTGCACAAACACGTCGCTCGATCATCCTGAACTCGCCAGCCATGAACGTAGTCTCCCAGCTTTTGATTGCGCTTGTCGCCATTGAACACCTGTATATCTTGTGGCTGGAAATGTTCGCCTGGACAACCCGGGGCCGTAAGACGTTCAAATCGCTGTCGCCTGAGTTGTTCGAGCCGACGAAGGCCTTGGCCGCTAATCAGGGCCTTTACAACGGGTTTTTGGCCGCCGGTCTGTGCTGGTCACTACTGATTGATGATTCGGTTTGGAGCCAAAACGTCGCCTGTTTCTTCCTGGGCTGCGTCATTGTGGCGGGGGTGTATGGCGCATTGACCGCACAACGTTCCATCTTTTTTGTACAGGCCCTTCCGGCAATCATCGCGCTTGCGTTCGTCCTATTGGCTCGCTAACAAACCGTAAATCTCTTTTTCGTGAGCAACAAGGGGCCCGCTAGCTTTTTAGCGGTCTCTGTAGCCTACGATCGTAAGACCAGCAGACGCACCAAAGCGTACTCATCATAAGCTACTTATTATATTTTCGGTCGATCAATTCGGCGACCAGTCCCGTCCAGCCCGTTTGATGACTGGCCCCTACCCCCCGTCCGTTATCACCATCGAAATACTCGTAGAATAATACGTAGTCGCGGAAGTGCGGGTCCTGGTATTTCGGATGTTGCCCGAACGTCGCCCGCTTTCCGGCTTCATCCAGTGTGAACAGGCTGATGAGCCGATTGGTCAGTTCATCGGCAACGGCCTTCATCGTAATCTGTTTTCCGGACCCAATGGGATATTCGACGGTAAAGTCATCGCCAAAATAATCGTAGAACCGATCGATGGATTCGATCATCAGGTAGTTCAAGGGCATCCAGACCGGTCCTCGCCAGTTACTATTACCACCAAACATACCGCTGTCACTTTCGGCGGGTGTGTACGTCAGCCGGAAGATTGTATTCTCCAGCGTAAACTCGTACGGCTGATCTTTGTAAATCTTGGACACGGCCCGGACACCGTGCGGGCTCAGAAATTCGGTTTCGTCCAGCACCTTACTGAGCAGCGATTTCAGGCGAAAGCCCCGGAGTAAGCTCAGCAGCCGTTTTTCACTTTTCCCGGTTTCAGTATACCGCGACACCTGACTATATAAATCGGGCCGGTGGTTCTGAAACCACTCCATACGCTCCAGAAAGGCCGGTCGAGTCCGCAGGGTTTTATCGTCCAGGATTTCGACCGCAAACATGGGAATCAGCCCCACCATTGTCCGAACCCGCATTCGTTTGACGTTTCCATCCGACATGCGTATCTGGTCGTAGAAAAAGCCGTCCTGTTCGTCCCACAGCCCCATACTTCCTTCACCGATGTTGGTCATAGCCCCGGCTATGTACAAAAAGTGATCGAAAAACTTGGTCGCCAGTTCGTCATAAACCGGGTCATGCTGAGCTAGTTCGAGCGCAATACGCATCATATTGAGAGCATACATCGCCATCCAGCTTGTCCCGTCGGCCTGCTCCAGATGACTCCCATCGGGCAGGATGGCATTACGATCGAAGACGCCGATGTTATCCAGACCCAGAAAGCCCCCCTCGAAAATGTTGTTCCCGGATTCGTCCTTGCGGTTTACCCACCACGTAAAATTGAGCATCAGCTTATGGAAAATGCCCCGCAGGAACCGAATGTCTTCTTCACCGGGTGGTTTTCGTTCCAGCTCTATGTGGTAGAGTCGCCACGCGGCCCAGGCATGAACGGGTGGATTTACGTCACTAAAGGACCACTCGTAAGCAGGAAGCTGGCCGTTCGGGTGCATGTACCACTCGTTGGTGAGCATCATGAGCTGCTGCTTGGCAAAACCCGGGTCGATAATGGCGAACGTAACGCAGTGAAACGCCCAGTCCCAGGCCGCATACCACGGATATTCCCATTTGTCGGGCATCGAAATAACACCCGCGTTGATCAGTTGTAGCCAGGTGTGATTGCGTCCTCTCGCTCGTTCGGGGGGCGGTGGCGGACTGTTGGGATCGCCGGACAGCCACCGCGTCACATCGTAGTAATAATATTGCTTACTCCAGAGCATCCCGGCAAATGCCTGTCGCTGCACGAGCTTTTCATCATCCGTTGCCTGATCGGGATGGATTTGTTCGTAAAATGCATCGGCTTCGGTTTTGCGTTGCGCCAGCGTTGCGTCATGCTCAGCGAATGGATCGCTCACGCCAGCCGCTTCCAGGCGGAGCCGAATCGTTGTTGACCCGCCCGCTTCAATCGAAACGGTGTAGTGAGCAGCCGCTTTTGTGCCCACTTTTTCCGGATTGACGGTATCCGATCCGTACAGAACGTGATCATTGATGCCATCTTTTGGATAACGCGCCCCAGTATGGGTGTTGTAGAGCCGAGCCAGGTTACTTTCGTTGTCGCAAAACAACCAATCGGGTTGCCCTTCAGCGTGGAGCACGTACCGACCCAACTGCGACTGCTCAGCCAGGACCGAACCGTCGGGCTGAAGAGACAGCCGAGGATGTAGGCTCGGCACACCGTCGGAGTCGTCACCCCAGATCCATGTATTGCGGAACCACAGCGTGGGCAAAACGTGCAGATCAGCCGCTTCGGGCCCTCGATTGTTAATGGTTACGGTCATGAGCACATCCTGCGGACCCGCTTTGGCGTATTCGACCACCACATCGAAGTAGCGATCCTCATCAAACAGACCCGTATCCAGCAGTTCAAATTCCGGGTCCTGGCGCGTGCGATTTCGATTTTCGGCAAGCAGCCGCTCGTAGGGATACGCGACCTGGGGATACTTGTACAGCATCCGCTGGTACGAATGCGTCGGTGTATTATCGAGGTAGTAATACAGTTCTTTGACATCTTCCCCGTGATTCCCTTCGGCGTTGGTCAGGCCGAAGTATCGCTCTTTCAGGATAGGGTCTTTTCCGTTCCAGAGTGCCAGCGCCAGACAAAGCTGCTGTTTGTCATCACAAAAGCCAGCAATGCCCTCTTCACCCCACCGATAAGTGTAGCTGCGGGCCATGTCATGGGTGGTGTAGTTCCAGGCATCGCCATTGGCACTGTAATCTTCCCGAACAGTACCCCACTGGCGGTCAGAAATATAGGGACCCCACTGTCGCCAGGCGGGGTCCTCTAAACGTTGTTGTTCGGTGGTCAACGGATGAAAGCTATAGGATGGATGAGTGGTAATGCAGGCCTATTGTTTATCCCCCGTCGGAAAATCCTTCCAGTACGGTCATACCGCCATCGATAAAAATACTGGCTCCCGTAATGTAATCAGACAGGTCGGATGCGAGGAATACTGCCAGATTGCCAATGTCCTGCGGCTGACCAATCCGGTTGTACGGAATCAAGGTCATCAGGCTGTTCAGGGCTTGTGGTGTTTCCCAGGCTCCCTTATTGATGGAGGTTTGGATAGCACCCGGACAAATGCTGTTGACCCGAATCTTACGATCACCGTATTCCTGGGCCAGCGTCTGCATCAGCAGCTTGACCCCTCCTTTGGAGGCCGCGTAGTTGGCATGGCCCGCCCACGGAATCGTTTCATGCACAGAACTCATGCAGATAATTTTTCCTGTGGCAGCCGACACCTCCGGACGTGGTCCCCGACGCAGAAATTCACGGATAGCGGCACGGGCGCACAGGAACTGGCCTGTTAGGTTGACATTGATCACGGTGTTCCATTGCTCCAGCGTCAGGTCTTCAAATTTCGCATCACGCTGGAGTCCGGCATTGTTGACCAGAATATCGATGGTTCCGTACTGAGCGATCACATCGGCAAACATGCTGGTTACCTGATCTTCCTGACTTACATCGCATTGCGCAACACGACCCTGACCACCTGCATCCGTAATTTCTTTCAATACGGCCTCAGCGGCTGGCTTGGTCGCGTCAACGGGATAATTGATTATAACGGTAGCGCCGGCACCTGCCAGTGATTTGGCAACACCCGCGCCAATGCCACTACTCGCACCAGTAATTAAGGCAATCTGTCCTTTAAGTACGCTTTCCATGAGAAATAGATCGATTTTGTTATCAGCAAACTAGAAAGTTTAGATGATGATGCTGAGCCGGGGGCTGTTTTCATTCTATTGCCCATTTTCCTACTAGTTTAGAGGGCTCATTAAGCAACCTTCGCTTGTTTAACCTCATCCTACCGACTCATGTTTACAACCAAACGCGTTCCATTCCACATTGTTTTTCCCTTCACCTGACGGGCTGTTCTTCTATTTATCGTCTATTCGACGCTTTTCTGCCCGTTTTCTTTGCTGGCTGCCTACCAACTCCTCATCGTGCTTTTGTAATCCGAACGGCCAACACAATAAAAACCGTGGGCGATACAAGTGGAGACCCGTTTGGGGAATTCTGTCGACTATGTACCGATGACAAGCCTACCGAACGCGAATCATCGATACCAGGCCGATACACTCACTGTAACTTATACCCTCTTGCCATGATTCGCTGCCGGCAAAGTCGTGGTCTAATGAGACAAACCCAGTTCGAAAACGTCCTTTGGCCAGTCAACTACAGCTTACGAATAGCCTAAGCAGCTATCGGTTCCAGTGTCAGGCCCGACGGTCGTTTTTCGACCCAATTGCACTTTGCGCATGAAAACTAGGTGTAAAAAAAAAGAGAATCCTAAAAATTAGAATTATTAGAAAAATACAACTCATACGCAATTTACAGGGACTTATTGTACTATTCCAACAAATGCCTGACTATGTCAATAACGAATTGACTTTTTAGATGAAGTTTTCTTAAATCTCTGGTAATCAGCCCTACTTCTCTTGCACATGATGTCATTAGGCGCACACCTTTGTTGCGGTAAAACATAAATTTCAAACCAAATGAAACAGTTCCGTTTATCTATTGCTGTACTACTTTCAGTATGGAGTCTGGCAGGCATGGGAGATGCTAAAGCCGACAATGGTGCAGGAGCGAATGGGGTGAAAATTGAGAAGTCCGAACAAAAGAAAGTACGCTTTTATACACAGACGGCAACGCCGATTGACGTGGCAATTATAGACGCCGACGGCAATATGCTCTACCGTGGAGTTATTTCCAGGAATAAACAGGGATCGACTTCGTTCAACCTGAACGGCCTCCCCGATGGTCAGTATTTCCTGACGGCGGGTAACAATGCCTGGTGGTTGTCGCAGGGCTTAACGATCAAAGGCAATGCCCTGAACATCGACGAAAGCAAGCTGCAACAGGTTATGGAGCCTACGGTATTGGCTTACGAAAAGAACAAGTTTGAAGTGAATCTGCCGGCGAAGAACGTAGAGGAAGCGAACGTCGCTATCTACGATGCGCAGAATGTGCTGGTTCAAACCGATTCGTTCAAAGGTACGGCTCGTCGGTTCGACTTATCGGGTCTACCCGACGGTGCCTACACATTCGTGGTTGGTCCCAATCAGAAGCAGTTTTCGACACGTGTTGCCATCAAACACTAAACGGCTGACTGGCAGCGCGATTAGCATTCGGTTTAGTTAGTACGCTTTGTATACCTCAAGTGACCAAACTTTTCGGACAAGTTCGGTTGCACCCGATTCTACAGGCCCGCTGTGCTCTCACGAACGCAGCGGGCTTTTTTGTATGAAACGTTCACGGCAGTCGTGGTGGAGTTCTTCCTCACTTAGGCTAGCAATCCCCTGAGTCGAAGGATAGCAAGCTCCTTCATTTTGGATTCATAGACAATATCAACCTCTTTTCCGTAGGTGTTCACCGCCGAATAAAGCCAGTCGGCGTGGGCTTCGCGCCGGGCTTTTGGGTCTTCCCGCTCCTGTCGCGAATCAGAGTAGTGAAAAACAGGTCGTACGTCCCACGTGCTATACGCCGTCAGGAACGCTTCCTCTTCCGTTTGCTCGCCGGGATTCAGGGAGTGGTGAAAATAGTCGAAAACAATGGGCGTGCCGATCGCTTCGTAAACCGGAACCAGATCGGTGACAGTATATAGGCTTACGCGGTCATCGTTCTCCACCGTCAGGCGGGCGCGCAAATTCTCGGACAGTAACGCAAAGTTTTTGATGAATCGAGCCAGCGTAGCTGATTTATCGCCGTACGTTCCACCCGCGTGGATGTTGATCTTATTCCAGTGTGATGGCGGTAGACCCATCAGATCGAACACTGACGACTGGTATTCAAGGTCTTTAATAGTATTGGCGAGCACGTTTCCCTGACCGGCCAGGTGATTAAACGGGCCCGGATGAAACGTCAGCCGAATGGGTCGACTACCGATCTCCTCCAGCGTTTCGCGGATTTCCGGGTAGTCGGGTAGCTGCGAAATCTGGTATTCTGATGCCCACGGGAATAAATCGGACGAGATTCGAAACAGCCGGAAGCCATTCTTAAGGTTCCAGTCTACGATTTTCAGTAGATCCTGCACATTTTTCTGAGCCAGTTCCGAGGCATACACAATACCTTTTTCGGTAAATGTCTTTTTGATCATTCCCCGATTGGTCGTCACCTTTTCGGCTTGCAGGCTCAGATTAATGCAGGCATAACCAACGTTGAGTGTTGTCTGATTCATGGCGCTTAAACCATAAATACCGTTGGCAGGTTTTCAATTACGACCGTTCGTACAAAAGTCAGCCGTTTATAGTGACAATACCCTGACGTCTTTTTAAATTACAACATAGTTTAGTTCACTCGCATGAAAAAACGCTGTCAATACCTGACCTTTTGATTCTGTTCGTAACCGGTTCGGTTACACTTCACGGATCACCGATAATCCTTGAGTACCAAGTCCGCTACAGCACGTGACAATCCACGAAAACAGGCTACACGCTTTATCCCATCCAACGAAAACGGGTGCACAGCAGGTCACCCCGTTAAACCCGATCTACCACCATTCAATTAGCACCCAGTGAATTCAGTACCACTATCCAGCGTTGCACCTAACATTCCTAGTACCAGTCAGCTCACTAACTTCTTCTAAAACGTAAAAAAAAGCCTCACTCCCGTTACCCGGTCTATATCAAACCGTCACAGGCTCGCTCGTGATGCATCATAGACTAGCGGAAAGGCGTACCTGAAATAGAACGTATAACTTGCTCCAAACTAATTCGGAGCCACACAGATACCGTTTATGGAAGATTTCACTCCTGAACAAATCGTCAGCATTGCAAATGGCTATCGATTGATGGCCCGCACCCTGAACGAATTTCAGGTGATGCATTGGCCAGCGTTTACGCACGAGCAACAGCTTGACCTGAATGCCTACCAGAATAGCCTGCTTAACCGGGCGCAGGATTTACAGACACAGGCGGTTCGTCCAGCCTTTAATCAAGCCAGCGAAATGGCTATGGCCATTCGGCGGGCAACGGATGATGCAAAATCAGGCCTTCGGCACATCCGAAACCTGACGATAGCGCTCAACGTCGGTGCGATAACCGTTGCGCTGGCTGCTTACGTAGCCCGGGCCAATCTGCGGGGTATCCAAACGGCGCTTCGAGAGCTTGGCGACTTACTGGCAATGGATAAAGAAGACTGAGACGATTCAGCTTGGGAACGAGTAGAGACGCATGGATAACTAAAATTGGGTAAACAGGTGATTGGTTACAAGGTGGACTCACCCGTTACGCGATCACTTGTTTACCCAATCGACTACTTACTCAATTACAGAATCAAGCCAGACGGCGACTTTACACCGACCAGTTCGACATCGAACACCAGTTCCTGACCGGCCAACGGATGGTTGGCATCCAGTGTTACGTTCGTTTCTGTCAGGTCACGAACAATCACCGGAATGGGCCGTGGATTACCATCTTCGTGCATGTTCAGCGTCATGCCTACTTCAAGCGGAATATCGTTTGGAATATCGGAGCGGTTCAAGGTGAAGATCATCTCTTCGTTCGCGGGGCCATAAGCGTCTTCCACCGGAATATTGATGGTTTTTCGTTCGCCCTGGTTCATCCCGGCTACGCCTTCGTCGAAGCCTTTGATGACCTGACCACTACCAACGGTAAACTCCAGAGGGGTGCGGCCCTCCGATGAATCAAATACGGTTCCATCGGGTAGAGTGCCGGTATAATGCACCTGAACGGTATCGCCGGATTTTGCCTGTGCCATAATTACACTACTGTTTAGTGAATACTAATCCAAAAGTACAGAACCATTACAGAACGGTTCGTGTCAACATGTATAATCGGAGTGAACGGTGTTTTAACTACCGGTAGCTGAAGCCGCCCAGTTTTTCTAAGCCGCTTCCTGCTCCACTCCATACCCCAAAAGAACAACAAATAGGCAGGGTTGTTTCGTAATTGCCCGTTTTGTCATCTTCCTCTCCTTCACACAATACGTTCTGCCGTTTCGTTCCTGCTCATGATCACGTTGATGGGAAACCAGCTGATCAACGAAGTTTCATCGACGAACAAATCAGCGCACTTACCGGATAGCCCGCCATGCCGTTATGAGTTCCAGAAATTCGCGCTGTATCGCTTGAGTGCGGTCATCATTATACCACCGCTGGAGCTTTTCGGCCAGTTCAGGGAAAGGCATCTTGTTTTGCCACTCCGTGAATAACACCTGCAACTGGGCCGGGCGCGGTCCCCACGAACCCAGCTCTTTCAGATCGGTCGTGCGTACACAGATAAGCTTGGGAATTGATTTGCCACCGTTTGTCAGGTAGGCATTGATAAGATCAGGGTTTTTGTCCCGCAATAGGAAACGAATCGACACCTGTGGCGATTGCTCGGCCATATGATGCAGCACCGGAATCGATTGAGCAGCATCGCCACACCACGATTCAGTCAGAACGAGCCAGGTCCAGGGTTCAGCTATCCCGGCCAGTGCAGCCTTTAATTCCGTCGTGAGCGCCGTCAATTTATCTAACCGGTTCATCCGGTGAATATTCAGTTTGGCATAGCCCAGAATTTCGGGCGTGTTGTAGCTGGGCGCTTCCGATGTTGTGCGACTCTGCGCCAGCAGTTCATTGGAAAGAGCAACATATTGCTCATACGTATAAGCCGAAGCCAGTAGCTCCGGTGTGATGATTGACGATTGTGTTGACATAAGTAAATGGTTCCGTATCACCCTCGCAACATGTAGCCCAATCCGTTTCGTTCGCCACGCGTAAGCGAACAAGTAGTGTTTCGCGAATTAATTTCGGCATTTCTTGTATATATTGGTTTCTTACATATATTTACAGCTAAATAAATCACGTTTTTCGGGTTAGTACTATGGATGCAACAGGCAATGAATTTCTTCGGGGTACGCTTAAAACAATCGTCCTGAAGTTACTGGCTGAACAATTGCCAGCGGGCCAGGGCAGAATGTATGGCTATGAGATTACGCAGGCCGTTAAGGAACGAACGAAGGGTGAAATAACGCTGACGTTTGGCGCGCTCTATCCCGTATTGCATAAACTGGAACAGGAAGGCTTTCTGGTAACGGATACCGAAGAAGTGGAGGGCCGCCTTCGTAAGTACTATTCCCTCACACCAACGGGCACCCAGGCAGCCGCCCAAAAAGTATCTGATTTTGAACGGTTTATGGAAGCCATGCGCGTCCTGCTTTCTCCGTTACCCAATCTGGCTACAGGCCACTGATCAACGCCTACATCAATTTAACCAATAACCGAAGACAGTGTCATGGAAAAACTCAGCCCGCAACAACTGGCAACGTTGCACAATCACCTGATCCATACTGGTTCTACCGACGTTCTGATCAACGAATTGATCGACCACCTTGCCTGCGAAGTAGAACACTATATGTGGATTGGCTTACCGTTCGATACCGCATTGAAAACCGTTCTGGAACAGGCGAATCTGAAAGCGGTCCGGCACCTGCGCGACACCTATTCAACCGAGCTGGCCATGACCGACGAACAGCTTCGTGAGGCCAGTCTGGATGATATCGTGTTTGAATTTCGCAACAAGTCCTACGGTGCCTACGATCTTCGACGCGCCTATCGGTCTACCCTTCGCAATGCCTTCATCATGACCATCAGTCTGTTTATGATGCTGATGGCCATCATGGATGGCCTAAGTCACCGGACCTGGTCCTACCTGAGTCCGTGGGGTGCCGTATGGCTGGTCGGTTTGTGTGGCGTAACATACGTTGTTGTCAACTGGTATACGCACTACGAACGGCAACAGGCATTACCGATACGGAAAACGCTTACCAATCACGCCTGAAACACGACTACTTCCTATTCATGTTGCATGATCCGTTGACGCAACGGATCATCACAGTCCGCATTAAAGACAAACGATTTACCCTTCAGCGAATACTACTAACCGTATTTGTACCTATCGTTTCAGGCATCGATACGGTTAACGGATTGTCAAAACGAAATCATTCCAGCTCCCCTTCGTTGCCGGGCGGAGCTGGAATGATTTCGACGTTCATTGCTTAATAAGCGCGGGCAAACACAACCCGCCCTTTCGACGGTTTACCCGAAAAGATATCAACACCCTCTTCTGGCTCCTGATCGAACGGAATACAGCGAATCGTGGCTTTGGTCGCTTCCTTAATCGCTTCTTCGGTTTCAGATGTCCCGTCCCAGTGCGCCAGCAGGAATCCCCCTTTTTCGAGTTGTTCCTGAAACTGCCCGAACGTATCGACCTTGAATGTGTTGTCCGTACGGAACGCAAGTGCCTTGTTATAGATCGTCTGCTGAATGTCGTCGAGCAACGTTTTGATGCGCTCGGTCAGGCCATCGAACGGTACGGTCTCTTTGGTTTTCAGATCACGACGGGCAATTTCAACGGTACCGTTTTCGAGATCACGACCACCCATCGCCAACCGAACCGGAACGCCCCGAAGTTCATATTCCGCAAATTTCCAGCCGGGTTTGTTCGCATCCGAGTCATCGTATTTAACTGAAACGCCCGCCTTCCGCAACTCCTGCACCAGCGGTTTAATTTTAGCCGAAAGCTGTTCAAGCTGTTCATCAGTCCGATAAATAGGCACGATAACGACCTGTATCGGAGCCAGTTTCGGCGGTAGCACCAGGCCGTCATCGTCGGAGTGCGCCATAATCAGCGCGCCCATCAACCGCGTGGAAACGCCCCACGACGTACCCCACACGTAATCCAGTTGGTTCTGTTTATTAAGAAATTGCACCTCGAAGGCTTTCGCAAAATTTTGCCCTAAAAAGTGCGACGTTCCGGCCTGAAGTGCCTTACCATCCTGCATCATGGCTTCGATACACAGCGTATCGTCAGCGCCGGCGAAACGTTCGTTTGCCGTTTTAGTGCCGCGAACAACGGGCATTGCCATCCACTCTTCGGCAAACGTAGCGTACACGTCGAGCATCTGGCGCGTTTCGGCCTGTGCTTCCTCGGACGTAGCGTGGGCGGTGTGCCCTTCCTGCCACAGAAATTCGGATGTACGCAGAAAAATACGCGTCCGCATTTCCCACCGAACGACGTTAGCCCACTGGTTCACCAGCAGCGGCAAATCGCGGTACGACTGAATCCAGTTTTTATACGTGCTCCAGATCACCGTTTCGGAGGTTGGCCGTACGATCAGTTCTTCTTCGAGTTTGGCTTCCGGATCGACGATCACGCCCGAACCGTCTTCCGCGTTTTTGAGCCGGTAATGGGTGACAACGGCACATTCTTTGGCGAATCCTTCTACGTGTGAGGCTTCTTTGCTCAGGAACGATTTAGGAATAAAGAGCGGAAAATACGCATTGGAGTGGCCCGTTTCCTTGAACATATCGTCCAGTGCCCGCTGCATTTTTTCCCAGATCGAAAAACCATAGGGTTTGATAACCATACAGCCACGAACGGCTGAGTTTTCGGCCAGATCGGCCCTCTTAACTAACTCATTATACCACTCGGAGTAGTTTTCACTACGGGACGGAATTGCTTTTGCCATGATGAGCTGTGAAAAAAAAGAAGATAATTTACGACTGAGCGGAGAGCAGCAAAAATCCTGTGAATGAGAAATTTAGCTACCATTCGTTTCTTTTTACTACGCCGATCAGCCTGCATTTTGACTCTTTTTTTCCAACGTGATTAAACCTTGATGAATAAAATGGAATCTAATATATTGAAAACTTGCAAAGATAGGTTTTTGCTCTATTTTTGTAATCAAACGAGTCAATCCTTTGTTATAGGTTTAGTACCATGTACCGAAGAGCCTTTATTACTTTTTAATTCCCTGGCCAAATGATAACGCAACAAATGTACCGATACCTGTCGCTGGCCGCGCTACTGGGGATCTGGAGCTGCTCAACCAGCCAACGGACCGCCCAAAATGCCGGTGAAGTGGACGATTTGTATGGCAACTCCGGCAATGCCGCTGTATACGCCAGCAACTCATCCGACGCGTCGTCGGTTGCTCCGCTGAGCTCGCGTCAGCAACGGCAGCAACAACGCTCGCTCCGGAACGCCAACCCTGACTATAACGACGAACAGCAGGGGTTGAACAACAACACCGACGAATACTACGCTGATCTGAGTACCCGTAAACTAAATCGGGGCATATCGCCCGATCCGGGTTGGACTGACAACAGCAGCAATAGTTATAACTCTGGTTTCGTCAACGGCTACAATGCTGCGTCGACCTCAGCATATAGCTGGAATCGCTGGGGATTCAACAATACAGGATTTTATAGCGGTTTGGGTCTTGGCATGGGCATAGGCTCATTTGGCTATGGCTTCGGTAGTCCATTCTACTCGCCGTTTGGCTATGGTGGGTACGGTGGCTCATTTGCTTACAGCCCATTCTATTCGCCGTTTGGTTATGGCGGATACGGTGGCTTCGGTGATCCGTTCTACAGCCCGTATGGGTACGGTGGCTACAATTCCTTCTACTCGCCATTCGGTTACGGATATGGTGGTGGCTATGGCGGTTATTACGGGGGGTACCCAGCCGTTGTTGTAACGGGTGCTGATCCATACCGGACCAACCGGACGTACGTTCGGAGTGGAGCCCGCTCGTCGGGTAACTACGTGTCTGGTTTCGACAATTCGCCACGGAGCTACAATCCAAACGGTGCTCGCAGCGGATCGGCCAGTTCGTCGAACCGGTCGTCAGGTAATGGCAACTATTATGCACGTCCAAGCAACAACAGCCGGGGCAGCTATTACTACGACAATAGTGCGAGTGGTAATGGTCGTGTAGGCAGCAACAATGCAGGCAACGCAACAAACACGGCTCCTGCTTACAGCAGTGGTAACGATTACTACGCTCGTCCCCGCACCAACAGCCGGGGCAGCTATACACCTTCGGGCTCAAATTCGGGTGGAGGTCGCAGTAGTTATCAGTCGCAGTCGCAGCAGAGCTACCAACAGCCTTCTTACCAAAGTCAAAGCCGTGGCAGCTATCAGCAGTCGCAACCAAGCTATCAGCAATCACAGCCAAGCTACAACAGTGCCCCAAGCCGTACGTTCAGTGCGCCTAGTGGTGGCGGTGGTGGATTCTCCGGTGGTGGTGCCAGTCGTGGTGGTGGGGGCGGTGGTCGTGGACCCCGTTAAACTAGTCTTAAATCGAAAAAATTTAGATCCCGCTGATAGCTTATCAGCGGGATTTTTCGTTGTTATGTTTACGTTTTAACCACTACTTTTTGATCAATTTGGTTAAACGTTTTACAGGGACGTCACTCTAACAACAAAAGTGGATTTCGCTGGTTTAATCGCATATGCACATGAATACAAAGTTTCTTCTCTCAGCCTTTTTGGTGAGTTGCGCGGGGCTGGCCTTCGGGCAGGGGCCGGCTGCCGACTATGCCGATGATGCCTTCCGTTTCTCCGATTTCTCGCAAAGTGGTACGGCCCGTTTTCGGGGTTTGGGTGGTAATCAGACGGCGCTCGGTGGTGATGCCAGCAACCTGTTCGGCAACCCGGCTGGTCTGGCGTTCTATAACCGCTCCGAATTGAGCATCAGCCCGTCGTTCAATCTGGTCAATAATCAAAATACGTTTCTGGGAACCCAAACGAGCAGCAACGGCGGCAAGCTGAACGTCGGGCAGCTAGGGCTAGTTCTGGCGGGCAGTTCCAGCAACGAACGGCGCTGGCGTCGAACGGCTTTCGGCGTAACCTATTCGCAGTCGACCAACTTCTACGACAAGATCGATGCGCGCGGCACAAACCGGAACCCAAACTCGTCTATTGCGCAAGTGTATGCCAACAATGCGACAGCCGGCAATTACAGTGAGGCTGCGTTAAGTGATGACTGGGATCCGTCAAATAATACGGTTAGCTTCACCGAAGCGGGTGCTTATGGACTCTATCTGATCAACCCGACAAACCTCGGTACCAATGGATCAGGACCGCCTTATACCCGCCTTGCCAGTGATGCATCAAAGGCGAAAGATCAGCGGGCCACGTTGAATCGTTCAGGTACGCACTCGCAATGGACCGTTTCTTACGCCGGGAATCTGGATGACAAATTATACATCGGTGGGTCGATCGCCCTAACCCGGTTGCGGTACTCGTCGGAGTACACATTCCTTGAAGCTCCGATAAATGGTATAGATTTTGCAAACTACAGTCAGATCAACCGGTTCGACGTAACGGGCAACGGCATCAATGCTACCTTGGGGTTGATCTACAAACTTAGCAATGATTTGCAGGTTGGTGCTACCTTAACGTCCCCGACGTTCAGCAGTGGGCACGAAGCATTTGCTCAGACACTGGCGGTCAATCTCGCGCAAAACTCGAATATAACGCTAAGGCGTCCAAACACAGTTAATGTTACCTCGCCTTATGATAACTTCGATTATTCGCTGCAAACTCCGTTGCGGGCGTCGGGTGGTGCTACGTATTTTCTGGGCAAAGGGAAGATCGGGTTCATCACGGCAACGGCTGAATACGTCGGGTACAATGGTATGCGGGTACGCACATCCTACTTCGACGCTCAGCAGGATAACACCGATTTTAAAAACGATGTCAAGCAGGTTGTTCGGTCCACTTACCAGAACGTAGTCAATTTGCGGGCGGGTGCTGAAATCCGGGCGGGTCTTTTGCGGCTGCGTGCTGGCGTCGGTTATTTACCGAGCGCGTATAAAATCGATCTGGATCGGGTGGCTCGTGGTGACCGCGACAAATTGCTCTTGTCGGCGGGTCTTGGCGTTCGGAATGATCGTTTCTTCGCCGATCTATCTGGTTCTTACCTAACGTATAAAACGGGTTTTACCGCGTTCCAGCTTCCTAACGAATCCGATACGCCAACCGTTGCTACCAGCAATCGCAATACCAACGTAATGCTTTCGTTCGGGGTATTCTTTTAACAAATAACGGTGCAATAAAGAAGGCCATTGACGAATCTCTCCACAGATGAGATTCGTCAATGGCCTTCTTTATTGGTATAGGGTACTAGTCTATGGTGTCAGTTCACGTTCGAAAGAAAAGCTTCACCTTCAATCAGACAAGAAACCGATTGGTGTTCACCCGGTAAACTACGCGACCAATTCCAGTAAGCTGTCTCGCTGAAGAACCGCTTTCTGGCGTTCGCTCAAATCGTCGGATGCTTTCATCAGCGGCAACCGTACTTCCGCCGAAGCCAGTCCCATGATTTCCAGAATATTTTTTACGCCAACCGGATTACCCTCTTCATACAACAGCGGATCAATCCGCAGAAAATGACCAAGCTCTTTCTGGGCGAAGGCAAAATTACCCTGCAAGGCGGCTTCAATCATACCCGTAAATTTGGCCGGTAGTGCATTGGCAATAACCGACATGACACCCACGCCACCGATGCTGATGATGGGGATAGCCTGCACGTCATCGCCGGAGATCAAAAGGAAATCGTCGGGTTTGTCGCGGGCAATCTCCATGCACTGTTCGATGATGCACGAAGCTTCTTTGACGCCAATGATGTTAGGGTGCTGAGCGAGCTCGCAAATCGTTTCTGCCGTCATATTAATTCCGGTCCGGAATGGAATATTGTACAGAATAACAGGTACTGGGCTGGCATCGGCAATACGCGTGAAGTGTTCGATCACACCCCGTTTCCCCGGCTTATTGTAATACGGACAAACTGACAGAATCGCATCGACACCCTCGAAATCAATATCACGCATCCCCGCTACCACCTCGGACGTTACGTTACCACCCACCCCAAATACGACTGGCAGATTTTTAGGATTATTTTCCTTGAGATACTGCAACAACTGTTTCTTCTCCTGTTTGGTCACCGTTGGCGATTCGCCGGTTGTGCCCTGTAGGACTATGTAGCGGACGCCCCCATCGGAAATGTGCCGAATAATGCGACCGAAGCCGTCGAAGTCAATTGAATGGTCAGCGTTGAAGGGTGTTACAATGGCTACGCCGACGCCGTGAAGTTTAGTGTCCATTAGCGGATACAGGAGTTTATTACCACAAAGTTACGGGAATTTGGCTGGCAGTCCTGCGTTTATTGGTCCAAATTGAGGGAGAAGTTTGTCGGAACAAAGTAAGCAGGGGTTTTCAGTTCAAATACCTCATCATGAATAGACGCAACGAACAGGCCGGCATCCATCGCTTTCTGTTTGACTTCCCGAGTGCCCTGTACACTAGCCAGAATACCGTATAATTTCTTACCGGCATATTCGGGATGAAAACGCCGGAAGCGATCCAGATTTTTCAATAGCTGTTCAATATCGCGCTCCTTGAGATGGCTCTTTACTTCTACTAAAACAACCGTATTAATCTGTCCATTGGCAATGCCCAGCACGTCTACTTCCAACGTATCAGGCCCATATTCAGTTTTGTAATTTGTGGTGATGGTTGTCAGTCCGAACTGTTTCCGAAGCACTTTCTCCATCGAGGGAAAGGCCATGCCCTCCGTGAATGACCCAAATTTATTACCCAGATCACCAAGCATTTTGGCGTTTTGCCGCGTTATTCGATCTGTTTCCTGCTGACTTTTCGCTATTTCGCGCAGAATCTGGTGAATATCATCAAAATTGGTTGTCGCTTCCACAGTTCGGTGGGCTTGCCCTGCTACAAAGGTAACGATTTCACTATCAATACCGTTTACACCACCAGCATGGCCATAAACTCATCTTCGGTGATCATGGGTACGTTGAGTTTTTTTGCTTTTTCCAGTTTCGATGGCCCCGCATTTTCGCCAACGATCAGGTAATTCAGTTTTTTGGAAATACCGCTCAAAACGCGACCCCCATTAGCGGCAATGCGCGCTTCGAGTTCTTCCCGGCTGAAGTTGGCGAAGGTTCCGCTATAGAGAAATGTTTTACCTTCCAGGGTATCCCCCTCGCGTTCAACGACTTTTTTCTCACCCGCAAACTGTAAACCAGCCGCCCGTAACTGCGCTACATAAGCCCGGTTTTCGGGGTCGGCAAACCAAATGACAACGCTCTCCGCAATACGGGGCCCTGTATCCGGAACCGCCAGAAGGGCTTCCTGACTGGCGTTTATAATCGCATCCATCGAACCAAAATAATCGGCCAGCTTTTCGGCGGTCGTGTTACCCACGTATCGAATTCCCAATGCGAATAGAACGCTCTGGAACGGTTGCGCTTTGGAGCGTTCAATAGCCGTCAGAATATTCTCAACCGTCTTTTCCCGGAAACTGACAACGCGACGCTTGCCGGTTTCTTCGTCCTCGAACACCTTTTCGATCCCCAACAGATTCTCGCTGGTGAGCTGATACAGATCGGCGGGTGTTTGCACCAGTCCCCGGTCGATGAGCAATTCTATTTTTCCTTCACCAAGACTCTCGATATTCATGGCCCGACGCTGAATGAAGTGCTCAAAACGGGCCTGCCGCTGCGGAGGGCAACCGCGCTCGTTCGGGCAATAAAAATTGGCTTCGCTTTCGCGTCGAACCAATGATGTTCCGCAGGCCGGGCACGTGGTCGGGTAACTGATCGGGCGGCTCTGGTCGGTCCGCTTCGACGTGTCTACACCCGTAATCTTCGGAATAATTTCGCCCCCTTTTTCCACAAACACAGTATCGTGTAGCATAACACCCAGCCGCTCGATCTCGTTGGCGTTGTGGAGTGACGCCCGTTTGACAACCGTTCCGGCCAGCAATACAGGGGTCAGCAGGGCAACGGGCGTTACGGCTCCCGTCCGTCCTACCTGATACCGGATGTCATTCAGGACTGTACTGGCGGCCAGAGCTTTGTATTTGAACGCAATCGCCCAGCGCGGACTTTTAGCCGTGTAGCCTAACTCGCGCTGCTGATCGTATCGATTGACTTTAATTACGATACCATCGGTGCCGA
Organism: Spirosoma agri; assembly: GCF_010747415.1. NCBI lineage: Bacteria > Pseudomonadati > Bacteroidota > Cytophagia > Cytophagales > Cytophagaceae > Spirosoma > Spirosoma agri. The sequence goes on along the minus strand of NZ_JAAGNZ010000001.1, from coordinate 2,197,336 downwards.
GCGGAAGCTCGAAGCGCCGGGTTTCCCACTCATTGATGAAGAGCATTATCTCTTTGATGTCAACGCATTTACGCCACGTCTGCGACACGTTGAAACCCCAGGTTGTCAACGCGATTAGGCTTTCTTCATGCGTCTGGAATTCATCGGTGTTCGACAGGAACGAATAAAGGTAGCAATCCAGGCGCCGTTTCGCGACAGCCGCCGAGTCCTGCTGCTTGAACGTACCGGAGGCCGCGTTTCTGGGATTTGCCAATAACGGTTCGCCAATATCTTCACGCTCTTTGTTAATGCGGTCAAATTCGGCCAACGGTAAAAAACCTTCGCCCCGAACTTCAAACAGCGGGGGAATATGGTCACCACTCACGCGCAGGGGCACGGTCCGGATCGTGCGAATATTGTTGGTAATATCATCCCCCCGAACCCCATCGCCCCGCGTGGCTCCCTGCACCAGCACCCCATTTTCGTAGGTCATGCTCAGCGCAACGCCGTCGAATTTCAGTTCACAAACGTACTCGTATTCCTGTCCGTTTAGTCCTTTACGCACGCGGTTGTCGAATTCAACGAGGTCTTCCTCCGAGTACGTATTTCCCAGCGACAGCATCGGAAACCGGTGATAGACAGTGGTAAACTCCTTACTAATGGTCCCCCCGACGCGGGCGGTTGGCGAATCGGGCCGACGAAAGTCGGGGTGTTGCGTTTCCAGGCTGGCTAGTTCGGCCAGTAACTGATCGAACGTAAAATCGTCCACTTCCGAAACGCTCTTCTGGTAGTACTGGTAATTGTAGGCGTTTAGACGGTCGGTCAATTCGTTAATACGCTCCTGAGGTGTCATATAATAGGGTCAACGAGATGGATCAAGCTAATAAACCACGAAGGTAATGGGATAAACAGCGTAAGTTAATCACTGTTTCAAATTACGATGCTCAACGAATAACCTTAATAAACTGAGGTCCACGAGTGGGTATGTTTCCTCGTTCAAGCAAAAAAACTTAGTTTTACAGGATAAAAAAGTGAGCAGTTTTACAAAAACCACGAAACAAGCCTTTCTTTTCAATTTGACCGGTTTCTGACTGTTCCGGAATGACTATGACTCAGCCTTTCATTGCGCCTTCGCTCTTGGCAGCCGACTTTGCCAACCTGCAACGGGATCTGGATTTAATAAACCGTAGCGAAGCCGATTATTTGCATTTCGATGTGATGGACGGCGAATTTGTACCGAATATCTCCTTCGGCTTTCCGATTCTGGAAGTCGTTCGTAAGTACTGCCAGAAACCGGTGGACGTTCACCTGATGATTGCCCAGCCCGATCGGTATATCGACGCTTTCGCCGATGGGGGTGCATCAGTCATTCATGTTCATTACGAAGCCTGCACACACCTGCATCGGACGCTGACCCGTATACGGGAAATGGGATGTCGGGCGGGCGTAGCCCTGAACCCACATACGCCCGTTGACGGCTTGGAGGACGTGCTGGAGCAAATCGATGTCGTGCTGATCATGTCCGTCAACCCAGGGTTCGGTGGTCAGTCGTTCATACCGCATACCCTTCAGAAAGTGGCTAAATTGAAACAGCTGCTGGTTGCCAGCCGTTCATCGGCTCTGATCGAGATCGACGGTGGTGTCGGCCTTACGAATGCGTCTGCGTTGGTCGGTGCCGGTGCCGATATACTGGTGGCGGGTAGTTCGGTTTTTGGCGCGAGTGATCCCATGAAGGCCATTCAACAATTGAAAGACTGCCAGCAACCGTCTATTGCCTGACCAGAGGTACTCCCCTACTTTAACCGACACGTACCGCACAAACTTGTATCCATGAAGAAATTATATATGGCCATCTCACTCAGCACGCTGCTGTTGACAATGGCCTGCCGCGATACCAAAAAATCGCAAACGGAAGCGACCAATCCAACTGACTCGATCAGCGTTGCTGACCCATCGGCCCCCGATTGGGCTAAAAACGCCACGATTTATGAAGTCAACACCCGTCAATTTTCGAAAGCGGGCACGTTTAAAGCCGTTGAGGAACAATTACCCCGGCTGAAAGAGCTAGGCGTCGACATTGTCTGGATGATGCCTATTTTCCCAATCAGTCAAAAAAATAAGAAAGGCTCGCTGGGCAGTCCCTACGCGGTGGCCGATTACAGGTCGGTGAATCCTGAATTCGGGACAATGGACGAATTTAAATCATTGGTAACCCGTGCTCATGCGCTTGGTCTGCGGGTCATTCTGGACTGGGTACCCAACCACACCGGCTGGGATCATACCTGGGTAAAGGAACATCCGGACTGGTACACGCTGGTGAACGGCAAGATGACAGTACCCGTTGACCCGAAGACGGGCAAACCCACCGACTGGACCGATGTAGCGGATCTGGACTACGGCAACCCGGCCATGCGAAAAGGCATGATCGACGCGATGCAGTATTGGGTGAAAGAATGTGACATCGATGGCTACCGCTGTGATGTGGCGGGCTATGTGCCCGATGACTTCTGGGCTGAACTGCGCCCCAAGCTGGATTCGATCAAGACGGTGTTTATGCTGGCCGAATGGGAGAGCGATCCTAATCAGTTCAAGAGCGGTTTCAACATGAATTACGGCTGGGCCATTTTCGCGATGATGAAAAATATTGCGCAGGGAAAACTACCAGTCACCAGCCTCGATACGCTCCGGGCCAGTAACCAGAAGCTATATCCACCGTGGTATTATCAGATGCTTTTCACGCAGAATCACGATGAGAACACGCAACATGGCACCCTGGAGGAATCATTTGGTCCATCGGCGGATGCGTTTATTGTCCTGAGCAGCACGCTGGAAGGGATGCCACTTGTGTATAATGGTATGGAATCCAATCTGAACAAGCGACTGGCTTTCTTCGAGAAAGACACCATAGCCTGGGGGACGTATGCCAAGAGCGATTTCTTTAAAACGCTGCTTACACTCAAACACCGCAACCGGGCCCTCTGGAACGGTACGGCCGGGGGGAAAGCGGAGAAAATTGTGACGGATCACGATGAAGCCATTTATGCCTTCTCCCGCCAGCGCGATAATGATCGGGTAACGGTACTGATCAACCTGAGCGGTCAGGCGCAGACATTCCGCCTAACGGGGCAGGGCTACGAAGGGATGTACATGGAAGTGTTCAGCCGACAGCCGATGGAATTGAAACAGGATATGTCCCTCACGCTTAAACCGTGGGACTACAAAGTGCTGACCAATTAAGTTTTGTAACGTATTGCACACAATCTGAGTTAGTAATTTAGAGTTTAAGGGTTGATGTTCGCCGGAACTGCTTCCGGACTATGAACCGTGTTCTGTTACCATTTCATCGTTTATGCGCGTTTGGAGTATCTTGTCAGGCTTGTTGGCAGTGATGGTCAGTGGGGTCGGTCTGGCGCAACCAACCAGTTCCCGTTCGGCCGAAACACAGCGACCTACCAGCAGTCAGGCCGAATCCCAGCGGCAGGCTTCCGGTCAGGTGCTGTGGGCTAGCCGTGTCATCGGGTTTTCATCCGAGAAGAAAGGAGAGCCCACTGGCGATCAGTACAAAGCATCGCAGGCGCTGGGGAAACCCAATAAACTACCTCAGCTCGGCGAAAGTCCGGCAGCATGGGCACCCAAAGGAGCCGATGGCGCTGCCGATGAGTGGATTCAGGTTGGCTTCGACAAATCAATAGCCATCCGGCAGCTGGTTATCGGCGAAAATGTCAATCCGGGGGCCATTGTACAGGTGCTGATCATTGATAGCCATAAGAAAGAACATCAGGTTTATCGCAACGAGAAGCCGGGCCCACGGCAGGACCCACTCCTACGCATTATCCTGAACGATTCGACCATTGTTGGTGATCAGGTCAAGGTCGTTCTGAACGGGGCTGCCGTGCCGGGCCTCAACCAGATCGACGCCATCGCTATCTCGGAGGATGCGAGACCGATTCCGTTTGAGATCAACGTGTCGAAGGCCACGCCCAAGGAAATTGTCAAGGAAAATCTGGGAAAGAACGTTAATTCACCAGGGCAGGAAGTGGCACCGGTTATCGCACCCGATGGCCGAACGCTGTACTTTACCCGTAATTTCAACAAAGCCAATCTGGGTGGTGCCGATCGGCAGGACGTCTGGTTTTCAACGCTCGAATCCGGCTCTACGGGTAATCCGGCGGGGTGGAGCGAAGCCGTGAACATTGGTCCACCCATCAACAACACGGGCGATAACGCCATCAGTGGTCTCTCGCCCGACGGACGTACGGCCTACCTCATCAATGTCTATCGGCCCGATGGTGGGCTGGCTTTCGGCATATCGAAATCGACAAAGACCCGGCAGAACTGGTCACCGCCCGTTGAGTGTAAAATCGCCAACAACTACAATCTGCACGAGAAAAACCAGCTGGAATTCTGCGTCTCGCCCGATGGGAAAGCGATTATTCTGGCCGTACAGCGAAAAGATACCCGGGGTAATCGCGACCTGTATGTATCGTTGCAACAGGCGGACAAAAACTGGTCGGAACCGGTTTCGCTGGGTTCGGTCATTAACAGTGCTGATTTCGAAAGTTCTCCTTTTCTGGCGGCCGACAACCGGACGCTCTACTTTACGTCGGGTGGCCATCCCGGTTACGGTAATGGCGACATTTTCGTATCGCGCCGACTCGACGATTCGTGGGGAAACTGGAGTGAACCCGAAAACCTGGGGTCGGCGATCAACACTGCCGAGTGGGATGGTTATTTTACGATTCCGGCTTCCGGCGACTTCGCTTACCTAAGCTCGCGGGCGGGCTCGATGGGGGAAGATGATATCTTTCGGCTCAAATTATTTCCGGCTATCAAGCCTGATCCGGTGGCCATCATATCGGGGCAGGTACTGGACGCGAAAACCAGAAAGCCTGTAGCCTCGGAGGTCGTTGCGGGGTTACTCGACGACGCCAAAGAAATGGCGAAGGCCGACTACGACCCGGAAACCGGCGAATACAAACTGATTTTACCAACGCAGAAAGTATATACCCTCAAAGCGATAAAAGAAGGGTACTTCCCGGCAACGGAAACGATCGACCTGAGCAAGGACAAGCGATTCCGTGACATCAAACGTAACCTTTTGCTGGTTAAGATCGAATCGGGTCAGAAGATAACCATGCGGGAGGTCTTGTTTGAGCAGAGTCAGTTCAAGTTGCTGGCCGGTGCCGACAGTGAACTGGATCGCATGGCGGAGATGATGACGCAATACCCGGCCATGGAAATTCTGGTGGAGGGACACACGGACAATCAGGGCGACTGGGAGCCGAACATGAAACTCTCCGCCGACCGCGTTCGGGTGGTGAAAGAGTACCTGCTTAGCAAGGGGATCAGCGAGTCGCGCATCCAGACAAAAGCCTGGGGACCCAGCAAACCGATCGCCAGTAACGAAACCGAAGAGAAGCGCAAACAGAACCGAAGGGTAGAATTCACGATTCTCAAGCTGTAAGAACTACTATTTTGCGCTAGCTTTGCCGCAATGTTTACCCCATCGTCGCGTACTACACTATTTTTATTGAGTGCCCTGCTTGTCATGGCGCTGTGCCTTCGTCTATACCGTGTGGGTACATACGGCATCTATTTCGACGAAAAATCCACACTACTGATCAGTCAGGGCGTCTGCCTGGAAGGGTTCAATCAGCAGGACGTTTTCAGTAAACCCTATTTTACCCCCGCCGAATTCTGGAAACCCAAGACGTTCAACGATTTTATTGAAGCTAACATTCGGGGTGATATCGGTAACAGTCCGGCTTACTATGGCGTACTGTGGCTCTGGATGGAAGTGTTTGGGTTGAGTGACACCTCGCTACGAATGCCGTCGGTGATTTTCAGCACCCTGATTGTCTGGCTCCTCTTCGTCTTTGTGCGACGCCATTTCCGGTCGGGCGGACCACTGGCCGGTGATCGAGACCCGGCCAACTCACTGGCTCTCGTCAGCGCGGCCATTGCCACCATCGAACCGTTTTTCGTTGCGTACAGCCACATTGCCCGCAACTATTCCATGACGTTTTTTCTGACGTTACTGGGCACCCATATTTTCCTGCTGATCATGGAGCGGGTTCGGTCCACTGCGCCGACGGACCGCAAAACGCCATCGCTTCCTCTACTTTATCTGGCCTATGGCCTCGTCTTTGTCACGTCGGTGCTGTCGCATTACTTGAGCACAACGGTCTTTTTGTGTCACGGCGTCTACGCACTGCTTTATCTGCGCAATACCCGTTCCTGGGTGACCCTGGGACTGACGAGCGTTATCGGTCTGGGACTGGTTTCGCTCTGGTTCATTTACGGGGGCGGCAAATACACGTTCTATATTCTGGAGGAGCAGAAGAATTTTTACCACAATCTGGCGCTGACGAACCCAAGAAACAACGGATTTGGCATCATTCTGCCAGCAACGCTGCCCAACATCACGGTTCGGGCCATTCCTGTTTTCTCCGACCTATTTATTGTCACCAATGGGCTTAGTCAAACGCTGGGTGGTATTCGAAATGCGGTGCTGGCCTTAGGGTTGGGGGCACTTTCAACGGTACTAATTCATCGCTACTTCTCCGTAGCGATGCCGCCGGTCTGGGTCTACGGGGCCGTGCCGGTTCTGTTGCTGTCGGGACTACCGTTTTATACACTGGAGCCCATTCGGTTGCTGGTCTTGTCGATCGCTATACCGTTTGTCTATCTGATTGGTCGCTACGTGATTGACCAGACCAATACGCAGCAAAAACGCTTCGTGTCCCTCCTGTTTCTGCTGGCTTTTGTGCCGACACTGTTCCTGCTGCTGATGGCCTGGCGATCGGGCCACACGTATGGCATTACACAACGCTATTCGGGTTTCTCCTTTCCGTACGTTTGTATTTTAGTGGCAATGGGCCTGTCTCAACTAACCCGTCTCCGCTGGTGGTTCAGCCTGCCGATTGCAGCCGTGTTACTGATCCAGACCGCTCACATCGTTCGGATTCTGGGCGATATCTACGCCGATACATCACCCAAATACACGCTTTTCGGTGAACCCCGCATTTCTAATCCGTATTGGTCAGCCGCCCAGCAACTGACGAAACTCTACGCACCGGGCGACACGATCCTTTATCCGAATAAAAAACGAATTATCGTGTCGGAGAAAAATGACAAAAGTTTCTCGCCCGTATCACTCTACGATGCCCAGCTCGTGAACATCTATCTCCCTCAGGATGCTCAGTATATCCAACGGGTAGATCCCAATGAGCGCGACCGAATTGTGTTGGTGAAAGGGCATTCAGATAAAAAAATTACTATTTTTGACTTTCAAGGCAGCACTTACCGCTACGGCGATTAGCGCTTTACGCATCAACCAATCATGACGTCGACAACAGAACGAACGGACTTACAAATGCTTCAGGGACAGCTCCGGCTGAAAATCCTGGGTCTATACAATCAGGCACACGCCGGTCATATTGGCTGTTCGTTAAGTTGCGTAGACCTGATGATCGCGGCCCTGGTCATGCGCAAACGTCAGCAGGACTCGTTTCTACTCTCGAAGGGACACGCAGCGGCCTCGCTGTACGCCTGCCTGAACCACCTCGGCGAAATTTCGGACGACGTGCTCGACACGTTTTATAAGAATGGAACAACCCTCCCGGCTCACCCGGCTCCGAACAAACACAAGGGCATTCCGTTTGCGACGGGCTCACTGGGGCATGGACTGCCAATAGGCGCGGGTATTGCGCAAGCGGGTAAGCTCCTCGGTGATGATTCGCGGGTATTCGTACTCATGTCAGACGGCGAAACCAATGAGGGAACAACCTGGGAGGCCGCTCACTTCGCGGTTCAGAACGGCCTGGATAATCTGATCGTACTAATTGATAAGAACGGTTTGCAGGGCTTTAACCAAACGGCTAACGTACTGGGCGATACTGCCGACAGTCGGACCTGGTCGGCAATGGGCTTCGACACGGTTGAAGTGGATGGTCATGATATTCAATCGATCCTGACAACTATTGATCACTTGACCGCTACGCCAACGGGGAAACCCAAAGTCGTGATCGCCAAAACGGTGAAAGGCAAGGGTGTATCCTACATGGAAAACAAGCTCGAATGGCACTATTTGCCCATGACAGCGGCTCAGTATGAGCAGGCGTACGCGGAAGTTAGTGAACGATATCTATCGGCTCAAGTCGCTTAAATGACCCATGCGTTCCGTTGCCGTTGGCTATAAAAGCGGCTAGTAGTACGACACATCCGCCCTTTTGCCGTAATATTGCGGCCTGAATGAATCAGTCTGCCCCCATTTTGCTACCAGAAAAAATCGCCCGACTTCAGGGCCCTATCGTTGTTTTCGGAGCCAGCGGCTTCATTGGCGCGAACTTGTTTGAACAACTCTTTCGTGTTCGTCAAGATGTGTTCGCCCTTACGCATGACGCAACCAAAGCCTGGCGGCTCAAGCTGCTCGATGTTCCAGCCGAAAATATCGTCCACTGCGACATTTTATCCAACACCTCCGTTCAGGATGTTTTCGGGAAACTCAAACCCAAAACCATTTTCAACCTAGCGGCATACGGAGCGTATAGCAAACAGAAAAACGTGGGGCTTACCTACGAAACCAATGTGCTGGGTACGGTTAATATTCTGGAAAACTGCTCGGCGGAGATGGTCTATATCCACGCTGGCAGTAGTTCGGAGTATGGGTTTAATTGCACCGCGCCCAAAGAAACCGACCCGGTAGAACCGAACAGTCACTATGCCGTGTCGAAAGTATCGGCGGCTTACACGCTCGACTTCTACGCCAAAGTTCATGGTTTGAATACGCTCAACCTGCGGCTCTATTCCATTTACGGTGGCTGGGAAGAACCCGACCGGCTCATTCCCCGCCTGATCGAAGAGGTCAGAAACGGGAAATTGCCTCCGCTCGTTTCGCCCGATATCAGCCGCGACTTCGTGTACGTTGACGACTGCGTCGATGCTTTTGTGCAGGCTGCCTTACGGGTGAATCCTGAAATTCGGGGTCGCTCCTACAATATCGCGACGGGCCAGAAAACGACCATGCGGGAGCTTGTAGACGCGGCCCGGCAAACCTTCGGCCTCACGCTCGAACCGGTTTGGGGCAGCATGAACAACCGCAACTGGGACCTGGCCGACTGGTATGGTGACCCGACAGCTGCCGAAACGGACCTGGGCTGGAAGGCAACGACAACGCTGGGCGACGGTCTGCGCCGAACAGCCGACTGGCAGATTTCGCACGAATACGAGAGTCGGGTGATTCCGGCGTTCAATACACCAACGCTCAATCCGGTCATCTCACCCATCATTGCCTGCTACAAAGACGCACAGGCCATTCCGTTTATGTACGAACGACTGGTCAAAACCTTCAACGAAATGAAGGTGCGTTACGAAATAATTTTTGTCAACGACAACTCGCCCGACAATACCGACGAAGTGCTGGATGCCATTTGCGCCAAAGATCCGAACGTGATTGCTATCAAGCACTCGCGTAACTTTGGGTCACAATCGGCCTTCCTGAGCGGGATGGAAATTGCGACAGGCGATGCCGTTGTGTTGATGGACGGCGATTTGCAGGACCCGCCCGAAGTCATTCCCCGGTTTTACGAGAAATGGCAGCAAGGGTTTGACGTGACGTACGGCGTTCGTGTACAGCGCGAAATGGCTCCGCACGTTCATTTCTTCTACAAGCAGTTTTACCGGCTCTTCCGCAAGACGGCTTATATCAATATTCCGGTCGATGCGGGTGATTTTTCGATGATCGACCGGAAGGTTGTTCGTGAACTGGTCAGCCTACCGGAGACGGAACAGTTTCTGCGGGGCTTACGGGCCTGGGTCGGCTTTAAACAAACGGGGGTCGATTATGTCCGTCCCGAGCGAATGTTCGGCGTATCGACCAACAACTGGACCAAGAATATCTGGTGGGCGAAAAAAGCGATTTTCTCGTTCAGCTTTGCCCCGCTGGAGTTGATGACCTATGCCGGTTTTGTGCTGACGGTACTGTCGGTGCTTGGTATCCTGTGGCAGATTCTGGCGAAGTTCGTGTTCTTCCCCGATACACCCGCCGGGCTATCGACCGTTATTATTCTGGTGATGTTCTTTGGCGGTATCAACCTGTTGGGCATCTCGTTCCTGGGCGAATACATTAGCAAGATTTTCGAGGAAACGAAAAAACGCCCGAAATTCATTCGGACGATGGTTCGGAAGGGTCAGCGGGTCTACAAAACAGCCGCCGAGATCAGTACGCTGGTTGAGCAACGAAAAAGTAAATAAACCCCGTATGAAACTGCGTGTTGGTGCTTTTCTGGCCATTAGTATGATAAGCTGCATGGCTCCGTATGAAGCGAATAGGACGGACACGATGGATATACACGTTGAGAATCAGACAGGTAACGACTTACAGTCGGTCAACGTTTTTGTGGTACAGGGGAAGACGGTAAACGGTACGTATCAACAGGTACGAACGGACTCAAGCCACCTGGGTACGATCGCCGATGCGAAAACGGCCAAAGGAACTTTATCGGAGACAATGATTTTGCCCAGTGATGGTGGCTATTTGATGACGGCTTTGGAGAAAAGCGGCAAAAAGCGTTCCTATAGATTTGGCTATTTAACCAATGGTTTTTTTTCAGAAACGGCCCAGTACATAACCGTAAAGAAAGACACCATTTTCGTAAGGCATTAGTAATGAGAAATGAATTTGCAGCCGCTATCGAGCGCATTGCGCGTGACGATGACAAAGTGGTATTTATTACCGGCGATCTGGGGTATAACGCCCTCGAAAACGTCGTGGAAGCACTCGGTCCCCGGTTCATCAACGCGGGTGTCGCCGAACAAAACATGGTCGGTGTGGCGGCTGGCATGGCGTACCGGGGCTACAAAGTATTCTGCTATAGCATTGCGCCTTTTGCGGTCTATCGGTGCCTTGAGCAGTTTCGTAATGACGTTTGCCTGCACAACATGCCGGTTTTTCTGGTCGGTAATGGCGGTGGGTATGGGTACGGCATTATGGGTAGTACACACCATGCGATCGAGGATCTGGCCTGTCTGAGCAGTCTCCAGAACGTGAACACCTACATTCCGGCCTTTGCGGATGAAGTACCTTCGATGCTCGATCAGATCATAGCGGAAAATCGTCCGGCTTACCTTCGGTTAGGCGCTGGCCCAAAAACACCCGACGGTGCCGAAACGATTGGCTCATTCAAGCACATTGTCCACAGCAAAGCTCCAATTGGAAACGTGGTTGCCCTTGGCCCTGTAGCAGCTAATGTGTTAACGGCCTTGCAGGACGAACTGCTGACGGGCGAGTTCGACGTCTACACCGCCACGAATTTACCACTCGATCTGCCTTCCAGTCTGGCCCATCGCCTGGCCGGGAAGCCACTTCTGGTTGTTGAAGAACACGTGTCGATCGGTGGCTTGGCGCAGCAGCTGTCGGTGAAGCTACTGGCCGATGGAGCGGCACCGAGCCATTTCGTTAGTCTATCCGCTCAGGGTTACCCGAACGGATTGTATGGTGATCAGAAATACCACCAGCAACTATCGGGTCTCGACCCGGCCAACATTGCTCGGCAACTGGCTTCGTTTACGATTAGTTAAGCCATTTTCTGTCAGCCACTGCCAATACACAATCAGCGAACAAAACACTTGCCGACCCTACAGCACGCTCCCGAAACTCGTCTGCCATCGACCGCTGCACGGTTGACCAGTTGGCTAGTGGGTAGTGTTGGGGTTGCCATTCCGGTGATTCTGTTCCTGGCGGTCTGGAGTTATTACGCGGTCAACGTACCCAAATGGGACGACCACGCGCTTCGTGCGTTTCTCTACAGCTTCGATCAGGAAAAAACCATTTCGGGGAAAGTGTACCAGCTGTTCAAGCAGCACAACGAACACCGGATCGTTCTGGACCGTTTTGTGGCACTGCTGGATTTCAAGGTGTTGGGTAAGCTCGATTACCGGCACCTGATGGCGGTTGGCAATCTGAGTTTAGTTGGCTTGCTACTTGTTTTTATCAGCGTTCTGCGTCGCGAAGGTCGTTCAATAGCGTATGCGATTCCGCCGGCCTTGCTGATCTTCAACCTGTCTCACTGGGAAAATATGTTCTGGGGCATGGCCGCTTTACAGAATTTCTCGGTCGTGCTGTGGGTTGTGCTGAGCATCTACTGGCTCACCTACGAAAACCGATGGAGATGGGCTATCGTTACGGCCATATTGGCTACGCTCACTAGTGGCAACGGCCTGATCGTCTGGCCCATTGGTTTGGCGCTGATCCTACTCAATGCCAACAATTCGTCATCGGTCGAATCCGCCAAGGCAACGAAACAAAGCCGTATTTTACCGGTAGCGGGCTGGTTTGTCAGTGCCATACTGGTGCTTGGGCTTTACTTTGCTGATTACGCAAAACCCGAAGGTAATCCGCCACTGCGCGGTTCGGCGGTTGACTTGCTGAAAGGCTGGCTGGCTTTCATTGGGGCCGCTGCCGAAGCCCTTCCCGTCAAATCAGCCCTGCCAGCCTGCATTGCGCTGGGTGGACTACTGGTTGTCTCGACGCTCGGTCTGATGGGCTGGCAGTTGGTGATCAACCGGCTGGCGGTTAGTCGTGCCCTACGTGGCTTGGTTAATCCACGGATGGCCGGTTCCGGAAAGGGTATACCTACCAGTACGTTGTTTTTTTGGGGATGTGCCGCGTTCGTGTTGGGTACCGCAGCTGTTGTTGCCTGGACACGGACGGGTTTCGGTCTTGACCTGATCATTACGAGCCGTTACAAGATCTATTCGCTAACCCTGCTGGCCCTTTTGTATCTGTCCGTTGCTACTGCGGTGAATAAACCGGCGGGTCGCTGGGTAATGATAGGTGGTCTGGCAGGTAGCTTTCTGTTTGCCTGGTTTGCTTACTTTACCTTCCTGGACGATTCGATCTGGTTCCGGCACTGGCAAACGACGAACCAGTTCAACTGGACCTACACCCAACAGGAGCCCACTGCCGAGATTGACTCCCTCACGCTGCATTACACCGATCCGGCTCCGGCCTTCTACGATTCCATACTACCCGCCTTGTATGGACCCGCCGAGAAGTCGCTTATTCCAGTAACGGTTGCCAAAGCTCCTTACGGGTACATGGTTCAGACCGGTGCTTCGGCGATGGCTAGTCTATCAGTCGATCAGTCGTTCGGACGGGATGCGGGTACGTATCTGCTGGCGCGGTCGCCGGAACGTTCGTACTTGTTTCCGGTCTGGCAGAATCAGCGTACACCTCGTCAGGCTCGTTTCTGGCCAGGCAACATCTTCACGACCGGCTTCAAGGCCGATATCTGGCAAAGTGCGTTGAAAGCGGGTACGTATCAATTGTTCGTCGTGACGATCTCAGCTGGTAATCAGTGTACAGTATACCCTACCAGCCAGCTCATTACGTCTGCGGGACAGCCAAAAGACATTAAAAAGAACTGGTAATTAGCGAATTACCTCAGTTACCAACCCTATGCAAACAAACGCGCCAACGACTGCTACCACTGCCCGACCAGCCCTGTATCATCTTCGTCAGTTAGATGGTGTTCGGTTCCTGGCCGTCGCGCTGGTGTTATTCGACCACTGGATGGCCGGACGCGTCGATTTACCGCTTGGCGCGCTGGGTGTCACAATTTTCTTTGTCCTCAGTGGCTTTCTGATTACGCGCATTCTACTATCGAGCAAGGACAAACTCAAAGACAGACCCAATGGCGGACTGGGTAAATACCTGAAAATCTTCTACATCCGCCGGACGATCCGCATTTTCCCGGTCTATTATCTGGTGCTGGTTGTTCTTTACGCGCTCAATGAACCGCCCGTCCGGAAAACGTTCGGCTGGCTTGCTCTCTACGCCACCAACCTGTATATGGCCTATTATTCGGTGTGGATGGGCACCGTCGATCACTTGTGGTCACTGGCAGTAGAAGAGCAGTTTTATCTTTTTTTTCCTCTACTGCTGTTCCTGGTGCCACGCCGGTGGGTTCCGGCAACGGCGATCCTTATGATCGTGGGTGCCATAGCCCTGCGCTACGTGCTCTATCGGGCGCGGGCACCCTGGTTCATTGGCTACGTGACCATGCCCGCCTGTCTGGATTCGTTTGGTCTGGGCACGATCATGGCGTTCTGGTGGCTGTATCAGCGCGAGCGATTCCAGCAGGTATTTCAGAACACCGGCTGGATCTGGCTTAGTATCGGGCTGTTCATTGCGGTGGTTATGTTAACGAAAATTGTACCCGCCGTCCCTGATCTTCAGGGCTGGCAGGGCCATCATAATATCATGTCTGATGTATGGGAGCGGCTGGCGGCTTCGCTCATCGGCTTTTTCCTGATCGGGCGGGCGGTTCTGGGCTTCGGCGGTCCGATGAAGTGGATACTCGAAAATCCGGTTAGTCAGTACATGGGAAAAATCAGTTATGGTCTGTATTTATACCACAACTTTGTTTTTAACGTCTACCACACGCCACCCACTCATTTTACCCTGCGGGCCTGGCGCCGAATTACGGATGTTGTCCCTCTCCTGAACAGCTCCTACATCTTCCCCTTCATGTTTTATCTGTCACTAACGCTTCTGCTGGCTACCCTGTCGTGGTTTCTGATCGAGAAGCCGATCAACAATCTGAAGGATCGATTCTCGTATTAACAAAGTAACAATTGGTCACTAACTGATGCGTAGACAGGCGAACAGGCTCCATAACTATACTACTGGCTCGTTATCATCAACTTACAGGGTTGGATTATGCCTAAATCGGAGTTCGTTCATGAAATAGCAGGCCTTATCGGGTGTATGAACGAAACGAGAACTCTCTTTCCCGCTCAATAAAGTCCTATTCAGAGTAAAGACGCTCCACCAACAATTTCCTATATTTGCATAAATTAAGATCTGTACACCATTTGCGTCGCGGCTGACTGATTGCTCGGCGTTTTGGTGGACCGGCCCAAACGGCCCACCTATTACGAACTCCATAGATACGCTGCATGAGCATCCTGCTGTCAATTGTAATGCCCGCTTACAACGAAGAAGAAGTTATTGATGTCGTTGTGAAGCAATGGACTGATTTGCTGACCCGTCAGTTTCCGACCGAAAACACTAAACTGATCGTCATCAACGATGGGTCGCGTGACAATACGGGGGCAATTCTGGATCAGATCAAGAGTAAGTACCCTAAATTGATGGTTGTTCATCAGCCAAATGGAGGCCACGGGAATGCAGTTGTGAACGGATACAGACAAGCCGTTGCGCTGGACTCTGAATATGTTTTTCAGACGGACAGTGATGATCAGTTTGTTGCCGATGACTTCGCTAAACTCTGGGCAAAACGTAATGATTCACCGTTTATCCTGGGGTACCGCGAAGAACGGTACGATGCCCCGACGCGTCTGGTTATTACCCGTATCCTTCGGATGAGCATCGCGTTCATTTACGGAACATACATCATGGATAGCAATATTCCTTTCCGGCTCATTCGGGGAAGCTTCCTAAAAAAACTGCTGGCTCAACTGCCAACTCCGACGCCATTCGCGCCCAATATTTTTCTGGCGGTTATGGCGAAAAAGGCCGGATTCAATACATTCGATATCCCCATCACGCACAAGGAACGCCTTACCGGTACGGTTTCCATCCTGAAATGGAAGCTGTTGAAGGTTTGTATCCAAAGCTTTAAAGAACTGGCTCAGTTCCGGCTTGAGTTGAGCAGCAAGGTAAAAGCGCTCAAAAAGCCAGAACCGGTAACGGCCTAAGTGTACTAAACGTCTGATAATTGGGGATTGGCTTCGTTCCTGACGGCTGGTTTTGTCGTCTGTTCCCATACAACGCTGCCCTCGTAGAGCCAGCCGTAGGCAGTTAAACTCAACCCATGAAGTATAAGTATGTCATTATTGGGTCAGGGCCAACTGGTCTTGGCGCTGCCTACCGCCTGAAAGAACTGGGCATCACCGATTTCATAGTTCTGGAAAAAGAGAACCGTATCGGTGGCTTGTCAAAAAGTTTTGTTGATGAAAAGGGGTTTACGTGGGATGTAGGCGGTCACGTGCAGTTTTCGCACTATAAGTACTTCGACGACCTGATGCTCAAAGCATTGGGTGAAGAGGGCTGGCTGAGTCACCAGCGCGAATCGTGGGTCTGGATCGAAAATCGGTTCGTGCCCTACCCATTCCAGAACAACATCAAATACCTCTCGCCCGAAACGATGTGGAAATGCCTCGAAGGTATTATCCATAACTATAAACATCCGTCCAACATCAAGCCAGCCAATTTCCGCGAATGGATTCTGGCTACGTTCGGACCCGGTCTGGCGGAAACGTTCATGTTCCCCTACAACTTCAAAGTTTGGGCCTATCCTCCGGAGGATATGAATGCCGTTTGGGTTGGCGAACGGGTAGCGGTTACGGATTTACAGCGCGTCACAAAAAACATCATCTTCGATCAGGATGACTTTTCGTGGGGACCAAACAGCACCTTCAAGTTCCCGAAACAGGGTGGAACGGGTGGTATTTGGGAAGCCGTTGGTGATCTGGTTGGCCGGGAATACGTGAAGCTGAACGCTACCGTCGAAAAAGTTGTCGGTCCGGAGAAAAAGGTCGTACTCGCCGGTGGTGAAGAAATTCATTACGAATACCTGATGAGTACGATGCCGATCGACCTCTTCACGCAACGGGTAGAAGGGCTTGACGCGGAAACCGTACAGGCAGCGCAGGGGCTGAAACACTCTTCGACGAACGTGGTTGGTATCGGCCTGAAAGGAAAGCCGAAGAAAAGCCTGGAAACCATGTGCTGGATGTATTTTCCGGAATACAACAGTCCTTATTACCGCGTAACGGTGTTCTCGAACTACAGCCCGAACAACGTTCCGGATATCGAGCAGAACTGGTCGCTGATGACTGAAACGAGTGAATCATCGGCGAAACCTGTTAACCGCGAAACACTGGTCAACGACACGATTCGGGCGTTACTGGAAGATCAGCTCATCGAATCAGCCGACGATGTCGTATCGACATTCCACATGGCGTTTGATTATGGGTACCCAACGCCATCTGTCGAGCGGGATAGCATTCTGAAAGCCGTGTTACCCAAGCTGGAACCCTTCGGCATTTATTCACGCGGCCGGTTCGGTGCCTGGAAATACGAAGTCAGCAATCAGGATCACTCCCTGATGCAAGGCGTTGAATGGGCTAACCGTGTGGCAGCCAATGTTCCCGAAGTAACCATGCCGTTCCCCGAAACCGCCAATGCGATGTGGGGGAAATAATACTCTGTTTTTGGTTTATAGTTTGTAGTTTGTGGTTTCTATGGCGCAAGCCTGCCAACGACAAACTATAAACCGCCCCGGCGGCCCGACACAAACTTTTTTTGTTTTGAGCGACAAACGCATCTGGATTGGCCTAGGAGCCGTTTTACTGGTACTGGGTGGTTGGTTTGGTTATCGACAGGTATACCCATCGAACCGTACGATTTGGTCACTGATGCCCGCTGGTTCGCTGCTGGTGCTGGCCAGTGATCACTTACAGGATACGGTATCGGCGCAGGCCCTCCGAAATCAGATTGCCCTACAGCAGCTACCTATCTTCGACGAGGCTCGTCAACGGCTCGACCGTTTTCTTTTTGCCGCTACCGATTCTGTC
This sequence comes from Spirosoma agri, assembly GCF_010747415.1. NCBI lineage: Bacteria > Pseudomonadati > Bacteroidota > Cytophagia > Cytophagales > Cytophagaceae > Spirosoma > Spirosoma agri. The sequence goes on along the minus strand of NZ_JAAGNZ010000001.1, from coordinate 2,179,753 downwards.
GCTGCGATCGAGTTTGCCAAGGGGAAGAATATCCGGTATTCGCTCCATTCGATCTCCCGAACGACGCTCGATTTTATTCTGTACATTCCCATAGCAGAGGCCGATCAACCGTTTTTGAATCGCCTGACGAATCCGAATCCACGTCAGTTCCGCATCCTGAGGCATACATTCTCTGGAGAAAAAATTCTGGATTTGGTATCCAGATCCAACGAGCCTGTTCTCTCGTTCATCATCACCGACGGATTTTTGGTTGGCAGTTCGTCGGGTATTCTGATCGAGAACGTAGCCAAACGCATGCACCAGACGTTGACGTTACCCCGGTCGGAGCCCGACTTTCGGGTAGATCGTGATCACCTGGCGGTTCTATCGGTACGTCCCCAAATCCTTCAGTCTCTGTTCGGCAGTGCCGGTTCACTGATACGACTCTTTTTGCCGGAAGAATTGAATTTGCAGTTCCGTCAGCCCGCGTCGCAATCGCACCTGATCGGATACGCTGCGGATGAAATCGGCGCACGACAGGATGTGGCATCGTTATTTACAGACCAGACGCCCCGGCGTATTCAAAGTCCGGAGCTGATTCCGCAAACGACGGCTACGCTCTACCACATCGGCATCAGTAATGCCTCCGACTTTGGTCGATCCCTGCGGAAATTGCTTCGTTCGGCGTCCAGTGATTTCCTGCGGGAGCGATATGATCAGATCGAATCCGCCACCGAACCGCTTTACCAATCGCTGGGTTCCGACATACTGCTGTGTCGCATGGAGTCGCCTTCCGGTGCCCGCCAGCAGGTTATGGTCCTGAATGCGACGAACGTCAAGGCACTATCAAACGCGTATCAACAGGCAGCTTACCTGGCCGGAGCCAGAAACTTGGCTGCGCCGAAAACATTCCTGGGCCATAAAACCCTGCTGTTGGACGTACCCGAACTGCCCGCGTCGCTGTTTAGCAGCCTGTTCACCGGTTTTCAGCGGAGCTGGATCACCCAGCACGGGTCGTCGCTGATCATAGCCAACGCCGAAGAAGCGATGCAGGAGTATCTTCAGCAGCTTCAGCGGAAAGCCGTTTGGTCGACTGATCCGCGCCAGGCTGACCTCTTAAAAAATACGCTTCGTCCGGCAAATTTCACCGCCTTCGTTCGCCTGAACCGCGTCAACACCGACCAGTCGCAAACCCTGCTCACGTCAACATGGCCGCTGGCGTGGCAAAACCTGCTCGACGACCCTGCCAGAACCGACCATAGTTCGGGGTTGGCTGGTCTGGACAATATAGCCTATCAGGCCAGCTACGGCAACGAAAAAATCCTATCGACGCTGGTGTTGGGTCGCACAGCCCGACGTGCGAGCAAGGCCGTGCTGAACCGGTTGTTGTTGCAGAAAAAGATCGAGTTTACAGCACCATTGCTTTCCGCTCCGGTCGTGACGGGTAGTTTGAGTGACGGCGCCCCGCAGTTTTATGCACAGGCGGGTCAGTTTGTGCTGGTAACGCCGGAGGGCGACCGAATTCCGCAGCAGGCACTCGACGGACCTATTCGCAGTAACACTCTGGCGGTGGACTTTCTGGATAACGGGAACCTGCAATACCTATTCATGACCGATCAGACGCTTTACGTGACCGACCCTCGAAAGCGATCGGCGAAGTTGACCGCGATCAGGCTACCGGCAGGCATCGATCCTACCTACCTGACCCGACCACGCGGTAGTCTGCAACGAAACTGGGTAGCACTGGTTGCCCATCAGGACGGTGCCGTATACGCGCTTGATCGCCAGCGAAAGGCATTTGTACGCATCATGGCCGCTCAACGCAAAAGCCCCCTTCTGCTCCCTTTCCAGGTCATTGCCACGCGGGCGGGCATGGAAATACTGGCCACCCAAGCCGATGGCATACTGAACCGATGGCGTGAAAATGGAACCCAGTTTCCCCGGTTTCCGATTCAGGTTAAGCGGGCTACCGAAGATGAGCTGGATGTCCGGTTTGCGGGGCCGGCGCTGTTGCCGTTCGGCCAGTCTACCATTCAGACAATTACCGAAGAGGGCCAGCTTCTGACCTTGAACACCAATGGCGTAGTTACCCATAAGACACAGCTGTACCGCCCCGTTCGCAGTGGCGTTTTCCGACTGTTCCCCGACGAAGCCCAGACAAATTGGCTTCTGTTACGATCCAGTGATACGGAAGCAACGGTACTCGATCAGCAGGGGCAGCGTCGGTTTGATATTCGGGCCCTGCAACCAGGTCGCAGCAATATTCGCTATTATCGACTTGGGGCCGGTATTGAGCTGATCAGCGTTAAGTCCGGTGGGTTTACGACACTCTACGACCTCAATGGTCGTATCATAGGCGACCGGCCTATCCCAAGCGATCATTTGGTGTCCCTGCAATTTGACGAACGGACCAATGAATTATACATTTTAAGCGGGGCCAAGCAAACCGTGCAATTATTTAGTATCCGACTCCGGTAGGCAATGGCGGGGTAGTTACCTAACCATTACGTACCTCATTACAGTTATTACGATGCGTTTTCTCCGGTATATCGTTCTTGTTATCGCCCTTGTTTTGTGGGCGGGTGGGCTCTCGACGACTGTTTCTCACTGGCTCTATTCGGCGGGTGTCATCGTGGATGATTACCGCCACGGGGATCTGTACCGGATCTCAGCGCTTCCCCAATTTAAAGACAATCAACCCCAGTGTCCGCCATCGAATCGATCGAGCGATACGGCATCGACAAACCTGCACGTGATCGGCGATAGTTTTTCGGAAGAAGAGCGGATTAGCCAGCAAGATTTCGCCGTCAGTCATTATCAGCGTGTTAAGTGGGGCTTTTCGCAGCGGGCGCAGCTAGACCCGACGAAGCGAAATGTGCTGCTGCTGGAAACAGTCGAACGCCATTTTCGTGAACACTTCGCCCAACCGATCAACGAACTGGTCGTACTGCGCGATACCGCTCAGCATCCATTGCCAGGGGCATCGTGGCGTCGTAGCCTGGTGGACGATTATCACCGTAGCGATGTTGAAGAGCGACTTGCATCGACGTTGTTCAGTCACGACTGGGCCTTCTGGTTCAAAGAACTGAAGGCTACGTTGACCCTCAACTGGTTTAACCGAACCAGCACGGGCGTCAGTCTGTCCCGCGATCACAAGAACATTTTTCTGGATTTTGATACCGACACAACGCGCAAAAAATTATCGTCCTTCGTGCCGCTTTCTGATCAGGAAGTCAACACGCTGGTCGATAGTGTCAATTCAGTGGCAAATCGCTACCGCCGGTTAGGTTTCGATGAGGTGTATCTGTCCATTATTCCGAACAAAGCAACCATTCTTGAACCCAATCGTGGTGTATATAATCACCTCATCGAACGGATTCAGGAAAACCCGGCTCTACAGGTGAAAACGGTCAATGTGTATGCGCCCTATAAACAGGCCAGCCAATCGCCTTACCTGACGGGTGATACCCACTGGAACTGCATGGGCAGAGCGGTTTGGCTGGACGCTGTTCGTCGGCGACTGAACCTGTAGTCGTTACGATAGCTGGAATATATCCTTCACCCCCAGCATACGCTTGGTTATGAATCCTTCGCCAAATTCAGCGCCGATCATGTGGCCATGTTCACGCGTCCGGGATTCGAGGAACTTCATAAACGCTTCGCCCGAAATGTAGCTCTGGGGCTCGCTGCTGGTTGGATCGAAAAACTGGCTTTTATAAGCCTGAATGGCCATCAGTTTACGCGCCCAATAGGGTGTCACATCGACAACGAAATCCGGCTTGAGCGAACGATCCTGAATAAAGTGATAAATGAAAAGAGGTCGGTGAGCCTCCTGCGGCTGACCATCTTTGCCAACGGTTTTAATTTGCCGCAGCCCTGAATAAAAACAGGCATCGATCACTAACTGAGCCGCCCGACCATGATCGGGATGACGGTCTTCAACGGTATTCGTCAGCACGATCTGGGGTTGATAGTGACGAATCGTGGCGATCAGTGCGAGCTGGTGTTCTTCGTCATTCCGGAAAAAGCCGTCACGAAATCCCATATTCTCCCGCGCCACTAAATTCATAATCCGGGACCCTTCTGCCGATTCAGCCAGTCGAATTTCGGGCGTTCCCCGAGTCCCCAGTTCACCCCGGGTCAGATCGACGCCAGCAACAGTTTTACCTTGTTCGACCAGCGACAGGATCGTACCCGCGCAGGTCATTTCAATATCGTCGGGATGAGCGGCAATAGCCAATACATCTACTTTCATAAACTTGTCTCTTAATAATCCATCCGGTCAGCAACTGCCAATAATAGCCGGCTATATTGACAAGCAAAGTCAGCCGGAATTTGTTCGCGCGGGGCAAAAACTGCGGGCAATCATTTTTCCACTGAAAAAGGCTATTTTTAGGCCCGGAGAGCCTACAGGCCTCTACACCCACTACCTTTTACATTCATTATATGTCCTACAAAGCGCTTGCCCTTCAGCTAACCTGCCAGACAGTTAATGCCTATCAGACCCGCGACGAAGTCGAAGCGGTGATGCTTAACACCATCGATCGCCTTGAAAAACAGCTAGCCGCTTCCATCAACATTATTGGCCGCGACACGCTTCTTGTCGTCGTGCCGGAGTACTTCCTAACGGGTTTTCCAACCACCGAAACAACCCACGAGTGGCGCGAAAAAGCTGCGCTGGAGATTGACGGTCGCATCTATGAGGCACTCAGTGCCATGGTACAACGCCAGCAGGTTTACTTTTCGGGCAATGCCTACGAACAGGACCCTTTCTTTCCGGAACTCTTTTTTCAAACTAGTTTCATCATTGGCCCGAACGGTGACGTGCTCTTACGCTATCGCCGGCTAAACTCGATGGTATCGCCCACGCCCCACGACGTTTGGGAGCTTTATCTGGATGCGTATGGCTACGAATCGCTGTTTCCTGTCGTTAAAACGAACATTGGTAATCTGGCCTGCCTTGCCTCCGAAGACATTTTATATCCCGAAGTAGCCCGGTGTTTAGCCGTTCGGGGTGCCGAAGTGCTCCTGCATTCTACGTCGGAAATTGGGAGTCCCTTGCCTACTCAGCGGAATGTGGCGAAACTGGCTCGGGCCATCGAAAATATGGCGTATGTCGTATCGGCTAATTCGGCGGGAATGACCGATAGCGCACTTCCGGTGGGATCGCTCGATGCCGGGTCCAAGGTCATTGATCCGAAAGGGCTTGTTTTAGCCGAAGCGGGTTATGGCGAGAGCATGGTCGCCAACGCCGATATTGATCTGGCAGCCTTACGGGAGTTTCGCCAGCGACCCTCAGCCAGCAATCTACTGGCCCGTCAGCGGCTCGAACTTTACTCGGAAAGCTACGCCAAACACAGCCTCTACCCACCCAACACGCTCCTGAGCCAACCCGCCGAACGGCAACAGTTCATCCGGACACAACAGGAAGTTATCAAAAAACTGTACAGCTGACGGAGAGTGAAACAGTAGCGTGGGCGAAAGCCCGCGAGACAATAGATGTATTGCTCAGACTTCGTTTCGCGGGCTTCCGCCCACGCTATTTGATTACATGCTACGGTTGTGCATCACCGTTTTCGACAATGGCAACTCTCCGCTGTCGTTTGGGTAATCGAAACAGATTACTACCCGCTTCTTCCGGAGTCTGATCCCCTAACAGAACGCCCCACGCCCGCAGACTATCTACCCGGTCGAAGATGACCTTAAGAATAGCGATAGCCGGAATCGACAGAAACATTCCCGATACACCCGCCAAAGCACCACCGATCAGTACGCCAATAATTGACACCAGCGCATTGACCCGCACTTTAGAAGCCACGATAAGCGGCACCAGTACGTTGTTGTCAATAAATTGAACGAGCAGAAAAACACCGACCACACCCAGTATAACACCCAGATCGGGTTGGTTTCCGAATGTGATCAATACCGTCAGTACCGTTGCCACTAAGCCACCGATGTACGGAATAAGATTCAGAATGGCGGCCATGATCCCCAGCAGGACAGCGTATTGAACGCCAAGCAGCAGTAGTCCTACGGAATTGAGCACGGCGACTACCAGCGTTTCGATCAGCAGGCCAACCATGTAACTCTGAATAACACCTTTGATCTCACTCAGCACTTCACGAACCTGAGCCGTGTATTTTACGGAGAACGATACAACGACAAAATGCAGCAGCATCGTCCGGTAATAGAGCAGCAGAAAAACGTAAATAGGAACGAGTGTCAGCGTACCGAGCGGCCCGGCAATGATGCCCAGCGTATCGGGGCTTTGTAGACTGTTCAGTGTTTGTGCCTGAGCTTTCTGAATATACGTATTCTGTTGGCGGTAGCTGACGTTGTACTCCTGCCGAATCCAGCGCTGCACATCGTGGTACACCTCATTGATATTGTCCCGCAGTTTTGGGATGTCATCGGTAAAGTCCGCGATTTGCATCGACAACATGATCGTTAAGCCGGATAATAAAACAACGGCCAGTAATAACGCCAGACTGATAGCGATGACCTTGTGCATACCCCATTTGGTAAGCCGAGCTTCGACGGGACGTAATAATACGGCCAGTAGCCCGGCCATTGCCAGCGGTACCAGAATATCCTGACCCAGGTAAATGGCAGCCGTCAGGATAGCCAGCGACAGCAGCGAATGCGAGAATTGGTGGTAATGAGGACGTGGGGCTTCAGAAAGCATGTCTATAGAAAAGAAGAATTTACAGGTAAACTAAAATAAAGGCCCATTGTCTTTACAACACCGCCCGCTCCAGCAATCGGATTGTACCTTTACTGGCATCGATTTCGGCATTGACGCCGAGCGGCACCGTAAACTTGTCGGTGATGTGGCCGATCATCGATCCCGCAAAGGCAGGTACGTTCAGCGGTACGATATGATCCGATAGTATGTCGTCAAACGTGAGGGAGCCATACCCGCCACTACCCGGTTCGCAGGCTGTACATTTCCCGAAAATGAATCCGGCAATCTGGTTCAAAATACCCGCCAGTTTCAGATGAGTCAGCATCCGGTCGACGCTGTAAATATCTTCGTGGGTATCTTCCACAAACAGAATCTTCCCTTTCCAGTCGGGGAGATAGGCCGACCCGACTAGGTGAGACAATACCGTCAGATTGCCGCCAACCAGCTGACCCCGCGCGATGCCAGGCCGAAGGGTCATAATTCGATCTTTCGTCTGGGTCAGATTATCGTCTTTTTTCGTCGGATTCTGAAAGGTAACCGCCTGTCCATCCATGAGCACCTGCCGCAGCCAGTCTACGGTAAACGCATTCCACGTCACGGCCCCCACCGGTCCATGCATGGTTGTTAGGCCCGTTTTAGCGTGAATAGCCAGCAATAAAGCCGTGATGTCACTGTAGCCAATCAGGATTTTCGGATTCCGCCGGATCAGTTCATAATCGATTAGCGGCAGGATTCGGGCGCACCCCCATCCACCGTGTACGGCCATGATCATCTGTACGGATGGATCGGCAAACAGCGCATTCACGTCGGCGGCCCGATCAGCATCCCGTCCGGCCAGATACCCGTAGCGATCATACACATGAGGAGCCAGTTTGGTCTGCAATCCCAGCGCCTGCAACGATTCAATGGTGATCTGCACCGTTTCGCGGCTGTAGGCGGGGGCTGCCGGGCAAATCAGCCCAACGGTATCGCCGGATTTGAGACGCGGGGGTTTGATCGTTGGGGATGTCGCTGGCAGTACAGGCAGGAAGGGAGCAAGCGCAGCGGTTTTGAGCAGCGAACGGCGGGTAGGCATTGGCGATCAGGCGTTTGTTCTTAGGCAATTGGTTTGCCGAAATGGCAGTATAAACCGGTACGTCACCAAATTAACCATTTACCCTCATTACAAGCATGCATCCAGCTTTATTCGTCAAAAATAACCCCTTTTACGGCCTACTACTGTACTTACTTCATGCTCTTGACCAGTATCGAACGGTCAAGAACAGCCGCTGGCGGTTCGGTACGGATTTATTTTTTGTAGTTGAACTTCATGATGTAGCCCTTTTTGCCACTGCCTTCACTGGCAATGAACAGATCGCCGTTGGGTGCGAAGCAGATACCTTCGGGCTGACGAAACTGCTTGGGATCGAGCGGTTCCGAATAACGGATTTTAGCCTGCCGACTGGTAATAATCAGTCGTTTTCCCGCCGACGTCAGAATGTACCACTCGCCCGTAATCGGGTGTACGGCAATACCCGATGGCTTGTAGGTTTTGGGGTCGATACCCGCGTCGTTTAATTGTTCGTCGTTCAGGTTCATGTCTTTGAAAACGGCTTTGTTCAGCAGGTCGTACGAATAAACAGCTTTGTCGCTCGATCCATTTCCGTTTTTGACCGCAATCAGCAACCGTTTTGTTTTCGGATCGTAACCCAGGCCTTCCACTTCCGTCTTTTTGGGCAAGTCGGTTTTCGTTCGACCGATCTGCGTCGATTCGGGTTTGAAGCGAAACAGATTCCCATTACTTTCCAGCACATAGACATCGTCGTTCACATATTCGATGCCTTCGAAGTCGCCGTAGCCACCGAAGCCAAATTCATTCACCAATGCCTTTTTTTTGTAATCGTACACAAAAACAACCGCTTCCTCGTCCTGCACGCACAATAACTGATCATCTTTGTAGTACGTCAGACCCGAAATTTCTTCCAGTTTTTTGGGCAAGGTATAGGTTTCGTCGGGTGCCGTGAGCTGATAAGGCAGTTTGAACGGTGCGTCGATTCGGCCAGCTTTGGTTGTTTCATTTTTTTTCGACGAAGGGCCGCAGCCGATCAGTAGCACCAGCATTCCCAGAATAAGACGATTCATGTACGAAGGGGTTTTGCGGTAAAAATAGGGGTTAGACTGATAGCAACACGCAGCCCTTGTACGATTGGTCTCTACTCATAAACTGAATGGCGTCATTCGGATTCCCGAAACGGGCATTCCGCCGGTTTCTTTTTTGTCCGGCAGTGACTATCAGTAGCTTTGTCTAATGACAGTATCCACCCTGACCCACCGCCTGACGAACCGACAGAAATGGCAACTCGCGCTGAGCGTGTTTGTTATTTACTGGCCTATTCGGCTATACATCAATGTATCGGTTTTCAGCTGGGCGCTCATCATGCGCAACATTCCGTTCTGGATGTTGGAAACGCTGCTCAGCATTTTATTTTTTTACGCCTGGCTCAACGTAACCGAGTGGATACAGCAACGGCTTTTCAGTCGGTTCGGCGAAGGGTTCGTCGTTGAGTTCGGCATTCCGGCCCAACTGGCAACGCTGGGCATTGCCAGCGCACTGGCGGTTGTTTTCAATATAGCGTTTTACACGCTCTGGCACAGTGTCGATGATACGCTGCAACGCGGTTTTGGTATCGTGCGTGAGCAGGAAACACGGGCACAACGACCCAATCCGCAGCAGCCTATGTCGGAGGATCGTCGCAAAAACCGCGACCAGCGCCGACGGACAAACAACGGCTTGACGGTCATGGCGATGTTATCGGCTTTTTATCTGGCCTCCAACCGCCGGGCTCAACGCCAGCTGGAAGCCGTGCAGGTACGGGCCGAACGACTGGAAAAAGAAAATGTTCAGGCACAGTTTGCGGCCCTGAAAAGCCAGGTCAATCCGCATTTTCTGTTCAACAGTCTTAGCATTTTATCGTCACTGGTACATGCGGATGCCGAACTATCGGAGAAATTCATCGATCAGTTATCAAGGGCATACCGCTATATTCTGGAGCAGAAAGACAATGAGCGGGTACTGCTGAAAACCGAACTGGAGTTCATTCAGGCCTACCGTTTTTTGCTGAATATTCGCTTCGAAAACAAGTTCGATGTGGTCATTAACGTGCCCGAAGCGGACCAGACCCGGTATAGCATTGCTCCGCTGACTTTGCAGTTGCTGGTCGAAAATGCGGTGAAGCACAACCGGATGTCGACCAAAGAGCCGCTGCACGTCTACATTCAACTCGAGGGCGATTGTTTGCTGGTACAGAACAACTTACAACCGCGCCCACAGTCCGAAAATTCAACGGGCGTTGGGCTACAGAACATCATTACGCGTTATGCGCTGCTGACCGATCAGCCCGTATGGGTTGGCGAGAACGAAGGAGCCTTCATTGTGAAGATTCCTCTATTGAACGAGCGAACGGCAACGTAGCGCCGTATGGTACCCGTTCGCCCTTTTACTTCATTACTTTTTACACGTATGAACGTTGTTATCATCGAAGACGAAAACCTGACCGCCAAGCGGCTGGAAAGTCTTCTTAACAAATACGATCCGACGATCAATGTACTAGCGCAAATCCCCTCTGTTGCTGAAGCCGTTGCCTGGCTGGGCCGGTCCGACCGGCCGGCCATTGATCTGGTGTTCATGGATATTCACCTGGAAGACGATCTGGGTTTTCGAATCTTTGAACAGGCGAACCTGACAACACCTGTCATTTTTACGACTGCCTACGACGAATATATGATTCAGGCGTTCAAAGTGAACAGCATCGATTATCTGCTCAAACCGATCAATTACGACGAATTAGTGGCGGCTATCGAAAAGTTCAAAGCCCTGAAAAAGCAGTTTGGCCAGGCGAGTCCGCCCGCTCCCGATCTGGATACGCTGCTGAACCTGATCGGCAAATCGACGCAGACCGACTATAAAGACCGCTTCATGATTACGGTTGGCAGCAAGATCCGGAGCATCAGCACGCATGACATCGCCTTCTTTTACCTCGAAGAAAAAATCGTTTTTCTGGTCACGAAAGACGGGTTGAATCTACCGGTTGACTACAGTCTGGACAAACTCACTCAATTGCTTAACCCCCGTCAGTTTTTCCGGATCAGTCGTCAGTTTCTGGTGTCGCTGCCTGCTATTCAGACCATTCATACCTTTTCCGCCGGTAAGCTCAAAATTGACCTGACGCCAAAATCAAAACATGAAGTATTTGTCAGCGGAGACCGCATGACCGAGTTTAAAGAATGGCTCGGTAAATAGGCGAACGGCAAGGGCGTAAGCCGCCTAGCGTTTGCCTTCCAGATTTGTTAACTCCTGCTGAAGTAGCGGTATGGCTTCGTCGAGTCCCGCTCTGAACTGATACCAGGCGGATCGAATGTCATCGGCGTTGGGATTCCGTTTAGCCACCTGTTCAAACGTACGCAGCTCGTTTTCCAGCGATGTCAACCCCGCCATGCCAACCCAGGGTATTAGCTGATGGGCCGTATGGGCGGCCTCTGCCCACTCCTGCTTCTGAATGTTGGCTTCTATCGTGTCGAAATCAGGCAGCACTTCATCCAGAATCAACGTGAGGACGTTGATAATGAGCCGCTCGTCATGGCTGTGCAATTTCCGAAGTCGTTCGTAATCAATGGAATGTACTATAGTCGTCATATCGATTTTCCTATTATACTGATTTGTACCTATGCTGTCATTTGATGGCAATGCCTATAGGGCCAGGTGTCGTTGGCTGTACTTCGCAATTTTGGCGAACAGATCCTTCGGGTTAAACGGCTTGGTAACGTAGTCAACCATACCGACCAGCACGGCCCGGTCCCGGTTGCTGAACGTGGCCGATGCCGTGAGGGCAATGATGGGCAGATCGGCGTTAATCTTCTGAATTTCCTGCGCAGCGGTATACCCATCCATAACGGGCATCTGCAAGTCCATCAGCACCAGATCGAACTGTCCTTCCCGGCATTTATTATACCCGATCAAGCCATTTTCGGCTGTTTCTACCTCAATACCCCACATGGTCAGAAACTTCATCGCTACCTTCACGTTCACCGGATAATCTTCGACCAGTAAAATCTTCAATCCTTTCAGCGTCACGTTATCAACCGCATCAGGGGTCGACATTGTCGGGGCCGATGCCTGACTGATCGCTAGATCGAGCGTAAACGAAAACGTAGCACCCCTACCCTCTTCGCTCTCGATCCGAATAGCGCTGCCATGCAGTTCCAGCAATCGCTTGGTAATGACCAGACCCAGACCCGTTCCGCCAAACTTGCGAGTCGTGGCTGAATTTGCCTGTGTAAACATGGTGAAGATGGCCTCCTGTTTCTCCGGGGCAATACCAATGCCGGTATCCTGAACGGATACGTAAATCGAAGCCCGTTCTTCGGTGCGCTGCTCCAGCGACAGCTCAATGGTGATCGTTCCGTTATGCGTAAATTTGATCGCGTTGGACACCAGATTGGTCAGAACCTGCCCGATCCGGAGTGAGTCACCGACCAGCGTATTCGGAATATCATCGTCGACCATTAACCGGATTCGATTGCTATTTTCCTGCGCTTTGGCCTGCTGTGCCCGTTTGATATTGGACACAAGCTGCTTGAAATCGAAATTGACTTCTTCCAGCTCAACTTTACCGGCTTCAATTTTGCTGAAATCCAGAATATCGTTAATCAGCGCCTGAAGATGCTCGATGGAGAACTGAAGCGTCTTGAGATTTTCCGTCAACGCAGGCGGCACTTCCTCCTGGAGCATCAGGTAGGTCATGCCAACGATACCATTGAGTGGCGTCCGAATTTCGTGGCTCATCATCGACAGAAAGTCCGACTTGGCCTGCGTAGCATTTTCGGCCACCTCCTTAGCACTACGCAGCTCGTCTTCAATCCGTTTCCGGTACTCGATCTGGCGTTGCAGAAAATCGACCAATCCCACCAGGTTGTTAGTATCAGCGCCCACAATGGTTTCACCGTCCGGCACTTCGATCAAATGAATTGCTTCGATCAGTTTTTCAACCGACTGGCTCCGCTGGCTGACCTCGTCCTTTAGTTTATCATTTATGTCGGAATACTCACGATCATTGAGCGAGGCCGAGTGTTCCAGTAATTCTTTGTCCCGATCAAAATTCAGGTAGGACTCATTGACAGCCTGGATAAACTGTTGAAAACGATCGTGTTCTAGACAATCCGGCGTTAGATGTTTGCTGATCTGACGTTTCAGTATTTTGTGTAGCGAATTGACATCCATTGCTTATTGTTCCGATAAGATCGTTATGGTCATGGTCTGGTTGTGGAGTTCCCCCGGCGAGGCAGGTCCTGCCGGTGCAATTTCACCGTAGGCGTAAAAGCCGGTCATCACCGGCTGATGACCGAAAATGTCGCGGGCCACTTCAACCTCTTCTTCCGTCCGCTGTCCCAATACCAGTTTGCGACCCACGCAACTGATAAGCAGAGCCAGTTCGGGAGTTGTGCCCAACTGTTGCAATGATGTCTGGGCAGCGGTAGCCGAGGCATCGATCAACCGGTCCAGATTGGCACGCATGAATCGAACGCGGGCCCCCTGCGGAATATCACCGGCAAAGATCATGCTTTTGGTAGCCTCGTTGATCGACAGAATTGTCCGTACCAATGGTTGTGAATCAGGGGTTATACGAATCGATAACGGGAACAGTAATGCCGTTCCGGGCAACCCTTCGGCGTATTTTCCCAAGTAATCTTTATAAAGATCCAGCGCCATCCGGCCATCGATCTCATATAATTCATTGTAAGACGATTTGGTCACTTCGCGTTCGGGGCCGAATACGTCCCAGCCACCCCGGCTCCCGTGCCCGATCTTCAGGCCCTGGCCATACAAACCAATCCCAACGACTTTTCCTGGTTCGGGATTCTGATTGACCCCCACCACAGTTCGTTCAAAACGGTCTCCGTCACCCGCCAGACCACCAATGACAGGCACCAGACGGTTCAGGCATCGGTTACTGGCCGCGATCAGATCACTCCCGTTCACAACGCTGCCATCGGAGATAAGAAGAATAACGGCCAGATCGTCGCCATCCAGCGAAGAGGCAATTTGCTCACCGGCCTGAGAACTCTGCTTGTGATCGGTGATGTCGATCTGAACCGTCCGAACGGCGGTTTTTTCCAGTTCGATCGCGGTAACGACAATTGAATTGTCAGAGACTTTATCGGCCAGTATTTCGCCGGATGTGGAATTGATGACGATGGCAGCGGTTGGATAAAGACGACACAGGTGTTCATAGGGACTCGTCGTTTCCAGTACGCGTCGCTCACCAAAAGCCAGTACCAGATTTGCTTTTTCGGGTAAAAAACCCGGTGTTTCAGACACGTTTTCCCAGCTACCGTCAGCATATCTGGTCTGACCTATTCTCATGGTATGGTATGAAAAATTCAGTTAAAAAATAGAGTACCGTTAATGAACGCAATTGGAGTACGAAATATAAATAAGTTTACTATTAAATGACAATCATCGCTATTATTTTACCATATCACCTTTTCACCTACTTATACAGATACAAATCTGCCCATGACGCCTTAACTGTTAAAATGGCGGTCGGAGCGTTTGATCGGGTCCAGGGCTGGAAACCAAACTCGCTAGGCAGAGCAAGCGTGTGATAAGCAGACGAAACCGTATCTTTGCCCAATGGATAATACCGATCAACCCCGCCGGAAACGCGGCCAACGCTCCGACACCCAGCTAACCGTTGTAGAACCAGCCCAGCTAATGGACTTTCTGGTTGTCAATCTGCCGCACAAAAACAGGAATAATATTAAATCACTGCTGCGGAACAAACAGATTCTGGTTGACGGAAAAGTCTATACGCAGTTCAACCACCCCTTGCGTGCGGGTCAGACCGTACTTGTGGCCGCCAACCGGGCTCCCGAAACGACCCAGTATCGCGGCCTTACGCTGCTCTTTGAAGACGAGCACCTGATCGTGATCAACAAGCAGGCCGGTTTGCTCTCCATGGCGACGAATAAGGAAAGGGACCGGACCGCCTACAGCATTCTGAGCGACTATATCAAGAAGGAAGACCCTAAAAACAAAATATTTATCATTCACCGGCTCGACCGCGAAACGTCGGGCGTGATGATGTTTGCCAAGAGCGAACGGGTACAGAAGTTGATGCAGGAATCCTGGAACGCAACGACCAAGGAACGAACGTACGTCGCGCTGGTGGAAGGGGTACCCGAGCCGCCAAAAGGCACGATCACGTCGTATCTGCGGGAAAGCAAAGCCCTGATCGTTTATTCCAGCCAGAATCCGGATAATGGGTATCTGTCAGTTACGAACTACGCGGTAGCGAGAGCCACACCGCATTTCGCCCTGCTGGAACTGGAACTGGAAACGGGCCGGAAAAACCAGATACGCGTCCACATGCAGGACATCGGTCATCCGATTGTGGGCGATACCAAATACGGAGCTACCTCCGATCCAATCGGTCGGCTGGGTCTGCACGCGGAGGTGCTGGCGTTTGAGCATCCGATTACCGGCGAACCTTTGCGATTTGAAGCCCCCATACCGAAGAGTTTTACGAGCGTTTTAAAAGAACGCGACGAGTAGTTCAGGGACTCGAGTTCGGTTCGTCTGGGCTCGGTTCCTGTCTATTTAGAAACGGCAAAGTCATTTCCTTCCACCCCTCAATCCCCCGCTTCGGCGTTCAAAAATCGGCATTCGGCCAAATTGATTTCGCTACGACCACTCCTGAGTGCACCTTTGGATCGTCAATTCCGAATGTCATGAAAACGCTATTACTTTCTATACTCATCGTTGGTTCAACAGCGGCTGGCGTTCCAGCGGCTGTTGCCCAGGTGCCGACTGGAGCTGGGACGCCAGCCGCTGGGACACCTGCTACAACCACACCCGACCCCTTCGCAGCACCGGTCAGCACCACCCCCGGCAGTGCTACCGGCACCCCTGCCACGACTCCTCCCGACACGTTCACGATGCCGGCCAGCCCCACCAAAGAGGCCGTTGCGCCAGCCACTACTGATCAGCCGAGACCGGGAACAACGGGTTCTGAAGCGGAGCCTATTGCTCGCGGTAACGGTAAGATTTCTGGCGCTCTGGTCGATTCATCGAGCAACAAACCAGTTGAATTTGCAACCATCGCGCTGCTTAACACGGCGACCAATAAGCCCATCGACGGCACTACCGCCGATGCTTCCGGAAAGTTTGTACTGCCTAAACTGGCACCGGGCAAGTACCGGCTCCAATATTCGTTTATCGGCTACAAAGACAAACGGTCAAACATCATCACCATCGAGCGTGGCAGTGACATCAATCTCGGCACCATAAAAATCTCATCTGACGTTCGGACGCTGAAAGAGGTGAATGTGGTTGGTCAGGCCGCTCTGATCGAAGAAAAAGTGGACCGGCTGGTTTATAACGCCGATAAAGACATTACCGCCAAAGGGGGTGATGCCACCGACATCATGCGCAAAGTGCCTATGCTGGCCGTCGACATGGACGGGAACGTTAGCCTTCGCGGGAGCAGCAACGTAACGGTTCTGATCAACAACAAGCCGTCTACGATCGTGGCCAGTAGCGTTGCTGACGCGCTGAAACAGATTCCGGCGGATATGATCAAAACGGTTGAAGTGATCACTAGTCCCTCCGCCAAATACGATGCAGAAGGGTCGGCGGGTATCATCAACATCGTGACCAAGAAAAATAATCTTCAGGGAGCTACGCTCAATGTAGACGGGGGCGGAGGCAACCGGGGCAGTAACCTCGGTCTGAACGGTAATTATCGTACGGGCAAGATGGGTTTCAGCCTGAGCGGATTTGGCCGGGCCGAGTACAACGTGAAAGGATCGTTCATGAATGACCAGACCACCACATCGAGTGCCGGTACGACCCGTACGCTTCAAACAGCCAACACCCTGAGTCAGCGCCTGTTCGGTAACTACCAGCTGGGTTGGGATTATGACATCAACAAAACGACCTCACTAACGGCCAGTCTGCGTTACGGAGCCCGAAATGGTACGGCTAACCAGTATAACCTGCTGACCCAAACGTTTCAACCGAACGGCTACTTCCCCAGCCTGAACGATCGGAATGTACAGACAAAGGATTTATCGGGAACCGTCGATGGCAACATAACCTACACGAAGACCTACAAGCCCCAGCAGGAATTTAGTGTGCTGGCCCTGTATAGCCGTAACAACCGCACGAACAACTTCGTAGCGGACATTCTGAGCGGCACTGATTTTGAAACGATTACCGCCCGTCAGAAAAACGACAACACGAGCTATAACCAGGAATCGACCTTGCAGGTAGATTACCAGACGCCCATCAAACAGAATCAATTACTGGAAATTGGGGCTAAGGGTATCTTCCGTCAGGCGAACAGTGAATATCAGTACTTCCTGGCAAACGGAGCTGAAGGAGCCTACCAAACTGACCCAAGCCGCCTGGGCAATACGCTCTTCTACGATCAGAACATTGCCGCTTCGTACCTGTCTTATACGCTGACAACCAAGAGCAAATTCACGATCAAGGCGGGTGCCCGGTACGAATATACCTTTATCAATGCCAAGTTCAGCAATGAATCAGCCGGACAGGCAACGTCCATCCCTGATTACGGGAACATCGTTCCAAGCTTGAACATCTCGAAAAGTCTGGGTGGTGGTAAGATCATCAAACTGGCGTATAACCGCCGGATTCAGCGACCTGGTATTCAGTTCCTGAACCCGAACATCAATGCGGCCAACCCGACGAACATTACAATTGGTAACCCCTATCTGTCGCCTGAATTGACCGACAACGTTGAATTCAGCACCAGTGCCAACATCAAGGGTCTGTACCTGAACGCATCGCTGTTTGCCCGGCGTACGAACAACGAGATCACAGCCGTTCGGGACGTATCGCAGCAATCATTTGGCGACCCAACGAACCCCGTTCTTCAGCAGGTGATTCGGACCAGTTACCAGAACGTTGGTCATCAGGATGCGTATGGCCTCAACCTGTTCGGGAATGGAACGCTGTTCTCCAAACTGCAACTCGGTGGTGGTATTGACCTCTACCATGTCAGCCTAACCAACAACAATGCCAATCCGATCTATTCGGCCTCCAACTCGGGCTGGGTCATTTCGGGTCGTATCAACGGCAGCGTGAACCTTGCAAATGGTTGGGCCTTCCAGGCGTTCGGTGGCATGCGGGGCAAGCAGATCCAGTTGCAGGGTTACCAGACCAGCATGTACTTCTACAACGTGGGCATGCGAAAAGAATTCAACAACAAAAAGACCAGCATTGGCCTGGCTGCGGAAAACTTCCTCAACCACCCATTCACGATGACGTCTGAACTCTCGTCGCCCATCCTGACGCAAAAAGCAGTGACGAACTTCTACAACGCGGGTGTTCGGTTAACGTTCAGCTACAAACTCGGCAAAATGAGCTTTGACAGCCCTCGTAGAAGCCGGCGATCGATCAACAACGACGACGTGAAAGATGGCGACGGCGGTGGCGACAATAACGGTGGGGGTCAGCAACAGCAGCAGACAACGCCAGCCAGTGGCGGCAGTGGACGCAGCGGTCGGCCCCGTTCGTAAATCCTTTCAGGGCCGTGGCGAAACAAGACTCGCTACGGCCTTTGCTCTTAATTAGAATAGGTTGGTGGTAATCCCCTCGGCACTGCTGGAGGGATTCCTTGTTTATAGCCCACTCCGTATATCTTTGTCTGTCAATCTCTTCGTGCCCTATGAAATCCAAGAACCTTGTTAGCCTTTCGGTGGCTGTCGTGTTTTTTGTGCTGGCCGCAACGGGCCTTTTAATTTATTTCGGGCAGGGTTCGCACGCCGTCGAACATACCCACGCCTGGTTTGGCATTCTATTCGTAACGGCGGCTCTCTTTCACATTGTCAATAACTGGGCATCGATCACGGGGTATACCAAAGATCGGCGAACGGGGGGCATTCGCCGGGAGTTCATCGTACCGGCTATCGTTGCGGTTATTTTTGCCGTGGGCATATCGGCCGATCTACCCGTGTTTAGTCAACTCGCCAATGCCGGTAAGAACCTATTCCGAGGTGACAAACCCCGGCGGGGACCACTGGCTCAGACGGCCATCGATTCCATTGCCCGTAATACAGAGGCTGCCTTTACGAAGGCTTACAGCACTGGTGATACAGCTGCGCTGTCAACGATTTTGACGCAGAACACGACCGTCCGGAATGAAGCGGACGACATTACCAACGGCCTGACCAACCTATTAGGGCTAGATCAGCCGAAAACAGTCGATGCGCTGCAAACAACGATTGATCGGGCTCAATCCATAGATGATAATATAATTGTAGTTTATGGCACACTGACCAATACGACGAAACCCGAAAAGACGATCTATACGCACGTGCTGAAGCGTGACGATAACCGTTGGCAGATTGCCGCCATTCAGACTACTAGTCCATCTGCGGTGAAAGCGCAAAAAGTAACGCTGGTGAATTAGTCTGGCCAGTATAACCGTCTGGTCCAGTTTAGCATCTGGTTCAGACGATAGAACTCGCGTGCAACGAAGCAGGCATGATTGGCGTACTTAATAATACATTTATTTCTGGCATCCGCTTTTTCAGGACTTCTGATGAGTCGCTGGCATTCGTAGCCTGATTCTGTGGTTTTATATAATGTTTCGGCAGTTAGTAAACCCTGTTGACTAAATTTTAGTTACGAGACTATGCCCGATCCCTATACTTCACGTGAATGACTCGTTTATTACGGACTTTCGTTACCTGTAGCCTTCTCTTCGTCGGATGGCCGTTGCTAACGCTAGCCCAGACTATCTATACTGTTAGCGGTCGCGTGACTGACGCAACCACCGGCGAAGGCATCCCGTTTGCCAGTATCGCCGTTAAAGGATTGACCAGCGGCACAACCTCCGACGTCGACGGTCGCTATAAACTACAGACAAAACAGCTGGCCGACTCGATTCAGGTATTAAGCCTTGGGTACAAAACGCAATCGTATCGACTCACGCCCATTACGAATCAGACGATCGATGCGCAGTTAGTCGGTGCGGCTACAAAGCTTCAGGAAGTAAAGGTTTACGCCAAAGGGGGCGACCCGGCCTACCGGGTTCTTCGCGAAACCGTGCGCCGACGACCGCAATTCAATCCGGCCCAATTGTCGGCCTATCAGTACGATAGCTACACCAAAATCGAAGGCTACATTAATAACTTCGGGCAGAAGCGCAAAAAGAATCGAAAACCAGGAGCCATCAGCCGACTGCTGGGCAAGCTCCCCGCCATCACCGACGAAAATGGCCTGCCTGCCATACCGGTTTTTATTTCGGAAACCTTTTCCAATTTTTTTGCCCGTTCGAATCCCGAGAAAGTCAAGGAAAAGGTGCTCAAGTCGCGGGTTACGGGCGTAGGCGTCAGCGACGGTGGCCTGATCGCTCAGTTGACCGGGGCCTCGTTTCAGCAGTATAATTTCTACCGTAATTCACTCTACGTCCTTCAAAAAGACATTCCGTCGCCGATAGGTGCCCAGTGGGAAACGGTCTATACGTTCCATCTCAAAGACACGGTTACCCTCGACAATGCGGTGTGCTACGAGATCGAATTTACGCCCAAACGCGCCAGTGACCTTGCTTTTGCCGGAACCGTTTGGATCGACACGCTGAACATGGCACTGGCTCAGGTCGATGCCCGCGTCGACAAACGGGCCAACATTAATTTCATCGACGAACTTCGCATCGAACAAAGCTGGGAGTCCATAGCGTCGGGCGTCCGGTTTCCGACCCAGACGCAGATCACGATCGATACCGACCAGCCAACGCCCCGCTCACCCGGCGCGTTGATCCGGGTCTTTGCCACGGCTCGTAATGTGGTCGAAAATGACCCCAAGGAAGTTGGTTTTTATGACCCGTCCATTGAACTGGCGGATGATTATCGGGATGCTACGCCACTCTTCTGGAAAAGCGTTCGCCCGGATTCGCTCTCACCAAATGAGTGGCGGGCCATGCAGGTTGTCGATTCGGTGCGCAACGTGCCGCTCATAAAGGTAGCCGGTGAGATTATCAAACTTGGCGTTCTAGGCTACAAACCCATCGACAAACTCCACATCGATCTGGGCCCGATTCTGTATTCATACGCCAGCAATAACGTTGAAGGCAATCGGTTTCGGCTTGGTATGCGAACCAACACCGGTTTCAGCAAGAAATGGCTACTGAGCGGCTATCTGGCCTATGGCACCCTCGATCAGACCTTTAAATACAGCGCCAATATTGAGTATGTCCTTAGCCGGAAACCGTGGACGGTTATCGGTGCCCGGCGAACATATGATCTGGAACGCGTTGGTGTATCGGCGGATAACATTGGGAATAACTCACTTTTTGCCGCTTATTCACGCTTCGGCACCATCCGACGACCCTACTTTCAGGAAGAAAATCTGGTTTATTTTCGGCGGGAAATCGGTCGGGGATTTACGCAGACGCTGGCGATGCGCAACCGCACCTTCGAGCCTTTATTTCCCTTTGCCTTTCAGCCTCAGATCAACGATAACGATCAAACCATTCGGGATAGCTATCGGGTAACCGAACTGATCTCCGAAACGCGGTTTGCCCCTGATGAAGTGATTCTGCAAAACGACAACGTTCGGGTTAGTGCCGGTGCCACCCGTAAACCGATCTTCACCCTGCGCTACACCCTTGGTATTCGCGGGGCATTAGGTGGCGATTTTACTTACCACCGCGTTGCGCTGACTATGAAACACTCCTTCCGGATGGGGATTCTGGGCCGAACGTATTACACGCTGGGCGCTGGTCTTATTCCGTCAACGATACCCTACCCGTTGCTTTATATGCCGCTGGGCAATGAGTCGTCATTCTACGTTGGCAACGCCTATAACCTGATGAACTACTTCGAATTTGTGTCTGACCGCTGGGCTACGGCGCAGGTTGAACACAATTTCGGCGGATTGCTCTTTAATCGATTGCCGCTCTTGCGCCGACTCAAATGGCACGAATTGGTAACGGCTAAAGTGCTGATGGGCAGCGTTTCTTCCGCTAATCTTGCCATGATACCCGGCACTGACGCACAGGGCCGTGCCGTAGAAGGGTTCAGTTCATTGACCAGTACGCCCTACGTCGAAGTTGGTTACGGGATCGACAATATTTTTAAAGTGCTCCGTATCGATGCCATCCATCGACTCACCTACCGCGATAATCTGTCCCGGACGGGTATTCCCGTTACTCCGTTCGCCATCAAGGTTTCGGGCTGGCTGGCCTTTTAGTGCTGAGCTAACGTATCACGGGTTTTAACCCGCTGCTCAACTCAACCGCGAACCGGTCGAAATCCGTGATACGCTGCATTTCCAGACCACATGTTGACTTGGCGAAGTAGCTTAGACACTGGCTTTGGCCAGCACGTCATCCACCGTCAATACATCCAGCGACGCAGCAACCAAATCGGCCTGGGTCAATACGTCGGGAGAACCTAACCCCACCACGAACATACCCCCGCGTTTACCCGCTTCGACACCGGCAACGGCATCCTCAAACACAACGCATTCGTCAGGATCGACTTCCAGTTCAGCCGCTCCTTTGGTAAACACTTCCGGATCAGGCTTACCCTTTGAGATTTTGGTTCCGTCGATGATCGCGTCGAAAGCGTCCGACATGCCAATGCGTTCCAGAATCATCGGTGCATTCTTACTGACGGAGCCCAGCGCGGTGAGCAAGTTAGCCTTGTGAACCTGCGAAAAGAACGTGGCAACACCCGGCAGAATATCGTCCGAGGTCATGCGGCTAACCAGATCGAGATACCACTGATTCTTCTGCGCGGCCAGTTCTTCCTTTTTTTCATCCGGCAGAGTCATTCCCCCGTGGGCCAGAATAATATCCAGCGAATCCATACGGCTGACTCCTTTAAGCCGTTCGTTGAACTCTTCAGAAATGTCGAAGCCAAGCTCGTTCGCGAGCCGACGCCAGGCCTGGTAATGGTATATGGCGGTGTCGACAATCACACCGTCGAGATCGAAAAGAAATGCTTTGATGGGTTTCATGGGTTTCCAGTCAATAGATGGAGCGCAAATGTAGGCAGATTTGCGCTGCTGCTGCCACCCTATCCGCGTTGATTGACCTAACACAACGATAATTGCTCAGTCAATCCAAGCGCCTAACTTTTACGGATTACAGTCTTTCAAGTAAGATCGCGTCGCTGGATGCCACTATATTTCGCCAAACCGTTGGAAATATCAAATCAGTTTGATTTACTTTGCAATACAAAGTACTTTCAATCAAATTACTATGGACCATCTACCAACCTCCGAATCGCCTGTCTCTTTGTTCGACCGTGTCAATCATTGGCTTCGTACGTCTACGATGCTTAAAGTGTTCGTGCTTGGTTTTCTCATCCTGGTTTTACTCATCCCGACCAGCATGCTCCAGTCGCTGATCGTGGAACGGGAAATGACCCGCAATGCGGCCATAGACGAGGTCAGTAGCAAATGGGGGGGCAAGCAGGTGATTGGTGGACCGATCTTATCGGTTCCTTACGAAGTGGTTACCCGGAACGACAAGGGCATTGCGCAGGTCCAGACCACGTTCCTTCACTTCTTGCCCGATGAGCTACAGTTTGACGGCGAGGTTAAACCCGAAAAACGGAATCGGGGTATTTTTGTCGTTATGCTGTACAACACGCACCTGACAATCCGGGGAAGCTTTAAAAAACCGTCAGTGGAATCACTTGGGCTGGTTCCGGGCACACCCCGTTGGGACAATGCCTTTCTATCACTGGGAATCAGCGACATGAAAGGCATTCGCAATGCCATTAACTTTAGCATCAATGGCAACGTGCTACCCGCTCAGCCGGGCATTCCCACGAGTGATATCGTGCCTTCGGGTGTAAGTGTTCCGCTCAAACTGGATGCTGATAAGTATCGCTTTGAGTCCAAACTTAACCTGAACGGGAGCACCGAACTGAGTTTTCTTCCTTTCGGCAAGGAAACACGCGTAAGTCTGCGTTCGCCCTGGCCAACGCCAAGTTTTACGGGCTCTTTTCTGCCCGATAACCGAACCATAACATCACAGGGTTTTGCGGCATCGTGGAAAATACTGGAGTTTAACCGGAACTTTCCACAGCAGGGCATAGGCAATTTTTTGGCATCCGCCAGCATGGACTCAAAAGCAGAACTTCCCTCGTTTGGCGTCAAATTATTGGTTCCGGTCGATGAATACCAAAAGACGATGCGCTCGGCCAAATATGGCATTCTGTTCGTCGTGCTGACATTCGTCTCGTTTTTCTTTATCGAAATCCTCGACCGTCGTCGTATTCACCCGGTTCAATACCTACTGGTCGGCTTCGCTATCTGCCTGTTCTATCTGTTGCTGCTCGCCATTTCCGAGCATATTCCCTTCGATTGGTCGTACCTGATCGGTGGTTGCATTATCCTGACCCTGATCACATTCTACGTACGGTATGTGTTCCGCAACAGCCGGTTGACAATTCTGTTCAGTACCATTCTGGCACTGCTCTACGGGTTCTTTTATTTATTACTTCAACTCGAAGATTATTCGTTGCTACTGGGTAGCGCGGGCCTCCTGCTGATTCTCGGCGTGACGATGTATCTAACCCGGCATATCGACTGGTACAAGCTCTATGAGCCCGCCCAAGCATCGGTGTGATTCCCCTCACCCCCGGCCCCTCTCCCAAAACGGGAGAGGGGCCGGGGGTGACTCAATACTACTTCCTCAACTCCAGCACCAACGCCGTTTTTGCCGGCAGTTTAATGAGTTTCAGGTCCGAAAGAGTGGCATCGGTCATCACATCACGAGCCGATGTAAATCCATTCATTCGTTCCGCAAATCGGACCGTATCGAGCGAGATATCTTTATCACCCGTATTGGTAGCGATCATCACCGTTTTCGTACCATCGTAACGGAAGTAAACATACGTGCCATCCTGGGGTAGAAACTGCATCAGTTTGCCCGTGTGCATAACCGGATTGTCGCGCCGGTACGTAGCCAGTTTCCGCACGAACTGAAACGCTTCATTTTCGCGGTCCGTACGGCCAGCCGTCTCAAATTTATTCTCTTTATCGCCCGCGAATCCGCCCGGAAAATCCCGACGCACTTCGGCATCCGACGGATCTTTAAAGTTCTTCATCAGAATTTCTGTACCATAGTACATGGACGGAATCCCGCGTGTTGTCAGCAACCAGGTCAGGCCGATCTTGTATTTGTCGTAATCTTCGCCAATGACCGAAAAATAGCGGTCCAGGTCGTGGTTGTCCAGAAACGTGACCAGCTTGGTCGGGTCTACATAAACAGCATCCTGCGCCAGCGTTTCATAGATTGGGAAGGCTTCTCTATTCTTTTGTTTCAGCGCGTTGTTCGTGATCGCGTTGAACAGCACAAAGTCGAGTCCGCCAGGCTGATTCGACTTGAACGGAAAGTCAATTTTATTCCGGACATAATAAGCCTGATCGATCACATTGCTGACGGAGGACTCACCAAAAATAAGAATGTTTGGGTACTGGTCCATCAATGCCTGATTGCAGCGATTCATGAACGGCATGTCGTTGTACAAGTACGTATCTACGCGCCAGGCATCTATCCCAAACTTTTCGACGGTCCAGATCGCATGTTGAATCAGGAAATTAGCCACGTACGGATTGTTCTGATTCAGGTCGGGCAGAAAAGGCACAAACCAGCCATCAACCGTGACTTTACGATCGATCATTGAGGCATGCGGATCGGTAATGGGCTGTTGTTTATACGATGTATTGGTGTAGGTCGGCCACTGGTGTACCCAGTCTTTGCTGGGCATGTCTTTGATAAACCAGTGGTTGATGCCCACGTGATTGTAAACCGCATCCTGAACGACCTTCAGGCCGGCAGCATGTGCCTTATTTATAAACGACGTATAGGCTTCGTTACCGCCAAACCGTCGGTCGATGTTGTAATGATCGGTGAACCCGTAGCCGTGGTATGCCGATCGCATCGATCCGCCTTCGTTGGTAAGCGGCTGGTTATTTTCCAGTAAGGGTGTAAACCAGATGGCCGTAGCGCCCATATCTTTTACATAGTTGATCCGTCGAGCCGCCCCGTCAAGATCACCTCCGTGGCGGTAGAACGGATTGGTCCGGTCAGCATTCGGATCAGCCATATCGGCAAATTTGTCATTGGCCGGGTCACCGTTGGCAAAGCGATCAGGCATGATGAGGTAAATAAAATCGGCAGCCGTAACACCCGCTCCCTTCGACGATTTGTCGCGGGCTTTAAGCTCAAACGGCTGGGTCAGCGTCTGGCTACCCCGCTTGCCAACGAGCTGGAGTGTGCCGGGTTTCGCGGTAGACGAAACGGTCAGGTCCAGAAATGCGTAGTTTGGATTATCGACCGTATGCGTCTTCACCAGCCTGACACCCGGATAATTTACCGTATAAGCCAGCGTTCCGGCATTAGGCCCATAGACCAGAAGCTGTAGGTTTGGGTTCTTCATGCCAACCCACCAATTGGTCGGATTCACGCGTTGAATCTGAGCATTTTGCGCGTTAGCCAGCGTCATGTTGCCTAACAGCAACATCAGTAAAATAAACCTTCTCATCGTAATCGATTTCTGTTTAAGCCTTCTGCACCGAAATGATCGGGAAATAATGCAACAAGAACGCAATTATAACCCAATTTTTTCACCGAAAAAGGCCATAATTTTGCAGTCCCAACACAACCCCATTCGTAACATACACTCAGCCGGCGCCAATGAATACGACCTCTATTGTTCCAGTAATGGACAAATTGATTATTTACCAGATTTTTACGCGCTTGTTTGGTAATCAGAATACCACAAATCGCCCCAATGGCACTCGTGATGAGAATGGTGTTGGCAAACTAAATGACATCAATGACGAAGCCTTGCGGTCCATCAAACGGCTGGGCACATCGCATATCTGGTATACGGGGGTTATCGAACACGCGACCCAAACCGATTACTCAGCGTTCGGTATTCGCCCCGACGATCCGGCCGTGGTAAAGGGTCGTGCGGGTTCGCCCTACGCCGTCAAGGATTATTATGACATTGACCCCGACCTAGCCGTCGATGTGCCAAACCGAATGGCCGAGTTTGAGGCTCTTATCGAGCGTACACACGTTCACGGATTAAAGGCGATCATCGATTTCGTACCAAATCACGTAGCCCGTCAATACGCTTCCGACACCAAACCCTCTGGAGTGATCGATCTGGGCGAAAACGACGACACGTCGGTACGGTTTGCGCCCAACAATAATTTTTACTATTTGCCCGGCGAAACGTTCGTAGGCCCCGACGCCAGTCGCTACGCGCAGGATCGTGGATCGGTGCCGGCCCTGCATGAATTTCCGGCCAAAGTTACGGGCAGCGGTTCCATCACGGCCACGCCCGATATCAACGATTGGTACGAGACGGTTAAGCTGAATTACGGGTACAATATTTTCGACGGTAGCCTGAATTTTAATCCGGTTCCAGCAACCTGGAATCAGATGCTCGATGTGCTCCTGTTCTGGGCAAAAAAAGGAGTCGATGGATTCCGCTGCGACATGGCCCATCTGGTGCCGGTCGAGTTCTGGAAATGGGCGATTAGCCGCGTCAAACAACAATACCCCCGCCTGATTTTCATCGCGGAAATCTATGATCCGGGTTTGTACCGGTCCTTTATTTTTGACGGTGGTTTCGATTACCTGTACGATAAAGTTGGCCTTTACGATGCCGTTCGGGCACTTATGGAGGGCCACGGCTCGTGTTATGAGCTCACGCGCGTCTGGCAGCAGCAATCCGGCGACTACGCGCAGCACATGCTCCGGTTTCTGGAAACGCACGATGAACAGCGGATTGCCTCCCGGTTCTTTACCAATGATCCCTGGGCCGCTGTACCGGGCATGACCCTATCGGCAACGATGCACAATGGCCCTTATCTGCTCTATTTTGGGCAGGAAGTAGGCGTTCGGGCAGAAGGTGTCGAGGGCTTTAGCGGTGATGATGGGCGCACGACCATTTTCGATTACTGGGGCTTACCCGACTGGCAGGGCTGGATCAACAACGGACGCTACGATGGAAGTGGCCTAACCGACGATCAGCAAAAACTCCGGGCCTTCTATCAGCAGTTGAACCATCTGGTCAACTGTTCCGATGCGATTCAGAACGGGTACTTTTACGATTTGCAATACGCCAACGACAATGGCCAGAGTACGGGATACGATGCGCATCAGCTATACAGTTATCTGCGTTATACCGACCGGCAGAAGTTGTTGATTGTTTGTAACTTCTCGGCGACGACAACCTACGAAACGTCCGTCCGAATACCGCAGCATGCATTCGGCGTGATGGGTTTGGAGCCCACCAAAACCTACACCCTGACGGATATGTTTCTGACTGATACCGAATTCGAAACCGTCGGTCAGGAAGGCATGTCCCTGTCACTTCCCCCGCGTGGTGTCCTGATTCTGGAAATAAAATAATCCGTACTGGTTTTCGCGCGGTACACCATCCCTATCAATACGTTATCACACGCTTCATTCAATGATAAAACTGATTACTGCGCTTAGTCTACTATTGGTGTCACCCGTTCTGTTAGCTCAGGAACTGGTGCCTAACGAGTTGAAAACAATACCCATCGTAGGTGGCAAGACGCCCTCTGAAACGGCGGTGAACATCGGCAGACAGTTTCTGGGACGTCCCTACGTACCGCACACGCTCGATGCCAGCCCAACCGAACAGCTGGTCGTCAATATGCGCGAATTCGATTGCACGACCTACCTGGAAACGGTACTGGCCCTTACGCTGGCCTGGCACGACCTGGCCGACAAATCAACCAATGCCGTTTTACTAGATCAGTCATTTCGCACGTTTTTGACCAAACTCCGCTACCGCGACGGACTCATCAATGGGTATGCCAGTCGGCTGCACTACTTCTCGGATTGGCTCCGCGACAACGAACGAAAAGGGCTACTGACGGATGTGACCAAAGAATTACCCGGTAGCCTTTCGGTGGCGAAACCCTTGTCGTACATGACAACGGCAACGTATAAATATCCCCGCCTGATCGACCCGGCCATTCTGAAACAGGTCGCGCTGGCCGAAGCGTCCATTAGCCAGCAATCCTTTTATTTCATCCCCAGCAAGAGCATCCGGCAGGCGGAATCGCAACTCCGCGAGGGTGACATTATCATGCTCACGGCGGCCCGTCCGGGACTGGATATGAAACATGTTGGCTTGGCGACACGGCATCCAGACGGTCGAATTCATCTGCTGCACGCATCCTCCGATCAGGGCGCGGTGGTCATCACCTCCTACCCGCTTAGTGACTATGTGTTGTGGCACAAAGGTTTATCGGGTATTCGTGTAGCCCGCCTACGCCCAGCCACCGGACTCGCTACGGCAGTTGTGCAGGTGGGTGAAGTCGCAAAATAAGCACGTGGGGCAAACAAGCAAACGCTCGCAGTTGCCCACTTGCCTGTTTATCACAACTCCCCCTACTACGCGCTGGTTAGTGCCCGCCCTTCGTCCCGTTTGCCCCTACTCCGGCTTACAGTTCAATACTACATTGCGGAGTTTATAGTGAATGCCCTGCACGTTAGCCGTTTCCCAGTAATCGTAAAGCATATTGCGCATAGCATGGTCGATGAAAGGGGCTTTACTCCCGTCGATCGTGACCTCATCGCCTGGCTGCAATGCACCGAGCGCTTCTTTTAGCTGCGGCTTGCTCAGAAAATATAGGTCTTTCTCAAATTCAATGGTCACGTACGGCCATAATGGACCACGTTGAACGTCGATTGAATACACGTGTTGAGCACGTACCGACGACTGTGCCGAGCGCAATGCCAATCAGTAAAAACGATATTTGATCACGCTATCGTGAAAAAACTACTGAATCGACCCGCTCTACCTACGCCCAGATCAACTTGAATCACACCAACCAGCATAACGGTCACCAAAAATGCCTCGTAAGACCGTATTTTTGCAATAGCATCGGCAACGATGACGGCCAGCCCAGCCGCCGGTCCACTGACGCTCACTTCGGAACCAGATTGCAGCCCGACAACGATGCCACCGATTATACCAGCGACCAAACCTAAAAAAGTGGTACTCCCGATGCCAGTGCACTACCAAGACAGAGGGGGAAGAGCCCCTACAGCTAGAATATCCTGACAAAGCAGGCTCGTATTATACGGGTACAGAATGGGCTTATGCGTTGCATGGGCAAGATAGTTGCGGCAAGTTAAGTTTTGTGAACGATGATCACCCCCTGATAGTGTGCACGTTACTTAAGCGTAACGGTTAATTTAAAAGAATGTAAGGCCCAATTAATATTTATTCTGTTGATCACTATTTCTCCAGTCGAAAAGCACTTCATCAGCACGCACAGTACCGACGATGTGCAGGCATTATCCTTACGCCAGCACCCCGCCGACATCGACATCAAAAAAGTAGTTGCTCAGCTTGCGGCCCGGCAAAAAGCCCGTGATAAACTGCCTACCTGGTATGCGAACGATAGGTTGGTGTTTCCGCCCGCGTTGTCGGTTGAGCAGGCTTCTTCCGAGCAGACCGCGCACTACAAAGCCTCGCTGGTAAGTGGTGAGCTGCTGGTTGATCTTACGGGGGGTATGGGCGTAGATACGTGGGCTTTTGCGCAGCGGGTTGATCGGGTCGTATACGTAGAACAACGAGCCGATCTGGCTGAAATCGCAGCCCATAATCTGCCGCTTCTGGAGGCATCGAACGCCGACGTCAGAACGGGCGATGGGCCGGAAATCATTGCCCAGTGGCCCGAAACGGCGGACTGGCTTTACCTGGACCCTCACCGTCGGAACGATCAGGGCGGAAAAGTTGTCCAGTTAGCGGATTGCGAACCGGACGTGACCCGGCCCGGTGTCCTGTCGGCCTTATTAAAAAAGAGTCACCGAATTTTACTGAAGGCTTCGCCGTTACTCAGTGTGGACACCGCCATCCAGCAATTGGTTTCGGTAGAATCGGTTCACATTGTGGCGGTGCAGGGCGAGGTGAAAGAAATACTCCTGGTGATCGGTAAACAACCCGTTGCGGCAGCAGCAATCGAGGTTACAGCCATCAATATGACTGTTCGGGGAACTACTAGCTTCCGGTTTGTGAAAGGCGATGAAGCCAGCGCCAGCGTTACCCTGAGCGATCCGTTGCAGTACGTTTATGAACCGAATGCGGCTGTATTAAAAGCGGGTGCCTTTCGGCTGGTTGGTGATCGGTTTGGTTTGTTCAAACTGGCCCCTAACAGTCATTTGTACACTAGTGACGTCCTGAAGCCGGATTTCCCTGGCCGCTCATTTCTGGTTGAGGCTGTTAGTAAACCGGATCGAAAAACACTGCAAAAACTGTTACCATCCATGAAAGCGAACCTGACCGTCCGGAATTTTCCACAATCGGTGGCCGACTTGCGTAAAAAGCTGGGATTACGCGAAGGAGGTGATACATATATTCTGGCAACAACCCTACAAAACGGCGATAAGCGGCTCTTGATTACGCGGAAAAGCGACTAACCCGTCTGGTAATAACACCCATAATTCACTTAAACAGTACACACGCATGAAACTGGCATCCCGAATTTCCTTACTTCTCCTTCTGATCGGTTTAGTCGGAAGATCGCACGCGCAAACTGTCTACGCGGGCGAGACCACCGTCGATAAAGCCAGCCTACCGGGCTTATACCTCACGCTACAGGGCGATGGCAAGCAACTGGAAAAAGACTGGGAAGAGCAACTTAAAACCTACGGACGACTGTCTTCTTCGCGTGGCACGTACCGGGTACCCAATGCCGATATACAGGCGATTTCGTCCGAGCCGATCAATCTAGTTAGCACCGTAAAATCAACGAAGACCTCGGCGACGATCTTTGTGTCGTATGATCTGGGCAACGGCAATTACGTTAAGACGGGCGGTACGGGCTACGCGGCTGCGGAGCAAGTTTTGAAGGACTTTGCAGGCAAGAGTCTATTCAGTCAGGAAGTCCGTATAGCCGAAGGCAGTTTCGACGAAGGGCAGAAGAACCACCAGAAAACGGTAAAAAAAGGGGAACAGCTTCAGCGGTCGATCGAGCAGAACGCAAAAGAAAAAGAGAGGTTACTGAAGCGCATCGATGAGAACGCGAAAGAACTAGAACAACTTCAGAAAGACATCGAAGCCAACAAAACGGAACAGGCCAGCGCGTTGACGGAGCTGGAAAATCGCAAAAAGAACGTCGAAGCCGTCAAAGCGAAAAAGAGTAACGAGTAACTAGGTAAGTCATCGGGTAACTGGTTGAACAGACAGCTAGTTACCCGATGACTTACCTAGTTACCCTCCTTGAAGAATACACGTTTCACCCGTTCACTAACGCCTGTCAGGATTTCGTACGGAATGGTCCCTATCTGCTGAGCCAGTTCGGTGATCCGGATCTCATCGCCGAAAATAATCACGTCGTCGCCCTCAGCGG
Organism: Spirosoma agri; assembly: GCF_010747415.1. Lineage (NCBI taxonomy): Bacteria > Pseudomonadati > Bacteroidota > Cytophagia > Cytophagales > Cytophagaceae > Spirosoma > Spirosoma agri. The sequence goes on along the minus strand of NZ_JAAGNZ010000001.1, from coordinate 2,147,654 downwards.
CCGAAGCCTGCGTCACATCGATCATGGTCATGTCCATGCAGATGCTGCCGACCGTCGGGCAACGGGTTCCATTCACCCAGACGTGACCAACGCCATTACCAAGTCGCCGATCGTACCCATCCGCGTAGCCAATGGCGAGCGTAGCGATTCGGGCCTCGTGGTCGAGTACCCCCCGGCGACTGTAGCCTACCGATTCGCCCGCCGGAACGGTTTTGATCTGGCTGATCACCGTGTGTAACGTACCAACGGGCCGAACGGCGTCTTTCTCGATCTGGCTCGACTCTACGCCATACAAACCAATACCGAGCCGCACCATGTCGAGCCTGTAGTCCGGGAACCGCACGATACCCGCCGAATTGAGCAGATGGCGCGTTGGCCGGTAACCCAATCCGGACTCAAGTTCGGTCGTCGCGCGCAGAAACGTATCGTATTGCTGCTGAGAAAACGAGTTGAACAGGGCTTCATCGGCCCCAACCAAATGACTGAACACAGTCGCGACGCGCAGCATAGGACAGGTGGTGAGGTAATCGACAACTGATGGCACTTCGTGTTCCAGAAAGCCCAGCCGATGCATACCGGTGTCGATCTTTAAGTGAACGGGCGACGTGGCTTCCGTTTGTGCCGGCTGACTGGTCATGAAGCTCCCCCACTCCCGTAACAACCGCATACTGTACAGTTCAGGCTCCAGCTTGTACTCGAACAACGTCGCGAACGTTTCGGGGGCCGGGTTCATGACCATAATGGGCAACTCGATCCCGTGTTGGCGGAGCGAAACACCTTCATCGGCATAGGCTACGGCCAGGTAATCGACGCGGTGGAATTGCAGAAGTTGGGCCACTTCAGCGCTGCCGCTACCGTAGGCAAAGGCTTTCACCATGACCATGATCTTGATCTCGGTGCCAACTTTCTCGCGGTAGTAGTTGAGATTATGGGTCAGCGCGTCGAGATTAATTTCGAGCAGTGTACCGTGTACTTTCCGCTGTAGTCTGTTTATGATTCGTTCGAAGGAAAAAGGGCGGGCACCTTTCACCAGAATAGTGCTGTCACGCAGACTGCTAACCTGAAACAGGGTCAGAAATTGATCAGTCGTCTCGAAAAAGAGGCTATTGTCGGCAAAAAAACGGCGGTTGGCGCTAACCTTCGGCCCGATACCAATGAACAAGCGAACGTTGTTGGCCTGAAGCAAGCTGGCTACGTGTTCGTATAAATTGCTCTCCGGCTGGCCTGATTGTAACACGTCGGACAGGATAACGACCCGACCATCGCGGGTACTTTGCTGATTGAAAAAGCTGAGCGCAAGCTGCAACCCGGCGACATCGTTGTTGTAGGAATCGTCGATGAGGACGCAGTTGTTGATACCCTCTTTCAGTTCCAGCCGCATGGAAACAGGCCGGAGCCGGTTCAGGCGGTTTTGCAACGAGTCCGCATCCAGCGTCCGCAGCGTTAGCATCGTCACCAGGCAGTGGATCAAATTTTCGACCGATGCCGGGTCTGTGAAAGGAAGCGTCAACGTAATGGCTCCGTTTGGTCCAATGAGCGTGAGCCGGTCCTGCTGCACAGACGCTTGATAAACCGCTTCTTTTCCCGTCATCGACCAGGTAATGAACCGCATGTGCGCATTAACGGCTCGCAGCAGCATGTTCACCTCTTCATCGATATCGACGTAGTCAGCGCAGTAGATCAGCGTACCCGCGTGAATGAAAAGCCGGAGTTTCTCGGCAATCTTCTGCTTGTACGTTCGAAACCCTTCGTCGTGAGCAGTGCCGATATTCGTAAAAATGCCAATCGTGGGCCGGATGATGGCTTCCAGCGCCTGCATCTCGTGTGATCGGGAAATGCCCGCTTCAAAAATACCCAGCGTATGGCTATCGTTCAGTTGGTGCACCGACAGCGGAACGCCCAGCTGCGAGTTATAACTTTTGGGACTCTTTGCTACCTCGAAATCGTCGGATAGCAGTTGCGCCAGCCATTCCTTGACAATCGTTTTTCCGTTACTGCCGGTAATGCCGATCACCGGAATCCGAAACTGCCGCCGGTGTTCGGCGGCTAGTGCCTGTACCATGTGCAGGCTGTTGTCCGTCTCAATAAACTGAGCTTCCGGGTAATTCAGCAATTCGGTACGTCGGTCAGACGTCAGGGCCGATCGTTCGACGACAAAATAGCGAATTCCTTTCCGGTATAATTCGCCGATGAACTCGTGCCCGTCGTGGTGTTCACCCCGTATGGCAAAAAACACGGATTGACCCGACAGAGCGGTCCTATGCTCACCAACCTGCCGGGAGTCGGTAATCCACTGTAGCGTATCTAATTGAAGTTCCTGCGTAGTCATATAGTACTCTCAAACAGACGGTCGCGCTGAATTCGATCCCGTTCGATCCTGGCCGAAAAGTCACCCGAACAGGCGTAACATAGTCACATCCAGCCGCGCCGTCTGAAATAAATCACCTCGCCAACGGCAATAAGTGCCATGGCAAAAATCACCCAAAAATAACCGGTTTTTGTCCGAAGTTCGGGCATATTGTCGAAGTTCATCCCGTAAATCCCGGCAATGAACGTCAATGGAATAAAAATAGCCGACACAATCGTGAGCGTTTTCATCACCGAGTTCATCCGGTTGTTGACAATGGAATAATAAACGTCCATCAGTCCTGAAACCAGTTCGCGGTACGAATCGAGCGACTCGATAATCTGGTTAACATGGTCGGCCAGGTCGCGCAGGTACGGCAGCGTAGTATGCTGGATCAGATCGGATTCTTCCCGCAGCAATACGCCAATCATATCGCGCAACGGGTAAATGGTCCGCCGGATGAAGGTCAATTCGCGCTTGAGTTTGTAGAGGGTTGCCAGTGTTTGCTGCGTCGCCTTCTCCTGAACGATTTGCTCCTCCAGCTCGTCCATCTTTTCGCCGATGCGTTCCGTGATCAGCAGGTAATGGTCGACCATTACGTCCATCAACGAGTAAAGCAGATAATCGGCTCCGTTGCGCCGGGTTTTGCCCGACGACGCCTTGATCCGCTCAATGACCGGTTCGAAAATATCATGTGTCCGCTCTTCCTGAAACGAAACCAGGTAATTTTTGCCCAGCACCAGACTCACATGTTCGACATCGATCTCCTGTTTGGTACGGCTATGGTGCAGCATTTTAAGCGTCACATACACGACCGTATCGTCATACAGATCGATTTTGGGTTTCTGCTCGGTGTTCATCACGTCTTCGAGCAGTAACGGATGCAGGTGGTATTGCTGGCCAACGGCAGACACAACCTGCTTCTCGTGAATACCATCCACATCGATCCAGTTTACCAGGGGCGCTCCGGGGTCGGGCAATCGGCAGGTACTTAACTTACTGACATCATCGACATGGTATTCTTTCTCATTGTAATCAATGCGCTTGATCTTGGTCGCGTGTTCGATTTCTTCTCCTACATAGGTGAGTGTACCGGGAGAGCTGCCGAGGGTCTTCTCGGCGGAACGGTAACGTTTGTGTTTCGACATGGATGGTTAGCTAAACTTGGCCTGTGATTCGTCGCTATCAGGTGCATCAATACTGACCCGGATCTGTTCCGTGTCCCTTACGTGAGTAGGTTTTGCCGGACAGCATCTTCCCTCAGAATTGACTAAACCACAAACTAATTAACATCAACGATAAACCAACTACGTTTTGCGTTGTCGAATGTTCAGAAAATCGTATTCTACGATATGCGTCTTCTCCTCTTCTCCGTACTAGCCGCTGTGCTGATGGCCTGTAGCAGCGGCCAGACAGCCCTCAAGCGGGGCGACTTCGACCTGGCCGTCAAACGGGCGTCGCAACGACTTCAGGGCTGGCGTGGACTGAGCAAGCGTGGGTTCATCAAAGCACCGCTGGTTCTTAAACAGGCTTTTGTCAGCGCCTACGAAACGCACCAGAATACGATCCGAAGACTGTCCTCCCCGTCCAGTACCGATGCTTACCGCTGGGAGGCTGTCCATACGGAGTACGAAACGCTGCAAGCGCTGACCGACAACGCCCGAACTTGCGACGCGTGTGCCGGCTGGCTGGCGGCTTACCCGCTGTCATACACCGACCGCAAACAGGAAACCCGTCAACTGGCCGCAGCCGACCGCTACGAAGCGGCAGAACAGGCGTTTGCCTACCGGGAGACGGATCGACTGGCGGCCAAAGATGCGTATCTTAACTACCAGAAAGCCCTGTCGTGGGTGCCCGACTACCAACAGGCCCACGCCAAATCCGAAGAGGCCCTACCCTTTGCGGTTCTGCGGGTCGTTGTGGAGCCGTTATCACCCACACGCGAGATCAGCGAGAAAGAAAACGAGTACTTACAGCACCTGATTTTTCGCCAGATCGGTCCAGACGAAGCGCCATCCCCCTTCGTTCGGCTTTACCGACCCGACGAGTCGGCGGGGGATGGCTTTCCCATTCATCAGGCGATCCAGCTTCAGGTTTCCGACTACAGGCCGTCCAGCGACAATACCACATCATCATCCACAACCGTCTACAGCAATCAGTCGTATAAGGTCGGCGAGAAGAAGATCAACGACTCCACGAAGGTCGACATCATGGAAAAAGTGAGCGGCACGCTGACGACCTACCAGCGAACGATCCACGCCGAATTGACCCTACAGATGCGCAGTGTCGATACGCAGACCGGCAAAACAGTCTGGGACGACAGAATCTGGGAAACCCGAAGCTGGCAAACCGAGTGGCAAACATTTAGTGGCGACGATCGGGCGCTAAATGGGTCGAGCCTCAAAAGCGCTAACCTGTTTCCGCCCTCACGCTGGCAGCTCTACGACAGCATGCGCGATGAACTCGCCGATGACGTAGTCAGGCGGTTGCGTCAGAAGTACAAGCACGATTGAGTGTACGCTATCGAATTGTGGGGTCGGCAAGGGTAACAAAATGATAACACTGACCAGTAAATCAACCCCATACCTTTGTGGCGATTCGACACTACTACTCTATTTTGTTTTGCGCCACTGGCTACTCGAACTCATGAATCTGCTGGCCGGAAATAGCCGGTACGTAATCTATTCGTCCCGTCAGCAAACATTATTCACTATAACGCTGGTTATTCTGTTACTTATACCTGTGCTTTTATACTGGTTATGCTAAGCACAGGCAAGAATTATCTCGACAATAATGGGAAAAGTTACACCTTTTAATTCAATTCGGCAGCTCGTTTATCATACAAACACAGGTTGCTCGGAAGCCGTCCGGATCGATCCGATCGACCGGCACACGGGAACAGGTCACAAAGTGGAATGCCTATGCTGCGCCCGGCTCAACAGAACCAAACAAAAGCGGAAAACCCGCAAAGCGCTTGAAGTCTGATCGTCTGTTACCAGCGATTTTCTGATACCCGAAAACACCTACCCGGCACTGACTGCGTAGGTGTTTTGTTTACGGTTCTCATTGCGCGGGGCCCACCAGCTTAAGCCCGACAATGCCGACCGTGATCAACAGCAGAAAGAACAATTCGGATAGCGACCAGCTGTTTTTCAGCCAGTAAACGTCGGCCGTTTTGATAAAGAGTAAGGTTACAGCCATCCAGACGGCAAAGGCGGTTGTCGACGAAATCACGCGCATTGCCATCGCCAGCAACACTGAGTTGATGATACCGGCAACCACATAGACGATCCAGGGAACCAGACTAACCAGTCCACCATCGAGCCGGTAAAACGTTGCCCAGTTCAGGACTTTCAGCGCATCGACGCGCAGGTATTTCAGCGAGTATGTCCAGGCCATCTGGCAGAACGCAGCGCCAACAAGATAAAGCCACGACAAAGCCGTCAATTGCATATAAATGGTCGTTAACTTGAGTCAGCTGCAATGTAAGTAAGTTGATTCAGTTCGATATGACCAATTTGTTAACCCCTTCGACGCAGCCCTCACGCTCTTTAGGATCGGTTGCGTACATTACCGACCACCTTGTGCATTTACGGGTGTTAATGTTACCGGACCCAGCAGACCAGACGGCACGGCATCCCAGCGGCTCGCATCAAATGGTTTATAGCGAATGTCGACAATGTTGATATCATAAAACTTTTTCCAACCCGGATGCTGACGGTCGTAGAGATGCATGTAATTGGCCGATAGATTGGTCACGTCGATCGTTAGCTGGTTGCCGGTCGGTTTCAGCCGGTCGGCGGGTATCGATAGCTGGAACGGGATACTCCAGGCCGTGCCGATTGGCTGTCCGTTGAGTCGAACGTCGGCTACCTCCCGCACATCGCCGAGGTTGAGTCTGTACGTTCGCGCACGGGCTCTGCCACCGGGCAGATCGAAGGTAGTGCTGTAGCGCACTGTGCCGGAGAAAAAACCGGCGGAATCAGTAAGCGTTACCCACGACACAGGACCGGGCACCGTTACCGACGCTGTCAATGCCGGACGACCTTGCAGGAATTGCACCTGCCACGGGTTCGGTAAGGCAATGGGCTGGTCAGCTAATTTATCAGCTTCGGACTGGCTGGCCGGGGTCGTTACTGGCGCAGTTCCCGGACTCACATTCAGGAAACAAGTTTGCCCCGGTTCCAGGTGCAGAAAAACCTCGACCCCGCCCTGTTTATTTTTCCGGACGGGCAAACGGTCGGTCTGGTTCGCCAGTGGATCATAGCGGCTTACCCACCCCGATGCAGCCAGCGTAATCCAGTTCTGACGAAAACGATTGCTCAGGTTCGCCACAAAATACTGCGTCGTGTCGGCGTGCCGCTTGCGGATAAATGATAGTCCCTCGGCGGCCCAGGACTCCACCCGAACACCCATTTGGCCGAGCGTGCTAAATAGGTCAGCGGTGATCGTTACAGAGTTCAGTTGCTGAAGGGTGGCCCCGATCTGTTTTAGTTCAGCGGTTCGTTTTGCATGATTCTGAAAGCCGGGAGCCTGTTCCGGCAACTGCCCATCGAACACGATACGGGCTCCAGACCGGGCCAGACGCTCTAATTGCCGAAGCGATTGTTCGGGCAAGTAGACGGTCCGGGGCACCACGATCAGTTTGTATACGGCTCCACTGGCACTACGAACCCCTTGCTTGGTGACCGTTAGGCCCTTGAGTAGATCATCCGACACGTAATCGAACGAGTAGCCCCGCTTCAGCAGCAGGTCGCATACTTGTCCGAACGGTTGCGGCAATAACCATCGCTCAACGTGATGCACTTCCAGCTGGTGGATCCCTCCGGCTGATTTCGCCCGTGTGGCCCACAGATCGTGAATAGGAAAATAAATTAGCACATCGTTATCGGGTTTGCTTCGTTGCAGCCGCGTCTGGCAACGTTCGATGTAGCGATTCAGAAGCGGCAGGTGGGGCCAGACGTGCGACGTTGGCCCATAGTTTGTCGAGGCATAGAACAACCAGCCCGGCCACGCTTCGGCAGGTGGTGAGTATGGAATGCCATGGTAGAAAACGTGATTAACGCCCGCCGTAAATAACTCATCGACCTGCGGTTTCACCTGCGACAGTGACACCTGAAAATGATTCGCCAGCCACGTTCCGGTCTCGGAACTGACCAACGGTTTGCCCGCCAGATTTGCCGCCGAAGACGCAAACTTCATGGCCAGTGGGTTGGGTGTACCGAATCGGTCAACTTCATACTGTTCATCGACGCGCAAACCGGGAATTGAAAACCGACTCGACCCAAACGATTCAGTTTCTGGAATGTCAGCCTCCGTGTACAGATCGATCAGATTTCCCGGTGAGCCATGCGCCTGATTACGAACCTTGTAGTTGTGCCGGTGTGCCCAGGTAACCCAGGGTTTGGTAAATCCGTCGTGCAGCAGTTCGGCCAGCGTCTGGTGGTAATCTTGATGAACCAGAATACTGTTTTGCGTTTGCGTCGTATCCAGAAAAGCGGAGAGCTGACTGTTAAGATCATAGCCACGTCGGTTCCTGAATTCGGTGAGAAAGTTATCCGTCCAGTTAGCGCCAAACACCTCGTAGGAGTCGTTATACACCGCACGCGGCTTCTCGGGTATGCGTGCCAGTGTCGAGTCGAAGCGTTTTACGTAGGTCTCAATGGCCGAACGACTGAAATAATCGATCACGAGCCCCTGCCCACCGGGTGCGGGTCGCTTCACCTGCTGGTTGGTCAACGCGGACACAAGCGTCCCGTTTTCCACCTTCCACTCTTTGGCCGCCATTGCCGACGAAACGCCTGGTCCACCGAACGGCCAGCCTGTACCCATCGTCAGGTCGACGCCCATCCCCAGCCGCCTACCTTCCCGAACGGTATGCGCAAAAACTGCCAGCCAGCGATCGCCCAGGAAAGGAAGAAACTGGCGTTCATATCCCTTTACGCCGTAGATCGGGATGATATGTACCCCGCCCAGGCCGGCTTTTGAAAACTGTTCGAGTAAGTTTGTAATGTCTTTCTCGTTCACGGCGTTGCCCATCCACCACCAGTAAGTCCAGGGTTTCGCATGTTGATTGGCTAAAGTCGGTGTAGATTGTGCCCAACTGATAGTGGTGAGCAGCGTCAGAATAAGCATGAACAGGCATCGTTTCATCGGCACGAATAGGAAATGATTTACAAAAAGACGAAATAATCCTGCTTTACTCGGTTGCCCTGTTTATATACTTGCCAGCGCACTGGCACCTACAGAGCACGACGCATTTACTATGCTGTTGTCCAGCCGGTTTTCACTACCTTTATGGGCTCGAATCTCGTTAAGTTGGCTGGCCGTTGACGGAATTGTTCCGGAAGGAGTTTACCCTCAACAATCAGGTCGGTCAATAAGCGTTTTGCGGACAAATCAGTTATCCTATCACACGCCTGCTGCCCGCTTACTAAACGTAGTAAGGTTTGTCTCTCATGACAGTATACCCAAATAAAGCGTGGACCAAAGCGCAACTCGATCAAAACCTGATGGCTATCGATCAGCATGTACACGAGCCTGCTTTTAACCGAGATGTAGCGTATACGACAAAGACACAGTCGCTCTTTATCGAGCTGGTAAACCTGGAAAGTGACTTGCTCGAGCAAGCTGAACAGGCCGGTAAGCGAGTCGACTTTTTTGATGAAGTAGGTACGAATGGTAAAATTCAGGATATTACGAGTCTGATTTATGCCATGCGTCAGTCTGTCAACACGATCAATGCCAACCAAAATACGCCCGAAACAAATACCGCGGTCGTTCCCGTTATTAATCACTTCTACGGTGCGGGTAATGGCTATTTTCCCAATGGTCTGTTTTTTCGCTGTGACCATGATGACGATCTCGCTTTTTTCGTCGGTCAGGATCGGATCTACTTCCATCGGCATCTGGTAAGAGCATTTACCGAAGCTAAAGCGTATTTACAAGCGACCCTCAACAAATCATAAACCCCGATCTCTTGCCTAAAAAAAGGAGTTGTTTCAAGGCTTTTCCGTACCTATGATCAGATCAGTTTTCACTGCAACCGGGAGCTATATACCTGACGTTACCGTTCGTAACCAGGACTTCCTGACTGCACAGTTTTACACCAAAGAAGGAGCTGAAATCCCAACAAACTCAGCTCATACGTTAACAAAGTTTCAGGAAATTACCGGCATTTGCGAACGTCGATACGCCAGGCCGGAACAAAAGGCATCGGAGCTGGGCTTTCTGGCAGCCAGCGATGCCCTGACGAGTTCAGGTATTGACCCTGAAACACTCGATTACATCATCGTTGCGCATAACTTTGGCGACGTTGCTCACGGCAGTAACCGGGTCGATATGGTGCCTTCGCTGGCCTCGCGGATCAAAGCCCTGCTGCACATAAAAAATCCCGATACGATCGCCTACGATATGGCGTTTGGTTGCCCAGGCTGGCTGGAAGGGATCATTCAGGCCAATTACTATATCCGCTCCGGCGACGCCAAACGTTGTCTCGTTATCGGAACCGAAACGCTGTCACGGGTTATTGATCCGCATGATCGGGATTCAATGTTGTTCAGTGACGGAAGTGGTGCCGTTATTCTGGAAGCGTCTGATGATGAGCATACCGGCATTTTGTCGCATCATACCCAAACGCACGCCCACGATTACGCCACGCTCTTAAACATGAGCAAGTCCTACGCTCCCACTCAGGCGGACAGTGGGGACGTTTTCATGAAAATGAACGGCCGGAAACTGTATGAGTTTGCCCTCAATCAGGTGCCACTGGTGATAAAGAAAGCGCTGGACAAGGCCGGTATTTCCCTGTCACAAATCAACAAAGTGCTGATTCACCAGGCCAACGAGAAAATGGACGTGGCCATTCTGCAACGGCTTTACAAGCTCTATAATCTGGACAGTCCCGACCTGACACTGATGCCCATGACCATTTCATGGCTGGGTAATAGCTCAGTAGCAACCATTCCTACCCTGCTCGATCTGATTCAGAAAGGAAAGTTTGACGATCAGCAGATCAAACCGGGAGACAAAGTCGTGATTGCTTCCGTTGGGGCTGGCATGAATATCAACTCGGTCATTTACCAGTTCTAGAAACAGTCAAATCAGACGTACACGTTGCTCTCTTATTTTTCAGCAAAACCCCCTTTCGATCGGGAAGGGGGTTTTGCTTTTCTATAGTACACCAATTCAAAAAATAATATCCTTAAAATGTGATTTGTTTATACAGATCAGCCAGTTTTTAGCCATTCTCGACTGACTAGTTGAGCGACTACCTTATGCGTAAAACTTACTAGTAATTTCTAATTCAAATTTTATCGAGCAAAGCACAATCTACTGAACTATTGGAAACTAACACCATTCATAGATTAATTTATTAACAGAAAAACATATTTACGTAATACCTATACACTAAGTATATAACCTTAAAATTTTTTAATCGACAAAACGCCTTCAACTTGAATAACTTTACTTACCTTTATCACATATAAAGTAACATCAATATATAGCCCAAGTACTATGCAAAAAACTCTACTCCACACGTGTCTGTGTGCGGCTCTCGCTGGTAGCCTTTTTGTTTCGATAAAGACGGCATTGCCGGAGCGTACTCTATCCACGTTTCAAACGGCGGCTGCGCTACCGGGTCACGTTGAAGCCGAGAACTACGTGGCCATGCAGGGTATCCAGAAGGAAGGAACCAATGACGTTGGCGGAGGACAAAGCATCAGTCAGATCGACGATGGTGACTGGATAGACTACGCCGTTTCTGTGCCAACCACAGCCGTTTATACATTCCGGTTTCGGGTAGCCAATGGCTGGAGCGACAATGCAAAATTTGAGCTACGAACAGCTAATGGAACGGTTCTCAAAGCGGTCAGTGTACCCCGAACGGGTGGTTTACAGAACTGGGAAACCTTCAACGCAACGGTCCGCCTGACGGCTGGTACACAGACAATCCGCCTGTACGTTGTCACGGGAAACTGGAACTTCAACTGGTTTGAAGCAGCCAGCAGTCGCGCTCTGCCCGGCAAGCTGGAAGCCGAAACGTTCGACGTGGCAACGGATGTACGTCCGGAGGCAACCGCCGATACGGGCGGAGGGCTCAATGTCGGGTATATCGACGATAACGACTGGATGGACTATAATGTCAATGTAGCTTCGGCGGGTATCCACACCTTCCAGTTTCGGGTAGCGAACAGTTACGGTAACGGGCGAATCGAGATTCGGACGGAATCGGGCTCGGTACTGGGTAGCGTTGATGTACCCCGAACGGGCGGCTGGCAGAACTGGACAACGATAAGCACGACCGCGACCTTAACGGCAGGCAGTCAGGTGTTACGGCTATATGCGGTTCGTGGGACGTTCAATTTCAACTGGTTCAGTGTCGCTAAAGGGGGCATAGTGCTGTCGCCAGCCGTTATCACGTTCAACGCCTTACCAGACAAAACCGTTGACGATAGCGAATTTAGTCTGGTTGCGACCAGCACCAATACCTCGACGCCCATCACGTTTGCCTCATCGAACCCATCGGTCGTTTCCGTTTCCAACGGTTCAGGAGCCTGGAAAGCATCGATCGTAGGTGTAGGAACGGCGACCATCACGGCATCACAGGCGGCTTCGTCTGCTTATCTGGCGGCCTCTGACGTAGCTCGAACACAGACAATTAACGGGTCGACTACGATTTCGGCCAACAAAAAAATCCCAATCGACAGCAAACGCTGGTATCAGCTCAACAATGTAAGCAACGGTCTGGATGGGCTTTTCGACGGCATCACGGATGCAACCGTAGAAACCGGGTGGGGCAAAGTGCTTGCCAATTACGATGCGTATTATCCCCTGCTGGCTGGCGAATCAATGACGCTGGAAAGCATCCGGTTTTACGATTTCATGGGCACATTCACAGACAACCCCATGACGTTGTCGATCATTACGGATCAGTGGCAGCGCATTCCCATCGCCACCTTCACGGGAGAGCAATATGCGACCTGGGTTGGCCCGTACCCCAATCGGACAACGACCGGAAATGCCCAGTTCAAACTGGATCAGCCAATATCGAATGCCCGTTACCTAGTCATTAACACGTGGGGGGCCTTCCCAACCGAAATCGAGTTTTATGGTTCCTATGTAGCAGCCAGCCAGGCGCAAACAGCCGCTCCGGCTAAGTCGGTAAAGCTGAAGGATATGTTTGGGGTCAATGCCTACGAATGGAATTTTGAAGATGGCAATTCTCCCTGGATGATCAATGAAACGAAAATGAACATCGTGAAAAGTTTCTCTGGTGTCCGGCATTATATGGACTGGAATAAACTGGAATCGACCGAGGGCAACTACTCCTATAATCCAACCATGAGCGGTGGCTGGAACTACGATGCCATCTACGAACGCTGCAAAGCCGAAGGAATCGAGGTGCTGGCCTGCCTCAAAACCATTCCCGACTGGATGGTGGATACGTATCCGAATGATCAGCGCGATAGCGAAAATACCCCGCTGCGTTACGGAAAGGATTTTACGAACCCAGCTTCGTATCTGGAGCAGGCCAAAGTTGGCTTTCAATACATGGCCCGCTACGGTAACAATCCAAACGTAAATCCGGCGTTATTGAGCGTCAACTCGACCCCGCGCTGGACCGGAGATACGCCGAACTCGATCAAAGTCGGCCTCGGCCTGATCAACTACATCGAATGCGACAATGAACGCGACAAGTGGTGGAAAGGCCGTAAGGCATACCAGACCGCCCGCGAATATGCGGCTAACCTGTCGGCCTTTTATGACGGCCACAAGAATACGATGGGCGCGGGTGTTGGCGTCAAAAATGCAGATCCGAACGTAAAGGTGGTTATTGGCGGACTGGCGTCAGCATCCAGCGGTTCGGACTACCTCAAAGGCATGGTTGACTGGTGCAAACAGTACCGAGGCTACAAAGCCGACGGAACCGTGAATCTGTGCTGGGACATCGTTAACTACCACATGTATTCCGACAATACATCGTCGGCGCAGAGCGGGAACTCAACACGTGGGGCGGCTCCGGAAGTGACACCTATTGATAAGATAGCGCAGGATTTCCGGAAAACAGCCCACCAGCTGTCGTATGATATGCCGGTTTGGGTTACCGAAGCCGGCTTTGACATCAACCAGGGTAGCCCATTAAAGGCTATTCCCATCGGAAACAAATCCGCCTTGGAAACGCAGGGCGACTGGATTCTGCGGACTGCGCTGTTTTATGCTCGTCAGGGAATCGAGAAAGTGTTCTTCTATCAGCTTTACGACGATAACTCGTCGGGTGGTATGTTCGGTACATCCGGACTGGCCAATGGCGACAACACCACGCGTCGGCCCGCTGCCGATTATTTATACCAGACGGGTAAATTGTTCGGGGAATACGCCTACAAACAAACCCTCAACCAGAACCCAATCGTTGACCGGTATGAGCTCAGTGGGAAATCAGCCTATGCGCTGGTCGTTCCGGATGAAGTAGGTCGTACGGCGTCGTATACGCTGGATCTCGGCACCGCCACCCAGGCACGTATCTATCGCCCCAAAGCGGGCAGCAACGATATGGATATGGAAGTTGTCAGCACGAATCAGGGAAAACTGGCCCTCACGGTGACAGAAACTCCAATGTTTGTCATCGCCGGGAATGTAGCACCTAATGTCCGTGAAGCCGCGCCGATCGTCGAATCAAAAAGTCTGGATGAGGTTATCCGGGTTTACCCGAACCCAACTGCCGATTTTGTAACGATTCAGGCCGAGCGGTCGAACAGCGCCCCCATCTATGTCAACCTTTTCGATGCGGGTAGCGGCAGACTCCACCGCCAGATTAGCTTAACCAAAACCGGCGATCAGTTCTCATCAAAAATGGACTTGACCCAATTACCGACGGGTACGTACATTCTGGAGATCAAGCAGGATGGTGAGCGGGCAATGCGGAAAGTATTGAAGGTGAAATAGGTGTTTCCTGCCCCTCTCCCGTTTTGAGAGAGGGGCAGGAAACTCAACTGATTAGCGTACCAGCAAAACCCGGCCACTTCGGGCAAAATGACGTTCCTGATTTTGTCCGTTCAACACGCTGTAATCAACCGTCCAGGCATACACTCCCTGAAGGCAGGGTTGCCCCTGAAACGTGCCATCCCAATGCGTATCGGCCTGTTTACTCACAAACAGTACACTGCCCCATCGGTCATATACCCGAAATGAATACGCCGTAAACGTGCCGGGATGCATAACAACCAGTTTATCATTGACGGTGTCGCTGTTGGGCGAAAAAGCATCGGGAACGTAAATATCCTCCAGGTGACAATTCTGAATCGCAACGTTTATCGTGTCGCGGTACGTGCATCCGTTCAGGTTCGTTTCCAGCCAGTAGTTACCGGGTGCGTCGACAGTTAGTTGCCGGTTCGTGCTTTGATCGGACCACTGAATCGTAGTGCCAGCCGGAAGCGGTTCCGGAGCCCGCAACACCTGCGACGTTCCTTCGCAAAGCGCCAGATCATCACCTATGCTAAACGGCGCATCAGGACGCCCATTGACGATCAGCACATTCGACTCTGCCGAACACTGCGAACGACCAACCGCATTAGCGTTGATGGGCTGAGCGTTCCGTAGTCGGTAATACGTGCGGCCGGCGCGAACTGGATTGATGGTATACGTCGCCTGTCCTGATCCGGGCACGGCCGTCCAGTTAACATTGTCCTGACTCTGTTGCCACGAATAAACCGGATTTGGGTAGCCGGTAGCGGCCCCCACGCTTAGCGTCAGGCGAGTATCAGCACAAACCGTCGTTTCGGTAGCCGTTGAATTAGGAAACTGAATAGTCAGTGTAGGGTGGACCGGACGGAAACCAATGTCGTCAATTGCCAGATCGTTTCCGCAACCGCCAAGTCCTTTATTGATGAGTTTGACCACAACATCGTTTACGTTCGTCTGAATCGCGAACTGCATCGTAAGTTGCACCCAGACCGGCGTGGTCGTTCGGGGTACCGCCGGCTGAACAACTTCCCGGATGAGCGTACCATCGGTTTGCTCGATCCGCATGGCAATGATTGGATTCCGAAGGCTAAACTCATCACAAGGGCCTGGTTGCAGCACCTTGTTGATGTTCATTACCCACATCGAAAACTCATAAGTAACACCAGGGCATAGCCCTTCAGCTTTCTGGCTAAAAAACTCACTGGGCTGATACGATGCGTTCACGACAAACATATTGCCCCGCACGTCACCAGCCGTATGATCTTCCGTTACCCGGTGCCAGGCGTCGCCGTGACAACTGCTGGCAACAGTGTCCATTACATTGTACTCACCGTCGTTTGGACAGGGGATTGCCCGGTACGAAAAATTAGTTTGTCCCTGCGGCAGCTGACCGCGCGTACCCGTCCCGAATGTTTCACAGATAATAGCACCCGGACTACATTGCGCCAGGGCTGCGGTGTGGACTGTTATACTCAGCAGCAACAAAGGAACGATCCACCCTAAAAAGTTAGATTTGCACTGACGAACAAGCATAGCCAATGGTGTGATGAAAGCGTAAACTGATGGCCATTAGTCTGACAATCTGCCGTGTCGCAAGACCTTCAGCGAATAACCAACACAAAGGTAATGGCTCGACAGACTATTTATCCTATGTACAACCTACTCTTTACGATCAACGGTCACACCTACCGACCAATCAAGAATTCAGCGAAGTTTTGGTATCATGTGGCTCCTGAGCAACGAACATACTGCTCAGTCGCCGAAGTTCGTTGGCAATGCGCACGTATAAGGTACGCGAAAAAGAGCCGTCTTTCTCGAGTGTACGGGTGCCTGTCCAGGCGCGGGCCTTGGCCGACTTCACCTGCTTTACCGTACCGAACTGCATCAGATCAAAGCACATACGACCGTCCTCGCCCCTGATTTTTTTCATAACGTAGCCAACCTTCAGTCCGTATTCCCGAACGTAACCGATGCTGATGCCGTACGCGTTAAGATGCGGACGCTTCATGTGCCGGACTTCAGCAATGACATCTTTCATTGTTTCGAGTATCGATAGTTTCCACCGGGAAAATCCCTTTTCGGGCGTCGGTACGAACGAATAGCGACCGTACACGCAGATCACACCCGGCTGCTGCAGAACAGCCATCATCTCATTGATCCATTCTGGCGGATAGAGTCCATCGGCGTCAGCGGTCAGCAGGTACTTACCCCGTGCCTGTTCCAGACCCATCTGGCGGGCAGGTCCCCATCCCTGAATTGACTGAAATACGCTACGGATATGAAGTTTATCCAGCGTTTTCTGCGTGTCGTCGGTCGAATTATTGTTGACGACCACAATTTCGAAGGGTATATCCGTCTTTAGTTTAGCCAGCGAGGCAACACTACGCAGGATATTTACTTCTTCATTCCAGGCCGGAATGACAACGCTCACCACCGGATCTGGCCGTTGAACCGCATCCAGATCACGGTTGATACCCTCAAAAACCGATTCAGGAATAGCATCGAATGACGCATAAGGATAGTTGAACTCACTAATCCAATCAGGGGCTTTCAGAATGTTCATGCTGTACTTGTGTGAAGGTTGAAAACTAAGGGGGCTTGATCGGTTGAGTAAGAATTCAATATGCCTATAGGTGAAGATGGATAACAGATGGACGCCACTCAGGCAGATCAGCACGTAGACCAGTTCACCCGCGTTCGTATGGGGGAGCTTAATCAGCTTGAACACGATTAAATCCATGACGCCTAATACGATCGCATGATTCAGGTAGTAGGAGTATGAGAGTCTGCCCAGAAATTCCAGACGGTCACTCGCCAGAAATTTGGAAATGGCTCCCGTTTCCTGCGAAAAAGCTAGGATGACAAGCGCAAACAGCATGGGCATGAGCCAGCTCTCGGCATGGGTAAACGAACGGATCGATACAATGGTCAGCAAAAGCAGGGCTGCTTCGGTGAGTGAACTCTGCCAATAGCCGAAATCGGGCCCAAACCGGCGGCTGATCCGGTAGGTGACCATCCCGATCAGGAAACTATACAAGCACCGAATAAGGCCGTAGTTGTAATTGTAAACAATGCTGCCGTTGTGTTGTACGATGAACCAGGCCAGCAAACTGAACCCAAGTACACAGATAAGCAGTACGTTTTTCCGAAACAGCACCAGACACAGTGCCCAGATGATGTAGGTGTAAAATTCGACACTGATGCTCCAGCTCGGTCCGTTCCAGGTCACGCGGTCAAAAAAACCGAGCGACTGGGTTAGGGTGAGATTGGCCAGAAACGCAACGAATGTTTTGTCGGCGGCAAATACGGCATTAGACAGATGAACCACGTACCGATCAACGCCGAATCGGAAAATCTCAAAGGCCAGAACCAAGAGCAGCGTAAAAAGGTGTAATGGATAGAGCCGCTTGAATCGCTTGACGACAAACTGTTTTACGCTGGCGAAATCAGTAATTCTGCTGAAATTACTGTGGGTCATGACAAACCCCGACAGGACAAAGAAGAAGTCAACAAAAATATCACTCTTAGCAATGAAAACATTGCTGGCCAATAGATTGAGATGCTGCAAATGGAACAGAATGACCATAATGGCCGCCAGTCCACGAAATGTATCTACCGCCCGGAACCTCATGCCAAAACACGGTTGACAGCCGGTTTACCGACTAGCGATGTATACACGTCCAGCGTTTGATCAATGGATTTCTGAAGCGGAAAATCGGCCAGCCGTTTGAGCCCTTTCTCGACGAGCGCGGCTTTCAGCGTCGTACTGGTCAACATCAATTCTAGCTTATCGATCAGATCATCGATCTGGGTCGGTTCGAAGTAGGCAGCCGCATCGACGGCAACTTCCCGAAAACATTCGGTATCGCTGAGCAGAATAGGACAGTGCGCCTTGAACGCTTCCAGAATCGGCAACCCAAACCCTTCGTATAGGGAAGGATACACGAAAAACTGGGCATTCTGATACAGAAAATTCAGTTCTTCGTCGGTGGCGTTGATGTGCCGCACACGATCCGTTAGACCCAGCCGATCCAGAAATTCACGATCTGCAATTTCCAGCTTTCCCCCACCCGCCAGCACGACGTGCAGATCCGGAAAGCGACGGGCAATCTGCCGGAAAGCGTTCATAAACAGGTAGAAGTTTTTGTAGCCGCTCCGGTCGCCGACAAACAGAATGTAGGGCGGCAGGTTGTTAACCGGTTGAACCTGTAGCGGAGTCTCAATGTCGATGCCGTGGTAGATCACAGAAACTTTCGCTGGATCGACGTCAAAAAAACTGAGCATATCCTTTCGGGTCGTGTTCGAAATGGTTATGATCGAATCAGCCCGCTCGATGTTCAATCGTTTCTGGTACGTGAGCGGGTCCTGGGCCCAGAAGTATTCGGGCAATCGCTCGTAGGTCATGTCGTGAATCGTAATCACGAGCGGTTTTTTTACCAGATCGATAAAGTACGGATCGTAATACGTCGGATGAAAGACATCGAAGTCAGACTTTTCCAGCAGTCGTTTGCAATAGAGCTGATTGAGCCGGTAATCATACCGCTCGTTCCGGTTTAGAATCTTATCACTGACGGGGCCTTTGATGGGTAGAGACTCATTCTGAATGTAGTGGTTCTTGGCATGCAAAACGCCCAGCTTATACGTCATGCCGTCGGTACGCTTGATACCCTGTATGATGTTCGCGAAGTAACGGCTGATTCCTCCGTACTTCTGCGTACTGAATTTCTGGTGATCGATAAATACATTTAACATGGTGCGTCAGGCAATTAGAAAGGTGGGATCGGACAGGCTAAATAGAAAGCCAGGTAGCTGGCAATAAATCTTTTGTATTCCAGGTCGGCTGTTTTTTATACCAATTTTTAGGGGTGATCACCGTCTTGTCGGCGTTTGGATTGAGCCAGGCCCCCCACCAGCTGAATGAGCTGTTGGCAATAACATGGTGGCGGCACCGACTCATCAGCACCAGATCGGCTACATCACTATTGGGTCCGGTATTTTTAACGAAAACCGCGTCGGCAGGCAGCTTCAGGTTTTCCCGTACCCAGTCCTGATCGTCGCTAAAAATGAAGAAACGAGGCTCACTAACCTGCTCCCGAATCCGTTCCAGGGCCTGCTCATAGTAGGCAAGTCCCACGAAACCGAAAGTCTGGCTAAACTCCGGGTGATTCACGTAATCGCCCCGCCGGATGTGCACGGACACGGGAACCGACGTCGCCTTGATAAGCTGTTCGTACGAAGCAAATTCGGAGCTTGGCGTTGTAGCCAACGACAGTTCCTGCCTTATGGTCGCGGCACTTTCCCGGAAGTATTCCTCTGATTGCCAGAATCCATCGAGTGTAACGAAACGGGCCCGCGCCTGTACAACGCGCTCATCGAAATGAAAGTGTTTCTCTTTCAGGAATAGGAAAACCGGAGGCAGGCTACGATTCGGTAAGAGTTTTGTGGCTTTGGAAACGTACTCATACGGCGAATCCTGAAGCACGCGAAAGGGCACCGCAAAGTGTCCAAGTTTGAAGGCTCGTGGCGTATCAGTCTGATACGTATAGTTATAATAACTCAGGTCCACATACACAGCCGTCTTATTTCTCAGCGCCAGATGCCGGGCGGCTGCATACTGAAAAAGCTGATTTCCCAGGCCGCTGGTTATTCTGCTGATAATCATGGTGGCGTCGCAAGACGGGTTGAAACGATACTATACCAAGTTGACTATATAGTTAATAGAGAAGATATGTTACTATCCCTACCTTTCGAATCTAAAAATAATAAATTTATATATGTTACCAAAAATGTGGATACAAAAATTCGGTATTAATACCTAGCTGCTAAATGGCTTAGTACGTCTGCTCGATTGCGGGCGTGTAAAATGGTAGCACCCGATAGTTTGGGAAACAGATTTTCGTACTCATTGAAGTGATGTTCCATGCCCCAGTTCGGGTCTGACAGAATAATATTTGTTCCGCCGAAGCAACTAGCTAACGCTGCCGTACCACCATGCATGGAAATAAAATGGTCACTATTAGCGTAGACCATCAACTGCAAGTGGTTGTAATTGGTAACCACCGACGGGTGATATTGCTTGTATAGATCGTCCAGCAGAATCACATCGGGGTGGTTCTGCCGGAGCCACGCATGCTCATTCAACTGCATCGTTTCGCTGTTATCCTGAACGATCTGGGATGGCAATGGCCGGTTATAAACGATCTGGTATTTGGACCCGTAGGTACGGATAATGAGGTCAAGCGTTGGAATATCCAGGAAATTGATGGGCGGCTGATCCCACTCGATGTTGTATTTATTGGCAATGACCAGCAACGGTTTGTCGTACACGAAAATATCGTTGCGGTAATGCGCTTTGAACGGAACCTGCGCCCAGTTCCGGAAACTATAGGAATTGCTATGTGTCATGTTCGGCACGTCGTAGTGCGCGTATGACTCCGTCCACACACGTTTATCAAATCGCTCTTCGTGGTCAGGGCTGAAAAAGTAAAACTCGTTGGTATGCTTGGCCGAAATGGTTTTACTCAGTGTCCCGTTCAGGTAATGCCAGTAAGCAAAGGGTAACACATAACGCAGTTCCTGATCGAACTCGCCGTGGTAGCTGATCACTTTGTACTTCTTTTTCAGCACATAGTCACGGACGATATAACGCCCCTGAACCAGCTTGCAGTAGTAGTTGTCGCGCACAAAATACCCCAGATCCTTTCGGAGCTTGGGATACTTCAAACGGGCCACTACGTACAACGATTTCAGAATGAGCTTTTCTATACTAGGCATAAATCAGGCGGCTTTACCGAACGTTTTTAGCTCGGCGAGAGGGTATTTGTAGCGAATGGTCAGGCCGATGTAGATCAGGGCACCGATGGTAATCTGGACAATGGTGTTGACGACGTTGATCGAATCAGCGTAGGATTTGTAGAGTTCGATTGCACCAACCATGATCAGGCAAAACAGAATCGGTTTGGCAATATTCTGGCCAAATTCGCTCATGAACGGACCGATCAACGATTTAACAATCTGGAAATTGATGAGCAGATTCGATAGGGTCGCAATCAGGAACGCCGAAGCAATACCAATCACCCCCCAATATTGCGCCAACACGTAAACCAGCGGAATCTTGATAAACAGGGTCGCGATATTCAGGTAGAACAGCAGTTTTGGTTTACCCTTCGAAAAGGCCAGTGTGAACAGCGGATTACTCAAAAAGGTAAAAATGCTAACAAAGACAAAAATCCGGATTAGCACGATTGTCGGTTCCCAGCCTGGTCCGTAAAAAAGCGGTACGACACTATCCGCCGTGACGAACAAACCGGCCAGCAACGGCAAGTTCACGTAACTGAGCAAATCCAGAATGGTCAGATACGACTTTTTCAGTTCGTTGGTGTCGCCCTTGAAGCGCGCCAGAATCGGGTACGCAACCTGCAACACGATCGGGCTGAGTCGGGCAATCGGAAAAACCGCCAGCTGTGACGCCAGTGTGTAGTAACCCAGTGGTTTCACCCCCAGCATCCCTCCTACCAGAATGTTATCGGAATTCGCCTGAACAAAGCCAACGATGCCATCACCCACATTATAAAGGCCAAACCGCAGATGGTCTTTGATCAGGCTGAGGTCAAATGTCAGCACAGGTTTAAAGAGCTTTAGCCCGTAAATGATCTGGAGCGTCGACTTAGCGGCCTGCTGCGCCAGTTGACCAAAAATCAGCGATAACTCGGCGTATCCGTTATAGGCCAGGAAAATGGTAACGCAGGTTCCGACGATGGTGCCGGTAATATCGATGCTGGCTACCGACTTGAATTTCAGTTCTTTCTGTAATAGAAACAGATAAATCTGGCCGACGTAGACGATAATAAAGTACAGCGATGATAGCTTGATCACCTTCTCCAGCCGTGGTTCTTTATAATAGGCAACAACCAATGGCCAGCTAAAGAAAACGACAACACCAATGAGCAAGCCCAACGCCAGATTCAACAGATAGATCGTTGAGAGTACGTTCCGGTCCTCTTCCTGTTTATAAATAATAGAATTTGAGAAGCCGAGATTGGCGAAAATGCTGAAAAAGGCGATCAGAAGCGTACTGACGCTGACGATTCCGAACACCGACGGTTCCAGTAACCGGGCCAGAATGGCCACCTGACCAAACTGAAATACAGTGGAAATGGCGGTTGATGCGCTCATCCATTTCCCCCCACTTATGGCATCCTGTTTGTGACTCATTTAGCTTGCCGATCAAAAGCCGTTGCGTTTGGCGATGCTCCACTTGTTACCTCGTTCGGCTCTGAATACCGCTTCGTTCGTACAACCCCCTGCTCAATATCCACCACCGTCGGCGCATCAGTATCACTGCCTTGCACTTTATTGAGCGTAATCAGCACCGGATGCTTGGCCGCCTTGGTGTACAGATCAAACAATTGCTTATCCCGACGTCCCCAGAGTGTATGTACGGTCAGGATCAGAATCGACACGGCACTCCGATTGACCAGATGCAACGGAATCGGGCTACCGACCAGAGCGGGTATTTCCAGTATAATCTTCTCAAAACCACTCATCGCCATCGTGTCCTCACTCGTCAGTAAATCGCCGGGCTCCCGCACGTTCATGAAATTTGCGTGAAGATCATACGGAAAAAACGCAATGCCATCCTGTTCGAATTTTTTATCCGTATCCGTCACCCTTGGGTATAAATACGCAACGTGTTCGCCCGATTCAGCGTACAGCCGGACGAGGCCATGCGCAAACCAGGTTTTCCCCTGTTTAGCCCGCAAGCTGAACAACGTGACCAGCGGTGGATGGGCTGCCGTTCGCTGTTGCTCGATCTCGATATTAATGGCATTACCCAACTGTTCGAACATACTGATAGCGGCCCGGCTGGATCGGGAGTTGATCGCAAATTTTTTGACGGTCGGAAACACTGCCGTCACCGAGGTACCGATTCGCTGTTCGGCCTGTTCCAGCGAGTTGATGCGCTTATCGGCCCAGATGCGTAAAGCCGCCAATAGCAGGGCAATTACAAAACCGGCTCCGGCAGCGATGACGGTGAACATCATTCGTTTGGCCGGTTGTGGCGAAAAAGGGAACCCAGGTGAGTCCAGCACCGACAACGATCCGTCAATGGCAATGTCCTGCCGGTGCGTGGTTGCCTGATTGAGCGACTGAACCAGGCCGAGGTAATCTTTTTCGGCAACGGTCATGTCGCGGGTGAGTTGCCGCTGTTCAGATTCCAGCGGAGTAAATGCCGTCGACTCTTTCTGGTATTCATCCAGCCGTTTTTTCACCACAGCCATCCGGGCACCCGACTCCTCATATTCCAGCACCTTGGCCAGCCATTCATCGATAAGCTTCAGTTTGGGAACCGATTCGGATGTATTGTCAGCCGCGTAATAATTTTGGGCGATTTGTTTCAGCTCCGTTGATGCCTGATCGATCTTCGCCTGATAGCGGTCCAGAACAGGCTGAGGCTGGGCATTCGTGCGGGCATTGATCAGCTGCGTTTCTGCGGCTGTCAGTTCGGCTTGTTTGTCCGTGAGGGCCGTACTGATTTTAAGCAAACTTCCGCCCTGCGTCATTCGCTGATTGAGCGCGCTCATGGCCGCTTTGGCCGCCTGATTGCGCATGACTTCATCACTGTATTCTGCCACCAAAGCCTCACGGGTAGTCGACCGTGTTTTCAGTTCATCCTCAAAGTTGAGCACGTTGTGCTGCACGTTAAACGCCCGGAGCTTTGATTCGGCATCATCCAGTCGTTTTTTAGACTCCTTCGTTTTCGTTTCGTAATACGTGACAACGGGGTTCGCTTCGCCACTTTTCAACGAGGTGTATCGCTCGTTCAGTTCTTTTATTGCCAGCGCCAGCGTCTGCTGCGTAACCGCCGGGTCGTCACCTTCGTACTCCAGATCCAGCATGTCGCTGGCGCTTCTTCGGTTCGCTTTCAGCTTTTTGCCAATGTGCTCGGGCGAATAATCTGAATCAGCGTCCTGCATCAGATCTCGGATGGGATTATTGGTCTGACTCTGCGCCAGACTGTCGATCCGGCTGCGGGTGTAGGCAAGATCACCCGCCTTCAGCAACGACTGACGCAAACCGGCCGGAATGGCCTGTTGCAGCTTCTGGAAGCTAGTTACAGACAGTTGCTGGGGCGTCGGTTTGGTCAGTTGCAGGTGCTGGCTCAACATTGTAGCGCCGACGTTGTGGAGCGTTTGATTCGAGTTGAGGGTCGTCAGAATGTTATCAAAGGCATTACTAACCCCCGAGTAATCTGTTTGAAACCCTTCCTGGGTGGAACGGAGCGAGTAGCCAGACGTTAGGCCGGTATAGAGCGTTGCTTTGGTCTTATAGGTCTTTGCTTCATTTCGCATGAGGTAGAACACGGCCCCACCGGCCAGGCAGGGGAACACAATGAACCAAATAAGATGCTGTTTCAACAGCTGACCAATTCCTTGAAATAGCATAGGGTTAGCTGCGTTTCAGTTGATAAATAGGAACCCCGACAAACAGTTCAAGGGCATAAATATTCTTGATAAACTGGGTTTTAGCCTGTTCTACTGTCGATTTGGTTTCCGCGTAACGGTTACTGTTGAAAGCGTGCGTTTCGGGGGTAATCTTTCCCTTCTGCAACTCTACCTCGCCTATTCGGTATGCCGCCAGCGATGCCTGATCGTCACGCAACCGTATCTGCAATATTTTTTGAGCCAAAAGCAGGTCCTGATACATATTGAACAAGTCGCGCTTCAACTGGATTTCGGCAATCCGACGACGCTCTTTCGTTGCTTCGTAATTTGCTCTCGCCAGTCGAACCTGCTGTGGTCGACCGAATAGATCGTGCACACTGAACGCTACGTTTACCCCGGCCCGATAGCCATTGGAAATCTGGCCCAGCTGATCGGATGCGTTTGTACCCGTTGACAGAATAGCCTGATTACCAGTTGAGTAATTAGCGAATCCAGTTACGTTTTGCAGTACTTGCAGTTTGGACAGCTGAAATGCGGCCATCTGTGAGTTCGAGACAGCCCCTTCAAACTTAACCGATGGTGAATAGGCTAGCGCCAGCTTATAGATTTCATCAAACGGGATCAATTGCTGGGCAATATCCCGGTTGAAATCAAATGTCATACTATCGATAGGTGCCACGGTGGTCGCCGTTAGCGATGATTTTACCGCAGCGTTCGGCGTTGCTATTGCCTGTTGGCCGTAACTTGTCGTATGTCCTGCGAGCAACAAAACCAACCCTAGCACACAATGCCTACTAAGACGAACGTGTCGATCAATCCTAGCCTTCTTCATATTGTTTTGTTGTTAGAGTGTATGCTGGTTGAGTAAATGCTGGTATTGACTTATGCGGGCTGCTCCTGTCTCCAGGCTTTGGGAACCTGTTGAATAACCGCTTCGAACTCCCGCGCCCGACGTTCCCACGAGTTGGCTTGCGCAGTATCGACCCGTTCCTGCATCCGCTGCGAATCGTTATCGGCCAGAGCCCGGCGAATGGCCTGGGCAAATGCTTCGGGTGTATCGGCCAGTTCAATGATCCCGGCAAAATCGTCCAGGATTGAGAACGGCGTTGACACCACTGGCAGTCCGGCAGCCAGATATTCATTGATTTTCAGAGGATAGATCGTATAGGTATGCTTGTTACAAACAAACGGAATGATCCCGACACTCAGCCTGGCCAGCAAAGGCGGTAGCTCTTCGGGCTGACGGGGTGGTATGAACGTTACGTTTGAAAAACCACCTAAACGCTCCGTTAATTTAGGCTCAGGCACTTCACCGATAAACTCAAAATTGACATCAGGCATTGTCCGGGCGCAATGTTCCATAATATCGATGTTAACCCGGTTATCAGCCGTTCCCAGATACCCCACAACTGGCGTCACGGGCGGCTGCTTCTGAGCAAGTTGGCGAGTCTGATTGAACAGATCAAAGTTCGCGCCATTTTTGACGCAGAAGGTGTTCGGCTGCTGGGCAGACTTATCCTGACGTAGTGTTTCTGAGGTAGCGATGACCGCATCGACCCGCCGGAGGTAAGCATCTTCGTACCGCTGTCCATGCCGACTCATCCAGTCACCGGCAGTTGTGATCTCGTCAAAGCAGTAATAGATGGTAGCGCACTCGTTCAGCTTTCCCAGCAAAGGCAACCCGACAACCGGATTGAACGCGTTGATAACCAGTGGCCGGTGCATGTTCAGTCGACGCATCACATCGCGAACACCATTGACTAGTCGGTCGGTGTTCCAGCTAAGTAACTGGTCATGTGTCCGAGCGGCCAGCCAGTTGATCGGCATCATGACGGGCGGAGACCAGACGTACAGTTCCCCGCCATGTTCGGTCGTTATTTTGCTCAGTGGGTTGTTGAGGTGCATTATTTTCCGAACCGGAATATCCGGTCTCCCCGCCATTCCCTGTGCCAGATCCTTGATGGTATACAGATAATCGACAAACAGAATCCGATGGTTCACCGACAGTTCGGTCATAAGCTGCACGACCGCTTTTTGAAAGTCGCCCTTCCAGGACGTTTGCGCAATGCAGATGATACTATCAAATTGCTTCATAGGGCCGGAACGAATGATTGGTGTTGATCAAGGACTACTGGTTTTGTGGCCGGCCGACTATCCCACCGGTAGCAGGTAGCGATCAGCATCGTGCTGATGTATATGATGCCGTTCGTCGGGAATTGACCTAATACCGGGTTGGAGTAACCCATAACGGCAATTCCGACGAATTCAGCCAGGAATCCATACATGACTTTTACCATCCAGGGGTCTTTAAGCTGCCAGACCTGGTAGATGCCAAGGCCCACGATGCCAACCAACATAAGTAAATACAGCGTGACACCCACACGACCGGTTTCCATCCAGAGCTCTATGTACCAGCTGTCGGGGGCTATATGAGCCGCCCAATGCCAGGGCGAAAACCGGGCTCCTCCATCGGTCGACGTGCCAATACCCGCTCCAAAAGGTAAGTCCTGTAGGTACGCCCGCATCTTGGCCTGATTCTGTAAGCGCAGAATGAACGATGGATCATTTAACGGGGTCATGGCCGAACGCATGCGCTGCACCTGGTAATTCGAACTGCCCACGCTGGTGAACATCAGGAGCAAAATGAGGGGAATAGCCAGCACCACGCCCGTAACCAGTTTGGGAATGTCGCGCTTCAGTAGCAGGTAGAAAGCGAAACCGGCAACCATAACAAAAAGGGCGCTACGTGTTCCGGAAACCGCGTATCCCCAAAAATACACCAACGCCAGAAAGGCAAAAAACAGCTTGTTTTTTACTGCTTTTTCTTCAAAAACCCGAGTTATAGCGACCAACGTTGCCCCTGCCATTTCCGCCCCAAACTGGGCCGCATCGGAGTAGAACGAAAAACAGCGAAGCTGCCCGAACAGCATGTGCGTAATGGCATTGCCGCCACTGTTCAGCCAGATCCACTCGCTCTGCGATAAGCCAAAGTATTGTTGCTTGAAACCCCAGAGTGCAGCAAAGAACGACCAACCTAGCCACGAGTTGACCATGACCTGCACGTCTTTACGCGTAATGGGAATAACCAGCACCATCATGGCAACCAGAAACCATTGAAGCGAAAAGGCGCGAACATGCAGAAACCAGGCTGGGCGATAGGGGGCTTCGGGATTTAACAGTTCGATAACGGTGTAGAGAAACCACAAACCAATCAGCACGAACGCCGGACTGCGCAGTCGATACCATTCCATGCGCTGACCGTTGAAAAACAGACTGAACAAAATCAGAAATAGCAAGCCATCGATCAATACGCCCACCGGAACAGAGGTAGGTAGGAACCGGGCAAACCCGATGATAAAAACGAGTTGCAGATAAACGAATAAGCCAAACCGGGGCTCCATCAGAATCAACCCCACAATCAGCAGTGCGATTGGCGCACCAATAGCCGCTACCGCCCCGACAGGCCCCATTCTACTGACCAGGAAGCCCATACCAATGGTGTACAATCCACCGGCGAGTGTGTACAGCCAAAAGTAGTTCGAGAACTGGTTTCTCAGAAAAGAAGCCGATTGTGCCATAATGAATCAGTACGCCAAAAGCAACTATATGAGCGCGTCGACAGCGTTGGCCCGACGAACTTTTTCCCATGTTCCCGACTGATTGCCACGCAGATAGCGGACCAGTCCGGCCAGGGCGCAGACGTTCATAAACGTAAAATAGAACGGAACGAAAACCAGTTTCCAGCGCAGTTGCCGCTTCTCAAGGATGTATCCCAGCCAGGCCGCGCTGTAAAACAGTATCTGACCGGCCATGAGCAGCCCCCAGCCCGACGCCCAGCCATCCTGAATAACCAGCCCCAAGTTGAGCAGCAAAATCAGGGGAAGACACAAGGGTGTGACGGCCCAGCGCATCACCCGATGCGAGACATATTCGAAGGTGAGCAGGCCATGCCGGAACGGGTTCAGCAGATTTTTCAGCCAGACCATCGACTGAAATCCACCAGCCGCAATCCTGATCTTTCGCTTCTGTTCGTCCACAATGGAAAAGGATGGTCGTTCGAGTGCGTAAGCCTCCGGCTCATATTCAACCCGATATCCCCGTTCGGCGATCAGGAGGGAAATCATAAAATCATCCAGGATCGTATCCGTCGAGACGGGCTCATACAACTCCGTACGAACGGCAAATAACTCTCCGGCAGCCCCAACGATCGTGTGCAGTTCAGCATCCCACTTTTTCAGTTGGGATTCATACTTCCAGTACAGCCCTTCACCCGAACCAGCCGCCGATTCGCTGTCGGTCGTTTGAATCCGCTTCTCGCCGGCCACTGCCCCAACGTTTGGATCGCGGAAGTGACGGACAATATTCCGGACAGCTTCGGGATTCAGCTGCGTATTAGCGTCGGTAAAAATCACGATGGGCGTTTTGATCTGCTGCATGGCCCGGTTCATGGCCGCTACCTTGCCACGCCGTTCAGTTCCGCCAAGAATGTCGAGTGCCTCCCCGTAGGTATTGCGCAGATACGCATCCGAATGATCCGTTGACCCTTCTGTCACAAACAGAAAACGAATGTGTTCGCGGGGGTAAAGCTGCCCCAGTGAATTGGCTACCTTGGCGGGCAGACAGTCAACTTCATTGTAGGCCGGTACGATCAGCGTTACGTCGGGCGTAAAATCGTCCGATATCTCTGTCACTGCCGGTCGTTTGGGCCGCATTTTAATGAGCGCCCAGACCACAACGCCATAGCCAAGGTAGGTGTAGAGTACAAGTCCAATACTTATGAGTAGCAGTATTTCCATTCGTCTATCGTTACTAATGTCGCTCAGGCAGCCAGCGCTACGGGCGACGGTGCTGGTACGGGTTCTTTACTCGGTTTATGGGTGAAATTCCAGACAATAGCCTCCTTCACTGCCTTCAGGTAATCGGGTTGCCATTGAATGGTGTATTTAAGCAATGCCTTGGGAATGGCAACGCCAAAGTAGTAGAGATAAAAAATCAGCAGTTGAAAGCCCGTTACGTTCCGACGCATAAACCACAGTCGGTTCCGGGTGTGGTAGTACACTTTCATCGGGTTCATCTTGCCAACGCTCATCGACTCCCGGTGGTAGATCAGCCCTTCGGCCTGGTAATAAAGCTGAAAACCGGCCCGCCGAATCCGCGCTGACCAGTCTAATTCTTCATAATACAGAAAAAAGCTATTATCCAGAGAGCCAGCCCGTTCCAGTACAGCTCGACTAACCATCATGGCCGCGCCGTGCGCAAAATAAGTAGGTCCCGATTTATCGTGTTGACCCTTGTCGGGTTCCATCAACCCTATCGACCAGGTACGACCCGTGTACGGATTCAGCGGATGATAGCCCGCAAACTGGATAATGGTGGGCTGATCGTGATACCGAATTTTGGGACAGACCAAACCAACGGTCGAATCGCGAAGAAACGGCTCCAGCAGCTTCTCCAGCAGATCGGGGGTAACGATGGTGTCGTTGTTCAGAAAGAAATAGTAATCACCTTTTGCGTAGGTAATACCCAGATTATTGCCACCCGAAAAGCCCAGATTATCGGGGCTTACGACGACCGTTACATTCGGAAAATTACCCTGCCGAATGCGTTCGGTAGGGTCTTCGGTAGAGCCGTTGTCAACGACAATGATTTCGAAATGGGGATAGGTCAGCTGCCGGGTCGATTCCAGCATGTCGCAGGTTACCACCGCCTGGTTGTAGTTGATGGTAATCAGCGAAATGAGCGGTAGCGTGTCTATACGTTTTCCTTCTGCCATACTGCTTTTAGCGTTTTCAGAAGTATAAGCATATCGGTTCGAAATGAATAGCTTTTGGCGTACAAAACATCGAGCTGAATCCGTTCCATATCGGAGACTTTGGTTTTACCGCGCTTCGTAACCTGCCATAACCCCGTCAGCCCCGCCGGAGCCGCAAAACGGCGGGCATACCCGATCGTGGTCAACTTTTCGGCCTCGTAGAGTGGTAATGGCCGATTGCCGACAAATGACATATCGCCCCGCAGAATATTGAATAGCTGAGGCAGTTCATCAATACTGGTGTTCCGCAATATTTTACCCAGTCGGGTCACGCGGGGATCTTCCTTAAATTTCGAGAACATGGCTTTCGCGTTCTGTTCGCGTTGGTACAGCGTTTCGCAGATTTGCTTCTGGTCCATGAACAGGGGTCGCTGACACAAGGTACCGGCGAGCTGGCAGACTTCGCATCGGTCATCGTCTGACTTTTCGACCAGCGGTGCATTATACATATTCTGCGACGCCATACTTGCCAGGAGTTTGTCGGCTCCGGTACTCATGGTTCGGAATTTATACATATCGAAAATCTTGAACCCCGTTCCGACCCGCTTGGAGCTATAGAAAACCGGGCCTTTGGAGTCCAGCTTGACCAGAATGGCCACAATCAGCAAAATGGGGGAAATTAGGGCCAGTATGACGAACGAGACGGCAATATCGAATAGCCGTTTACCAATCGGGATACGAATGGATACAGACTTTTGATTGGCGTGGCCGCTCTTTTCGTATTCTTTCTTCTGAACCAGGTAATTCAACCGAATACGCAGCGCATCTTCCGAATAATTGTGCGGAAATGCATCGACCACGCGTCCATGAAAGGGGGCGACTGTCAGATCGATATCCGTTCGGTCGGTCAGCAAAACCACAGGCAGATTGCCGGGCTTGCGTTTGGCCTCCAGCGCCTTCAGAAACGAGTTGCTACCCAGATCATCGTTGAATATGATCAGATCAATTTCGTCATGATCGTTCAGTTGATCCAGCGCCGACCGTCCATCAGGTACGCCGATAACATCGATCTGTGCGTCGAAAGTCTGTCGGAACGAATTGATCATTCGGTCGTCTTTTTCAACGTAAAGCACGCGGAACGGCTTGATGCCTTCTTTTACTGCCTGCATGTTTGTCCTGAATTTAAGTTCACCGTTCATCGGTCGACATTAAGACATGTCTGCACTATTCGTTTCCATTCGACGCAATACGCTTCTGATCTTCGCTTTCACCTCAATTGGATTGAATGGTTTTACGATATAATCGTCAGCCCCCAGCTTGAGAAACTTGATTCGGGTATCACTGTCGGAATACGTCGACAGAATGATAATGGGTAGTTTCTGAAAGAGCGGGCTTGCCCGCAACGTGCGCAGCAGGTCGGTACCATCCATAAAAGGCATCTGAATGTCAGACAGGATGATATCAACTGGATTTCCCTCTTCCAGCCAGGTGACAGCTTCGATGCCATTTTCTTTCGTAATGACGTCAAAGTCGTCCTTCAGGGTTTGTCTGAGTACTTTACGGATAAATGGATCATCTTCGGCAACTAAAACATGGTAAAGTGATTTCATCTCTGGATTGCGATTAAGCTACTTAAAACCGGATATTTACTAATGATAAGTACCAATTGTTCGTATTTGTAAAGATAAATAAATGTTAACGTATTCTAATATACTAAAAAATAAAAAATTAACCTAATTCTTAACAAATATGGTTACGTATATACATAAAACAAATAAAAACACATATTTTAATTATTTTAATACAATAACCGCCTGTAATAATCAACTACTTTAGTTACCGTTATTGTCCCATGAATACTATAATATACAATCATGTAAATTATCGGTGTATGATAGCTTTATACAAAAAAGCGGTCTGAAAATGCATTTACGCGTAAAACTCACCTTTGCCAAGATGCCACATCGCTTATTCATGACTAAGCATAGAGCGAAACAAGTCAACCGGTTTTTATTTTTAGACAGCGTAAGGCGCATTACGTAACGGGTTAATTTAAAATTCATACCAATTCAACTGTCCTTTAAATATACACTCTTGACTGTCAACGAATAAATACGATCAGTTAAACTGTTGATTAACTAGTTATACGTTCACCTATAGTGTATAATCATCCGTAATTCAGTTAACAGGACATATTACCGAATCGACCATACTAGGTTAGGCTTCGATTCCTTATGATAGCTGATCAATACTAAAAAAATATTGGGTATTTTTACTCATACCCTTTTGGTCCGGCTATCGATCATTCACAGACCCGATACAACCCTCTCTCCTCGTTAATTTCGAGAGTTAATGTCTTTGTGCTGCCCTGGAACAGACAATGATTTGTAATGTTTGATGAATCACTGAATCTTTGCATCACTGACGGCGAAACAGAGTTAATCACTCACTAGTCGGGCTTGGGGCCGGCTACAGCTCGTTTCCCTGATCAGTCACAACCTGATATTGATGGAACAGAATCCACCGGCTGGTCCGTTACCATTCTATAATACGACTCGCTTATGTGGATTTCAATTGCCCGTGGGATACTAAAACTGCGGTTGCTTTGGCTCATCGTTCTCCTTGCTGTCACCATCGGCATGGGCTACCTCGGCACCAGTCTGCAACTCTCCTACCAGGTTGCCCGTGTCCTGCCCTTGTCTGACAGCACCCAGCAGCATTACGAAGATTTCAAACGACGGTTCGGCATCGACGGGTCCGTTATGATCGTAGGCTGGCAAGACAAACGTTGGTTCGATCTCCCCGTCTACCAGTCCTGGTACGATATGACGGAGCAGGTCCGGAAACTTTCGGGCGTCAAAGACGTACTCTCGACAACCCGGCTCTACACCATTGCCAAAAAAGATACGGCCTGGGGCATCAACCAGATTGTTTCGCAGCGGCCACAGACGCAGCAGCAGGTCGATAGTCTGTCGAAAAGAATTCTGTCGCTTCCTTTTTACGATGGGTTGCTCGTCAATCCGGATACCCGCTCGACGCTGATGGCGATCTCGCTCGACGAGAAAAAGCTGAATACCAAAGATCGACTTGCCATCGTCGCTTCGATTCGTCGTTTTGGAGATGCCTTTGCCAAAAAGACTGGCGTTACGATCCACTACTCTGGCTTACCGTCCATCAGAACCGAAGTATCGAAACGCGTGGCGGGCGAAATGAAGCTATTTATGGCATTAGCTGCCGCCGTAACCGGTCTGCTGGTATGGCTGCTGTTTCGCTCCTGGAAAGTGGTGGTCATCTCCCTGACCGTCGTCCTAATGGGCGTTTGCTTTGCGCTCGGCATTCTGGTGCTTTTTGGCTTCGACATCACCCTGCTGACGGGTCTGGTTCCGCCCCTTCTCATCGTTATTGGCGTTCCCAACTGTGTCTTTCTGGTCAATAAATACCACGCAGAGCTGGCCGAGCACGGGCAGAAACAGCTCGCGCTTGAAAACGCCATCCGTGAGATTGGTCTGGCCTCCTTCCTGGCCAACGTGACCACCGCTATTGGTTTTGGCGTCTTTTACTTTACGGACAGTCGACTGCTTGTCGAGTTTGGCCTGGTGGCCGCCATTTCTGTACTGGCGGTCTACGTCATTTGCCTGTTCATGGTGCCGATCATCCTTAGCTACCTGCCCGTTCCTAAAATGGAACCGGAAGAATCGACACAGATCACGATCTGGCAACGGGTTTTAACCCGTATTGATGGATGGGTCCACCACAAGCGTCCCCTGGTATATGGTCTGATTGCGGCTATCACCCTGATCAGCGCGATCGGTCTGCCCCTGATTCGGGTAGAAGGGTTCGTAGTCGACGATCTGCCCAAAAATGATCCGGTCTATAACGATATGCGCTTTTTTGAAGCCCAGTTCAAAGGGGCCTTACCGTTTGAGGTGATGATCGACACGGGTAAACCCAATGGTATTCTGTCCGGAACGGGTGAAGCGCTCTACCGGATCAGGGCGATGGAGCGAATCATTGGCCAGTATCCGGAGTTTTCAAAGCCCCGTTCGCTGGTCGATGCCATCCGGTTCGCGTACCAATCGTATCGGGGTGGGGCGCCTAAGTATTACGTCCTGCCACCCGCTATGGCCCTGCGTGACATGGTAGCCGAGGCCCCCCTTGGCGCAACGTCCTCGTCACTGACCCGCGCCTATGTAGATAGCACGAAGCAGGTGGCGCGGGTGAGTTACCAGATGGCCGACATTGGTTCTATCCGACTCAAGCAGGTATTAGGCACCTTGCAGCCACGGCTTGACTCGCTCTTTCGGGGCACCAATTACACGGTTAGCCTGACTGGCCATAGTCTGGTATTTTTGAAAAGCAATGATTATCTGCTCGGTAATCTTTACGAAAGCCTGGGAATCGCCATTCTGCTGATTGCAATGGTTGGGATGGTGTTGTTCCGGTCGGTGCCCATCATTCTATTGTCTAAGCTACCCTGCCTGATACCACTGCTGGTGACGGCGGGCATTATGGGGTATGCCGATATTGCGTTCAAGCCATCGACCATCCTGATTTTTAGCATCGCCTTTGGGCTGTCTTCCGATGGTACGGTTTATTTTCTAACCAGTTATCGGCAGCAACTCCGGCGGGGCCTGGCACCGGGAGACGCTATTTCGGCGGCTATTCACGAAACGGGCGTTAGTCTGATCTACACCGCCCTTATTCTAGCGGGCGGCTTCTCCGTTTTTGCCGCATCTGGTTTTGGCGGTACGGCAGCCTTGGGTGTTCTGGTAGCGACAACGGTATTGATGGCCTGCCTGACGAACATGATCTTGCTCCCGGCGCTGTTATTAAGTCTAAAACGATATCGGGTTTAATGAGGTCGGCGTTTGTTGATCGATCTGTGATTAGCGATCACGGGACCAACCACGTTACGACAGCTAGCTAACTGACCATCAGGTAGTATTTACTAGAAATTACGCTGTGATGGGAGCGTTGGCTACGAGTCAATTGGTTTGCTCGTCGGGTATACGTGTACTGCGCAAAAAGATTCTGATGATACCACTCTCAAGCCTTGGCGAACGTATCTGTATTTTGGGGCCGTCTAACAGCGGCAAGTCGACCCTTGCCACTGCCATTGGCCGGAAACTCAACCTGGAAGTGGTGCATCTCGACCAGCTTTATCACGCGCCAAACACGGATTGGCAGGCACGGCCCACGAGCGAATTTTTAGCCTTACACGAGGCCGTAATTACGCGTGATTGCTGGGTCATAGACGGCAATTACTCTGGTTGTATGAAGCAGCGTATCGAACGGGCCACAGGATTGATCCTGCTGGACGTTTCTGTTTCGACTAGTCTGGTACGATACGTCTACCGGACGCTCGTTGAGCGCCAAAGGTACGGAGGATTAGACGGAGCACCCGAACGAATTAAATGGGATATGCTGCATCATATTGCTGTCGTAACGCCCATAAACCGAAGTCGGTATGAGCGTATGTTTCACACGATCGATCTGCCTAAGATACGCTTATCATCAGTCCGCCAAATCAGCCAGTGTTACCAACACTGGAACTTGCCTTGAGTTAAATCGTTGATTTGGGTACGGACGTTAAACAGTTAGCGTCTGGTATCAAATGATTGGGGCGTTTACGCCATCCCCTCCTGCTTATGGCCGCAAAAAAAATACTGATCGTTGAAGACGACCGGCGTATTGCTCAGAATATCAGCCGGGGACTTCAGGATGAAGGCTACAGCACTGAAGTCGTTTACGAAGGGTTGAATGGTCGGCAGGCGGCTTTGCAGCCAACCGTCGATCTGCTAATTCTGGATCTCAACCTACCGGGCCTGAGTGGCTTTGAAGTATGCCGGTCTGTTCGGGCGGAGCGTCCGCTCCTGCCGATCATCATTCTGTCGGCCCTCGGTGAAATCGACGATAAGGTCGAAGGACTGGCACTGGGAGCGGATGATTATCTGGTCAAACCGTTCGATTTCCGGGAACTCATTGCCCGTGTCGCGACCTGCTTTCGGCGGCAGGCGCTGAGTTTAGCGGCTGATGAGAGCCAGGAAATCTGGCAGGTCGCCAACCTGACCGTCAACGTTACGACCAAAGAAGTTCGACGGAGCGATACGTTAATCGACCTGACCGCCCGTGAGTTTGCGCTGCTGGAATACATGATCCGCAACCGGGGGCGGGTGTTACCCAAAGCCGACATTGCGGAAACGGTCTGGAGCCTTAACTTTGATACGGGCACGAACGTGGTTGAAGTCTACATTAATTACCTGCGCCGGAAAATCGACCGCGACTTTGAGCCTAAATTAATCCATACCCGTTCCGGGATGGGCTACGTGTTAAAAGAAGAGTAAGTAATGATCTCCGCTTATGACCATCCGCAACCGAATCGCGCTCCAGTTTTCGCTGATTGTCGCGTCCATTCTGGTCGCGTTTTCGGTGCTGATCTATTTTGTGTCGGCAACGTATCGCCGGGAAGAATTTTACGAACGGCTGAAGAACAAAGGCCGGACAACCGTCCGCTTTCTGGTTGAAGTGAAAGAGGTGGATCAGGAGTTGCTCAAAATCATCGACCGCAACACGCTGACGGCGCTGATCGACGAGAAAGTCCTTATTTTTGACGCACACAATCGATTGATCTACAGCAGCGTAGACGATCAGGTGATTCATTATAACGCCCGGTTGCTGGAAGAGGTAAGGCAGCAGAAAGAAATTGAAACGTTCAGTGGTGGTAACGAATTGGTTGGCATTTTGTACCAGCAGAACGGGCGCGATCTGGTGGTGCTGTCCTCCGCCTATGATCAGTTTGGTAAGAGCAAATTGGATAACCTGCGGCTTACCCTCGGCTGGGGTCTGCTGGGTGGATTAAGCATCACGATCGGACTGGGGGTTTTCTTCGCGGGTCAGTCCCTGCGGCCCATCAACCGCATCAATGAGCAGGTATCGGCCATCACCGCCCGCAACCTTCAACAACGACTCGATGAAGGAAACCGACGGGATGAGCTAGGTCAACTGGCCATCAATTTTAACGATGTACTGCACCGGCTGGAACAGGCGTTCGAACAGCAGCGAAATTTTGTCTCCCACGCGTCCCACGAGCTTCGAACACCACTGGCCGCGCTGAAATCTGAAATCCAGTTGGGGTTGCGTCGACCGTTAACGGTACCGGAACACGAAAAAGTGCTGGTCAATCTCTTGTCTGACACGGATCGTCTGATAAGCCTGACGAACAGCCTCTTATTTCTGGCCCGAACGCTGGAATCAATTCAGAGTGTTCCGTTTCAACCCATCCGCACCGACGATATTCTCTTTCTGGCCAAGGATGAATTACTCAGCGCCAAACCCGCCTATACGATTCAGATCGATTACGAGAACATTCCGAATGAAGAAACCGAAACGCTGGTGAACGGCAACGAAGGGCTACTCAAACAGGTCATGCTCAACCTGCTCGACAATGCCTGTAAATATTCCCCGGACCATACGGCTCAGGTACGCATCAGCACCGACGATCAATACTGCCGGATCGCGGTTCATGATCGGGGTATCGGCATTTCGGACGCTGACCGCCAGCACATTTTCGAATCATTCTACCGGGCTCCCAACGCGATGGTGTACGACGGTTTCGGCATTGGCCTATCCATATGCTACCGAATCATCGAACTGCACCAGGGTACGTTCACGGTTGACAGCCAGCTCCATGTTGGCAGTACGTTTACCGTTTCGCTACCCCATGTGTGATGCATGGCCGCTGCCGGGGAATACTAAATAAGCTCTAATTAATTTCTAATGTATTTCTAACCCTGCCCTAAGTTCGCTCTAAGTACCCTGTAATCGGGCGATCTGATCTTTGCTGCCGTACTTAATCCAGTAAAATGCGGTTGCTGCTAGCGTCCTTCAGTTTTTTTCTTTTTGCCCAACTGGCACATGGTCAGCCTGCCACCCAGCAAGCCAATGTGCCTCAAGATACCCTTACGCTCACTCTTCAACAGGCCGATAGCCTGTTTCTAAAAAATAACCTGCAACTGCTAGCCGAGCGTTTTCGCGTGGATGCCAGTCAGGCACAGGTCATTCAGGCTGGTCTTTACGATAATCCAACCGTTACCGTCGAGCTTAGCACCTACAATAACGAAACCAGACGGGTGCTGGACGTTGGTCGTCAGGGCCAGAAAACGGTAGCCATCGAGCAGTTGCTGTATACGGCAGGAAAGCGGAACAAACGCATTGCCCTGGCTTCGGAAGCGGCTCGGTTGACGGGGCTGGAAGTGCTTGACATAGTCCGGGGACTCCGGTTTGACCTGCGCACCCGTTTTTATTCCATCTATTTTCAGCGGCAGACCCTGACCCGGTTTAACCAGCAGCTGGCCACGCTACAAACGACGGTATCGGCCTACGAAAAACAGTACGAACGCAGCAACGTGTCCCTTCGTGAACTGCTTCGTCTGAAAGCGCTCCTGTTTCAACTCAGTAACGACCGGACCAGCATCATTTTTCAACTCGCCGACGATGAACGGGCGCTACGGTCCCTATTATCCGTTGACGTACCCGTTAATCCCATAGTAGCCGAAGCCACGCTAACCCGCTATCGGCTACCCGTACAACCGGATGATTCGCTTCGCCAGATGGCGCTTCGCAATCGCCCGGATTTGCTGGCGACGGAATCATTGACGCGTCAGGCCGAACTCAATTATAACCTCCAGCGATCATTGGCCGTACCCGACGTTCGGGTGGGTGGTGCTTACGATCAGGCTGGGAGCTACATCAACAATTACGTTGGCCTGTCGCTGTCTACCGACATCCCACTCTTCAACCGCAACCAGGGAGCCATTCGCGCGGCCCGTAGTCAGATCGGTTACCAGACTCAGCTTCAGCGACAACGGGCCATTCAGGTGGGCAACGAAGTGGCAACGTCACTTCAGAAAGTTCGCGAAGTCGAACGGCGGGTGCAGGGGCTTGAACAACAGTTCAGCGAACAGTTCGAACAACTGAACCGGGGCGTCATCGGCAACTTCCAGAAAGGCAACATCAGTCTGCTCGAATTTGTCGATCTGATCGAAGCCTACAACGATAGTGTCCAGCAGCTTAACCGACTCAAAGCCGATCGAGTTGGTGCCTACGAAGAATTGAATTACCTCATCGGTAAAGACCTATTCAACGAATAAAATGAAAACCAATCAACTCCATAAGCCGCTTCTGGCGGTGAGCCTGCTGTTCGTCATGTCGTGCGGACCCAAGCCCGCTCACGAAGAAGAAAAAGCGTTTCGGCTGTCAGACACCATGATGAGCCGGATCAAACTCGACAGTGTTGTCACCCAACCCGTACGCAACGAACTAACCCTGGTGGGCAAGATCGTGGCCGACGAGAATCGGGTGATCAAGGTGTTTCCGCTCGTTGGCGGTAATGTCGAAGAGGTAAAGGTCGAGCTGGGTGATTATGTCCGCAAGGGGCAAACGCTGGCGTCGATTCGATCGAGTGAAGTAGCGGATCTGGAACGGCAAACGATTCAGGCGAAATCTGATTTGTTGCTGGCCGAGAAGAATTTACGCGTCGCGCAGGACTTGTTCGAGACGAAGCTCAACTCCCAGCGCGAGGTTGTAACGGCCCAGAAAGAAGTGGAACAGGCTCAGGCCGAGATGAACCGCATCCGGGAAGTATCGCGGATTTATGGCATCGGCAAAGCGTCGATCTATACCGTAAAAGCACCCATTGACGGTTACGTGATCGAAAAGAACGTCAACCGGGAGATGCAGCTCCGTTCCGACAATGCCGATAACCTGTTCACCATTGGTCAGATCAGCGAAGTGTGGGTGCTGGCCAATGTCAACGAAAGCGACATCGGCCGGGTAAGGCAGGGCATGGAAGCGTCGATTCAGACGCTTAGCTATCCTAACGAACAATTCCAGGGGCACGTCGATAAAATCTACACCGTGCTCGACCCAAACACCAAAGCGATGACCGTTCGTATCCGGCTGAGCAACAAAGCGATGAAGCTCAAACCGGAAATGCATGCGACCGTTACGCTCCGCTATGCTGCGGGTGGGCAACTGGCAACGGTGCCGGCCAGCTCCATCATTTTCGACCGCTCGAAACGCTACGTCCTTGTCTATCGGGGTCGCGCCGACATTGAAACCCGCGAGGTCAATGTCCTCAAATCGTTGGGGAGTGTCGCCTACATCAGCCAGGGTGTGAAACCAGGCGAAAAAGTCATTTCCAAAGATCAATTGCTGGTCTACAATGCGCTGAATGATTAATTCATGAACAAACTCATCAATTCGATCGTCGGTTTTTCGCTCAAAAACCGATTTTTTATCTTCTTCATGACAGCGGCCCTGGTAATTGCTGGCATTTTCAGCTACCTGCGCACACCGCTCGAAGCCTTCCCCGATGTCACGAATACGCAGATCATTGTCGTAACCGAGTGGAATGGCCGCTCCGCCGAAGAGGTCGAACGATTCGTGACCGTGCCGATCGAGGTGGCGATGAACTCGGTTCAGCGCAAATCCAACGTTCGGTCGACGACCATGTTCGGGCTGTCGGTGCTGAAAGTTATTTTCGACGATGATGTCGATGATTTTTTCGCCCGTCAGCAGGTTAATAATCTCCTGCGCAACGTATCCCTGCCCGATGGCGTCGAACCCGAAGTACAGCCGCCTTATGGCCCAACCGGCGAAATTTTTCGCTATACGCTGGAAAGCAAAGACCGCGACAGCCGGGAGCTGTTAACGCTTCAGAACTGGGTCATTGACCGGCAACTGCGCAGCGTGCCGGGGGTAGCCGATGTCGTCGCGTTTGGCGGTCGCGAAAAAATGTATGAGCTACGGGTCAATCCAACGCAACTGACCAAGTACGACATCACTCCGCTCGAAGTGTACCAGGCCGTTACGCGCAGCAACATCAACGTTGGGGGCGATGTGATCGAGCGAAATGGGCAGGCTTACGTGGTGCGTGGTGTCGGCCTGCTGACCTCTGCTCAGGACATTGAAAACATCATCATTGAGGAGATGGGCGGCAACCCCGTACTCGTCAAGAACGTAGCCGACGTGGCCGAATCGAATCTGCCGCGCGTCGGTCAGGTAGGTCTGGATGCCAGTGATGACGTGGTTGAAGGCATTGTGGTGATGCGCAAGGGCGAAAATCCCAGCGACGTATTGGGACGCGTGAAAACCAAAATCGAGGAACTCAACACCCGTATTTTACCCTCGGACGTGAAGATGGTCACCTTCTACGACCGCGACAACCTGATCGAATTCTGTACGCAAACGGTATTGCACAACCTGACCGAAGGGATTGTGCTGGTCACGGTCATTGTCTTTCTGTTCATGGCCGACTGGCGCACCACGCTGATCGTATCCATCATTATTCCGCTGGCATTGCTGTTCGCCTTCATCTGCCTGCGCCTGCGGGGTATGTCGGCGAATCTACTGTCGATGGGGGCCATCGATTTCGGTATCATTATCGACGGCGCGGTGGTCATGGTTGAGGGGATTTTCGTCTCACTGGATCACATGGCCCACCGCGTCGGGATGACGCGCTACAACAAAATGGCGAAACTAGGGCTGATTCGCAAGACGGGTGGCGAATTGGGGAAAGCCGTTTTCTTCTCGAAGCTCATCATAATTACCGCCTTACTACCCATTTTCTCGTTCCAGAAAGTGGAAGGTAAAATGTTTTCGCCCCTCGCCTGGACACTCGGCTTTGCGCTCCTGGGTGCCCTTCTCTTTACGCTGACGCTGGTGCCGGTACTGTGTTCGATTTTGCTGAAGAAAAACGTGCGGGAGAAAAACAACCCCATCGTCAACTTCTTCGAGCGCATCGTCATGGGCGGCTTTGGCTGGTGTTTCCGGCATCGGCGGTTGAGTTTGATCGGGTCGATCTGCTTTATGGTTGCTACATTTTTCTCCTCGACCCTGCTGGGCACCGAGTTTCTGCCGCAATTGAACGAAGGAGCCCTCTGGGTCACGGCTGAACTACCCATGAGCATGTCACTACCCGAGAGCGTTGCCATGTCCAAAACCATCCGGCAGGATCTGAACAGCTTCCCCGAAGTCAAACAGGTACTCTCGCAGGTGGGTCGCTCCAACGATGGCACCGATCCCAACGGCTTCTATTTCTGTCAGTTCCAGGTGGATTTACGGCCGAAGGAAGAGTGGCCCGAGCGGCATAATGGTCACAAGCTCACGGGCGAACAGCTGACCGACGAAATGGACGTTAAGCTGCGTAACTACGCCGGGGTTCTTTACAATTACTCCCAGCCCATCATCGACAACGTAGCCGAAGCCGTGGCCGGTTATAAGGCCAGTAACGGGATCAAAATTTTCGGATCGGATGTGTACGAACTGGAAAAGTACGCCAACCAGGCCATGGATGCGGTCAAAGATGTGGACGGCATCAAAGATCTGGGCATTATCCGCAACGTGGGTCAGCCGGAGATGAGCATTCTGTTTCATGACCACAAGATGGCGCTCTACGGCGTTTCGACAGCCGATGCGCAGGCCGTTATCGAAATGGCAATCGGGGGTAAAACAGCGTCGATTCTGTACGAAGGGGAACGCAAATTCGATATTCGGGTGCGGTTCCAGCCCGAGTACCGCCAAAGCGACGACGATATCATGCGGCTCATGGTGCCGACAATGAGTGGGGGCAAGATTCCGCTCAAGGAAATCGCTACGATCCGGCAGGTAACGGGTCCGGCGTTCATCTACCGCGACCTCAACCAGCGGTTTATCGGGGTCAAGTTTTCGGTGCGGGGTCGTGATCTGGGCAGTACCATTGCCGAAGCGCAACAACGGATTCGCGAAAAACTCCAGCCCGAAAAAGGCTATTCCGTTGAGTGGGTTGGCGAATTCGAAAATCAGGTACGGGCCACCGACCAGTTGGGTAAGGTTGTCCCGATCAGTATCGCAGCCATTTTTGTCATTCTGTTCGTCACGTTCGGGAATGCAAAAGATGCGGGTTTAGTGCTGATCAATGTACCATTTGCGTTGATTGGCGGGATTCTGGCCCTGCACGCAACGGGCATGAACTTCGGCATCTCGGCGGGGGTTGGCTTCATTGCCCTGTTCGGGATCTGTGTACAGAATGGTGTGATTCTGATCTCCGTTTTCAACAAAAATCGACAGGCCAAACTACCACTCGACCGGGCCATTCGGGAGGGGGTTCAGTCGCGGATTCGCCCGGTGGTGATGACCGCGCTGATGGCTGCCATTGGCCTGTTCCCAGCTGCGATTTCGACCGGGATTGGTTCGGAGACACAGAAACCACTGGCTATCGTCGTGATTGGCGGACTCATCACGGCAACGGTACTGACGCTACTCGTTTTCCCAATCATCTACCGCATCTTTTACCGGAAAAAACTGGCAGTGGTCGCCGAGCCGGTGGCGATGCT
Source organism: Spirosoma agri (assembly GCF_010747415.1). NCBI lineage: Bacteria > Pseudomonadati > Bacteroidota > Cytophagia > Cytophagales > Cytophagaceae > Spirosoma > Spirosoma agri. The sequence goes on along the minus strand of NZ_JAAGNZ010000001.1, from coordinate 2,103,773 downwards.
ATAAGCAAATTTCCCTCACGGCCGTTGCCGTGAGGGAAAACACGTTACCAGCCCGGATTCTGTTTTAACGCTGGATTCAGGGCAATTTCGTTGATCGGCAACGGCCACAAGTAATCTTTGGCTGGATCGAATTTGCGGAAGTTAGCGGCCTGAACGAGGATAATGTTATCCGATGTAAGATTTACCGCCGTAGAGGTTCCGTATTCAGCCTTGAAGAAATAGTTACCCAATACTGGCTTCGGCAGTTCAATTTCGGCGGTTTTCCAGCGAATTAGATCCCAGTACCGGAACCCTTCCTCGGCCAGCTCAACCCGGCGTTCCCGACGAATTTCGTCACGTACCGTCAGGCCATTGGCCGTAGCAAACGCGTTCGACAGTTTAGCGACGCTCCCCCGTGCCCGAAGGCGGTTGACTGTCAGGTCCAGGTCGGCATCGCTGATCGTCCCGTTCAGTTCATAGGTGGCCTCGGCGTAGGTAAGCAGCACTTCGGCGTATCGGAGCAGCACGCGGTCAATCAGCGAGGCCGACGTAACCCAGTCGTCCAGGTTCGAATATTTCCGGAATGTAAAGCCCGTCTTGTTAAACACCAGTGGTGCTACGTCATAGACGAGCTTTGTCCCGATCCACGCGTCGCCCGCTTTGAAATACGTATCGGTCAGGCGGGTATCGCGGTCCTTGAACACGTCCGTCGATTTCGTTGGTGCCGTATACAGGGGTGACTTCGTAATCGGCAGACCATCTTTCATCAGGTAGGAATCGACCAGGCTCTTGGTCGGATTCATATTGCCGTTTTCCAGCGTACCTCTAAAGAAGTTCTGCGTCGATACCCGATCAGCGGTCGACACGCCGTACTGCCGCACGATGATGTTCTCCCGGTTTTGCCGTCCCTCACCCGCCATCTGAAACAGGTCGAAGTAGCTACCTGTGAACAGGTCGTGCTGTTTGCTATCCATAACAGCTTTGGCCGCATCGACAGCCAGCTTCAGGTGCTTGGTCGGCTCACCGTAGTTGTGGTATTTCGAGCGGGTTCCTTCAAACAGGGCTACGCGGGCTTTGAAGGCCAGGGCTGCGGTATTGCTGATGCGGCCATAATCGGCGGTTCCGAGTACCGTTGGCGTCGGTAACTTTTGCGCGGCAAAGTCCAGATCCTGGTAAATCTGATCGATCACCTGCGCTCGTGGAGCTGCCGGAGCCTGTAGTTCGGTCGATGTATCGTCGAGAATTTTCAGAATCAACGGCACATCGCCATATCGCTGCACCAGCGAAAAATAGCCCCATGCCCTGAAGAACCGAGCTTCGGCGGTGTACCGTTCAATAATACTGGCTGCTGTAGCCGCCGATGCTCGTGGTGCCTTTTCGACTATATTATTGGCCGCCCGAATAAGTCTGTAAGGTGAGTTGTACTCATTCGCTGTGGCAGGCGCTAATCTTGACCCATCACTAATGTTATTCGTGGCCAGGCCAACCGCATCATCTGACCATACATCTTCGTTGCCGTAGTTATTGACGCCATCAATCGTTCCGAATCCCGGTAAGAATGTGTATAAGTAGTTAGCGGCTGTTTTCAAATCAGATTCGGTCCGCCAGTAGGTTTCGTCGCTTACGGACGTCTCGGGCAACCGTTCTACTTCACAAGAGGGCAAACCAGCCAGCATTGCCAGGGCCAGAATTGCAGGTTTTAGTATCGACTTCATTGATAAATTCTAGTTTGACTAACGGAGCGCGCTGCGTTAGAATGAGATATTTAGACCGACGGAGGCTGTGGCAAAAAACGGATAGTCGTTGTCAACGCCATCGCGCGACTCCGGATCGAAATAGCCCTGGAATTTACCCAGCCCCGAAATGGTGAACAGATCCTGCCCGGAGAAGAAGAAGCGCGCCCGCGAGACGTTGATTTTCTGCGTTATGGTCGATGGCAACGTATACCCGAACTGAATATTTTTCAGACGCATGTAGCTGGCGTTCAATACCCATTTGTCCGACGCTACGTAGTTATGCGTGGCTCCAACGTACGGCCTTGGGTACAGGGCGTTCTGGTTTTCGGGCGTCCAGTAGTCGCCGTGGATCGCCAGGGCCTGTTTCCACGTCACCAGCAATGGCGCGATCGATTCGGTATTGGGGCGGTAATTGCGTTTGCCCACGCCTTGCAGGAAGATCGTCATATCGAAGTTTTTCCACTGCGCACCAAACGTAAAGCCGAAAAGATAACGAGGCTGCGTGGTTCCCAACAGCACCAGATCACCGTGATTAGCCACCGTTCCCTGACCAACCGATAAGCGTTTATCCCCGTCCAGATCGTTAAACTTCAGATCGCCAGCACCCGTGCGGCTATCCTGAAAGGCCCAGTTTTTCACCTCGTCAGCGTTCTGGAAATACCCCGACGACTGATACCCCCAAATGGTATTGATCGGGAATCCTTCAATCAGGTTATTCGTACCAGCCGCGACAACGTTCCGACCCGAATAGTTGATCAGCTTGTTCTGGTTGTCGGAGATGTTGGCCGCAATCGAGTAGGTAAAGTCCTTACCGATCCGGTCCCGGTAGCGCAGTTCCGCTTCCCAACCCCATGACTTCAGTTCACCACTGTTTTTCCGGGGCGTTCCCACACCGATTGTAGCGGGTAGCTGCTGCGGTGTTAGCATGTTCCGGTTGAACTTCACGTAGTAGTCACCGTTGAATTGCAGCCGATTCTGGAAGAACGCCATGTCGATCCCCCCGTCGGTCGTTTCGATGGTTTCCCACGAAAGGCTTCCCGATGGAATGGACCCCTGGTAGATGTAGGACGCGCGCGAATCGCCCAACACCAGCGTAGCGGCTTTCGTCAACTGGCTCAGGTAATCGTAGTAGCCCAAATTTGTCCCGAGCGCACCACCCAACCGGCCCCAGGACCCCCGTAGCTTGAACTCCGAGAAGAAGGGCAGCGCCTGCGAAAACCAGGACTCCCGGTGCATATTCCAACCTGCCGATGCCGAGGGGAATACTTTCGTCCGCAGACCCGGCGCCAGTTTGGAGCTTTCATCCTGCCGAACGGTAGCTTCGAACAGGTACTTGTCGGCGTAGTTGTAGTTGAAACGCCCGAAAACCGATTGATACGCGTAGGTCTGGATCACTTCGCCGTTCACCTTCGTTTTATCGTCGCCCAGGTTCAGCGTTGGCAGGTCGTTACTCACCAGACTAAGCGCTCGTGAGGAGTCGGCCTGGAAGCGAAAATCTTCCCACTGATACCCGGCAAAGAAACCAAAATTGTGCTTATCCCCTACCTTGATGTCGTAGTTGGCCAGGAATTGCAGGTTCGTATTTTTGGTCGTTTCGTTGGTCAGCTGGTACGAATTCGGCTGGTTCAGGTAGCTAAGCACCCGTGACTTACCCCAAAGTGGCACCGTCCGGTTGAAAATGGCCCGATTTCCCAACCGATACTGAACACCGGCCACGGCCCGCAGGGTCAGCCCTTTCACCAGATTGGCCGCCTGAAGCGTAAACACGTTATCGAAGAAATTGCGGTCGTAGTTGTTATAGCCACCCGCTTCGAGTGCTGCATAAGCGGTAGCGGCAGAACCGGCCCCGTTGTAGCGACCTTCGGGTGTGAAGAATGGCGTCCGCGTGCGCAATCGATTGATCTGATAAATCAATCCGTCACCACTCGCATTGGCCGACGAACTTCGGGTTTTGTCGAGTGTGTAGGAAAGCCGGGCATCGAGCGAGAGGTGCTTCGTCAACTGCGCCCCCAGATTGACCCGGAGGTTATACCGCTTGTAGTTATCGGGACCAACTTTGAACAGCCCCTGCTTGTCATAGTACCCACCTGAGAGTAGGAAATTGAGCTTCTCCGTACCACCCCGAACCGTCAGGTTATGGGTTTTCATCAGGGTATTTTTCTTCAAAATCTGGTCAGAAAGCGACTGCTGATTATAATATAGGTACGAGCCCGTATCAGCCGGATTGACCACGTACGGCACACCATCACGGATGCGTTGCAGGTCTTCGTCGGTGTATTCCGCACTACTCCCCGAGTTTTTCCGGGCTAGGTTCGAGAAGTTCGCTTCATCCAGCAGACTCATGCGACCAGGCGTATTGATCGACCAATCGGTGCCGTACTGCGCCAGGTAATCGAACACCACTTTACCCGCTTTCCCCTTTTTGGTCGTCACCAAAATAACTCCACCAGCCGCCTGAGCCCCATAAATAGCCGCAGCAGCCGCATCTTTCAGGACGCTGATACTCTCAACGTCGTTCGGGTTCAGGGTTTGCAGCGTTGTGATCGGCGCACTCACGCCATCAAGAATCACAAGCGGATTCACGTTGCCATTCGCCGATGTAACCCCCCGAATCTGGATGGCCATACTCTCACGACCGGGCTGTCCGCTCGCGCGGGTGATGTTCAAACCAGGCGTAACCCCCTGTAGGGCGTTGGCCAGATTGCTGACGGGCCGGTTTTCAATGGCCTTAGCTTCAACGGTTGATACGGCTCCGGTCAGGTTGACCTTTTTCTGCGTCCCATACCCCACTACCACGACTTCCTCCAGCGATTTGTCGTCGTTCTGTAGCTGTATGTCAATCACCGACCGGTTATTAACGGTAACTTCCTGCCGTAGGTAACCAACGAAACTGATGATCAGTACTGACTTTTCGCTCGGCACCGACAGTTTGTACTGACCGTTGCCGTCAGTCGTCGTACCGCGTGTTGTCCCTTTCAACACAATACTGACACCGGGTAAGGATTCGCCTTTCTCATCCGTGATTTTACCCGAAACCGGTATGTCGGCAGCCCGGGTGAAGGCGGTAAACCCAAAGGTCAGCTGTAAAAGGAGCAGACAAAGTATACTCGTCCTGAATCTCAAGTAGAATTGTCGATTTTGCATAGAATTGATTGACGTTAAAGAGTGAAGATTTCTGGAAATGAACGTACAGGTAAAAACTCCATCCGTACAGCCCAGCCGACCTTGCCGATTGATTTACCAGCGCTGTCGACAGGGCCTTACGGTATGAAGACTTAGGTGACAAAGTCCCATTTATCAAAATAATACAAGATGCAAAATCACTATTCCAAGATATAATACCTAAAACGCGATGGGTTGGGCGAGTTTACTCATGTGCTTCATCAGGTGAGCACCATTAAAAAGTCATTAAGTACAACCACTTATAAGATATAGTCTATTTTATTTTTTGCAACCGTTCCCGCAAGCGGTTGCAAAAAATAATTAGTAGTAGAGTTTTGAAAATTATTTTGCCAACTGGCTATTGATAGGCTGAATTTGGGCGCACGATAAGATGTATCACAGCATCCTGACCGTTAAGGCCAATCTTGGTTAATTTATAGACAATAGAATTCTTGCCAGGTGTAATGGGAGGCAGTGCAGTAAGGCGGGCGGAAGTCCGCATAGCTGAGGTATCAATCAACGCTGCGGGCTTCCGCCCGCCTTACTCCCTGACAAATTAGGCCGCCCGGTAAAACAAGTGGTTTGCGTACGACGTTTAATTTTTGCAATTGCTTGTGGAATGATGCCAGATTAAGTGGCTACACTACGAGATCACCAGTTGCGGAAAGCACGGTGCAATTGCTCGAAACGGACAAAATACCCAACTATGAGACGTATACAACTGGTTATTCTGGCCACAGTCGGTCTACTGGCATGCGATGGCGGCCTTTTCAAAAAGAAAAACTGCAAAACCTGCGAAACGCTGACGTATAACCCACAGAGTACGGAGCCCAGCCGAATCGTGAATAGGGTTTGTGGCGACGAAGTTGAGCCGTTCATTATCGCCAACACGTTTTCGACCAGCAGTCTATCGGTCGTTACAACCTGTAAATAAACGACTCTGGGTATAAGAGAAACGCCCGGCGGCTTTGCATTGGGCGTTTCTTTTTTTGTTTACAGATACTACGCAAAAAGTGGCTGGCTAGTGAAGCCCGTTCCGCATACACCTGAATGTAAACCACTTACTCAATAATAATTGCACGATATACGCATTTTCTGTAATCTAGACGTGCTATATACCGATGCCATTGATTACTTACCGAAGCTCAGAGCGACGACAATCGGGACTGCTGGTTAAAAAGTAAGTGGCCGATCCTTCATAGCGTACTAAATCTGTTGCCAACTTGTATGGTACGCCCCTCTTTACTCCTATTCCTGCTTATCCCCCTGTGTGAGGGACTCGCTCAGCCATTCCGTTCTGACAGGCTTCCGGTAGCGAAATCCCACGACCAGCCCATCGATAATCGCTTTGACCATCTGTCCGTTAAAGACGGGCTCTCCAATAATTCGGTCAACTGTATACTCCAGGATCGGGAGGGCTTTATCTGGTTTGGGACCAACGATGGGCTGAATAAATACGACGGTTACACCTTTACCGTCCTACAGCCAGACCTGAACAATCCAGCCCGTAGCTTTCAGAACAATCAAATATCCGGACTGTGTGAAGATCACGAAAACCGGCTGTGGGCCGTAACGGAAGGTGGTGGACTGCACGAAGTCAATAAACATACGGGTCGCGTTACACCCCACCCGATTCAGGCTACTGATGCCGGACGGTGGAATTACCAGCATTCTATTTACGAAGACAGCCAGCACGCATTATGGCTAAGTACGCTGGGTGGGCTGGCGCGGTACGAACCCAACCGTCACCTGTATACGCTCTTTCCGCTACCTCAACCCGCAGCAACGATCAAAACGGTCTTCGAAGACCCTCAGCATCGGTTGTGGGTCGGCACCTTGCGCGGCTTGTACCTGCTCGATCAATCGACGGGACGCTTTACACTGGTTCCGGTGGCGGGCGTAGACGATCAGAAGCAGCCTACCATTATTTCGTTTTACCTGGATGCCGGGCAGATACTTTGGCTGGGAACGGCTACCGCTGGCTTCAGTCTGCTCAAACTCGATCTGACGAAACAGCCACGGCAACTAATGCCCTACAATCCGGACGGGCAACTTAATCCGTTCGTGTATCTGAACTCGATTCACCGCGATAAGCGAGGATTTATCTGGATCGGTACAACCAATGGCCTACAATGCGTCGATCCGGTCAGTAATCGGGTTTTCACGTATCATCCCGATCCGAACACGCCCAAAGGCATTAGCAGTAATAATGCTCAAACGGTTTATCATGACCGGGCGGGCACAGTATGGATAGGCACCGACAACGGTATTGATCGCCAGGCTGCTACTGTGAAGCCATTTGTCACGTATCAGGTTCGACCCAATATGGGTACGGTCAATCTGCCCGAAAATAAGGTGACCGCTCTGCTGATGGATGCCAGCAATCAGCTTTGGCTCAGCAATGGCTACACCGTATACCGACAGGAAGCGGGCTCAACCAAGCCAATCGTCATTCCGCCCGAAACCCTTGGCGCGACGGGCCAGCACAAAAACGCTACCCACACGTTTCTTTCAAATGGCGCTGCCGGAATCTGGCTGGGAACAATAAAGGGTATCTACTATTTCGACCTGGCATCGAAGCAGTATACGGCCTACCCTTCCAAAATTCCTGCCCAATTTCTCAGCTGGTCCCCAACGGGTGACCTATGGCTGGGGGGCGATGGGGGTATAGGTTCCTTTTCGCCCCAGACGCATCGGTATGTCTATTACCACTATAAACCAGGTGATACGGCGAGCTTGCCCGATCAGTATGTGCATGGATTGATGGTCAGTCGTACCGGTGATGTCTGGGTGCTCCTCAGGCGGCAGGGACTCTGCCGGTTGAATCCCAGGACGGGGATCTTCACCCGCTATAAGGCCGGGCCAAAAGGACAGCTAAACAGTAATGATGTCCAGACAATTTACGAGGACAGAAACGGAATTATCTGGATTGGCACTCACCAGGGCGGATTAAACCGCTTCGACTACCGGACAGGTTTGTTTTCATCCATCACCACGCTCGATGGGCTGCCCAGTAACAGCATCGTTGGCATCGCGGGCGACAGGCATGGTCACCTTTGGCTTAGTACCAACAAAGGGCTCTGCCGATTCGACCCGGAAAAGAATAGTATCCGCAGTTATGAGCTTACGAACGGATTACCCAGCAATGACTTCCTGCAAAATGCAATCACCTGGCACAAAAACCGGCTTTATTTCGGCAGCCTGAATGGCGTTGTTCATTTTAACCCCGATAGCATCCGCGACGATACCCGGCCCTTTCCGGTCTATATTACAACCCTCACCGTGATGGATCAACCCCAGCCCATCGCAGACCCTGTTATTACGCTCAGGCACGATGAAAACTTTCTCTCGTTCGGCTTTGCGGCCCTGACCTACGCCCAGCCCGACCGGAATCAGTATAGTTACCAGCTTGTTGGCGTTGATAAAAACTGGGTCCCTAACGGTAATCATCATTTTGCGAAGTATACGAACCTGTCGCCGGGTGACTATACCTTCCGGGTCAAAGCTGCCAACAGCGACGGTATCTGGAACGAAAAAGGAGCGTCTATCCACCTGATCATTCAGCCGCCGTGGTGGGCAACCTGGTGGGCCTATGCATTCTATACCTTGCTGGCGGGATATGCCATTTGGCGCTATATCCGCTTTTATACCGATCGAATCCGGCAACAACAGGCGATGGAGCTCAACCGGCGGGAAGCCGAACAGCTAAAAATGGTCGATGAGCTGAAAACGCGTTTTTTTTCCAATATCACCCACGAATTCCGGACGCCATTGTCATTGATCATATCGCCGGTCGAGAAGTTATTGCTGGACAGCCGTTTCGACACGCCAACCCGACAAACGCTGTCCCTGGTACAACGGAACGCCGATCAGCTACTCCGGCTCATCAATCAGCTGCTGGATTTGTCTAAGCTGGAAGCCAACCACATGACAATCTCGCCGATGCGGGGTGATGTTGTCGCTTATGTCAGCCATTTGGTCGACTCGTTCCGGCATACAGCTGACCAGAAAGGCGTAACGCTGACATACACAGCCGACAGATTAGAACACGAGTATCTATTCGACGCCGATAAATGGGCGAAAATACTGACAAATCTCCTGTCCAATGCCCTGAAGTTTACGGGTGAGAGTGGGTCCGTCCAGCTCGTACTCGCGGCTGACTCTGCTTACCCGACGGGTGAACTTTCTGCGATAAACATCCGGATCACGGATTCAGGCATCGGCATTTCGGCCGACAATCTGCCGCATATTTTTGATCGCTTCTATCAGGTGGACAATTCACATACCCGTGCGTATGAGGGAACAGGTATTGGGCTCGCGCTTGTGAAGGAGTTGGTCGATTTAGTTGGCGGTACGATTACCGTCGACAGTCAGTCGGGGGTGGGCACAACATTTCGGTTGAAACTACCTGTTCAGTCCGTATCGGTCAACGTCAGCGCGCCAAGCCTGATCCTGCCGAATAAAGCAATGGTCCCGACCGACCCGTTCATCCCGTCCCAACCTGAATCCTCCGACAGTGAACTGACTGCCGAACAGCAGGCCCCGCTGATTCTTATTGTAGAAGACAATGCCGAACTACGCGGATTTCTGGCTGGTGAATTGGCCGCAACGTATCGGGTGCTATGTGCCGTTGATGGTGAAGAGGGCTGGAAAGTGGCGCAGCATGAGCTACCGGATATTGTCATTTCGGATGTAATGATGCCGCGCATGGATGGTTATGAGCTGACTCACCGCATCAAGAATCATACGGGCACCGACCACATTGCAGTTGTTATACTAACGGCCAAAGCAGCCCACAGCAGCCGCATTGAAGGGTTGACCGAAGGGGCCGACGATTATTTAGCCAAACCTTTCCATTTAAATGAACTGCATCTGCGGGTACGCAATTTGATAGCCCGTCAGCAAAGACTCCGCGACCAGTATCGGCAGCCGTTCTCCCTACCCGACACACCCAGTCCAATCACCACGGTTGACGATGCGTTTCTACACCGAGTCTATGAACTACTGGAAAATCACCTCAGTGATCCGTTGCTCACCATCGACTGGCTGGCCGACCAGGTAGCGATGAGTCGCAAAACATTCTACCGAAAAATTCACGGTTTATTGCATCTGTCTCCCCACGAACTGATTCGGCAGTATCGATTGCGGAAAGCAGCCGATCTGTTACGAGCGGGTTACAGCGCATCCCAGACGGCCTATCTGACAGGTTTCAAAACGCCGTCTTATTTCACGATGGTATTCAAAGAATTTTACCAGAAAACGCCCACTGAATTTGTTGCCACAGGGCTAAGCGAGGCTTAATGGCGGTTTTTTGCCTTCCACTACCGAACAATCTTGTAAGATTCAGGACATTTTTGGGTACAGCGTATATTGGGTTACTTTTCCGAGAATCGTGGATAAATGGCAACTAATTTACCATTCACTTACGTAACCTCATGAAAAATCAACTTAAGTCAGCCCTCTATTTTGTTGCCGTCCTTGGTATAGCCACCGCCTGCCAGTCTAAGAAAACCGAAACCGATCAGGCAGCCTCTGACACGACTACGGTTATCGAAAATGACACGCTTACGAGTGGTGATGCCACAGTAGTCGAAAGTGACACAACAAAAATCGTTGTTCCCGATTCGACGAAGAAGTAAGCCCGTTTAACAGAAGAAGCACCAGACTAACTCTATTGAGTAGTACTGGTGCTTCTTCTGTTAAACGGTTTTTCGTAGCAGGTAAGATCGTACCGATTTACTGCTTCCCGAAATAGTACAGATTCACGGCATCTGTCGTAGTCTTCTGACTAATCGTGAAGTATCCGCTACCATCTTTATCAAAACAAATGGCTTCTCCTCTTGGCTCCGCCACCAGCGGAGCAGGTCGGCTATTACTTTTTTGCATAGCGTCGTCAAAGGTTTGTCCGACAGCCCGCTTCCAATATACCCCCTGGCTGTACGTTCGCAGGACAACCTCTCGACCATCGGACGAAGCTGCAGCTCCTGTTACCAGCGTTTCAACCGGTATTTCGCCAAAGGCTTCTGCTATCGCAATTTCATCAATGTTTTGTGGATAGGCGATTCTGTACAATCGAGCATTAGGAACTCGATTGGTAACGATGAAAATATCCCCGCTCAACGCATCGACAAACATAGCCCTGGCATCCTGGGGACCATCCGGATAACGAAAATTGATTCGCTCAATCTGGGTGATGGCAGTTTGCAGTGTTGACGGTTCGGGCAACCGGTAAATTTGATAGATGCTACTTTGCAGGTTTCTATCACCGATATCAGCAATGTAGAGATAGTTCGTCCCCTGATTTGGGCCGGGCCCAATGGCCAGATCCGCCCAGTCACGGTTAGAAAATCGTGGTACGTCGAGTGTTCCTTTTATCGTTCCATCATGACCAAGCAGCGTCAAGGCGGCTGGCGAGCCACTTCCCTGGACAATCCAGATATTATCAGGCTGGCTGCGACTATCTGCCATTCCTGATACATTATCGATTCTTCCGGCTGACACGGATGCCGTAGTCGGCGTTGGTGAAAACTGAGTCAGATCCGTTTCAGGAATTTCGAGTTTACAGGAAAAAACGGCCAGGACAAGGCACAGGACAATGAGAATACGCATAAAATTGGATAACTGATTTCAACACCTACACGCGTGGCGGTCGACAATGTCATAAAGATACGGATTACAATCGTAGGGAAGATCGATCATCCTTAGTCAACTTTTCGCATACTGGCATTGACCGGTCTCGATCGCTGTATTCATTTGAGGCTATTTAAGGTTGCCCAGCGCCACATAGTTAGCAACCCACAATTTGATAATCAGGCATTTGCAGTAAGAAAATCCGATGTATACTAAGTAGACTAGCTCTACCACATTTGGCTGCCAGACGACACAAACTCTTCTGCTCTTTGGTTCCCATACTACCCTTTGAACCGGTTTGCTGTACGCACGAGTTATTTAGCGCTTCTTCCCCGACGTTCAGCATCATCAGTCAATGGAGGCTCACCATCGCCCGACTCCCTCCTAAAGTGGCTAAACAGACAAATGGCAGTAAGGCCGGATTAATCGGTGACAATTTCTGTTCGATGGCCAATAGCCTCAATCGTTGGATGATCGCCAAACAATTCGCTTGTAGGACTGGTACATATTATGCACTTACCTCGTTAGCGTTCACAAACCCCGGTTTTCACTTTCTGGCTTCATCGATACCAATCGTTTTGACTCGCAAACCGCTAACACAGTGATTCGCTCAACAAGTTTACCCGTGGCTGAGGAGCCGCTTCTTATTTATGAACAAATTGACTATCAGCCATTTCCGCTACGAGGGAAAACCGAAATTTTCCATCGCTAAAAGTTCCACGCAACTTGAGCCCTTCTACTCGGACGAAGCTGATCATTCCCGCCAGTTAGATGTGCTGGCTGACCGCATGGATCAGGCACAGAATAAGATGCACGCCGACGGGCATTATGGCCTGCTGGTCGTCTTCCAGGCTATGGATGCCGCCGGTAAGGACAGTAGCATCCGACGGATTTTCAAAGGTGTCAATCCATCCCGATTTCTGATTGCTCCATTTAAGAAACCCGATAAAGAAGACCTGAACCACGATTTCCTGTGGCGCTTTTGGCAAGCGCTCCCTGAACGAGGCATTATTGGTGTTTTTAATCGGTCCTATTATGAGGAAGTGCTTGCCATGCGGGTTCACCCGGAACGGTTAGAGCAGCAGTTAATTCCGCCATCCTTACTTCCTAAAGATAATAAAACGCTCTGGAAAGAACGATTCGGCGACATTGTCCATTTTGAAGACTACCTATTCAGGAATGGTTTTCCAATTCTTAAGTTTTACCTCAATGTGGACAAAGAGGAACAGGGAAAACGGCTCATCGCCCGACTGGAGGACACCGAGAAACAGTGGAAACTAAGTGACGATGATCTGGTCGAACGGGAGTTCTGGCCGGACTATCTACAGGCTTACGAGGATACGATTAATGCAACGGCAACACTGCAAAACCCGTGGTATATCATTCCCAGCGATGACCGGCGTAATCAGCAGCTTATCATCGCCACCATCATTGCGGAAGTTCTTGAATCATTACCTGTCTCTTTCCCCACAACTGACCCTAAAGAAGCGCAACGCCTGATCAAGCAGGTAAAAAAACAGGATAGCCACTCCTCGTAAGCTGTTCCGTATCCTGGACCCTGTCAACACGACAAAACACAAAAGCTCGGTTTGTAGCCGAGCTTTTTCCCTTTTAAAGAGCTTAACGTTGAGTAAATAGGCAATCGATCTATGTGGGGACCACGCAATAGCGTAGTGAACAACTGAAGATTAATAACCGGGTTGACTATTCCTCTGCTTAAATGATGCCAAAATAAAGAACATACATAGTCAATTGATAATCAGTTTATTAAAAATCGAATAGTACCAGTTCAGTAGCTTGATTGGGGAATATTTTACTCCAAACTGTACACCTGATTTCACAGCGCGACATTCGTTAAACGATTTCTTTTCCCTCATAGGATTACGGCTGCAATACAATCTCCCTTTTCAGCTAGTATTGATTCGCTGATTGATTGGTTAGAGCTCCAGACCACAGCAGGGAACAGATTGACTAACTACTGGTTATAAGTTTATGAGGGAGAACTTACCATCTCGAAAAATACAGACTGTTAGTATAACGGTACAGAAATTTCAACAACGGTTAGATGAGTTGACCACTATAAACAGTTCCTTAAACCATAGCAGTGAAGGCGTCTCTGTCTATTCCCGTTTAGCCTTGATTCATCAAGTGGCCAAAGCGTACGCGCTGGAAGCTACAATCAGTCTTGTTGACTCCCCTGTTGAGCTGGCCATCGAAGAAATTACCAATCCGCCTTTATACGATTTTGACAACGGCGACGAACTTGTTGTTATCCAATTTAGCTATAAAGATTGAAAATGTATCTGCGGGGGAGCCAGATCAATTAACTACCTTATTCTGGCAGGAGGCCGCTTGAAACCAGGCAAACTAAGAGGGCTAAACTAGATAAACGCACGACATAGTATGTGGTAAACAAAAAAAGCACTTACAAAATTAATGTAAGTGCTTGGTAGTCTGTGAGCCAGTGGAGGGATTCGACCCCCCACGCGCTTGCGCATCCTGATTACAAATCATAAGAGACTTCTTTTTACTGTTACTAGTGTACTTATATATGCAAAGCTATTACACTGTATATTAACAACTTACTCATATAACTTTTATCAATACTTAATGCTCTTATGCGTCGATTCCGTACATTCGCATTGCGCAGTATCTCTTTATGTAGTGCGACTCAATTACGGAAAAGACTATGCTGATTGCTACCGTTACACTTTTCTACGATACCCGCCGAAGGTCTAGGCCATTTTCTGCAATTATTACCTATCCATTATACAGCAAATATACCTATTAGTAAATTACTAGTTATCATTTTTCTTATTTTATTAACTATGCACCCATTAGGCTTACAGCCAGTTTAAGATACACCTATTATAAACTACTTTTATGGATGCACTCTTACCTATCAGTATGCTCACTAGTGCTTTGACGGCTAGCACCGTTTTGTATTTTAGACTTAGCTCTAAAGCCAATTGCCCCCGGTGCGCTCAACCGCTCTTCAAGAAAACTAGATCACAACGGCACGCTCGTGCGATGTATCATTGTCAGCACTGCAACAGACGGTTTGCAAAGGGTAATACCCCCTGATTATAATTCTTAAAGTCAATTGACGACGATTGGTTTCCATGTAAAACCCGATAAGCCTAAGTGTCTATTGCGCACTAGGTAAAACGGAATACAAAAAAATATCCGATGTAACTACGCCGGGTATTTTTTTTGTATTAACACATGAATAGGTGATACTTATTTAATATGTCAAAAAAAAGCTCACTCTGTGTTAACAGAATGAGCTACATTGCTTGTCATAACATTTTGTAAGAATACTTAAAGCCTGGCCCACCGATGAGGTCAGGCTTTTTTGTGTCTATAAAGTTACTATAATTTACTAAATAGTAAGCAAGAGCGATAAAATAATACAAGAAGGTTTTACGAATTTAACCTGCAAAAAAGAACCAATGAGCCCCGCTTATTCTTAGGAGGGGCTTCTTATCGATTAAAGGGATTAAAAAGCTCGGCTTAAGTAGAAGTCGGGCTTTTTTTTGTCACCATTATTACTATCCGTTACGCTTATAGGTTAATTTATTCATTTATTTTCAATATCAGATAAACTCGGTAAGCGATTGTACCTATATTTAAACGCAAAGGACAATTAAACAATATATGCTATCATTCATCAACACTACCCTAAGACGAATTGGCCGTTACCTTGTCTTGCTATCCATTGTCACTTTCGCACTTACTATTCTCCGGTTGATCTACATCCGGTGGAAGCAACGAATTGCGCTGTTGCCCACTTCCAGCCGGGAAAGTACATGGCCAGGGGAGGCTGATGATGAGGAGGAGGATACGTTTACTAGATCGGTAAAGGTCAAATCAGGTGTGAAGCGTATGAATAAACTAATACGTGCAGGTAGACGCTTAGGGTCTATGGTGCGCAGTTAATGCATATACACGTATCTCGCTGGTTTGCGTAACTTCAACTCATTATTTGCATTATAAACCCAATTGCTGACCCTTGTCTTGAGTGCATAGGTTTAGTCACCTGTACACGGTGTGGATAGATCCGAAAAGCCCGATGCTTTGTGGTAAAGTGACCCATGTTGACTCTTATCACATGGACACGGTACGGGTTGGGCAGCGATTGGTTTGCGCTTATAAACATGTATTCTTTCCCGCTAAGATCGCCGAGCGTAATGCCCGAAAGGTTGTCTCGATTCATGCCCCAATCACCGCTAGCTTTTCTGATAATGAATTGAAAACATCAACATTTATAACCGATTTTGCTTTTGTTGATCTGTTTTTCATCAGCACGGAGCAAAGATAAGCGTCCCATGAATGAGCGCCGACGGACTGAAAAGCCAAGCTCGCTAACTAGGCTTGAAGTACAGGTCGTGAATGGATATGTATAGGCAGAGCCAAGCTGAGGCCGAGCTTTTGTTTTTTTCATCCAAAGCAATCCAACTACTGTTTATGTTAGTATATAAAAATGTGTTTTTGTTAATTAATTATAACATTAAGTAACCCTATAGATCAATAATCATGATTTTAATAAATGTATTATTTTCATTTATCTTTAAAAGTAAACAAAAGATGATAGATCAATATACGAATTTATTGTCTGGTGGATGAAACTATCTCGTTATGTTCTTTTGAATAAGCCCGTACCTAGTACGGGCCTATTTTTTGTGCCAAATTCTCAATTTTATGACCATGTGACTGATCTGTAGTGTTATAGAGTTGTGAGTTTGTTCATTAGCTAAACAAGGCCCGTACTTAGTGCGGGCTTCTGTTTTGATCCGAATCCTCACTCATAGGGTGTACTCAATGGTGAGTTGCGTTTTAATAGGTATAGTTTCTTATTCTAGGATAGGTTAACAACAGAACCTGGCTTATAGCTGGGTTTTTGTTTTGGCCGCTCCCTCGTCTCGGGTAACTACCCGGCACGTGTTGTGGTTGATCGTTCATTTCAATCATGGTGTTACTGGACAGACCCGTGCTATGCACGGGTTTTGCTTTAGGGCTACAATCAGTTTACCTAGCCCGGCTCTGCCTTTCTGATGTACAGGCTACCGGTGATTCTGTTCCTGCACTAATTTGCTGCCATGAACCTATTAGCTATCCCCGAGCTCACTAGGCACTTGTCCCACCGGGTGCAGTATGAGATGATACGCTCCGGTGAGTGGCAACCCCGCGAAGAGGAGCTGACACCGGCTTTACTTGCCCAGCTAGCCAACTTGCCAGCGCAGTATCGAAACGTACGACCGGTACTCCGGCGGTTGGAATCGCTTACAACAGATGAAGCCAAAGCGTGTTTCAGGCTGGCGTTTCGGCGTGAACCCAGTGCCGGGTTTCACTATACCGCCCACGACGGCACCCTGACCGTTTACGACAACACGCTGCGCCTAGTGGTTGATCAGGTCAATCCAAAAGGGGAACGCTGGCGTGATTTAGTTACGGATGCGCCGGTCAGTGAGCCGGTACCATTTCGACTGTTTGCCGTGATCGAGTATCTGGAATCGTTAGCGATCGATTTAAGAGGACTGCTAAAAGATGGCCGGGCCGTAGCAGCACCCTAGCCACGACTTGAAATTACCGACCTTTTTTTGGCGTCTCACGAAAAAAAATGCCCTTTTAGGTATAATGTTACAATAGTGAGAGTCGATGTTACAATGGTGAGAGCTTGATAATCAGACGTGTCGTAGGTTTGCGGCCAGTCAATTAATCCAAGTCAATCGTTATGACTCAATCGCTTCACCTCTTTAGTCGGCGGGCCATCTACCTGCTGGTTTTCGTTTTACTTAGTAGTCTTAGTAGCTACCTACAGGCTCAGAATAGGTCGGTGACGACTACACAGAGTTTTTCCTACGCCGGGCAGATTGTGACCTGGACGATGCCTACGGACGTCACTTCGCTCACCATTAAGGCTTGGGTGGCTAAAGGTCGTGACGTGCATCTGAGCAGCTACCGCTGGCATAGGGATCATCATAGCTGCTCAGATAAGCGTCACGCCCGGCCAACCATTGAGTATTCTGGTCGGTCAGCAACTGAGTGGAAGAGGAGAGGGGCTCGTTCGTCGTGGGGGCGGGCAGCAGCGCGGCTAATCCCAATCCAGTTGTAATCGCGGGGGGAGAGGTGGCGCAGGGTTTGGTGTAGACTTTGAGGCAAAACGTGGTCAAGCAGGCTTTCCAAGAGGAAACATCGGCAGTGGGGGTGGTAGTTTGCTAAGTGATGGTAATAAAGCCAGTGACTATTCAAAGGCGGGCGGCAAAACCTTTGTCAATAGAGGAGCTGGTGGCTCGGGTAGTGGTGGAACGGGTTCAGGCTCGGGTGGCGGCAGCATTGGTGGCTCCTATAACACAGGCACACGCTTACTTGCCCGTACGGGCGCTACCGATGGTAATTCAGGGAATAGGTTGGTCATTATCAGCTATATCTCCTGCACCAGTGTCTATACCGTCAAGTAGCGATTGAGTTGGAGCTTACCGCGCCAAAGTCGTTTGGGTTAGTTTATTGATGGAAAGCCGTATTCACCTTGGATACGGCTTTTTTGTAGTCGCATCCGCTATCGCTAAGCAAAAATGCTGGTTTGTTATTTGGCGTTACCCAATAACGTCTCGGCCTAACACTAAAAATGGCTGCGCTCAGCAACTCTTCTGTGATGGAATCGTGTTGAAGCCACATGCCTCGCCCTACGATTCGCATCGACTATTCAAAGCCAGTAACCTACCTGACGGGTACCGGAAACTATACCCGGTTACGCTACGCTGACGGTAGCCTGGGTATCTTCGGCGTTACCCTAAAAAAAAATACTGTCTCATTATCCCAATCTGATCCGCATTCACAAATACGCAGCCGTCAATCCACAACACGTTACCCATTGGAACTTCAAAAATCAACACGAAGCCAAAGTACGAGTTATGGCGGGCGGTAACGCCGATCTGTTCGCTATTTCCAGACGCCGAGTCAGGGACGTAAAGGCCCGGCCGGCTGAGTTGCAACTCCCGAACCGGGCAACTGCCGCATCCGACCAGTAGCACCCCAGATTTCTTGAGGTACGCCAAATCGGCACTGGATGCGATCTTTGCCTTTGACTACAACTATCAGAAAGTGGGCGTGATGCTAACCGATCTGGTGCCCGCTTAAGCTTACTCTCATTATCCTTCAAAGAATCTTAAATAACCCGTACGCTCTGCTTTGACGCGAGTCCTTTATATTTTCCCTTCGCTGAATTTTCAAATTCTTCAAATGCCGCCCAATGCACAGCTTTATCAAATAAGTTTCATATCAATCCTAGCTTCAATCACCCGCTGCACGCTCTCAGGCACGTTCGACAGCAAATCGTAGCCCGTTAGCTTCTCAACCTCATCAACGCTAACCCGATAGCTTGACCAAGGCTGCTCCCCTACTGCATCTGTATTAGGCATCCAGACCGCAATAACTCTCGTTTGCGCGCTTATCCGGTTCAAATCACCATAATCTCTATAAGTAAAACTATAACCACTTTCCACAGGACAGAAGGAACGGTTATTTGAGTCTTAGCTCTCTTACTTCAGACTCAAATTTAGTATCGAAGTGGAATGCTATTATCTCAAGGTATATCTGTTTATTTTTGTCCTGAGGTAAGTTAAATTTATAACTGAATGACGACTCACCTCTTTTACCCGTTTCTTTATGAAAATTGGGATGTTGGGGGGTTGACTGTACAATTTTGCTCAATACAGAAGAGAACTCATTTTGTCGTACAAACAGTATCACAGAAGCTTTCGAATCCCGCCAAGTCAAATACCCCAAAAGTTGATCAATCGCTTTTAAGTATTCAGCCTGACCTTTCCATATTTTACATTCGGCAATAAATAGGTTGCTGCCATCAACGCTATACCTTAAAAGTATATCGGTCTTGCCCATTCGATTAAAAGTCTCTCCTGTCGCCGTTATAGCCTCGTATCTGGTTTCCAGAAACAGAAGAAATAAATCCCTGAGTTGCTCTTCGCCTTTACTAAGATACAGGGACGGCTTCCTTTCCAGGCTTTTACCAACATTGTAGAGTACACTGAGAACGTCTTCGTATATATCCTGTCTTAATGTCGGCTCGTCAGCGTAACTCTCAGATTGATGAGTTTTTGGTTGAATGACTACTTTTCTTTGGATCACTGGTACCGCTATGACATCGGCTTGTTTGGTCTTAACAACGTTGATAGCAGTAAAGACCCGCTTCTCATTAAGGCTTACATTATATCGCTCAGTAAAGCGATCTTCTATCTGACCTTTCAAGCAAGCATTAAAGTCACGAACATGATGATTTATATAGACAACATTTGCGAACGCTAGTTGCTGATACCTTTCGAGTTCTTCAGTAAATGCTGTCTCGGAAAGATCTTCAATTTGTATTTCAAAAGCTACCTTATGAAAGCTCGGATCGATATGAATACTGGCGGTGGGGGAAACACATCGATATGAATACTGGCGGTGGGGGAAACACACGGATTGGGCTCTATCCGGAATAGATCAGTAGACCCCGAAAAACTGTACTGTATAAAGAAACAGTACATATTGACTGTCCTTTTTTGTCGATACTCAGTTATTGTTACAGGTCTTATTTGTGGCTCAGGTATAAATGGATTTAATACATCAAGCTCGATTGTGTCGAGCTTATAGTAGTTGTACGAATCTTCTATATACTTTTCCTTATCAATATTAAGAATATAATTTCGGTCTCTTTTATTTACGTCAGCATCTAGTGCCTTAAATAGATGGTCTTGGTAGTTGGACCATGTTTGCGACGAAAAGGCTTCAAATGGCGCTCCACGATAATGTTCATCCATGTAGAAATACCAGCTTACTATTCCAAACTATGTAAACGCATTGCACATTACATTGCACGCCAACGAAAAAAGCACTTACAAAATTAATGTAAGTGCTTGGTAATCTGTGAGCCAGTGGAGGGATTCGAACCCCCGACGCGCTTGCGCATCCTGATTACAAATCAGGCGGAATCGACCGCTATCCGACACTGGCAATCCGGTCAAATTCGGTGGCCAAATGGCCTATTCCCGAATTGTGATGCAAAAGTAGTTGTTTTGACTGTAAAGTGCAAGAATCTACTCTTGAATTTAGTGGTCCAATAAAAAAATTATTGGAACACGATCAATGCATCAAGCTTGTGCTACCCGTAGTTGATGGCGCAACTCGTCTAATTGCGTTTCAGCATCAGCGATTTTCTTGTCGATCTCGGCCCGGAGTTTATCCGCATTCTTCGACCGTGCAAAGAATTCGATGTTGTTCCGATAGGTAGCAATATCATTCTCAATGGCTGTAATACGCCGACGAATATCGTTCTCACGCTTGTTACCACCACTGTCACGATCGCTGCTGCCACCCCTATTGAACTCGCGGTCGCGACCACCAGCGCGCGTCACTTCGGCTTCATTTTGAAGCATAACGCGCTCTTTATCTTTTGCCGGAATCTTACCCGTAGAACCAACCAGTGCGTTTACCGCATTGATGTAGCGTTTTTGGGTAGACTGCATATCTTTCTTGGGAACAAACCCAATGGCATTCCACTCTTTCTTGAACTCGTTTAGCTCAGAGAGGTCAGCGTTTTCATTGGCAGCCGCTTCGATACGCTCGATGAGCGTGATTTTCTGCGCCAGATTCGCTTCAAATTCGCGTTCAGTTTCCTGGTTCTTGGAGCGTTTTTTGTTAAAGAACGCATCGCAGGCCGCTTTGAAACGATCAAAGATCGAGTTCTTCTGCTTTTCAGGAACCTGACCAATATTTTTCCACTGGCGCTGCAATTCGATAACCGTCTGCGTTATTTCAGGCGACTCTTCACCAGAAGCCAGAATCGTTTCTACCTGCTCACAGAGTTCAACTTTGGCCCGCAGATTTTCCTCCCGCTTGCTTTCCAGCTGTTTAAAGAACTCACCTTTGTTGTGGAAGAACGTTTTCAGCGCAGCCCAGAACTTCTTACTCAACTCTTTGCCATCCTCGCGGGGCATTGGTCCTTTTATTCCGTTCCAACGATCCTGAAGCGCCATGACAGCCTTCGTTTTGTCGTTCCAGTCATTAATACTATTCGATGCAAACGAGGTAAGCGGAACCAGCTCTTCGTAAATCGCCGATTTTTCTTCATATAACTGAGCTGACTCCTTCCGTTGCTCGTTGGTCTGATCCCGACGTTTGTCGTACAGCACATCAAGAGCGGCTTTCATGCGGCCCCACAGCACCTCTTGTTCGGCCTTAGGAGCCGGACCAATGTGCTTATATTCTTCAAATAATGCATTTGCTTCGTCGATGGTCTGCCGGGTTACGGGCGTTTCATCCGAAGCTTTCGCCATCGCTTCGACTTTCTCAATCACCTCCGTTTTCAGGGCGGTGTTCCGCTTCCGGTCAAGTTCTTTCAGTTCAAAGTAAATGTTCCGGTTGCTGTAGTAGCGATCGACCAGCGCGTGGTACGTAGCCCACAGCGTTGCGTTATGCGGGGAATTCATATTCCCGGCCGCTTTCCACTCATCCTGAATTTTCTTGAACTCGTTCCAGCTTACCTTCGGATCGCCAGCGTTGTTCTCATCCGTTTCGACTAGCTCGCGCAGACGGGTCAGTAGATCCGTTTTGGCAGCAAAGTTGGTATCCTTTGCCTTATCCAGATTCTGAAAATACGTATTTTTCTGGCTCTTGATCTGCTTGTACAGGTCATCGAATCGCAGAACGGTTTCGTCATACTTGTAGTCAAACCCTTCTTCAGCGCCCGTTTCAGTAACGTAAGCCTGCAAAGCAGCCTCGCGTTCGGCCCGTTTCATCTGGTCGAACAGGGGCTTCACTTCTTTCAGCGTCTGATCCGCCTTTTTGAAGTCGCCGGGCGTAACTGCCGCAGTGCTGGTAGCGGCCAGTTGTGATTCCAGCAGACTAACAAAGTCCTGCTTCGAGTACTGACTGTAATCAGTTGAAGGTTGGTTCGACGTGTCTGCTTCGTCGTCCGCATCGGGGACGTCGGCATACTGAGCCGTCACTTCATCGCTGACAACAGGCTCCGTAGCGGGCTCGTCACCCGATTCAGTCGTCGCGTCTTGCGTTGCATCGGCTGATGTCTCTACAGCCGCTGGTGCTGACTCAGTTACTGGTTCATCCGTCGTCCCGACAATAGCGTCCGGTGTAGCCTCATCAGCATCCTGCGACTCTGCAGCTGGCGCATCGACGGCCTCAGCAGAAGGAACCTCTGGCACAGTAGTAGCCTCGGAAGAGGGTGTAGTAGTTCCGTCTTCACCACTTGCGTCCGACATCTGGTCAGTCGCTGGAGTCACCGAAGCTGCCGCCGGTTCAGACGTAGTTTCCGTGCCCTCGACTGCCGCAGTAGGCTGCGTCGTGGTATCGTCGGGTGTATTAACTGCCAGCTCGCCGTTAACCTGATTAGTGGTGTCTGGTTGCTGGTTAATTTCCTGTTCTTGGTTTGCCATGTTGGGAACGTACCGATTACTTTTGCAAAAGTACGACAATATGCGGATTTTCCTGTATTCCAGCCATTGAAAAGCCGTTAAACAAACCCAGCGACATGCCGTCAACAATCAGTGACTTACGTAAAGAATATACGCTAAACGGTTTAGATACGGCCGATGTTTTAGTGGACCCCATCGCTCAATTTCGGGTTTGGTTCGATGCTGCGCTACAGGCTAACATTCCAGAGCCTAATGCAATGTACGTTAGCACCGTTACGGCCGATGGGCGCCCCGATGGGCGAATCGTTCTGCTCAAGGATGTATCGGAGGCCGGTTTTGTTTTCTACACGAATTACGAAAGCCGGAAAGGACAGGAACTGATCAGTCATCCTTTTGCGACACTTACGTTCTTTTACCAGGCGCTCGAACGCCAGATCCGCATCGAAGGCCGGGTAGAAAAAGTGAGCGCGCAGGAGTCGGATGCTTATTTCGGCAGCCGTCCGCGCGGAAGTCAGATCGGGGCGTGGGTATCGCATCAGAGTTCGGTAATCGAGAGTCGCGATGTGCTGGAAAACCGCCAGAACGAGATTGAAGCCCGGTTTGCCGGTCAACCAATCCCCCGCCCGCCCTACTGGGGTGGTTTTCGGATCGTGCCCGATGCGGTCGAGTTTTGGCAAGGCCGCCCCAGTCGGCTCCACGACCGGATTCGCTATCGTCAGGAAGCCGGCCATTGGCTCATCGAACGACTGGCTCCCTAGCTAGTAAGCCGTTGGACGCTGGCTATTGGCTGTTGAAGAAAATAGCCAGTAGTCAGCGTCCTTGATCCAGATACGGTAAGAAATGCCAGCCTGTTGCTTTGGAGACAGAACCCACCCCTTTCTACTCCTGATCTATGGTCGGCAACAAAGCCAAAGCCCAACAGGCTATTTCCAATCGGACACTGTTCAGCGTTATCTCGGCCTCATCGGTCGGGACGCTCATCGAATGGTACGACTTTTACATTTTCGGCAGTCTGGCCGCCATTTTATCGTCGCAGTTTTTTCCAAAAGATAATCCAACGGCCGCCCTGCTGTCTACGCTGGCCACCTTTGCCGCCGGTTTCGTTGTGCGCCCGTTCGGTGCGTTGGTCTTCGGACGGCTGGGCGATCTGGTTGGTCGAAAATATACGTTTCTGGTTACGCTGGTCCTGATGGGTGGCTCTACGTTTGCCATTGGCCTTGTCCCCGGCTACGCCACGATTGGCTTCTGGGCTCCCCTGCTGGTACTCCTGCTTCGATTAATTCAGGGCCTTGCCCTCGGCGGTGAATACGGTGGGGCGGCAACCTACGTAGCGGAGTACGCACCCGAAGGCCGACGGGGATATTACACGAGTTTTATCCAGACAACGGCCACGCTCGGTCTCTTCGTGTCGTTGGGCGTTATCCTGATCACGCGCGAATCGCTGGGCGTCGATGCGTTTGCCGATTGGGGCTGGCGGGTGCCGTTTATCCTGTCCATTCTATTGGTCGGCGTTTCGATCATCATCCGGATGCGCATGGCCGAATCGCCCCTATTCTCGAAGCTGAAGACGGAAGGCAAGATCTCGAAAAATCCACTGGCGGAAAGTTTTGGGAAGAAACAAAACCTTAAAGTGGTATTGCTGGCCTTGTTCGGTGCCACGGCGGGGCAGGGTGTGATCTGGTATACGGGCCAGTTCTACGCGCTTTCGTTCATTCAAAAAGCGTGCAACATTGAGTTTGTCCAGTCCAATAGTATTGTGGCGGTAGCCTTGCTGGCAGCAACCCCATTCTTCGTCATTTTTGGTGGACTATCGGATCGCATTGGTCGTAAACCAATCATGCTCGCGGGTATGCTGCTGGGTATCCTGACCTACCGCCCGATCTACGAAAAAATGTACAACCTGGCCGACTTAACGACGAAGCAGGAGTTTTCAGATGCCCGTACGATCAACCGCAAACTAACTAAACAACCCAACGGCGATTTATTGATGACGGTAACGACGGCTCATTTTTACGCTGATGGCTTGGTAGCGAAAGACATCGAACGCACCGTAACGCCGAACGCGACGCCCAATTCACCGGCCAAGCCGGAGCGCACAAAAGCCATAACGTTGCCCTCCGCCAGTTTCTGGCTGATGACGGTACTTATATTCTTGCAAGTGTTATACGTAACGATGGTTTACGGCCCGATTGCTGCGTTTCTGGTCGAGTTGTTCCCCACCCGCATTCGGTATACATCAATGTCGTTGCCGTATCACATTGGCAATGGCATCTTTGGTGGATTGACACCCTTCATTGCAACGGCCCTGGTAGCAACGGCAACGAAAGCCAACGAACTGACACCGGGATCGGTCGATAAACCGTACCTTGAAGGGCTCTGGTATCCTATTCTGGTGGCCGGGGTCTGCTTCGTGATTGGTGTGCTTTACCTGAATAATAAAAGCGAAAGCGCAAACGAGTGAACGAGCAACTCCCAATACAGCTAAAATTAGTTGCGCTAGCTTTTCGCTCTTGTTCTCATTCACTCTTTCGCCCTTAAACCTTATGAATGCACTAAAAAAATACCTCGGTGTCGTCTGGATACTCCTCGGCATCTATGTCGGCTACGACCAGATTACGGACAGTCTGGCCAAAATTACCAGCGATAAACTCGAAGACCGCGTTTTTGGCTGGGTCATTCTCTGCGTATTGATTCCCATCGTTGTGGGTGGGCTGCTTCTTTTCGGCAAGTACGCGTTGGATGGTGAGTACGATTCCAACGAGCGAAAGAATGAATGATTGGACTGGTGTTCCAGCAAAAGAGTGAATAGATTTGCCATCCAGTATTTCTTTTTGCTCAATTTTTTACTCATTCGCTCATCGAACCGGTCTTCCGGTCACCTTTGATTATGCGTATCCGAACCTTTGACGAATACCAGCTTGCTTACCAGAAAAGCGTTGACGATCCAGAAGAGTTCTGGGCCGAAATAGCGCAGGAGTTTCAATGGCGCAAACCCTGGACCAAAACCCTACAGTGGAATTTTACCGAACCGAACATCAAATGGTTCGTTGGCGGGAAACTCAACATTACCGAAAACTGTCTCGACCGGCATCTGGCCACGAAAGGCGACCAGCCCGCTATTATCTGGGAACCCAATGATCCGAACGAAGCGGGGGCTACGCTAACGTACCGAATGCTTCATGATCAGGTTTGCCGCTTCGCCAATGTGCTGAAACGCAATGGCGTCGTGAAGGGCGACCGGGTTTGTATTTACATGCCGATGGTACCTGAACTGGCGATTGCGGTATTGGCCTGTGCGCGTATCGGAGCCGTTCATTCGGTGGTATTCGGTGGATTTTCGGCGCAGAGCATTGCCGACCGCATCAACGATGCCCAGTGCAAAGTGGTCATTACGGCCGATGGGGCCTACCGTGGCAATAAAGAAATTCCGCTGAAAAGTACAGTCGATGATGCCCTGATCGGCTGCCCCGGCGTTCAGCGGGTGATCGTTCTGACGCGTACGCGGACACCGGTTTCGATGCTGAAAGGCCGCGATGTGTGGTGGGAACAGGAACTGAAGCAGGTTACGGCCGAATGCCCGGCGGAGGAAATGGACGCCGAAGATATGCTGTTCATTCTGTATACGTCGGGATCGACGGGTAAACCCAAAGGCGTTGTGCATACGTGTGGGGGCTACATGGTCTACGCAGCCTACACCTTCCAGAACGTATTTCAATACGAACCGGATCAGGTGCATTTCTGCACCGCCGACATCGGCTGGATCACCGGCCATAGTTACATTGTCTACGGACCGCTGGCTTGTGGTGCCACCTCCCTGCTTTTCGAAGGAACACCGACCTATCCTGACAATGGCCGCTTCTGGGATATCACTGATAAGCACAAAGTCAATATTTTGTACACGGCTCCGACGGCCATACGCTCACTCATGGGTTTTGGACTGGACAAGGTCACAAACCATGATCTGAGCAGTTTGCAGGTGCTGGGCTCGGTTGGTGAACCGATCAACGAAGAAGCGTGGCACTGGTACGATGACAATATCGGTAAAAACCGCTGCCCGATTGTCGATACGTGGTGGCAAACCGAAACGGGGGGCATTCTGATTTCGCCATTGGCAGGCATTACCAAAACCAAGCCGACATTTGCGACCCTGCCCCTACCCGGCGTTCAACCGATTCTGGTGGATGAAACCGGGAAAGAAATCGAAGGCAATGGCGTGAGCGGCAACCTCTGCATTAAATTTCCGTGGCCGGGCATTCTACGCACTACCTACGGCGACCACGAGCGCTGCCGGCAGACTTATTTTGCTACCTATCCGGGACTCTACTTCACCGGTGATGGCTGTCTGCGCGACGAAGAGGGGTATTACCGCATCACGGGTCGCGTCGACGATGTGCTGAACGTATCCGGACACCGCATCGGTACCGCCGAGGTCGAAAACGCGATCAACATGC
Organism: Spirosoma agri; assembly: GCF_010747415.1. Classification (NCBI taxonomy): domain Bacteria; kingdom Pseudomonadati; phylum Bacteroidota; class Cytophagia; order Cytophagales; family Cytophagaceae; genus Spirosoma; species Spirosoma agri. Next base: position 2,076,386 of record NZ_JAAGNZ010000001.1, on the reverse strand, counting down.
ACACGGGCGTGGTCGAGAGTGCCGTAGTTGGGTATCCGCACGACATCAAAGGGCAAGGCATCTACGCGTATGTGATCACGGATCAGCAACCGACCGACCACGATGCCGACCTGACCAAGCGCGACATTCTGGCAACGGTGAGTCGGGTAATCGGTCCGATCGCCAAGCCTGACAAAATTCAGTTTGTGACGGGCTTACCCAAAACCCGTTCCGGCAAAATCATGCGCCGGATTCTCCGCAAAATTGCCGAAGGCGATACCGGTAACCTTGGTGACACGTCCACCCTGCTCGACCCGGCGGTGGTAGACGAAATCAAAGCCGGAGCCCTGTAATTTCCGGTTTGAAAGCGTGGTTCGGGAAGGGGCCAGGATTGATACGCCGTATCTTGGAGATACGGCGTATCAATCCTGGCCCCTTCCCGAACCACGTTCTGTTTTACAGGCTGTTCACTCCTCATTCTGGACACAACAATACGGGATTTGGCTACAGTTTGACTTGTTAGTTGCCTGACCTTTGCATCGTCAAATCACAACACAACGTAAAGCGTAACCAATGAACACTCTTCAAAAAACCAATTTAGGCAGTCAGGGGCTTGTCGTTCCGGCAATCGGGCTTGGCTGCATGGGCATGACCCAAATTGCCGGTTCGGATATTTACGGAAAAGCCGATGAAACGGAATCTATAGCGACCATTCACCGTTCGCTCGAATTGGGGGGCAACTTTTTAGATACCGCCGATCTGTATGGTCCGCTGGCTAACGAGCGACTGGTTGCCAAAGCGATCAAAGGAAACCGGGACAAGTACATCATTGCAACCAAGTTCGGCTACGAGATCGACGATAACGAGCAACTAACCTGGCAAATGAACGGTAGACCGGACTACGTCAGGAAGGCGGTCGAACGGTCGCTGAAAAACCTGGGTACAGATTACATCGATCTCTATTACCTGCACCGGTTAGATCCCAATACGCCCATTGAAGACACGGTCGGAGCGATGGCCGATCTGGTGAAAGAAGGTAAAGTCGGCTATATTGGTTTATCTGAAGTGTCGTCGGCAACGATAACAAAGGCGCATCAGGTCCATCCCTTAACAGCCGTGCAGACTGAGTATTCGCTGTTTGAGCGGAGCGTGGAAGAGGCCGGCATTTTGGCTACGCTTCAGGCGTTGGGCATCGGTTTTGTCGCCTATTCACCACTGGGCCGGGGCTTTATGTCCGGTGACGTTAAAAGTCCGGATGATTTTCCGGCCGACGATTTCCGGCGGAGTATTCCTCGGTTTCAGGGCGAGCAGTTCTACAAAAACCTGGAACTGGTTCAGGCGATCAAAGAAATGGCCGAAGCAAAAGGTATCACGGCGTCACAGCTGTCGCTCGCGTGGGTTCTTTCGAAAGGGTATCTGCCCATTCCGGGGACTAAGCGGGTTAAATACGTAGAAGAAAACATCGACGCTACCCGCATTACACTGAGCGCTGACGAAATGAACCAACTCGAAACGATCGTTCCGCTGGGAACCCCGACCGGCGACCGCTACGATGCCATGACAATGGCAACGATAGATAACTAAACAAGCAGAACCAGCCCGTAAAAACTGCCCTCAAACGACAGTTTTTACGGGCAACCAGACCATTTGTACCGATGAAAAAAGAATCGACTCCGCCCTACGTTATTACGTCAATTTCTGAATTGCATCGTTTACTGGAGCTGCCCAAGCCAGCGCACCCGTTGGTGAGCGTCATTAATTTGAACGACATACAATGCCATCTCACCGAAACGATGCGCAGCGTCATCTATAATTTCTACTCGATCTGCACCAAGAAAGACTTTAAAGGCAAGATGAAATACGGGCAGAGCTATTATGATTTTGACGATGGCATTATGACTTTTTTCTCGCCCGGTCAGGTCATTTCCACGACCGAAACCGACGAGATATCGCTTTGCGGCATTTGGCTGGTGGTTCACCCTGATTTTGTTCGGAATTATCCTCTGGCGAAGCGGCTTAAAGAGTACGGCTTTTTTTCTTACGCGGTGCACGAAGCGCTGCACCTGTCGGAAAAAGAAGAGACGATGGTAACCTCAATCATGCGCAACATTGAGCAGGAATATTATTCGGCGATCGATGGCTACAGTCAGGATGTGATCATAGCGCACATCGACTTGCTGCTCAGCTATTCCAATCGATTTTATAACCGGCAGTTTATCACCCGTAAAAATGCCAGCAACGATTTACTGATCCGCCTGGAAGCGTTGTTATCAGCTTATTTTGATGGAAACCTCGTCCAGGAACAGGGACTGCCGACGGTGCATTCGATTGCCGAGCAATTGAACGTATCGCCCAATTATTTAAGCGATACGTTGCGGTCGCTAACTGGCCAAAACGCCCAGCAACATATCCACGGTAAGTTGATCGAAAAAGCAAAAGAGATTCTGACGACAACGTCGCTCTCGGTCGGTGAAATCGCGTACCGATTGGGATTTGAGTATCCACAGTCGTTCAACAAATTATTCAAGAGCAAAACCAGCGTATCACCTCTCGAATTCAGGCAATCGTTCAATTAGCGGCTGACCAGCAAATTAATAGCGAACGGGCAGCGACAAATCAGCGCGAAAACAGTTGGATAAAAAGGAGGATAAACCCGGTACAGAATAGGTATTATTTAGCTTGTTTTTCGCTAGCTTACCATAGACTTTTGATAAGCCGATAACCGTTATTCAGGTACCCAACGCTCACCTAATCCAAACTGTGTTTCGCATGAAAAATCATCCTCGTTGCAAGTGCCATATTATACCGCCGTTCGTGGTGGACGAGCTAAAAAAAGCGGGCATCGACGTAGCGACGCAAAACAAAACGATCAGCCGTGAATTTCGCGCGCGCCGTGCCGCACAACTGGCCCTACGAAGTAGTGAAGCTTCGCTGGTGGAACCCCCCACCAAAACGGCGGATCGGTTTGTATATGACTCAAAAACAACGCAGAATCAGCGGCTTCTGCTCGTTCGTAAAGAAGGGGGTGCCGCTTCAACCGATGCCGTTGTAAATACGGTCTACGAAAACGCGGGAACGATACGAAGTTATTATAAGGATACGTTCAACTACCTGTCGGTCGATAACCACGGCGCGGATATGATCCTGAACGTGCACTACGGAAAAGCTTACGCCAACGCGTTCTGGGATGGTGACGAGATGACGTTTGGCGACGGCGACGGTCAGGTTTTCATCAATCTGGCCAATGCGCTCGACGTGACGGCCCACGAGCTTACACACGGTGTCGTGCAGTACACAGCTGGTCTGAATTATCAGGGGCAATCGGGGGCGCTCAATGAACATTATGCCGATGTGTTCGGGTCGGTGATCAAACAGGTTGCCAAAAAGCAGACCGCTGCCACCGCCGATTGGCTCATCGGTGACGAAATCATGGGGCCCTCGCTTCGGGGACAGGCCCTGCGGTCGATGAAAGCACCGGGAACGGCATACGACAACCCACTGATGGGCAAAGATCCGCAGCCCGACAGTATGGCTACGATTTACAAAGGATCGTCCGACAACGGCGGGGTACACATCAACAGCGGCATTCCGAACAAAGTATTTTACTTGGTCTCAATCGGCATCGAAACCGATAAAGCGGCCCTACTCTGGTTCGAAACGTTGAAAACGCTTAAGCCAACGACAAACTTTAAAAGTTTTAAAACAGCCCTGCTCAAACAGGCGAAGAAACTGGCTACGGCGGGTCGCGTACCCGCTGATACGGAAACCATTGCCAAACAGTCGTTTGTTGCCGTGGGCTTGTAACCTCACTAATGGTTTTAGCAGTCTGATCGATGAAACTGACCTATTCACGCGAAGGTGGCTTGTTTCCGCAACTAGCACAGACCGAAATGCACGACACCGACCTGCCCGCCAATTTGCAAAAACTGGCGGGCGCGGTCCTGGCGAATCCTGAAACCTATAAAGCCGGTTCGGCCAATAAAAAACTGCGGGACGGATATCAGTATACACTCAATCTTCAGGAAGGCCGCCGGACAATAAGCCTGACTTTCGATGATGGGAGCCTTCCCGAGGACGTTCAGCCGTTAATTCAGTTTTTGCAACAACGCACCGGAAAGCCATAAACCAAACAGGTTTATGCCGATTGGAGCGTTGCGCCGGGCGGGAATGTCCGGCGCTTTTTCGTATCTGGTTTAAGCCGTGCTTCACTGACCTTGCCGACCGTTTGCGTTGTTGGCGGGCGCAAAAAATTCTTCATAGCAAATCAGCGGTCAGTTCGTCACTATGCATTTGGTAGTAATTGACCCAAAACGCGCCGTTCTGTGTTGTAAAAAAAACAGTTCGGCAACAACTCCGCCCGATTCATCATCAGGTATTAACTGCACCTTCCAACTCATTTATGCAACTACTTTACAGTTATTTACGGCGTTACTGGGGCCTGCTGGCACTGGCGCTGCTACTGGCGACGATCAACCAGGTTTTCTCGCTCCTTGATCCCTACATTTTCCGGAAAATCATTGACCAATATGTCGTTAAACCCGGCGTGGATTCGTCCAGCGTAGATTCGCCCGGTGGTACACTGCTCTCGATCAACTTCTGGGGCTTCCTGCAAAATGGGGCCGGCCTTCTGATTCTGCAAGCCCTCGGCGTAGCGATGGTGAGCCGTATTGCTAAAAACTTTCAGGATTATTACGTCAACGTGATTACCCAACGGCTGGGCGCGCAACTTTACACCGATGGCCTTCGCCATTCGCTCGAATTGCCGTATCAGGTGTTCGAAGATCAGCGATCGGGCGAAACACTGGGTAAGTTGCAGAAAGTACGCTCGGATGTCGAGAAGCTGATTCAGTCGTTTGTAAACGTGCTTTTTACGTCGGTTGTGGGGATCGTTTTCGTCATGTGGTATGCCGCTACCGTGTACTGGCCCATTGCACCGGCTTATTTTCTGACCATTCCACTGCTGGGTTTTGTCAGCTCACTATTGAGCAAAAAGATCAAGACCGTACAGAAAACCATCGTGGCCGAAACCACCGCGCTGGCCGGTTCGACCACCGAAAGTCTGCGTAATATCGAGCTGGTAAAAAGCCTTGGACTGGCTCAGCAGGAAACCGAACGGCTGAACGCGACGACCGGCAAAATCCTGAAGCTCGAACTCAAAAAAGTACGTTACATCCGGTCGCTTTCGTTCGTACAGGGTACGTTCGTCAACCTGCTCCGCAACGCCATTATGTTGCTCATGCTCTTTTTGGTCGTTCGGGGCGAAATTACGGTGGGCGAATTTTTCTCGCTGTTCATCTACTCCTTCGCCATTTTCGGGCCGTTGCAGGAACTGGGCAACATCATCAATATTTACCGCGAAACGGAAGCGTCACTGGCTAATTTTCAGCAGATTCTGGATACACCCCGTGACAAAAAACCAACTCATCCGCAGTCCGTCAAGGCACTCAAAACGTTGGCCTTCGAGGATGTTCACTTCAAGCACCTCACCGCCGAAAAACCCGCGCTCGATGGCATTTCGTTCAACGCGCAGGTTGGCGAAACCGTCGCGTTCGTTGGGCCCAGCGGCTCCGGAAAAACTACGCTCGTGAAGCTACTGGTAGGACTTTACAAACCACTAAGCGGTGAGATTTTATACAACGACATTCCTGGTTCCGATGTTAATCTGGACGAATTGCGGGAACAGATTGGCTTCGTCACGCAGGATACGCAGCTTTTTGCCGGAACCATCCGCGAAAACCTCCGCTTCGTTGCGCCCAACGCTACCGATGAAGAATGCCTGACCGCTTTGCATCAGGCAGCGGCTGATACCTTATTGGCCCGCGCGCCACAAGGACTCGACACGGTTATCGGCGAAGGTGGGGTGAAGGTCTCCGGGGGCGAAAAACAACGACTGTCCATTGCCCGCGCTCTGCTCCGCAAACCCGCGCTGCTGGTATTCGATGAGGCTACGTCGGCGCTGGACTCACTTACCGAAGAAGAAATTGGCCGTACGGTTCGTGATTTATCCGGGTCACGGCAACACATCACGATCCTGATCGCCCACCGACTAAGTACCATCCTCCACGCCGATCGCATCTTCGTGCTGGAGCAGGGTCACGTTGTTGAGCAGGGTCGCCATAGTGAGTTGTTAGCACAAAAAGGGCTGTACTACGCCATGTGGCGGCAACAGATTGGGGAGCGTAAGGAGTTGGTGACGATTTAGAAGCAACCTCAGAAAACGTGGGGTAGTCAGTAAAAACACGCTGATTACGGCTTCCCGTATAAAACAACCCATCCGCTTTATGTTACGCTACACCATCGGCGCTGCATTCCTTAGTGTGTTCTTACTGAGCAGTTTTCTCATTGATCGACATCCATCGACACCAGTGGGTAGCGCCAGAACGGCCCGTGAGAACTACCAAACCTATTGTTCGTCCTGTCACGGCGAGAAAGTAGAAGCGTTCGTGGACCGCAAATGGAAGCACGGCAACGCCAAGAGCGATCTGGTCAAAAGTATTTCGGAAGGTTACCCCGATTTGGGCATGCCAACCTGGAAAGCGTCGCTCAGTTCGGCAGAAATTGATGAGTTGTCGGACCTGATTCTGGAAAGTCTGAAAAACGTCGATCAGTATAAATTTGCCAGTAAACCAACGTCTAACGTCTTTGCTTCAGAAGGCCAGACGGTCAAACTGGATACGGTGGCCACGGAGTTGGGGTCACCCTGGGGACTGGCTTTTCTGCCCGAAGGGGATATGCTGGTCAGCACCCGTTCCGGCGACATTTACCGGGTTGGCAAAAACCAGCAGAAGACCAAAATTTCAGGCGGTCCGACTGTGGTAGCTGAAGGACAAGGCGGTTTGCTGGACGTGGTGTTGCACCCCGATTTCGCCAAAAACCAGTTTGTTTATTTTTCGTACTCAGCCGGAAAGACGGAAGGCGATCAGAAATTATCGACTACCGCCGTGATGCGGGCGAAGCTGTCAGGTGCTACACTAACGGACCAGAAGGTCATTTTCGAAGCACTTCCCTATTCAAAAACGCGCCATCATTACGGGTCGCGCATGGTGTTCGACAACAAAGGCTATCTGTTCGTGTCGGTGGGCGAACGGGGGAATGAAAAGGAAAATCCGCAATCGATAGCGAACGACTTAGGCAAAGTACACCGGCTGCATGACGATGGCCGTATCCCGGAAGACAACCCATTTGTGCAGGACAAAAACGCTCGCGGCTCCATTTATTCCTATGGGCACCGCAACCCACAGGGGATGCTCAAACACCCGGTTACCGGCACAATCTGGGTCGACGAGCACGGGCCACGCGGGGGTGATGAACTGAACATCATCAAAAAAGGGGCGAACTACGGCTGGCCGGTGATCTGCTACGGCATTAATTACGACGGAAAACCCATCACCAATCTGACGGCGAAAGAAGGGATGGAGCAACCCGTTACGTATTGGCTTCCTTCCATTGCTCCGTCGGGACTCGCTTTCGTGGATAGCCCCAAATACCCCGGCTGGAAAGGAAATCTGCTCGTCGGTTCATTACGCTTCCAGTACTTGAATCGGTGCGTGATGGACGGCAACCAGGTGGTCAAGCAGGAAAATCTCTTAAAGAATATTGGTCGCCTTCGGAACATCAAGCAAGGACCCGACGGCTACCTGTACGTATCGGTGGAAGACCCTGGCTACATTTTCCGGTTGATGCCGGTGGCGCAATAGAAATATGAAAATACTATAACGACCGCCGGGCAGTACTGTCCGGCGGTCTTTTAATGATGAGCGAGCAAGTAAGTCAGCCAACGTTTTACCAGCAGCAAGTGGAAAAATTTACCGCTAAACTGTACCCCGACCCATTTTTATGCAGGCAGATTATCCAGGCAAAGCGATTCATTGACACCAACTATGGAAGTCCCCTACGTCTGACTGATATTGCCGGAGAAGCGTTCTTTTCGCCGTTTCACTTTATTCGCCTTTTCAGGAAATTCTACGGCAGAACGCCCCATCAATACCTGATTGAGGTCAGAATTAAACAGGCTAAACGGTTACTGCTCACCGACAAAAAGGTCCAGGAGGTCTGTTTCTTGGTTGGCTTTGATAGTCCAAGTTCGTTTACCGGACTGTTCAGAAAGATGACGGGATTGACCCCTTCCGAGTTTTCAGCAAACCAGAAGTAGTTGAACGCGAATGACCGTTCTTTCGGCTAGAAAATTTTCCCGATGGCGTGCAAGTCAGCAATTTTAAAGAAGCCTCTTCAGTAGCCCTTTCTGACCTTTGCCTGGTCAGTCAATCTGCCTTATTGACTATTGCGCAACGTCATCATCACTCAATATAGCCGACTACCATGAAAATTAACGTAATGAGCCTACTGGTTGACGATCAGGCGAAAGCCTTGAGATTCTACACAGAACAACTGGGATTTATCAAGAAAACCGATCTACCACTGGGCGATCATAAATGGTTAACGGTGGTGTCGAACGAAGAGCGCGACGGGGTTGAACTGCTTCTGGAACCAATAGCCTTTCCACCCGCACAAATCTACCAGAAAGCCTTATTCGACGCAGGTATTCCTGCGGCATCATTTACTGTAGACGACATCCACAACGAATACGACCGACTGGCAAAAGCCGGTGTTCAATTCAGCATGAAGCCTACCGTCATGGGGCCGGTAACACTGGCGGTCTTTAGGGATACCTGCGGCAACAACATTCAGATCGTTCAGGTGTAGATACGCCCTATTCTTCGTTCACGGCCAGGGCCATCAGATACCAAGCGGCATGGGGTAACCATTGTTCGGCCCACCGCCAGTCGGCATCTTTTCCGGTCAGTTTATAGGACAGGTTGAAATCAATATCGTCTTCGTTATCCAGTCCCGACGTGATGCCGTTGACAATGCCGCCGGGCGCATTGGTGTACTCGAACGTACCAAAGAAACCGTAGGCCGGATTGTTATGGCCCACACCCTGTAGCATACAGGCATCATACGGATTCAGACCCAAAATCCAGTTCAGCTGATCGAGGGCGAAACTGTTCAAACGGTCGTGTAATGGTTTATCATCGGTGAACAGCGTCGCGGCCAGCCGGGCTGCGGTTGCCATGGAGGCCAGTCGGGCGTTTTCGCCTTGCCACCACGGCGACGCTTCACTACCGTGCGGGAAAAAGAATGTACTCCGTCGATTGCCGAGGGTATCTTGCACCAGTTGCCGACTGTAGCCAAACGGATTATTCACCTCGTGGGTTACGGCCAGTTCGTAGTCCATCGACCGTTTAATGACCGCCTTAATCGTTTTCTGGGTTTCGGCGGAAGCCAGCGGGTAATAATAAACCAGACTGACCAATGGCAAACCCGCGTCGGACGGATGAAAGAACGGGCGGTCGTTGTCGTCGGCCCGCCAGTAATCGGTGTATTTTTTCCAGGTCGCTAACCGGCTCAGCAACTGCTTCGCTCGTTTATCAGCCGCCAGTTTGTAGACCTCCTTTTTAGTGGCTTTGTATAGTTCAGTAGCCGCACTCAATGCGCAGTAGTCGTCTACGATGTTCTCGTGGCCATCGTTTATCATCGCTTCATTTTCGTTCTCCAGAAATGCGAATGCGCGTTCAGCCGCGTTCAGATAATCAGCCGGACCATAATCGCCGGTCATATCACCTCGGTACGTTGATGCCATCGCCAGCGCAGCAATCGCCACACCCCCACCCGACCGGTAGCTGACCTGATACCGGCGCCAGTTCGTTTCGTCGGCGGTGCTGATCAAGGTCTGCTCTTTGGTTTGCTTGATGCGGTACGCTTTATCTTCGGCCTGGATGACCCGATCTTTTGCCAGCTTACCGGGTCCGGGTGCTTTCACCGACCGATAGAAGGAGCCGTTTTTTGCCTGCACACGAACCAGATAATCAGCACCATACATGGCTTCATCCAGCAATCGGCGGTTGTACTGGCGAAAATCGGTTCCCTTGCGCTTTGTCAGCTGACTGTGCGCTTTGAGTAAGCTCCAGACCGTCAGCGAAATTTGCTGCGGGTTGAAATACGACGAGAACGTAAGGTGGGACAAATGCTTGCCGTAGTCGCCCGACGCATCGTACCAGCCCCCGTGTACGTCGAGCGTATCGGCAGGCTTGCCCGCTAATGTCAATCGGTGATCGGCTTTATCCAGCAGACCCGAACTACGCTGCCCTTTGAAGTAGTAAATCACATCGGACAGGGTAAATTGCTCAAGCACGTTTTTCCCGATTTCGAACGGGTAGGACGATACCGTTTTTTCCGGCAACGTGACCTGTAGCTGATAGGTCCCTTCGGCGGTGTACGATGAAAAATCAATGGACCAGAATAACCAGTTTTTCCATTTGTTCACTTGCCCGCTGAAAACGGGCTTGCCTGAGTAAGCAGCTTTTCCCGTTTTGGTATCAATCAACTGAAAACCATCGATGATAAGCGTTCGGTCCGCAACAACAATCGCCTTCTTGGCCTTACTCCCTTCATACCCAACCTGGTTGGTCAACACCTTGATCGATTGCGCATTCAGTAAAAAAGGAAGTTGAATCAGGAACGCGAAAACGCCTATCCTACTTAATTGTCCTGGCATGTGTCACATCTGGTTGAGCCGTTTTTCCTTCGCTAGTTTCCCAGTCCCCAAAAAATGGCATTCCGAAAAATAGTCACGAATGCCGCATTCTTGAACAAATCCGGGTGATGACCCATAAAAATGTACACGTTCCGGGCTTTGACCTGCTCATTCGACCAGATTACCGGGTGGTCGCCCCCCATTTTGATGTCGGTATCGGGCGAATAGGTCGATTCATTAACTGTTGCCAGCACGTTGACGTTGGGGCGGGGACTCTTGTTGTAAGTGTACCATTCTTCTTTTTGCACGTCGAACGAGGCTGGTACGCCTTTCATGCAGGGATGCGTTCTGGCTTCCACCCGAACCGTTGCTTTGGCGAAACTGGCAATGTAATTCTTGTACCGAATACCGCCCATAAATTCCGAAAACCACGGCCACATGGCATAGCCGTCAAACTCGCCCAGCAACGTAGCGTGGTGAAATCCGATCCATCCGCCTTTACCCTCCGTGATGTATCGCCGGAACGCAGCTTTAGCCGTGTCGCTCCACATATAAGGCGGGTAATTCAACTGAATAAACAACTGATATCTGGCCAGAAACGCGTCGGTTATCGGTTCGGCCGTTTCGATGTAATCAACGGTAAACTTATTTTCGTCGGCCAGTTGCTTCAGCCATAGTTTAGCCGCAGCGACGAAAGGCGCATGAATACCCCCCGCTTCCGTCAGGGCCAACACCCGAACTGGGGTCTTGTTTACCTGACCAACGGCTGACCAGTCAAGAGCAATGAGAATGAAGAAAAGCAAGAAGTAGCGAAACAACGGACAAAAAAAAGGTTTTTTCATACGATAATGTACCTACGATTCATGGCTGGCTTTCTTCATAACTGACTGCCGAAGTAGCAGAATAGGCAGAAAGTCCCGGTTGGGCGTTTTTGTGTATTTTCGAGAACGTCCAGGCTCATCCAAGACCGGACCCATCCTAAAACTACTCGTCAGGACGAACGATCAACTGATTTTAATCATCAGACCAATTACACCAACTTGTGTTCGTTGTAGTTTTACCATATGGTTGCTCCTTCCTCTACAAATACCGACCGCTTACGCAGACCCAACCCGTTCCGCAACGGGCAATGGCTTAGCCGAGGTTTGGCGGGTTTATCGGTTGCCCTTTTCGTCTGTTCATGCCTTGGTCATTTTCTGGGACGCTTCTATTTTCTGGAGCTGTTCAGTCATTTTACAATCCAGTATACGTGGGTAGCCTACGGTTTCATGATCTTGTGGGTAGTTTACTGGCTGCTCTATCGCAACGTAGCAAAAGGAATGCTGCCTCTCCTGTCGGTTGTATTGTTACTTGGCACGGTCTACCTAAACCGGACGGCCTGGATACCGGGCGATTACGATACACCAATTCCAGCGCCCAGTGGTGCTATTCGCGTGCTGCATGCGAATGTCCTTTACTCGCGGGAGGAATACGCGACAACGGTCGCCATGCTGAAGAAACACCAGTCCGATTTGTACGTATTGCAGGAGATGACACCCGGCACGATTCGGTTGGTTACGGCTCAGGTGCGAACCGAGTTTCCGTATTGGGTTGCCTGCCCATCGAAGCAACAGGTGTGGACACTGGTTGGTAGCCGAACTCCCTTCCGGATTGATCAGGCATTGGCCCGGCAACGCCACATTATCGCCCTCGAAACCGCCGTCCGTGGTCAGCAGCTATCGGTAATCACCGTTCATCCGCACACGCCAGTCGTACCCAGCTGGTTTACCGAACGCAACGAACAGCTAGCGTACGCAGCCCGAAAGACCCGGTTCAATGCCCTGCCGACGATCCTGATCGGTGATTTCAACATCACGCCGTTTTCACCGATTTACAAGGATCTATTCCAGCCCGTTGCACCCACAACGAGCCTACAGGCCGATAAGCAATGGCCATTGACCGCAGCCCGGCAAACGAGAACGCAACCGACATGGCCCCGTTCTTTCCCGGCCATGATGATCCCTATCGACCATGCATTTATCAATAAGGGATTTACAACGCAATCGTTTCGCACCCTCGACCAACCCGGCTCCGATCATCGCGCGCTGGTGGTCGATCTGAACCTGCGCTAACCGTTCTACGACCTCGCGCTGCCCATAACACAAAAATCCCCGTGGTTCTATGGGCCAAGGGGATTTGCTATTTTACTTCGCAGCGACATGAGCCGCTACTTCCGCCAGTCGGGTAGCATAGCCCCACTCGTTATCGTACCAGGCCGCAACCGACAGCAGATCGCCCTGCTTGGCCGTCAGCAGTAAATCGATGATCGACGAATGCGGGTCAGCCACGATTCGGTTGGACGCCCATTCGCCTTCCAGCACATCCATCACGCCGTTCAGTGGTCCTTCGGCGGCTGCTTTCCGGAACGCGTCGTTTACTTCGTCAACCGAGCACTCTTTCTCGGTCAGCAGGTTCAGTTCGGCAATACTACCCGTCCGCACCGGCACGCGATAGGCTTTACCCGTAATTTGCAGGTCCGGCCAAATGAACTTCAGTGCCTTTGCCGCCCCCGATGACGAGGGAATGATATTTTCGGCAGCCGCCCACGAATCACGACGATCTTTCATCGGCTGATCCGTCAGCGACTGGGTATTCGTATAGGCATGAACCGTCGAGAACAAGCCCGATTTAATACCAAAGTTATCCTTAATGACCTTTACAACGGCGGCTAATGCATTCGTCGTGCAGCTGGCCATGCTGATAATTTTATGTTTCTCCGGATCGAACGTATCCAGGTTAATCCCTTTCAATAACACGGCATCGCAGTCGTCAAGGGATTTGCTGGCCGCACTGATCAGTACGCGTTTAGCACCCCGGTCGATGTGAGCCTGCGCGATGGCACGCGTGGTGGCCCGGCCCGTACAATCGATGACCAGATCGACGCCCATGGCGCCCCAATCCGGAATTTCTTTTGCCGAATTATAGTATGGAATATCCCGGTTGCCAATTTTTAGATGACCCTCCGTTCCGCTAACGGGCTCGTGCCAGCGACCGTAATTGGTATCTACCGAGAACAGGGCAGCCAGTGTTGATTCGTCTTTGATGTCGGCAATGGCGACAGGCGTAAAGAGGTTATCGCGCAGGGCGATTCGAAGAGCTGTGCGGCCAATCCGGCCGAAACCAAACAAAGCAATGTTGCTCATATTAATTGGTTGGTAGGTGAAAGAAACCCGCCGGTACGAGCCTAACACCGGCGCACTATTTTCTGAGGTTAGCTCACCTTAACAACACACCAAACAGACCAGCGGTTTCAAACTCGTGTGGTTAATAAATTGTGAACACCAGTAGGCGCAAACACTTTCGCACTCGAATGTGTACTACTGACAGGCTTATTTACTCACCTCATGTCATTACTCGTCATCGTCCGACACGGACAATCGCAATGGAACCTCGAAAACCGGTTTACGGGCAATGTAGACACACCGCTGACGGATCTTGGCCGGCACGAAGCAAGGGAAGCAGGAGTCCTTTTGAAAAAGGATCGGTTCAGTATTGGGTTTACCTCGACGCTGCAACGGGCCATTGAAACGATGGACATTATTCTCCGCGAAACCGGTCAGACGGATCTACCCATCGAACGCAGCGACGCCCTCAACGAGCGTATGTATGGCGACTTGCAGGGCATGAATAAAGCCGAAGCCGAACAACGGTTTGGGGCCGAGCAGGTTTTTCGCTGGCGACGTGGCTTTGCCGATCAGCCACCCAACGGCGAAAGTTTAAAGGACACCTCGATGCGCGTCATTCCGTATTTTGAGTCTACCATTCTGCCCTGCTTGCAAACGGGTAACGATGTGCTGATAGCCGCTCACGGAAACAGTTTGCGCGCCCTGGTCATGAAACTACAGTCGATCAGTCCCGAAGACATTGAGCAAGTTGAACTAGCGACGGGCATTCCACGTCAGTACACGTTCGATCCGGCAACGGGCACGTTTGAACTACTGCCAAAGTGAGTTAGTATACTGTGGCGGTCAACCATCGAGTAACGCGGGTAGAAACCCGCTGACGCAAAAACACGCAAACCTTAAAGTCGCGGGTGGAAACCCGCGCTACTGATTGGGAGCACGGGGACTCTTTTTTCGGGGCTACTCGCGAATTCTTCCACAACCGATCCTGTTAAAACGAACATAATTAGTCAAAAAACGTATGAAAGCTGTTGTATTAAGCGATTGGGGCGGTCCGGAGAATTTCTTCGTTCAGGACGTACCTAAACCAACGATCAAGGCGGACGAAGTACTTGTCCAGGTGAAAGCGTTCGGTGTCAATCCGGCCGATTTTAAAACCCGCACCGGTACGGCACCGTACGCCAAAGGCTACACGCATCCAATTATTCTGGGCTGGGATATGGCCGGTGAAGTTGTCGAAGCGGGTAGCGATGTTACGACCTTTAAACCAGGTGATGCGGTCTACGGGATGGTGAATTTTCCGGAGCCGGGTCAGGCGTACGCCGAATACGTGGCAGCACCGGCCGCTCATCTGGCTTTGAAACCAGCTACGTTGTCTTTTGAGGAGGCCGCGGCCGCTCCACTGGCTGTGCTAACGGCCTGGCAGGCACTGACTGAACATGGACAACTGAAAGCGGGAGAAAAGGTATTGATCCAGGCCGCATCGGGTGGTGTGGGGCATCTGGGCGTTCAGCTTGCCAAAGCGTTGGGTGCTCACGTGATTGGTACAACGTCAGGCAAAAACGCTGACTTTGTCAAATCGCTCGGTGCCGACGAGGTGATCGATTACACCCAAATGAAAGTCGACGAGGTGCTGAACGATGTGGACCTCGTTTTCGATACAGCCGGAGCCGATACCATTTTCGACTCAGCACGGGTTCTCAAACCCAACGGACGGCTCATTTCGATCGCGTACGGAGCCATGGATAAAGTACTTGCCATTCGGCCCGACATTCGCGCGGAACGTATCCTGGTCCACACGAGTGGTGATGACCTGCGAACCATCAACCAACTAATCGATGATGGCAAACTAAAGATCAACGTAAGCCGGGTACTTCCTGCCAGTCAGATGGCCGAAGCGCATCAGTCGCTGGAAAGCCGCCGGACGACGGGGAAAATTGTATTAACATTTTAAACCAAGCCATATGCCGTATCTTGGAGATACGGCATATGGCTTGGTTTAAAATGTCAACGCCTTTATTTCAACACCTCTACGGTATTCAGCTCCGGTCCTCCGCCGTGGTTAGCCGAACCAGCGACGATGTAAATTTTTCCGTCGTAGACAACTGCTTGTGTGCCATGACGACCCTGATTCATGGTCGGGCCGGCTGTCCAGCGGTTGGTTTTTGGATCAAGTGCCTCAGCTTCGTTATGGGCCAGTAACTGGGTTGTTTCGCCCCCAATTACCCAGACTTTCCCGCCCTGCGTAACGGCAGTACTGCCAGCCCGTTGCGTTGGAATGTTGGCCGTAGCGGGCAAGGTTTCCCACCGACCCGTTTTAAAATCGTACACATCAACCTCGGCAATTGTCGTTTCCAGTACTTTGTTGATACGAGCCGTTGAATTACGGCCACCCGCCAGGTAGAGTTTATCGCCCACGACAGCAGCGGCAATATGATCGCGGGTGCGGGGGGCATCGGCCAGTCGTTTCCAGGTGTTCGTCTTCGGATCATACTCGTCCAGCCACGCAACGTGACCATCCCAATGACCGTCCGTAATGCCACACGCCAAATAAATTTTGTCCTTGTAGACCACCACGCCCGCCGACCCACGCAAACGCTCCTTGGGAATTTCCGGTCCTTTGCGCCACTCGCCTTTTTTCGGATTGTAAATGTAGATGTTCGGAATGGGCGTTTCGTGCGGATATTTCCCTTCAAAAGCGCACATCACGTAAATCTCTCCGTTGTACGTAATAGCCTGAAAGTGATTCATTTCGACCGGCGGAACCGGCAGTCGGCGCCATACCATCGTTTTCAGATTCAGGGCTTCCAGCGGTTTCATCCCGCGCCCACCGATGGCATATAAACTATCGCCCACGAGCGCAGCCGCGTTTTCGTGGCGGGTATCGCAGGTATTTTGCGTTGTAACGGGTTGCCAGCGTTGGGCGTGAGCCGCATATCCACCGACAACCAGACAAAAACTATACAGAAAAACTCGGTTCATAGCGGGGATTATTTGTACGTGCACTGCGTGTTGTCGGATTTAATAAAATAGGATTTATAATTGAGAGCCTTCGGGTCCATGCACCCTTTCAGATTAAGCACTTCGACTACCCTGAAATCGATCGGATGACTTTCGGCCTGAAGGGCGATATAGCCCTCGCTCAGGGGTGTGTTGGCACGACTGGCCCAGTAATTAGCCGCTTCCGAACTGAAATGGCCCGCGTTCCAGTCATGGTCGGCACTCACAAAGCCACCCCCAACCTGCGTTTTTTCGTAAGTTAGCACGGTGTCTTTCCCAATCAGATGATGCACCATTGAATCGCCCAGTACAATGGCCGACGAGGTTACCCATTGGTCGCCGTCATACGTTTTGGAGTCGGAGTCGATGCAGTGTTCAGCCTGAAGTTTCCCATGCATGTACACCTGCGTACCGGGCGTGCAGAGATTAGCCGTATGACGCTCCCCTTTCCCCAAACCACCCAGCAATTGTAGTTCAAGCGACACCGGAAACGTCTGCCCCAGCGACAGGCTCTTGGCCGATTGCGAATGCACCATTACGCCACTGTTGCGCACATTCCACGCGTCGCCACCTGGCGTCTGGTTGCCGACAAAGCGGTACGTGAATCGGACGATGTAATACGAGAACGGCGTTTTGTAGTACATGTGCCCGTACTTGCCGTCGAAGGTTTTGTATTGATCGTAGGCGATTCGCAGCACGCCATTCTCGACCCGAAAGGTATTTTTGTAGTTGTCGTTCAGCGGCAGACCGGCAATTTTTATATCCCAGTCGCGCAGATCTTTACCATTGAAGAGCTGAATCCATTCTTCTTTATCGGCCTTCGACTGGGCCATGACGGCTGGCATCGCCACGAACAGGAGAAATATACCTGCGAAAACACGCGTAATTACGTTCATCAATCCGAGTTTTGGATGGAGTTTCCCCGAAAAGGCGATTGATGAGCGCGGCCTACTGCTTAACGGAAAATGATTTACGATTCTGCCTGCCTATTGCTTCAGCTGGACTTTTTTTCGATCCAGAACTGCCATCAGGCATCACTACGTTTTCCGCTTCTTTTTGCGCGCTGATGGGAAAAGTACATTGTTGAGAATCAATCGATAACCGGGCGAGTGCGGATGCAGGTTCAGGTCGGTCGGGTTGCGAAAACTACCTCCACCGCGTGTACCTTCGGGATCGTGCCCCCCATAAAACGTCCATTGGCCCCGGCCAACTTCGCCGTAGATGTAGCGATCAGACGTTTTACCCTCACCCATCACCAGACTACTCGGCTTAACGGCTCCCTTCCGAAAGGCGGTCGTCTGACCAAAAAACTCCTTGATGATCGGCTCGTGATTCTGCGTGAGCATGGACGGGATCACATCCCATTTGGCCGAAAAATTGAACAGTTCGAAGAACCCGCTCGGCTGGTCGAACCCGCGCCCGCCGGATGAGTTGATGTCGGAGAAGGTCGAGAAGCCCCGATAGCCGTTGTCGCCTTCGAGCGTAAAATTGCCAAAGGCCAGCGTTTTGGTAAAATCGAGCTTATCCTGCGCATCCGGGTCAGCCCCGTCGCCGTCGTAGGCACTTCCCACAATATCGACCCCCTCAGCAGCCAGCGCGATATCGAGCGTTTCGGCAGCCGAACACATCGCAAACAGATAGCCGCCACCCGCGCAGAACTCCTTGATGCCCTTGGCAACGGCCAGCTTCATCTGCGATACTTTCGGATAGCCATATTTACGCGCAATATCTTCCTGCACTTTGATATCGGTCAGCGATTGCCGGTGCATGTTCCGACCATACTGACCCGTAAAATCTTCGTGGTGCAGATGCAGCCAGTCGTATTTGGGCAGGTCGCCTTTCAGCACTTCTTCGTCGTAGATCACCTCGTAGGGAATTTCGGCATAGGTCAGTACCAGCAGAACCGCATCCGTATTTTCAAACTCGGCCGGACTAACCTTGATGGGCGAATAGACAATGATCTTGGCCGCCTTCTGAAGCGTCACCACGTTCGTGTTGAGATCAGGATCGGAGAGCTGCTGCCGGATCGAAGCGGCTTTGGCATCCGATATAGCCTCGAAAGAAACTCCCCGAACCCGGCATTCGGTTTCCACGGCCTGCGTCTGCTTGACCAGGAAACTCCCCCCCCGATAATTCAGGAGCCAGTCAACATCGTCGCCGTCTTTGAGTACCTTGTAGGCGATGCCGTAGGCTTTGAGGTGATTGCTCTGCTGAGCATCCATCGGAATCAGGACCGAACCGGCACGGCTGACGACAGCCGTCAGCACCAGCAGCAAAGCGAAGGCGGGTCGTTGAAACCAGCGGAAGCGACCATTGGTCCCCGAAGCCGTGGCCTTTATCTCGGTCTGGTGGACTGAATCAACGCGAAAAGTAAGCTGACGTTTCATAGCATGCATTATTTTTGACCCAACGTTGCGATCGCACTGCCAAACCAAGTTTAGTTTGTAGTTTACAGGTTCGTGGGTGGCTTGTTGGGGCACACAGCATTCGCCAATGCCACAACGGTTAACAACCTGCGCCAGCCACTAAAACCCCGCTCTACCTGCGTAACATGATCTGGAACTCGTCAATAATTAGTCGTTACGGTATTACGGCAAGCCTACTTTTCTTCATCGCTGTGGATAGTCAAAGCCAATCTACGCCCGCCCGATCGGCACCCATCGAAACGGGGGTATCGCAGACGCTGGCAAAAGCCCGCAAGCAGACCATCGGCCAGGTAGCCTATGCCTTAAAGTTCGACATTCCCGCGCAGAAAACCCAACCTATTCCAGCGACTGAGTCGATAACATTTACCTGGACGAAGAACGCATCACCCCTGCTGCTCGACTTCAAAGAAGAACGCGCTCATTTGCAGTCGGTTTCAGTCAACGGCAAAGCGATTCCCATTGTATTCGAGAGCGAACATGTGTCAATTTCTACTGCTTATCTGGCCGCCGGAAAAAATACAGTTTCCATTCAGTTTATTGCCGGAAATTCATCGCTGAACCGAAACGATGAATACCTCTATACCCTGCTCGTTCCCGACCGCGCCCGGACGGTATTTCCCTGCTTCGATCAACCCGATTTGAAAGCCTCATTTCAACTGTCGCTGACGGTTCCAGTAGGTTGGCAGGCGATGACTAATGCCGCCGTGAACGACTCGACCATAACCGGTGACCGGAAGTCGATCCGCTTTCTGCCTTCCGACATCATCCCGACCTATTTGTTCTCGTTCGTAGCCGGAAAGTTCACCTCCGTCACCCGAACGCTGAACAAGCGGCCAATGACGCTGCTGCACCGCGAAACCGATACGACCAAACTACGGCTCAGCCTCGACCCGATCTTTACCCTACACGCCGATGCGCTGACCTTTCTGGAGGACTACACCCAGATTCCGTACCCATTCAAAAAGTTTGACTTTACCGCTATCCCCGATTTTCAGTACGGCGGCATGGAACACGCCGGAGCGATCGATTACAAGTTGTCGAGCCTGTTTCTGGACAATGGGGCAACCCGCGATCAGAAGCTCTCGCGCGCAACGCTAATCGCTCACGAGACCGCACACATGTGGTTTGGCGATCTGGTAACGATGCGCTGGTTCAATGATGTCTGGCTCAAGGAGGTATTCGCCAACTTCATGGCCGACAAGATCACCGAAATCTCGTCGCCCGATGCCAACTACGATCTTCAGTTTGTGGTGGATCACTTTCCGGCCGCCTACGCGGTCGATCGCACGGAAGGGGCCAATCCGATCGGGCAACCACTGGCGAACCTGAAAGAAGCCGGGACACTGTACGGCGGTATCATCTACCACAAAGCGCCCATTATGATGCGGCAACTGGAACGGTTGATGGGCAAAACGGCCCTGCGCGATGGGTTGCGGGCCTACCTCAAAAAATATGCGTTTAATAACGCGACCTGGGATGATCTGATTGCCATCCTCGACCCCTACACGCCCACCGACCTACGGGCCTGGAATCGGGTTTGGGTTTCGGAAACGGGCCGGCCAACGTTTACCTATCAACTGGAAAAGAAAGACGGTACGATCAGCCGGTTCCTGCTTTCGCAGAAGGGCGAAGATGGCACCAATCGGTTATGGCCGCAGGGATTCGAAGTCGCATTGGTGTATCCGGATCACGTCGATGAGCTGACCGTACCGATGACGCAGGCTCAGGTCGAACTCAAGGAAGCCGTCGGTAAGCCCGCGCCATCGTTTATCGTTTTTAACGCATCGGGGCAAGGATATGGTCTTTTTCCCATCGATACGGCTATGATTACCAAGCTGGCAACGCTGAAGAACCCGGTTACGCGGGCGGCTTCGTACATCAACCTGTACGAGAACATGCTGGCCGGCAAGGTGATTGACCCCGTACGGCTAGCGACAATTTATCAGAACTTATTAAGCAAGGAATCCGAGGAATTAAACCTTCGCCTGCTGACTAATCAGTTGTCGGATATCGTCTGGAATTTCACCAAACCGGAAAATCGGTTAGCCCTCGCGGCTTCGGTCGAACAGCGGGCCTGGCAGGCCATGGAGCAGGAGCCATCGGCGGGGAAAAAGAAATTACTCTTCCGGCTGTATCAGGCTATTGCCCTCAGCCCGGAGGCCCGCGACCGGCTGTATACCATCTGGAACGACCAGAAAGCACCCGAGGGGGTTACGCTCACCGAAGATGATTACACGAGCCTGGCTCTTTCGCTGGCCGTTCGTGACTATCCCGTAGAAGGCATTCTGGCGAAGCAACTGGCCCGGATCAAAAATCCGGACCGTAAGAAACGTCTGGAATTTATGATGCCCGCCCTATCGTCCAATGTAGCCGAACGCGACGCATTCTTTGCGTCCCTGGCCAGCGAATCCAACCGTGAGCGGGAAGCCTGGGTGACGGCGGCCCTGGGCTATCTGCATCACCCGTTACGCGCGCAAACGTCGGCGAAGTACCTGCCTAAAAGTCTCGAACTCTTGGAAGATATTCAGCGAACGGGCGATATTTTCTTTCCCGAATCGTGGCTTCGTTCGACCCTGTCCAGCTACCAGACGCCCGAAACGGCGAAGCTGATCCGTACCTTTCTCGCCGATCGCCCAACGTACAATCCGCGTTTACGCGCCAAACTATTGCAAGCGGCTGATAGTCCGTTTCGGGCCAGTGCCTTACTGTATCGGCCATGACGAACGATTCCGCCTTCCCGGCCATCACGCCCGAAATGGCCCGCGACCGGTTTATCGTAAACGATGCATCGTCGACGGAGCGGTTCAAGGCCGATTTTAACCAGTTCATCATCGCGCCCCTCCAGTACAGCCGACCGGTCATTAAGCTTCCGTTACCGCCATCCCGAACCAGTAATCACGTGCTAGTGCTGGTTACGGGCGGACAGGTCGAGATGACGATTGGGCATCAGGCGTATTCGCTGGCGGATCACGAGCTGGTGATCGTACCGGCTCTACAGATCTTTACGATCAACGCGATACGGGAAGATTCGCAGGGATTCCTGTGCTTTTTTAGTCAGGAACTAGTGTTTCGGGCCGTGGGCGATACCGATTTTGACTTCTTAAAATTAACGAATAATCCCCATGTGACGCTGTCGGACCAACAACTGGATTTCATTGGTGCGGTGTTGCATCGGCTTACGGTTGAATACACCGAAAACGGGTCGGCCAACACGGATCTGATTCGCCCCTATCTATCGGCTTTGCTGGCTGAGGTCAACCGAGTGTATGCCGGAACAGTACGACCAAAAATCGACGCTGGCGACGGGCTGGTGCAGCGTTTTATGGACTTACTGACCACCCAAATTCGCCAGACACGACTGGTTAGCCAATACGCTGACTGGTTGACAATCAGTCCGAATCACCTCAATAAGGTAATCAAAGGCAGAACGGGCAAATCGCCATCGGTGTGGATTGATGAGCGAATTGTGCTGGAAGCCAAGGTACTACTTTTTCAGTCGGGTTTAAGCATAGCCCAGATCGCACACGAGCTCGGCTTCGAGGATCAATCGACGTTTGGGAAGCTCTTCCGCAAATATGCACAGGTGAGTCCAACTGATTTTCGCAACCGCTACGCAGGTACGAATGATTGATTCTGACGAATAGAAGCCGGTTCGAGCCTACCAACAAAACCGCAGATTGACAGAACTTTGCGGGAAGTTGCCCGATTTCCTCTATACATGATTTACCCTGTTTTATTAGTCATTCACAATGCCCTGCGCTGGCTCGTGCTGGGAAGTTTACTGGCTTCGCTCGGCGGCAGTTACGTGGGGTGGCTTAGAAACCGCTCGTATCGGCCCATTGACCAGACGTTGCGCGTCATCGCTACCTCCGTTGCGCATACACAGTTGCTGGTTGGTTTTTATCTTTACGCCAAAAGTCCGATTGTTAGCTACTACTGGAAATTTTCTCCGGACGCCAGCGAAGCGCCTGAGTTTCGGTTTTTCAGCCTGATTCACATTGGATTGATGTTCACATCGGTCGTTCTTGTGACGGTTGGGTCGAGCAAGGCCAAACGACAAACGCTGCCGCAACAGAAATTCAAAACGACAGTCATTTACTTTACCCTTGGTCTTTTGCTCATACTGATCGCTATTCCGTGGCCTTTTTCACCGTTAGCAACCCGGCCCTGGCTTCGCTCGTTTTAACTCATTATTGTATAAACTATGCATTTCTTCAACTCTCCTAAAATCCGGTTACGCGTCGTAGGCTTCGCCGAAGGTGTTTCGTACCTACTTCTGTTATTCATTGGCGTACCCTTAAAACGAATCGGCGGACATCCGGAAGCCGTAGAAATCCTCGGCCCGATTCATGGACTACTCTTCGTCCTGTATATCCTGACCACGATTCAGGCGAAAACGGAATACGGATGGCCATTGGGCAAAACGGCGCTGGCCATGTTGGCGTCGATCATTCCGGGCGGTACGTTCTACGCCGACCACAAAGTCTTTCGGCATTTACCGGACAATACGGAAAAGGTCTGACAAACCATTTAGTTACTCTCGACAAAAAAACTTCCCATAACGTGACGGCGGTCACAGAGAACTAAAACTAGTCTCTGTGACCGCCGTCACGTTATGGGAAGCACCACTATTTCTTATCTATTTCACCGCTTCGGCAGCAGCAGCAGCTTCGATGGCCGCAATAGCCGCTGCGTTTTTCTCTGCGTACTCGTCACGCTGTGTTTCGAAGTACGAGAAGATTTCGTTAATTGAGTCGACGTTCTCCGCGATTTTCGAGTGCATATCGCCCAGGTTTTTCTCCAGAGTCGAATCGTTCAACCCATTCATGTTATCAACTTCAATCTGACCGATTTTAGTAATGAGTGCCGTCTGGCTATTTTGAAGATCTTCCAGTTCACGAACAACTTTGTTCATTAACTCAAACTTCTGTGCCTTATCCATGATGGTAGTATTATCTGTTTGTGTTTTGTGTCGAGTACTGGACAATAAACGCACTGACGGACAAATGGTTTGATTTTTTTGATGGCATCGATCATCCTATCACGAATCCGACGACTAGTTTTCTACTGCTGAGACCAAGTACACCATCGATTCAATTACCTGTCTATCAAATAATTACCAAGTTGTCTGATTCGCCTAATAACCGTTACCTTTAGCATGTCTAAATCAGTCAACTAATCCGTATGTCGGCCAGGCCCACCTTACCCTTTACCCTTGTGTTCGTTGGTAGTACAGTCCTCGAAATGATTGGCGATTCGCTGGCGATCCGATTTCTGCATTACGGCTGCAAACCGCTCATCATGGCGCTGCTTATGCTGTATGTCCGTCAATGCATCCAGTCGGCGGGTTGGTCGGACTACGCACGCTGGCTACTGATCGGGATGGTCTTTGCCCTCCTCGGCGATGTGTTGCTGATGATTCAGGAGATCGATCTGTTTGCGTTGGGGCTGGCGTCTTTTCTGGTGATGCAACTGTGCTATTGCCGCGCGTTCTGGCTGTCGATGCGCCGGAACCGTTTCAGCGTTCGTTTGACGGGGCTGGTTGTTCTCGGCTTTGTGGTGTATGGTGCTCTCTTTTTGGTACTGCTCCGACCGGAGTTCGTCAAAAATTCAGCGCTAACGGTTCTCTGGTGGCCCGTTGTTCTCTACACGTTTTGTCTGAGCCTGATGGGGTTACTCGCCACCCAACGTCAGCAGTTATCCGGATACGCCTGGGTCGTTGCGGGTGCCCTACTGTTCATTCTTTCCGACTCGGCGATTGCCATCGATAAATTCCTTCAGCCAATTCCCGGTTCAGCCTGGGTGATTATGAGCACATATGCAGCCGCTCAGTATCTGATTGCGGTTGGCATGATGCAGCAACTGACTTCTGACGCGTCCCTAAAAATAGCAACATAGCACATCAGGGCCCTGGGTCATGTCGCGGTCGTGTATCGTTTATATACGGTTTCTACGCGCATTGACTTCCATCCCGACCGGGTATAAAACCGCTTGCGATTCACGACACGAATCATGTTGCCGTCCTCTATCGTAGCCGATTCAGGTAAGGGAAACCGCTCTGGATAAGCCAGTGGCGTTTCGTCGGGCTGCACATAAATCTGCTTGATCGACTGATCGAATTCAAACTGCCGGGTTGCGCCCTGTCTGTTGTAATTTACCGTTGCCACGGAGTCATACGCTGTCGGCTCTTTTCGCGTGGATGAGTTGTATACGTACTGCTCCGGCCATTGCTGGTAAAACAGATAACTGCGTTTTGCCAGGTGTTTATTCGGGCCGTATATGTCTATTCGCAGATCGGTCGTGGCCAAATCCCTGATCTCGGCTAGTAAATCAGCTGACGGCTTACCATCAAAATTCAGGTCGACCACTTCCTCTGCGATTGACGAGACGGGTCTGTATTTGCCATGAAACCGCTGGTTAAGCGTAGGCACATCTTCATTAGGAGCCATTGACTCCCGGCATCCCGACAGAGCGAGAAAGACCGAAAAACTGAAAAGAAGTGTAATTTTCATATAGCCTAGCATGTTGAAAAGGAGTTTATACGTATAAACATTATCGACAAACCAACCCCTATTCAGTAACCACGTTCTGGCTATTTCCTACTCAATAAATGTCAAGATTTTGGTTTCAGGCATTCATACCCGGCGTTATTCAGTGGTCTATCACGTTCCATTTTCAACGAAAACTCCGCAAGAATCGGGTTTGTTACCTACGGGTTTGCGCCGACTTTTGTAGCACCCAACCAACAATCGACATGAACGCCAATAGCCCTACTACCTATCAGCAGATTGCCCGCGCCATCGACTACCTGACCGCAAATTTTCGGCAGCAACCTTCGTTGAACGAACTGGCCGAAACGGTGAATATGAGCGAGTTTCATTTTCAGCGACTTTTTACGGAATGGGCAGGTGTGAGCCCCAAGAAATTCAGTCAATACTTGACGCTCGAACACGCAAAAACCCGACTGCGCACGGGTGCACCCCTTGCCGACACAGCTTATGAGGCTGGTCTTTCGGGCACGGGTCGCCTGCATGATTTGTTTGTTACCGTCGAAGGGGTCACACCGGGGCAGTTCAAGCAGGCGGGTTCGGGACTATTGCTGTCGTATGGCGTATTCGATAGTCCGTTTGGCAATTATGTGCTGGGGGCTATCAACGGCAAAATCGCGGTGCTCCACTTCCTAAATGACGATGACCGACCGGAAGCTATTTTGACAAGGGCATGGCCGGAAGCAACGTTACAGCAGGATACCGAAGCCGTTCGGCCACTGACGAGACAGATTTTCCCCTTGACTGATGCGACAACTACCAGCGAACGTGACATTACCTCCGACAAACCGCTGCCTATTCTGCTGCGTGGCTCGGCCTTTCAGCTGAAAGTGTGGGAAGCTTTGCTGAAAATTCCCGAAGGTCGGTTAGCGAGTTACGACCAAGTTGCCGAAGCGATCGGCCAGCCGACAGCGTCGCGCGCCGTTGGTACAGCGATTGGCTCGAATCCAATCGGTTACCTGATTCCCTGTCATCGGGTTATCAAAAAAACGGGGTTGTTTGGCGGCTACCGATGGGGTACCAACCGTAAACAAGCCATGCTTGGCTGGGAAGCGGCACGGGTCAGCGGTTAATGAGCTTCTTCATTATCGATATGCTACGCTCCAACTCATCTTCTGTACTCGACGCAAATCCCAGTCGCGTACTGTTTAGTCGCTGACCGGGTGGGTTGTGCAGCAAACCGTTCGAGAACGATAAGCCTTCCTGTACAGCCTGGTTAGCCAGAACACCCAGATCAATAGCCGGATCAAAACGAGCCCAGACCGCCATGCCGCCATCCGGTTTGTCATAGTGTATCGCGTCACGTAGTTCAGTCGTCAGCAGTTCACAAATTCGATCCCGGCGGGCGTGATAGGTGCGCAATGACTTGCGGAAATGACGCTTCAACTCGCCATTCTTAAACAGCTGGCCAATCGCAAATTCAAGCATGGGGTCCCCCTGCCGATCAATGATCCGCCGGAGCCGGGCCAGTTCGTCAATCAGGGCAGTTGGTGCCACCACGTAGCCAATCCGGAAGGCGGGAGCAACCGATTTGGTGAGCGAACCGACGTAAACGACCATACCCTGCTGATCGGCGCTAGCCAGCGGTAAAATTGGCCGACTCAGGTAGTGAAAGTCGTAATCATAATCATCTTCCAGAATGACGAACCCATAACGTTCAGCCAGTTGCAACAGCTTCGTCCGCCGGTCGGCCCGCAAGGTGACGGTCGTTGGGTAGTGGTGGTGCGGGGTTACGGAAACCAGCCGGACGGGGCCGTTGTGTTCACAAAGAAGCGCCAGCGCATCGACATCTAGACCGTGCGCATCAACGGGTACGGTTCGTGTCGTAGCGCCGGTTTTTTGGAAATTCATCGTGGCCCCAGCCCAGGTCGTTTTCCCCGTTACGACCACATCACCCGACCGAAGCAAAACCTGACTCGTCAGGTGCAGTCCCATGATGCTCCCGCGCGTAATGAGGATGTTATCCGGATTTGTCCGCAGCCCTCGGGTTTCGTTCAGATGCACCGAAAGCTGTTCCCGTAACAGCAGATGTCCTTTGGTATCGCCATAGCCGAAGTGGGTCTGCGGATTTCCCCAGCGAAAATACGAGCGGTAAGCCCGACTAAGTTCGTCCATCGGTGCCAGCCGGATATCGGGGAAACCATCATCCAGATGCAGCCCGGCCGATTGCGTGAGGGCAGGTCGAATCAGGTAAGGAAGCGATTCGAAGGAGTAGCCGGGTTGCGTGCCCGCCAGTCCAGTTCCCGATTCAGTAGCCTCAGTACTCGCTAGCGGTTGTGGTTTGATTTCGGGAAAATGAGCCGCTACGTAGGTTCCGCTCCCCGCCCGACTCGCGAGCCAGCCCTGCGCCATCCCCTCGTCATAGGCGGCTACAATTGTTTGCCGGTTCAGTTTAAGCAGATCAGCCAGTTGACGCGTTCCCGGCAGTCGTTGCCCAGCCACGAGCGTTCCGGCGCGGATGAGTTGACCAAGCTGTTCACTGATCTGAAGGAAAACAGGCGTCGATGAGGACTTATCTACTTGAAGAAGTGATTTGAACGGTGTCATAACTGGACTAGCGGGATTCTAGAAACCGGACGATTTACCTAGTCCGGCAAAGAACGACATTTGTTCAGTAAAAGTAGCGCGGCCGGGCGGCCGCTGCCGTGGAAACCCGCGATCGTAATCATAACTGCGGGTTTCCACCCACGCGACTCCATCACTTATCATTTTATCGATGCAAACACCCCGCACAACCCCCAGCCGTTCCGCTAAACGCGTTCATTACGACGCCGACATTATTCATCCGATTCTAGACGAAGCCCTGTTCTGTACCGTCAGTTACGCTGTCGATGGTCAGCCAATGGCTATTCCTACCGCGTTTGCCCGAAGTGGCAACAGGCTCTATATCCACGGGTCTGTTGGCAGTCATTTCATTCGCGAAATCGAAAAAGGTGGCCCCGTCTGCATTTCGATTATGCTGGCCGATGGACTGGTGCTGGCTAAATCAGCGTTTAACCATTCGGTCAATTACCGCTCGGTAATCATCTTCGCTACCGCCGAGAAAGTAACGGACGAAGATGAACGAATGGAAGCACTGGCGCTGATCACGGACCATTTGATTCCCGGTCGTTGGGCCGATCTCCGTCCGACGACGGACAGCGAAATGCGAAAAACAACGGTACTGGCTTTTTCACTGGCCGAAGCGTCGGCTAAAGTCCGGACGGGTGGACCCGGAGATGATCCTGACGACGTGGATTTACCAACGTGGGCGGGCGTAATTCCGTTGAAAACAATGCGGCTAGAACCCGTTACGGCCGATTACAGTCAGGGAATAGCCTTACCCGATTATATACAGCAACCGAACTAAACACCATGATTCCTATCAACGAATTACTGCTGTTTGCGTTGGCGGCTCTGGGCCTGGTACTCAGCCCCGGCCCCAACATGATCTACCTGATCTCCCGCTCAATCACCCAGGGGCGACGCGCCGGGCTCATATCGCTCACGGGGGTGCTGGCTGGTTTTCTGGTCCATAGTTGCCTAGTCTCGTTCGGGCTAACGGCTTTGTTTCTGGCCATCCCGGTAGCTTACGAAGTACTGCGCTGGCTCGGCGTCGGTTACCTGCTTTATCTGGCCTGGGATGCAATCAGGCCCGGTGGTGTTTCACCGTTTCAAACGAGAAACCTGGCTCATGATTCCGACTGGAAACTAGTTCGCGTGGGTTTCCTGACGAACGTACTGAACCCGAAAGTAGCCGTATTCTATTTGTCGTTCTTTCCGCAATTTACCCATCCCAAATACGGCTCGCTACTGACCCAGAACCTGCAACTGGGGCTGACTCAGTTGGCCATCAGCGGTTTGGTCAACATGATTATTATTCTGTCCGCAGCCCGAATGGCACGCTGGTTCCAGGCGCGCCCACTTTATAGCCGGGTACAGAAATGGGTCATGGCCAGTATCCTGACCGGCCTTGCCGTGCGTATGGCAGTCGATAAAGGGAACTGAACCAGTTTGCCATTTACCCAAACTTTATACCGTCATGTACATACCCAAATCATTTCAGGAAACGGACCAAACGACCTTGCTACAATTCGTCCGCGACCATTCCTTCGCGTTGTTGATTACCACGGGCGACGATGGCATTCCGGTAGCAACGCATCTTCCCATTGAACTTCAACCAACAACCGACGGTAACTTTCAACTGGTTGGTCATCTGGCAAAGGCCAATGCCCAGTGGACATTACTTGGCCGCGACATACCGGCACTGGCCGTCTTTTCGGGGCCACACAGTTACATTTCCTCGTCGTGGTATGATCACGTTAACGTACCAACCTGGAACTACCTCTCAGTGCAGATAACCGGCCGGACAACCTTGCTATCCGATGATGAGACGCTGGAACTTCTTCGCCAGCAAGTTGATAAATACGAAGCCCGGTCGAAATGCCCCGTGTCGATCGAAAGCATGACGGAGCGCTATGTACGACAGCAGATGCGCGGCCTTGTCGCCTTTAGTATGGCCATTGAGACGATAGAAGGAGCCGCCAAACTGAGCCAGAACCGTGACGATAAAAACTATCAGGCTATTATTGCAGAACTGAATCAGCAGGACGATACAAATGCTCAGGCGGTCGCCAGCGAAATGGCCCACCGCCGACCAACGATCAATCCATAAACTCCGCTCATTATGGCGAAACAACACACCTATTCCGTAACGACCAAGTGGACAGGCAATACTGGCCAAGGAACCAGCGCCTACAAGACTTATGAACGGTCGCACGTCATTTCGGCGGCCAATAAACCGGATATTCCCGGCTCGTCAGATCCCTCGTTTCGGGGTGATAAAACGCGCTATAACCCGGAAGAGTTGTTGGTTGCGTCGCTGTCTACCTGCCACATGCTCTGGTATTTACACCTGTGTGCCGAAGCCGGTGTTATCGTTGTCGATTATGTCGATCAGCCAACGGGTATTATGGTGGAGACGCCGGACGGCGGTGGGCATTTCAGTGAAGTTACGCTATCTCCGGAAGTCGTAGTGGCGGATCAATCGATGATCGATAAAGCAAATGAGCTTCATTATCAGGCTCACGCCTTGTGCTTCATTGCCAATTCCTGCAATTTTCCGATTCATCATGACCCTACCTGCCACGCGATAGATGTAATTGCCTAACATATCTACCGGCTCTGGTTAGGGGTCATCGTAGCGTTACATCGCTCTTTTTGGTACCGCCTTACACCGAAAGGTGAGTGGGTTAGTAACGTAGCTGACAGTCTATAAACGCGACACAGCCAGTTACCTTACTTACCCACTCACCTGGTTATTAACCCAGTATCTATTTCGCTTCGTGATAAACCAGCACGGGTACGGCTGATTTTTCGACCAGACGGGCCGTGTGGTTTGGATGAAGAAGCTTATCCAAAAAGCCCGACTGCGGATACAGCTGCATCACAATCAGGTCAGCATGAGCGTTGTCAAGCTGATCATCGGTCAAAACCGAAAGTTGGGCGTCGAACGCGTCGACCAACGAGTCAGTTTGGGCAGATACCAGGCTTTGCGTCGTCTGGGACTGCATCGCGTAGGCAATCGTCTGCACCTGAGCCGGACGAACCGCTTGCCCTTCGGGCGTTTGCGGTACAATCAATACCGGGCAAACCGATTCGTCGGCCACATCGGTTACGGCACTACCCGCCACACGGTCGAAAAATGTGCTTAAGTCACTACGTCCCATCACAATCAGATCAGCCGGTAATTCTTTGGCGAAATCCAGCACCTCGTCGTCAACGGAACCAAGCCGCCAGTTCGACTGCACCGACAGCCCTTCGGCTCGTAGCTCCGCTTCGAGTTCCGCCAGGCGTTGCTGACTAATTTCTTCTACCTCCTGTGAAGCCATCAAGCCCAGTCCAGCATCGCCAACCGTTGGGAAAGTCGAGTCGGGAATCATGGGTTGATAGACATGCAACAGGGTAATGGTAGCCCCGGTTTTGCGTGCGAAAAGGCGTGCCCAATCTAAAGCAGCCGTCGACGATATTGAAAAATCGGTAGGGAAAAGCAGGTTTGTCATACTTGAGTGAACAGTAGTTTGTCTTATCAACAAACGAGAGGACCAACATTCTCAACAATCAGCAAATTTTATCAATTTTTCAGCGTCGGGTGCTTCCGCCCGGGGTGCTTCCGCCCTGGGTCGTTCTACCAGCGTCATCGGATGGTGGAACGATAATTCGTGCGCTACCACTGTTCATCGTTTCGACGGCCAGCAATTGCTTCATGGTTTTTTCCATGCCTTCGGTCGATCCATCGAGGAAAATAACATTCCCATTCCCATTTTCGGCAAAATGCTTGATCGCTTCGGTCCAGATCGAGAACAGGATCAGCGACGCATCCAGCTTAGCCTCCGTCATCACTTTGGCTGATTCAGCCATCCCCTTGGCGACCTCTTCGCGAAACAAAGCAACGCCCTGTCCACGCAACTGAGAGGCTGTCTTTTCGGCTTCGGCAGAAATTTTAATTGCATTTCCTTCGGCCTCTGCCGCTTTCGTTTTGGTAATCAGCAACGCCTGTCCTTCATTTTCGGCGGCTGCTTTCAGATTGGACGAAGCCACAACCTGCGCCATCGACCGCATAATGACCTCATCAAAAGCAATATCATTCAGTTGCAGGTCAGTCAGGTGATATCCCCAGCTTTCAAGTAGTGTATCAAGCTGTGCCTTAACGTGTTCAATGATTTCGGAACGCAGCGCCAGAATCTCCGACTGTCGTTTGGTGGCCACGAAACTACGGATTGAGCCTTCAATCGTCCGGATCAGCGCCTGCATGAACGACGCTTCATCGATGAACTTGAAGGCTACATTTTTGATCGTTTCTTCCTGCTGGTTGAGCACCGAATAAACGAGCATAGCCTTGAAATTCACGTTTGCCTGATCGGCAGTGATGGCCTGGAACGCCAGCTCAACCGATCGATTCTGGATCGAAATACGTCGGTAAATCACCTCAATGAACGGAATTTTGAAGTTCAGGCCCGGCCCCAGCACCCGCGAATATTTCCCAAAAATCGTTACCACAGCCACCGTACCCTGTTGCACGATGACAATGGACAGGTAGATAATGATGATCGCCAAGACGACTAAAATGCCTAAAAAGCTCATACGATGACTAGGTTATAAACAAAAAACGGATTCTGTGTAAGGTACAGAATCCGTTGATATGCATGTGACTTTTTTATCAGACCGGCGATTATCAGTGCTTAATTACCAGTGGCTAACTCGTACCTAACGACACTCCGTTGCCGGAAATAGACGACCATCGCCAGCAGGAATCCGGAGAAGGCGAGCAGGGCACCAATCAGCTCAGGCGACGTGTAGCCCAGTCCGGCGGCAATCGGCAAACCGCCGAGGTATGCCCCCAGCGCATTACCAATATTAAAACCAGCCTGGCTAACCGACGAAGCCAGCATTTCGGAACCGTTGGCCGCCCGGATCATCAGAATCTGAATCGGTGCGCCTAGCGAGAAGGCAATCGCGCCCGTAACAAAGGTCATTACCAGCATTGGCACTTTGAAAGGCGCAACCGCGTAAATGATCAGCAGACAAAGCACCATCAGTAAGAGAAAGAAAGCGGTAGCTTTAATGGGCGCAATGAAATCAGCCATGCGTCCGGCCAGCAGATTGCCAACGGCCATGCCTAAGCCAGCCAAGACCAAAATCCACGTAAGCTGACCACTGGTGAACTGAGCGACTTCGGTTAATAACGGTGCGATATAACTGAACCACGCAAACAGCCCACCCGTACCGATTGCGGTGATACCCAAAATCAGCCACGGCTCGGCCCGCGTGAACAGTTTGAGATCTTTCCGAAGGTTCGACTCCCCCACCACCGGCATGACTGGCAGTAGTTTTTGAATGCAGAACATAGTCACCAGACCTACAGCCGCAATGATCACGAACGTAATCCGCCAACTCATCGTATGTCCGATGTATGTACCCAGCGGTACACCAATGATGTTGGCAACGGTCAGCCCGGCAAACATCATCGAGATCGCCTGCGCTTCTTTGCCTTTACCCGCCAATCGACTCGCCACTACCGCACCAACGCCAAAGAAAGCGCCATGTGGCAGTCCCGATAGTAACCGGGTAAGCATCATGATTTCATAATTAGGCGCGAAGGACGAAAGCACATTACAGAATGTGAACAGGGCCATCAGGCCCAGCAGAATCTTTTTCGGGGGATAATTTCCGGCAATACCAACCAGTAGTGGAGCGCCCAGTACAACACCAAGTGCGTAAGCCGCGATCAGGTGACCGGCAGCGGGAATCGAGATGTGTAGCGAGGTAGCAATGTCAGGCAGGATGCCCATCATGACGAATTCGGTCATTCCAATGCCGAAGCCTCCAATGGCAAGGGGTAATAAATTCTTTTTCATTTGCAGCGACTAGTTTCTGGCAGCGTATGGATTCTCCCAATCGAAAAATCCAGAATACTCCTTCTTACACGAAGGCTATCTTATCTGGCAAATAAAAAAAGTACAAAAACGTTCCCACTTCTATAAATCTTCTAATTTATTAATCAGTAGGTACAATTGTCGACAAGGGGCAACGAAAGAAGTCGCTTCGAAAGGTCATTTCTGAGCGTAACCTATGCTATACGATCGCTCTGACTACTTTGACAGGTCACGTAGGCTGTATCAAAAAAAATCCTGATCGTTCTTTAAGTCTGATCAGGATGCTTCAAATAAGTTTTACAGCTTTTTCTGACGCAAAGAATCTCTTCGAATTGTTCAATTTACTACCTCGCTGTGATATCCGTTTTCCCGGTACATCCCGCCCGTTTTGGTGAAGAACGAGTTGACTATTTCTCCTTTCTCGTTTTTCACAAACGATACCTTCACATCGACTACCTTGAGGTAAAATTTTGTTTGGGACTCGGCGAATAAGTCAAACCAGAATTGGCCCTTAGCCGGACCATACAGTTTATCACCCTCCCTCGTAATCACAATGGCAAACGTAGGGTCGTGAAAGGCGGCTTTTCCGTATCAGCGGTATTTCCCATTCAGGAGGCAGGGAAATTAGCCGGACGGTTTTTGTTGCGAATAACTGGCGCCCATAAAAAAGCCTCCCTCCGATACAACGTATTCAGAGAGAGGCTTTACTGGTAGGTAAAGGGCTTAGTGAGCCAGCAACCAGTTCGCACCAACACCGATGCCGGTTTCCATCTTCACACCCATCGGGATAGCGTTCTTCATAATGTCATCGACACGTTCACGAAGCAGTTCGATTTCGTCGCGGTGCGCATCGAAGACAAGTTCATCATGAACCGTCAGGATCATTTTCGACTTTAACCGTTCGGCCTGCATAAATTCGTGGATACGGATCATGGCAATCTTGAGCATATCGGCGGCACTCCCCTGAATTGGCGCGTTGACGGCGTTGCGTTCGGCAAACATCCGATCCGTCTGGTTACGGGAGTTTATGTCGCGCAGATACCGACGCCGACCCAGAATCGTTTCGGCGTAGCCAAAGCCCTTCGCCTTTTCGATACACAAATCGATGTAATCTTTCACCGCCGGAAATCCCGCGAAATACTCTTCGATGATCTGGCCCGCTTCTTTACGGGGAATTTTCAATCGCTGTGCAAGGCCGAACGACGAGATGCCGTAGATAATACCAAAGTTAATGGTCTTGGCTTTCCGACGCATCTCCCCCGTCACCTCGTTAATCGACACGTGGAAAACTTTGCTGGCCGTTTGCGTGTGAATATCTACGCCGTTATTGAACGCATCGAGCATGGTCTGATCGCCACTGAAAGCCGCCATAATCCGCAATTCAATCTGCGAATAATCGGCAGACATGATCAGAAATTCGGGTCCGCGCGGTACGAAGGCCTTTCGAATTTCCTGACCGCGTGGGGTACGGATCGGAATATTCTGCAAGTTTGGATTCGTGGATGATAACCGCCCCGTCGAAGCCACCGCCTGGTTGAATGACGTATGAATCCGCCCCGTTCGCTTGCTGATCAGCAGCGGCAACGCGTCGACGTACGTATTTTTCAGTTTGATCAGTTCGCGGTAGTCCAGAATCTTACGGGCAATCTCATGTTCGGCTTCGAGCTTGGACAATACTTCTTCGCCCGTAGCATACTGACCGGTTTTCGTCTTTTTGGCGTTTTTGTCGAGTTGGAGTTTATCAAACAGGATTTCGCCCAACTGCTTCGGCGACCCGATGTTGAACTCACCACCTGCAATCCCAAAAATCTCCTGCTGCACCTGACGCATATCTACATCCAGTGTCGCCGACAGTTCGGCCAGTGCGTTTGTGTCAATGGTAATGCCTTCTAACTCCAGATCGGTCAGCACCTGTACGAGCGGCATTTCGACCTGATCGAAGAGCTTGTGCAGGTTATCTTTTTCCAACCGGGGCGCAAACGTTTCTTTCAGTTGAAGCGTAATATCAGCGTCTTCACCCGCGTATTCGACCACTTTCTGCACGTCGACATCCCGCATCGTTAGCTGACCTTTGCCTTTCTTCCCGATCAGGGCTTCGATCTCCACCGGGCTATAGTTCAGGTACGTCATCGCCATCATGTCCATGTTGTGACGCATCTCCGGCTCAATGAGGTAATGCGCAATCATGGTGTCGAACAGCTTGCCCTGGACCTCGACGCCGTATTTCTTGAGCATTAGCAGATCGTATTTCAGATTCTGCCCGATCTTACCGATAGTCGGGTTCTCGAACACGGGCTTGAACTGATCGACGACCGCCTGAGCCTCGGTACGGTCTTCGGGTACGGGCACATAAAAGGCTTCTCCCTTCCGATACGAGAATGACATACCCACCAGATCGGCCTCTACGGGATCAATGGCGGTCGTTTCGGAATCGAAGCAAATGCTCTCCTGAAGGCTCAAGTAATGCACCAGACTCGCGCGTAACTCCGGCGTGTCGACCAGGCGGTAATCGTGTTTAACAGATAAAATTGTCTTACGACGTTCGGGCTGATTTTCGTCGATTTCGTAGTCGGGATAAACGTCCAGATAAGCCGGTTGGTCCGACGCTGGCGTAACCGTTTCGCCCCCTTCGATGGTCGTTGAATCAGTCACCGCATCCGGCGTTGCTGCCGATGCCGACGCAACGGGTACTTTGACGCTAGTGCGCTTACTTTTTGGTTTTTCGACGGGGGCCGGTGCCGCCGGAGCAGAACCCGATCCGAAGTCAAA
Source organism: Spirosoma agri (assembly GCF_010747415.1). Taxonomy (NCBI): domain Bacteria; kingdom Pseudomonadati; phylum Bacteroidota; class Cytophagia; order Cytophagales; family Cytophagaceae; genus Spirosoma; species Spirosoma agri. The sequence continues at coordinate 2,039,555 of NZ_JAAGNZ010000001.1, read as the reverse complement.
CGGTAGATCATCCGCACCAGACGGCTTTAGCGCCCCCATATTCGGGAACGGCAGAAATGCCGGTGTGTCCCCACCCGGTGAATCGAACAGATTCATTTGGGCTGATGGATTGTTCTTAAACGCGTCGGGCAATGGTTTTTCGTCGTAGTTCCCACCCAATAGCCGGGTTTTCATCTGCCGGAACTCCAGTTCATCCAGCAGAGCAGCCAACCGGGGTTTGTCGTATTCAGTATGGCGCAGATGTTCTTCATCGAACGCAACCGGAACATCGAGATGAATGGTTGCCAACTGCTTCGACAGCAAACCCTGTTGCGCAAAATTGACAACATTTTCCTTGAGCTTTCCCTTCAACTGATCGGCGTTGGCAATCAGGTTTTCGACCGAACCAAAATCAGCGATCAGCTTCTGCGCTGTTTTTTCGCCAACCCCCGGAATACCCGGAATGTTATCTACTGAATCGCCCATTAGCCCCAGCATATCCGCGACCTGATCGATACGTTCGATCTGCCAGCGTTCCAGCACTTCCGGAACGCCCAGCTTTTCAGCGGGTTTTCCCATAAAAGCGGGCTTGTAGATGTGGATATGCTCTTCAACCAGTTGCCCGTAATCTTTGTCAGGCGTCATCATGTACACCTCAAAATCGGCCAGTGCGGCTTTTTTCGCGATGGTTCCAATGATGTCATCGGCCTCGTAGCCGTCCAGAATCAGAATTGGAATGTGCATGGCCTCCACAATCTGCTTGATGTAGGGCGTAGCCACGCTGATGTCTTCGGGCTGCGACTGGCGAGTAGCCTTGTACATCGGGAACTGTTCGTGCCTGAACGTCTTCTTCGACGAATCGAAGGCAACACCGATATGCGTCGGTTTTTCCTTCGTCAGTACCTCAATCATGGCGTTCATGAAGCCGAAGATTGCCGATGTGTTGACCCCGCGCGACGAAATCCGGGGTGCTTTGTTAAAGGCAAAATGAGCGCGGTAGATCAGAGCCAGCGCGTCTAACAGAAAGAGTTTTTTTTGTGGTTTGGCCATTCGATACAGGTCACAAGTCAATGTGTCAAAGGTCGACAGTCTTACGGACAATCACGCACGTTCGACTCGACAAATTGAGACTTGGACTAGAGTTTATTCCTATAAACACAACAGTCCAGCCATAGTTTTGATTCCTGTACACCCGGTTCGGAAGCCCCTAAACATGCCAAGAACCGCTCCTGATCAGAAGCGGTTCTTGGTGAAAGTACGACACGAAAGCGCCGTTACTAAGGCACTAACAGTCGGTCGATAATATGCACAACACCATTCGTTGCCGTAATGTCGGGCCCTGTTATGTTGGAAGCCGAAGTACCGTTTCCTCTACCGGTTACGGTTACGCCTGTCGTGCTGACAGCCGCCGTTAGTACCGAACTTGGCAAACTGGTCGATAGACTGGACGCATTGGTGATCAACGGCGTATATAACCGATTATTGGGGATAACATGGTAGGCTAGAATCTGCTGAAGCTGCGCTACTGGTAGCGCATTGACAGCCGCTACCGACGTCAGACTGGGGATCGACGTGGTGAAGGCAGCATCCGTCGGCGCAAACACCGTAATGGGTCCACCCGAGGTAGCGGTTAATGAACTGACCACGCCAGCCCGGGTTACGGCTGCGTTCAGGTAGTTGAACGACGCTGTTGGTAATATGCTTGGGATGCCGGCAATGGTCTGCACGACGTTACCAAACACAGGGGGTAAGAGAACTCGGTCGATCACATGAACAATTCCATTACTAGCGTCTCCGTTGCTCGATACGACCCGTGCACCGTTAACCGAAATACCCGTGGTAGACGTCGCTGATGTAGACGTTCCTTTGGTTATGTATAGTGTTCCTCCAGACAAAGTTTGTACGGGGGAATTGACCGCAGTTGGAATAGCCGACGCATCAAGCCTGCTGGTTAACACATGATATTGCATGACTGCTGTAAGTAAAGAAACGGGAGCTGCCTTTATTGCATTCGTATCAGCGTAACCAAAAGCTCGGAAAGCTGCATCCGTTGGGGCAAATACGGTGTACGTGCCTTGCTGACTGAGCGGGCCACTCAACCCCGATTGCCGTAAAGCCGTTCTGAAAATAGTGAACTGATTGGTTGTACCATTTCCGGTGTTGATCAGGTCATTCACGGTTGATGGCGTTGGTGTATTGTCGTCGTTACTTTTACAAGCCGAGAACGAAAGAGTAACAGCGACAAGCATGGCCGATACAAGGCCCCACGTTCGTCCACCTGATAGGCGTAGATTGAGCGTCATGATTGATTGAGAGTTAGTAAGCAAACAGGTTCTGGTTATTTTGGTCTATTCTGTAAAAGAACGACGGTTTACCTATTTTGTTAGCACACCCGACGGTATATTTATTGTCCGTTCAATCAGTTTAGCGACCACTAGCTGTCGATTCGACCAATTGATAGTGAGAACATTGCTAGTATCAAAGGCCTAAACCATCCGGGTGGAATGCCAGTTATGGAAAATAGATCTCACTACCTCACCCGTCTATGCGCACTGTTCTCTTCTTGGTAAACCTTGTTTTAGCCTTCGGCTGCCAAAGTCGTTCGACGACCGAATCCAGCCAAACCCAGTCCACCAAAGCACCAGTATCACGCGACACGCTTTGCTTTCAGCAGGTGCTGCAACGTGATACAACAACGCTCCGCCTGATCACAGACGGGACAAAGGCAACGGGTTATCTCGACATCAATCCATACGAAAAAGATCGGGCAAGGGGACCGATTCAGGGAACGATCAGCGGTAACGAGATTCGGGCAAACTGGGACCGTTCGGGTGAAGGCGTCACGCAACGTTACGCGCTTGACCTGACGCTCAAAGCCGATGCCATTACCTGGCACGAAGGCGAACGCGTCGAAAAAGAAGGTGTATGGGTCCTCAAACAGCCCGGCACTGGCTATGCGTATGTCCTCAATAAAATGACTTGCCCCTGAGTTTACGCCACTTTGCACGTCACCCCTTCGATGGACTCCAACGCCCGCAGAAAGGTATTAGCCGGCGATACCTTCAGCGTTCGGGACTGCAAACTAATTTCAATACGGGCAGCCGGATCGACCACGTTCAGGGACAGGGTGCAGGTTCCGGGATGGGCATTGACGAGTTCGTTGATCCGGGCTACCAGTTGAGCGTTCAGGGAGTCGATCGTCAGTGACACGCGAAGTTCCTTGCAGAATTTTTCCCGCATATCGTTCAGCAGCCGAATGCTCGTCGGTTTGAATTCCAGTTGCTCGGAACCCCATTTGTTTTGGGTTTTGCCCGTAATGTGCAGGAACCGACCCACTTCGATGTATTGAACCAGCCGGACGTAATCGTCGCCGAATAGGGCCATTTCAAGCGATGAGTTGTAATCCTCAACTTTGAAAATACAGAACGGATTGCCGCTTTTGGTGACGCGCATTTGTACGGCGGAAACAATACAGCCGACTTTAATTTCGGGCTGTTTCGTCTCGAAAATAGTGGCCAGCGTTGTGTTACAGAAGCCATCCATTTCGAGCTTGAACTCATCCAGTGGGTGACCGGTGATGTAAAAGCCAACGACGTCCTTCTCGAACTTCAGTTTTTCGATCTGGTTCCACTCCGTTACAAGAGGAGCTTTAGGCCGGTTGAGCATGGGCTCCCCGCCCATCATGGCCCCGAACAGCGACTGTTGAGCCGCAGCTTTTTCGGCGTGGTAGTTGTTGGCGTACCGGATAATCTTGTCCAGAAACGGCGACGTATCGCCCTCTGCCAACTCAAAATATTGCGCCCGGTGGTACTCGTCGATGCTGTCGAACGCACCGGCATAAGCCAGCGATTCCCACGTTTTCTTGTTCACCGTTCGCAGGTTGACCCGGATGGCAAAATCGAAGATGTCTTTGAACGGGCCACCCGCTTTGCGTTCCTCGATAATGGCTTCCACGGCGGCATCACCCGCTCCTTTGATACCGCCTAACCCAAAGCGGATCTCCCCATTTTTGTTAACGCCAAAAAAGCGTTCGGATTCATTGACGTCCGGGCCAAGAACCGGAATGTTTATGTTTTTACATTCTTCCATGAAGAACGTAATCTTGTCGATGGTGCCCAGGCAGCTCGTCAAAACGGCCGCCATGTATTCCGGGCGGTAGTGCGCTTTGAGGTAGGCCGTCTGGTAAGCGACGAACGCGTAACAGGTCGAGTGCGATTTGTTGAAGGCGTACGACGCAAACGCTTCCCAGTCGGTCCAGACTTTCTCGCAGACTTTGAGGGGTAGTTTATTGGCCGCGCAGCCATCCATAAACTTACCTTTCATTTTGTCCAGCGTGGCCCGGTCTTTCTTCCCCATTGCCTTCCGCAGTACGTCGGCATCCCCTTTGGTGAAGTTACCCAGCTTCTGCGACAGCAGCATCAACTGCTCCTGGTAGACCGTAATGCCGTAGGTATCCGCCAAATACTCTTCCATTTCTGGCATGTCGTATTTAACTTCTTCACGACCGTGTTTCCGATTGATGTAGTTCGGAATGTAGGCAATCGGGCCGGGGCGGTAGAGGGCGTTCATCGCAATGAGATCACCGAAGCGGTCAGGCTTCAGGTCCTTCATGTGCTTCTTCATGCCGTCGGATTCAAACTGGAACACCGCGTTGGTCTCGCCCCGCTGGAACAGTTTGTACGTTTCGTCGTCGTCCAGTGGAATGTCATCAATGCCGGTTTCGACGCCATCGATGAGCAATCCTCCGTGGTTCTGCTTAAGAAGACGCAGGCACTCCTTAATGATGGTGAGGTTGCGCAACCCCAGAAAATCCATTTTAATTACGCCCGCATCCTCGATGACTTTCCCCTCGTATTGGGTAATGATGAGGGTCGTATCTTTTGAGGTCGAGACGGGTACGATGTCCGACAGGTCGCTGGGCGCAATGATAATTCCGGCCGCGTGTAATCCCGTATTTCGAACGGTACCTTCGAGTTTACGAGCCTGCTTAAGCACCGCCGACACTTTTTCGTAATCGACGATCCGCATGGCCGCTGCCGCACTCTTATCGCCCGACTCCAGCGCCCGCATCCGCTTCACATTGTCCAGCTCCTCCGGCTGGATGACGTTCGACAAACCGCCCGGCCCTTCGAGGGGGTCCTCGAAAATGCGCTTGAGCGTCATGTTGTACGTCGGCTTGTCGGGTACGAGTTTCACGACGGCGTTGGCGTCCTGCAAGGGCAAATCCATCACCCGCGCTACGTCCTTGATCGATGATTTTGACGCCATCGTACCGTACGTAACAATCTGGGCAACCTGCGCTTTTCCATATTTCTGCACCACATAGTCGATCACTTTCTGACGACCTTCATCGTCAAAATCAGTATCGATATCGGGCATTGACTTCCGGTCGGGATTCAGGAACCGCTCGAACAGCAGGTCGTATTTGATCGGGTCGATGTTGGTGATACCGGTGCAATACGCCACGGCACTACCCGCTGCCGACCCACGACCGGGCCCGATCATCACGCCCAGATCGCGACCCGCCTTAATGAAGTCGGCCACGATCAGGAAGTACCCGGCAAAACCCATCGTCCTGATCGTGAATAATTCAAAATCAAGGCGTTCCTGAATATGGGGCAGAATATCGACGTAACGTTCCTTGGCACCTTCATACGTCAGGTGACGCAGGTATTCCCACTGGTTCAGTACGTCGTCGGTATGTTGCTGAAACTCCCTGGGAATCGGGAAGTTAGGCAGCATGATATCGCGCTTCAGTTTCAGCGTTTCCACCTTCCCGACAATCTCGTTCGTGTTGTCGATGGCTTCGGGCAGGTCATGAAACAGCGTTGTCATCTCCTGCGTGTTCTTGAAGTAGAACTGGTCAGAGAAGAAGGCGAAGCGGGTATTTTTGGGCATCACATCGTCGTCGCTGAAATCCTTCATCGACGGTGTGCTTTGCTTTTCGTTGGTGTTCACGCACAGCAGAATATCGTGCGCCACCCAGTCGTCCTGGTCGACGTAATGCGAATCGTTGGACGCAATGATCTTGACGTTGTATTTCCGGGCAAACTTGATCAGCACTTCATTGGCTTTAATCTGATCCGGAATATCGTGCCGTTGTAATTCGACGTAATAATCTTCACCGAACCGGTCAAGCCACCACTTGAACTCAATTTCACCCGCTTCTTCGCCTTTTTTCAGGATGGTCTTCGGTACCGATGCGCCAATGCAGCAAGTCGAAGCGATCAGCCCCTCTTTGTATTGGTCAATCAGTTCTTTCGTAACGCGCGGGTACTTGCCATACAAGCCCTCCATGTACCCCAGTGAGCAAAGTTTCGCCAGGTTTTTGTAGCCCTGTGCGTTTTTTGCCAACAGCAACTGATGATACCGAACGTCTTTCTGCTCTTTGGTGAACTGCTTTTTATGGTGATCTTCTACCACGTAAAACTCACACCCCACAATCGGCTTGATACCCTGCTTGCTGGCTTCGGCCACAAACTCGAATACGCCGAACATGTTACCGTGGTCAGTGATCGCAACGGCGGGCATGTTGTCATTTTTAGCCTTCTTAATCAGCTTCTTAATGTCGGCCTGCCCGTCGAGCAACGAGTATTGGGTGTGGCAGTGGAGATGTGAAAATTGCATAGGATCCGCAGATTACTGGGTTAAAAATAGCCACTTTACGCGGGTAACGGGCAACGATGATCGCAGAATTTTAGAAAGAATTTGGTAAAGGGCTGAGTGGCAACCGCGTGTAGTTAACCACATCCTACCACAAAAAAATTCACCTCACCGACAGTCGGTGAGGTGAATTAAGTGAAGCGCCTTTATTTTTCTACGCTGTTAAAATCCAAAACGGGCACCAATCTGAATTTGGAATGGATCACCCGATGGGGTAACGATACCCGTCGCGTTTACGCGGTAGTTAAACTGCTGGGTTGCCTGGCTAAAGGGGGAAATGGCGGCATTACCTCCCGAAGCCGGAACACCCAGCGCATACAGCGCTTGACTGCTCAATGCCATGTTTGTACCCTTGTTGCGGTTTAGCAGGTTCGCCACGTTGAAGGCATCCACCGACAGATCGAGGTACGTCCGCTTTCTGAACAGCTGGAAGCGCTTGTTGGCCCGAAGATCGAAAACACCGTAGAATCGGTTGATGCCCCCGTTGCGTTCGGCAATTTTACCTGAGTAATCGTTGATGTAATTTTTGAGGCTCTGGCTGGCGGTGGGACTATCCAACAGGCTCTGCAAACCAGTCCGTACGTTGGCAGCTGTCTCCGTATTGTTCCGGTCGAAAACAAAGGCCAGATCATTATTCGACACAAAATCACCGTTGTTGTTGGCGCCCGATAGCAGCGAGTACCGCGTACCGCCGATGCCTGAGTACCGGAACCCGATCGAAATGCCATAGAACGAAGGCAGCGTACCGTAGACGACCACTTTGTTCCGGAACTGGTTATCGGAATACGTCATCCGGCTTAGGTCGCGCGGATCGTCTTTTACCAGTTGTACCAGCGTAGCGGTGTTCGCTACGTTACCGTTGTAGGAGGTATTGTCTTTGCTATCGTTCCAGGTATAACTCGCCGAGATTTCGCCATCCCGGAAATACTGGTAGGTTCCGTCAAGCACGAGCGCAAACTGGTTGACTTTACCCTGACTGCCCAGCTCCAGAACGCGGCCCAATCGCTGGCTGACCCGCCCCTGCTGCCAGTCACCCGCGCCATTGGCAGGCATGGTGGCCAGAGGCACATAAACACCCCGGTTGTCTTCGTTGGCTAATCGGAAGAAGGGCTGCGCCACAATGTTCCGGTCCACGTAGGTATAGTTGTGGCGGGCCAGCGATGCGTAGCCCGTCAGACTGACTTTCAGCTTGTCGGTGAGATAGTGGGTGTACGACAGGTTGGCTTTGTACAATACCGGCACCCGCGCATCGGCTCCCGTCATGTTGATGGTCGGCAACTGGAAAGCGGCCAGTGACGGAATGCTGGCGTAATTGGACCGATAGGCGGCAAAATCCGGCGTTGGTACGTTCGGAGACCGTACGTCAACCGTTCCGTAATGCTTTCCGTCGAACGTCAGGTTGTTGATAATGACGTAGTTGTTGATATCAGATGCGAACACACCCGCTCCGAACCGGATGAAATCCTTGTGCGCTTCCCTGACATCCCATGTTAACTGCAAGCGGGGTTGGACCACGAATGATTTAAGTTGATTGTCGGTGCGCAGTCCCAGGTCATCAAACACCACCTGATTGAAGGCCGCTCTTGGATATACACCATAATCGAACCGTAAACCGGCGGTCATGTCCAGACCCCGAGCCAATTTCGTACTCATCTGACCGTATAAACCGGCGTTGAGCGTGTTACCGACAACCGTTGGATCGGCGACGAGAGGCACTTCCCGGAAATACCGGTAGGGTTGCAACCGTTCAAACTTATCCAGCGCCGAAGCCGACCCATCGACCGTGTAATGGAAACGTCCGTTGACCTCACTACCGTAGAGCGACTTCGCATGGGTGTACATCAGGTCGACACCAAACGTGTATTGCGCCTTGTTCGTGTTGTAGTACAGATTATCGACCAGCTGAAGTACGTTATTCGTGAAGCCTTCCTGCGCGAAGCGGTGGCCACCCATCTGAATGTTCGTCGCCCGACTGACCCCGTCGATGGTCGACGCTACGTTCTCGACGATGTTACGGGGAATGTTGGCAGCCGGTAACTGATCGCCGGGGCTACTTTTCTGGTACGTGTATAAATGCTGAACTTTCAGCTCGTTCGTAAACTTAGAATTGAGCGACGTACGCAGCGTTGCCAGCAGGCTGTTATCCACGTTGAAATCGTTCCCGTACGACTCGTAGATGTTGATGGCGGTGTTATCGGCCAGCCCCAGTTTGTTACGGTCGTTGGTGTAGTTATTGCGGATGGTCAGCAGGTTTTTCTCGTTCAGCTGCCAGTCGATGCGGGCGAAGGCAGCGTCAGAACCCCGAACTTTATCGAATGTACCATACTGGGGTGTATTGGCTGTACCGTACTGAGCACGGGCAATGCCCACAAACCGGTCGAGGGTGGTTCTGGTCACCAGAAACCGGCTTTCGTCAGCGGGCGTCTGAACGTCGGCAATGATCAACGGACGCGAATCCTGCTGGTGATCCCAGACGACAAAAAAGTGCAGCTTGTCTTTGATGATCGGCCCACCCAGGGAGAAGCCGTATTGGTTGGTCGAGAACGGAACCTTGCGCTCATTACCCCGAATGTCGTACCGGCTCGATAGCCAGTTAGCGCGTGTGTAATTGAAAAGACTACCGGTTAATTTGTTCGTTCCTGCTTTGGTTACTGCGCTGATGGTGCCCCCACCGCTACGACCGTAAATAACGTCATACTGGTTGGTAACCACTTTAAACTCCCGGACGGCTTCAATAGAAATCGAGTACGGAGCGCCACTGCGACTGGTTGTTGATCCGGCCGACGTTGGGTTCTTGGCCGTTGTCCCGTCGATCGTGAAGTTGGTCGATGAGCCAAGCTGACCGGATAAATTGGTCCCCCGGCTCAGAGGTGACAGATCCGTTAGGGAAGTAAAATTCCGGCCATTGACCGGCAAAGCCGCAATCGACCGCGCCGATATGGTCGTGGCCGCTCCCAGAAATTCGGTCTTGTTTTTCAGACCCGATGCCACTACCTGCACGACTTCGAGCGACTGACCCGTCTCTTCCATGCTGAGATTTACCCGGATAGCATCGCCCTGGTTCAGCATGTAGCCCGTTCTTTGCTGATCGCCGAAACCGACAAACGTAGCGCGGATGGTGTACGGTCCGCCCAGTGGCAATTCTTTGAACAGGTATTCACCCTGCGCGTTGGTTACGGTCCCGGTTGTAAAGCCCGTTGATTCGTTGCGGACCTGAACCGTTGCACCTGGCAGAGACGATTTCTTATCGTCTGAGATGACCCCCGAAATCGATGCCTGCGTTGTTTGCGCCCTTACTTTATGAATTGATAGACACGCAAAAAGAAGCAATAAAATAGTTGAAAGGAGTATATGTTTGTTCATACAGCAGGAGTGAAATTTTTCCCACTGCAAAGAGAGTGATCCTCCTCTGGTTTGATGTTACTAAACCATTATCAGTTTGTGATCTTTGTACGAACAAAACAGGTAGGAACGGCGCGGATAAACGAAAGAATTTAATAGTGAAACCGCTGACCACCGGCCCAATCCATTTAACTACCTCATAAACAATAGTTTGCAAAATTACCGTTTGTTATGATTTTGTCTCCTCGCCTGGTTGATTATTCGTTTCGGGTCAGTAGCCTTCATCGCTAACCAGATAATAGGCACGATTTTCGATTTGCTTATGGTCCGTTTCAATCGTTACGGTCAACCACTCTACATGGCTATAGTCATTGAACGGAGCACTGTGGCTTTCGGTAACCTGACCATTCTGCTCATTAACGTGTTGTGTGATGGCCGCTATGGCTTCTTCTCTAGACGAAAAACTACCCAGCAGATCACCCAGTTCGAGGCCCGTTTCTTCATCGGGGAGTTCGCCGTTGAGGTTAGCAATAGGTGATTCGGGCAGTTTTACGGCCTGAAAGTCTGGGTTTGCATACAGTTCGATGAGCATACTGATTGGCGATTATTATCCGAATAGAACAGGGTATATAGAAGGATGGTACAAGGCCTGCTGTTTCACTAACAACTCAGCAAACGAAGGAGTGTTGTTAAAATCGAGTCATGCACCAAAAATTCGGGCGTTCACGAACTTAACCAATCAATCGCTTGAGGGCAAATTTGCTTAGTTTCTCCAGTTTACCATCAATCGATTGGGCAGCCATCTCACCAAATGAAGCACCTTGTTTATAACCGTGACCGGAATCGCCACCCATCACCCAAAGGTTATCGGCTTCAGGATGCGTGTCCAGGATAAAGTCGGTATCGGGTGTACTGGTATATTGGCAAACCCGCTGCTCGATCAGGGGTTGACCGACCATTTTAGGAAATCGCTTAGCCAGTACGTTCAGCGCCAGTTCCAGCTCTTCGGGTTTGGCATAGCGGTGATAGGTATCGAAGCGATCGGTCACGTTATTATCCGGCGGTGTCAACCCAACTTTGAAGCCCCGAAAGTCGCTTCCCGGTACCCCAAACGAGCGAAATGGCCCATCCATGTCACGATCCATCCAGGTAGGTAGTTTATTTTCCACAAGGTCGGCTTGGCCCGATGGAGAAGCAAAAAAGAAACAGAGCGCACGAGTCACTTTTAGCTTTTTCGTGAGTTCAGGAAACAGCCGTACCAGCCACGGACCGCACGCAAACACAAACTGATCGGCTTCCAGTACACTGCCATCGGTAAGGGATACGGACGTTGCTTTGCCACCTTTCATGGACGCCTGTTTCACCTGTTTTTGCAAAACGGTCCCTCCTTCTTTGACGAACAAATTGCACACAGCCTGACATCCTTTACGCGCGTCCAAATACCCAGCGGTCGGATCGTACATGACATGGTCAAGACCATCCGTACCGATTTGCGGCCATCGCTTGACCGCATCGGCCAGACTCACCTTTTCGAGTGGTAGACCAGCTTTCTTGTAGATAGCCACCGCCGAATCGGATTCCGCTTTGCTGGATGGGTAATTGAACAACAGCAAGCCATTCTGATGCAATAGTTTCTGACCCATGCGGGGTTCGTTCTCTTTCCAGAGGTTCATGGCGCGCATCGCCATATCGACGTAGATCGGGTCCTTATAATAGGCACGAATCAGCCGGGTCTCTCCACCCGAACTCGCCTGACTGTTGCCCGCACCAAACTGGTCAATGAGCGTCACGGTATAGCCTTGTCGAAGCAAATGGAGTGCAGTCCAGCCACCAAATGCACCAGCACCGACCACAATGACGTTCCCGTTTTTTACCGGTGCTTTAATGAAGGCGGGCATGTGGGCCATTGCCGACGGAGGTAATGCGGTTCCCAGTGCGCTTACCGCAGCCCCCTGTAGGCTATATTTTAACAGTTCCCGGCGATTGATACTCTTTTTCTTACCTGAAGTGATGGGGTCAATTTCCATGAACGATGAAAGAGAAATGAGTTATAGTGGTGTATTCTACATTGATCGACCAGCTCTATTTAACAGGCGACCTAAGTATAACTGTGATAAATTACGTACACACACGCCATACGATTCTGTCCTGACAATACCCTGTCCTTTGCGTTTAGCTCGGCGGTTCTTCACCCGGCACAAGGCGAACGTTTCCGTTGTAGCGGAGAACCCGATCAACGTAGAAAAATAACAAATTAGCTGCTTATGTAAAATATAATTTTTTAAAATCACCAATAGTTAATTTTTATTCCTGGTTATTTCCCAACAAGCCAATCAGCCAACAGGCAATCATGCATCATTGGAACATACAGGAATCTGGCCTTTTTTCGGCCGCCTATACTTGACAAACCCGACCCGGCGTTTGATAGACAGCTTACCAATCTAACTCATAGCTCAACTCACTCATGGCTACTCGAAATACATTTCGATCGCTCCGTACTTTATTTATTGCCGTCACTCTCCTGACCTTTTTTACAACTGCCTGCAAAAAGTCAGGCTCCGGCGGCTCCGATGTCGATCCACGCGACCAGTACGTTGGTACGTATGAAGGGGGCGATAAGGGTTATCAGAGTATCATCACGATTAGTACAATTCCGTTCACTGAATACGGTGCTGCGACCATTGTGGTCACCAAGGGCGCCAATCCAAAGGAAATCTACATCGAAGCGGCTCGTCAGTCCTTCAAAGTGACCGCTGAGTTGAACGGTACTAACTTTACGGTGATCGACAAGTCTACCAATCAGATCTTTATTCCATTCGGTAACACCACCTATACCGGCAGCTACAAGGCAACGGGCGTATTTGATGTCGATCAGGCAACAGGGAAAAAGGCGATTGCTATTAATGCCACAACGGAAACGCTGGAGCAAGGAACCGCCGTTCGAAAAGCAGAAACGTATACGGGGTTGCGAAATTAAGTATCTTCGTACCGGCTCCTAACTCCGGCTCGTTCATGAAACAAGTTCTCCTAACCGGCCTGATGGTCGGTTTTTTTCTATCATCTTTCCTACAAAACCTTCCGGCTCAATCCGTCACGGCGAACGGACTGGCGAAATCGGCTCCGTTGCAGGATGCTACGGCTGAAACGGTTGGCATGAGCACAGCCCGGCTTCAGCGGATGGATGCCGTTATCAACGAGTATATCGCCAAAGGTCGTCAGGCAGGCGTTGCGGTGCTGGTTGCCCGAAACGGCAAGATCGTGTATCACAAAGCCTACGGTCAGGATGATATTCAGGCCAAAACGCCCCTCAAGCGCGACGCCATTTTCCGAATTGCCTCACAGACAAAAGCCCTGACGAGCATTGGATTGATGATGCTGTTCGAAGAAGGAAAATTCCTGCTCGACGATCCGATTTCGAAGTACATTCCCGCGTTCAAAAATCCGAAAATGCTGGACAAATACAACGAGAAAGACACTACGTACACGACCGTTCCGGCGAAGCGGGAGATTACCATCCGGCACATCCTGACGCATACGTCGGGCATTAGCTACCCAAGCATCGGAACCAAAGAAGCCGTTGCGATCTACGCCAAAAATAAAATTCCAAGTGGTATCGGTGCGCCTGATGGCATACTACTGGCCGATGCCATGACTCGGCTGGCAAGCTTGCCGCTCATGCACCAACCCGGCGACCGCTGGACCTACGGCCTCAGTGTCGACGTGGTTGGCTACCTCATCGAAGTGCTGTCCGGGCAACCACTCGATCAGTTTCTTCGGACGCGGTTGTTCGATCCGCTGGGGATGAACGACACCTATTTTTACCTGCCCACCTCAAAGCAAAATCGACTGGCAACGCTTTACACCGAAGACTCGACGGCCAGCATAAGGCCGATGCCCGCCCGTGGTGGTGTCCCTGCCGATTATCCCAGCAGACCGGGAACGTACTTCTCCGGTGGCGCGGGGTTGTCATCTACCCTGTATGACTACGCGATTTTCCTGCAAATGATGCTCAACGGGGGTGAATACAACGGCAAACGCATTCTTAGTCCGACAACGGTGCGGCTCATTACAACCAATCAGATTGGCGACGTGAATCAGGGGGCCAACAAATTCGGGTTGGGGTTTTCCATCACGTCGGAGCGCAGCGCATCCCGTTTACCCGTGTCGCAGGGATCGTATGACTGGGGTGGCTTTTTCGGCACCACGTACTGGGTCGACCCCAAAGAAGGGATTGTCGGTCTGCTTTATACACAGAAAGCCCCCAACAGCTATGGGGATTTGAACGACAAGTTCAAAGTTCTGGTCTATCAGGCCATCCTGCAAATGCAGGCGAAGTAAGCTCGTTCTACCAACTGGCAAACGGTAGGAATCGATTCATCATTTCTTTTGAGATTATGAAAAACATCCTTACCCTGGCCCTTCTTCTTTCTGTTTATTCGGTACATGCCCAGTCAGCCGTACCCGTCCCATCCGTGTCCACGGCGGCCGTATCCACGGCGGCCGCCCCCACGTCGACCATGGCCCATTCGGCCGACGAGAAAGCGGCCACCGTGGATGCGGTTATTGCTGCGGAAAAGCAACGGTTTGAAGCGCAGATCAGCAAAGATTACGCCGTACTCGATCAGGTGCTTGGCAATGATCTGGTCTACACGCACTCGAACGGAAATACGGACAACAAACAGTCGTATATTCAATCCATCCGCGACGGTAAGTCGAAGTACGATGCCATTGATGTGGAAGAACAAAAGGTCCGCATCTACGGTAACACGGCCATTATCAATGGTATGTGTATGATCAAGGCCATGAGTAATGGCGAGACGATCAACACGCACCTGAAATACACGGATGTATACGTGCGTAAAGGCAAGCAATGGCAAATGGTGGCCTGGCAGTCGATCAGGCTGGCTAATTAAAACCGCCGGGCGGCCCCGCGGCATTTATGGGATTTACCTGACTGACCATGATCTTATACCAGTAAAGCACTCCAAAGAAGCGAATAACGAAATCAAACAGATCAAAGTAAATTAGACAAATCCTGTAGGGTCGCCCGGCGGTTAAGACTTCGTTTAGACTTTCAAATACTCACGGAGTTCAACGGCATCCTCGGGATTCATACGACCGGCTAATACTAAGCGCAGTTGCCGTCGACGCAATGCGCTGGCATAGCGGTCTTTCTCCTCGTCGGTTTCGGGAATAACCGTCGGAACTTCGATCGGTCGACCGCTCTGATCAACAGCGACGAACGTATAAAACGCGCTGTTTGTACTCACCCGAATACCCGCCGGAATGTCTTCGGCCCACACCTCAATAAATACCTCCATCGACGAACTGAACGCCCGTGTCACCTGGGCTTTCATGGTGACGATGTTACCCAACCGGATCGGTTCGGAGAAAGACACGTTATCGACCGAAGCCGTCACGACGATACGGTTGGAATGCTTTTGAGCGGCAATCGCAGCCGCAATGTCCATGAAGTGTAATAAGCGCCCGCCCATCAGGTTATTAAGCGTATTGGTATCGTTGGGAAGCACCATTTCGGTCATCACCGTCATGGATTCACGGGCAAGTTTTGGCTGAGGCATTTTTAGTTCGTAGTAATCAGTGACACAAACCAACGACCGAAAATCGAAACGGACAAGTATAACAGCTTTTACTGTATATAGAGTAGCCGCGACGAATGGCAAACGCGGAGGGTTTACCATGCCTCTGGTGTTCCACATAAATCGTATATTTGAACAATAAGGCTAACGAATAAGACAAAACCCATGGAACGTCTTGTCAATTATTTTGAGCACATTCCGTCGTTACATCGAAGTTTGATACTAGTCGGTGGCATCACTATCTTCTGGCTAATCGAAACCGCGGTTCCGTTGTTTCAGTTTTCGTACCGGAAAACCACCCATGCCGGGATCAATATTTTCTTTACGCTGACAACCGCTGTGGTCAATGTGTGTCTAGCTTTTCTGCTACTGCGGACCAGCGACTGGACGGTGCAGCACCATGTTGGTCTGCTCCAATGGCTATCGTTGCCACGCTGGGCTGAATTACTGCTTGGCTTACTGGCTTTAGATCTGGTTGGTGCCTGGTTACCCCACTGGACCCAGCACCAGGTTACGTTTTTGTGGCGATTTCATCTTATTCACCACACCGATGTGTATGTGGATACGACCACGGCGAACCGTCATCACCCCGGCGAAAGCGTAATCCGGTTCGTCTTTACGCTACTGGCCGTTCTGGTGACCGGTGCGCCGATGTGGCTTGTTTTTTTGTATCAGGCGTTGTCGGTGCTGCTCTCTCAGTTCAATCACGCCAACATCGAGCTGCCACGCTGGGCCGACCGATTACTGGGGCTGGTTATCGTAACACCCAATATGCACCACGTTCACCACCATTATGTGTTACCCGTCACCAACACCAACTATGGCAATATTTTTCCGTACTGGGACCGGCTGTTCGGCACTTACCACGAAATGGCGGGCAAGGACATCCACTACGGCATCGACACGCACCCACAACCGCGTGAGCACTCGCATATTGGCGGCCTTTTGAAGATTCCATTCCAGACCTATCGGCCGCCGGTGGGCGAACCAACTCACACCGAAAAGGAAATTCAGCCATAGGTCAGTCCACTCATTGTATCTGGGGAAAGAGGCCCCAGGAAGAACATAATCCGGAACTAATCGCCCTGAAAACGGTTTATGAGTGAGAAACAAGTTAAACTAAATAAACAGATTTCACTCATGGCAGCAGGATCACATGCCGTCGAAGCGACCGATGCGAACTTCAACGAACTGATTAATTCCGATAAGCCGGTTTTAGTAGATTTTTGGGCCGAATGGTGCGGTCCATGTAAAATGATCGGACCAGTTGTGGAACAACTCGCTGGTGAATACGAAGGCAGAGCCGTTGTGGCGAAAATGGACGTTGATCAAAACGCCCAGATTCCTGCTAAGTTCGGTATCCGTAGTATCCCGACGTTGATGGTCTTCAAAAACGGTCAATTGATCGACAAGGTTATCGGTGCCGTTCCCCGCAACGTTTTGGAGCAAAAGCTACAGGCTGCTCTGGAACCAACAACGGTATAGTTCGCTCTTCAATAGATAGCAAAAAGGGCCTCCTGAATTTCAGGAGGCCCTTTTTATGATTTGTAAGTGTTTTGGTTTATCGGAATGCGGGGCTTAAACCCTATTATCCCGATAAACCGGCAAACTATTTAGACCAGCATCCGCATTGGGTCTTCGAGCAGTTGCTTGAGCGTCTGCAGGAAGGCAGAACCCGTTGCGCCATCAACGACCCGGTGGTCGCAGGAGAGCGTCACCTTCATGACATTGGTAGGCTTGATCTCACCGTTTTCAACCTTAACGGTTTGCTTGATTGCCCCAATGGCCAGAATGCAGGAATCGGGTGGGTTGATGATGGCCGTAAATTCTTCGATGCCGAACATACCAAGGTTCGAGATCGAGAAAGTGCTTCCCTCCCAGTCTTTCGGTTGCAGTTTTTTATCTTTTGCTTTCCCGGCCAGGTCTTTCACTTCGCCCGAAATGGTCGAAAGCGTTTTCTGATCGGCGTTCCGAACGACCGGAACTAGTAGTCCTTCGTCTACGGCTACCGCTACGCCAATGTTGACGTATTTGTATTTCCGGATTTTATCACCTAACCACGATGAGTTTACGTTCGGGTGCTGTTTCAACGCCAGCGCAGCCGCTTTGATCACAAAATCATTGAACGACACCTTCACCGGACTAACCGCGTTGACAGTTCCGCGCAGATCCATCGCCTTGTCCATGTTGATTTCCATGGTCAGGTAGAAGTGCGGAGCGGTGAACAGGCTTTCGCTCAGTCGACGGGCAATCGTTTTGCGCATCTGGCTAACCGGCACATCTTCATAGTCTCCTTGTGGCTGCGATGCTGCGGGAGCGGGCTGTGGTGCTGCCGGCGCGGGTTGTGATGCTGCGGGAGCTGGGGCTGGCGCGGGAGCCGCTGGTTGCGCAGGCGCTGGTTTGGCAGCGGGTGCGCCCGGTACGAACGACTCGACATCGCTCTTCACTATACGACCTTCCGGACCGCTTCCATGAACCTGAGCCAGATTGATTCCTTTTTCTTCAGCAATGCGCTTGGCTAAGGGCGACGCTTTCAGGCGACCATTCGATTCAGCGCCATCGCCTTCACCACCACCGTAAGACAAATCGCTGTCAGCATTAGCTGGCAAATCGGCCTGTGGATTTTGCTGGGCCGTTTCGCTACCACTCTCGCCCGCGGGAGCCTGTTGCTCAGCGGGTGCAGGAGCAGACCCACCACCATCCAGAAGCACTTTGAAGTTAGCACCTTTCTCACCGACAACGGCGATGATATCGTCTACGGCAACCGCTGACCCTTCTTTCACGCCGACGTACAACAACGTACCTTCTTCGTAGGCTTCCAGATCCATGGTAGCTTTGTCGGTTTCGACTTCGGCCAGAATGTCACCGGATTTCACCGTGTCGCCTTCTTTCTTATGCCAGGCAACAATGGTCCCTTCCGTCATCGTATCGCTCATCTTGGGCATACGAATGACAGTTGCGTTGACATTCTCGGCCGGGGCGGCTGAAACAGCCTTCTGATCGGGCAATTTGGTAGCGGTTTCACCACTGGCGGCACCGTTGGGTGCAGGGGCGGCATCACCCGCTGGTGGCGCTGGTTTCGCTTCTTCTTTCGGTGCTTCCTGACTGCCGCCACTCGATCCGTTGAGCAGGGCTTTATAATCTTCGCCGTCGGCACCAATGATGGCCAGCACACCGTCTACTGGTACGGATGCTCCTTTTTCGACGCCGATATACAGCAACGTACCTTCTTCGTACGATTCGAGGTCCATCGTCGCCTTATCGGTTTCGACTTCAGCCAGCACATCGCCGGACTTTACTTTATCGCCCACTTTTTTGTGCCATTCCGCAATGACGCCTTCGGTCATTGTGTCGCTCATCTTGGGCATTCGGATTAATTCAGCCATATCCAGCTAGGGGTATATATCGAGTTGTAAAAAGACTGGTTGGGCCCGCAACGGCGGACTGTGCCGGATTATCAGGCAGCCACTCCGTTGATCCGGCATCCCGGTTGGGGCCAAAATTAACGGAAAGGGCTCTATGTTGTATCGCTGACCGGCGTTTTCTCTATTAACTAGTAACGAAGGCATTTCGTTATGCCTTAAATGACCCTGCTGACTAGCCAGACAATCATTAAACGGGCCAATTAATCGACCCATAAGACCAATCCTTTCAGGTATCCTCCTTCCGGATGGAATAAACTGACGGGATGATCGGCGGGCTGACTCAAGTGATGCAACACGCGCACCTGACGTCCGGCTTCAATGGCAGCGGCTACGATGGTGTTGTAAAACAACTCCCGATCAACAACCTGTGAGCAGGAAAACGTGAACAAAATCCCCCCTTTGGCGACCCGACGCAGTCCTTCAGCGTTCAGCCGTTTGTAACCCTGCACGGCCCGGTGTCGTGCTGTCAGGCTTTTGGCAAACGCTGGCGGATCGAGCACAACGACGTCATACTGGTGATCGTGGGCTTTCAGATAATGCATCACATCCTCTGCGTACGCTTCGTGTTTATCCGTTTCGCCAAAGTTGGCCGCAACGTTTTGATTCGTCAAGTCGATCGCCTTCTGCGACACATCGACCGAGTGAACCAGCTTGGCTCCGGCTTTGAGCGCATAAATGGAAAATCCGCCCGAGTAGCAGAATGCGTTCAGAACGCGCTTTCCGTGTGAATACTGAGCCAATAACTGGCGATTATCGCGCTGATCGAGGAAAAATCCAGTTTTTTGACCGGTAATCCAGTCAATCAGGAATGTATTGCCATTTTCCTGCGCCGGATGCGGTACGATCGTTCGACCATACAAATAGCCATTGATCACCGTGGCCCCGTATTCGTCAGGAAGGGTATCGGCACTTTTGTCATAGACCGCCTGTAGTTCGTCGCCGAAAACATTTTTCAGTGCCTCGGCAATTAACTGCCGCTCGCGGTGCATCCCGATGGAGTGGGCCTGCACCACCGCGACTCCGTTGTACATATCTACGATCAGGCCTGTGCAGCCATCGCCCTCACCGTGAACGAGCCGATAACAGTTCGTGTTACCGGTTACGATAGCCTGCCGTATCGTGCGGATGTGCCGTAATTTCTCGGTCCAGTAGGGAACGTCTGGTGTTACGGGACCGCCAGCCGTTGCGCCAAACGAGAAGATACGGATAGCAATACTGCCATCGTGGTAATGGCCAGTGGCCAGGTAATGCCCTTTCCGGTCGAACACTTCGACAACGTCACCGTCTTCGGGATTGCCTTCGTAGCGACCAATAGCCCGCGAGAATACCCAGGGATGGAATCGCCGGACGGCTTCATCACGTCCGGCCTGCAAAAATAATTTAGTAAATGACATTCCTATTCGAAAAACACCGCAAAGATACGTTAGTGTTCTTTGTCATACATCAATGTGGTGTCTAGTTGGCGTTACAATCCTTTTTATCACCGATTCAACTCAGCCAATAGTTGGCAACAGAGCGCACAAAAAAGCCCCTACGTTTCCGCAGAGGCTTCCAATTCGCTATTGATTTCTTTATTAACCAACACTACCTTCCAGACTGATTGCCAGTAGCTTTTGCGCTTCCACGGCGAACTCCATCGGTAGTTGATTTAACACTTCTTTTGCGTATCCATTGATGATCAATGCAACGGCCTGCTCGGTGGGGATACCCCGCTGATTGCAGTAAAATAACTGATCTTCACCGATTTTCGAAGTGGTCGCTTCGTGTTCGACCGTAGCCGATGGGTTGCTTACTTCCAGATACGGGAAGGTATGCGCACCGCATTTATCACCCAACAACAGCGAATCACACTGCGAGTAGTTCCGGGCATTATCAGCGCGTTTCAGCACCTGCACCAGTCCCCGATACGAGTTCTGGCTCTTGCCCGCCGAAATACCTTTCGATACGATCCGGCTCTTGGTGTTTTTGCCGATGTGGACCATTTTGGTGCCCGTGTCGGCCTGTTGCATGTTGTTCGTAACGGCTACCGAATAGAACTCACCGATCGAGTTATCACCTTTCAGGATCACTGACGGGTATTTCCAGGTGATGGATGAACCCGTTTCCACCTGCGTCCAGGATATTTTTGAATTCGCCCCCTCGCAGATACCGCGTTTGGTCACGAAATTGTAAATTCCTCCTTTACCTTCTTTATCACCCGGATACCAGTTCTGTACCGTCGAGTATTTGATTTCAGCATCGGCGTGGGCAATCAACTCAACCACAGCCGCGTGGAGCTGATTCTCATCCCGCATAGGGGCCGTGCAACCTTCGAGGTAGCTCACGTACGAGCCTTCGTCGGCAATGATCAGCGTCCGCTCGAACTGGCCTGTACCAGCCGCATTGATGCGGAAATAGGTCGACAGCTCCATTGGACAGCGAACACCTTTCGGAATGTAGCAGAACGAGCCATCGGTAAACACGGCAGCATTCAGCGCAGCAAAATAATTGTCCTTAGCCGGAACAACCGAGCCAAGGTATTTTTTCACCAGTTCGGGATGCTCGTGAACGGCTTCGGTGATGGAACAGAAAATGATACCGCGCTCGGCCAGGTCTTTCTTGAACGTTGTGGCTACGGAAACCGAATCCATAACGGCATCGACAGCGACGCGAGGAAGTTCCCGTTGCTCCGTTTCGCCATCGACCACACCAGCCAGTCGTTTCTGCTCATTCAACGAGATACCGAGCCGCTTGAACGTATCCAGCAGTTCGGGGTCGATCTCGTCGAGCGAATTAACCGTTTTTTTCTGCTTCGGTGCCGAATAGTACTTAATGGCCTGATAATCGATCTTCGGGTATTTGACGTTCGGCCAATGCGGTTCGATCATCTCCTGCCACAACCGGAATGCCTTCAGGCGGTTTTCAAGTAACCAGCTGGGTTCGTTTTTCTTGGCGGAAATAAAACGGATCGTGCTTTCGTCAAGGCCCACAGGAGCCTCGTCCGCTTCGATCAGCGTTTCGAATCCGTATTTATATTCGGCGTTGGTTATGCTTTCTAGAATGTCAGCGTCCTTGCTCATAGTCTCGGTTAATCGCGTGGTTTTTGCACCATTGCGTTATAATTTTAACAAAAGCCTGGATAGGTATGTTCCGGGCAGGTTGGACAAATATCGGAAAGTTTCCGTTATTTAGGGCATTTCATTCAGGTATTGCCTTCTACCATGCGTGTTCCCAAACGGACCATCAATATTGAGCTGCTTCTTGGCATTTCAGCCACATTTCTGAGTTTAGCCGCTTTGGTCGTTTCGATCTTTCAAACCAAGATCGCCCGCGAGCAACAGCATAAGTCAGTGCTGCCTTATTTGCAGATCCGGCACGAGATTTCTGACAACCAACTGGTTATTTACCTAGAAAATCAAGGTGTTGGCCCCGCTTTTATAAAATCATTTGCCACTTCCTATCACCAGAAAGACAATGATAGCTACAATGAGTTTATCATTGGTGTAATGGATGATTTTCGGGTCGCTTTAAATGCTATTCCTGAAAATCAGTTAACGAATTCTAAGTATGACTCGCTCCTCAGAACCAGCAAGAAGTTTCGGATTAGCGATGATTATGTACAGGGTGGCAAAGATGCGGACATACTATATGCAGGAAGCGCTATCAAGGAAGGAGACAATCGGCTGCTGTTTACGTTTAAGCGAAGCGGGTCGAATGGTGGCCCTTTCGTCTCATGGATGGGTGACTTAGTTGCCGACAGCAGTTACCATATCCGGGTCACATACAGCGACGTTTATGATAATTGCTGGCAACTCACCCATACGCTCAATCGGAATAGCGTTCTTCAGCTGGCCAACTGCCCGCCCCCGTCTAAACCATAGCTAACAGTCGCTCGGGGAAAGTGTGACAACTAAAATAACGAATGCCACTACACAATGCAGTGGCATTCGGCACACACACAAGTATGTAAGGCCCTAGTTTACGGACACCTTGATCTGACTATAGTACAGCGTAGTTAGTCCTTCGAAACCGGAATCGGTACCAACCAGCAACCAGAGTTCACCGTTGCTGCTGCTGCGGGCAACAAACGGTTTGTCGGCATTGGAACGGGTAATGAGTTCGTACCCATCTGCGTCATCATCGTCGACGCCAATGTTCCCTATCAAAATCGCATCCTTACCATTATCGTTCTGGTAGCCCTTATCGATGTTCAGCGAATAGAAGTCGTCTTTCTTTTCTTTGACGGGCTCAACCGCAGACGCACCAACCTTCAGAAAAACACTGCTTCCCGGCGAACCGCCGATTCCAATTGAATTCGTTGGGTATTTCGAGGCCAGTTCGATAGCAAAAACCAGCGAATAATCCTTGTTCGGTTGCAAGCCCGTTACTTTCTTCTTCAGAAACATGAACGCATCATCACTACGGTTCATGCTTTCCAGCAGCACTGATTTACGGGTCGTATCCAGTGGAGCGGGTAAGTTTTTCAGGCCCGATCTGAACTCCATAATTCCCTCCTGCGCAACCCCATAGTCGGCAATGTCGGCTACCCATCCATCCTGATCCCGTTGGAAATTGGACTGATACGGAAGCCCTGGCTGTACTGTAACATCATTATCCTTGCAAGCGGAGAACGCAACTAAACTGCCCGTCAGGACGGACATTAACAACAACGTTGATTTCATTATCGACTCACTTTGTTTCCTGTAGGGAGCCGCTCCTGATAGGAAACGTTGGAAACCAATCGAAAAAAATCAGCGGTGCCGACTGCGGCTTCCACTGTCCAGACCGCGCAAGGCCAGATAAAAGGCTATGACATAGATCGTTTGCGTAGATGCACCCGCCCAGTCTTCTTTTAAGGTCGTGCCGAACAAAAGCATCGCGATGATGACGCCACCGAGCAAATACCCCCACCGGCTCAATTGTCCACCAATCAGAATCAAGACACCACAAATAAGTTCTAAAAACGGCAGAGTATAGAGAAATCCGTTTGTCAGTACTGCCGGCAGAATTGTTTTGCCAAAGCCCGCTGCGGTCTTCGTTACAAACGTCGTTAATTGGGGAATACGCACGAGTCCGTGCATAAGCATATTGATACCCAAGCCAATACGAATGACAAGCTGGGCCAGTTGGTTATTCGACATACTATCAATCGAGAATGAATACTAAACTGCGCAGGCAGTTACAAATGAGTTTTGCTTTTATAAGAAGGGAATCCGCTTTTGCTCACTATCCATTCTCTATTTTTTATTCTTCTTCGGTATCGGCATCGCCATCTTCTACCTCTTCTTCGGCCAGCAGATCGTCGTTAACACCATTGGCGTCCACATCAGAATCATCGACTTCCGCTTTTTCGGGTTCTGGTCCCTGCGCCGTCACCGGGTTCATATACCCGATCTGCGAAACGCCCGAGTTGGCTTCTTCGCCCTGGGCCAATAGTTGCACGACACCCTGGTTGTCATCGTCGGCGGGATTGTACATAGCTGAGTTATCGTTCGAATTCATGCTGATGCGGGCTGAAGCCCGGTTTAAAAGTTGAGTAAAGACACTTAAAGGCAACGGTTCGTCCATGGTCTATTATTCACCGCTCGACCGCGTCACGTGACCACCCAGTGCGTAGTTATCATCCTGCTGATGATCATGTTCGCCGGTCGGGTCACCGTCTTCATCCGTTGGTTCCTCGTCGTCAATGACCTCATCGTCCTTGTCGCTGTCGTCGGTGCTGGCACCGCTCTGGTTTCTAAAGTTATCCGGATCAATACGGGCAATTCGTGAACCGATCAGTTCTACGTCGCCATCGTTTGTGTTGAATATCGTTGCCATGATCGTTCCGTATTTGTTTATTGTAAGATAACCCGGTAAACTAGCGAAAAGTTAGACTTATCCAATTCGCTCACGCTGAACCATTCCCCTGCCTTTCAGATGAACCCTCTTTTTTTACTGATCAGCCTACTTTTTGCGCTTGCCGGTTATTCACAGCCGACTCGCGAACCGCTCTTTACCTCGTTCGACGGGACAAAAATTCACTACGACATGTTGGGGGAAGGAAAGCCCGTCGTGCTGCTGCACGGCTTTATCAGTACGAGCGAAAGCTGGAAACGAGCCGCTACCCGGCAGGCACTGGTCGACGCCGGGTTCAAGGTCATAACGCTCGATTTGCGAGGCAATGGCCTGTCCGATAAACCACACACCGCCGAAGCCTACCGCGATAATGCCGAGCTAAAAGACGTGATCGGCCTGATGAAACACCTCGGCCTGAAAAACTATGATGTGGTTGGCTACTCGCGCGGGGCCATCCTGACAGCTAAATTACTGACCATGGATAAGCAGGTTCGTCGGGCGGTGATGGGCGGCATCAGTGTCGACTTCTCGGACCCGAACTGGATTCGCCGAAAGAATTTCCACGAAGCGTTAACGAAGCCCGGAAGCCATCCGGAATTGCAGGGAGCTATCGATTACGCCAAAAAATCCGGGGCTGACACGGTGGTGCTGGCTCGCTTGCAGGAGTTTCAACCCGTTACGACGCGGGCCGAACTGGCAAAAATCAACGTGCCGCTCCTGATTGTCAACGGGGATCAGGACAAAGACAATGGCGATCCGCAAACGCTGGTTGATGCGGTTCCGGGTTCCCGGCTGGTCGTCGTGCCGGGCGATCATGGCGGGGCTATGCGCACGCCCGAATTTGCAAAGGCGGTAGTCAGTTTTTTGACCAACTAAAGCCGTTTCTATTACTTGACAAAAAGAACAAGCCCGTCTGGACGAATCCAGACGGGCTTGTTCTTGATCAGACAGCGGTTTCTACTTCTGAAACGACTTGAAGATATAATCCCACATTGGCGACGACACACCGTAGTTACTTTCGGGATTCTTGTAGTGGTGCACGCTATGGTTTACCCACAACTGCTTGAAAAAATTCTTCGGAGGAGCATAGGCGTGAACGATAAAGTGCACAGCCAGATAACCCGAATAACCGACCAGAAAACCAGGAAAGAATGCGTAAGCTGCTTCGCCCATGATCAGGAAAAACAGACCGAAGAAGGCACCCGCCACAAAAATAGCCAGCGCTGGAGGCATAGCCAGCCGGGTTTTGTCTTTCGGATATTCGTGGTGAATACCGTGGAATGTATACTGGATCTTAGCCCGTTTTGGTGTTGTAGGCGCTATGTGGTATAGATACCGGTGTAAAACGTATTCAAACAGTGTGAACACCAGTAAACCCGTTACGAACAACGTCGCGATGGTGCTCGTACTCATTTCGGTGTAGGTGAACGCGTACCAACCCAGAAAGACCGACAGAACCAGCCACATCGAGATGGGGACCAGAATGTGGGTACGCGACAGGGCTTCCAGGATTGGGTTATCGAATAATTTTTTGGTGCCGTTGTTTTTGGGCCGGGTCTTGCCGTGACCAGCCATTGTGTGCAACTTCTCAGTAGTTGATTCCATAGGGCAAATACGTTGACAAATGATAATAGTGCAAAATTAGAACGAAAAATGGGTTTGCCATCCCAAATAGTAAATTTGGTTTACTATCCCGATTACGTTTTACTGACTTCCAGCTGGTCGGAGAGTTTTTCCTGCATATCAGCCAGGTTTCCCTTCGGCAATTTCGGTTTAATAATTAACCGCAGTGAATTGCTGTAGGTCAGGTAGTTGAACATCCAGTTCAGGAAGATCGACAGGCGGTTCTTTACGCCAACTATCGACATCAGATGTACAAACAACCATGTTAGCCACGCAAAAAATCCCTGAAACTTAAAAAATGGCAAATCAACGACAGCTAGTCCGCGACCAATGGTGGCCATTGTCCCCAAATCGTGGTATGTAAACTCTCCCATTGGCTCATTATGAACTAGGTGGAGCAGGTTTTTAGCCAATTGTCGACCCTGCTGCATGGCCGGTTGCGCTACCTGCGGATGGCCATTGGGCCACTTTTCTTCGGTCATTAATGCCACATCGCCAATGGCAAATACGTCCGTAAATCCCTGAACCTGGCTGTACCGGTTAACCAGCACGCGCCCCCCACGACCGATCACCTCCGGGGGCAGGCCCGCCAGCGGGTTCGCCTTGACACCAGCGGCCCAGATCAGATTATTGGTCCGTAACGTTGTGCCGTCGTTCATGGTAACGATCCGTCCGTCGAAATCTTTAACGCGGGTATTTAGCCTGACATTTACGCCCAGACCCGTCAAATAGTCCAGCGAATGCTCCTGCGACTGTACCGACATTGGCCCTAATAACTCCCCGCCCGATTCGATGAGATAAATGTCCATCATCTTAAAATCCAACTCAGGGTAGTCCTTTGGCAACACCGTTCGGCGCATCTCGGCCAGCGTACCGCAGAGTTCGACACCGGTAGGCCCACCCCCAACGACGACGACATCCATCAGCCCCTCTTTCTCGTCTACCGTTTCGACACTCAGTGCATCCTCAAAGTTCTGAAGCATCCGGTTACGCAGGGCAATCGCTTCAGCGACCGACTTCATGGGCAGTGCTTTTTCAATGATATTCTGCTGATTAAAAAAGTTAGTGTCGGCTCCGGTAGCCATCACTAAATAATCGTAGGTGATAGGACCAAGCTCCGTATCGATCGTTTTGTCGGCCGTGCGAACACCCGTTACCGTAGTGACCCGGATGTGTACATTCTTACAGTTACCAAACACGGCCCGCAATGGGAACAGAATGGAGTTGGCTTCCAGTCCGGCGGTAGCAACCTGATAATACAAGGGTTGAAATTCGTGGTAGTTTTGCTTGTTGACCAGCACTACCTGGAACTCCTTGGTGCGAGACAGCTTGCGGGCCAGCTTGAGGCCACCAAAACCGGCACCAACAATAACAACGCGCTTCCGATCTGTTGAGGGTATGTTTGGATTCATTACGTCTGATTTGTCGGTTGACGATGAAAAGTCGTTTATAGGACTGAGACACCTCAACTCACAAACGACACAAAAACTATGTTTATGAAACCAATGACCTGGATTCGCTCAACACACGCTCGTAATGAGCTTCGTAAAGCGGCAAGATACGGGATAACTCGAATTCTTTGGCACGCGCCAGGGCATTTGCCATAAAGGTGGGCAGATGCGCATCATCCAGCACATACAGGGCATTTTTAACCATATCGTCTACGTCACCAACCGGGCTTAGAAAACCCGTTACGCCCTGCAAGTTCAGCTCCGGAAGTCCACCGGCATTCGACGTGATCAGCGGCACCTCACAGGCCATTGCTTCGAGCGCGGCTAACCCGAAACTCTCGTTTTCGGACGGCATAATAAACAGATCGGCGACCGACAATACTTCTTCAACCGCATCCAGCTTACCCAGAAAACGCACCTGATCGTAGATGCCCAATTCCCGCACCAGCCGCTCGATACGTGCCCGTTCAGGGCCATCGCCGACCAGCAGGAGTTTTGCCGGAATCTGCTGCTGAACTTTATAGAACACCATAACGGCATCGTCGATGCGCTTCACCCGCCGGAAGTTCGACGTGTGCACGATCAGTTTTTCGCCGTTGGGGCAGATCGCTTTTTTGAAATGCTCCTTCTGCTGACGTTGAAAACGATCCAGATCAATAAAATTCGGAATTACCTCGATCTCGCGGTGAACCTTAAAATGAGCGTAGGTATCCTGCCGGAGATTTTCGGAAACCGACGTTACCCCATCGGACTCATTGATACTGAATGTGACGACGGGTTCGTACGACGCATCTTTTCCCACCAGCGTAATATCCGTACCATGAAGCGTTGTCACAACGGGCACTGTCCGACCCTGTGAGCGCAGAATCATTTTAGCCATGTAAGCCGCCGATGCGTGCGGAATAGCGTAATGAACGTGCAGTAAATCAACGTTTTCGTTCAATACGACATTGACCATTTCGCTGGCGAGCGCCGACTCATAGGGAGCGTATTGAAAGAGCGGATAAGATGGTATATTTACTTCGTGGTAAAAAACGTTTTCGTTGAAAAAATCGAGCCGGGGTGGTTGTTGATACGTAATGAAGTGAATCTGATGGCCGTTTTTAGCCAGCGCTTTGCCAAGTTCGGTGGCTACAACGCCACTGCCCCCGAAAGTCGGGTAGCATACAATACCAATTTTCATGCGTTAAGCCCTTGCGAGCCGGAAACGATTTGTTCGAACAACACCAAACTACAGCAAAAAGAATCCCGATGATCCAGGATTTGGTAACCAGGGTTGTCGATGACCTGATACGAAACCAGTCCGGTCAGCGGCACGAAGTGGTTACCAATTGGTCAGAATTGTCCCGATCACCTTACGCACCCGATCACTAAAAGCCTTACTTTTGCAAAAAACAGTATGTCAACGCGTCAGCCCATACCTTTCTCGGCGTTTGCATTCGGATTCCTTCGACTGATCCGGGTGCAGAACCTGTTGATTGTTGTATTGACGCAGTTTCTGGCCCGTATCGTTCTGGTTGGTCCCCGCGAATCGTGGCCTCGTCTGCTCGTTGACCCAACCATCTGGTTGCTTTCGCTCTCTACCGTTTGCATTGCGGCCGCCGGTTACATCATCAACGATTATTTCGACATCAAGATCGATCTTGTCAACAAACCGGAGCGGGTCGTTATCGGGCGTTTCCTGAAACGTCGGGTCGCGATCGGCACCCATCAGTTGCTCAACGTAATTGGCTGTTTGATTGGCCTTTACCTGAGCAAGTGGGTTTTTCTGGCCGATGTCATTTCGGTATCGCTGCTCTGGCTTTATTCGTCCACCCTGAAACGGCAGCCGTTTATCGGCAACATTGTCGTTTCACTCCTTACGGCACTGTCACTGATCGTACTGGCCGTATATTACCGGCAGAATGCGGAGATGCTGCTTATCTATGCGCTGTTTTCGTTTGGCATTTCGCTTGTACGGGAAATCATCAAGGATATGCAGGACGTACGGGGCGATGCCCGGTTCGGCTGCCGGACGTTACCCATCGTCTGGGGTCTGCGTCGAACCAAATACCTGCTTTATGTCCTGATCGGGTCGTTTATTCTCAGCCTGTTCATGATCGCCGATTCGCTCAGTAATCTACGGCTCGGCATCATTTTTCTGCTGCTTCTCGTGCCCCTGATCTGGCTCATTTACAGACTGGTCTTCGCCGATACCCGGCGCGATTTTGGCTACCTCAGCAACCTCTGCAAGCTTATTATGCTCCTGGGTGTTGTCAGTATGGTGTGGGCTTGATGGTGACTGGTTTACCGTCAAAAGCGGCACTTTCCAGACCACATACAGCATCGATAATACACCATACGTAGTTACTCCTGCCGTTCACTCAAGGGTTTGCCCGTAGCGGCCCCGTTCCGCATACATTTGTTTTCATACGGACTAATTCACTCCATTCTTATGAAAACACTTGCCTTTGCCTTCCTTATTTTGTTGATAACGGTACCCCGAACCCATGCACAGACCTGTATGGGCATGACACTCAAATCCGGCATGAGCTTTGAAATGAGCATGTTCAGTGGCAAAGACAAACCAACCGGCAAGGTTTTGTATCAGGTGAAGGATGTTCATCAAGAAGGTAAATCAACGGTCATGGACATTATTGCCCAGTTTCAGGACGAAAAAGGCAACCAGCGACCGCCCTACCCGATTCACTACACCTGCACCGGCGATGAGCTGATTGCCGACTTATCGGGCATGGCGCAGGGGATGCAAAGCAGCATGAAGGATATGGAAATGAGGCTCAAAACCAACAAGCTGGTGTATCCGGGTAAATTCAGCGTCGGGCAGAAATTAGCGGACGGACAAATGGAGGCCGATATGCTCAGCAATGGCTCCACTATGATGACGATGAACATGACGGTGAACAACCGGCAGGTCGAAGGACAGCAGTCGATAACGACGCCCGCCGGTACGTTCGACACCTACAAAATAACGTCGGATATGAATTTTGATAATCGCATGATGAGTATTCCGATTCCAATCCGAGGCACCATGCATATCGTGAGCTACCGGGCCAGCAATCAGCTCCTGGATGTCAAATCAGAAACGTACAACAAAAATGGTAAGCTTATGGGTTATACCCTGTTGAGCAAGGCGAACTGAGTTAATTCACGTTGCCGGCTACAGGGCGATTGGACGAAAAGTAAAATTTACGCAACTTTGTTGCATAAAAGTCGGTTAGGAGGAAATACGATTGACCGAAGCATTGTCCTGTTGCCCATGAAAACAGAAATTCTCTCTCGCAAAGCCGACTACATTGGCATCACCGGGTCTGTATTGTGCATTATCCACTGCCTGATCACACCAATATTGCTGATGTCCACCGCTCTGCTTCAGGACGACCACCTGCGTTTCGGCTATCTGAGTCTTGATTATGTCTTTATTGGTGTCAATATCGTTGCGGTCTATTTCGCAACCCGCCATTATGCCCTTCCGATTGTCAAAAAAGCGTTGTGGAGTTTTCTGGGCCTGTTTGCCATAGCTATTGTGCTGGAAGACGTTAACCCTATTTTTGAATACATCGGCTACGTCGCTTCAGCGGGTTTAGTTATCACCCATCTCACCAATATTCGTCAGCATCGCTTACAACACGCGCACTAGTCAGAACCGTGGGGCGACCCAGCGGTTCTAGTTCGCGCTGAATGCCCGATTGGTCAGGAACGTGTTGTCGGTCAGCGTTTTTAAGAAGCTGATGACCTGTGCTTTTTCGGTCTCGGTCAACGCAATGCCCAGCTTTCCGTTCGTTTTGAGGGCAGCGTCCAGCGTTGGGCTATCCTTCACATTTGTTGTGTAATGAGTAAGCACCTGCTCCAGCGTTGTAAAACGACCATCGTGCATGTAGGGAAACGTACGCTCGACATTGCGCAGGCTTGGCACCTTAAATTTTAGCCGGTCGGCTTCGTTCAGCGTAATCGTATAGCGGCCCTGATCGTTGATACTACTGGTCGGAAGGCCATTGTTACGGTAGCTGTGATCGGTGAATAAGTCGGTTGCGTGGCAGGTCGCGCACTTTTGCTGAAACAGCATTAACCCGGCCAGTTCGTCGCTCGTCAACTCGCCACCTGCTTCTTTTCTGACGTATTTATCATAGCGCGAATCAGCCGAAACGAGCGTCAGAACAAATTGCGAAATGGCTTTCAGGAATCGCGCCGTGGTAACCGTGTCCGACCCAAATGCAGATTTGAACATACTTGGGTACTTGGGACTTTGCTGAACCCTGGCTAGTGCATCCGCGAACTTCAGATCCATCTCGACCGGGTTCGTGATGGGTGCAATGAACAGCGTGTTCAAATCCGTAATTCCGCCATCCCAGAAAAACTCCCGCCCCCAGGCTGCATTTTGCAGGCTAGGCACATTACGGGTACCAAACTTATTGTCGATTCCGTGGCTCAGCGGGTGGTCGGAATGGGCGAATCCTGCGAACTGCTGATGGCAGAACCCACAACTGACACTGCTATCCCGCGACAACTGCGTATCATAGAACAGCGCTTTCCCCAAGGCTACCCCCTGAACGGTGAGCGGATTCTGACTCAGATCATAAACCGGAGCCGGAAAATTGGCCGGTCGCCGGAGGGTAACAGGTTCTGGGTTAAACTGAATACCGCCCGGATTGGTCGATGTCGGATCGGGAGTCGGCACAGTATCACCCGATTTTGTCTGGCAGGCGACGGCCAGTCCAAACAAAAAAAGGCTGACAATCAGACCAATCTTCCGGGCGTTATGGCGGGCTTGTTCGCTCATTGATTCGTCTTCATACCGTCGTAACTAAACATGTTCGCGTAATTATTGGCAATGTTCGTTGAGTAAGCATCGAACATGACCGACGAATTTTGTGCGATACTCAGTCTGGTTGATCCATTGAACACCTTCAACAGATCGGCTTTCAATCGAACCTGCGGCTTGACAGACGGGTCTACGTTTACCACATCACCGTTGAATGGAATCGTGATCTTACGCAGGTTATTGATGGTCTTCTTGCCGTTATAGCCACCACCAAAGCCACCGATGTGGTAAAAGAATGTATTGTTCTGGGTGGCCGGTGCAAGGGCCGACGTCCCTTCCAGTTTCATAAAGATATAGCCCGAATTCCACTCCCAGTACATCCCGTCGTTGAGCGCGGGGTCGAGAACGCCCGTTCGCAGACTGATATCGGCCAGACTACGTACGCTATCGACACCCACTACAAATGTGATTGCGGTATAATTTCCCGATGGTATGCTCGCCAATGTCAGCGACTGGGATTCGGGCTTTTCTTCCTGCACCAGAAAGTAACTGTTTGCCTGTGGTAAAGTATACGTGCTGCCATCCTGCTTTTTAAGCTGGATATTGCTGACAAAATAGTTGAACTTCGTCGGAATAAACGACTCCCCTACCGCATTCTGATAGGTATTAGTATTGAGTTTAAGGTCCTGGTCACCAGCAACGTTATCGAGCGTCAATGATATGGAACCAAAGGGATCAGGAGGAACGTAGGGATTAGTCGTATCGCAGGCCGTAATGGCAAGGCCGATGAACAGCACTGACGCCACCAATAATTTAATAGAGTTTTTCATGACCCGTTTGGGGATTACGTTACTAGCAATACGTTAATTTACCGAAACCCGTTGCGACCGTACACGGCAATGACCGCCACGATAGCCGCGCTAACGATCATCAGAAACAGCCAGACCAGGGCATTGGCTGCACTGAACGGCTTTTGCAGCAACTCGTCGATCAGTCCCGCGACCGTGCCCAGAAAAATGCCAATCATACTGACAAAAATAAACTGAATGATGGGGGGCAGTCGACGAAACATATCAGCGGAACAGGAGTGATTTCGGTATAGAAGTAACGAACGGGCGACCATTCTATTTTCAACAGTCACCAGTTCGTTACTCATAAACGATCCTTACAGCGTCTCCATTAGCCGGGTTACGATCACCGTATTTTGTCCGGCGGTCGTCTGCTCATAAGCAACCAGCAGCCCCTGTTTTGTAGCGATAGCAACCGGATACGTCGCACTGGCGGTTTCAGGGGTGATATACGACGTTGCACTAACATTATTGCCGGTTACGGTTCGCATACCAATTCGCTGCACGAACGACCCCATTTCGCCGGAGCCATCTTTCGAAATCGCTTCATCCCAAAGCCAGACGATCCGGCCATCGACCGTTGCCACCTGCGGATGTTTAGCCCGGCTGGTCAATACGTCCGATACCAGTTTATCAGTACCCAATCGGGCCAGACGCAGCCCAGCGGCATTTTCTTTGCCCGAAAACCACGTCATCAGTATATCATTGCCCGATTCGGCCACCACGGGTCCCGCGTGCGGACAGGCATTGACCTGCCAGTGATCGGCCACGACTACCTGCGGTTTCCCGAACGTTTTGCCTCCATCGACCGATACGGCAGTGCTGATGTCGCGGGCCGGAATTTCGCCCACGTTCGCCGATGGAATCATATCCCGGTAAGTCAGGTGGATCGCTTTCCGACTATCAACAAATACATTCGTCCGGCAACACTGGCAGGCATTGTCGTCGACCAGCACCGCCGTTCCGAACCCTTTCCCTTTGGTTGTCTGCGCAAAGACCACGGGTCGCCCATCGCGGTTCGGCAATTTTTCGTCGAGCCAGACGATACCGATCTCGCCGTTGGGCAACCGCGTTACATCAGCAAAGGAATGACTCTTTCCGGGCGCGGCCTCCTGATGAACGGGTCTTGGTTCCAGCCAGGTCTTCCCCTGATCGGTCGACATCGTATACAGCAAATCACCGGCAAAGCGCGACTCGGGCGTTGGCCGTGGCACTTCGAAAACGGCTAGCAACGTGCCGTCTGCCTTGACGGCGATTTTGGGCATACCCTCGGCATGGGTTGAGAGCGTAGCTGGCGCTTTCACCTTAATCTTCGGCCCAAACGAATGGCCATCCGTGGACGTAGCGACGTAAAAGGCAGCACTCTTTTCGCCTTCTTTTTCAACCCAGCTCAGCAGCGGATTCCCAGCCGCATCGGTTGTCAGACGGGGCGTTGCTCCAACAAATTGAGGATCAGACATAGTCGTCTCGGCAGGAGTGATAACGGCTAGTAACCAGCTCAGAATCGGAAGAAATAATGTGTATATCATACATTTTCATTTTTTGTAGAGACGCAATCCCTTGCGTCTCCTGACCGGACGGTTTTGCTGACGCACAGGAGACGCAAGGGATTGCCGCACCGGCGGACCGGTCTCTACAGATATTATTATTTTCCGGAAAAACTATATTGAATACCAACCACAAACGTGCGCGGTGCGGCCGGGGTATACGTCGTGCGATCGGTGGCGTTATTACCCCGTGTCGCGTTTGTGGCAAACAACGCATTGGTTACGTTCAGCACGTTCGAAAAGAGTTCAATACCCTTCCACTGGTAACCTACGCGCACGTTGGCAAAGTCATAACCACCGTAGCTGACCGTATTGATCTGGTTCTGATACCAGCCCGATACGTGCTGCCATTCCACCGACGTTCGGAAGTTTTTGAGCCAGGTCGGATAGTAACTGACTTCCGTATTCCACAGCGTCCGGGGAGCCGATGGCATGTCTTTTCCATTCACATTCTGCACCGCATCCGTTTGTCGCTGGCTAAGCGTGAACTCGACAAACTGGTGAACGGCATGAGTTCCCCCAAAGCGAAAAAACACTTGCTTCGACGGACGATACGTTACCCCAAGTTCAACGCCCCGGTGACGGGTACGGCCCGCCGACTGGTAATCGAACGAGTTATCGGGCTGGCGTATGTTGAGCAGTTCGTTAGTCCCGTTCATCTGGTAGAGCGCACCATCAACGTAGACCTTATTGTTCAGTAAGGAAGCCCAGCCACCAATCTCAACATTGTTGAATTGGGCGGGCTGGAGATTGTAGTAAAACAAATCACCGGAAGCCGTCGGCGTGGTCCGTTTCAGGAACACCGAGGTAAGCGCCGGGGGAGAAAAACCCTGCGAGTAGCTGGCGTACAGTCCTTTTCCGTTACCCAGATCGTAGGTTGCACCAAGTTTGGGGGTTGCCTGACTGTAGGCTTTACCGCCCGAACTGTTATCCAGCGCGTTGGTATAATCGAACGCCATCCGGTCGTAGCGAAGTCCGGCCGACAAGTGTAGTTTGCGCAGGGGTTCCAGATCATATTGCAGATACGCAGCCGTGTTATGAATATCGGCCTGGTAGTTGGCTAACTGAATGTCGGGCCGCTCGCGCAATTGAGTATACTTGAGCACCGATTTTTTGTCGGGCCGTAACTCAGCGGCCAAATCAGTCTGATAGGCGTAATACGTATTGGGCGACAGATCGAGCGTGGCCCCGACGATGAGCTTGCTATTCAGGAAATTGAGTGGCTGCGTGTGTTGCGCAATGAAGCCATAACTCCGAAAATCATTGCTGTTGATCTGGCCCGTTGCCGTCGATGCACCACTCACCCATCGAATCGAATACGTCGGGTTTTGGCCGATGCTGTTATTCCGCACGAAAGCGGTCAGAAACGATTGCGCCGATACACCGGACGAACCGGCTTTCCAGGTATGTTCGAGCGTCAGGCGACTGCGTACAGAACGCGTTTTTCGATACGTAAAATCAGTCGTGCTGGCGTACTGACGCGCAAAGAAAGCGGTACTGTCAACACTACCGCTGGTTTGGGAATCGTAGTCGTTGTAGGAGAACGTACCGGTCAGGCGCGTACTTGGCGTAAACGCGTATTCGAGACGCGCGAAATACGACGCTTTATCATAGTCGGAGCTGGCCAGCCACGAGTTGCGCTGTCTGGATACGAAACCTCCCAGGTAGATTCCGAACTTACCCTGCCGGGCCCCTGCCCCAACCTGAAGTCGCTGGTATCCCCACTGGTCGGCCTGAATGCCCACGCGAACCGTCGGGACCGCCGTTGGCCGCTGGGTAATGAAGTTTACCGCTCCGCCAACCGCTTCCGGTCCATACAGCGAGGATACCGGTCCTTTGACCACTTCGATCGAGCTGACCGTAAACTGATTCATTTCGAGCAGGGCATTATGATTGAATACCCCCATTGGCCGAATCGGTACGCCATCTTCTAGGTAGAGGAAATAGGCGTTGGTCGTCATTGGCTGGCGAATCGCCATCATGTGCTGCTCATTATTGAGGTTCACCATCAGCACACCCGGCGTTTTGTTGATCACTTCATAAATACTCGTTGGCTTTGTCTCGTCGATCAGCTTAGGCGAAAGTTTTGAGATGGCCATCGGCGTTTCGGTACGCAGTGCTGCTTCCCGATTTCCCGTTACCACCACTGTTTGCAGGTCTTCAACGGCGGGTTCGAGCGCGATACGTACGGACTGGCCAGCCGTTACGGCTACCTCCTGCCGACGATAGCCAACGGCTGAAACAACTAGTTTGGTAAAGTTGGCCGGTAGCAGAAACCGTCCGCTGGCATCCGTTACAACACCCGATTTCCCATCTGGCCACATCAGGGTCACCCCCGGTAACGGTTCTTTGGTCAGGGCATCAAAAACGAGCCCTTGTTTAGTTGATTGGGCAGTTACCCAACAGGCAACACCAACCCATAAGCCGAAGGCTATGAGCAATTTATAGGTCTTCAATGAATAATTGTTTAAGTCAGGAAAATGAAAGGACATGACTGTCGGCCCCATTCATCGTGGGTGCTCGGCTAGCCTACATCATCGGTATTCTGTTGACTTAAACCTGGGGAGGGCGAAACAAACCAGCTGTGGGTGTATTGTAGGCGGGGAACCGATAAACAGGTAAGGCAGTGAGCAATTGTTCGCACCAGTCAGGAGCGAACAGGAATCGCTCGCTGGCGGCATAAAACAAGTGCAAAACGGGCATGTTCTGAACCCGCTCCGTGGTTTCCTTATCCTGCTTGTCCTGCTGCGCCTTTAGCCGTTTAGCCAGATAGCATTGTCCATTGCAATGCAGGTCCGGTTTATCGCGGTTTTCGCACAGCACGCGCGCAATATAAGCCTTGTTGGCATGATAATACGCGATGGTTCCCCACTGGCTCACCGTTGGGAGCAGCGTTGCAAGGAGCAACACGTAGAGAAGCGCATTTTTCATGGCAGCACAAAGGTACCGTAGAATTGCTTCGGTGCGTTGCCCGGTGGTGAAAGTTTTCTGCGGCAACACAAACTTCATACAAACAAAAGCACAAACGCAACAATGTTGCAAATATTCCTATATTTACCGAAAAACACGTACTCCATGCGCACTATTCTTCTTTTAGGTCTGGTTCCCAGCCTGATTGCCTGTTCAGGAAAGTCGGACGCCGACAAACCGCTGCTCGATGAAGCCGCACGGTACCATACCGAAGCTACTGCTGTTCAAGAGCAGCTCGAACCACTGATCGATCAGATCGATTCGGTCCGCACGCTGCTTGTCAAAAAAACGTCACCAGCTGCAAAGAGAACGACGCAATCACTCGATAGTCTGAAAACGGCCTTCGAAGAATGGGAAGAAAACCTGGTGGAAGTCCCCGGTATGAAACACGAACACCACGAGCACGGTACTGGTGAACATCATCACCACCATGCGAACAACAACGACACGAAAGACCTGCCAGCCATCCAGATGCGTGATTTGCAACGGGAGTTCCTAACCAATATCAAGCAAATCAGCGTCCAAACCCGGCAGGCGCTCGACCGCGCGAAGAACGTTCAGTAAGGGTCATTCCATCATGGCTAGCCACAGCATCAGCCCAATACCGAGTAGCATGAACGCGCTCTGCCACCACGACTGAGCTGATTGCTGTAACCGGTGCAGTTCGGGGATCAGGTCACTGGCGGCAATGTAAATAAATCCCCCGGCGGCAATTGGCAGGCTGTAAATCAGATACTCATCGAGCCATAATCCCGTAACCAGCACCGCACCAATTCCGAGCAGGCAGGTTAACGCTGACACTAAATTATAGAACAAAGCGCGACGAAGGGTAAAGCCGCCGTATAGCAGTGTGCCAACGTCGCCGACTTCCTGCGGTAGTTCGTGCAGCAGCAAACCGGCCGTTGTTGCCCACCCGGCGGTCGGACTGACCAGAAAACTACCCGCAATCAGCGTCCCGTCGATGAAATTGTGTAACGCGTCGCCTACTAGGTTCATCGTCGCCAAAGGCTTTACCGCTGAGCTTCCCGACCTGTGCCGGTGGTTACGCCAGCGAATCAGTTTCTCAAGATTAAAAAAGAGGACGATACCGCTTACTATTCCCAGCATCACCAGTTGCGTGCTTCCAATTCGCTCCAACGATTCGGGAATAAGGTGCAGAAACGCATCGCCTACCAAAACTCCGGTTGAGAGGCTGATTCCCAGGGGCAATAGCCGACGCAAAACGGACGAAGGCATTAGGTACGCCAGCCCACCGATCAGCGAAATCCCGCACACCGCCAGACCAGCCAGACCACTATGGCCCCAAATCGCCCATTGAATCATCTGGACTGTACCTACCATACGTAATTTTAGCGTTTATTTCCGTCTGGCAGGACCGGCCAACGGGTATGATTTTGGCGGAGGGGAGTGCTTGACTACCGAGAAAGTACCCAACCATCAAACGAAGCCCTAAGACACTCTCCCTCCCGCAACAAAAGACGTAGTGATGTATGGTGAAAGACACAGGATGCAGACGGTTATGAACAACGATTTACCACTTACCTGACGCCTGACAGCTACCCTTATTTCCAGACGGGAAACGGGTCTTTGAAGATGCCACCCATCTCCATGTGCTTCAATTCCAGCTCGGTACACAGACAATCCTGCAATTCGTTCGTGATCCGGTCGGCGTTCAGATCCTGCCCGATGATGACCAGCTCATTTTGCCGATCACCAAACCGCTTGTGCCAGCGTGACTCGATCGACTTCTGATTTTCCAGAAAGGAACCGTATTGAACACGCTGGCTAAATGGCATCGAGGCCCACCAGACTCCGGCGGCTTCGGCCCGCAAACTCCCACCGGCCTGACTAAAGTTCAGCGCATCATTGGGCCGGGATGCCAGCCAGAACAGGCCTTTGCTCCGCATGATACCAGCGGGAAAATTTTCGCTCAAATAATGCCAGAAACGAACGGGGTGAAAGGGTCGCCGGTCACGGAAAACAAACGACGAGATGCCGTACTCTTCGGTTTCAGGGGTATGTCCCTGCCCATTTTTCTGATTCAGTAACTCCTGAATCCACCCCGCCGACTGCGACGCTTCGTCAAAATTGAACCGACCTGTGTTTAAAATTTCCGCCGGATCGACTTTACTAAACTGACTTTCAATCAGCCGGGCTTTAGGGTTAAGCGTATGCAGAATCGCTTTTAGTTCACCCACTTGCTGGCGGCTAAGCAGATCCGTTTTGTTTAAAATAATGACGTCGGCAAACTCGATCTGATCCGTCAGCAGATTGACAATGGTTCGGGTATCGGTCGCGTCTGACGGTCCGGCGCCCCGGTTCAATTCACGGTCGTTAACGGTATCGATGCTGCCGAAGTCGCGGGGAAAATTGAAGGCGTCGACTACCGTCACAAGCGTATCCAGCCGAGCGAAGCGCGACAGATCGACTTTTTGCGCGTCCGCTACCGAATCATCGGATTGAAACGTGAACGTCTGGGCGACGGGCAGGGGCTCCGAAATACCTGATGACTCAATAAGCAGGTAATCGAACCGACCTTCGTTCGCCAGTTTTTCAACCTCAATGATCAAATCTTCACGCAGGGTGCAGCAGATGCAGCCATTCGACATCTCCACTAGCTTCTCTTCCGTCCGCGACAGGGTTCCCTCCTGCCGAACGAGTTCAGCGTCGACGTTGACCTCACTCATGTCGTTCACAATAACCGCGACTTTGAGGCCCTGCCGGTTGTGAAGAATATGATTGAGCAGTGTAGTTTTTCCAGCGCCCAGAAAACCGCTTAATACCGTAACCGGTAAGCGCGGATCAATTGCCTTACGTACTTCCGAGGAGATAGGTTGACTTGCCATGGGGCAAATCTAAAGACTATTTTTCTTTTTGCAACATTGTTGCAAAAAGAAAAATAAAAACACCGGTGATCGACGTACGGATCAAACTTACCAGAAGTCGGGCATAAAAAAAGGCCCAAGGGCCCTTCTCTTAAAGCGATTACTGTTTATTCATGATCGACCTCAGCAATAAGCTGTCGAATGACGAGTTGCTGGGCGGTGGGTAGCAGGTTCAGGTGTCCGTTCAGCGATTCCTTGAGTCGCTGCCATTGGTTCGGTTCCAGACAAACGAGTTCCGTCGTAAAATCGACGGTATTCTGATTGGCGATGTGGCCGGACTGGTCAAGACGGCTAATTGGCAAATGGGGCCTAAGCGCCTTTATCAATTGGCTGGACAATTCGCTACGAACATATTGACCCAGTGTGTGTTGGGGAACCCGTCCCTCCGTGTCGGCTTTTTTTAAGGATGTACTGGCTTTGTAATACATAAGCTCCGGTTACCGGACTTTTCTGGTTTACAAAATGCGGATTGGTTTTTTGTCTTCGTCAAGTGCCACGAACGTAAACGTACCGTGAATGGCCTGATGACGCTCCATCGAATACATTTCTTCGACGTATATCTCGACGGCAATGCGAATGCTGGTGTTTCCGACGTGATCGACGCGCCCAACGAGTTCAATGATCGTTCCGGCCGGGATTGATTTCGTAAAATTGATTTTATCGGACGACACCGTTACCATTCGCTTGCGTGAGAACCGGGTAGCCGTAATGAAGGCCACTTCGTCCATCAATTGCAGCGCCGTTCCGCCAAAAAGCGTGTCGTAGTGGTTCGTCGTACTGGGAAATACCGCTTTGAATATGCGCGTTTCGGCGGTTAGAATTCGTTCAGCAACAGAATCTGTCTGGTCAATGCCCATGCAGTAATTGGTTTACCTTAGTCTGGTGAGTAAGTTGGTTATAATCCGTTCGTAAGCTGTGCAGACAGTCGGCGCAGAGACACCCCTGATACAGTGAGCTAACATAATGCCGTTGCTCTTCGGTCAGCGTAAGCGTCTGACACTGGCACAGGTTAATGCTACCCACGCGGCATTCGAACGTGCGCTGGCAACGGGGGCAAGCCGTATGTTCGTGCTTGCTAGTGGCCGATAACTGACTCATCGAATTCGGTTTCCTGTTCAAAAGCGATAAAATTAACGATCTGCTTCTGGCGGTTCACGATCGGTCGGATAACGATATGGCACCAGTACGCGTCCTGGTTCTTGCGGTAATTGAGTACTCGTTCTATGACTATTTTTTTCCGTTCCAGCCCTTTCCGAATCCGCTGTTTCGACACAGGATCGGTCGATGTACCCTGCAAAAAGTCGGGTCGTCGGCCAACGGTTTCGTGGCTGCCATAACCCGTCATCCGTTCGAATTGTGGATTGACGTACTGAATGATTTGTTGCAGATCGGTTACGACAACCGCCCAGTCACCACTGAGTAAATCATGACGAATGGCAGCGGGCAAATCCCAGTCATGTGACTTGGCCAGCGCCATCCAGCCTGCGGTGCCTGCCAGCAGATCCGGTTTTGGCCTGAATTCCCAGCCACCCCACAAAGGCGTAGTAAAGACGGGCTGGGGTTGCTTCGAAAGCTGCTTGTCATATACTCCGCAAAAGTCCATGTTAACGGTAGTTAAAGCCTTCTGCCGGTTGAACGGCAGAAGGCCGTGAGTCATTATACTGACTCTGTAACTAATTCGCGGACGGTTTGGGCAGCCTGGACCATATTTTTCAGCGCCAGGCTCGTTTCGGGCCACCGACGGGTTTTCAGGCCACAGTCTGGATTCACCCATAAATTACGGGCTGGAAGGACCGTTGTCGCCTGTTGTAACAGCTCAACCATCTCATCGACCGTGGGCACCCGTGGACTGTGAATGTCATAAACGCCCGGTCCAATCTCGTTGGGATAGGCGAAACGCGCAAACGCATCCAGCAACTCCATCTGCGACCGGGACGTTTCAATTGTAATCACGTCGGCATCCAGATCGGCGATCGAGTGAATGATGTCATTGAACTCCGCGTAGCACATGTGCGTATGAATCTGCGTATGATCCTGCGCGCCCGAAGCCGCCACCCGAAAGGCCATAACGGCCCAGTTCAGGTAAGCATCCCAGTTTTCGCGACGCAGCGGAAGACCCTCACGCAGCGCGGGTTCATCAATCTGTATAAGCTGAATACCGGCTTTTTCCAGATCAACGACCTCATCATGAATGGCCAGTGCGATTTGCAGACAGGTATCCCGACGCGGCTGATCATCGCGCACGAACGACCATTGCAGAATCGTAACCGGACCCGTAAGCATCCCCTTGACCGGCTTGTCGGTCAGCGATTGCGCATAGGCCGACCAGCGTACAGTCATTGGGGCGGGGCGGTGCACATCTCCGTAGATGATCGGCGGTTTCACGCAGCGGGAGCCGTAGCTCTGCACCCAGCCGTTGTCGCTGAAGGCAAACCCGTCGAGCAATTCGCCGAAATATTCAACCATGTCGTTACGCTCAAATTCGCCGTGAACCAGCACGTCCAGACCAATTTCCTCCTGCCACCGGATCGCCTGTTCGGTTTCGACCCGAATAAATTTTTCGTACTGGTCGAGTGTCCGTTCGCCCTTTTTGTACGTAGACCGGTTGGTCCGAACGGCATCCGTTTGCGGAAATGAGCCAATCGTCGTCGTCGGAAACAGGGGTAGTTGCAACCGCTCATGCTGAAGTGCCTGCCGTTCCGCAAAGGCGGCTCCGCGTTGAGCATCCTGCTCAGTCAGTGCGTTTAACCGGGCCCGTACCGCGGGCCGATTGATGAGGGCAGAGGATCGGCGGGCGTTCAGGGCATCCTGATTTTTGGCCAGCACGTTACCGACCTGCTCGTTTTCCGGCTCATTAACCAGGCGAACCAGTGTGGCTACTTCATCCAGTTTCTGCCGGGCAAAGGCCAGCCATTGCTTGATTTCGGGCGTCAGCCCTTCGTTACGCATTTCCGAATTCAGGTCGCAGGGAACGTGCAACAGCGAGCAGGAAGGCGCGATCAATACTCGCTCTTGACCCAACGCGACTACCGCCCGCTGAATCGTGGTTCGCGAACGCTCCAGATCATTGATCCAGATGTTCCGTCCATCAACAACGCCCAATGACAGGCACGTTTTGGTCGACACGAAGTCCGTTTGCAGGATGTCGTCTAACTGACTTGGGCAACGCACCAGATCGAGGTGAAGCGCATGGACCGGCAACTGTACGGCCAGATTCAGGTTGGCTCCATAGCATTCAAAGTACGAGGCCAGGAGTAGGTTCAGCTGCGGGAATTGACGCCGAATTCGGTTGTAGGTCGTGGCGAATGCTTCGCGCTGCTGATCGGTCAGATCGAGCGATAGACACGGTTCGTCGAGTTGAACCCAGTCAGCCCCCTGCGCCTGTAGACGAGTCAGCACCTGCTCATAAACCGGCAGTAGACGATCCAGTAAATCCAGCCGGTCGAAGTCCGCTTCTTTTTCTTTCCCGAGCAGCAGATACGACACCGGCCCAATGAGCACAGGTTTTGGCGTAACACCGAGCGTTTGCCGGGCTTCGTCAAATTCGGTAAAAATCTTGTCAGAAACGAGTTCGAATGCTTGGTTGGCGGTAAATTCCGGTACGATGTAATGGTAGTTGGTATCGAACCATTTTGTCATTTCCATCGCCTTCAGGTCCAGACCGTTCTGCTGATAGCCGCGCGCCATGGCGAAGTACAGGGTCAGTCGGTCATCATCCGGACCGGCCAGTGGTCGAAACCGCTCGGGAATCGCCCCAACGGTCAGCGACATGTCCAGCACCTGATCGTAGAACGAAAAATCATTGCAGGGAACCAGCGTAATGCCAGCCTGCTGCTGCGTCAGCCAGTTGTCCTGTCGAATACGCCGACCGGTCTCTTCCAGCTGTTGACGGGTAATTTTCTGGGCC
The DNA here is from genome assembly GCF_010747415.1 of Spirosoma agri. Lineage (NCBI taxonomy): Bacteria > Pseudomonadati > Bacteroidota > Cytophagia > Cytophagales > Cytophagaceae > Spirosoma > Spirosoma agri. The sequence continues at coordinate 1,994,739 of NZ_JAAGNZ010000001.1, read as the reverse complement.
CAGAATTGTTCACTGGCCCGTTTGAGTTCGCGGTGGCTACCGATTCGTGGATAGCCGAGATTGTGTGCGATCATGTTGTAAATAAGATAAAATGATTGATCGCGTTCGATGCCGAACTCCATACGCCCACTCATTATCAATACTTTACCAACACGACATACCCGACCTGGCCTCGAAACGAAGCAGGTAATGAAAGGAACGTCAATCTTGATGAAGCCCAATCGCGTGTGGGCGTAATCAGCAAAGCTAAAGGCAAGTCTCCTGGCTTGTGACGGTATCTGCCGTCCTTCTCATCCCAGTAGCGGGACAATGGACATCGAGGGCAAACCCTTCTCTAAATGGTCACTGACAGTAGCAACGTCTGCTCGTGATTCTCACACGATTCCTTTTTCATTTCCTGAACCTCTCAGGAAAACCGATAGCTAATTTGACGGAAAACAAAGAACGTTGCGGCAAACTAACTGGATTCGGTCGGCAAAAACAAGAAAACATTGCGTTTGCAATTCTTTCTCCGGGGAACGACAAACCGTAAATCACCCGTCGTTGTACCAAATCTCGAAACCACTCCACCCATCCAATCGTTAGTAAGCAGAACGTATACTTATGGCGCACGAACACCATCACGACCATTCACATAGCCACGCCGGACACAGCCACGGACCCACAGTTCTGACGTCGGTGAACAGGGCGCTGGTCATTGGAGCCGTCCTGAACGCCGTGTATGTAGCCGTCGAATTTACGCTGGGCGTTTATTATAACTCACTGGCCCTCATTGCCGATGCGGGTCATAACCTCAGCGACGTAGCCGGTCTGTTACTTTCGCTGCTGGCCTTCCGGCTGGCGCGCATTCGTCAGACGCCGAGTTTCACGTACGGCTATCGTAAAAGCACCGTACTGGCCTCCCTGACCAACGCGGTTGTTCTGCTGGTTACGATCGGGGCTATTTTATGGGAAAGCATCCAGCGCTTTCGCCACCCTGAACCCGTTGCCGGGGGGCAGGTTGCCTGGGTCGCCGGATTTGGTATTCTCGTGAACGCGGGTTCGGCACTCCTGTTCTTCCGGGACAAAGACCACGACCTGAACATCAAGGGCGCTTATCTGCACCTGGCAGCCGATGCACTGGTATCGCTTGGCGTAGTGGTTGCGGGCATCATCATCAGTTACACCGGCTGGGTCTGGCTCGACCCCGTTATCGGGCTGGTGGTCGCTGCCGTTATTCTGGGTTCGACGTGGCGACTATTGAACGACAGTTTACGACTTTCACTCGATGGGGTTCCGGCCACGATTGATCTTCCCGCCGTACTCGCCGACCTGCGTGCTGTTGCGGGCGTGCGCGATGTACATCACGTTCATGTGTGGGCGATGAGCACTACCGAAAACGCCCTTACGGCGCATCTTGTCCTGCAACCGGGCTTGTCGGATGCTGCCGAGACGGCCCTAAAAGCCGACGTTCGGCATCGCTTGTTACACCGCAACATTGGCCACGCTACGCTCGAAACCGAGTTCAGTGCCGAAGCCGATTGTGGAGCCGGTGAATGCGGATAAATAGGTTTTACCTCCAGCTTCGTGATTGCCCACCAGGCTATAACCTAATCGGGTGATTAAATGCAACAATGTTGCATTTAATCACCCGATTAGGTAGCTTTGTTGAAAACCTCTTCAGATTATGTATTCAACCGTTGATTCATTTGATGTCATCATTGTGGGTGGGAGCTACGCGGGACTAAGTGCGGCTCTACTGCTGGGCCGGTCATTACGCAGCGTGCTCGTAATTGATGGCGGGAAACCCTGTAACCGCCAGACCCCGCACTCGCACAGCTACCTGACCCGCGATGGCGAAACACCCGCTCAGATTGCCGCCGTTGCGAAGGAACAAGTACGCCACTACCCTACCGTTTCATTCATCGATGATCTGGTCATAACAGCGCAGGCTGAATCCGCTGGATTTTTGGTAAAAACGGCAGGCGGCCAACAGGTTCAGTCACGTAAACTGGTACTGGCCACTGGCGTGTATGACATCATGCCTCCAATCAGCGGTTTCGCGGAATGCTGGGGCCGGTCCGTGTTGCATTGCCCGTATTGTCACGGCTACGAAGCTCACGGTCAACGGCTTGGAGTACTGGCCAATGGCGAAACAGCGTATGAGATGGCCTTACACATTCAACACTGGAGTCCTACGTTGACGCTATTCACGAATGGTCCTTCCACGCTGACACCCGACCAGCAGCAGGACCTTAACCAGCTCGGCATACCCCTTGTCGAAACGACCATTGCCGCCATCGATCACCAGGATGGTCAACTGACAAACCTTCGTTTTGCCGATGGATCGATTCAGGAACTGGACGCTCTTTTTAGTCGCGTGCCGTTCCGGCAGCATACCGATCTGGCCGAACAGTTGGGTTGTACGCTTGCGGACTCGGGTGTGATCAGCGCAGATAACTTTGGCAAGACCAACGTAGCGGGCGTTTTTGCTGCGGGCGATACCAGTTCACCGTTGCGGCAGGTATCCACGGCTGTAACAAGCGGCAGCATGGCAGGTGTTATGATCAATCGGGAACTGATTACGGAGGATCTAGCCACGCGACTTGCTAATGCGGAAGCACTGCCTTAGTCTTTGATGGGACGGCTCAATTCATAAATTAAATTTTACTACCAATAATTTATCTTTATTGCCGAATAATGACTTCGGCTCCATGCGATTAACGCTCTTTTTATTCCTGGTCGCTTCCTGCGTCTATCCGTCCGTTGCTCAGCAGAAAACGTATTGTAACCCGATGGATATCAGTTATCGGTACAATTTCGAACAACTGAACGAGAAGATTTCGTACCGTTCCGGCGCAGACCCGGTCATCATCAATCACAAAAAGGAATACTACCTGTTCGTCACGATTCAGGGTGGCTGGTGGCACTCGAAAGACCTGATCAACTGGCGTTATATTGTTCCCGATAAATGGCCGATGGAAGATATGTGTGCCCCGGCGGCCCTATCGGTACGCGACACCCTGTACCTGTTCCAATCGACGTTTGAGCAGCGGCCCATTTTCAGTTCGACGGAGCCGGAAAAAGGCAAACTTACCTTTTATAACCGCTGGCTTCCCCGTCTTCCCAAAGACATTGGCCCCTGGGACCCGGCCCTGTTCCATGACGACGATACCGATAAGTGGTATATGTACTGGGGTTCGTCGAATGTGTATCCAATTTTTGGCGCGGAGCTGGACAAGAGCCGAAACCTGACCTACGCGGGGAACAACCCGGCACAGGCATATAAAGCAATGCTCTGGCTCGACCCTTACCAACACGGCTGGGAACGGTTCGGCTACAATCACTCGGACCCCTTCAAGCCGTTCACGGAGGGAGCCTGGATGACAAAACACAACGGCAAATACTACCTGCAATATGGTGCGCCTGGCACCGAATACAATGTGTACGGCAATGGCACGTACGTCGGCAAAGACCCACTGGGGCCGTTTGACTATGCGCCTTATAATCCGGTTGCCTATAAGCCGGGGGGCTTCGCTACGGGATGCGGGCATGGGAACACGTTTCAGGACAATTTTGGCAATTACTGGAATACGGGTACGAGTTGGATCGGCTACAACTGGGGCATGGAGCGCCGGATCGTTATGCATCCGGCGGGTTTCGATAAAGATGATCACATGTTTGCCAACACCCGATTCGGCGACTTCCCGCATTACCTCGCCACGCAGAAAATACCCGATCAGAACGGCATGGCCAGCGATGCGTTGTTTACGGGCTGGATGCTCCTGAACTACAAAAAACCGGTCGTTGCTTCGTCAACGTTAGCCATCCCTACCGATACCGTGCGGGTAGCGGCTAATGTGGCCGACGAAAATCCGCGTACGTTCTGGGTGGCGGCTCAGAATAAACCCGGCGAAACCCTGACCGCTGACTTAGGGACCGAACGGGAAATTCGGGCGGTTCAGGTCGATTATATTGACTATAAACAGACGATTTACAACTCCGACTCAACGGTGTATACGCAGTTCAAACTCCTAACCTCAACGGACAATAAGAAGTGGGAAATTGTCGCCGATCTTACGAAAGAACCCAAACGCGACCGGGCTTCGGCGTATGTCGAATTGGCGAAACCAACGCGAGCACGCTACGTTCGGTATGAACACGTCTATGTTGCGGGCCCGCATCTGGCCATCAACGCGTTCCGTATCTTCGGCAACGGGTTCGGCAACGTCCCGGCGACGCCCGCCACGCTGACCGCCAAACGGCAGAAAGACCAACGCAACGCCGACCTGTCGTGGAGCAAAGTGCCGGGTGCCGTTGGCTACAACATACGCTGGGGCATTGCGCCGGATAAACTCTATCAGAATTATCAGTTCTGGAACGACGAAGCCAGCACCTTCGAACTCCGGGCGCTCAATGTCGGTGTACCCTATTACTTTGCCATCGAGGCATTCGACGAAAACGGCGTATCGCCATTAAGTAAAGTCACAGACGACGGGTCGGGACTGGGGAAAAAGTGATAGATTCACCCATGCAATTCTCCTACCGAAATGACCAGCCAGCGTTGGCAGTAGCTATACTGCGCGAAGTCGGTCAATGGCTCGTCGATACTGACCGGGAACTTTGGTCGGTTGATGACCTCACGCTTGACAACCTCATCGACGACTACACACGCGATAAGCTTTACGTTATGTATGCCGACCGGGGCAATGGACCGGAACCCGCAGCTGTTTTCATTCTACAGTGGGAAGATCCGATTTACTGGCCTGATGTTCCAGCCAACACCTCGGGTTTTATTCACAAATTGGCGATCAGACGGTCCTTCAACGGCCAAAATCTGTTTGCTTCGATCGTTGACTTTTGCCGGATTAAATGCCTGGAGCAGGATATTCACACGCTCCAGCTCGAAACCGACGCTAAACGGCCTAAACTAATGCAGTTTTATGAGCGTTACGGTTTTCAGCCGACTTACAAGCGCGCTATGCAGGAGTTCGGCAAATCGTTTACGTGCCAGTTCTACAGAATGACTTTTTAGCGGTTTAGCATTGGGGGCCTATTCTTCCAGTGGCACCATACGTTTACCTTCATGCCGCAACCGCATCCGCGACCAACCCGCGATTTTCGATTACCTCACATTTACGCCATTATCCTGATCGACGTTATTGTCGGCTCGGCGGTAGGCCCTATTCTGCCCGAGTTCGTCAAAGGGCTTCAGCGTCCACAGCTTTGGCTGGCGATTGGCACGGCTTTGTTTCTGGGTATGCAGTTGTTCTCGGCTCCCCTACTCGGTAAACTCTCCGACGGGTATGGTCGGCGGCCAATTTTTATCATCTCCGCCATCGGTACCTTCCTGGCCAACTGTTTTCTGTTGCCCGTTCGGGTCGGTTTTTACTTCGCCAACCGCATCAGCGACGGCACGACCAATGGCATGTATGCAACAGTTCGTTCGGCCATTACGGATATCTCGCCAAAAGATCAGTTATTCAAGAACCTCGGCATCGAAGGTGCTATTATTTCGCTTGGCTTTGTCATTGGCCCGGCAGTATCGGGTCTGTTGCTCACCACGTTCGATGTCGTGCAGGGCGATCAGGCCAAGGTAATTGCGATCATGGCGGTTTCGTTATCGAGCCTGAACATGATCCTGAGCTGGACCCTCCGCGAGACGCATCCTAACCCGCCGGGCGTTGCCCGTTCGGTCCTCAAAACGGAACTGATTCAATCCCTCAATGCGCAACGACTCTGGGGTCGGCTGACAAGTAAAGACAAACAACATGTCGGGCTGAAGCAACTGGTCATTATGCAGTTAGCCTTAACGTTCAGCGTTGGCTATTACAACTATTTCGTGGTATTTGCGAGTTTTGGCAAGCTGCAAATGGACGCCAAAGACCTGTCTTACTTTTTTATGTATTTCGGTGCGCTAAGCGTTGTTATCAGTTACGTTTTCTATACGTACATTGCCGATCGAATCAACCAGCAACGCGCCATTTTCTGGCTGGCTCTGGTAGGAACGCCCGTGTTAGGCAGCTATGGACTGGTTGGTACATCAATGGTCTGGCTATACATCCTGATCACCATTGATTGCCTGACGCTGTCGTTGATTCAGGGATTGATCGAAGGCTTGATGGCCCAGCGTACTACCGACGAAGACCGGGGCGAAGTGTTTGGGATCAATCAGGCGTTGCAGGGACTGGCCAGCTTTACAACCACACTGGTATTCGGCGCTTTATCGCTGCTTGATCTACGATTACCCTTTGCCTGGTTTGGCGCTTGCCTGGCTGTAGTAGCCTGGCTGGCGAACCAGGAACTCAGAAGAATGAGCAATTGACTATTGATAGTGTAGATTCATTGGTTAATCGAACTACCGATGCGCCCAGGGACACGATTACTTCTGTTTTTTCTTACGCTGTTAACCGGGTGTCAGCGTACGGAACCAGCTGCTACAACCTACGCTGTTCCGGCTGACGTTGAGCCGTACATCCAATCCTTCCGGGATGAACTCAAGAAACGCAATAACCCACTGGCGATTGATAATCTGATCGTAACATTCGGAACTAGTCAACAAAGCGAGGACGTGTGTGGAACCTGCCTTGCACAGGCTGGTCAGACGCCACGCATTACGATCAATCCGGATGACTTTTGCTGGGCTAAAGCGAGCACCAACGAACGCGAATGCCTGGTGTTTCATGAACTGGGCCATTGCCTGCTCGGTCGGGCGCATCAGTCAAGCCGGTTCTCAAACCATGCCTACACAAGCCTGATGAATCCGGATGATGTGGCGGTTTATGCGACCTGTCGGTATCCGATTGGGGACGACGTTTGCGACAAACGGTCGCGACGGGCTTACTACATCGACGAGCTTTTCGATTCAACTACACCCGCGCCCGCTTGGTCGAAGTAAGCATTCATGGACCGTTGCCTCAGGCGATGTCGATTCTCGGTACGGTTTCCAGATTTTCGCCGGAAAAAGCAACGGCTCGTTCGGTAAACAGAACTTTTGTAGCAGCCCATGTTGTGCGGAACAGCTCACTATGCCGGTAGTTTTCGAGTGCTTCCGCCGAATCCCACAGGCTATAAGTCATGCGCACAGCCGGGTTGTCCGGATCGCGCAAAAGCTGAAGATACCGATTTCCGGGAAACGCCCGAATCAGGTGTTTTGACGCATCGAAGATAGCCTGAAAGTCAGCCAGTTTATCTTCCTGAAATGTCATGCGTACAATACGAACAAGCATACGCTTATTTCCATTTTATTTTCCCACACACAAAGAACACAGAGATAATTAACCTAAAAAACTCTGTGTTCTTTGCGCGTGGGAATTTTTATGTGAAACTACGCCAAACCGTCATAACTGTGAACTAAGAATTTTGTAATACACTAAGCCGCCAGACAATAGGCCGCTGCATCGAGGTATACTGCAAGCTTGGGCCAGTGCACGCGTTAATCCTATTCGACCACTTACAGCTGCTGACCTATCTCCGAACGGCACACCTGAAATTGGGACCTCGGATCAATTTTAACGTTGAACGCGTACAAGACGGCGTCCACCGGAAAATCAATGGTAACCTTACGGACTAAATCGAGTTCTTTTCGTAGCGAGGGCATGCATCACGTTGGGTTTAGTCAAAAATCTCCGTGTTCTTTGCGTCTCCGTTTCTAACGTAAACCCTGACAAATGAATTATCGTACATTCGGCCGTACTGGCTGGGAAATTTCTGAAATTGGTTACGGCATGTGGGGTCTTGCCGACTGGACCGGCTCCGAACGTTCACAAATCGAAAAAGCCCTCGACGTCGCCGTTGAGCGTGGCTGCAATTTTTTCGATACGGCGTGGGGGTATGGCTCCGGATTGAGTGAACAGATTCTGGGTGATCTGCTAAAGCGAAATTCGGCAAAAACACTGTATGCGGCCACTAAAATTCCACCAAAAAACCGCATCTGGCCCTCTAAATCAGACTTCAAACTGGATGACGTTTTTCCGGCAGATTACATTGTTGAATACACGGAGAAAAGCTTGCAGAACCTCGGCGTCGATACGATCGATCTGATGCAGTTCCACGTCTGGGAAGACGCCTGGGCGGAGCGTGACGACTGGCAGGAAGCCATAACGAAACTCACCCAGGACGGTAAGGTCCGGGCGTGGGGCATTTCAGTAAACCGCTGGGAGCCAGACAACTGCTTAAACACGTTGCAAACCGGCCTGATCGATGCGGTACAGGTGATCTACAATATTTTCGACCAGAACCCTGAAGATAACCTGTTCCCGCTCTGTAAAAAACTGAACCTGGGCGTAATTGCCCGCGTACCCTTCGATGAAGGCACCCTGACCGGCACGTTCACCAAGGAGACCACATTTCCGGCAAACGACTGGCGGTCAACGTACTTTGTGCCCGAAAACCTCAACAGCAGCGTAGACCACGCCGATGCGTTGCGTCCATTGATTCCGGCTGGCATGACGATGCCCGAAATGGCACTGCGTTTTATCCTGAGCAATCCTGACGTTCATACGACCATTCCCGGTATGCGCCAGTTGCGCAATGTAGAAGCGAATACGGCGGTTAGTGACGGTAGTGGTCTGTCGCCGGAAGTGCTGCACGAGCTGAAAGGCCATCGCTGGGATCGGACTCCAACCGAGTGGAGCCAGTAACGTATCGGCTCAGACAGACTCCGGCTGTCTGTATATTAATACTAGTACAAAGCGCCTGAGCCTGTCTGAGCCAACTTTATGAAGATTCTTTTGATCGAAGATGAACCAGGCCTGCAAACAGCTGTTCGTCACTATCTTGAGGGTGAAGGTTATACCGTTACGACGGCACAGACTTTCCGTCAGGGGGCTACCAAGGCACATGACTACGATTACGATTGTATTGTGGTCGATTTGATGTTGCCCGATGGTAACGGCCTGGATCTGGTTCGTGCGCTGAAAAACCAGCAGTCTACAGCTGGAATTATCGTCGTAACGGCCAAAGATGCGCTATCCGACAAGTTGACGGGCCTCGACGCAGGCGCTGACGATTACCTGACCAAGCCATTTCATCTGTCCGAGCTCAATGCCCGACTCCGGTCGGTTTTGCGTAGGCGGTTGTTTGGCGGTCAGGCAACGGTGCAGGCAGGAGAACTCACGCTCTGGCCCGATCAGCAGCGGGTGAGCGTACGGGGCAGAGACATTAAACTGACCGGGAAGGAGTATGAACTACTCTTGTTTCTGATCACGAACGCGGAGCGTCTTCTGTCGAAGTCAGCGATTGCGGAACACGTTTGGGGTGATGCCATGGATGCCGCCGATTCGCATGAGTTTCTTTATACGCACGTCAAAAACCTGCGTCGGAAGCTTATGGCAGCAAGTTGCCCCGACTACATCCAGACGCGCTACGGGGCGGGCTATATTTTCTCGACCCGAACACCATGAGTCTGCTTAGTCAAACGGCTCGTTATCTGCTGCTTACGGCGTTTATCATTGCGCTGGCAGGAGCTGTTGGCTTTTATACGCTTATCCATCGAAAAATCCGGTATGAAGTCGATGAAATTCTGACGAGCCAGGCTGAACAAGCCATCCATCGACTACAGACACAGCCAGTTACAGTTCTATCCAACTGGGACGACAATCCTCATATCGAGCGCGTATTGGCAGCTAAACAGCCTGAGTTTACCGACATTATGCTGGCGGACTCATTGACCAATAACAGGCCCGAACCCATTCGACAACTCAGCACAACGACGTTGGTTAACGGGCAAATGTACCAGATCACGGTTCGGTTACCTTACCACGAGTTCAACGAGTTATCCCGTGAAATGTCACTTGGCGTTATCATTGGCTTCCTGATCCTGATGGCTCTGTCAGTTGGTGTTGGTTTAGGATTGGCACGTCGATTATGGCGTCCGTTCTACACAACCATCGACCAGCTTGGGAGCTTCCAGCTCGACCAGCCGACCGATCCCGGATTTCCGCAAAGTCGCATTCGTGAGTTTGGCTTGCTCAATCAATCACTACGGGAACTGACGCAGAAAGTACGTCGCCAGTTTTCATTGCAAAAGCAATTCACGGAAAATGCGTCGCATGAATTACAAACGCCACTGGCCGTTGCCTCGGCGGAGCTGGAGTTACTGATGCAATCGGAGCAATTGACCGAAACGGATCATGCTCATTTACAACGTGCTACCGACGCACTTAGCCGATTGAGCCAAATGAACCGATCGCTGCTGCTGCTTACGCAGGTCGAAAATGATCAGTTTTCCGGTGCTGATCTGCTGGATTTGAGTGCATTGGTATGTCAATATACCGATGAATACAGACCGTTTTTCGAGCATAAACAAATGCAGTTCAGCGCATCGATCGCTCCGAACGTATACCAGCGGATGAACCGCCAGCTAGCCGGTGTTTTATTGACGAACCTGTTGAAAAATGCGGTTCGGCATGGCCTTCCCGGCGGTAGTATCACCATTGACTTATTATCGAACGCACTCATTATCAGTAATACGGGGAGACCACTCCCATTTGCGGAAAGCCAGCTGTTTACTCGTTTTGTAAAAGATCCCGCCCGCCCGGATTCTACAGGACTGGGACTGGCCCTGGTGAAGCAGATCTGTGATCGGTATAGCTTACCGATAGGGTATACCTACGATTCCGCAGCGGAAAAACATTCGTTTCAGATTGGCCTACGGTAGCAACGCGTGTAACGTCTTCAAAATCTCTTCATAATTGGGTCTTTACTTGCTGAAAAATGCTGTATGTAATGAGACTTTTTTTTCTGTTGACGTTCTTCACGCTGTTTATTGCCGCAGCTTTCGGTCAAACCAACCGTATCATCCAGGTTGAGGACAGTACGACCCATGAGCCCGTTATTGGTGCAACCATCCGTACACCCACATCGATCAAACCGGTCGTTGGAACGATTACCGATGGTCGAGGCAAAGCAACCATGCCGGAGTTCTCTGCAACCATAACTACACTTACTGTCAGCGCAGTAGGCTACAAGACCGAATCATTCCCGATACAACTGGGTGCCGATACGCTTGTGTTTCGACTTAAAGCTGCCGATGAATCCATTGACGAAGTGACTGTCACCGCCACTCGAACCAATTCACGCATTGATGATCTGCCTATCAAGGTCGAAGTACTGGGTCAGGAAGATATGGACGAGGAAAGTGCCGTCGTGCCGGGCAACGTGAGCAGCATTCTGGGCGACATCTCAATCATTCACGTGCAACGAACATCAGCCGTCAACGGCAATCAGGCCATTCGAATGCAGGGACTCGACCCGAAATACACCCAGATCCTCCGGGATGGCCTGCCACTTTACGAAGGGTTTTCGGGTAATCTCGGCGTATTGCAGATACCCCCGCTGGATCTGAAGCAAATTGAAGTGGTGAAAGGGTCCGTATCGACGTTATACGGTGGCGGTGCTATTGGCGGCATGATCAATATTGTATCGAAATCACCAACGTCCAGCACACCGGAGTTTACGGCACTGCTCAACCGCTCGAACCTGAAAGAAACCAACCTCAATGCCTATTACTCGCAGCGCTACGGCAAAACCGGTCTCACGCTCTTCAGTGGCTACACGAACCAGCAGGCAGTAGATGTAACGGGTGATGGCTTCACCGACAGCCCGGCAATAAAGCAATTTAATTTCCATCCCAAATTTTTCTGGAACCCGTCCGACCGGACCAAACTAGATATTGGCTACGCTTTTACGACTGAGCACCGCGCGGGTGGTTATCTGCCCGCTCTGGAAGGAACTATGCCCAACGCCTACCAAAACGTTACTGATTTACAACGCCATACCGTCGATTTCAACGCGAGTCACAATACGTCAGCACGTAATTCGCTAACGGTCAAGGGTGCCGTCAGCACGTTTCATCGCCAGAACACCGATTACCAGAAACTGTCTGACGGGCGGCAGTCGTCGGTGTATCTAGAAGCCAATGACCTGGTTCGATTCGGTAAACACCAGTTCATCAGTGGGGCTAACCTAACAGTCGAAGCCTTTCGAAAAAACCCTGATAGCACGCGCCTTGTCGATTATACCTACAATACGGTCGGTGCCTTCGTGCAGGACGACTGGCAGGTTGGCGAAACCGTAGCGATCCAGGCCGGACTTCGTTTCGATCACCACAACACGTTCGGTAATTTCCTACTGCCCCGTTTGTCACTCAAACTCAAGCCATCGGACCCCTGGACAGTACGATTGAGCGTTGGAACGGGCTACAAAACACCGAACCTGTTTGTAAACCAGACACCCGGTGCCTCAATGGTCAGCCTGATTTTCCCGCGTCTGTTACCGATTGATGTCACCACAGTTAAAGCAGAACGGTCGGTCGGGACCAATATCGATGTTGCCTACTCCAGATCGTTTGAAAATGGTTTTTCGGTACAGGTCGATCAGGCGTTTTATTACACATACGTCAATTCGCCGGTTGTGTCGGCGTTTGCCAGCATGTCCAGCAATCTCGGCGCGTATACGCAGCTGATCAACGCACCGTACAATCTGTTCAGTCTGGGAACCGATACCTACGTCCGACTTGAGTACAAAGCCTATGAGTTGTATTTTGGCTACAACCATACCCTCGCCCGACGCGACGGAGCCAGTGACAATAGCTACCTGCCACTGGCTCCACAGGACAAATTTTCGACAACGCTAGCCTGGGAAAACGAGCATTTCCGGTTTGGCATCGAGAGTAGTTACGTCGGCACGCAATACCTGTACGCCAATCAGAAAGTAGCTAATTACTGGTTCTTTGCCGCAGCCGCCGAATATCACTACAGCGATCACTGGCGGCTGGTTTTGAATGGTGAGAACCTGTTCAACATTAAGCAGGCCAATTACGAAACCGTTGTCAGCGGCCCCATCACCCAGCCAAGTTTCCGCCCCATCTGGGCACCACTCGAAGGCCGCATTGTCAATCTGGCATTGAAATATACGTTGTAGTATTTGTATGGTATATGCTGTAAGATGTATGGCATGTACCTTACAGCATATACCTTTTATCCCTTAATACTCCTGAGACAGTGGGTGCACCATGAACTCGTCGATGACCACGTGGGCGGGGCGGCTGACGATAAATAACATCGATTCGGCCATGTCTTCATTCTTGAGCCAGTTCTTCGAGGTTTCGTGACCGTGCCCTTTGGCGTGGAAATTGGAGTCGACCAGGCCCGAATAAACACCCGTTACTTTGATACCAAACGAGCGAACCTCCTTGCGTAACGCGCCCATAAACGCTTCCTGTGCGTATTTGCTGGCAGTATACAGTGCTCCTCCCGCAAAAGTACGCTTGGCCACATCCGAGGCTACGACAACGATATGCCCCGACCCGTGCGCTTTCATGGATGGCAGGGCGGCTTTGGTCAGAATGAACGTACCTTTTACGTTAGTCGCCATCAGGTCGTCCCACTCAGTTACCGATATTTCGTCTACGTTTTTGAAGACGCCGTAACCTGCGTTGTTGATCACGACATCAATGCGATGGAACTGGTCGAGAGCCGTTCTAACGACAGCAGCCATATCCGATTCGCTGGCAACGTCACCCGCTATGGCGACAATTTTGCCCCGAACAGACCCTTGCGTAGCCTCCGTTTCGAGTTGTTTCAGCTCGTCGGCGTTACGGGCCGTAACGATCACATTGGCCCCGTGTTGAGCCAGCAGCATGGCCGTTGCCCGGCCAATACCCCGCGAGGCTCCGGAAATGATGATGGTTTTGTTTTCAACATTCATACGTGTTCACTGGACTAAAGATTTACAGCCTGGCAAAGGTCGCAAAGAGAGTCATACGATTCGCAAAGCAGTGTTTGTCTGACGATCTTTATAGCCAATTTTACGAATCTCTTGCTATGTATGGATTACTGACGCACAGGCTCAATCAGCTGAAATAGCCGTTTGCCGCAATGGGGCAGACTAGCGTACCCTATCCCAAAGGGTTGCTCTGGACCAACTACCTATGGGAAGCCTAACCAGCAACAAAACAACTTTTAGCAGGATTTATCTAACTGATAGTCAATCAATGATCGTTTTACTTTCGTGAACTATTCCCGAATCTGGCAGTGTTTTTTAGACAGCCCTAAAAATAAATAAATATATTGCCGTAACGGATGTTTGTTATATTTGCTGGAAAGCGTGACCTATTGGTACCGAATCCCGTAGCCTGAGTGACCCATGTTTGAGTGGCTGCATACACATAAACTCCGACTAGCCCGAATCCTGTTGGGGCTCTTCCTGGCCATTTGGGTCAATGGAGTTGTGTTTCGCCATGCGCACCGGTTATCCGACGGACGGCTCATCGTTCACGCTCACCCCTACTGGCCTTTCGGTAAAGGGCCGATTCTGCCCAATACGCACACAGCCCAGGAAATCTTGCTGCTCGATCTGGCAGCCAATCTACCTCTGGTTGTCAGTGAGTTTTTCGCTTTTCTATTTCTGTTGCGTAGCTATCAACAATCGGTATTCCAGTTCGCCGATCGTTTGTATCGTTACGTCTCCGCCTTCTACTGTTTCTCGCATCGGGGTCCTCCTGTCGTTCGGTAACTTCCTGATTGGCAACGACTCATCGGCTCATTAGCCGATGCGTCGTTGCTGTATTCCATCGAAGCACTCAACCAAACGAAGTCATCCTGAATGAAATTATTTTTCCTCTTAGCTAGCCTTGGGCTACTGGGGGGGCTTGCCTGTGCGCAGCCAGCTCCCAATCGAATTATCCGTGGGTCAGTCCTTGATGCTGATACCCGAAAGCCAATTCCGTTTGGCACTATAACCCTCATCGGTAGTACAAAAGGTGCGCTGACCGACGCGCGGGGCCAGTTTTCGCTAGCGATGAAACCCGATTCGCTGGTGCGTAAACTGATCGTTTCCTGCGTGGGCTATAAGCCCGACACGATACAGATCACGGTAGGAACCGACGAATACACAGCCGCATTACTGCCAAACACAAACACCCTGAATGAAGTAGTCGTCACGGGCGTTACGCGGGGCACGCTGCTTCGGCAGAATCCAGTCGCGGTGCTGGCTATTTCGCGCCGAGCCATCGAAGGCACGGCCAGCAGCAACATCATCGATATTCTGGTGAAAAACGCCCCCGGTCTGAACGCCGTAAAAACCGGACCCAATATCTCCAAACCGTTTATTCGTGGACTAGGGTATAACCGGGTCCTCACGCTGTACGACGGTGTACGGCAGGAAGGTCAGCAGTGGGGCGATGAACACGGCGTTGAGGTCGATAATTACAACATCGACCGGGCCGAAGTCATTAAGGGTCCGGCCAGTCTGATGTATGGCTCCGACGCGCTGGCGGGTGTTGTCAGTATGATGCCGAACTACCCAAAAGACACCGAGGGGCAAATCAAGGTTGGTTTGGTCACCGAATATCAGTCCAATAACAACCTGCTTGGCGAGTCGATTAGTCTGGCATCGGGCGGGTCGCGCTGGGCGTGGAATCTGCGCGGGTCACTGCGGGCCGCCACCGACTATAAAAACAGGATCGATGGTCGGGTATATAACACCGGTTTCGCCGAAAAGACGCTCACCGCTATGCTGGGCTATTCGGGTCAGCGGGGTTACTCGCGATTCGGAGCTTCGCTGTACGACAATTTGCAGGGTATTCCCGACGGAAGTCGCGACTCGCTAACGCGCCAGTTCACGAAGCAGGTAGCCGAATCGGGTGACGATGATATCCAGAACCGGCCCATCGTTCCCGCCAGAGCGTCCTACCAATTGAGTCCCCTGCACCAGCGCATACAGCATTATCGGGTTCACACGAACAACCATTACCAGATCGGGAACGGGGAGATCGACCTCCTGCTGGCCTTCCAGCAAAATATTCGGCGGGAATACAACCACCCCACGCAACCCGATCAGCCGGGTTTATACGTCCGGCTCAACACGCTTAATTACGGCGTTCGCTACAACCTCCCCAACTTTTCGAACATCTCAACGACGGTGGGCGTAAACGGGATGTACCAGAGCAACCGGAATAAAAACGGTACGGCTTTCCCTATTCCCGATTATACCCTGTTTGATGTTGGCTCGTTTGTTTTCGTGAAATGGCAGGCCGATAAGCTGACCTTGAGTGGGGGCATTCGCTACGATCAGCGCCAGTTGAACGGTGACGATTTTTACGTGCGCACCGATCCCAGAACCGGCTTCGATGAGCACGCGATGCTGCCCGATACAGCCGGTGCGACATTACAGTTTCCGCTGCTGAAGCAATCTTTCAACGGTGTTTCCATGAGCGCGGGATTGACCTACGAATTCTCCGACAAACTCGCGTTAAAAGCGAACATTGCACGCGGTTACCGAGCACCCAGCATCACCGAGATTGCCTCGAATGGGCTTGATCCCGGTGCCCACATCGTCTACATCGGGAATCGAAACTTCAAGCCAGAGTTCAGTTTGCAGGAAGACATTGGCCTGACGCTTACCCTTCCCGACGTGAATCTGGGCGTCAGTGTGTTCAACAATTACATCCAGAATTACATCTCGCTGTCGCAGCTGGTCGATGCACAGGGTGAGCCGGTGGTCATTGTTCCGGGTAATAAAACGTACCAGTATCAGCAGGCATCTGCGCAGCTTTACGGCTTCGAAACCCAGTTTAGTCTCCACCCGACTACCTGGCGCGGATTCAGTTTCGATAATAGCCTGGCGGTTGTCTATGGCTATAACCGGGGAAATCGCTTTTCCGATGCGGGCGTCAATGGCGAATACTTACCGTTCATTCCGCCCCTGCGCCTGTCTACAGGTGTCAGCCAGCTAATTCCTACGAAAAGCCAGTGGTTATCCGAACTGACCCTTAAAGCTGATGTGGAGCATAACGCCCGACAAGACCGGTATCTGGGCCTGAACGACACAGAAACGGCTACGGCAGCCTACACGCTCGTCAACGCCGGTATTGACGGACTCATTCGCATGGGACAGAATCGACCCGGCTGGCGTTTTATTGTTCAGGTCAATAACCTGTTCGATGTGGCTTACCAGTCGAATCTGAGTCGATTGAAGTATTTCGAGTATTTCACCCAGTCCCCCAATGGGCATCTGGGCATCTTCGGCATGGGACGAAACCTGTGCGTCAAATTGACGATTCCGTTTAACTAACGTCGGCTTGTAAACTGGTCCGGGTTTAGGGTGTCGCGTAAAACGCTTGACGCCCTAAACCCGGATCGTTGTTTTTCGTTTAGCTTACCGATTACCGCTTCCCAACGCCCGCATTTTCTGATACTTCACCGGCAAAACCCGCCCAGTCGATGTCGGGAACACCTTTGGCGACGGTAGCCGTCAACTGCTGGAACACAACCATCCCGAACGGCATCGGCACCAGCGATTTTTGGGCAACATCAAGTAGCAAACGCATATCTTTCCGAATCAAGGCCGGTGACGCGCCAACGGGCTGATATACTTCGTCGGCGATCAATTTGCCGTAGTTTTTGTAGACGGGCGACGCAAAGAGGGTATTGCTGAACAGGTCATACATGGCACTGCGGGCAACACCGTTTTTTTCGCCTAACGTGAACGCTTCGGCCATTGCTTCGATGGCACAGCCGAGCAGGAAATTACCCGCCAGTTTTACCACGTTAGCCGCACCAACCTCATCACCAAAGTCGTAGACCCCCTGCCCGATCAGATCGAGCAACGGACGAACGTTCTCTTTAGCGCCCTGATTGCCCGACGTGCATAGCCATAATTTAGCCGCCTGAGCCGCATCCGGTTTACCAAATACGGGGCAGGCCACATACTTCGTCTTCCGGGTTTGGTGCTGTTCGGCCAACTGGCGGGCCGTTTCGGGCGAAATGGTGCTACAGGAAATGTGAATGGCTCCTTCGGGTAGCGCGGCCAGAAAACCGAACTCGCCGAGGGCAACCTCGTGTAAGGCGGCATCGTCGCTGAGCATTGTAAACACGACCTCGGCTTCAGCCACGGCACTCGCGGGCGTGTCGGCCCAATGAGCGCCAGCCTGTATCAGTGTATCCGCTTTGGCGCGGCTGCGGTTAAAGACGGTTAGCGTATGATTCCTTTTCAGCAGATTGTGAGCGATTGCCTGGCCCATCTGGCCCAGCCCAATAAAAGCAATGTTCATGGGTATGCAGGTTAGTAAACAAAGTAGATTCCTTACTTCTAACAAACCGGTTGATACGATGTTTCAGTGACTGCGGCACATTGTTCGATACGCCATATCTTGGAGATATGGCGTATCGAACAATGTGCCGCAGTCACGTCTGGTTTTTGAAATACCGGATCATCTCGCTGTAACCCATTCTCATCGATAGACCCCGCAAGGCTTTGGCAATGCGGCTAGCCTTGGTTTCGGGCGTTTTCGCATCATCTATCCATTTGCTGAAGTAATTCTGGTGTCCTTTGGGTAACGTGTCAAAAAATGTCAGTGCAGCCGGATCGTCCTGTAAACAATCGACAAAATCGGTCGACAGCAGGATTGGTGAATCATCAGCCTCTAATTCGACCCGTACTGTTGCGCCCGCTTCTTTCCCGATACCCCGACGCATGGTCGCATTGATGGCCATGATGAAACCGCCCTCCGACCCGTTGGATTGGCCCATCGGGATCAGTGCCACCTGTTTTATCGGGTAGTCATCCAGCATTCCCTTGACTCGAAAGGTGGTTTTCCGACCAGGCTTCAGGGCCGTTGTACCGTCAATCGGTAGTTCGATGTACGTCCAGCCGGTTTTCTCGCCTTTTTTGTCGAACTTCAGTAAAATCGTCGTAAAGGAAATCATACCGTATTGATAAATCGTTAGTACCGGGCTAGCGTAGCCATCAGCGACTCCTTTAGTTCATTTGCCAGACTGGCGGGTTGCAAGACCGTCAGGTGTTCGCCGTAGCTGCGCAGGTGCATGAGCAAATCGCGATTGGGAGCCAGCCGGAGCCGTACTACACACTCGCTGTCAGTATCCCGCACGACTTCCTGGGTCTGGTGAATTGGTTTGGCCTTTACGTAGCGGCCAAACAAGGGCGAAAACGATAGTAATACGTCTTCAACGGGGCCGCTGCTGTCGGTGATGCCATAAATATGCTCGAACAGTTCGCTCACGTTTGTCAACACATCGGGCGGAACTGCGCAGAACTCATCCGTAATTTCCAGGTCACTCATCCGATCGAGCGCGAAGGTTCGCTCTTTTCCGGTTGGCTCGTCGTAGCCGATCACGTACCAGCTGTCGGCCACTTCACGCAGCAGAATCGGATGCAAAGTCCGCATTCTGGGGACTTCCGCAAACGCATCGTGGTCAGCCACGGCGGTTTCGTGTTTCAGGTAACGAAACGCAATCTGTCGATTCTGGTTGATAGCCCGGATCAGGACGGGAACGTAATGCCGGTTTCCACCCAGCACGCGCTCTTCCACGTATACGACCCGGCGGGTCAAGCCTTCGGTTTTCACTTCCCGGATAATGTCCAGACTCTGCCGCACTTTCTGCAACGCGTTGGCCAGTTCACCCGCCACCGATGCCCCCTGTGTGGCCGTCAGCACTTCGCGGGCGTAGTCGAGTGCTTCCATGTCATCCGGCGAGAGCATGAGCCGTAGCAGCCGAAACTGAGGATCAGTATAATAGTAGCCGTTGCGTCGCTTGTCGTAGGCAATGGGCGCGTCGTGGTCTTCGCGCAACCGCTGGATGTCTTTCTCCAACGACGAGATCGAGCGAATGCCGCATTTGTCCCGGCACAGATCGAAGAGTTTCTGTTTAGAAAACTGGCGCGGATAGCGGCTGATGATTTCGTCAATCAGTCGGTACCGTTGAAAGGCCGAGCGGGTTATGGGCATAGTTAGGTTTACGGTATTCCGTTTTCAGATGCCTGAGCAAGATTGTAAAAAATAAATTCACAAAAAAAGATGAGCGTAAAAAGATTACGTTTTCCCCGGTAGAACTTTGTTCTGTGAATTTTTAAACAACCATACTCATGAACACTTTCTTTCGCCCTCACCCAAACCGCGCCGTAAGCTCCCCGCAGGCGATTTTCCCACCGCTGAACGCGTCCGTAGAATGGACCGTAGCTGCTGTGTCAACCCGCCCGTCGAAGCGGACCGCGTTATCCGCCGGTCAGTTGTTAGACGTTGAACTAGGCTTGTTTCTGTTGTCGCAACTGCTTCCGTCGGCGTCTCCGGAAGCCCTGCCCAGTTTACTGACCGACACTACGTCTTCGTTCCTCGATCGGCCTACCTGGACGCCGAAACAACATAAACTACTGAATCGGGGCCGGCTCTTACTGGGTCATATTCAACAGGGAACGGCCTGGTCGGCCATGCTGGATGCCTACACGACCATACCCGATCGCCTGCAAGCCTACGACATCAGCGCCGACCGGAGCCGGTTCTGCGAAAAGACGGTCGGTTTTTTCCGCAATCGCATCATTACGCTGAAGCAGATGGTGAGCTGATCCGGATTGGATTCGTACGATTTAGTGTCCACGGTAAACCCCTTTTCTGGCATGAACCCATCAGTCGATCAAATCACCCCTTCCCTCGTTGGTCTGGCCGCTACGACGCTCATCGTAGCCGAAGGCGCAACCAGCGAACTGGTTGTCAAGCAGTTTTTGCGTAATCAGGGCTACCCACCCTACCAGGCCGAAGTATCGAAGTGGTTGCTGACGGTAGCGATGCAGGAAGGCTGGGCTATCAATGATACGGGTTTGTTCCGTGTCTACCGCTTCCCCACCCAACGGGCACCCGCGCACGACTAGAAGGCCGGGTGCTAACCACCGACTTCCGAGCGATACGGCTTTGCAGCATTCATGTCGGGCATACGCTATGTCAAAGAAACACATATCGGGCAAACGCTCCACCGACACGGAGCCCAATCAGGATGAATTGCTGGCTACTACGAAAACAGATACAATTGATACACCGGAGCCTGACGCTTGGCCGTCATCTCTATTGGCAGTATCTGACGACGCTTGGTTCCGTAGTGTACCAATCCAGATCCTTGTGCTGGATGTATCAGCCGATAGCCCGATCGCTGGCCTGGAAGCTAATCAAGCATCATTGACAGTACGCAAAAAAAAAGTTACAACTCGATGTACAACATAAAAACGTTACGTTCTTCTAGTTGTAACTTTGATATGAACAACAAACAACACCGCCTTAGCGGACCTTACTAATGAACACTCAATTAATTTCCAACTATCCCACCACGGTTGCCCGCCCGGCCCTGTCCAGCCTACTGCGCTGGCAGGAGCCACTGGCAACGCGGCTACGCTACCGACACGCCCTCCCCGGCATGGTTGCCAACCGACTTCTCAACGTCGAACTGGGTCTGTACCTACTGGCTGAGTTGCTGCCCCTGGCACCAGCCTTGTCACTCCCCGATCTGCTTAACGGTCAGGGCCCGGCCTATCGCCAGCGGACAATCTGGTCGCCCCGGCAACATCGTACGCTGAGTCAGGCGCGGGTGCTGTTAGCCCCGTACCGCGATCGTAGTGTCTGGTTCAACGCATTGGACAAATACGCTACACTATCGTCAGACTTACGGGTGTACTCATTAAAAAATGGCGCTGGCTGGAATCCCGACGTGAGCAGCTACGTCATGCGTGAACGGCTAAGCCTGTTTCAGGATGCCCTGGCGTAGAGTACCCTTCACACTATTTTTTGCCTGGTTTACGAGTCGACCAAACCACATCAGTACCATGACGTTTCTATCAATTGAACCCTTCGTTCCGTCAGGAAGTAATTTTCAGGGATCGAAGCAGTTTTTTCAGGAATTAGGGTTCACGATCAATTGGGATGCCGGTGATTATGTTGGTTTTGAGCGGGACGGGTGTAAATTCATCTTACAGAAGTTTGACAACGTCGAGTTTGCCCAAAACCTCATGCTGAACGTTCGGATCGATAACGCCGATGAATTCTGGCGGGAGGTAACGCAAAAACAGCTACCGGAAACGTTTGGTATCCGAATCAGCAAACCGATCGAGCAACCCTACGGTCGCGAAGTGAACCTGATCGATCTGGCCGGGGTCTGCTGGCATTTTGTGGAGTAAAGCAAAAGAGCACGGGCAGAATAACAGCTAACGAAAACGTGATCGCATCAGTTACGACCCGATTTCGATGCGCGGCCCAGCCACAATAAACTAGTAATGATCAGCTTATTCTGCGCTTCACTGCTAAACGTGGACGACAGCTCTTTGTTGGTTTTGTTCTCGTAGTCAATATCGTTGTGCCCCATGTTCACGTAGAGCATCCGGTATTTTTTGTTCGTCCAGACGACCGGATAATAGCCACTGTGCCATATTTCGTGCGGTTTGGGACCAGTTCCCAGCGGAAAGCTCGTTGAATCGATCGACACTAAAATATCGATGTTCGGATTAGCCCGCAAGTCATTTGTCCAGCAGTACCATTCGTTAGGCGCTGAGCTGAAGGTGGTGGGTAAACCCTTCGTAGCCGGATGTTTTCGATCGTCGACCCGCAGAATCGCCGACGTTGGTCGCCAGGTATTGCTTTTATACGAACCTGACCCAAGAAACTGGTTGTGATACCAATCCCAGTTCTGCGGATACGCGGAGGGCGTCAGCGCAAACCCCGCGAAGTGAAACCCCATCCAGGCACCACCGTTCTCCATGTATCGTTGGAAGGCTTCGCGCTGGGCGGGCTTTTCGGGACGAGTGTCTAAAAACAGGACGATCTGGTAGTTCGCCAGAAAATCGGCGTTCAGATTATCCCAATTGTTCGTTGAATCGTAGGCAAAGTTATACCGCCCGGCAGCTTCGGAAAACCATCGATTAGCTTCGTGTACGTAGCTGATGTGCGCCTGATCGTTTTTGGCGGTAAAAAAAGCGATGACGTTAAAGTTCGGCGTTTTGGTTTGTGCCAGCGTATTCGAAACGACACAAATCAAACAGAAGACAAGGGCGATAATGGCCTGCCTATCCAGTCGGGACATACTTCTTCGATTAATTGTATTGTATGTCCTAAGCCTCAGCAGCGGGTCAACTACTCACTACCGGAACAATTCATCGAAGGTGATGCTCACGTAATACAAGCCACCGATCTGAGCCAGCCCATAGCCCTGCGCGTAATACTTGTTCAGGACATTCGTTCCCCCGACTTTAACGACCGATTTAAAACTAGGCATCCGGTACGATACCTGCGCGTCAAGACTGGTCCAGGCGGGTAGCCAGACATCGCCTGCCGTGGTGCCCTGCTCAATCCACGTCCGGTCGGTCCAGCGGTAGGTAATCGTTGCCCCCAGGCGGTCGGTCAATCGGTAATTGCCAAGGGTGATGTTGTACCGGCTTTCGGGCGAGTTGAAGAAGTTACGCCCCTTCTGGGCCACTTCGGGGTTACTCATTTTTCGTTTAACAATGTCATTACCGGCGTTGTCCTTTATGACGACACCCTGCGCGTCACGAAGCGTTACGGTTCCAACCTGATAGGCAAAATTTCCACTCAGGGTGAAGCCCCGACCCAATCCATACTCCAGACCAATGCCCCCGCCATTCACGAAAACCTCGTTGGTATTATTGAAATTGATTTGCAGCGTCCGATACGTACTTGACTCGAAATCAGACACTTTTCCCGTATTCGACTGGTAGAAACTCTGGGCGGCAATAAAGTCCTTGTAGTTACTGTGGAAGAAGAAGGCATCGACAAACAGTTTGTTCTGGATCAATGCTTTGTACCCAACCTCCCATGTTTTGATCTTTTCGGTTGTAAAGGTAGCCGGGTTGTAAGCACGGCTGAGGAGCTGTGCTTCGGTGATCCGACCCGCGATAAAATCAGTAACGTCGGAGTCGCGGTAAACCGGGCTCTTAGCCAAACCAATCGACCCGATCGCGAGCGATGATCCCCCCACCTCACCCCCTTTACCCGCCGTTGGCACGGAAAAGAGCTGCCCCGGCGATGGATTCCGAAAAGCCGATTGCCACGACGCGCGGAAATTGTGGGACCCGGTACTCAGCACCACTGCGGCCCTCGGCGTAAACCCACCATCGAAATATTGATTCTTATCGTATCGAATGGCCACTGTCGGTTTTAGCGACACAGTAGAATTGATCTTTACGTCTTTAGTTACCTGTAGGTAAGCGCCGTATTCATTGATGGTGTACTCCGATCCGTCTTCCTGCAATGGAATGGCAGTGCCGCCTGTATTCAGTACGTAACGCCGGATGCTCCCACCCACAATCACATCCATCACGTCCTGAAAGCCCGCGAAATTATACATGCCTTCGTAGTGCCAGAGAGACGAATTATCGCGGAACCGGTTCCCCTTCGCCCCTTTATAGCCGGGAACGGTGTCGGTATTGAACGTATTGGCAAACAAATCCCGAACCGTGTTAAAGACCCCCGAACCCGGCAAATAACGACCTCGATCGGCTTCACTGCGGGCCAGTCCGGCGCTCACCTTGTTCTCAATGTAAACCTGCCCGAATTCAGTGGCCCACTGGTCCAGTGATTTCCAGGAATTGTTAATCGCAACGGCTGTCTGACCGATGTTCCAGCCTTCTGCCCGCTGCTGCGTGGTGTAGGCGCGCAGCAAAAAATTATCCCCTTTGATTTCGGCCTTGAACTGATGACGGTGATAGTCCGGGAAATATTCGCGGAAACCAGCCGTTCGGATTAAATTACCGTTGCCATAATACCAGCCCAGCGATGCTTCTACATTCCCCGACAGTTTGTAATGCAGCGCAACATTGGCGCGGTTGTTAACAACTTTTCCGTTGTTGCCTATGACGCCTAATTCAGTATAGCCAGTGCGCGTCGCCAACTTACCCTGTAGCGATGCATTGGCGTATGTGTCCGAAAATTTGTACGCCCCTCCGGCATTTATATCATCGCCGTAGGTGTTCACGCCATCATACTGAAGATTTGTGTTCGGGTCGTTATTCGGTGCGTAGCCAATTCCCGTAGCCACATCACCACGCCGGGTATCGGTAGCGAAAAAGCCCGTGCGGGCGCGGGTCGAGCGGTCATTGTAATCGTCGGCGATGAAGTCGGTGCCGCTGAGCCGCTGAAAGTTCAGTTTTATTGCAAAGCGGTTGCCGAGCTGCCGGGCATAGCGGATGGCCATGTCGCTGTAACCCTTCGGACCAAAACCGTCTTTGCCAACGTTATTGACACCCACCTTCACCTGTGCACTGAGCCCTTCGTAAGTAAATGGGTTTTTACTGGTTGTCAGCATCAGGCCCTGCAAGGCATCTGGTCCGTAGAGCGCCGACGAAGCACCGGGAATCACTTCGATACTCTCGATGTCCAGATCCGGAATACCCGCTATAGTACCGAAACCGAATCCTAACCCCGGCGAACGATTGTCCATACCATCGTTTAGTTGCAAAAAGCGGTTGTTGTTGTTGGCACCAAACCCCCGCATGTTGACGGACTTAAACGTCAGGCTTTGGGTCAGCAGGTCAACGCCTTTCACGTTTTGCAACGCATCGAAAGGGCTGGCTGCCGGGGACTCCTGGAACTGACGGACGCCAAGCTTTTCGACGGTCACCGACGCTTTCTGAATGTCTTCGGGAACACGACTGGCGGCTACGATCACTTCACGAGTCACGATCGTTTCCTCGACAAGCTTTATGGAAAGGCTCCGAAAATTACCACCCCGAACGGCTACGTCCTGACGGCGGTAGCCAATAAAGGAAAGGCTGATTCCTAATGGTAGCTCTTCGGTGGTTGGTAGTCTGAAGTGTCCATCTGGTTGCGTGACCGTTCCGATTTTTGTCCCCCGAATCAGTATCGTAACACCCGCTAATGGCTGGTCTTTTTCGTCTGTAACGTGCCCCTCGATAATGATCTGAGCCCGGACACTACTTATGCCAAGTAATGACCCTAGTATCAGTAAAAAGAAATGTCTCATAGGCGCTCAGTCGAAAGCGTAACATTTTAAGGAAGTTGGATACAAACAGCACAAAAATACAAAAGCTGTTCACGTTAGATAACTATAACGTAAACAGCTTTACAAAATCTATACCATTATTTATGGTAGCAACGTGCTTAAGGAACAACGCCCGCAGTCGTAGCGTCAGGCATCTCCATTAACGCTTCCGTTTTCACATTATAAATGTAACGATATATCACACTACCGAGCAATAAAAAGGACTGTTTTTTTTGGCATACGGAACACCACTGGCAAGATTACTGATGGGCAGGATCAAACCGAGCTTTACCCGGTAGACCCCACCCACTTCATTTCTAGTTGCTCCGGCGTCGCCGGAGCAACTCTCCGGTTTTGCTTCACGAACCAGCGCCTGAGGTCACCCGTAGAAAGCGTTATCCCGCAAGGGGCCTGATCGAGATTGCTTAGAATGTATAACGTAACGTCGTGCCGTACGTTCTGGGGTCGCCAAGCACGGCTGCGTATTGACCGGCATTACCAGCCGCGGGCAGCAATTGTTCGAAGTAATTCTTGTTCGTTACGTTGCGGGACCAGAGCAGAATAGACATGCCGTTGGAGGCCCGAAAACCGACTCTGGCGTTAAACAGCGTGTAGCCGTCGATGTTCAGAAAGGCCGATGGTGACGGACTCGATGAGAACGAGGAGCGGTAATAGCCATCGATAGCCAGGAAAAACCGTCCATCCAGATTGAGTAATTTCCCGGCACCAGACACCTCTCCGCCCAGGGAACCCGCCCATTTGGAGATGCCGGGCAACACACCACCCGAAATGTCTTTAAATGCGGACTCGCCACCGGTTTCTTCGAGGGGAACAGGCGCATTTTTGAAAGAAACGTATTTGCCGTCGGTGTACGTCAGCGCACCGTTTAACGAGAAGTTATTA
Source organism: Spirosoma agri (assembly GCF_010747415.1). NCBI lineage: Bacteria > Pseudomonadati > Bacteroidota > Cytophagia > Cytophagales > Cytophagaceae > Spirosoma > Spirosoma agri. The sequence goes on along the minus strand of NZ_JAAGNZ010000001.1, from coordinate 1,968,064 downwards.
CCGACCCGGATGTTCCCATCGAGTTCAACGCCCCGCACACGTACCTTCTCTGCGTTAGCCAGATACCCTCTGTTCACGCCCACTTCCGCCGTTTGCACCTGCGTTTGGTAATCATCGATATCCGTGTTATAGACCGTAACATTAAAGGTAGAACCGGGAGTCGGGCGGGTTTTTACACCTACTTCGTAGTGCGTCACGTATTCAGGTTTCACTCTGGCCAGATCAATCAGCGTCACTCCGTTGGCCGTAGGCAGACCGCCCAGGTTAACCCCAACCGGCTTGTAGCTGTTCGCGTATGTCGCATAGGCATTCAGCTGCTTACTGGCTTTATAGGCTAATGTCAGCTGGCCCGAAAAATTGTTTTCTTCGACCCCAAACGCGAACGCCTGATTCGTGTAAAGGCCATTTTTCAGGGCAAGCAACGCCGGATCGGTCGTTTGCAGGCCTCCATAGGTCTGACGCTTATAATCGACATCTTTCTTGTCATAGTTGAACCGGATACCAGGCAGCAGGTGCCATTTATCGGAGATAGCCCAGTCAACCTGACCAAATACCGCTGCGCCTAACGTTTTAAGTCGCGACGTGGTATTGGTACCAAAGCCGTCAAACAGACCGGGCGTTTTCCATAAGGCACTCGTCGAACTCTGTGAAAAACGCCATTGAGCTGATCCCGATTCTTCCGTTTGAACGGGGTCCGATCGCAGGTCCTGATCGATAATGAATACTCCTGCCACACCGCTGAGCCGGGACGAAAACTGACCGGCATATCGGATTTCCTGCGTCCACTGGTGATGTCTCGAATTACCCTGCGATTTGGTCAATACGGGAAGACCGGTAAAATCCCGGTCATTCGAGGGGTCCCAGACCCAGTAACGCCAGGCCGTGGTCGACGTCAGGGTGCCTCGTCCAATTTTAGCGTCCACATTGACGGAAGCCCCGCCAAAATCATTGTTGACCCGCCAGGGTGAATCGGCATCGGTGATTCGGTCGAATGGATTGGTGGTCGGTAACGTATAACCCAGATCGGCAATAATGGCATTGAATTGCCGGTAAGCTGCCCGCTTCGTAGTCACCACACCCGCAACCACTGTCGCATAGCCGTCGGGGCGTTGGCGGGAGTTATCGCCTGTTATCGTGATGGCGACTTTTTCCGTCGGCTTATACAGCAGTTGAACTCGGTAACCCAAATTGTTGAGGGTATTGGTTGGTTTCAGCGTGGTGGTGTTGTAGACCGTACCATCCCGCTGGGTTGCCGAAAATGAAACGCGTGCCGCCAGTTTTTTGCTCAGCGGACCGGTTATCGACGCCTTTGCCTGCATGTAATTTAAATTACCGTAGCTTGTCTCAAACGTACCGCCGGTCTGAAAACTTGGCGCACGGGTCGTAATGTTAAACGCACCAGCTGTGGTATTTTTCCCAAAAAGCGTTCCCTGAGGACCCCGCAGTACTTCAACCTGCTCAATGTCGACAAAGTCAAGAGCGGTTGCCGCCGGACGAGCGTAATACACGCCATCTACGTAGAATCCTACGCCCGGATCGATACCGTCGTTGGTAAGCCCGAAGCTCGACCCCAGCCCGCGAATGTTGAGCGTCGTGTTCCGCGCATTGGACGCGTAGAGCTGCACCGAAGGAACTAGCTCTTTCAGTCGGTTCACGTTGAAGGCACCCGCATCTTCGGCGCGGACACCACTCACAACCGAGATCGGAATGGGAACATCCTGCGCCGACTCCTGCCGACGTCTGGATGTGATCACAACATCGGACAACTGGTTGGCACTCTCTTCAAGTCTGATTTCTTCGTGATCGCCACTGAGTACGACTTCTTTCCGCTGATAGCCTACAAAGGTTACCACAACGACAAAGGGAAGCTTCTGGCCGGTAATCAGGCTGAATTCCCCGTTTTGATTGGTCGGTCCGCCATTCGTTGTTCCTTTGATAACAACAGTTGCCCCAATCAACACCTCACTGGTGCGGGCATCGACAACTTTTCCGGATATTGTCGCATTAATGATAGGGGCATTCTGAGCGGATGAAAATAAAGGAGTGATAAGTACACCTATCAAAAAAGTTAACCTTAAAACTTGTTTCATTTCTAATGGATTGTGCTGGGTAATACGTGTGAGTTATGCCGCGCGAAACTGGCTTTTCATTCTGGGTGAATCCCAGCTTGTAGCTGTTAGTCTGGTAGTCTGGTCATCTGCCGGGGACTTCTATCAGCGACAACAGGTGTTCGTAAAGGTTCTGGTTGATTTCATACATGATGGGCTGTGTGGTTGGCCGGATACCCAATGGGGGCGGGTGCCTGGGGTATGTCGATGCGACTTTGCTGCTTGTAATACGGATTTACGAACTGTGCTCATTTTTGTATTCTCCCTATACTCCCGGTACTGGATAGACTAATAGTACTTATAGCCTATTGATTTGATAGAGATTACAAAGTAAGGACTGATACCTTCTCTTTTCCAAACATCTACCAATAAAAAAATGGCTGTCCTTAGTTGTTCTCGATATTCATACCTCCCCTATCTGACTCATAAAGGAAGGTTTATACATTACCAATAAAAATTCAAAATACTGATTGTCAATATATTATCACACAAGAAGGGGACTGCTATTGTCAATGCAATATGCTTGATTGACTGAATGCAGGCCAAACTAACCATCAGGCGAAGTTTATTACTCGGTGAGCCAACTTGTCAAGTCGATTGGCAAGGACCACAGCCTATGCTGGTTTTTGTACAGGAAGAAATTTATTACTTATCCAATAAGTATCTATTTGCAGCGGATTGTGCTCATTCGCAATTCTGCTCACGTTGGCGGGGGGTACCAGACGACCAACACGTCAGTTTTGACAACAGGTTGCCCACGGGGAAGTTGTGAACAATTAACCACAATCCGGGGCCGTACGCCACTAGCCGTACGCCACTAGCCGTGCGCCACTAGCCGTGCGCCACTAGCCGTGCGCCACTAGCCGTGCGCCACTAGCCGTGCGCCACTAGCCGTGCGCCACTAGCCGTGCGCCACTAGCCGTGCGCCACTAGCCGTGCGCCACTAGCCGTACGCCACCAACGAAACAGGATCACTCGTTTCAGGCGTTGACAGGCAACCGCTAAACACCTGCTGTCATAGGCATAGATTGATCACTCGAAGTAACCTCTTAGCTCCCCATAGCCTAGGATATGTCCTTTCATGGCATCGATAACCTGCGGTTTGGTAGGTACATCGGTAAAGGAAAGTAGCTGGTCGAGTGCGTACACGCGAAAGACGTAGGCATGACGACCTGCCGGGGGACAAGGACCGATAAATTTAAGGCTTCCACTTGAGTTCTTACCGACTTTTCCCCCCAGCAGCTGCATCTGTTCAGTAGTCAGTGCTTCCGGAAGGCTATGGACCGATGCGGGCAAATTGTAAAGAACCCAGTGAGAGAGATTAAAAAGTGGGAAGGTGGGCGTCGGTACGTCGTAGTCGGTGGCCAGAATAACATACGATTCGGCATCGGGCAGATCACCTTCCCAAGCCAGCTCCGGAGAGGCTTCACTTCCCCGACAGCTACAGTTGACCGGCATATCGCCATTGGGTGGGAACGACCCGCTGGCAACCGTGATGTTCTTTCGCAGGGTAGTCAAATAGGCTTCTTCATCGTCACGCTGCGATTTCGCTCTGAAATGCATTACGATCAGAAACAGCCCAAACAAGACGAGCAGGCCAAAAAGTATCCGTGTAAAAATGCGCATGAAAACAGCCGGCTAGGTACATTTGTATCCTTAACCGGCTGATAATTAACCAAAGTTCACGAAAAATCAAAGAAGCCCTACCAAAAACTTAACCAACGTGGCAGTTTACGTCGATTTGGATACGTTAAATTGCGCATCGCGATCTAAGCGGCCCGGCTGCTCTGCGGACGACGCAGTGTTGTTGAGCGCAGTGACTGTGTATTGATCCGCGCTTCGTCAATAACCTGTTCAGAAACAAGATTAAGATGATTGGCACGCTTCAATACATAGTCGAATGGCAGGTTGAAGTAGTTCGATACTTCGCTTCGGAAACTATCCGGAAACCTCGATAGCCGTAACCCAAAAAATTTACGAACCTCCTCTTCGGGTAACATGGCGGTCAGGGCCACACGCTCGGCTTCGGCCAGTAGCTCAATTCGGGAGGGATACAAATAGTCCAGCCCAATGGACGCCGACAGAATGTTCAGGAACAGGTTTTTGTACATCGCCGATAATTCAGCGGGCAGAATTACCCACCCCTGTTCACGGAACTTGGCAGAAAACCCCGTTAGTCCCTGCTCACCGCGAATCTCACCCGCGATTAGTTCGGTAGGGAAACGCAGCCGATCGTCGTTTTTCTGAAGCCGGAAAACGATCGCTTCGATGGGACTTTTCTGGAACAACAAATCAGCGGGAATGACCTGAGTGCTTTCCCACTGATCGGTTAGCCGCATAAACAGGCTTTCGTTGACAGGCAGGTTGTCAGGACTGCCAAGACTGATGAGCATCCGGCGAAAAGTGGCCAGAAAATCGATCTGGAGTTGATTCGGAGTTGAGCGTCGCTTCATGCGGTTGTCCTGCCGGTCAATGGCCACCAAAATAGCCCCTGAACCGGCATCATTAGTATGGTTGTTTGTTGCTAATTAGAGGGATAAATATACGAAACAATGCCCTGATAACAAAGCGATAACGCGAATAAAATCAGTCATTTTACCCCGTCTATAATTCGCGCTACATCAGACCGATCCGGCTGCCTTTTTCCGGCTTTTTCCACGCCTAAAAACCAGCTATTTTTAAACGAGTTTGGTGGTATAAGCACCTTCTCATTTCACAATCGGGCTATCTTTGCCGTTTCCTCCATTCAGGCTATTTCTTCGCTATGCTCCGTCGATTCTCAGCAACTATGTCAATTTTTGCCGTTCTATTTTTGACTTTACATCTGCATACGCTCGCGCAACCAACGACAACCGGCTTGGCGTTCGATGTGACAATGGAAAAGCCTGCCAGTCACCTATACCACGTTACGCTCAACTACCCAAACCCTGACCAAGAAACGGTAGAATTTAAAATGCCGGTATGGACACCCGGCTATTATCAACTCATGAACTATGCCAGCCATGTCGAGAACGTTCGGGCTACGAACGCAGCAGGCAAGCCGCTAAACTGGGAGAAAACCGCTGCGAGCACCTGGCGCGTGTATGCAAATAAGGCAACAGTAGTAACGCTTTCGTATGATGTCAAAGCAACCCGGAACTTTGTCGCCAGCAGCTATCTGGACGAACATAAGGGCTACATCTCACCCGCTGGCCTGTTCATGTATGTGCCGAATCAACTTCAGCAACCCGTTACGGTAACCATCCACCCGTATTCGGGCTGGAAACCACGGGTAGCTACCGGTCTGGACTCGCTCGCCGGAAGAACCAACACATTTACCGCTCCTACTTTCGACGTGCTCTACGACAGTCCGATGCTGATGGGCAACCTGGAGCAACTCCCCTCCTTCACGGTATCGGGTATTCCCCATTATTTCGTGGGATACAACATGGGGTCGTTTAATCAGGAGCAGTTCATGGCCGATCTTAAGAAAATAGTTGAAGCCGGGGCTGCCATCATTGGCGATATTCCGTACAAACACTACACCTTTCTGGCTATTGGGCCGGGTGGAGGAGGCATTGAACACCTCAACTCGACTTCGATCAGTTTTGACGGCAACGGTTTGAACACGCCCCAGGGTAAATTACGCTTGTACCTGTTCCTGGCTCACGAATATTTCCACCATTACAACGTAAAACGTATTCGGCCAATGGCGCTCGGCCCCTTCGACTACGAGCAGGAAAACCGAACAAACATGCTCTGGGTATCGGAAGGGTTTACGGTTTATTACGAATACCTGATGCTTCGACGGGCCGGGTTGATGACCGAAGACGAACTGCTGAACGCCTTGCGCGGCAACCTATCAGCCTATGAGAACAAACCAGGCCATCGGTTTCAGTCGGCTACCCAGGCCAGTTACGAAACCTGGTCGGACGGTCCGTTCGGCCGCACGGGCGATGAAGCCTACAAAACGATTTCTTATTACGATAAGGGCCCTGTTCTGGGTATGTTACTGGACTTCACGATACGCCATGAGACGAATAACAAAAAGTCGCTCGATGACGTGATGCGGACTCTATACCAGACGTATTATCAAAAGGAGAAACGCGGCTTTTCAGATGACGAATTCCGGGCAGTCTGCGAGAAAACGGCGGGTACCTCACTAAATGAAATCTTTGCCTATGCCTCGACCGTCGATGCCATCGACTACCCAAAATACCTCGCCTACGCGGGCTTGGCGATTGATACCACACTCCGGGAGAGGCCCGATGCCTGGCTGGGCTTGACGCTACGCGAAAAATCGGACAGTTTATTCGTTTCGACCGTCGATTGGGAATCGCCAGCCTGGAAAGCCGGTGTTCGGAGCGGAGCCCTATTGTTGACACTCAATGAACAGCGGGCAACGTTGGCTGCGGTTAAAGCCATACGCACTGGTGAGGCTATAAAACTGCGCCCGGTTCAGCAGGGACAAACCCAGGAAAAGACGATAATAGCAGAAAAAAAGTCCGAACGAAATTTTCAGATTTCGCGACTCCCAAACCCCGACAAGCGGCAAAAAATAATACTAGACGATTGGCTGAAGCAGCGTTAACCCCTCTGCTCCCCTCGCCCAGTATGGGTGGTCCGCCGTTGCGGGAGGGGTTGGGGCGGTCCGACGGGTCGGTGAGGGAGGGAAATCACTCAACAACCAGATGCTCGCGGGCAGCGTATTGTTCTCTGGCCTGCATGATCTGCGCACTATGAACGCTGGCCCAGTCGCCAAGCTCAATGATCTGAACGAGGAAACTACGCCCTAAATCCGTCAACTCATACTCGACCCGTGGTGGAATCTGGGGGTACACCCGGCGCGTTACCAGCCCGTCGCGTTCGAGCGTACGCAGCGTTACGGTAAGCATTCGTTGCGAGATGCCATCGATTCGTTTTTTCAGTTCGTTGAAGCGTAGTGTCCCCGCATCGCCCAGATGGAAGATGGATAAGGTTGACCATTTATCGCTGAACCGGTCCAGAATGTTCCGGATTGGACAACCGCTCGCGGTTCCGCCAACCGATCCTAAAATTTTATGCAACTTTTCCTGTAACCTATTCGACTGGTAATCAACAATAGTTCTGTCCATGTTACTGAGGCACCAAAACATACCTTCTTGCGAAGATGACGGTTACTAAATACTTTTGAGTTACCAAAAGTAACTAACAAATTAAAAGAAACCAATAGCATCATGATTGCAATTACCGGCGCATCAGGCCACCTAGGCAAAGCCACGCTCGACTTCCTGCTTACCAAAACAAATCCAGAATCGCTGGTGGCCATCGTCAGAGACTCGCAGAAAGTCACTGAATTCGCGGACAAGGGCGTATCGGTCCGGCAGGGCGATTACACCGATCCGGCATCGCTGGTCGCCAGTTTAGCCGGTGTTGATACACTCTTACTGATCTCCAGCGCCGTATTGGGCGAAGAGCGGGTTCGGCAGCACAGTAATGTGATTGCGGCCGCCAACGAAGCCGGCGTCAAACACGTTTTTTATACCAGCGCCCCAAACCCATCGCTAACGTCGTCGTTTACCCCGGCCATCGACCATTTTCACACCGAAAATCTGCTCATCGGCTCCGGGTTGACCTACACGATCTTCCGCAACAATCTGTACCTGGACGTCCTGCCCATGGTCATCGGTGATGCGGTACAAACGGGCAAACTTCCTTATCCGGCCGGTGATGGCAAAACCAGCTTCGTGCTGCGCAGAGACATCGCCGAAGGGCTAGCCAACGCCCTCACGGCCACCGCAAAACACGAAAATAAAGTATATGACATTGGCGCATCAACCGCCTGGTCGTTCAGCGATCTGGCAGCGGGTTTAGGCCATGACGGAACGACTGTTGCGTACCTCGACATTCCGGGCAGTGCTTACGAAGCTGAACTGGCGAAACATTTACCCCCGCCAGCCGTCACGATTTTTGCCGGAATGGCCGAAGGCATCAAAAAAGGCGAGTTCGATGTACCTTCTTCCACATTAGCGGAGTTGCTGGGTCGTGAGCCCCTGAGCCTGGATGAGTTTCTAAAATCGCTGGCCTAACAAACGCACGTTAGCCGCATCCATTCTATCTTACCCGCCAACGCGGAGCTGGTTTTCAGAAGCTAGCTCCGCATTGCTGTTATTATCCGAACTAATTGCCCGATTTATTACAGGTACTTCTCCAGTGCTACACCACAACGGACTTTTATCAGTCAATTTATTTTGACAATAAGTTTGTACACCATACAAATGATCGGCGAATTCGATTTATACCGCAGGAACACCTACTTTTACCGTACGATTACACATTCTTCCTTATCGTATGCCGCGACCTGTCCGTCTTCATCAGCTACGTTTTTATCTTTTTCTGGTGCTCCTAAGTCCAGTCTGGATGGTATCCGCCCGCGCTCAGTCACGGCAAAAAACAGCACCCGCCAAATTCGAGTTAGTTGAAGCTACAATCAGCGCTATTCATCAGGCTTTCCGCACCGGTTCACTAACGAGTGAAGCGTTGGTAACGGCGTATCTGGAACGAATCCGGACGTACGATCAGTCGACCAAACTTAATTCAATCATTGTCATCAATCCCGAAGCGATGGCCACAGCACGCTCGCTGGATGAGGAATTTCGGAAAACCGGCAAGCTGCGCCCGCTACATGGCATTCCGGTTATCATCAAAGACAATTTTAACACGAAGGGACTGCAAACAACGGGTGGCTCAATAGCCTTGAAAGGCTTCACTCCCGATGAGGATGCGTATCAGGTTCGGAAACTACGCGAAGCTGGTGCCATTGTACTGGCCAAATCAAATATGGCCGAATGGGCTTTTACGCCCATGCACTCGCAAAGTTCGATAGCGGGCGAAACTCGTAATCCGTATAATTTAGCCTATGTGCCAGCCGGATCGAGCGGTGGTACGGCAGCAGCCGTAGCCGCGAATCTGGGCACAATCGGGTTAGGCTCCGATACGGGTAATTCCATTCGTGGTCCCGCATCCCACAACGCGCTGGCTGGTTTCCGCACGTCGCTGGGGCTGGTGAGTCGCTACGGCATCATTCCGCTCTATACCCGCAACGATGTTGGCGGGCCCATGTGTCGCACGGTCGACGATGCGACCCGGTTGCTCGAGGTCACCGCCGGATACGATCCCAATGATCCAATCACTAAACATAGTCAGGGTAAAATTCCTAAAACCTATACGCAGTTCTTACGGAAAGACGGCCTGAAAAAAGCCCGTATCGGTGTGCTTCGTCAGGTGAGTGATAAAGCCATTCACCCGGAGATCAAGCAGCTTTTTGACCAGGCCCTGGCCGATATGACGCGCATGGGCGCTCAGATCGTTGACGTTACCGTTCCCGAGTTCGACTCGTTGCGGGCGGATCAGTGGTGCGCAGAGTTTCGGACAGATATCGAAACCTATCTTCGCACGTTTGTCAAACGAGATTCTTTACAAACGATCAACGACATCATTCGGGTGGGTGGGTATTCGGACATTGTGCGCGACCGGCTGACGTACCAGCAAACGCACACGGGCCGGGCAAATCACCCTGACATTCCATGTGGAGATGCGTTCACCGATCCGCTTCGGGTAGCTTTCCGCAATGCTATCGAAACCGAAATGGATCGGCTGCATGTTGATGCGCTCGTTTACCCGACCTGGAATTATCCGCCGGCATTGGTAGGCGATGCGAAGGGGTACAAAGGCGATAACAGCCAGCTGATTGCGCCAGCTACGGGTCAGCCTGCGTTCACCATTCCGATGGGTTTTACGACGGGTGATTTACCGGCGGGCATTCAGTTTTTGGGCCGTATGTTTGACGAGCCAACGTTAATTCGGTTGACCTATGCGTATGAACAGGCCACCCACCACCGGAGGGCTCCGAAACGTTTTGTGGCTACTGGCCAGTAAACCCAACACGAAAATACCGTACTTAGTCACCTGTTCCCATTTTACTACCTTTTCGTTGATGAATCGCGTTACTTTTCAGCCGTTTCTGTTCCTCTTCCTAGCTCTGTTTAGCTTCGTTTCCATCTCAGTCCAAGGCCAATCGTTTAGCCAGGCAGAGATTGCGCGCTGGCAGCAGCAGGCCAAACAAGTTACCATAACCCGCGACACGTGGGGCGTTCCGCACATCTACGGAAAAACCGATGCCGATGTGGTTTTTGGCCTGCTCTATACCCAGTGCGAAGACGATTTTGATCGGGTCGAGGAAAATTACATCACGTCGATCGGGAGGCTGGCGGAAATTGAGGGTGAATCGGCGCTTTACCACGATCTGCGGGCAAGGCTTTTCATGGATAGTACCCAGGCAATCGCCATCTACAAGAAAAGCCCGGCCTGGATGAAAAGTTTACTCGATGCGTTTGCCAGCGGCACCAATTATTACCTCTACACGCACCCCACTGTTAAGCCCAGATTGTTAAAACGATTCCAACCCTGGATGCCGCTTATGTTTAGTGAAGGCAGTATCGGAGGCAACATTAGCGTGGTACCCACCGAACGAATCAAGGCGTTTTACGAACAGCGTAAATCGACCTCCTGGCTGCACAACGTCGATCACTACGAGCGTGAGTCTGTCGGCTCGAATGGGTTTGCAATTGCCCCATCTAAAAGTGCGACGAAAAATGCGCTGCTCCTGATCAACCCGCATACCTCATTCTATTTCCGGTCGGAGGTTCACATGGTTAGCCAGAGTGGCCTGAACGCTTACGGCGCGGTTACGTGGGGGCAGTTTTTCATTTACCAGGGATTCAACGAGAACTGCGGCTGGATGCATACGACGAGTTATGCCGATTCGATGGACGAGTACCTGGAAACCATCGAGAAGAAGAATAACGCTCTTTTCTACAAACATGGCAGTGCGCTCAAACCGGTTCGAACGCAGACCGTACGACTGCCCTACAAATCGGGAACGGGTGTTCAGTACAAGAACTTTACGATGTATTTTACCGAACATGGTCCTATTGCGGGCGAGAAAGACGGCAAATGGATTGCGGTAGACATGATGAATACGCCCCTGAACGCGCTCGAACAGTCGTACCTGCGCACCAAAGCAACGGGTTACGCGAGTTTTAAGGAAGTCATGAAACTCAATGGCAATGCGTCGAATAATACGATCTTTGCCGACCGTAACGGAACCATTGCCTACTGGCACGGCAATTTCATGCCAAAGCGCGACCCCAAATTTGACTGGAGCCAGCCCGTCGATGGCAGCAATCCGGAAACCGACTGGAAAGGTTTGCATTCGGTCGATGAGATCGTTCAGGTGCGCAACCCGGCCAGCGGCTGGATTCAGAACTGCAACGCGACGCCGTTTACTGTATCGGGCAACAGCAGTCCCGAGAAAGGCAAATATCCGGCCTACATGGCTCCCGACGCCGAAAACTACCGGGGTATCAATGCCGTTCGGGTGCTGAGCCGCAGGTCATTTTTTACGCTCGACACGCTGATTGCGGCCGCCAACGACCCCCATCTGGTGGCCTTCGACGAACTGCTGCCCGCCCTGCTGAATGCTTACCAAACGGTTTCCGGCGACTCAGCGAACCAGAAAAACGGTTTACCCGAAGCCATCCAGATTCTAAAAAGCTGGAATAAATCGTACGGCGTTACGTCGATCGGCCAGACACTAGCAATCTTTTGGGGCGAAAAAATTCAGAAACTGGCCCGTAGCCGCGCGGCTGGCGACCAGCGATTCGACAATCTAAGCCTGACGGCATTTACGATCAGTTCGACTACGCCACAGGAAAAAGTGACGGCATTGGCTGAGGTACTTACCGATCTGACCCGCGATTTTGGCACCTGGAAAACACCCTGGGGCGACATAAACCGCTACCAGCGTCTGACCGGCAACATCCAGGAAACGTACGACGATCAGAAGCCGAGCCTTCCGGTTGCCTTTACCTCATCGGCCTGGGGTTCGCTGGCGGCTTTTGCGGCCAAGACCTATCCCGGCACAAAAAAACGATATGGCAGCGTGGGCAACAGTTTTGTGGCCGTCGTTGAATTTGGCAAACGCGTAAAAGCCCGCTCCGTCGTGACGGGTGGCCAAAGCAGTCGGCCCGGTGCCAAGCACTTTACTGATCAGGCTCCGCTCTATTGCGAAGGTAACTTCAAAGACGTGCTGTTCTATCCCGAAGATGTGCAGAAGCATGTGGAAAAGACATACCACCCCGGTCAATAGCGGCATGTCCATTCAGCCTGTGCTTCAACTCACAAAACAAACAAGAAGCCGGTAATCGTATACGCTTTTTCGGTTTAGTTGTCCAGACGGCTATCGCTTAGCGGGCTAACGATCCTGACCAGCTAACCAAGTCTTACAGTACGAAGCCAGCGAACTGTGCTTTTATAGTTACCGGCAAGATTAGCTTGTCAACCATGCATTCAATCAGTCCCATTCACTACGCCTGAGAAGGCAATAAAAATATGAAGGTCAAGAATGTAGTACGTGTTGCGGTGGCCGTTTTCGCGTTGAGTAGTTGCGCTAAAAAAGAAACAGCTGCTCCAATTACCGGAACCTGGGAATTGATTTCGGCGACGACGACCGAGAAGGACACAAGTTTTTCTACGTTTGACTCGACGCATAAAATGATCAAGATCATTAGTCCAACGCATTTCGCTTTCCTGAATCACGCAGTAGGCAAAGACAAAGACTCGTCTAAAGCGGAGTTTTCGGCCGGTGGCGGGACCTACACCTTGGCGGATAGCGTCTACACCGAGCATCTGGATTATTACAGCGATAAAGACTGGGAAAATCACAAATTTGAGTTTGTGGTTAAAATCGCCAACGATACGCTGACGCAAAAAGGCGTTGAAAAACTGGAGAAGCTTGGTATCGATCGGGTCATCATCGAAACCTACAAACGGGTCAAGGGTTGATGTTACACAACGGCTAACCAGTATTGTGGCTGCCACCCCCGATACGCCCTAGTGCCGGCTACGATTCGTCGGGAAAACAGGTACATTTGTCGTATTATCTCATTGAACAACCGTGAGACGTATCGTCGGTCTTGGACTATTGCTGCTTCTGGTTTACCACTCGCTGGGGTACGTACTCGTATTTGTCAGCACGCAGTGGCAGGAGCAGCATGACCTGTCGAAACACCTGATCGTCTATCGGTCCGTTGATAGTCTGGTTGAGTTTCAGATTCCCATCAACGATAAAACGAAGGCGACCGAGCTGGTTGAGGCCACGACGGGTGGGTTTGGCTACCGGGGCCACTATTACGATGTCGTTAGCCTGCATATGCAGCATGACACCCTCCTGATTGCTGGTCTGGAAACCAACGATCGCTCGTTCTGGACAAGTGACTTGTTAACCTTTTTACACGATCACCTTACCAATTCCGACACAGCCAACCGCAAGGCCAGCCAGTTGCTGAAGTTATTGCTCAAAGAGTATTCGCTTACGCCCCAGCTCGTTCTTCATTCGTTCCGATTCGGCTGGCGCGACGCGGTGCACCTCCCCGCCCCCGTGTTCATTTTTTCCTCACGGCCCTTACCCATTTACTCGCCCCCGCCCGAATCTCATCGCGCTTAGACCTTCTTGTTTATTGACCCTTGCCAATCAGTCTGTGGTATACGTTTGCTATACCATTGGCTGTGCACTTCTGTTCATTCGGCTGAATGGACAAAGCCGGTGGGGACGTGTTAATCAGCCATTAGGTCTGATTGAAACACAGCCCTGTTGTTCCAGAATACCGCCTGCTTTATTGATTACCTGATCGTCTTTTCAATGAACCGTTTTCTTCTCTATTTTTTAATTTCGATAGTTCTGCTCATTGCCCTGGAATTACTGAGCGTGTATTTCATCATGCCATTTCCGGGCAGCCAGCTTGGGCTCGACGCCGATGACCCGAGTCAGGCGTCGCTCGGTCGCGTTGAACTCGCGTACTGGCTCCATACCAACATCGGCTGGTTACGGTTGGTCGGACTTCTTTTCCTATTCTACCCGGCGTTTCGGCTCCTGGTCAAACCTGTCCGGAAATGGTATCGCTACGTTGCGGGTGGGTTGCTCCTTCTCTACAGCGTGGTGCTGTACATGGTAAATCAGGAAATGATGGCCGACCAGTTGTTTAAACAGCCCATCCACAAACGGGTGGTACCGATGAGTGAGAACAAAATTCCGCTCGACAAACTCGTGATTGGTTTTGAGTCGGTTGGGCAAGCTACGGCTTATCCGCTACAACTGATTGGCTATCACCATCAGGTACGCGATACGGTAGGCAGTCAGCCCATCATGGTCACCTACTGCACCGTTTGCCGGACTGGTCGGGTCTTTAGCCCGCTGGTACGGGGTCAGGCCGATGAGTTTCGGCTGGTGGGCATGGACCACTTTAACGCCATGTTCGAAGACAAACGGACGGGTACGTGGTGGCGGCAGGCCACTGGTGAGGCCGTGGTGGGTCCACTACGTGGTCAGGCCATTCTGGATCTACCCGCCCGGCAGATGACTCTTGGCGAATGGGCTGCCGAACATCCTAACACGCGTGTGTTACAGGCGGATCCCGCTTTCGCCGACGAATTTGAGCGTATGAAAAGCTATGACCGCGGGCTGTCGAAAGGCAAACTTACCCGGCGCGATTCGGCTTCGTGGCAACCCAAATCGTGGATTATCGGGGTGGAGCAGGCTGGATTCACCACGGCTTATGACTGGAATGAGCTACAAAAAAAGCGGGTGCTTAATGATGTTGTCGGGGGCGAACCGCTAGTGTTGACGATGGCTCCCGACAGTGCATCATTCGGCGCATGGAATCGGCGCGTAGGTACGCAGGTACTCACGTTCCGCTACGCCAACCGTCAACTCATGGACGAAGAAACGCACTCCGTCTGGACATGGCGCGGGCATTGCACAGCCGGACCATTAGCGGGTAAACGGCTCGCACCGATGCGCCGGGCGTATCAGGAATTTTGGCATTCGTGGCGTAGTTTCCATCTCGACACAAAGCGGTTCAACAAGCCTTAACAAACCGATCGCCCGGAATCGTGTTTCGCTATGTTCCAATCTCCGGTCAGGATTGAAATTGGGCCACACGATTCCGGGCGATAGTTCAATTAAGCGATTGATATGAACACTGGGACACCGTTCGTTTTCCACCTACTGCATCGAGATCGGAACAGCTACGATCGTCGTATCCCAGCCGATGTTCATCGTAGCGTTCTTCGGGTCTTTCTTAACAAACTGAATCGAAAAATTTTCGATCACGTTGTCTGCTTTCTGTACAGGCACATTAACGCGAGCTACGTCCAGGGCTTCGTTGTAGCTATAGGCTCCCCACTGGTCGAGGTCGGAACTGAAGATGATCGTCCACTCCTTTTCGTTGGGAATCGCCAGCAGTGCGTAGTTTCCGGCGGGTATTTTTTTGCCACCAATCGTAACGTTCTGATAAAATTTAATCTCGGGCGCTTCATTCGCACCCATCCGCCAAACCTTGCCGTAGGGCACCAATTTGCCGAATACGTCGCGGTCGTTTTTGGCCGGACGTGTGTACGTCACCCGAACCATAGCCTTGTCGCCACCGATCTTGGCAGGGGCAAATTTGCGATCATGCGCGTAGTCGTCCGGATAATAGGCCATATCCATCGGCGACTTGTCGAGCCCTCTGAACGGCTGGGCCGTAGTCGCCGTAAGCGTTAAACAGAGCAGCCCAAAAAGGAGCGTAACGGTCTTCATCGTGGTGATTAACATAAACGGAGGTTTGATTTTACAATCTGTGTTGACACGGCTGATAATTGAAAGCCGTCAGAAGCACAAAGAAACAAAGCGCGGTGAAGATAAGCCTCATCGTGCTTTTGTAAATTCAGGATTACGGCAAATGCGTGTCTGTAACAGTATGCCAATACGCCCTATCCGAACAATTCCGCGTACGTTAACAGTGTAAGTATGGACCAGCTATTCGAAAAGTACAATGCTTAGCTGCTTCAACGAACAGTCAAATACTGTGCTTTTTTCAGCTCTTTTGCATAGCTAACCTTCACATTACTCAATTGAAGTAAGAGAGATGCATAAGTTTGTCTAGTAGCAAAACTCGCACTAATTAAATTATTTGACATTCTTTTGTAAACTGTTCAAGCTAATGATTTTAGTTATTGCACCAGAATTTAATCTTCCATGACTACCTCAAGTCGCATCGAAAATACCATTAAGCACAACGTAATGCTTGCTATAATCGGTTACTCTTTTGCTTGTAGTAGTGAGTCAGAAAACGCTACCTAACAAGCATTCCTATACTTACCATTTCGATAGTCTATCTGGCGCCAATAAATAGCGTCACCTTCGAATTTGAGATTCATGTACCCTTTTACCCACACATGCTGATTGTGATACTTTTCAGGTTTCGCGATTATGCCGCCTATGGTAAGCGCTCTTTTTGCAAACTCATGTGATAAGGTATCATTTTCTATTGCGTTTGATTCTCCGGATCGAATACTTGCAGCTTCGCTTACCATGTAATCAAAGATAGCTATACTGCTCAGCAGTATATTAACCATAGTAGCCACTTAAGCGCTTTAGATAAGGGAAGCAAACCGACACGCCTGACACTTGAATTTTTTGCCGTTGTATAAGTGGTGTGGCTGTTGCCAAAGTCCCCAATGAATTAGGTAACAGGTTTACGGGTCAGTTGCCGACCTGCCAATGAGTTAAAAATAGCTGGCTAACTCAGCCTCGCTAGCAGGTATTGGCTTTTGCAACAGCCACTCCCTTTATGTTGTTCGACTTTTCTATGATCAATTAAGTAATTTGTCGATTGCTACAAAGGAAAAGCCATACCAGCAAATCTATTCATGTCGCCCCACCAGCTACCTACGCCAAGCAGCCAGGAACGACTAGTCTAGCTTCAATGACTCGACAGGAAAGACACCATCCTGTAAAGTTGCTGTTGAATCAAACCATTGACACTTCACCTTTTCCTTATCTTCCACGTGTCTGCCTAGTATAGACCCAAATTCGATCTTCGTGCCATATGCCACAACCGTCATTTGAGGCCCACCTGATTTAAGTTGAACGATGCTACCAATTGAAATTTGTTCCATCCCTAATTTTCCTGTTGTATAAGTGCAATTACGGTAAGCAATATAACTTAATCGACAGTAGCATCTATTAATATCAAATTTTATGACACAACTTTAGTTGTTATGCGTAAAAAATAAGGTTTATCTACGCATACGCAGTTTAGGCACACTACGGGTTGTCAGAGTGCAACCATAGAACAAGCGCGATCGATTCAGCTATCGATCGCGCTTGTTGGAAATCTCTGATCAGGGCTACTTGGTTTTCGTGAACTCAGCGGAT
Organism: Spirosoma agri; assembly: GCF_010747415.1. NCBI lineage: Bacteria > Pseudomonadati > Bacteroidota > Cytophagia > Cytophagales > Cytophagaceae > Spirosoma > Spirosoma agri. The sequence continues at coordinate 1,950,679 of NZ_JAAGNZ010000001.1, read as the reverse complement.
ACGCGCCCTAGTTTATAGCCCGGCGGCAGAAATACGTAAGAAGCCCAATTGGGGGCGGTAGCGGGTAGTACAGGAGCGGCAATAACGAGTTCGCTACCCAACTGATTATTCGGTTGAGTTGGGTCTGTTTCTAAGGTTAAGTAATAGCCCTGTGATTTTGTCAGCACATAGACTTTATTATAGGTGGTATCCCGGGCAGGCGAATAGAAGCCGTTGGCAGGGGCCTGCACTCGAACGCGTACGGTGTCAGCGGCAATTCGTTCTATCTGAAAGGTGATCGTCTTGCCATTGATGGGATACGATTTTACATCGGGCAGACGGGATATATTCGCCGTGTACGTACCCGCTATAACGTTGGCAGCATCAGGAGCAGATACCGGTTGAACACTCGGCGCATCGCGCTGGCAAGCCATACACAGCGTAATTCCGAAAATGATAAGTTGCTTTTTCATCCTGTCAAGTGTTTAGAAACTTGTTAAAACCGCTGATCTTACACGTATTCGTTACTCTTCGTATGTAAGTGGCACTTCACTAGTCAATACAACTCAATTGATATTATTATGAACTATAAGTAGATTTTATTGCATAAATTTAATGATTATAACTAGAACGACAAGGCCTCTCTTACCAATATAAGGTTTGAGCGGTCTACAGAAAAAATCTCCAGTTCGTTACGCACTCATCGCTCGTTATCAGCATTCAACCATAAAAAAAGCGCGACCAATTCGATTATTGATCGCGCTTTCAACCAGTATTAGATTCTCTATTCCACAGTTACCGATTTGGCCAGATTCCGGGGTTGGTCCACGTTCCGACCGCGCATGACGGCAATGTCGTAGGCCAGCAATTGCAGGGGCACTACCGATACCAGTGGCATCAGCATTTCGTGAACTTTGGGAATCTCGATCGTAAAATCAACCATGCCCGGTAAGTGTGTATCGCCCTCGGTAGTGATCGCAATGACGCGGCCTTTCCGGGCTTTTACCTCCTGGATGTTCGATACCACTTTCTCGTACGACGAATCTTTTGTGGCAATCACAACGACCGGCATGTCTTCGTCGATGAGCGCGATCGGTCCGTGCTTCATCTCGGCAGCCGGGTAACCCTCGGCGTGGATATAGCTGATCTCTTTCAGTTTCAATGCGCCTTCCAGCGCAACGGGGAAGTTCAGCCCCCGACCCAGGTATATAAAATTACGGGCATAGGTGAAGATATAGGCAATCTCCTTGATCTTGTCAGCCGCCTGCAACACCCGCTCTACCTTTGCCGGAATACTTTCCAGTTCGGCCAGCAGCTGCCGGAATAGTGAATCCGAAATCGTGCCCTTCCGCTTGGCCGCAGCCAGCGCCATGAGCGTCAGCACCGTCACCTGCGCCGTAAACGCTTTCGTGCTGGCAACCCCAATTTCGGGCCCGGCGTGGGTAAAGGCCCCCGCATCCGTGGCACGGGCGATGGACGAACCAACCACGTTGCAAACGCCAAAAATGGTGGCCCCTTTGGATTTAGCCAGTTCAATCGCAGCCAGCGTATCGGCGGTTTCGCCCGACTGCGAAATAGCGATGACAATATCGCCTTCCTTGATGATTGGATTCCGGTATCGAAACTCCGACGCGTATTCAACTTCGACCGGGATGCGGGCCAGTTCTTCAAAGATATATTCGGCAACCAGTCCCGCGTGCCAGGAGGTTCCACAGCCAATGATGACGATCCGCTTCGATTTTGCCAGCTTGTCCAGGTAATCGCGCAGACCGCCCAGTTGCAGCGTTCCTTCGTCGGCCTTGACGCGCCCCCGCATCGAGTCGGCAATGGAGCGTGGCTGCTCAAAGATTTCCTTGAGCATGAAGTGGTCGAAACCGCCCTTTTCGATGGCCTCCAACTCCAGTTCGACTTTATGAACGTAAGGCGTTGTGGTCGTATTATCGAGCGTCACAACGGTCAGTTCGCCGTTTTTGATAACTGCAATTTCGTAGTCGTTGAGGTAGATAACGTCCTTGGTGTATTCGACGATCGGTGTCGCATCCGATGCCAGAAAAAATTCACCCTCGCCTACCCCAATTACCAGCGGTGATCCCTTGCGGGCCGCAATAAGCTGCGTAGGTTCCGCTTCGTTCATGATCACGATTGCGTAGGCACCTACTACTTCCTGCAACGCCAGCCGCACGGCTTCTTCCAGTGTACCGCCGTTGTTTTCCCAGATATCTTCAATGAACTGACCTAGTACTTCCGTGTCGGTCTCGCTGGTAAACGTGTGGCCTTTTTTCAGCAGTGCCTGCTTGATGGCCGCATAGTTTTCGATAATACCATTGTGGATGATCGCCAGTTTCCGGTGGAACGAGTAATGCGGGTGCGCATTGACGTCGTTAGGTTCGCCGTGGGTAGCCCAGCGGGTGTGTCCCATGCCAATGGTCGAGTGAACATCTTTGCCGGCCAGTTCCTGTTCCAGCGCCACCACTTTGCCCTTCTTCTTGTACACGTGCAGACCACTCTCATTCATCAGGGCGATACCGGCGCTGTCGTAGCCCCGGTATTCGAGCCGTTTCAGCCCTTTGATCACTAGTGGACACGCTTCCCGGTGGCCAACGTATGCTACAATGCCGCACATAATTCGGTTGTTCGTTTACGAGTTAAGGACTATACCTTTTTAGGCCCGCTGGTCTGACAGTTGCCAGGACCCGAAGACGCCTACTTTTGTCGATGAGCAATGAATCGGAGCAAAGTAACGCCAAAAGCCGGAATGTCCGGCTTTTGGTTCACTCATTTTAGAAATTGGTTATTAACCTGCCAGTTGCGTATACAGATTGAAATAACGCTCGGTTACGTCCTCATCCACATCGAACTTGTGTTCTGGCAGATCGTTCAGGATCGCGTTCAGGCTTTCGCTCGACTCCTCTTCGGCCCGGACAACGGCATCGGCGTACGCACAGCCAATCCGGACAAACCCTTCAAAATCGGCTGATTTCAACTCGGCCAGCATCGAATCATCGATGTCCATCATACGGGCCTTTTCAATAATGTCACCCTCAAACCGGTGATCGAACGAATTGTTATAAACCGTAAAAACGGACTTGGTGTCCTTGAACATCGGGTCGTTTTTGTAGGTCGTTTTCAGGTAAAGTGGAATCAGGGCGGTCATCCAGTCATTACAATGAACGATGTCGGGAGCCCAGCCGAGTTTTTTTACCGTCTCCAGCACCCCTTTGCAGAAGAAGATAGCTCGCTCATCGTTATCATCGTAAAACCGGTTTTCCTTATCATGGAAAACATATTTACGTTGAAAATAATCCTCATTATCAATAAAGTAGACCTGTAATTTAGCCGTGGGAATTGACGCAACTTTAATAATCAACGGTTTTTCCTCATCACCAACGGCGATGTTGATACCCGATAGCCGCACGACTTCGTGCAACCGATTTTTGCGTTCATTGATAAGCCCGAAGCGTGGCACTAAAATCCGGATCTCCATTCCTCGTTCCTGCATGGCCTGGGGTAGCTTGCGGACGAAATCAGCGACGTCGGACGTCTTCAGGAAAGGATTGATTTCACTGGCCACGTAAAGGATGCGTAATTTGCTCATAAAAACGGGCGGGGTGTGTTGTTAAGACTCTCAAAAAACTTGCAAAATTATACAATTTTTTCCCGTATTTCAATACATTTTGTCCGAAAAAGATACCAATCAACTATCATTGCAGCCGGAAAAATCTGCCGACCGTTATGAATCGCTTCGATACCATTGCCGACCTGCGCCGGCATCTGTCTTCCCTTCGCTCAACACACAAAATTGGACTCATCCCAACGATGGGTGCCCTGCACGAAGGGCACACCAAACTCGTTGAACGGGCCAAACAAGAAAACGATCTGGTTGTAAGCAGCCTATTTGTCAATCCCGTTCAGTTCAATAACGCCGATGATCTGGCTCGCTATCCGCGCACACTGGACGACGATTACCAAAAGCTCGAAGCCGTTGGCTGCGATGTCGTTTTTGCTCCTTCGGTCGATGAAGTCTACCCGGAACCGCCTGCCATCCGGCTTAACTTCGGTGAGCTAGAAACCCAGATGGAGGGTGCTTTCCGGCCGGGCCACTTCAATGGAGTTGGTATTGTAGTTGGCAAGCTGTTCAACATCGTGCAACCCGATCGGGCTTATTTTGGGCAGAAAGACCTGCAACAGGTAGCCGTTATCCGCCGGCTGATCCGCGACCTGAACTTTCCTATCGAGCTGGTTCGCTGCCCTACTGTTCGCGAAATTGATGGACTAGCTATGTCATCCCGTAATCGTAACCTCACGCCCGACGAGCGACAACAGGCCACAAGGCTATTTAAAGCGCTCACACTGGCTCATGATCTGCTGCTGGAGGGACAGAGTACCTCCCAGTCGAAGGCGGCTGTGAAGGGCTTTTTTAACGGCAATCCGAACTTCCGGCTGGAGTACGTCGAGGTTGTGAATGCCGATACGATGCAGCCGGTCAATGAGGTGTTGGCACCGGGGCAGACCGCGATCTGCCTGGCCGCTCATTTGGGCAATGTACGCCTGATTGACAATCTCGTGTTTTAAGTTTTCCATTTTACTCGTGACCATATGCACTACACGTTTATTATTAGATTTCTTTTTCTCCTCAGCCTTGTCACCCAACCTATTCTGGCCGCACCTGTAACGACGGACTCCTTACAGACACAGCAGCGCAGCATTCAATCAGCAGACGATTGCATCGTTCCCCAAAACCTGCATAGTGACGGCGGCACATCGACAACGGCTTTTTTAGGCTGGAATACAGTGGTAGGCACGGCTATTCGGTATCGGGTTCGCTGGCGTTCTTCTGGTTCAGCGACGTGGATCGACAGACCTATTACGCCAAATCCCTATGATAAACTAACTGGCTTGACCAATGGCGTTACATATGAGGCTCAGGTACAGACCATTTGCAATGAACAACCAACTCCATATTCAGGTAGTATTACATTTACAACAGCCTGCTCACTCCCGGATGTAGTGACGGTATACGAAGTAACCCGCACATCGGCTCTCATGGTCTGGGGAGAATACGGAACAGAACCTGTTTATGAAATTCAGTGGCGTCCTAGGGGTATATCAACCTGGCCGAATAGTTTGACGGTATCAGGCACATCCTATTCCTTCAGCAACCTGACACCTGAGACAACCTACGAATGTCGCTTACGAACGCTGTGTAATGACGGGAACGTATCCGATTATTGCTCTAGTCGGGTTTTCACAACCAGCAGCTGTGGAGTGCCAAACTCGCCACGTGAATCTGATCCTGTTGGCAGTAAGATTCAGCTCGCCTGGTCTGTCAATTCCGCTCAGATGATCAACCTCCAGTGGCGACCAGCTGGAACGTCAACCTGGACGCTGGTCCAAAACTTACCAACGTCAAGCCCTACGAGCAATGGACAAACCACTGGTTTTTACCAGTTAACGGACCTCACGCCGGGTACTGCCTATGAGTGGAATGTTCAGCGCATTTGTGATGAGACGGTTCGATCGTCATTTACGGCTCCTCGTACATTTACGGCTATTTGCGGCTCACCTGAGTATCTACAGGAAGGTCAGATTCAACCCACAGTGGCGGAAGTCTACTGGCGGGCCGTGTACGGTATCAGTTACCGTGTGCAATGGCGGACAAAAATTCCGGCTGATAGTCCCTGGCAAACATTACCTGACAAAAAAATGAATAGCAATGGTTTGTTATTTGCTCAATTCTCCGATCTAGCTCCCGGTACGGCTTATGAGTGGCAGGTCATGACACTCTGTTCGGCAACGAATAGCTCAACATTTTCAAGCCCCCGATCTTTCACGACCGTTTGTGCCCCCCCGGTCAATTTTACACAGGCCTACATAACATCGACGTCGGCCCGTGTCCAATGGGCTGCCGTAAGTCCGGAAACTCAATATAAGGTGCGGTGGCGTCGCGACAACAGTACTGAATGGCAGGAAGGAGCGCCAACGAGTAATGCTTATTTCGATATTGCACCATTGCAGACCGCAACCCTTTATCGGGTTCAGGTTCAAAGTATCTGCGGAGGCATACCCGGCAGTTATTCCTCTGATGTACTAATCGGTACGTGGTGCTTCCCCCCCAATTCTACCTATATTCGAACAACCGATATTACAGCAACGTCAGCTCAACTACACTGGGCTCCGTTTGATAGTACTACTTCCTACGAAATTCAGTGGCGAGTTGCTGGTACTGACTCCTGGCCTCAGAGCCTTACAACATCGGCTATGGGAGCTTATACCCTGCCTGACCTTATTCCTAAAACAAACTACGAGTGGCGAATACGAACGTTATGCGCCGATTCGAACGTATCGGACTTTTCAGATAATTATCCGTTTACAACAAGCCTAAAATCCGTTATTTACTCTGTTCAGGCAGGTTCCTGGATGAATCCGACCACCTGGTCTGCGAATCGTATTCCAACTAGCACAGACCTTGTTGAAATTCAACACGATGTTGTCATACCTGCCAACGAAACAGGTAAAAGCCAATCCATACAATACAAAGCAGGAGGAAAATTACGTGTGAGCACTAACGTAAAGCTATTTCTCAACTAGCATTCCGGTTTTTAGTTGCATAAGTTCATAGTTTCCAATACGCAAAAAGGCAATCCAGTGGATTGCCTTTTTGCGTATTGGAAACTATGAACTTACTCCTTAACCAGTTTCAACACCTTCTTTTGCGTTGGTGTGCTCACCTGTAGGAAGTAAATGCCCGTTGACCGACCCAGACTCACACTGGCCCGCTCAACGACACCTGCCTTATCAATCGTCGTGCTGCTCACACTACGACCACGACTGTCGATCGTCTGTACCTGTAGTTTGGTGCCCGATGCGCCACGAATCTCAACGTCCACTGACTCGCCCAATACGGGGTTACCCAATATCGTCACCGACAGGGGTTCGCTATGCTCAATAACACCCACGCGTGTGTTCGGACTGCAAGCGGACAGCCAGTTGTAGCTGAACGTAGACACCGTTCCTGACTGTTCGGCCTTCAGCGTAATTACTGGATTATCCGTATACAACCGGAGGGTGTATGGACCTGGATTGGTTGTCGGAATCCGTTCGTTGATGACCGAGAACGTGATCGGACTACCTGTCGAACCCGTATAGACCGGTGTAAACGTTACATTACGCTCACCAGCGGTAACGACCTCACAATTGAGGGTACTTACACTGGCTATAGCAAAACCGCCCGGCGTAACCACTCCTGCGGGGCTTACCGTTAACGTAAATGATGTGCTTGCCGACAAATTACCGGGATCAGTCGCCGTCACGGTAATGGTGAACGGTGAACCGACCGTTGTTGAAGGCGTTCCCGAAATGGTGGCCGGTGCCGTGAAGCTCAAACCTGCTGGTAAGCTGCTCACCGTTAAAGTCAGACCGTTTGGCGTCTCGGCATCGGTGAACGTATTGGCCGGAATCGTATAGCTGAAACCCGTCCCTACCGTAGCCGACTGGGGAGCAATCGTGTTCGCCACCGTTGGAGCCGTATTCGTAGGTGGTGTACCGCTGCAAGCCGCCAGCCAGTTGTAGGTGAAGCTGGCAGCATTGCCATCCTGCACCGCCTTCAGCGTAATAACCGGGTTATCCGTGTATAACCGAAGCATATACGGTCCCGCGGTAGTCGTGGTCGTCAGCTCATTCACAACGGAGAAAGCGATTGGCGAACTTGTTGCCCCGCTATACACTGGGTTGAACGTAAGGTTACGCTCACCAGCAGAGACCGTTGCACAGTTTACGGTCGTAACCGATGCGATGGCAAAGCTACCTGGCGTAACGATCGCGGCTGGATTAACCGTCAATGTAAAGCTGGTGCTAACCGACAGACTACCCGGATCGGTGGCCGTCACGGTAATAGTGAAGGGCGAACCGACCGTCGTTGATGGCGTTCCTGAAATGGTGGCCGGTGCCGTGAAGCTCAGGCCTGCCGGTAAGCTGCTCACCGTTAAAGTCAGCGCGTTTGGCGTCTCGGCATCGATGAAGGTATTGGCCGGAATCGTATAGCTAAAACCCGTCCCTACCGTAGCCGACTGGGGAGCAATCGTGTTCGCCACCGTTGGGGCCGTATTTGCCGCAACCAGTTTGGTCAGATCGAAACGAGCGATGATCGGGTTGTGGTCCGAGGTCGTGTTGGCGTAGTTCGGAATGCTGAACGGTTGCAGCACGTACGTCGAGTTAGCGATGTAAGCAGGCTGCAAATCGTTCGACACGATCATGTGATCGATGAAACTGGCCGACGAGTTGAAGGTCGAACAGCCCTGATTTTCGAGTGGCAGGGTCAACGGAGTGTAGTTGCTGGCATCGTTAACAAATGACGCATACGACGACTGTTGATTCGCGGCAATTGACCCGTTTAGTTTATCGTTGTAGTCTCCCAACATGATAATATTGGCGTTGGGGTAGTCTGCATCGAGCTTGGCTTTTAAATCAATGATATCCTGTTTCCGGCGGTTGTAATCGGCGGTTGCGCTACCTGACTTCGCGTGGATCGCGACAACGTGAACCTTTTTCGTTACACCGTCGATGGTTACGTTCGCGACAAACAGGAAGGGTAAGCGACCTGATGACCAACCGTTACCGCTTGGATAATTGTACATGCCATCCAGCAAGGGCTTCGTCTCGGCCAGTACGGGCGTTACTGTCGCCGTGTTGTAGATGACGCACACTTTCTGCGCCAGTGAGGTTGGGCCAAACACCGTACCACCCGATGGCACCTGATCGCATTCATCCTGAAAATAGTACGAAAAGCGATTCGAACAAACGTAACTGTAGCTACCTGGGATGGCGGCTACCGCAGCGGCAAAACGATTGATGTCGCTGATTTCTTCCACCGCAACAATGTCTGCATTCAGCTTATTCAGGACGGTCGTGCCGTTTGCCTGTTGCAGATCTTCATTCGTGGGGCCCATGTCGTTGTACGTGAGCGTCACATTGTTCGGGCAACTGATCGTACCGCCATCGGCACCAAAGAATTCCATGTTCCAGGCGGCTACATCAAGCGTTTTGTTGAACGCCAGCGGTGAAGCGGCCGGATTACCACAGGTTGCATCCTGAGCCGCTGTACTGCCCGGAATATCAGCCAGAATACGGGGCTGGAATTGCAGGCCGTTAGTACCCGGCGTGGTAGCACCCGAAACGAAGCGATCGGCGATACCGGTTACGCTAACCGGGTTGCTCGGACGACCAGCCCCCGCCAGTGGCGAATTGGCGCTGATGCGTAAGACTCCCGATTGTCCACCAGCCGTAATTGTGTAGCTGGCTCCACCCGCAAAATTACCCGTGCCGCTGATGTTAGCGTTGGCAATCGAAACCAGTTGACCCTGATAATTTGGTAGTTGGTCCGGTGTGATCGCGATAGGCGTGGGCACAACCGTTCCGGCTCCCGGAACAACGGTGAAACTGGTAGCTGCTGGCGACGTTATCTCGGTATAGCCGCTAAAGACGCTAATTGGTCCGCGCGTCTGCACCAGATCACCGATTTGTACCAAAGAGGCCAGATCGGTTCCCGATGGGCTGGCGTAAACAACAATACCACCCGTTTCGTCCTGAATGTAAATCTGGCGGGAACCCAACTGATTCGTTACCGTAACGCGGCCCTGGATCGTGTAGGTCTGACCGATGTTAGCCCGCGCAATCGCAATAGGGGTATACGGACTGTTTGAGTTTACCGTTCCATTGACCGACACGGTAGCAGTAAGGCTAGCCGATACATTGGTGATCGTTCCACTGATCACGCCAGCCGTTGCGGCAGACAGGCGGGCGTAAACGACAGGTGACACCGTTGCGGCTGGAATGACCAGCGACGATACAAACCCGCTTCCCGATGTTGTGCTTACCTCAACGCCTGCCGGAGCCGTTACCGTGATATCGTTCGCCAAATTAGCCGTTGTTAGTGTGTAGGACCGCTCGGCAGATGCAGTTCCCTGTGTAGCGGTGAAGCCAGTTAGAGCTGTTGGCGTAGCGGTCAGCGAGGGCGTATTGGGCGCACTGACTTGGCCCGTTACGGTTACGTTGGCGACCAGCGTCGTGTTTGACGTATTGGTGATCGTACCGCTGAACGGACCCGTTGCCGCTGAATTGGTCAACCGGGCATAAACAGGCTGTGACACACTGCCCGAAGCAGGCATAATCGACAGCGTTGGGCCGAAGGAAGCATTGTCCGTACTTAGTTCGATGCCCGCCGTAGCCGAAACCGATACGGCAGACGCATCCAAAGTAGTTCCGGTGAGCGTGTAAGATTGCGATGATGAAGCCGTTCCCTGTGTAGCGACGTACCCAGTGAGCGTGGTTGGATTAACCGATAAAGCAGCTACGGGCGTAGAACTCTTCGTTACATCGGCCCAGTTGGTCGCAACCCGAATGTAGTCAACCCGTACATTAGGAGCTATTGACGCTCCTCCCCCCTGACGGAGTGCGATGGAACCAACGTTTGCAATATCGCCTGCCGTTGATGTCGTGCTGAGTCCGGTCGAAGGCTCAGGTTGGTTTAAGACTGGCTCAATATACAAACCAGCAATATCGTTGGTGGTTCCGGAAACTACGGTGTATTTCAGAACGAGGAAATACGTGGTATTGAGTGAGTAGACCGTTGGGCTATAAACTGGCCCACCTGTATCGGTTGCTTTAGAGACACCAAACTGTATACCTCCCGTTGTACTCCTAACAAATACGCGTCCCCCAAAAGCAGTACCGATGGCGGTTGCACCAAAATGAAGAAAGTAATCACCGGTTGTTTGTGCCGATGATACGTTCACGAGAAACGAAGCGTAAACTGAACCACTCGTTTGCTGCGCAAACGTACGGTTAACATCTTCGCCAGTTACTGTCAGACCAGCCGCTCCGCCTGTCGTGGCAAGTCCGGCATACGATAAGCTTGGCGCTGTGGCCTGAACGGAATTTGTACCAGCTCCACTGTGAGCAGACCATCCCTGCGCGGTAAGCGAGTAAGGCAATGTTGTTGCCGTAAAATCGTCGGTTAATAGCTGCGCCCTTGCCGCCTGGGCAAAGAGCAACACCATCAACCACAGCCATAACTGGCTTACTTGACGTAAACGTTGAACCATGATAAGAATTGGATTAGTTAATTTTGTAAAGCTACAGCAAACGGTCTACATCCGTTTTGCCTAATTGTTAAATTGTCTCCTCTGCGCATTGTTTTTAATGCCATAACCACACAGCCCAGGCATCGAGTAAACCGAATTGACGTTAATGCACACTTGTTACTAGTCGACAATCCGGAATACCATCTTTGCTTTCTCCCGTGATAAGGCATTGAAATGCCACCACTCAAATTCGATTGAACTGAATCCGCCCTGCCGCATCGCCGTACGCAGAATATGGCGGTTGTTGATCTGCTCCTGCGTAAGCTTACCAGCTTTCAGCAGTTCCTCTTCGCGGGATGGATACGCCAGCTCACCGAAAAAATCGTATTTCGTGCCCATATCGAGCGGTTTGCCGTCTTTGGTCGCTACCGTCAGATCGACCGCGCAGCCGTAATTGTGTATGGAACCCTTGCGGGGATCGGCTACGTATTTTTGACGTTCGTTTTCGGGCATATTGGGCAGCGCGTTCCAGAGGTTCCACTGGGCCGAGCGGGGCCGGGCCGCATCATAGACGAGTAGCCGCAGATCAGGGTGGTTGGTTTGCAGATACTTGCTGGCACTGGCCAGTTTTTTAGCGGCCATCGGCTGCATGTAGGCCCGCGTAAGATCACCGTACACGTCTTTACCCACAAAATTGTCGGTGGTAGAGTACTTGAGTTCGACCAGAATGCTCGGATCGACTTCCTGCACATTCACCAGCCCTTGTTTAACCATCGCCTTTTCGACTGCCTGAGCCAGTGATAGTGAACCGGTAAGCGCATAGGTGAGTACAATCAGAATAGCAATGAAACGCATGATAGTTTGCTTATTGAGGTCAAATGATGAATATTGAGGACGTAAATAAAAACAAACTCCCAACGACAAACTACACGTTGCCCTCTCTTCTACCGCATGGCTCTTAATTACATCTGGGTTGCTTTTTTTGTCATTGCCTTTCTGGTAGCGCTCGCCAAACTGATTTTCCTGGGCGATACCGAAATTTTTAAACTTATTGTCGAGGGACTTTTCGATTCATCCAAGGTCGCGGTTATGGACATCGCCCTGCCGCTGGCGGGTGTGATGACGTTCTTTCTGGGGTTGTTGAATGTGGGTGAAAAAGCCGGAGCGATCAATTTCCTGGCCCGTATCATTGGTCCGTTTTTCCATAAACTCTTCCCCGAAGTTCCTAAAGACCACCCCGCCAATGGTCAGATGATTATGAACTTCTCGGCCAACCTGATTGGCCTGGACAATGCCGCTACCCCGTTCGGACTACGGGCCATGGCGAGTTTGCAGGAGCTGAACCCGAACAAAGAATCGGCATCCAATGCGCAGATCATGTTTCTGGTCTTGCACACGTCAGGCTTACAAATCATTCCGCTGAGCATCATGGCGCAACGGTCCATTCTGGGCGCGGCCAATCCGTCGGATGTGTTTATTCCCTGCGTCATTGGCACCTACGTAACTACGGTTGTGGCACTTGTAGCTGTGTCGATCAAACAACGCATTAATTTGCTGAATACCACCGTACTCGGCTGGCTAGGCGGCATTACGGCCCTGATCGGCCTGGCGCTGTGGCTGCTGGCAGGTCGTCCCAAAGAAGAGGTCGAAACGTTTTCAAAAGTGTTCGGCAACGTCATTCTCATGACCATCGTGGTCGCGTTCCTGCTGGGGGCCATCCGAAAAAAAGTCCCAATCTTCGAGACATTCATCGAAGGCGCGAAAGGCGGGTTCGAAACATCGGTCAAAATCATTCCCTACCTGGTCGGGATGCTGGTTGCCATTGGGGCCTTCCGGAATGCCGGTGCGCTGGACTACCTGGTCGGTGGGTTCAGGTATGTATTTTCCCTGACGGGCATGAATACGGACTTCACGGATGCGCTGCCCGTGGCACTCATGAAACCGCTAAGTGCTTCCGGCGCGCGGGCGCTCATGATTGACGCGATGAAGCAATTCGGCCCCGATTCGTTTGTGGGGCGGCTCGTCTGCATTTTTCAGGGATCGGCGGATACCACCTTTTACATCGTAGCCCTGTATTTTGGATCGGTCGGCATCAAAAATTCACGCCATGCGATACCCTACGGTTTATTTGCCGATCTGGTGGGCGTTATTGCCGGTATTGCTTTGGGCTATTTTTTCTTCCATTGAGCAAAACGGACTACAATGGTGTTATCAAGTCAACCGGATAACACCGACTCAACAAGTAAACTACCCATGAATATTACGCAAGTCCGCGAACACCTTCATCGACTGATCGATGAGGTTGACGACATCTATGTCCTGAATGGTTTGTACCGCACACTCGTCTCCGACAAACGGCAACGTGACGAATACGAACGGGAACAGGCGCAGGAAAAGACAAAAAATCAGGCCCGTTCCGGCAGCAAATCCAATTAAAGCTTTCCGGAGAGGCCACCGACTGTCAGCGCAATGATGATCGTATTGAACAGGAACGACAGGATGCCATGTCCTAAAGCCGCCCGTCGGATGCGTTTCGAACTGATCGAGACGTCAGACACCTGGCTGGTCATCCCGATAATGAACGAGAAATAAGCGAAATCGAGGTAGTCCGGTTCCGGGTCATTCGGAAAATCGAGTCCGCCGGGTCGTCGTTTTTGAGTAGGATCGTTGCCATAGAACAGGTGCGCATACCGGATCGTGAACACGGTATGCACTAACGACCAGGAACAGGCCACGGCCAGAATAGCCAGCGTAATAGTCTGGCTTCGATTGGTATCGTTCATGGAATTCAGCAACACAATAACGGCGAATAAACTGGCCATTGCAGCCGCAAGCACAAAAATCAGGATCATCACCCGACTGGAATCTTCCAGTCGGGAAAGCTGGGGCAGATCGCGGGGATGCGCATAAAAGATAGTCAGCCACATCAGGATTAACATCGTCAGGGCAAAGGCGATCCAGATAGTGGTTGCGCAGGCCGCCACACTGACTTCACCCGACACCGTAACGTAAGCAATCAGGGCTACGATCGTAGCAATAATCAGTCGGTGAGCGAGGTCGAAACGCGTAATCGTACGAAACAGATTGGCTAGCATAGTCTGAATAAAGGCGGAGCATGACAGATTCTCCACGTGCTATAACGCATGAGAATCGAAAACGGCACCAGATTTCTGGCATCAACTTTACGAAGAAATCGCGGCTGTAGGCTATTTGCCGTACTTTCACGCCATGATTCAGCATACAATCCGGCTCTACAGAAACGCTTATCAGGGACTGGCTCCATCCGTGTGGCTGTTGGCAGGCGTTATGCTTATCAACCGCTGTGGTACGATGGTGCTGCCTTTTCTGACATTATATCTCACGCAGAAACTACACTACTCCGTTTCCGATGCGGGTATCATCATGGCCGTTTATGGTATAGGTGCTTTTATCGGTACGTTTCTTGGCGGGCGGCTCACCGACCGGTTTGGCTTTTATTATATTCAGCTGTTCAGTCTGCTTTTTGGTGGCGCGTTTCTGGTAGTCCTTCAGTTCGTCACCGGCTTTTACGCCCTTTGTAGTAGTGTTTTTCTGTTCACGCTGCTCGGCGATTCATTCCGGCCCGCCAACCAGGCTGCCATTGCGCACTACGCCGAACCCGACACGCGCACCCGGGCTTTCTCACTTAACCGGTTAGCGATCAATCTTGGCTGGTCCGTTGGGGGCGGACTAGGCGGCTGGCTGGCCGGAATTAATTATAGCCTGCTGTTCTGGGCCGACGGCATAACCTGTCTGGTGGCCGGACTTGTCCTTTGGACTACCCTACCCGTTCCGAAAGCGAGTCCGGCAGTCACATCCGCAGAACCGAATCATAAGCCTACCGTATCGAATGCCGGGCTGGGCGCGTCGCCTTACCGGGACACCTTATTCATTGCCTTCGTCAGTTGCTCAGCCCTGTATCTGATCGTGTTCATGCAGCTATTCTCCATAGTCCCCCTATTTTTCAAGGAGATCCTGCACATGACAGAAGGCACCATTGGTGGCTTGATGGCGCTGAACGGCCTGTTGATCGTAGGTATCGAAATGGTCTTGATCTATGAGCTGGAGAAGCGACATCGCTCAAAAACCGGCCTGATCCTGATTGGCGTCTCCCTCACAACGATTGCCTATCTGCTGCTGGCAGTAACCGGTTGGGCGGGCATTTCCGGCATGACGATTGCGCTGCTGTTCATCGTCTTCGTGACCCTCAGCGAAATGCTGACCATTCCGTTCATTCAATCCTTCACCGTCCAGCGCGCTAGTCCAGCCACCCGCGGTCAATACCTGGCTCTGTCGTCGATGGGTGGCGCGTTGGCCCAAACAACAGCCCCGGCCTTTGGCTCACAGGTGGTGGCTCATTTCGGGTTCTCCGTGCATTGGTTGTTCGTGGCCGCTATTAGCGTACTATCAGCTGGCGGGTTCTGGTTGTTGAAACGACGGTTGGACGCGCCCGAGACGGAGACGTTGTCCATCGAAAAATGAGTGTTTAGTCCGTAATTTTACTCAGTTTATCTCCTTAATTTCCTATTTTTCGAGCGGATTACGTACGTTCGGTAGGCGGCCCATGCGTGGGCTTGCTCTTGTCTGTATTCGTTAGTTCTATACCTTACCCCATAAGCTATTTATATGGCGAATTATTTATTAACAGTACTGTTGCTGATTACCTCACTGGTAAGGCTTTACGCGCAACAGGCGATCTCGATTACCGCTCCCAGCCGATCCATTGTCCTCACGGTTAGCAGCACACCAACGGGTACGATCACCTACCAGCTTTCCTACAAGAGCAAATCAGTTCTGGACCCGTCGGGACTTGGCTTCCGGCTCAGCAAACCAGACGTATCACTCACTCAATTCGCGATTACAGGTATCGATTCGTCCAAGACCGACGAGAGCTGGCAACCGGTGTGGGGAGAAACTAACCGTATTCGCAACAACTACAAAGAGCTAGCCCTTACGCTAACGAGCAAATCCGACGCGGGTATTCAGATACGCGTTCGATTCCGGGTATTTGACGATGGACTGGGTTTCCGGTACGAGTTTCCGCAACAGGCTGCCCTCACGCACTTTGTGGTAGCCGACGAACTGACGCAGTTTGTGCTGCCATCCGATCATAAAACGTTCTGGCAACCAGGCGATTATGACTCAAATGAATATCTATACAATACGACTAAACTAAGCGAGATCGATGCGGTCGCGGCATCTGATCGGGAGAAGGATACCGCCCTGAAATCGGTCATCGGACCGGACGCGGTTCAAACCCCGTTGCTGTTCAAAACCGATAATGGCCTGTACATCAGTATTTACGAAGCCGCGTTGATCAACTACCCGGTTCTGCACCTGCGCGTGAACAAACAGACCCGAACGCTTACCGCTCAACTCGTGCCCGATGCGGTGGGAAATAAAGCTTATCTGCAAACACCGGCCCAAACACCGTGGCGGACCCTCATCGTCAGCGACAAAGCGACGGATCTGCTGGCCTCAAAATTGATTCTGAACCTGAACGAGCCGTCAAAAATCGGTGATTCGTCGTGGATAAAGCCGCAGAAATTTGTGGGCATGTGGTGGGAAATGCACATCGGCAAAGCAACCTGGGAAAAAGCCGGGGGCAAGCACGGAGCCAACACCAAAAATGTGATGAAATACATCGACTTTGCGGCTAAATACGGCTTCGATGGGGTTCTGGTCGAAGGCTGGAACGTTGGCTGGGAAGACTGGTTCGGCAACTGGAAAGAAGATGTCTTCGATTTTGTAACCCCCTACCCCGATTATAATCTGGACTCGCTGACGAGGTATGCCCGTCAGAAAGGCGTGCGCATCATCATGCACCACGAAACATCGGGCTCCGTTACCAATTACGAACGCCGGATGGATGCCGCGTACCAGTTCATGGTCGATCACGACATCAATACCGTCAAAACGGGCTACGTGGGCCGGATCATTCCACGGGGTGAACATCACGACGGGCAATGGATGATCAATCACTACCAGCGGGTCGCGGAGAAAACAGCCCAGTATAAAATCATGCTGGACTCGCACGAGTCGGCGCACCCAACGGGTCTTCACCGAACGTACCCCAACTGGATGGCCAGCGAAGCGGCTCGGGGTAGCGAATTCAACAACGCACCTACCTTGGGAATCACGCCCGAACACACGACAATTCTACCCTTCACCCGATTGCTGGGCGGACCTATGGATTTCACGCCCGGCCTGTTCCGGTTCCGGCTGAATCAGTTTGACAGCACCCGAACGCAACGGGTTCGCACGACGCTGGCGAAACAGTTGGCGTTGTATGTCACGCTATATAGCCCGTTGCAGATGGTGGCTGACCTGCCGGAGAATTACGAGAAATACCTGGATGCGTTTCAGTTTATCCGGGATGTGCCGGTGGATTGGGACGATACAAAAGTAGTGGCTGCCGAACCGGGCGATTACGTGCTGATTGCCCGCAAGGCAAAGGGGAAGGATAGCTGGTTTTTTGGGGCGATTACCGACGAAAACAGCCGCGACTTACCGCTACCGCTCAACTTTTTAGAGCCGAACAAATCGTATGAAGCAACGATCTACCGCGACGCGGCCAACGCGGACTGGCAAACTAATCCGGAAGCGTACGTAATTGAAAAGAAAACCGTTACTGCCAAGACGAACCTCAGCATTCATCTAGCCAAAGGCGGTGGCTGCGCGATCCAGTTCACGAAGAAATAAGGCGGTTCATCCGATAAACTATAGCGACTTCAAGCGCATTAATCACCATACATAACATGGGTAAATTTCACGAATCGATCAAGCCCGCACACCGGGAGTTTATCGAAAAACAGCATATCTACTTTGTTAGCTCGGCCCCATTGAGCGCCGACGGTCGGATCAATCTGTCGCCCAAAGGGCTTGACTCCTTTCGGGTCCTGTCCGATAGCCAGGTGGCCTACATGGACGTGATCAGCAGCGGCAACGAAACATCGGCCCACACGCTCGAAAATGGACGGATAACGATCATGTTCTGCTCATTCGAAGGCGCGCCAACCATTCTGAGACTATACGGAAAAGGGTTTACGGTTTTGCCCGATACGGCTGAATGGGAGCAGTACGCCCCCCATTTTACGATTGTTCCGAGTACCCGGCAGCTCATCGTCGCGAACATCGACCTGGTACAAACCTCCTGTGGCTTTGGCGTTCCCCTGTACGAGTATGCGGGCGAACGCGACATTCATTTCGAGTGGGCGGAGAAGAAAGGAGCCGATGGGCTTCGGGAGTATGTTCAGGACAATAACCTGACCAGTCTGGACGGCCTGCCAACCAGCATCGGTCTACATCACTAGTTTATTCGGCTGGCCTTTGCGTCTGTAGAGCAACCCTTTTTCGATAAATCAAGAGTAGCCTACGGGCGTACCGATGCGTCAACCAATTTTCTTTACGAACTTTGCCCCTATTCAATGGGCGAACGGGCAACTCAGCCAGTACCATTAGGCTGTTTTCCAATCGCTCATTCACTCTTTCGCTCGTTAAGAATTTGAAACTCTGGCAAAAAGAAGGCGTCACAACCGCCGAACAGATTGAACGCTTCACGGTCGGGCGCGACCGAGAAATGGATATATACCTTGCCCCGTTCGACGTGCTGGGTAACCTCGCTCACGCTCAGATGCTTGAGACCATTGGCCTGCTTACTGAGCAGGAATTGAACCTGTTAACGGACGAACTGAAAGCGATCTACAAAGACATCGAAGCCGGTGATTTCGTCATTGAAGAAGGCGTTGAAGATGTGCATTCCCAGGTCGAGCTGTTACTCACCCGAACGTTGGGTAATGTCGGCAAGAAGATTCACTCGGGTCGATCACGCAACGACCAAGTATTAGTCGATCTCAAATTATTCACGCGCGACCGACTCTGGCAGGTTGCTCAGGCTACGCAACGCGTTTTTAACCGGCTCATCGATCGATCGGAACAGCACAAGAACGATTTAGTGCCGGGTTACACGCACTTACAGATCGCCATGCCCTCGTCGTTCGGACTGTGGTTTGGTGCCTACGCCGAAGCCCTGTCCGACGATATGCTAACCTTACAGACAGCCTACCGGCTCGCCAATCGTAACCCACTCGGATCAGGGGCCGGTTACGGGTCGTCCTTTCCGCTCGACCGAACGCTCACGACTGACTTGCTGGGTTTTGAGGGAATGCATGTCAACGTTGTGTACGCCCAGATGAGCCGGGGAAAAACAGAACAGACGGCACTCACTGCTCTGGCGGCCATTGCGGCTACGATCTCCCGGATGGCGATGGATATTTGCCTCTACAACAGCCAGAACTTTGGGTTTCTGACGCTTCCGGATGCACTCACAACGGGCAGCAGTATTATGCCGCACAAGAAAAATCCGGACGTTGCGGAGCTACTGCGGGCTAAAACGAACCGACTGAAAGCACTGCCGATGGAAGTAACGCTCGTGATGAGCAATCTGCCGTCGGGCTATCACCGCGATATGCAGCTGCTGAAAGAAATTCTGATGCCCGCCTTCGATGAACTGCTGGACTGCCTCGACATTGCCGACTTCATGTTGGAACACATTCAGGTGAAAACGAATCTGCTCGATGACCCGAAGTACGATTTGCTATTCAGTGTGGAACGCGTCAACGAACTGGTTCTGAGTGGTGTACCTTTCCGCGAAGCGTATCAAACGGTTGGGAAGGAAATTGCCGAGCACACGTACAATCCGCCCCGTACGCTGCATCACACCCACGAAGGCAGCATCGGGAATCTGGGTAATAATCTCATTGTTGATCACATGGCAAAGGCACTGGCCGGATTCGGTGCCGATCGGGCACAGGCCGCTATTGACGCGTTGCTGGCTTAACCTATTGAGTCGTTCTCATAAAAAAGGATCGGGTTAAAAGCAGAATATGCCCTCAACCCGATCCTTTTCAATTATGCTCAACCCAGTTTCCGTACCTTCGATACGCAACACGATGTGGGCCTATTCGACGTGATACGCAACGAGCTTATTTTTGAAAAATGTCGGTACGATCAGTAGCTTCTTTTTTGCTACATACTCAATATCTGCGGCATTGATTTTATCGGCGCGGGTATCCAGGAGCGGCTGCTTCGTCCCATCGGCACTGATGTGAAAGACCTGCCCGTTCCAGTCCGACACGAAATAGTTACCCTTGCCTTCGGGTACAATGCCATCTGTATTGGCCATGCCATCGGCAACGGTCGTCATCGTTTTCGTGTTCAGGTCCAGCGTTCGCAACGCACCCATTTTTGTGCTGCCAAGCATTAATTTGTCTTTGCCAACCGCCAGCACACCATTGGGCTTGTTCAATTGGTCGCCCTCCATCAGCACTTCCCACTTGTCGTCTTTCAGGCGATACAGTTTGTCGGCGCGGCTATCGGATACGTAGACAGTGCCCTCCTTGTCAACCGTTACGTCATTCAGAAAAGCACCCTTGCCAACGGCATCCCAGGTTTTTTCCGCCTGCCCATTCTCGATATTGATCGCCACCAGCCGGTAAATGTCCGTTACGTAAAGCCGTTTTTTGAATAAGCCCATACCTTTGGGCGCGTTCAGTCCGCCAGTCCAGTGGAGATTTTCTACCTTACCATCGAGCGACACTTTAGAGATAAATCCACTGCCATCGAGTGAGTCCGATTTTCCGTCAATATTAGCCACGTACAATGTGTTGTTCCCGTCGTAAAGAACAGATTCGGGAGTCCGCAGCGTCGTATCGGTTTCCCAGACTTTTACAAGTTTAACGGGCTTCGGCTTCGTGAGGGGTTTAAGGGCAATCAGCGTGGCCCCGGAGAGCAGAGCCATAGATAACAGGAAAGTTTTTTTCATAATAAAGCTTGATAATCAGGTATTTCTAAATTCATTGAAATTTATTTTGTTGCATGATGACAAGATAGAAGTTGGTTAACGGCTTGTACCAACTGGAACCAATATGATTATTCTAACCGACCCTTGTTCACTTCCGCCACGTTTAGAAACAATATAAAATCGAGGGTGTTTAAAATCTCGCACGCTTACAAACAAAGGTCATGGAAAACTACCAACCCAGCGCTTCTCAGGTGCAACCCCAAACCGGACAACTCAAGGCAAGCATCCGCGACATGATCCAGCTAGAACGTGATCATGATCTCTCTGATGAACTTTTCTGGGAGATTTTCAATGCTCGTGTTCTGCTCAACGAACAGATTGATGTGAATGCTTTTTTAAGCAATCATGCTTCCACTCCTCAATAATATCGTTTTCATTATCAATACTCGCCCGATTGCCTGTTAACCAGACGCAGTCGGGCGAGTAGTTTTGTAGACTTATCCGGGAGCCGTCAGCTCAGTCGCACGGCAAATAACTCCTTCGATTTCGAGTACACGTAAGATACGACAACCAGCGTAACGACACCGCCCAACGCTACGGAAGGCACCGTACCCAGCAGTCGGGCCAGCAAGCCCGACTCGAATGCGCCAATTTCATTCGACGAACTCACGAAGATACCATTAACGGCGGCTACACGCCCCCGCATGTGGTCAGGCGGGAAAATCTGTAGAATTGTCTGCCGGATGATCACACTGACACTATCAAAAGCCCCCGTCAACGCCAACATCAGGAGCGACAGGTAAAAATTCGTCGACAGCGAGAAGATAATTGTCGTGACCCCGAAACCCGCTACGGCCAGCAGCATATTACGCCACGCATTGTGGGTGGGCGGGTGTTTCGTCATGTAAGCCATCGTGAGCAGGGCCCCGACCGATGGAGCCGCCCGAAGAAAGCCAAGTCCCTGCGCACCGACCCTTAAAATATCTTCGGCAAAGACAGGCAGAATAGCGACTACACCCCCGAAAAGAACCGAGAACAGATCGAGCGAAATCGCATACAGGACAATCTGAGTTTTGAAAACAAATCGGAATCCTTCTTTGAGACTTTCGCGCAGACTTTGTGCCGGTCCAACGGTTGCCGGAACAGGCTTAGGATTGATGAAGGCAATTAGTATGAAGCAAAATCCGAACAAACCAATGATTACCAGCAACGTATTATCAAACCCAACCCAGTTATAGAGAAATCCGGCCACGCCCGGCCCCACAATGGCACCAGCCTGCCAGAACGAACTACTCCAGGTGGCCGAGTTCGCATAGAGTTCACGCGGCACTAGAAAGGGTTTCATCGATGAACTGGCGGGCGAATAAAAACCCTTCGCTGTACCGATGAGCATCAGCACACCGTAAATCGTCGCCAAGCGGGCCGTCTGCGACAACGTAGCCACGACAGTCGGCTGAAAAACGAAGTACAGGATCACTGACCCTAGAAAAATGACCAGCGAACTCCACTGCAAGATGCGTTTCTTGTCCCGTCGGTCGGCCAGATGACCGCCAAAGAGCGATATGGCAATGAAGGGCAGGGCTTCCGCTAATCCAACCAGCCCTAACGCCAGCGGATCATGCGTGATTTTGTAGAGTTCGTAGCCCAGAATAACTTCCTGAATGAGCAACGTCACCGTCATCAGGAAACTATTCATCACAAAATAGCGGAAATCAGGAATACGTAGGGAAGCGTAGGTGTCAACTTTGGTACTGTCGGTAACCATGTTTTAGTAGGCTGATTACTGAATTAACCGATTAAATTCGATTTTTGTCCATCCATTCACCAATCAACTCGTAAAATACCGCAGCGAATGCACTTACCCCTCAGAACCCGGATTAAAATTTGTTGCATCAGCAGCCTCGATGAAGCGCAACTAGCCATTCGGCTTGGTGCCGATGCCCTGGGGCTGGTTGGCCAGATGCCCAGTGGTCCTGGAGTTGTGGCAGACGGGCTGGCGGCTCAGATTGTTCGGTCTACGCCCCCACCCGTGGCGACGTTCATGCTTACCAGCGAAACCAGTGCGGTAGCCATCGTGGCTCATCAGCAGCGCGTAGGCGCGAATACCATTCAGCTGGTCGACGCCGTTCGGCCCGAGACGTACGCTCAACTACGCAGCGCCTTACCCGCTATCAAGCTTGTGCAGGTAATTCACGTCATTGACGAGCGAAACTGCGACGAAGCAATGCAGGCTGTTCAGAACGGGGTCGATGCGTTACTGCTTGATTCGGGTAACCCCAATCTGGCCGTTAAGGAACTGGGTGGCACCGGGCGGGTGCATAACTGGGCCGTTAGCCGTCAGATCGTTGAGCAATCGTCCGTTCCGGTCTTCCTGGCCGGTGGACTCAGTACCGACAATGTTCGCCGGGCTATAGACACCGTGGGACCGTTCGGCCTTGATGTTTGCAGTGGGGTTCGAACAAACGGCCAATTAGATGCCCACAAACTAGAATCGCTTATGCGGCTTCTGACTGATTAACCAAAACGGGGGAGCCAGCAGCCAAATCAGCTACCAGCTCCCCCGTTTCATGTATCGTTCGCCCGTCCGGTTAACCGATGGCGATTTCTTTCACTAATTTTTCTTCTTTTACCTCAATTTTTGGTAAGTCAACCGTCAGGATACCATCGACATAGGCAGCCTTGATGTCGTTGGCGTTTACTGTTTTGGGCAAACGGAAGCTCCGTTCAAAAGCGTTGAAGCTGAACTCATGCCGGGTGAATTTGGGCGTTGTTTCGTCCGCTTTTTCTTCTGGTTTGTATGCAATCGTCAGCGTATTGTTTTCTACGTTGATTTTCAGATCTTCTTTTTTCAAGCCAGGAGCAGCCAGTTCAAGCTGGAAGGCGTTATCAACTTCCTTCACGTTCACAGCCGGAACATTCAGGTTTGTGTTGTGGTAGCGATCGATAACAGGACGACCGTAAAAAGGATTAGCGAACGTTGGAATGCGGTTATATCGAACTAAAGTTGCCATGTTTTTTTGTTGTTAGAAAGGTTCATGATCGAACACAGTCTTCTTTAGTCAAACAGCGTACCAATGTAAGAAACAAATCAAATACTGACTTTTTGTCCATTTTTGACTGATTGCTCAATTTCCTATAAGACAAAATGTCACTAATGCTTAATTTCTACCGTTGCACGGCGGTTATTCTGACAGTGATTTTTTGATTGCCAAAAAACTCTAGTATTCCAATAGGCTGACTTACAGAAATTTAACACACGTAATGCCTTGCCAATCGGCGTCTAACGTATAATTTTAGGGTTTGAATCATTTATCGACTCACCGGTCATACTTTTTCTTGTACTTATCCTTATGAAGCGACCTCTTCTGCCGCTAGTTGCCTTATTCTGTCTCTGTGTACCTTTCCTGACATTGGCCCAGCAAACGGCCGTCGATTTTTTCGAGAGTGGAATCGGCAAAAGTAAATCCAACGATTTTACCGGCGCCCTTCAGGCCTTTAGTATGGCCATCACCATGAACCCCGAAAATGCGCCAAGCTACTACAACCGGGGCTTGGTCAAAGCCAATCTCAAAGACCACCGGGGGGCCATTCTCGACTACGACCGGGCCATTGAAATCAACCCCAAAGATGCCATGGCTTACCTGAGCCGGGGTGTCAGCAAAAGCAAACAAGACGATCACCGGGCTGCCCTGCTCGACTTCAGCCGCTCCATCGAACTGAATCCTGACGAACCGCAAGCCTACTACAACCGGGGGATCAGCCGTAACAAAATTGAGCAATACCGGGGCGCATTGGCCGATTTCTCGAAAGCCATCGAACTCGATCCGGCGAATGTGCTGGTCTACTACGCCCGTGGCATTACCAAGCAAAAGCTGGACGATTTTTCGGGGAGCCTGCCCGACTTCACGAAGGTGATCGAACTAACGCCGAAGCGATCGCAGGCGTTTGCCGGACGGGGTATCTCAAAGACGGAGCTGAATGATTTCACTGGGGCCATTGCCGACCTCAACAAAGCCATCGAACTGAGTCCGGAAGATAGTGAAGCCCATTTTTACCGGGCCTATGCCAAAGGAAAACTGGAGGACTACAAAGGAGCTTTAGCCGATTATGACCGCTCTATCGCGCTCAAGAACGATAATTACAAAGCTTATTACGGACGGGGCTTTTGCCGTGGCAAACTGGGCGACCAGAAAGGGGCAGCACTGGATTTTTCCCAGGCGATCGAGATGAACAATACAAACAACGATACGAAAGTCGTTTACGTTGGTCGTATTACCCACCCCATTCTCGATAATCTTCGCAACAAAGTAGAGGAACGTAATCGCATTGGTGTGCTCTCGCCGGAGCGGTCGGAAGCGTATTTCAGCCGGGGCGTCAGCAAAAATAAACAGGGTGATCAAAAAGGGGCGATCATCGATCTGAACAAATCGATCGAATTAAACCCGACGTATGCAGAAGCTTATTTTACGCGGGGACTGATCAAATCAGCCCAGGGCGACCAGCGGGGAGCCATCACCGATTGCAACAATGCCATTAAATTGAATCCCCGGTACAGCGAAGCGTTTTATGTGCGGGGTCTTATCCGACATAGTCTCGGCGATGAAAACGGCGGCTGCCTCGATCTCTCGAAAGCAGGTGAGCTTGGCTACACCCCGGCCTATAAAGCCATCAGTGACGTATGTAACTAACGAGAGTTTGTCTCCTGACCAGCAGCCAATGCCGTCTGGTCAGGAGACAACTGTTTCTTTCAACTAGTGATGAACCGGTTTCTCGGTCGATCGCTATTCAAATTTCAGGTGTTTTACCGAGTCGCCGGATGATTCGAGTTCGAGTAGGGCGTCGATGCCGATCTCCAGATGTCGGTTCACGAACTGCCCGGTTACGCGTTTGTCGCTTTCTTCCGTTTTGACCCCTTCCGGCACAAGTGGATTGTCGGACACGAGCAGCAATGCGCCGTGCGGGATTGAATTCACGAACCCAACGGTAAAGATTGTTGCGGTTTCCATGTCGATCGCCATTGTCCGGATTTCACGCAGGTAGTCTTTAAACACCTCATCGTGCTCCCAGATGCGCCGGTTAGTCGTGTAAACCGTACCGGTCCAGTAATCCATTTCGTATCGTTTGATGGTCGAGGAAACGGCCCGCTGCAACCGGAACGACGGCAGCGCCGGAATCTCGGGGCGCATGTAATCATTGCTGGTTCCATCACCACGAATGGCGGCAATGGGTAAAATCAGATCGCCGATCTGCGTTTTTTTCAGCCCACCGCATTTCCCTAAAAATAGCACCGCCTTTGGCTCAACGGCCAGCAGCAGGTCCATAACGGTAGCCGCCATTGGACTACCCATCCCGAAATTAATGATTGTAATATTGTTGGCCGTGGCCGTTTGCATGGCCCGGCCCATCCCGAATATTTCGACATTAAACTTGGCCGCGAACAGGTCAACGTAATTGATAAAGTTGGTCAGCAGGATATACTCCCCAAATTGCTCAATCGGTGTACCCGTGTAACGCGGTAACCAATTCTGTACGATCTCTTCTTTTGTTTTCATGCCTGGTGAACGACCGGATCGCCGGTACGAATTGTGGTTGAGCGAACGAGTGAACCGAAAAACTGATCATAAAATAGACCATCAGTCACGATTTCAGTCATTCACGCATTACTTTAGTGGTATGGTTACGCTGAACCTGCCCAACTTTGATTGCAAAACTAAACAAGTCGATGGGAAACCCTACATTTTCGACTCGTTGCGCCGGAAGTACGTCCGTCTGTCGCCCGAAGAATGGGTACGACAGCACATCGTCAACCTGCTTCTAACGCACTATGGATACCCCAAAGCGCTGGTCCGTTCAGAAGGCGGGGTTGTCTTGAATAAGACCCAGAAACGCACCGATGTCGTCGCTTTTGACCGGCAGGGAATGCCTTTTCTCGTCGTTGAGTGCAAAGCTCCGCATATTACCCTGACCCAATCGACATTCGACCAAATTGCCCGGTATAATCATGTTCACCGAGCACCTTATCTGGTCGTTACCAATGGTTTACTGCACTACTGCTGCGGAATCGACCATACTACATCCGAAGTCCGGTTTCTGGATGACTTCCCGACATTCGGTTGATAGTACCACAGCGTAGTTTCCCACAGCCGCACAACGAACACAAAGGAATTAGACTCCCGTTCTCTGTGTCCGTTGTGCGGCTGTGGGAGATTAGGTAGTTACATTACAGCCGACCAGACACAAAACTCCCCAATGCCGGTAGGCATCAGGGAGCAAGTAAGGGTGGTACGAAAAGGCGCTTATTTCGTAGCAGCAACTTTCATTTCTACCGTGAAATCATCATAGATAGCTTTGTCACCGATGTTTTCGAAGAACGATTTCGATCCGTAACGAATATCATATTTCGTACGGTCAAGCGTTGCTTTGCCGCTGGCTTCGATGGTGTTACCCGTCGTTTTTACCGTAGCCGGGAACGTTACAGCGTTGGTAATGCCTTTGATGGTCATGTTACCGGTGATGTCGTACGCATCACCACCTTTTGGCGTTACTTTCGTGATTTTGAACGTCGACGTTGGAAATTTCGCCGTGTTGAAAAAATCTTCCGACTTTATGTGGCCGATGAATTTAGCATTATAGCCAGCATCGGTCAGGTCCGTACAAACGATGCTGTTCATATCGAAATTGAACGTACCGCCCGTCAGTTTACCACCGTCTACGACTAGCGAACCATCCGACAATTTAACGTTACCGGAGTGTTCGCCGGTTACTTTTTTACCGTTCCAGTTCAGAACACTTTTCTGTGTATCTACTTTATATGTAGCTACTTTTTTTGGACCAACAAAAGCCGAGGTACCGGCCATTACGGCAACTGCAACGAGACCAGCAAGAAATTGACGCGTTTTCATTTTTGTGTACTGTAATTAGTTATGTTATTGATTTAAATGGTAATACTGTTCAGTTCCGCAGCTTGTCGAGCAATTGGCTAAGATAAACAGCCTCATCCTCCGTCAGTTTGGCACGTTGACTTTCTTCCAGATCACCCTGATGAACATCCAGGCGTTTCAGTAAGGAAAGTCCCTTATCGGTAATCACAACGTCGACCGCCCGACGGTCGCTGGGGCATTCGGTCCGCAGCACGAACTTCTTGGCAACCAGCTTGTCCACCAGCCGCGATGCATTCGACATTTTGTCAAGCATCCGTTCCGTGATATCACTCACTTTCACCGGATGCGGATATTGGCCACGCAGAATTCGCAGGACATTGTACTGTTGCAGGGTCAGCCCGAATGGTTTTAACACGCGCATCTGGGTATCAGCTACCCAATTACTGGTGTACATCAGATTGACCATTACCCGGTGATAAGGATTCTTAAAGGGTGCCGTCTGCTTAATGTCGGTTTCTATTGACATGGTGCAAATATAATGCAATAACATTTAATGTAGCAACATTATATACCATTATATTTGTTCCCTATCGATAAGGGATAAGCTGAGGAGCGGCTAAATCGAAATCCCTAAAGCGTAAAACCGGAATACCTTCAAACGCATATCGGAATGGATAGCTGTTATTGGGGATATTGGGATAATAGGCCAATCGGATCTGGAAACTATTGAACGTCAGGTTTTCATTGCGGAGTCGAAACCCGATGCCGTAGCCCTGATAGATGGGTCCTTTCAGTAGTGGTCGATCCGGAAAACTAACCAGCCCTAAGTTGGCGAACGTAATAAAAGCGACCCGAAAGCCAACCAGGTTCAGTTTGGAGAACAGGATATTTTCGTAATTGATCAGCCAGCGGTTCGTGCCCCGCAGCGCATCGTTGTTGATCCCGATCCCATCCGTATTGATACCACTGCCGCTGCTGCTGCTCAACGTAACGTATTCATTATCGAACCGGTCAATACCAGCCGTGTAGCGGGTATTGAAAAAGTGCCGCATATAGCCCCATTTCGATCGCATCAGTGGACTGAAATAATTTGCTTCGAGCGATAGTACGCCCTGTTCTATTTGCTGATTACGGATGTACCCGCCTACGCTGGCCAGCGCATAGAGATAGCCCGACTTATTGAGGTATTTTCCCTGCGAAAAATTGATTCCCCCATATTTCCGAGGCCCTAGCTCGGCGTTATCATAGCCGGCAACAATCGACAGAGCTTCACCAACAGGCACGTCCTCCGTACGGCCAAACCCGTAGATGAGTACGTCACGTACGTATTTACGCCGGGAGTACCCAATGCTAAACAGGGTTGTTCGGCTATCCTGATAAAGCTGGTTGGTGTCAGCCGTAACGGTTGGCCGTCTGAAATAATCGTAGTTGGTGTTACGCAAGGCAATGATGAGCCGTGAGCGACCTTTTCCCTCAGCATCATTCGCACTGTAGAAGATTCGGAACGAGCGGCCAATCCAGATATCCGAGTAATTATAACTCAACGGGACGGACAAAATACTATCGTTACGGGCAACGACCCGGTTGTTCACCTGCGTATGGTTCACTTCGATGGACCCGGCATATTTGGTATCCGGGGTCAGAAACGGGCGATAGATCCGAAAGACTAACTGCTTCAAATCCCGCAGGTAGAAGAACTCAGCCTGCGCCGTCAGAAACGTCTTGCCGATGAAAGGAACCGTATACCGTCCTTTGTACTCAACTTTCTGACGCGGATCATTGCCCGAATAGGCTACCTCCGCGTAAAACTGATGCCCTAGTCCCCGAAAATTATTTTGCTCGAACCCGACACTGAACTGATTCAATGACCCAACGCCACCCGTCGGCAGCAGTGACCAGACATCCTGCGTGATCACGACCACATCGACAAACTGGCGGCTTCCCGCACGGGGCAATACCAGGATACGGGCGTCGTGAAAGATGGAGGTGGTCCGCAATAATCGCTCGTTATCGCGTAATACAGTCGGGTTCAGTTCATCGCCTTCTTTAAAAAGCAGGTACGAACGGCGGATAATATTCGCGCGTGTATTCGTATGAATTCGATTTCCCGTCCGCTCGATCCAGTTACCGGGCCGCCGTAGCGTATCATAAACCGACTGTCCAAACACCCCAAGCCGACGAATATAAATGTCGCCGATGATGCGGCCTTCGAAGGGTTTGAACGGATTTATTTCCAGCTGACTGACTTCACCCGTTTTAGCCTGACTATTATAAACATCCTGAAAGACAAGGTCGTACAACTGACGCGTCAGGCGGTGCTTGTACATTTTTGTTTTCATCCGATTATAAAACACACTATCGCGCTGCATCAGGGCGCTGTCAGCTAGTATGTTGGCAATCTTGGTAGCCAGTGAGTCGTTCGTCTTTTTCGATACGTACCGCGTCGAATCGTCCTGTCCGTGCGCTCCCGTCCCCGATAGTACGACACACCATACCAGCAAGTGGCATAGCATGCATACGAATCGATTCCTGGCAGAGCGGTTCACTGTATCTGTTTTTGTTTAGAGTGCTAACGTCACCTTTCGTTTAGGCGATGCGCAACTTATTTTTAGTATTTTTCGATAATCTCGTTCGCTGCCGTAGCTACCCACCCATCGGATAACGATATACGGACTTATAACTGTTTTTGCAGCCAAAAATCCCGCTGTCGCTCGGCACCAAACTGGAAATAATGAAAGCCAATCCGTTCGAAGCCCAGTTTCTGGTAGAACGCAATAGCCCGTTCGTTGCGCTCCCAGACGCCCAGCCAGACAGCCTCGTAACCCGCTTCGCGCGCCCAGGCCAGGCAGTGCTCCATCAGCAGGCGACCCTGCCCCTGCCCTACCTGGTTCTGCAACAGATAAATTCGCTGAATTTCAATGGCTTTACCCGCCTTCCGAAAGGCCGGAGACAGTTGTCTGAGCGGTTTGGTCCGGCGAAGTTTTGCGTAGCCTATAGGCGTTTTATCAGCCAGTTCGAGCACGAAAAATACCGACTTTGGATCGGCCAGCTCCGCTTCCAGTATCGGTTGTGTGATCGATGTGTCGATGTATTCCTCAACGAGTGGGGCGGGGTTATGGGGTGGGCCAAAGGCTTCGCGCATTGTTTTGGCGGCTAGCTCAGTGAGCAAGGGCGCATCAGACGGGGTAGCGGTTCGGATCAACAAGGATGTGTGATTTACTAAAGAATCAGTTGGGTGATGGCAGTCAGCAATTAGGCACTATACTGGTACTATTACGAATATAATACGAAATTCGCCAGTTATCTTTAATCGAACAACGTACACCTACGAACGCACAACTTCGTCAAGCGCATTTTCATACGAACACCGGCTGCCCGGTTCGCTTTCTTTTTCTTACATGCTAACGTTACGCTACCCACTGGTGCTGGCTTCGGGATCACCCCGCCGGAAACAACTCATGGCCGATGCAGGGTTCCAGTTCACGGTTGAAACCCGCCCCACCGATGAATCATTTCCCGAAACGATGCCCGCCAACGAGGTGGCCGAGTACCTTGCCCGGCAGAAAGCAGCACAATTCGTGCCCGATTTAGGCAACCGCATCGTTCTTTGCGCCGATACGGTCGTAATCCTGGATAATCAGATCCTGAACAAACCCCAGGACGAAGCGGATGCCCACCGGATGTTACGAGCCTTATCCGGGCAGACGCACCGGGTCCGAACCGGCGTTGCCATCCTGACACCAACAGACGATTCAGTACCGTATAGTCTACAGTCCTTTACGGATGAAACCGTCGTTCGGTTTTCGACACTCACCGATGCCGAAATTTCCTATTACATTCGGGTATGTAAACCGTTCGACAAGGCGGGTTCGTACGGGGCGCAGGACTTTGTTGGCCTGGTTGGTATCGAGCGGCTCGACGGTTCCTTTTATACCGTCATGGGCCTGCCGACGCATCGGGTGTATCAGGCGCTAAAAGCGTTTGAAGCCTAGCTGGTCCTTATTATACAGTCTGTCCGTCTGAACGGGTAGTGCCGGAATACCCGCGCAGCTTACACCAGTCGTAAACCCAGCAACCGGCAACTCGTTTCTTCGTTTCCATTGATTTATCTTCGTTTTCTCTGAATGCAACCTGAACGCTCAACGTCGTCAACGGTAACTACCCGCCATGCCGGTAATGGCTCATCTGATAATCATGGTCAAATCGGCTGGTCGGGCGTCCATTACGAAATCTTCGTTCGCTCGTTTGCCGACTCCAACGGCGATGGCATCGGTGATCTCAACGGCGTAACCAACAACCTCGACTACCTGAAAGGCCTCGGCATATCGGCCATCTGGCTCATGCCCATCAGCCCCTCACCGACCTACCACAAATACGACGTTACCGACTATTACGGTATTGATCCGGACTACGGGACGATGGACGATTTCAGGCGGCTGATTTCGGAAGCCCACCAGCGGGGCATTGCCGTGATCATCGATCTGGTTATTCACCACACCAGCGTCCGTCACCCCTGGTTTCAGGAAGCCGCCAAAGGACCCGACAATCCGTACTGGCACTACTATAAATGGCTCAAGCCCGACGAAATCAAACGCCGTAAGCTAGCCACCCGCGACATTACTGCCGACTCGGGCGAACGCAGTCCCTGGCATTCGGTTCGTGGAGCCCGCTACACCGAGCAGTATTACGCCATGTTCTGGAGTGGGATGCCCGACCTGAACTTTGATCACCAGCCGGTTCGGGATGCGGTATTTGCGATTGCCCGCTATTGGCTTAACGAGGTTGGCGTCGATGGCTTTCGGCTCGATGCGGCCCGTCATCTGTACCGCGAGTCCGAAGAACCCAAAAATCACGAGTTCTGGACCCAATTCGGCCAGGTCGTCGAAGCTGCCACCCGTGGCGACGGCCCGTCCGGCGCTTATACAGTTGGCGAGGTCTGGACGCGTCCCGACCGGATCGCGCCTTACTTTCGGGGCTTGAAAGCCAACTTCAATTTCGACCTTCAGCTGATGCTGACAGAAATTGTCCGGAAAGAAAACGATACGGAAGATCTGATCGAGTACCTGTCGTATGTCCATGCAACCTTCAGTCGGGTCAACCCAAACTTCATCGATGCGCTGCTCCTGTCGAACCACGATCAGAACCGAATCGGTAGTTTAGTGAAGGGCAAATCGGATCAACAGACGATGGCCCGGCTAAACGTAGCGGCAAACCTCCTGTTGACGCTGCCGGGTTTACCCTACGTGTATTACGGGGAGGAAATTGGGATGCTGGGCATGAAACCCGATGAATCAATTCGGGAGCCTTTCCTGTGGGATATCCGCGCGAAAGACACCCAGCGCACGCGGTGGCGCAGAGGCACCTACTCAACCAGCCAGACAGTTCGGCCCGTCGCGCAACAGGAAGCGGATCCGGAATCGCTTCTCAACCATTACAAACGCCTGATCCAGTTTCGAAATAGTCATTCAATTCTGAACAACAACCTGAGCCGGCTGGTACAGGTGGGCATTCGCCAGAAAGGGATTCTGGCATTCATACGGCAGGAGTCAACGAATGATCAGCGCGTCCTGGTTGTTCATAACCTTACCGGCAAACCAATCGACGTTGTTTTGTCCCCCACCGAAGAGTGGTGCCGACGCATTGTGTTCGCAACGGCACAGGGTAGTTTGCTGATTGGTGACACGATTACGATTCCCGCCTACAGCTGTGTAGTTGTGGAGTAAGTCTGTACGTACAAATGACTAACTCCCAGGGGATTAGTCCTGACTATATGAATTGCTGGCTGAACGGTGTCATGCGCCAAACCGTTGAGATGTGGCGCATGACACCGTTCAGCCAGCAACCTCGATTGTACACAAATCTATTTTCGGCAACGAACGTATTCATGAAATCACTTCTACTCTGTCTGTTACTATTGGCGACGGCCCCTACCTTCGGACAGGAACCATCGGCGAAACGCATCAGCCGACACATCGAAAAACTCGCTTCGGATCATATGCAGGGTCGGGGAACCGGCAGTCCTGAAAACGCGAAAGCGGCTGCCTACATCGCCCGCAACTTCAAAAAGCTGGGCCTGACACCGCTGGGAACCGATGGTTACTACCAACCGTTCACGGCTAAGATCAGGCGAATCGTCGTTCCTGACAGCTTGCGTAAAGCAACCAATGTGATCGGTTTTCTGGATAACGGCGCTCCCTATACCATCGTCATCGGTGCGCACTACGACCATTTGGGCCTGGGACGGCAGGGCAGTTCGCTGGAAACACAGCCCGAAGGCAAAATTCATAATGGCGCCGACGACAATGCGTCGGGCGTAGCCGGACTGCTGGAAACAGCCCGGTACTTCTCTGGCAATGGCGTGAAAGAGCCGTATAATTTTTTATTTATGGCCTTCGGGGCGGAGGAATTGGGCTTGCAGGGCTCCCGCTATTTCCTGAACAATCCGACGCTGCCTTTGGCGAAAATGAACTGCATGATCTGCATGGATATGATTGGTCGGTATAATCCCGAGCGGGGCGTGGGCATTGGTGGATACGGAACGAGCGATGCCTGGCCAACTGTCTTTAAGGGTGTCGAGAGCCCGATCAAATTTTTCACCGATCGACCGGGCAACGGCGGATCGGACAATGCGGCTTTTTATGCCAAACAGATTCCGGTTCTGTTTTTCCATACCGGCGGCCACCCCGACTACCACAAGCCCACCGACGACCCCGACAAAATTGACGCCAAAGCCGAAGAAGCCATTCTCCGTTTAGAGATCAAGCTTCTCGAAAACGCCACGCAGCAACCCAAGATGAATTTCACTACCGTGCAGTAGAGCGGGTAGAAACCCGCTTTTATAGACGCATGCAACTGCGGCTTTTTGGTAGCTGCGCTCATTGGCCCTATAAACATTGACAACGTTTACGCACTGATACAACTGCGGGTTTCCACCCGCCCTACTTCACCAGCATGGCCAGATTTTTCTTCGCTATTCTCAGCGTCCTCTCCTTATGCACTTGCCTAAAAGCGCAAAGCAGAAAACCGCTTCGTCCCAATATCATTTTTATTCTGGCCGACGATCTGGGTTACGGCGATGTGGGGGTTTACGGGCAGAAGCTGATTAAAACGCCTAACATCGACCGACTTGCGGCAGAGGGCATTCGGTTTACGCAATTCTACGCGGGTACGTCGGTTTGTGCACCCTCGCGCTCTTCGCTGCTGACGGGGCAGCATACGGGCCATACGTACATCCGGGGCAACAAAGAAGTGCAACCCGAAGGGCAACAACCCCTTGCCGACTCGGTGACTACGGTGGCCGAACTTCTGCAAAAAGCCGGATACAAAACGGCGGCTTTCGGCAAATGGGGGCTGGGCCCGGTCGGTTCGTCGGGCGACCCAATAAACCAAGGTTTCGACCGCTTTTACGGCTACAATTGTCAGGCGCTGGCCCATCGTGCTTACCCGAATCATCTCTGGGCTGATGAACGAAAAATCGTGCTGACGGCCAACCAGAACCTTCAGCAAACGAACGACTACGCCCCCGACCTCATTCAAAAACAGGCGCTCAATTTTCTGGCCGGGCAGGCCAACAAGCAACCGTTCTTCCTGTTTCTCCCCTACACGTTACCCCACGCCGAACTGGTAGTTCCCGACGACAGTATTTTCGCTCACTACAAGGGCAAATTTGCCGAAAAACCATTCAAAGGAGCCGACTACGGACCCGATGCAAAAACGGGGGGTTATACTTCGCAGGCGTATTCAAGGGCAACCTTTGCCGCCATGGTAACCCGGCTCGATATGTACGTGGGGCAAGTGCTGGCCACATTAAAAGCAAATGGTCTAGATCGGAATACGCTCGTCATCTTCTCCAGCGACAACGGGCCACACACGGAAGGTGGGGCCGACCCAGCATTTTTCAACAGTAGCGGTGGCTTTCGTGGCGTTAAACGCGATCTGTACGAAGGTGGAATCCGTGTACCTTTGCTGGCCCGTTGGCCGGATGGTATCAAACCCGGCACCAAAAGCGATTACATCGGTGCATTCTGGGACTTGCTACCCACCTTTGCTGAACTGGCCGGTACGCCAACACCCGCTCATCTCGATGGACTATCGATCGTACCATCGCTGACGGGCAAGGGGTCGCAGAAAAAGCACGAGTACCTCTATTGGGAGTTTCACGAAGGGGGCGGCCGACAGGCTATTCGGCAGGGCAACTGGAAAGCGGTTCGTCTACAGGTTAGCAAAGAACCGAATGGGACCGTTGAACTCTATAACCTGTCGAACGATCCGGCTGAAACCCAGAACCTGGCGGCAAAATACCCCGGCAAAGCGAACGAACTCGGCCAGTTGATGAAGGCGTCGCATGTAGCATCTGCGCTGTTTCCATTTGGCGGGGAGTGAAAAAAGCCGGTTTGTCTTTGCCCATTGCGTGGGAAGGAACGCTATCTTTGCCCAATTTATAGTTCTACTTCGTCCATGGCCCAATCTCTCAGCGTCCGCCATTTGGTGGGCATAAAAGACCTGACCGAATCTGATATTCAGCTCATTCTGGAAACGGCCAGACAGTTTAAAGAAGTCATCAACCGCCCCATCAAGAAAGTACCGTCGCTGCGTGATGTGACCATTGCCAACGTTTTTTTCGAGAATTCGACCCGAACCCGACTCTCCTTCGAGCTGGCCGAAAAACGGTTATCAGCCGATGTGGTTAACTTCTCGGCGTCGGGCAGTTCGGTCAAAAAAGGCGAAACGCTGCTGGATACGGTCAATAATATTCTGGCCATGAAGGTCGATATGGTCGTCATGCGGCACAGCAGCCCCGGCGCTCCCCATTACCTCACCAAACATATCAACGCTAATGTCGTCAATGCAGGCGACGGCACACACGAACACCCCACACAGGCCCTGCTCGACTCGTTCTCAATCCGCGAGAAACTTGGCGACGTAGCGGGTAAGCGCATTGCCATCATCGGCGACATCACGCACTCGCGCGTGGCCCTTTCCAATATTTTTTGTTTGCAGAAACAGGGCGCTGACGTGATGGTTTGTGGGCCTAAAACGCTCATTCCGAAATACATCGACGCGCTGGGCGTTAAAGTTAGTCACGACGTTCGGGCGGCTCTGGACTGGTGCGATGTGGCCAACGTACTGCGCATTCAGCTGGAGCGGCAGCAGATCAAATATTTCCCATCACTGCGCGAGTATTCGCTCTATTTCGGTATCTCCAAACAGATGCTTGACGACCTCGACCGACCTATTGTGCTGATGCATCCCGGTCCTATCAACCGGGGTGTTGAACTTACGTCCGATGCCGCTGATTCGTCGCACTCGATCATTCTGGATCAGGTCGAAAACGGGGTTGCCGTCCGAATGGCGGTGCTGTATCTGCTGGCGCAATTGTAGTGTTTCATCGAAGATCATAAAACAAAGGAGAGTCATTTTATACAAGTGGCTCTCCTTTGTTTTACGGGCCAAAATGCGTTACTTCACTACCTTGCCTTCCAACCCAATACACGAACATCAATGAAGCACATTTCTTTATTGTCAAGACTGGCTTTTGTCCTCGTCTTGTGCGTCAGTCAGTATGCCCAGGCTCAGGAAGATATCCTGAAAAAACTACAGGAAATTGCCGTTATCGAGCAAAAAGTTATGATGCCCATGCGGGATGGCGTTCGGCTGGCAACGGACATCTACCGGCCCAAGACGGATAAACCGGTCCCGATCATTTTCTCTAAAACACCCTATAATTTTAACGGCTGGGGCGATGGCGAACAAAAACCGAACGCCTATCAGGCCGCGCTCGACGCCGTAAAACGCGGGTATGCCTACGTAGTCCAGAATGAACGGGGTAAGTTCTTTTCAGAGGGCGACTGGGACATTCTGGGCCCACCAACGACCGATGGGTACGATGCTTTTTCGTGGATGGCCAAACAGCCCTGGTCGAATGGAAAAATTGGCACCTACGGCTGCTCGTCTACCGCCGAATGGCAGATGGCCGTAGCTGCGCTGGATCACCCCTCCCACGCGGCCATGGTGCCGATGGGTTTTGGGGCTGGCGTGGGCCGGGTCGGTCCGTTTATGGAGCAGGGTAACTGGTATCGGGGCGGGGCGCAGCAGATGTTGTTTACCACCTGGCTATACGGCACCCAGACGGATGCATTCGCCCGCCCGAACTTTCCCAAAACGGCCAGCAGCGAAGACCTGACACGGGTATCGCGCTTTTACGACCTGGCTCCCGAGATGCCGAAAGTCGATTGGGCACAGGGGTTGAAACACTTACCCGTTCAGGATATCATCAAAAACGCGAATGGACAGAAAGGCATCTATGAGAAGATGATTGTCCGCAAACCCAATGACCCTGACTGGTACAAAGGTGGTCTTTACCACGACAATATGCCGTTTGGCGTTCCCAGCTACTGGTTTGTATCCTGGTACGACGTTTCAAACGGCCCGAATCTGGCCCTGTTCAACCATGTCCGTAAAAACGCTACCGACCCGAACGTGCGCGACAATCAGTTCCTCGTGATTGCGCCTACCCTGCACTGTGCCTATAAACGGGCTACCGAGAACACCATTGTTGGTGAGCGTAGTGTGGGCGATGCCCGGCTGGATTATGACGCACTTATCTACGGCTGGTTCGATCACTGGCTTAAAGGTGAGGCTAACAATGTGCTGAAAACTACGCCACGCGTCAGATACTACACGATGGGTGTTAATAAGTGGCAGACCTCGGAAACGTGGCCACCCGCCAATGCCGAAATGACTACCTATTACCTGTCCAGCGGTGGTCACGCCAATAGCCTATACGGGGATGGCAAACTCACGTCCAAACCCGTTGAAAAAGACGAGAAGCCGGATGCTTTCGCGTATGATCCGGCCTATCCGGTTCCGTCCTACGGGGGCAATGTCTGCTGCACGGGCACGGCGATTCAGGGTGGTTCGTTCGATCAGCACCAGATGGAAACGCGGCAGGATATTCTGGTGTATACAACCGAACCCTTTGCCGAAGGCGTTGAATTGTCTGGGTCGATCGAGACCACACTCTACACGGCATCGGATGCTAAAGACACGGACTTCACGGTCAAGCTGATCGATGTATATCCCGATGGCAAAGCCTATAATCTGGACGAGACCATTCTGCGCGCCCGTTACCGCGACGGTTTTGATAAAGAAGTCTGGATGGCGAAAGGAAACGTCTACAAGCTCAATCTGAGTCCGATGGCAACGAGTAATTATTTTGCACCGGGTCATCGGATACGGATCGAAATATCGAGCAGCAACTTCCCGCGTTTTGACCGCAATATGAACACGGGCGGCACGAATTATGACGAGGTGAAAGGCGTAGTAGCTCACAATCAGGTATTTCATTCGACCAAATACCCGTCGCAGGTGCGCCTGCCGATCGTAAAAAAGTAAAGGCGAATTATCGGCTGGTTTCGAAGGGTTCATACGCCGTATCTTGGAGATACGGCGTATGAACCCTTCGAAACCAGCCAAGCGAACAAATCTGCAAAACGTACTGTTCTTCGGACAGGCGACTACCTCTTCTACACATAAACAGGGCCACAAAGAATTGCGTCCCGGCATAGACCGAAAACAACTGACTGATGAAAGGCTTTCAATTTTCCGATTACGTACCACCCGAACAGAAGGAAGGCAGCAAATTTGACCAACTGCTCAATATATTTCAGCAGCTCCTGCTGCTCACTTCCGGCGACGTGGAGCAGGCCATGTCGTGGATGAGCCAGCTCGACCGGCAGTACGGTCTGACCGACGACAAATACGGCATCGGCAACTTCTTCGATGAGCTGAAGGAAAAAGGCTACCTGACCGAAGACAATGAAGAAGGCAAAATCGTGATGACGCCGAAAAGCGAACAAACGATCCGCCGGGCTGCCCTCGAAGAGATTTTTGGTAAACTCAAACGGTCTAAATCGGGTGGCAACCACAACACACCGTATACCGGCACGGGCGACGAACTAAGCAGCGACCTCCGTACCTACCAGTTTGGCGATACGCTAGAGCAAATTTCCATGACGGAATCCATCAAGAACGCCCAGATTAACAGTGGTGTCGATGAGTTTCGGCTGATGGAGCGCGACCTGGAGGTAACGGAAAAAGAGCAGAAATCGCAGACCTCAACGGTGCTGATGATTGATATTAGCCACTCGATGATCCTGTACGGCGAAGACCGGATTACGCCCGCTAAGAAAGTGGCGCTCGCACTGGTCGAATTGATCAAATTAAAATACCCGAAAGACACGCTCGACATTGTTGTTTTTGGGAATGATGCATGGCAGATTCAGGCGAAAGAATTGCCCTATCTGGAAGTCGGTCCGTACCACACCAATACGGTAGCCGGGCTGGAATTATCCATGGACCTGCTACGTCGGCGGAAGAACAAGAACAAGCAGATTTTCATGATCACCGATGGTAAGCCAACCTGCCTGAAAGAAGGGATCAAGTATTACAAAAACTCGTTCGGTCTCGACCGTAAAGTCGTTAGCAAGACGTTGACCCTGGCGGCACAATGCCGTCGGCTGGAGATTCCGATCACCACGTTTATGATTGCCTCCGATCCCTACCTGAAGCAATTCGTACAGGAGTTTACGAAGGTCAACAACGGGCGGGCCTATTACAGCGGGTTGCAGGGTCTCGGCAACATGATGTTTGAAGATTTCCAGCGGAATCGCCGGAAGAACATCAAGTAATGCGCGTGAGCAACGTAACGTGCAATCAGCCTGTTGAAACGGATATGTCTGACTTGGTGAATTCGGCACTACGTTTACTAAAATCAGCACAAGTCGGGAGATACCTCCCGACTTTGTTTTTGTTCCTCGGCATGGTCACGAATGGAGTGAGTCAACCTTTATCGGACTCATTGGCAGCTTACGTAAAACAACTGCCTTCGCCAACGCGCGTGAGCATCGCAACCAGATCACTGACCGACAGTCGTAAGTCGTTCTACTATCGAGCCGACGAGCGGGTGCCATCGGCGAGTGTGATCAAATTACCGATTATGATCGAAATCATGGAGCGCGTCAGGGCTGGCTTACTCGATCTGGATAAGATGCACAGCTTACTGGACTCTGAGAAAACCGGTGGCGACGGTGTCCTGAAAACTTACCCGCATCAACGTCAGGTCAGTTACCGGGACATGCTCCGCCTGATGCTCATTCAAAGCGACAACACAGCCACCAATATTTTCATCAACGAACTTGGGCGCGATGCCATCAACCGGCGTATCCGCCAGTTGGGGCTTACAAAAACTCAGCTCAATCGAGTCATGATGGATACGCTGGCAGCCCGGCAAGGGCGCGAGAACTACGTCACAGCGGGGGAGATGAACGTTCTGCTGGAAAAAATCTATCGAAAGCAGGTCGCCACACCCAACCTCTGCGACCAGATGATTGACATCCTGAAGCAAAACGAAGATACAGTAACGATTCCGCGCTTATTGCCAAAAGGCACGGTTGTAGCCCACAAAACCGGTACGCTACCTTACGTGCGGGGTGATGCCGCTATCGTATATGCCCGGTCGGAAGGCAACGTTGAACCGTTTCTGCTCTCCGTATTCGTGGAGGGTGTTTCCCAATTCGAAGCCGAGCGAATTATCGGCGACGTAGCGTTGGTCTGTCACTCTTATTTCTCGCGTCAATGATCACATTCGCCGATAAAGCCATTGCCTACTACAACGCGTTGGCTGCTCCGACCAATTTACCGCCCGAAGTTGGTGTTATGAACCCCTACCAAACGCCCGATGTGCAACGGATCGTTGGCGAATTTTATACCCGCTTCTATACCGATACGACGCCCCGCATTTTCGTATTGGGCATCAATCCCGGTCGGTTTGGGGCGGGGGTAACGGGCATTTCCTTCACAACCCCGCAAAACCTGCGTCGGTATTGCGGCATCGAAAACGACCTGCGCGATACGCCCGAATTATCGAGCCGGTTCATCTATCAGGTTGTCGACGCGTTCGGGGGCGCAGCGGAGTTTTACAGTCGTTTTTTCCTGACTTCGCTGTTCCCACTGGCGTTGACAAAAGCAGGGAAGAATTACAATTTCTACGACGACCGACAAACCACCGAAACGCTGTGGCCGGCCATTACTGAAACGGTTAGAACCCAAACGGGCTTCGGCTATGACCGACGCGTAGCCGTATGCCTGGGGCGCAAAAACGAAACGTATCTGCGTCGGCTCAACGATCAGCAAGGCTTCTTCGATCGTATCGTCACGCTCGATCATCCGCGTTATATTCTCCAGTACAAGTCGAAGGACATGCCGATCTATTTAGAAACGTACATAGCCACATTACATGATTGCCTGGATTAAACGGTATTATACCGGTGTGTTTTATTAATTGAGTTGTTGCTATTACGACTACGATACAAAGATATAGGCGACAGAGCCAGGCGACAGGGGCAATCAGGACGAACCATTACTTCTTGATAACGACGTGTTGTAAGCGCGTAATAATTCGTTGCAACGGTCTTGTCCTGACTCAGAATAGCAGCGATTCCCCAGGTTGCTTTCAAGTTTAGCCTTGTTCCGTGTTTATGGCTTTCATGCGGTGAACAGGCCAATAAGCATAGATTTCTTTTTGATCGACTGCCAAACGGATACACGTTATGGGCGATTTTGACCGAAACACCCATTTTTATAAACGGACAACTGTATAACTTTACGGCCTTCAACTCATCAGTCTTCCTCAATGCTTATAACCACTACGCCCAACATAGAAGGCAAACACATCACTAAATACGTCGGTCTGGTCAACGGCGAAGCCATCATCGGGGCCAATCTGGTCAAAGATTTCTTTACCAGTATCCGGGATGTGGTCGGTGGTCACTC
Source organism: Spirosoma agri (assembly GCF_010747415.1). Taxonomy (NCBI): domain Bacteria; kingdom Pseudomonadati; phylum Bacteroidota; class Cytophagia; order Cytophagales; family Cytophagaceae; genus Spirosoma; species Spirosoma agri. Next base: position 1,908,089 of record NZ_JAAGNZ010000001.1, on the reverse strand, counting down.
CGGCGCTTACGTTCAGGCCCTTCGTGAAGCGAAAAGCATTGCGCTTAAGGAAATGATCGATCAGGCTACGCGGCTGGGTGCCAATGCCATTATCGGCGTTGACCTGGACTATCAAACCATCGGTTCAAACGGGGCTATGCTTATGGTCAGCGCCAACGGTACGGCGGTAATCATGGAATAGGTCAACTTTTCTGAATTTGACGTAACTTTACTGACTAACCGCAACTAGCTGCTCTTTTCGTGACTTCATCATCCTTTTCATTACGCCAAACGCTGCTCACGGCAGGGCTTGGTCTCTCTATTTCGCTTTCGTTCGCGCAGATTCCCGGTCGCCAGACGCACTGGTCAACGGATGGGAATGCCTTCGCTTCTATCGAGCAAGGCGATCTGGTCAGAACGGATATTCGTACGGGTCGTAAAACGCCACTGATTACGAAAGACAAGTTCCGTCGCCCCGGTTCGGATCAACCACTGGTCATTACCGATTTTACGTTTACACCCGACAGTACTCAGCTACTTTTGTTCACGAACACGGCGCGCGTCTGGCGTTACAACACGCGGGGCGATTATTACCTGCTCAACCGGGCGAGTGGTCAACTTCGTCAAATAGGTTCGGGGCCTTCTGCCCTACCCGCGCAATCGATGATGTACGCGAAATTCTCTCCGGATGGCAAGAAAGTCGGCTTCGTCAGTGATCACAATATCTTTGTGGAGGATGTAGCCACCGGACAGCGTACCCAGTTGACGACTGATGGTACCCGCAAACGCATCAACGGCACGTTCGACTGGGCCTATGAGGAAGAATTTGACTGCCGCGATGGGTTCCGGTGGAGTCCCGACAGCAAACGCATTGCGTACTGGCAGGTAGATGCCACCAAAATCAAGGACTACCTGATGCTGAACACCACCGACTCCATTTATTCGTATGTGATACCGGTGGAATATCCCAAGGTTGGTGAGAGTCCATCCCCTACTCGTATTGGCATTGTATCGGCAGCGGGCGGTGCCACCAACTGGCTGGCCATTCCCGGCGACCCGCAGCAGCATTACCTGACCCGGATGGAGTGGTTCCCTACCACCGATGCCATCATTGTTCAGCAGCTTAACCGAAAACAGAACGAGAGTAAACTGTTCGTCTGTAATCCATCAACCGGCTCGGCGGCTGTCATTGCGACCGAAACCGACAAGGCCTGGATCGACAATAAAGATCGCTGGAATCCGGCGGGTCCCGCTGGCTGGGAATGGCTCAACGGCGGTAAAGCCTTCATCTGGGTCTCCGAAAAAGACGGCTGGCGGCATATTTACCGCGTCACCAGCGACGGCAAACAGGAAGTGCTGCTGACACCAGGATCGTACGACATTTCGACAATTAACCACATCGACGAAGCCAGTAATCTGGTTTATTTCATTGCGTCACCCGAAAACACGAACCAGCGGTATCTGTATCGCACCCGACTGGACGGTAAGGGGAAAGCGGAGCGCGTAACACCGGCAGGACTAGCCGGTACGCACGGCTATTCGATCTCGCCCAACGGTCGGTTGGCAGCGCACACGTTTACCAATTACCAGACCCCACCGGCCCGCGAATGGATCAGCTTACCCGATCATAAGCCGGTCAGTGAATCGGAAAGTATCGCGTCGCGGGTCAAGCCGATGGCTAAAACAAACGTCAACTTTTTTACCCTGAAGACCGAAGACGGCACCAACCTGGACGGCTGGATGGCGAAACCAACCGATTTCGACAGCACGAAAAAATACCCGGTCGTTTTTTACGTCTACGGTGAACCCGCCAGCAGTACCGTGAACGATGTCTTTTCGGTGGGCAGCAACAACATGTTCCTGGGCGATATGGCCAAAGCGGGCTACATCTACGTTGCCCTCGACAATCGGGGTACGCCAAACCTGAAAGGGGCAGCTTGGCGCAAATCGATCTACCGTCAGATTGGCCGGATCAACATCCGCGATCAGGCGATGGGTGCTAAGAAACTGTTTTCGCAACATGCATACATGGACACCAGCCGCGTGGCCGTGTGGGGCTGGAGCGGGGGCGGTTCGACAACGTTGCATCTGTTGTTTCAATACCCGGACATTTACAAAACCGGCATTTCCATTGCCGCGGTGGGCAACCAGCTCTTCTACGACAATATTTATCAGGAACGGTTCATGGGTCTGCCGCAGGAAAACCGCGAGGATTTTGTGGCCGGATCGCCCATTACCTACGCCAAAAATCTAAAGGGCAATCTACTGTATATCCACGGTACGGGCGATGACAATGTGCATTACGACAACGCCGAAGTACTTATCAATGAACTGGTTAAATACAACAAGCCCTTTCAGATGATGGCCTACCCCAACCGGACACACAGCATTTCCGAAGGGCCGGGCACCTCGCAGCATTTACGTACGCTGTACACTAATTACCTTTTGCAACACTGCCCTCCGGGAGCCCGTTAAGCGTCTGTTTTGTCATGACCCGATTAAGACTGATTTTTTTGCTGATCGCACTGCCCCTGCTGGCATCGGCCCAACAGTACGAATTTACGCACGACGACACCCTGCGCGGCTCCGTTACACCCGAGCGCGCCTGGTGGGATCTGGCCTTCTATCACCTCAAGGTTCGGGTCCAGCCGACTGACAGTACGCTGAGCGGATCGACCCATATTCGGTATCGCGTTCTGAAACCGGGTCAGACCATGCAGGTTGATCTGCAACGGCCTTTGCGCGTCGTAAAGGTCGAACAGGATGGCGCGTCGCTTAAATTCCGGCAGGATGGCAATGCGTATTTTGTCGCGTTGACCAAACGTCAGCAACCCGGTCAGACCGAGTCGATAACGGTCCATTATGCCGGAAAACCCCGTGTCGCCAAACGGCCGCCGTGGGATGGCGGTATGGTCTGGTCGCGGGACAAGTCGGGTAACTGGTTTATCGCTACGGCTTGTCAGGGACTGGGTGCCAGCGCGTGGTGGCCCTGTAAAGATCACATGTACGACGAACCCGACTCGATGGCGATCAGCGTGACCGTTCCCGAAGGATTGACCGACGTTTCGAATGGTCGCCTGCGTAGTGTAACGACCAATTCCGATCACACGAGTACCTTCAACTGGTACGTGACCAATCCGATCAATAACTACGGTGTCAATCTCAATATCGGCAAGTACGAGCATTGGGGCGAAAAATACGCGGGCGAAAAAGGGCCGCTTTCGGTCGATTTCTACGCCCTTCGCGACGACATTGACTCGGCCCGTACGCAGTTCAAACAGGTCGATCAGATGCTGAAAGCGTTCGAGTACTGGTTCGGGCCGTATCCGTTCTACGAAGATGGCTACAAACTGGTTGAAACGCCTTATCTGGGCATGGAGCATCAAAGTTCGGTGACGTATGGCAACAAGTTCCGGAATGGCTACCTGGGCCGTGACCTATCTAAAACGGGTTGGGGACTTCTCTGGGATTTTATCATCGTCCACGAATCCGGCCACGAGTGGTTCGCCAATAACATCACCTACAAGGATGTAGCCGATATGTGGATTCACGAAAGCTTTACGAACTACTCCGAGAACCTGTTTACGGAATATTATTACGGGAAAGCGGCTGGTGCACAGTACGTAATCGGGTGCCGCAACAACATCCGGAATGATAAGCCGATCATCGGAATTTACAACGTCAATCACAGCGGGTCCGGCGATATGTACTACAAGGGCGGCAACATGATTCACACCATCCGGCAATTGGTCAATGACGATGAAAAGTGGCGGCAAATTCTGCGGGGTATGAACAAAACGTTTTACCACCAGACCGTTACAACGAAGCAAATCGAAGATTACCTGAGTCAGCAAACAGGCCGAAACCTCAAACCGGTCTTCGATCAATACCTGCGCGATACCCGGATTCCCGTTCTTGAATACCGTCCGGTAGCGGGTGGTTTGCAGTACCGCTGGACGAATTGTGTCGATGGTTTCGACATGCCGGTGCTCGTCTGTCTCGACGAATCAGGGCCGTACAAACAACTGCTGCCAACGTCGCAGTGGAAAACGGTAACGGCAAAAGGAGCAACCACACTCACTCCGGACGCCAATTATTACGTGATAAGTAAGTTAGTCAGCAGCTTATAATTGAGATAAGTGTGGTAGTTTTGCTGAGTAATTACTGAATTACCCGATTACCCCAATTACTTATTGATCCGTATTACCCAATATCAAAACCAACTAATACAACCACGTTTATGGCAATCAACTGGCAAGGCGTATTTCCGGCCTTAACGACCAAATTCACGGCAGACGACGAACTCGATCTCGCAGCCTTTACCGCTAATCTGGACGCTCAGCTCGACGCGGGTGTGGACGGCATTATTCTGGGTGGTTCACTCGGAGAGGCCAGCACGCTCAGCAATGAGGAGAAAGATACGCTTGTCAAAACGACTGTTGAGTACGTGGCTGGCCGGGTTCCGGTCGTGCTCAACATTGCCGAAGGCGCTACCCGCGAAGCCGTACGCATTGCCGAAAGTGCTACCCAACTGGGTGTCAGCGGCCTGATGCTGCTCCCGCCCATGCGCTATAATGCCGACAAGCGCGAAGTCTTTACGTATTTCAAGGCTATTGCTACAGCAACCGATCTGCCGATCATGCTTTACAATAACCCGATCGATTATAAAATTGAGGTAACACTCGACCTGTTCGAGGACCTGGTAGACCTGCCAACCATACAGGCCGTGAAGGAATCGACCCGCGATGTGTCCAATGTGACCCGGCTTCGCAACCGGTTTGGCGACCGGATCAAAATCCTCTGCGGAGTCGATACGCTGGCTATGGAAGAGCTGGTTATGGGTGCCGATGGCTGGGTAGCGGGCCTTGTCTGCGCATTCCCCCGCGAAACGGTAGCGATTTACCGACTGGTTAAAGCGGGTCGCTACGATGAAGCGCGTGCCATTTACCGCTGGTTCCTGCCCCTGCTTGAATTAGACATTCACCCGAAACTGGTGCAGTACATCAAATTGGCCGAAACAGCGGCTGGTATCGGTACTGAGCACGTTCGTGCCCCCCGCCTGCCCCTCATCGGCGCGGAACGCGATCGGGTACTGGACATCATAAATTCCGGCCTGGCCAACCGCCCTGCGCTACCGCAACTGGAAGGTACTTTAGAAGCTGCGTAACGCGGACCTCTGGTTCGCCCGGGCGTAGACAAGTGCTACCTAAGGCGAACCAGAGGGTTGAATTAGATCAATATCAAGTCTCCAATGAAATCTTTCTTCTGCATTGATGCGCACACGTGCGGCAATCCCGTACGGGTTGTAACGGGCGGCAGCATACCGTATTTGAACGGGGCAACGATGAGCGAAAAACGGCAGCATTTCCTGCGCGAATTCGATTGGATTCGGACGGGGTTGATGTTTGAGCCGCGCGGCCACGATATGATGTCGGGCAGTATTCTGTATCCGCCCAGCGATCCGGCCAATGATGTGGGCGTTCTGTTTATCGAAACATCGGGCTGTTTACCCATGTGCGGTCACGGCACCATCGGTACGGTTACGGTCGCTATCGAGCAGGGACTGGTCACGCCCAAAACACCGGGTGTGCTAAATCTGGAAGTGCCAGCCGGACTTGTTCGTGCCGAATACCGCCAGGAAGGCAAAAAGGTAAAGTCAGTCAAGATCACGAACATCAAATCGTATCTGGCTGCTGAAAACCTAACCGTCGAGTGCCCTGATCTGGGAACACTGACTGTCGATGTCGCCTATGGCGGAAACTTCTACGCCATTGTCGATCCGCAGCCTAACTTCCCCGGTTTGCAGCATTTCAACGCCGAACAGCTCATTGCGTGGGCACGAACAATGCGGCAACGGATGAACGAACAGTACACCTTTGTGCATCCTGAAAACCCAACGATCAAGGGGCTGAGCCACATCCTCTGGACGGGTGAACCGATTGATCCGACTTCCACCGCCCGCAACGCCGTTTTTTACGGCGATAAGGCGATCGACCGGTCGCCCTGTGGCACCGGGACCTCGGCCCGACTGGCGCAATGGTACGCCAAAGGACGACTGAAACCCGGTGAGGACTTTATTCACGAAAGCATCATCGGTTCAAAATTCATCGGTCGCATCGAAGCAGAGACCGAACTCAATGGTCAACCGGCCATTATTCCGAGCGTTGAAGGCTGGGCGATCATTCACGGTTTCAACCAGATTCTGCTGGACGAAGACGATCCGTACAAACATGGTTTTCAGGTAATTTAAGTATGACGATAGGTATTATTGGCGGGGGCGTTAGCGGGCTATTCTCGGCGTATTATTTACGAAAAGCGGGTCATGACGTGACGTTGCTGGAACACGGCACCTTTGCGGACAGTTGCTCGCATGGAAACGCGGGCATGATCGTGCCGAGTCACATCATTCCGCTGGCCGCTCCGGGGATGATCGCCAAAGGCATTCGCTGGATGTTCCAGTCCACAAGTCCTTTTTATGTGAAGCCACGCCTGAACCGCGACCTGTTGCAATGGGGCTGGCTTTTTCACAAACATGCCACGACGGCCCACGTCGAACGGGCAATTCCGGTACTGCGCGACCTGAGCTTTTTGAGCAAAACCCTGTACCAGGAACTGGCTTCGACGGGTAATCTGGACTTTGGCTGGCAGGAACGCGGCCTCTTGATGCTCTACCAAACGTCCGAAAACGAGCACGAAATGGCCGAGGAAGCCGACGTAGCCAATCGGTCTGGTGTAGACTCGCAGGTGCTGACGGGTCAGCAGGTGCAGGATTTGGAGCCAGATGTTCGGGTCACGGTACGAGGGGCCGTCTACTATCCAGGTGATGCGCACATCTACCCCAATCAGCTTATTAAGGCCTTGGTGACCCGGTTGCGGCAACTGGGCGTAACGCTGCTCGAAAATCAACAGGTCACCGATTTCACCGTACAGAACGGCAAGATCAGCAAAATCATTACCGCTGGCGGAGCCCATTCATTCGATGAGGTCGTGCTGGCGGCTGGCGCGTGGTCGCCGGACCTGATGCGCAAACTGGGCTTGTCACTTCCCTTGCAGGGTGGCAAAGGTTACAGCTTTACGCTACCCAAACAGGCGTCGATGATTCAGGTTCCGGCCATTATGCTCGAAGCCCGCGCAACAGCGACCCCCATGAACGGTCAGATCCGGCTGGCGGGTACGCTCGAAATCGCCGGAACAGATATGTCGGTCAATCCGAATCGGGTACGCGGCATCGTGCAGTCGATCAATCGCTATTACCCGGATTTGTCCGCGCCTATGCCCGCTACCGAAACGGTCTGGCGCGGCCTTCGTCCCTGTTCACCCGACGGGTTGCCGTATATCGGGCGGTTGAAGCATCTGCAAAATGTAACGCTTGCTACCGGTCATGGCATGATGGGCGTGAGCCTTGGCCCGGCAACCGGTCAGCTGGTAGCCGAAGCCGTTACGGGCCAGGCGGGTAGTTTATCGCTCCAGCCTTTTGCGCCGGAACGGTTCAGTAAGTAATCCGTTTCTATTTTTCAGGAAAATACAAAGGGGCAGCCCAGTCATCAGGTCAACGGAGTAACTTCTCCACTGGCTTGATAACTGGGCTGCCCCTTTGTATTCAGCGCGTTTTTCCACCAATGTCCTTAGCAATGACCTGAATTAAAAAACGATTAGACTATCCTACATAACATACTGATAACTTGACTAATAGTCCACATCAATTCGTTACAGACTAGCTTCTGTGCAACAGTTAACCAATTATAAACGTACATAAATACAGCAGACAGCAAATAGTCGTTTAGTTATATAGATCTACAAGAGAATAATCGTTATGAACAACGCGTATCACAAGCAGCCTATCTGGCAGAAACCCACTTTGTGGCTCCTGGCCGGTTTCGTACTAACCCTATCATCCTGCAACAAAAAGGCAGACGATGTTAGTCCCCAAACAACAGCCGCAACGTCCAGCGAGAACGCAACGGTCGATAACTGGATGCTGGACAACATGCGGCAGCTTTACTACTGGAACGACAAAATTCCGGCAAACCCCGACACCACGCTGGCTCCTTCTGATTTTTTTGATTCCATCCTCTATAAGTTCGATGCAACAGCACGACCCGATGGCGACCGGTTTTCATGGACCGAAGAGTATGCCACCGACCTGACAGCTTCCCTGAGTGGTCAGACGAAAACGACCGGGATGGAATTTACGCTCTATCTGCGCTCATCGGGTTCCACCGACGTTATTGCGCAGGTATTGTATGTGCTACCGAATTCGCCAGCGGCACAGGCTGGGCTGAAGCGAGGTGATATTATCAGCAAGGTGAATGGTCAAACGCTGACGACGACCAACTACAGCTCCCTCCTGTTCAGTGACGCCACCACCTACACGTTTGGTCTGGCCCAGGTCAGCAGTCAGGCAGTCGTTGATACGGACGTTTCGAAAACGGTTACGACGGCGGTCTATCAGGAGAATCCGGTCTTTCTGGATTCAGTATACACCATCGGCGGCAAAACCGTTGGCTATCTCGTATATAACCAGTTTGTTCCTGCACCGAATGGCAGCAAGGCGACCGAATATGACGATCAGGTGGACGCTATCTTCAGCAAATTCAAAGCGAAGGGTGTTAACGAATTGGTGCTCGATCTGCGCTACAATCCGGGTGGTTATACGTCGTCGTCGGCCAATCTAGCCAGCCTGATCGGCAAAGGGGTCGATGCCAGTAAGCTGTACTTCCGGGAAGAATGGAACTCGACCATTACCCCGTACTTACAACAGGAGTATGGCAGTGATTTCTTTCTGCAAAAATTCAGTACGAAATCCCAGAACATCGGCGCAAACCTATCCAGAGTATTCGTCCTGACAACCGATATGACAGCCTCCGCCAGCGAATTGATTATCAACGGCCTGCGCCCTTACATGACGGTCACAACGATTGGCACAACAACCTACGGTAAGAATGTTGGCTCGATCACCGTCACCGACGATACCGGTAAAATCAAGTGGGGTATGCAGCCGATTGTGTTCAAGTCGTTCAATAATCTGGGCCAATCCGATTACGCCACTGGGTTCAAGCCCTCAGTTGAAGTAGAGGAGCCGATAACACTATATCCGCTCGGCGACACCCGTGATGCGTTGTTGGGTGCCGCGATCGGACAGATCACGGGCACGGCAACCACGGGTCGGGTAGGCGTGTCGCAGAATCCGCTCAAAGTATTGGGCTCGTCCATCCAGCGTAAAGCCGGTGGCACTCCGATGGTACGCTCTCTGAAAAGTCTTACTCTATAAGTAGCCGAATCGTCCGCAAAGTCCCCAATACCCTTGGCTTAAGGGTATTGGGGACTTTGCGGATAGTCTTATTAGGTCGACCTAAGGCCGAAAATTTGGAATAACCTGCAAGAATTAAGAATTTTTATGAACCCACCCCGTTAGTAAGTAAGGGTAGTTTGAAGTAATTTTGCAGAACACAATTGAGATTCCGGCCCATGCGGAGAAGCTTACTAAAGCAAGTTGTCACGTTAAATACATGACGTTTGGTTCAGCAGATTCCACGGTCAGCCTCTCAAATGGGTCAGTCTTAATTCAAATTGGTCTAACTTTACGGTTCAGTTCTTTCGTTTACGCTATCTTTCATGATTAATTTACCAATCCGATTTCGTTCGGCTACTGGGTCCCTGCCGAAAGCTATATCCCCAATGGCTAGTCAATCACAGGCAGATCAAGACACTAAAAACCACCGTCGTTCAACCTTCATCAACTGGGCATTAGGTCTGGTTTGCGTTGGTTGGGCCAGTGCGCTCGTCGGCTGTTCCAGTTCCGATACGGCATCTACCTTAGGTGACTGGAGACACCGTTCTGATTTTGAAGGTGTAGCCCGTGCTTCGGCATCCGGTTTCGTTATCGGTAATTTTGCGTACCTGGGTACCGGATACGATGCCTCCAATAACCGCCTGAAAGATTTCTGGGCCTACGATCAAACCAAAAACACATGGGTTCAACTAGCTGATTTCGGTGGCGTTGCCCGTACGGGTGCTGTCGGCTTTGCCGTTGGTACCAAAGGGTACATCGGAACGGGCCTGAACGCCAACAGCGACAGACTCAAAGACTTCTGGGAATACGATCAGGCAACCAACAAATGGAAAGCGGTCGCTGATTTCGGCGGTACGGCCCGGTTCAGTGCCGTTGGGTATGCAATCGGTTCTAAAGGCTACGTGGGTACCGGCAATGACGGTAACTACCTGAAAGACATCTGGTCGTTTGATCCATCCACAAATGCCTGGGCAAAAGTGAGCAGCTACAGCGGCTCGAAGCGCGTAGGTGCCGTAGCGATGGTATTGAACGGACTCGCATACGTTGGTGCGGGTGATAATAATGGAAGCTCGCTCAGAGATTGGTATGCCTACGATCCGGCGCAGGATCTGTGGATTGAAAAAGCGCAGTTCACGTCTGATCAATCGACCATTGCCCGTAGTAACGCCGTTGCGTTCGCCATCAATAACCTGGGTTACCTGACTACCGGTAATAATAGTAGTACAACGGTTTGGCAGTACACCCCAGGCACCGACACTTGGGCTACCCTGGGCACGTTCGAAGGATCGGGTCGTCAATATGCGATTGGTTTTGCGATTGGCGGCAAAGGATACGTTACGACTGGCCTGAGTGGTACAGCTCGTTTTGATGACCTCTGGGAGTTTGACCCAACCATCGCACAGAATCTTGACACCAATTAAGAATACCAAGCCTCACCAGCAACGTTCCCGCTCAGGATTGATCCGCATCGGGTTGCTGCTGATTATGGCAGGACTTGCTATCCTAACCGGTTATCTGGCGTACAGTTGGCGATCTTATTATGAGGTTCAGGTCTTCAGCACGCCAACTGGCTGGGGGTATGACATACTGAGTAACGGCGAGCCGTTTATTCATCAGCCTACCATACCAGGCGTTCCTGGTGTGGTAGGCTTCACCAGCAGTGAGCAGGCCCAGCGGGTTGGCGAACGGGTGGTTGAGAAATTACAGGAGGATAAGGCAATGCCTACTCTGACACACGACGAATTGCGCCAGTTAGGCGTATCAATTCCCTGATCTGTTTTTATGATGCGTACTTTCTGGTACGCCGGTTTGCTGATGTTAACCGGTATTGTACTTTTTGCCTGTCAATCAGGCGACCTTAACGTGGGTCAATCGGTCATCAATCCGCAGGAGTTGCTGGTCCAGTCGATCGATTCGGTGACGATCCAGACATCGACGGTATTAAGGACGGATTCATTCCCTACTTCCACCGATCAGAATATATTGGTCGGTCAGTGGACTGATGCCAGAACGGGTCGCTTACAAGCTAAGGCTTTTTCGTCCATCGATTACGTGTCTAACTCGTTTCCTACACAAACAACACTACGGGTAGATTCGCTGGTTCTTGAGCTAGGCTACGGGTACGCTTATGGAGACACAACGTCAGCCTTCAATCTAAGCGTGTATCGTCTGAATCGAGTGCTACCCAGTGGCATCGTTTTCTACAATACGAGCAATGCTGCGTACGAAACCACTCCGTTTCTACAACAGACGATAACACCCCGGCCCATAAGCGGAACAAGACCCGTCCGCTTACGCCTTCCGGCTGCGATGGCGCAGGAATTCTACGCGAAACTCGTAAGTGGTGAAATCAATAACTCGACTACGCTGGATGAGTACATGCCGGGCTTTGCCTTTGTCAGTCAGTCAACATCGACCAACGTTTTTCTGGGTTTTGCCATTGGCTCAACAAGCGGACTACGGCTCTACTACCACGATACGGATATCAATCAGACTGCCTCAAGTCTGCTGTTTCCATTGAGCAGTTTGCATTTTACGCAATTAAAGAATGACCGCAGCGGTACAGTCCTCAGTACGCTGAAAACCCGCACAGATGCCGTTAACAGCACACAGACAGACAACACAACCGCTATATCGTGGGGAGCCGGTCTACAAACCCGGATCGAGTTTCCTTTCCTAGGCAACTTTTACAGACCGGATCAATTCGCTGACTTTAACAGTGCGTTGCTGGTGGTAGGTCCCGTTCGGCAGAGCTTGTTCGACAACACAGCCCCACCCTCCAGCCTGGCACTCTACGAAGTCAATAACAACAATGACATTATAGCATCCGTGCCCGGCACGTCGACCGGAGGCTCAGCCGCTATTGCCGGTTATACATTGAACAGAAATTCGTTGATAACCGACGATACCTACACGTTTGACCTGACTTATTACATTGGCCAGATTATCAAACGAAAAATACCCAACCGTCCATTGATCTTGACGCTCTATCCGTCGGGTTCACCAACCACGCTACGGGAGTTGGTTCAGCGGGTTACGCTGGGCAATCAGCAGCGACAGAATGACCGGATAAAATTACAATTATACATGACATCGAGTCTTTGAGCTAACTACACCCCCGCCGTTGGGGCTCCGACCACTAGGTGATTACAAGGCCAGCAAAAGCGATTTTGCTGGCCTTTTTCTTTACCAGCTCTTAAGGAGCCGAACAGTTACGTACGAGTCGCAAGACGACGGCAGCATCACACTCTTTTTTATTCATAAATACGGGGATTCGCTGCAACAGGCAGCGCCGATCAAACGTACTCTTTTGTAGGAACCGGCGCGAAAATTCGTGCGGATCATTACCGTAAAAAATGCGCAACAATACGCGTGGGCTGCGCAACGACTCGCTAAAATCGATTGTGTAGCCGAACGTTAAAAGACCTTAAAAGCCGCGTTAACAAACCTAAAACCCCATAGCAGATGCGTCAGCTGTACGTTACCTTTTTATAAACCGGGAAACAGCGGTCAAACTGACTAGGCCAGACAGATGCAACGTACGTCCATAAAATTCGAAATAAACCGGTCGGCTTCAACCCCACAGCCCGCTCTACAGGCGCTCCTGTCCCAGTCAGAAGATGAGTTTTACGGGAGTCTGCAACGTATCTGGAATAACGTTGTGCAGCTGGAAGACATGGGAATCATCCACAGCGAGAACGATAAGTTCGTTTACGCTTACCGATTTGCCGAAGCCGAACTGCAACGCGCTTATTCGGAAAAAGGGTTAGTCATCAATACCACTCACACTCTTTAGCCGGTTTTCACTCAGCAACGATGAAAACGTACCGGAACGAGCATGTTACCGTCTTTGTCGACTGTGGGATACACCTCATTCAGCAGATATGGATTGATAAACCGTCCAGCGAGACCTTTCGGAACGGTTCTCTCGCGGTGATGGCACTGGCCAGGAAGCACCGTCCCAAACGGTGGCTGATCGATCTGCAACAACTGCGCTTGTTTAACCCAACAGACATCCAGTGGTTCATTAACGAATGGCTACCCAGAGCGACGTTTTATTTACCGCATAACGTTCGAATAGCCATCACGGTAACAGACTTGAATCAGTTCAGCAAACTGGGTGCCGATCTGATCCTGCGGGCATCCGGTCGTATGAATGAGGCACAGACCAGCCGTTATTTCGTCACGAACGAAGAGGCTCGTCAGTGGCTACTGATTCCGGACTAAGTCCCGTATGATCATCCTTCGTAAATAGAGGGTAGATTTTGACAGTCGATACTTTCTATGTAGCACATTCGAACAAGAGGCTCAGACAGTTCAGGCCACGTACTCAACCCCTTTTTGCTTTTTCGTCAATACGAGCATTACGTCTGCAACGAGAAGAAACAAGTCCGCGTATGGATAGTAATTTCTGTTGTGGATGAATGATGCGGGTTCCGCTGCTTTTCTGAGCGAGCAGACTTCCGGCCAGAATCATGTCCCGCCGTAAATCAGGATTGATAGCAACATCTAAAAACTATTGAGTTGATCGTCAGATTATTGTGTATTTTTATCTGGCTAGGATGCAAGTATAGCGAATAAGCAGAAAATAGGTCCACTAAGTTAACGAAACACCCATTCATTGTCCTAACGCAACCAGTTAGGGTAACGATAGACGGATAGAGTACGCGGGTTTGATTACAACGAAGAAGATGAATGTGACCGATTAACAGGCAATTTGCGTATGCGTATATCTACTTTTCGAGTTATACTTTTTCTGTTGACGCTGGTGTATTCGTTTACGTCGTGGGCCACTCATCAGGTTGGCGGACAACTGGAAATGCGAGCGATCGGCGATGTACCCGGTCATTACCACATCACGGTTATTAACTACCTCGAAGACGGCACGACGGGTATTTCCAGACAGTCAAATACGGGAAATCTAGGCATCTTCCGCAAGCGGGACAACGCGCTTATGCTGCCCTTTACGGTTCGCGAAACAGCTGCGCGTCAGCCAATTATTTACAGTAATGAATTTTGTGCGGCCTTACGCAACCTGAAATTTGTAACGCTTACTTACGAAGCCGATATTCAGCTCGCGCCTTCTTCGTATGCTGATGCAGCCGGTTACTACATTTCCTATCAGACCCGCAATCGAAACGCAGGTATAAACAACATCAGTAATCCGTCACAAACCGGTTTCACGTTCTACCTGGAATTTCCGGCTATCCAGCAAAACGGAACGTTATTCGTCAACTCGTCTCCCCGATTTTCCCCCATAAACGGCGAATATATCTGTCTGGGCGATCCATTTACGTTTTCGTTCGCAGCCACGGACGCCGATGGCGACGACCTGCGCTACTCACTGGTGACGCCCCTGAACCAGAAAGGGACCGGCAACACGCAGAACGCCGTATCGGCAGCGCCCTACCCCGATGTGAGCTGGTTATCAGGCTTTGGGGCTACCAACGCCATACCGGGCAGCCCGACCTTATCCATCAACGAGCAAACGGGACAACTCGCCGTAACGGCCAGTCAACTGGGCTTATTCGTGTTTGCCGTGAAGGTAGAGGAGTATCGGAACGGCATGAGAATTGGTGAGGTAAGACGGGATTTCCAGTTTCTGGTTGTCGATTGTCCACCCGCTACAACGCCAAATCCAGCCGTTCAGGTCAAAGATCGGGCACTGGGTATTCGTAGTGTCACCATCTGCCGGGGGGATTCGACGGTTATTCAGGCTACTGCGGATGCGAACTGGAACTACCAATGGCGTCGGGACGGCGTCAATCTGCCGCATGCAACTACATCGTCCATAACGGTTCGTGAGGCAGGTGAATATACCGTTGTCGTTTCGCAGAAAGCCGCCTGTAGTAAAACGGGTAATTCGCCGGGGGTAATTATCACCGTGGTCGGAGCCGAGGGTAAACTGAGTACCAGTGGTCATTTGTGCGCTACAACGGGTTCGGTGCAGATCAATATGTCCGGCAGTACTGATGTTACCTATCAGTGGTACATGAATGGACAGGCAATGAGCGGTAAAACCACGGATTCAGTGACGACCAGTCAGCCGGGTAAATACTGGATAGTATTGACCCAGCAACCCACCGGTTGTGTTTTCAGAACGGATACAGTGGGCATAGACCGGTCAGCAGCGGTTCAGGCGGCCATTCAATCGGCAACGGGTTCTCATCGGTTATGTCCTCAGTCCTCGCTGGCGTTGACCGGGAGCGGTGGCGTTGCCTACGCCTGGCAGAAAGATGGACAAACGCTGTCCAGTATAGCGACATCGGACGCCAATTACTCGGCGACAGCTGCCGGTGTTTACAGCCTCACGGCGACAGATGCATACGGCTGCACCGGCATCTCCACGGCGTTCACCGTTGAGCAAATTCCACCCGTAACCGTTACGCTGGACTCCATTCCCGATATGTGTGGCACCAATGTTCCAATAGTTACGCTTATTGGTAGCCCGCCCGGTGGGGAGTATACGGGAAACGGTGTGGCCGAAGCCCAGTTCAGCGCCCAGAAAGCTGGCGTAGGACAACACAGCGTTGCCTATACGGTAAAAGCTGCTCCCGAATGCGTCGGTACCGTAGCAACCCGGAAGGCAGTCGTTGCCCCGATACCAACGATTCAGCTGACCGACTCACTGACAACCTACAAAGGCAATACATTTACGCTTGATCCTGTTTATTCCGGCAATCCGAATCAGTATCGGTGGGTGTCGGCTACGTATCTTAGTGACGATAAAGCAGCGAATCCAACAATAACCAATATACTAGCCGACATTACGTACACGCTCGACGTTAAGAACAGTAGCGGTTGCGAGGCCAAGGACACTATTCACATCACGGTTTACGAGCGCGTTTGGGTTCCCGACGCCTTTACGCCCAATGGGGATGGCCTGAACGATGTGCTTCGGCTGCCCGGTATCGAGGCTTTTCCGGAAGCCGTTATCACGATTTTCAACCGCTGGGGCGAAGTCGTTTACCTATCCAATGGTGGTTACGTCAAGCCCTTCGATGGCACGTACAATGGCAACGATTTGCCTACTGGCGTCTATCCTTATACACTACGCCCGATACCCGGTAAGCCATCGATGCAGGGCCGCCTGTTGCTGCTCCGTGATCATCATTGATGTCCGTTTTCAGTCGCCGATTGTCGGCCCTAAACAGTTCTTATTCTAGCAGTTCAGGTTGATGTCAACTAACGGAAAGGTCATACTAGGCGGGGATTGAAAAAGATCGGGGCGTATTGCTCAGGATCAGCGTTTGCAGCTTCTCCTGAGCAATACGCCCCGATCAACGTTTTTTATTTAGCCTAGTAGCGGCTATCGTCGTCCTCGTCCTCCTCTTCACCGAAACCACTGTCGGGGTTGAACATAGAGCCTAACAGATCCTTGAATTGCTGACCCGTGTCGAGGGCTTTTTTACCGATGAGCGAGTGCTCGGCCAGACCGTGCAGCGCAAACTCCATCATGAACAGTTTTTCGGGCTTGCTCAACTTTCCGTGGAACTGATCGACCAGATCGTCCAGCCCGTCGATGGTGCGCAGTCGGGCTTCGTAATCGCGGTTTGATAGTTCGCTCAGGATTTCCATCACATTGCCATCACCGAACCAGTCGGTAATTTTCTTGTATGGGTTACCCCGTTTGTCTTTCTTGGCCTTTTCCGGATTCGGGAAATACGTCAGAAACTGATTCCGCACCGCTTTACCGATCAGGTTCTGCGCGACGATGACCGGTCCTTCAACCTCACCTTCGTAAACCAGCTCGACCTTACCGCAAATGGCAGGTACAACACCGTACAGATCAGCAATGCGCACATAAGTATCTTTCTCCCCATTCAGCAGGGTACGGCGTTCAGCCGATGACAGGAGATTTTCGTAGGCTGAAATAGTCATCCGGGCCGACACACCACTCTTCGAATCGACATACTCACTTTCGCGGGCCTCGATGGCAATCTGCTCGATGAGATCGATGATCAGTTCGTTGGTCTTCACCATGCCTTTCTGCTCCGGCTTCACGATGGCTTCCTGCATCGTAATTTTCTTCCCGATCTCGATCGACTTCGGATAGTGCGTCACAATCTGCGAATCGATCCGGTCTTTCAGTGGCGTCACAATGCTACCCCGGTTGGTATAATCTTCCGGGTTAGCCGTGAAGACAAACTGAATATCGAGCGGCAGGCGAAGTTTGAACCCCCGAATCTGAATGTCACCTTCCTGCAAAATGTTGAAGAGCGACACCTGAATACGGGCCTGCAAATCGGGCAATTCATTGATAACGAAAATACAGCGATGCGAGCGCGGAATCAGGCCAAAGTGAATGGTCCGTTCGTCCGAATAAGGCAGCTTGAGCGTGGCCGCTTTAATAGGGTCTACGTCACCGATAAGGTCAGCGACCGAGACATCGGGCGTAGCCAGTTTTTCGGTATACCGATCATCCCGGTGCATCCACGTGATGGGCGTCTGGTCACCTTTTTCAGCAATCAGATCCAGCGCAAAACGCGATAACGGCTGGAGTGGATCGTCGTTGAGTTCCGACCCGGCCACTACCGGAATGTATTCATCTAACAAGTTGACCATCAAGCGGGCAATCCGGGTCTTTGCCTGACCACGCAACCCAAGCAGGTTGATGTGGTGCATAGACAAAATGGCCCGTTCTACGTCCGGGATGACGGTATCTTCGTAACCCCAGATCCCCGGAAACACGACTTCTTTGTTTCGTATCCGTTCGATCAGGTTTTCCCGTAGCTCCTGCTTAATCGACCGGGATGTATACCCCGCGGCTTTCAGTTCGCCGAGCGTTGCAATTTTTACTAGATTTGATGACTTCAGGCTGCGGTAGTTCATTCGTGTTTTGTAGATAACGGATCGTGCACGACGAACGCTAAATTGGCGATTTATAAAGTATCCCTTCGCGCACGTTAGCGTATTGGCTGTACACTATTCCTAACAGGCTTTCAGGAGAAATGGTTTTTAGACATTAAAATTGGCTACTTTTACTACAATGCAACGAATGTTTGCGCCGGGCGGAACAGCCCTCTGCCAGTTATGAAGTCAGTTTCCGTTAGTTTTATTTTTCTTTTTCTAGTACTCAGCCTATCAGCCTGCCGCGTCAAACATGCCCCACCCGAACTGACCGTGCTTTTGCCAAAAGAAGCTTATGTTGGTCAGGAGATTACGCTGGGGGGCTATCAATTCGGTACGGAACCGGTGGTAACGTTTACCATAGCCGGATCGGCGATAGTGGGTCAAGTCTCGGATTTGTCGGAGCAGAGCCTACGCGTAACCGTTCCGCTTATACCCCCCGGTATAGCCCAGGTACGGGTTCAGACGGGCGAAGGCGTTTCAGATCCCCTCCCCCTTTCGGTGTTGCAGCCACCACCCGTTGTGACCTCCATAACCCCCGGAAATGGCCTGCCGGGTTCGGAAGTCGTTCTGACCGGAAACTACCTTAACCAGATTCAGGAGCTTCGGTTTGAGCAGACGCCGGCCATCGTGAAAGATAGTTCGGCTACCAGACTGACGCTGATCGTGCCACCAAACATAGCGCGGGGATCGCTCAATATCGTTGTTACCACAAAGGGAGGGGAAGTGTCGACCGGATTTATCGTGGCCGGAACACCGCAGATAACCAGTATTTCGCCTACCGTTGGGAAGCCGGGCGCGGAGCTGATCATACGGGGGCAGAACTTGTCCGACGGCCTGACGCGCATAAATGGGCTAGCCGTTGACCGTAACCAGACCAGCGTTAGAGACACCGAAATACGAACGGTAATTCCGACCAATGCCACGTCCGGCAAAGTAACGGTCACCGTCTTCGATAAATTGATCGCTACCAGTGCCGATAGTCTCAAAATTGTGCTGCAACCTGCCGTAGCCAGTTTAAGCGCACGCGACGGGATCACGGGCGATAAAGTTATCCTAACCGGGATCAACCTGCGCGATGTATCGACGGTATTGTTCGGAACGGTCTCTGTTCCGTTCCGGCTTGTGAGCGATACGCAACTCGAAGCAACGGTACCTAATCTGGGCTCACCGGCACAGGTGACGGTTTCGGTTGCCAGCGCGGGTGGCAATGCCAGCGCATCCGACCCCTTTTTCTTTTACGTAGCGCCGTCAAATCTGACCGTAAGCCCAATACGCCAGCTACGATTACAACCGCTCACCATCACGGGGCAGAATCTGTACCGTATCACTGATGTTCGGGTGAGTGGCGTATCCGTGCCGATCACCAGCCGCATCGAGGGTTCACAGCTGCTGATCAATGTACCAGCCGATGCCGTCAGTGGCGTCATTACGGTCACAAACCGAGCCGGAACCGCCACCAGTCAGCCTTTCGTCGTGGTGCAGAATCCCGTAATTACTGATTTTCTCCCAGCTAAAGGCCGCTCTGGCGACCGTGTTGTCGTGCGCGGAAATTTCCTGTTCAACGCGCAGTTCTACTTCACCGGCTCTGTCAGCCCAGCCGCCGATGGAGGTAAAAACGAGGATACCGAACGCTGGATACTGGTTCCGACCGACGCTCAGACGGGTCCTATCCGTGTGTTGAACGCTACCAACCAGGCTGTACTCACCGATGACTTTACCGTTGTTCGTCTGGCGACCATCACCGATTTTACCCCAAAAACGGCAAAAGTCGGGGACGAACTAACGATAACAGGTCAGAATCTGGCGAATGTTACGGCGGTAAAATTCAATGGAGGGACATCGGCAGTAGCTACGTTCCGGCTATCGGGCGCTTCACTGATCGTAACGGTTCCAACCGGTGCTGCTGTCGGGCAAATCTGCCTGACGACCGAAGCGGGCAGTACCTGTACCAGCGCAAATTTCACTCCGGCGAGATAACGAATCGGTACATCAGCACACGTGTCTGGTGACAAACCGACACGCCCAGAACGCAGAACAGTGTTTGATATGCCAAATCTCGAAGATATAGCGTATCAAACACTGTTCTGTATTGGTTCAGACGAGTAACCGTCCGAAAATGTATTTACTACAAATTGGAATCTTCGTTGCTGTTAAAGGTATCGCCCTGACTGATATCGCCAGTTTTGAGCCCTTTCTTGAACCAGTATACGCGTTGCGCTGAACTACCGTGGGTGAAGGCATCCGGAACAACGCGACCCTGGGTCTGCTCCTGAATTTTATCGTCCCCAATGGCATTGGCAGCAGTAAGCGCAGCCTCAACGTCGTTCGCATCGAGGGCGATGCTTTGCCCCTGCGCGTGATTCGCCCAGACGCCCGCAAAAAAATCAGCCTGCAATTCCAGCCGAACGGATACTTTGTTAAACTCCCGTTCGCCCAGGCGCTGCCGGAGAGCATCCACTTTATCCATGATACCCAACTGCTTCTGCACATGGTGACCAATCTCATGCGCCACAACGTAGGCCATAGCAAAGTCGCCGGGAGCTTGGAAACGCTGCGCCAGCTCATCATAGAACGACAGGTCAATGTACACTTTTTGATCGGCAGGGCAATAGAACGGGCCCATCGCTTCCTGCGCCGTTCCGCAACCCGATTCCGTAGCTCCCCTGAACATGACCAGCACGGGTTTACGGTACTGTTTTCCCTGCTCAGCAAAGAGTTTTGTCCAGACGGTTTCCGTACTGCCTAATACTTTACTGGTAAAACTGGCAGCGGCATCATCGGGCTGGGGGCCAGTAGGGGCCTGTGCTTCTGTCTGGCTGGACGAATCCGAACTTTGATTCAGTATCTGCGACGGATCTCCGCCCAGAAGCATGACGATAACGGCTATCACAACGGTGCCGATGCCACCGCCAACCAGTAATCCTCCACCACCACCTCCTCCGCGTCGATCTTCGACGTTTTCACTTTCACTTTGTCCTAGCCAACGCATAGTCGATACTTAATTTTGAGTAAAAAGAATGGTTACGATTATATAACAGTAAAGTAAGTAAATCGGCTGGCACCTACGTTAATTTCACGTGCGCACCCTTTTGTTTTACCTCGGTTTTGCGCGTTCGTATTGCGCTGGCCAGGCAATCTCATCACCCAGCGTGTGGGCGGCATGGAGTGGGAAATAAGGATCCCGCAAAAACTCACGGGCCATCAGGATAAAGTCGGCCTGCCCGCTTTCGAGGATTTCTTCTGCCTGCTCAACGGTGGTGATCAGACCGACCGCAGCGGTCAGTATACCCGCTTCCTGTTTGACCCGCTCGGCAAATTCTACCTGATAACCAGGACCAACGGGAATCTTAGCCTTAGCCACGTTCCCGCCCGTCGAGCAATCGATCACATCGACACCCTTCGTTTTCAGGACAGTAGCCAGCGCCACCGAATCATCGGCAGTCCAGCCGCCTTCGGTCCAGTCGGTAGCCGATATACGAACAAAAAGCGGGTATTCTTCGGGCCAGACGGTCTGTACGCGCTCGATCACTTCCAGCAATAATCGAATCCGGTTGTCAAACGAACCGCCGTAATTATCGGTCCGCTGATTGCTCAATGGCGACAGAAACTGATGGAGCAGGTATCCGTGTGCTGCGTGAATCTCAGCCACCTGAAAACCAGCCTCTACGGACCGACGGGTCGCATCCTGAAAATCTGCCAGCACATTGTGAATGCCTTCGGTGGTCAACTCCAGCGGAATTGGCTCTGTTTCGGTGAAGGGTATTGGACTTGGCGCTACGGTTTCCCACCCTTTTTCTTCGGTTGGGGCAATGGCTTTGCCACCATCCCACGGGCGGTGATGGCTTGCTTTCCGGCCGGCATGGGCCAGCTGAATACCGGCTACGGCTCCCTGCTGGTTAATGAACTGCGTGATGCGTTTCAGACCGGCGATGTGTTCATCTTTCCAGATACCCAGGTCGTGCGGAGAAATGCGTCCTTCAGGCGATATGGCGGCCGCTTCCGTGATGATCAATCCGGCACCACCCACGGCCCGGCTCCCCAGGTGAACCAGATGCCAGTCATTGGTAAACCCATTCTCACTGGAATACTGGCACATCGGTGAAACAACAATCCGGTTTTTGAGCTGGATACTTCGGATGGTGATAGGCGAAAAAAGAGCAGACATAACGTAGATGATAAATTCAGCGAACGATATCGTTTTTCGGCAGCTGTATGAACGGCTTGAAACGAACGCTGCTATAGCAACAACCGGCGATGGGTAGTGGTTTTGATTCCGGCAATTATTGGGCTATTTTGAGGCAGTTAGGCGTAATGCGTTCTCTGACTTACCGACCGATCGACAAACAAGCGGTAGTTCGAGCGGTTGATTCCACGAAGCAGAAAGGCCCCCAAACAGCATGACGTGACCAGTGAACACGAGTAAAGCGCATCAATCCCCTCGTTTGCCAACCCCGTCATATCTACCTGATCCTACGGGATTTGTAGTCAATTCAGGCTGACAACAAGTTAGTCGTAAAGCCAGTTTATTGACCTGTTGGCCTTCCTCCAATCCACTATACCGTCTATGCCTGCATCCAAAACTCCCATTTACAGCGCTTTAGCCGCTAACCTAGCTATTGCCATCACTAAATTTATAGCAGCCAGCGTTACGGGCAGTTCGGCAATGGTTTCTGAGGGTATCCACTCGCTGGTTGATACATTGAATGAAATCTTGCTGCTCTACGGCATCGCCCGAAGCAAGAAGCCCGCCGATAAAAGTCGTCCCTTTGGCTACGGTAGAGAGCTGTATTTCTGGGCGTTCATCGTATCCATCCTGATTTTTGGCGTCGGCGGTGGTGTTTCGTTTTACGAAGGCATCACGCACTTACAACACCCCGAACCCATCAAAGAACCCTTCTGGAACTACATTGTGCTTGGCATAGCGTTCTGCTTCGATGGCATTTCGTTCATTACGGCTCTCAAAGAATTTAACCGACAGCGCGGGGAGAAACCGTTCTGGTCCGCGGTCAAAGGCAGTAAAGACCCCTCTACGTTTGTTGTGCTTTTCGAAGATGCCTCGGATCTCTTGGGATTGATCGTTGCCTTTCTGGGCGTTTTTCTGGGCCATCAATTCAATAACCCTTATTTTGATGGTATCGCTTCGATCATTATCGGCCTGATTCTCACCGGCGTTTCTATCGTGCTGGCCCGCGAAAGCCGAAGCCTGCTCATGGGCGAAAGCATTGAATCGGCAACGTTGAGCGAAATCGTAGCCCTGACAGAAAGCGATAACGCGGTAACCAGCGTTCTTCAATCGCCGTCCATTTACCTTAGCCCGGAAGAAGTACTGGTGATGCTGGTAATCGACTTTCACGATGCCTTGTCGACCTCAGAAATCAATGAAGCAATCAGCCGGATTCGAGCCAACATTCAGCAACAGTTTCCAATTGTCAGGCAGGTTTTTATCGAGCCGGGCGTAGGCAATGAACAGGCAACTTAATGTCGTACCAAGGGCCTGTTCAATCGTGGGTAATGACCCATAAAAAGCGGAATCAGCCGCATCAGACCCGCGCTAACCTACCGGTCCAACTAGGGTGGCGAATGAGCCGCCCACGCGAGTAATTTAATGGCACTGTCAGGAAAGTTGTTGCCGGGTTACCGACCGAGAACGTGGGGTATCTTGTGCAACTTTGTCGCTGTAAACGAAGAACTGGATTGCTCCTGTTTTCTGACAGATCGCGGTGGCTATCGCTGACGACCTGATGAAACGTATTGCCGTACTAGTAAAAGATGCTTCGTCAGAAACCTACGTACAGGCTCATCATACAATTTTAGGCATAAATAAGCCAGTACGATAGAGCCAACGACAAGCGATAACGCACCGGGCAACGATTGTTGGAACGTGAGGTTTTCATTCTTAACCCAGGCGTAATACAGGTAGATGAAGGGATAATGTACCATATACAACGGGTAAGAAATAGCGCCCAGCAACTTGCCTGTACGGGTCGTTAGTTTATCCGTTGTCTGTCCGGAAGCACCAAGATAAACAAGCACAGGAAAGACAATGGCAACACAGATTGTGTCGTATAAACCGTTCATCCATAAATTTTCACTACCACCGATTCGTGGTAGTGCGGATAGAATTACGATTGTCAGGCTACCTAGCCAAAAAGCGCCCTTCACCTTGACTGGTTTGAATACGCGAGACAGCAGCAATCCGGCCGAGAATGAAAATAGCAGACGCAACGAACCGCCGATTATATTTTCTTCCGTTAGCGAAAATCCAACGCATATGTCTCCGTATGGCCCCCAAATGGCAAATGCCGCCAATCCGCAACCGGCAAGTAGGACGACGAAAAAAAGAACACTGGTCGGGAGCTTACGGAGCAAAAACGCATAGAGAATCGTACCAATATATTCGTAAAATAAAGACCAGCTCGGACCATTCAGCGGATACATTTCACCAACTCCCCGAATTTCAACGCCGGGGGTCGCCGGAATTAGACACGCATTTATGAATGTGGCCACCAATAGCCTGGGTGCGGATACGGTTGAAACGTCCCAGGCAGCACAACCCTGATAGTAAAACATGATCGCCCCGATGATAGCCCCGATCACCACCATAGGATGCAAGCGAATGAATCTACGTTTGATGAATTCGTTTGTCGTCATCGTCTGCCATCGGTCGTCATAGGCATAGCCAACAACGAA
Source organism: Spirosoma agri (assembly GCF_010747415.1). Classification (NCBI taxonomy): domain Bacteria; kingdom Pseudomonadati; phylum Bacteroidota; class Cytophagia; order Cytophagales; family Cytophagaceae; genus Spirosoma; species Spirosoma agri. The sequence goes on along the minus strand of NZ_JAAGNZ010000001.1, from coordinate 1,883,275 downwards.
GCCAGACAGGATAAAGAAGAAATCAACAGCCAGATAACCGTGATTGATTTTTTGGTCTATATGACTGGTTGCGTAGGCTTCAAATACGTGAAAACAGACAACGGTCAGGGCTGCTACGCCACGTAATCCGTCAAGTATGTTGTAATGCGGCTTGGTGTCCGCAAATGCAGCAGCAGAAATTCTGTTTTTTGACATTACCTGTACATTCATTGTCGTGCGCCAGTAGACTGTGGCTAGGCATTGAAAGCGATTGAACGCCTTGTTATCCCGGTCTCTACCAGCCAGCGGAACGCAAGTACGCCTTTTTTAGCCATCCAACGCAATCGCAAACACGGCCCGATACCAACTAATGCCCTTATTTCATAGCTCCCGTGCACGAGTGGACACGGAGTCACTCGCACCTGGGAAAATCTGACTTTTGACGAGCGGCCCTGGCAGACGGTGTACCGGTAGTACCCCAATAAATCGGTTTGTTTAGTAGAAACGCAACAAAACCCTCGACCGCGTCAACTCAGCATTCATTAGTTGGATGACAACACGTTGGTAACGAAAGCTTGTTTTGGTTGTATACATTGCTTTTTAGCAGTCCGCCAGGGCGGTCGATAACGGTAGCGTAACCTCTATAGCTTGGGCAAAACGTAGGTTTATTCGCTGCAATCGCAGCAAAGCGAGACCGCTTCTACAACTCTATAGGTCTGAATTTCAGGGTTACGCAACCAAGCACTAGGAGTTAGCGTATATACGATTACCACGACATGGCGTTTCATGTCACTGGGTAAATGTAAGTAGTGAGCAAACGCCGGGCCTAAGATGAGCCCGGCGTTTGTTATTTCGACCAAGAGTTAAACATTTATTAAAAAGCTGACTGTTTCGCAACAACTCTACCGCTTCTACAGTAGTATACAAGTAGACAATATAGGTAATACAAAAAACGCCCAGACGGATGAGTTGGGCGTTTTTTTATTGGCTGCTTTAGGTTCTACCTGGTCCAATCGTTTAGGGCTTTGTATGGGCGCTAGCGATTTGACTGGTCGGCCTTCTGTGAATGCCCTCTCTTGTGGTTACCCGTTTGGTACACCGTATCAACCAACAGACGCGCACGTTCCAGATACTTATCATCGACATGACCTGACTCTGCAAGCTCAATGTATCGTCGCGCAATTTCAAAGCGGATTGGGTCAAAGTGGTCTGCCATAGGTATAGCATGTACGTTCCCTCATTTGAGAAGCATATTAAGCAAATAATCAATAAAATATACGTTTAATTACACTATTTTTTTCTATAAATTATGTCTACTGGCAATTGTCATTGCTAGATTCGTCGCCCTGCGTGCGGAGTACGGACCCGATAAACCTTGCTTTTTATCAAAGAAGATCAATGAGAATTCGTTTTTGTGTCTTCTCCCAAGCACAGGCGAGGAGCCTCCTTACGTAGCTACAAACCGATAGGTAAGTCTTGCACAGCATACTCTCAGTGCCGATTCGGCGGATAAAATAAGGGATTTAGCACCCTAATCCGGGCATTCAAACAGATTAACTGGTAACAGGCGCAAATAACCTTAAACTTTACCAAGCAGCCACGGCCCTGCCTTCCACACGGCACTGTCGTATTCTTTACCGTGTTCTGGCCGCTACCCTTCCTAAAGTAAAGTACATGATAAACCGAATCGCTACTTGCCATGAAAAGCCCGTTATTTGCCAGCATCAGTATTCAGTTCGTTAATAAAGCCGTTCAGGACGCGATCCGTCGGTGTGAGCAGATTGTCGTTGTTGGCTCGTCCGATGAGTATCAGAAGATCTACTTTTTCACGAACAGAAAAAACTATTTCCGCTACTACACCATCGATCTGAACGCAATGGACACAACAGTCCCCAAGCGCTTTCAGCAAGCCAAGCGGGGATTTTATGATGAGATTTTGCGTAAAGAGCCCCTTGCGCAGGCAGTTACCCGGATTGAAGCCTGCCAGTTACTGAATAAATTCGCTACGGGTCCCTCGATCGATACGACTTCATTCATAAAGTCGAATAAGGCACTTATGCAATGGGTTAAGAACCTGCTAGTCTCTTAACCCATAGGTCGCCAATGAACTCCAGTTGCGCCAACGGCCAGCACCCGACCGATTAGTGCTACACCTAAACCTGGCGACTAGCCAAGACAAATCGGTTACCCCTGTTCTCCAGAGCCAGCCATTCGCTTGACCAGACTATGGACGCGAACAAACGGCCAGTGAGAAAACCCGGTTTTGTCCGGTTCAGACAGTTTGTTCTGTTTTACCGGACCGGGCAGTCGGGCTAAATTGACGAGACCAGGCAACAACGTTGAGCTCGATAGAACCCAGCACCATTACGTATTCCTAGTGCGGACCGAATCCCCATTTTTAGTTCGACTACGGGAACTCGGTCCGCACCAAAAACGGAAAGAAGCAATCGAAGCCGATCCAAAACACGGGCGCTAATGCAACGGGTGGGCGTTGGCCTCACACGGGTCAACGAGTCAGGCCTTGCTGGATTAGCTGACTCCATCAAGACATGTAATTGATGTGGCCTCAATTTCACGTCGGCGGTCCCGCGCGAACGATTCAGCAGATTCGTTAATCTTTTACATGGTCTTGTTCAGACCATGTAGACACCAATTGAGCCAGATCAACAACCGGTTGCCTACGCAAAAGGTGATTTGCGGTAAGTACAGTTTCTGATTTTTGCCGGAATTTTGCGTTACTCATTCCGGCAACAGCAAACAATCTCCCCCACTAATAAGTATAATTACCTTAGTGAATGTGAGCAATTCGCTTAAGTATCTAGTTTACGCTAGATCAAACGGAATACACAGAAACGCCCGGACACATTGCTCTGGGCGTTTTTTTTACGAAGCCACGTAATCACAAGGTAATCAGGACTAGTTTATGACCAGCGTCTTACGCTTAGTCTCGTCTCTTTCTACCCGATACAGAACGTAGCTACTTTACATAGCTTGACTCCGTTTAAAATTTCAGCCTTTGATTGATTGTTCGCAGAAGAATAACCGAGAAGTCGATAAAATGACGATTGATCCAACTTTTTACGAAAAACTTAAACCGTACTGATAAGGCTTTTAAGCCGTCAATCCAAGCGCTGGCATGGCCAGTGATCGAACGATTTTAATAAAGTTTTTCGTCAAAAACGTAGGTCCCATTTCCATAGCTTCAGGCTTCCTAATGAACTGAATTACGCGGATTTTTCCTAATATTGGCAGTGATGTGCGCTTGTGTACAAGCGGCTACAAAATCAGCCGAGTCAAAGCCTGAATCGGCGTTCAGAAACGGGTCATAGTGTTAAGATTCCCGAGGGGTAAACACAGCTTAAATGATGTCTATATTACCTGACAGAAACAACGTATTCGTAGTGTTGCTGACTTTTCGACCTTGATACACCAATGCATCTCTGCCACTTTTGGCAGGCATACGACTACCATCAAACTCGACACTCGATAGATCTGAATGCTTATGGTTTTGGGTTAACGTATTGGCCCAAATAGCACATTAACAGTCGGCCGTGCACCACTCATAATGACAATAAAAGCCTAAGTTACGACCAAGTACTTTAGTCAATCAAAAACTCGTTGGTGATTGATTGACGTTATTGACATCGCACCGGCGTCCGGCCAGTTTTCAGACGATGAAAGAATACATTCTACAATTTCTGTCAGCAACACGGTTGTTTCAAATTCGCGTGTTCCGATGGTAGGCTGTGGTGAAATTCACGTTTCAAGCATCGCATTGCCCATGATCCTTACTACCGTGTGTATTTAAAGTTCGCACCTCAGAAATCTCACAGCTTTGGGTATTTTCTATAAGTTTAAAGCAGCTTCAATATTACTATAATAAACATGTGACAGTATAGGTAAACTACTACGGCAGGATAGTTTGTCAAAAAACTAACGACTCGGATTGTGGACTCTCTCATCAGCAATAAAAAAGCCCAGATCGTTCAGATTTGGGCTTTTGGGAGAATAAAGCATAATAGGCTAAGGCATCAATAACTTAACCTGTTGCCGTTGGGTCGCGGTGCGGACTTCCAGAAGAAGCAGCCCTTTGGCATGGCCCACCGGCACGCTGACCCGATCTACTGAGCCCGCCTGCTCAATCGTATGCTGGTGAATCAGCTTGCCCTGGGTATCAACCAGATTGAGATGCACAACTTGTCCGGCTACCCCGCTAACCTCTACCTCGGCTGAAGTACTGACTACCGGATTACCCAGCACTTTGATGACAAGGCCGGTATTCACCCCTTCAGCACCCGCACGAACTGACTTAGCACAAGCAGCCAACCAGTTATAGCTGTAGCTAGCCACTGCATTGCCTTGCTGAGCCTTCAGGGTGATTACCGGGTTGTCCGTGTAAAGGCGGAGATGGTAGGGACCGGCCGCACTCGTAGGTAACATCTCGTTGACTACCGAAAAGCTGAATGGCTCGCTGGTTAACCCCCGGTACTGTGGCGTAAATGTCAGTCGCCTTTCGGTGGCCGTGATGGCTTGGCAACTCATCGTGTTGACGGCTGTAATAGCAAACGGAGCTGAACTGACGGGGCATACGGCGCGAATGTCCCACACCAGCATGACTTCCTGACCGTTTTGACGGGCTTTTAGCGTAATGGGTTGGGCATCGGCGGCTGTCCGGGTCTCGGCATCAACGAACTGATTGGGGTTGGTTGTCCAGCCGGTGATGCCCGGTACGGCGTAGTACTCAATGGGTGAGCCGTCACCCCCTGTCGTGTTGAACCTAAACGCACCGGTCTGGCAGTCGTAGCCTGGCATCAAAAGTTGCAGACTACCCATAACCGGAGCGGGTACGACCGTCAAGGTGAACTGGGCGTTTACTGACAGGCTACCGGGATCGGTAGCCTTTACCGTCACGTTCGACACGCCAGTCAGCGATGTGCTACCGCTAATGAGGCTACCCGTCAGACTTAAGCCCGTGGGTAAGCCCGTTGCGGTGAAGGTCAGGCTGCCGGGCGTTTCAGCGTCCGAGAAGGCTGAGGCTAGTTCCAACTGTACGGATTGACCGGCTGTTATGGTCTGATTAGCTAGTCCGGTCGTGCTTGGTGCTGTATTACTAGCTGCTTCGGCATAGATGTTGATCTCCAACGGGCCATCTTTCACAAAAACAAGCTTATTGTTGACTGGAGTAGCCGCTAGATTTGTCCTAATTAACCCAGGGAAGTTGATAACTGACCACTGGTTGGTAGTGGCATCATAGACATCAATATCGGAAGAGCTTCCCATCGAATTTCCCGCAAAGAACGCTTTATTACCCAACGAGATGGCGACTGACTTATATCTAGCCTGAGACAAATTTGACTCGCTCCACTGACCGGTGACTACATCATAGATCGCCACCTTAGACGAGCCTGAATGAGCTGGATAATTAAGTCCGGCAAACAGTATTTTGTTGCCGGCCCGGGTAACGGAATAGTTATCACTTTGGAGAGGAATACTGGCGGCTGACCATTGGCCTGTGTTGACATCGTAACTATCGATCAAGCCCTTTTGGGCAAACCAGATTTGGTTACCGACGCTAACGGCGGCTAGATACTCGCCGGATACGCGGGGCAACTGGGAAACTGACCATTGATTGGTAGCTACATCGTAGATATCAATTGTGTTGTAGTTAATGGGTACAACACCTAAATAAGGATTAGGCCCCGGTACATACCCTATTGTGTAGCTGGCCCCCCCAGCAAACAGGATCTTGCTGCCCGCGCTAGCAACGCCCATGTTGGAGCGGGGCTGTGAAAGTTCAGCCAATGACCATTGATTGGTCGTGCTGTTATAGATATCAACCCGGGCTTCACTTCCAAGGAAAATTAACGCTCCCGAACGTCCACCGGCGAAAAAGGCGAGGTTGCCTACACTGCCAGCGCCTACCTGCGTTCTGCCTATAAAACCAGCATCTGAGGTCACCTGACCAGTAGCATCGTCATAAATAGTGACTATTCCGCCCGCCCGAGGGCCACTTAAGCCCGGATACGTTGATACTCCGCCAGCAAATAAAGCTTTACTACCCACTGTGGTAGCCGCTCGTTCAGTTATCCAATCAGCAGAAAAACCAGTTAGGCTTAGTGGAATGGTAGTCCATTGGGCCAGCGTGGGGATTGCAAGTAATTGGAAGCCGGCGATAAATAGAGTAAATAGAAGTTTGTTCATAAGCTGAAAGAGTGGTGTTTGGAATCGAAACAACAGTTAATGGTAACGTTATAAAGCCAGATCAGGCCTATAGATACTACGCACTTGGTAATCATTTACACAAATAGCCTGTTACTAATCGAGATACTGGTTTGTATAACTAATTATAATACAAGCTGTCCATATGAGCTCGTTGAATTTAGCTATCGGAAGTGTCGTTCCGTAGCTCGTCGGTAGATTGTACGTTCAATTATACTTATAGTGTCGGCGTGACAAATAGAAATGCTGTTGGGGTAAGGGCCCGGTCGCATTAGCTGACCGGGCGGGGTAAATCAGAAGCAACTCGTAAGGTCAGTTATTTCTTATCCATTAGCTGTTTGACTAATTGCTTAAGCTCTTCAACCTGGCTGACACGTTGCTTTAATTCGTCAATCACTTTCTGCTGTTGAATGCTATACAGAGTCAGTTCCTCGATCTTCTCCAACAGCTTGGCATCCATCTTCGCGACATCAATACCCTTTTCCACTACCTCCGACGCGGAGGGTACACCGGGCAAATGCTTGTTAGCCTGTATGTAAGCACCGACATCAGCAAGTGGTTGTAGTTGATAGTCTGTCTCAAAAACTTTATCACTCCACTCATTAGTGTTTTTAACGGCAACCTTCACTTTTTCGGTTAGAATGCCTTTCGAGACGAATAAATTGTAATCCGAAGGCCGCTTACTAATACCTAAGCCGATAACTACTGCATCTTCCTCCGTTGTTTGCAACACACCATACTCATTACGCTGCCACAATTCAGCTTCCAGCCGACCACCGCTACTATAATAGTTGGTATTGGCAAGGATGACATTGCCTGTTTCATCGACCGATAAAAACTTAGACAGATTAAGTGCTGTGGGAGTGCTCTTGCTGGTCAGATTCTCCAGCCGTAAGCCCGATTGCCCGCCCGGCCCCACTATGTGTAGTTTGGCCTGCGGTGCCGAAGTACCGATGCCGACATTGGCGTTCGCACCCAGCACAATGCTATTACTCTGGCTTACGACCGACCTAGAGCCAATGGCTACTGCATTAGTCACATTGGGTGCGTCATACGTAACGTCAGCCCCATAGCCAATGAAAATATTATCGTTACCATTGCTGCCGTTGCCAGCGTACTGACCGATGGCTGTAGTACGCGTACCGGTTTGGTTGTTCAGCAAGGAGCCATCGCCTATAGCGGTATTCCCATTGCCGGTGGTAGTAGCCGAGCCCGAAGAGTTACCCACGAAGAGGTTGTAGTTGCCGGTGGTATTCGCTCCACCGGCTTGCTGGCCTAAAAATAAGTTACCCTGTCCAGTCGTACTTCTGACACCGGCCTCACTGCCAATAAACACATTAGCTATGCCAGCTGTGTTACTGAAGCCGCTTCGCCAGCCGATAAAAACGTTTCCTACGGTATTAACTCCTGAGGTAGTGCTGTAACCGGCATGATAGCCAACGAACGTGTTGGTACTACTCGTGGTATTGTTGTACCCTGCCCTATAGCCTACAAATGTGTTTTGGGTCCCGGATCGATTATAAAATCCTGCACCAGCTCCCATAAACGTATTTTCAGACCCGAATAGGTTAGCTTGTCCAGCAGTATAGCCGATAAAAGTATTTGCACCACCTCCTATGTTATTTGAGCCTGCGCTGGCTCCCACAAAGGCATTGTATATACCAGTAGCGTTTTTATTGCCCGCACTATCGCCCACAAAAACGTTATACCCACCAGTCATACTCGGATTGCCAGTTTTGGAGCCTACCAACGTATTGAATATGCCAGGTGAATTAGCATTAGCCGTATTGGCTACATAGTTAGTTTGAGCCAGCAGTGGCGCGCTCAGCAACAGAAGAAGTAGATAGATAGTTGATTTCATAAGATTCTATGCGGGTTTATTGGCGATCAAATTACTCTATGAGTTAATTTGTCATGAGCTTTACTAGACGAATAATAAGTTAAAAGCAACCAGCTACGTTTCTCTAATAGTATACAGGATTCACCCGGCGTGTAATTTTACTATTCGGCAGACCTGGTTGACTTCTTACAAGAGCCGGACTAATTTGTATGTGTGTATGCAATGTGTAGCTATTAGGGAAAGCGGAAAAGCCCGGCTCAGATGAGGTCGGGCTTTTCCGCTTTACTACCAGTAGTAAAAAAACCGATTTATTTCTTCTCAAGCAGTTGATTTACCAAACGCTCGAGTTGGTCAATTTTTGCTTCTTGCTTTTGATTAACTGCCTTCTGTTCCTGTTTCTCTTTTGCTAGCTGCTTCTCCAGTTGAATACTGTAGAGAGTCAGTTCCTCAATCTTCTCTAATAGCTTGGCGTCGGTCTTGTGCAAATCATTGCCCCGCTCAACCATCTCTCTGGCCGAGGGAACACCCGGCAGGTGTTCATGCTTTTGAATATACTGCTCGACTTGAGCCAGAGGCTGCAAGGCATAACCCGGTTTGAATACATAATCGCTCCACTCATTGGTGTTCTTGACGGCCACTTTCACCTTTTCAGTCAGAATGCCCTTACTGACAAACAGATTATAGTCTGCTGGCGTCTTATCGACTCCCTGACCAATGATAATCGATTCGCCGTTGATGCTTTGTAGGAACGAGCCCTTCCGCTGCCAATAGGCGTCGGCTACACCCTCACGAGCCGACCCGTTTAGACTACCCAGAATCACGGTACCATTGCCATCTACGGTGAGGAACTTAGTCTGGTTGGTCACGCTGGCGGTGTTATTGCTGGTTAGGTTCTGTAACCGAAGGCCCGACGTACCCGACACACCCGTTGTGATGTGTAGCTTGGCCTGAGGTGCTCCCGTACCAATACCTACGTTGGCATTGGCGCCTAACACGATGCTATTACTCTGACTAACCCGGGCTCTCGCTCCAATAGCGGTAGCATTGGTCAGATTAGGTGTGTCAGGGGTTACGTCAGCTGCAAAACCAACGAAGGTGTTCTCATCGTTACGGCTTTCTACGCCTGCAAAGCGGCCAATAGCCACATTATGAGTTCCTACTGAATTGCGCAGCAGGGAGCCGTCGCCAATGGCCGTATTACCCAGGCCTGTAGTTGTCGTGCTACCCGAAGCGTTCCCCACGAACAGGTTGTAGCTGGCGGTACTGTTGTAGCCTGCCTGCTGGCCCAAGAACATGTTGCCGGTACCGGTAGTATTAGTAAAACCTGCCTGGCTGCCAATAAACACATTAGCGGTACCACTCGTGTTACCGTAACCAGCCTGGTAACCTACAAATGTGTTGTTTCCGGCCGTAGTATTACTTCTTCCGGACTGATAGCCAACAAATACGCTACTAGTCCCAGTAGTGTTCACAATGCCACTTTGGTTACCTAAGAAAGTATTTTGATTGATGAACGATATATTGTTTTGAGCCAATGAGTTGACGGCGGTCCCCAATAGTAAACCAATTGTCGCAAAATATAGCTTTGAATAGATCATATAGGTCTTTCTGTCATAAACAATTATTATCAAAAGTAAACAATTGGAAGGATCAATTCACAAATTCCAATCTCTTGTTATGCTACTAAACTTTAATGCCCGATTGTCTATGGCATAAGCCACCCTGATACCAGCCCTGCATTGGCTCATCTTATCTGGGAACGCCCCACCGACTAAGACAGGGCGTCGTTATCAAACTAGCCAGCAAAGTGCTTATGCGTTGAAGCTACTGGGCTTAGAGGTGTCTGTATCTACAGGATTATCTTCACCTCTTCGCTCCCTCAGCTCCCGTTTCATTTCTTCCAGCTTCAAATTATCCGTAACCGGGTGAACTAATAACCGCTTCCTCGGCCACGGTCTACTCACCCTGGTTCCAGACGTAGAGCTTGTGGGGATAGTGACCGTTCGGGGCGCGTTCGGCGTGTCTGCCGTACAGAGCGAAACTCTTTACATACTACAATCAGGTGCGTAAACTTTTATTACTGGGCTACAAGAGCCCTAACTGGTTTTAGCGAGAGTATTCTACTAAACTTGCGTAGTTCAATTTGCTACAAAACGGACGACCTCAAGGTTATGGAAAGCATATCAGGACAATTACCATACGAAAAGCAATCAACTAACGCATTAACCTTATAATCAGTAAGTTAAAACAAATTCTCCGAACGATAAGGTACAAATAGGAGTCGAATTATGTAAACTAGTCAGACAAGACCTTTCAGTTAAACATTACCTATTGGATTATCCACACTAGATCACATAAAGGTTTTGACCTCTTGAGGCCCGGGGTAAAAGCAAAAGTATAGTTATAGTAAAGTGCACCAAGAAATTACACACAAAGGTAAAAGTCAAGAAAGCCAGCTCTAACTTGGTCAGACAAATAAAATTTGTAGTCACTGAATAATCCTGAAGGGTAAAACACGTCGTTTTTTTCTTTTATTAATATATTAATCTCAACCAGTTTCTACTTAAACAGGACTGCACTAAAGATGAAGCGAGTGAGCGTTTGCATGGCTACCTACAATGGCGCTTTGTTTATTGAAGAGCAAATACATTCTATCCTTAATCAGTTGGGTTTAAATGATGAACTAATTATATCTGATGATGGCTCAACTGACGATACGATCGGGTTAATCAATTCTTTTCAGGATCAACGGTTGCGTCTGGTACCCAGTCGACGATACAGGTCAACGGCACGGAATTTCGAGAATGCGCTCCAACACGCACAAGGGGAATATGTTTTCTTGTCAGATCAGGATGATGTATGGTATCCGGATAAAGTGGAAACTATATTAGCTAGTCTCGCTAGTCACGATTTGGTGTTAACTGATTGCCGCGTCGTTGACTCCTCTGGAGGAGTAATGCATGAATCGTTCTTCAAAAACCGCAGAAGTCAACTTGGTTTTTGGCGCAATCTTTGGAAAAATTCGTACATGGGGTGTTGTATGGCTTTCAGGCGTGATGTCTTATCCTACGTCTTACCATTTCCCCACCATATATATTATCATGACTGGTGGATAGGGCTGATGGTAGAACTACGGGGTAAGCCCTTTTTGTACGGTCAGCCCCTTATTCTGTATCGTCGTCATGGTTCCAATATGACACCGACAGGCGAGAGTTCTCATAATTGGAAGATTCGCATCCAGCATCGTTTTTGGTTAAGCTGGTCTATAGTTAAACGTACGATAGCACTACGTAATGCCATTTTATAGTTTTCCTATAATTTCCTCAATAGTATGAGAATAGCAGGTGTAATCGTATTATACAATAGTGCACTTTATTGCATACAGAATATTAAGACTTATTTACCCCAAATTGATAAGCTTTTTATTATCGATAACTCTGATTACATAGATGAGTCAATGGTTAAGGAATTAACTAAACTTACTGGCTCAGAATACATTTATAACCACGGTAATCAAGGTATTGCGCAAGCTTTAAACGAGGCAGCTAAACGCGCTATAGAAGAGGAGTATGATTATTTATTAACTATGGACGATGATAGTAGCGCACCTACTACTATGATTGCGGAAATGAAGCAGTTTATTTCTGCACAAATACAACCAGATCGGCTTGGTATTATCTCTGCAGCTCACTTGCCGGCCACGTTACGGGGGAACGTGCCGAATCGTGTATTGTATACCATGACATCTGGCAATCTGCTTAATCTAAGAGCTTATCAGGCCGTTGGCCCTTTTAGGGATGATTTTTTCATCGATCATGTCGATCATGAGTATAGTCTCCGCTTAAATAGTTCGGGATATAGTATAACTGAATTGCCTACCGTACGCATAAATCATCCCGTAGGAGAAAAGAAAATAAAGTGGGGTGTTACGTATGTATCACGTCAGCCTGTACGGCAATATTATATGGTTCGTAATGGCATAATTGTAGCTAAACAATATTTCCATCGTTATCCAATATTCACCTATAAAATGATCAAACTATTAATTAAAGAATGGCTAAAAATTATTCTTGCACAGACTAATCGTCGACAGCGTATGGCATTTATGATGAAAGGGTTAAGTGATGGTCTATCAGGAAGGACAGGTAAGGTCTGATGTATAGAAACGTTTAAAAGCTTTATTTCCAATAATTCCTATGAAACGGATTCTTATAACTGGTGCGAATGGATTTCTAGGTCAAAAACTGGTTGAGTTGCTGGCACATAGGCCTGGCATTGAATTGGTAGCTACCGCGCGAGGAAACAGTCGATTATCATTTTCAGAGGGTTACACGTATCATTCAATGGATATTACTGATCGTCGGGCCGTACTTGACCTTATTGCCAGTGTACGCCCGCACGTCGTTATTCATGGAGCAGCTATGACTGATGCAGATAAGTGTGAAGTTCAAAAGAATGACTGCTGGAAGCATAATGTACACGCAGTGGAATATATTATAGAAGCGTGTCGGGGCATAAATGCTTTTTTACTTCATATTTCAACTGATTTTATTTTTGATGGCACAGGCGGCCCTTATATAGAAACGGCTAAAGCCAATCCAATTAGCTTTTATGGCTGGAGTAAACAAGCCGGTGAAGCCGCTCTCCGACACTCGGGTCTACGGTGGGCTATTGCCAGAACGATGCTTGTTTATGGCCCTGCTTCAAATTTAAGCCGTAGCAATATCATTCTATGGGTAAAAAAATCACTTGAAGAAGGTAAAAAAATTAGCGTTGTGACCGATCAATGGCGTAGCCCGACACTGGTCGATGATTTGGCTATGGGTTGTTATTTGATTGTGGATAAAGAAGCAGAAGGAGTTTTTCATATTTCCGGAAAAGAAATGCTGACCCCTTACGACATAGCCGTCAAGACCGCTACATGTTTTGGCCTGGATACATCCTTAATTGACCAAGCAACTGCGTCAACTTTTACACAGAGAGCCCGCCGACCTCCCCGTACAGGTTTCATTGTAGAAAAAGCTCATGCAGTGCTGGGTTACAATCCCCATACATTTGAAGAAGGGATGGCCAGATTAGTAAGCCAGACGAAAGATAGTATTTTATAGGCTAGGCATAAAATGATCTAGATGAATATTTAACTAACTATACCAACTTGCTCTAATTTATCCGTCCCAGACCAAGACTACGAAAACGGTTTAACTACAAATAAATTTATTCCCTTTTATCTCATTGTTCGCTAAAAAAAATCATTTCCTTCCCCACTGGTTTAATACAATGTAAAACAGATAAAAATTAACTGATATAATGAGCTAAGTAGGTATCCAGTGGTAAAGTTGTTTGCCATAAACGGATCAGAGAACCATTCAAATATAGAAAGCAACTTGGCAACACATTCCTTAACTTCTGTCGATGGATTAAGGATTAATAAGTTTAATCAGCTTCGAAAAGAAGTTAAACTGCTAAAATCTAATGACAGAAAACTAGTCGAGCGATCATTATAACCACTTCAGATACCGAGCCGGAAGCTTTTATAAATGAAAAAGCGAAATGGATCTTCGCTCAATCTATATTGATATTGCTATGTCATGTTAAAAATAGTAGAATGAAATCTAAATTTTTCCTTACTTTAATAACCACGTTAATATTATCGGTAGCCATCAAGTTTTTAATTACCTAGCTAATCTGAACCCGCTTTAAGTAATAGAACAGAAAAAAAATCCCGTAAAGACATCTAATTTAATCCACAAAATAGGTCGTGGCACGCTTGCATCATTTAGCTACTATTTTTTGGAAGTCCGCCGATGCGGTTGACACTGTGGCGTCTGGTTAAGGTAGACAGTTTATAGTGTCTCCGTTGAATAACTGCCCATATTACCGCCGTTGTGCGGGCGCTACAAAGAAGTAGTTGTCCCATAATTTATCGAGAAATTTGACGAGTGAAGGTTAGCTATCGCTCTCTAGGACTATACAGTTAGTTCGTGCCATTATCGCATCACAAAAACAGGTTTTCGGTGAAAGCTCGTCGTTGAAGTACATCGAAGGCACAAATAAACAGGTACCAAACAACTATTAAAACGTAGCAAACATATAGTAAAAGACACAAAAAAAAGCCCATTAAAGGGCTTTCAGTGATGTTTAGATATAAGTTATGATATTGACAGTAAGTGCGGTTACTTTCCGATACAGAATTTACTGAAAATTGACTCCAACAAGTCATCAGTCGTTATTTCTCCTGTCAGCTCGCCAAGATGTCGAAGGGCAACGCGCAAATCCATGGCGAGCCAATCGGGGGTTACGCCTACGTCCAATCCTGCGATAGCGCGGGCAAGCGCATCATCGGTGCCTGTGAGGTGTTCGTAATGGCGGGCATTCGTTACAACGGCACTGCCTGTCTGCACGGCGGTATCCGTCCGAACGCGGGACGATAGCGAAGTTTTAAGCGTGTCGAGGTGACTGTGTTTCGCAGCCGAAATCCAGACAATTGGCTCGGCAGCAATGGTTTCTAACGTCTGTCTTTCGTTCTCGGTTATAGCATCAAGTTTATTTCCTACCAGTAAGTACGGCTTTCCCGACGAACGGATTTCGGCAATGGAAGTTTGTAGGTCGTCGGGTGAGCTGTTTTTGCCATCGAACAGGTAAATAACTAGGGATGCATCCCGCATTTTTTGCTGCGTTCGCTCAATACCAATCGCTTCAATCTGGTCGGTCGCCTGGCGTAGACCAGCTGTATCAATCAATCGGAACCGAATGCCATCAATGAACAACTCATCTTCAATGGTGTCACGCGTCGTTCCCGGAATATCGGAAACGATAGCCTTTTCTTCGTTCAACAGGGCATTCAGTAATGTCGATTTTCCCGCATTAGGCTTACCGACAATGACGGTGGAAACGCCGTTCTTTATCGCATTTCCAGTCGAGAACGAATCCAATAAAGGATGTAACACCCGACGGATATCGAGCATCAACTGCCGTAGCTTATCGCGATGGGCAAATTCGACATCTTCCTCACCGAAATCCAGTTCCAACTCGACCAACGCTACAAAGTCGATCAATTGCTGACGCAACGTCTTCAGCTGTTTCGAGAAACCGCCCCGCAGTTGCGTAAGAGCCGCCCGGTGACTGGCGTCCGAATCAGAAGCAATCAGGTCGGCCACGGCTTCCGCCTGAACCAGATCAAACTGACCGTTCAGGAAAGCGCGCTGCGTAAATTCGCCCGGACGGGCCAGTCGGGCTCCCTCCTGCGTTAATCGACGTAAAATCTGCTGGATAATGAACTCGGAACCGTGGCACGAAATTTCGACAACGTCCTCTTTCGTAAATGATTTTGGTGCCCGAAACACAGTCACCAGCACTTCGTCGATGATGCTACCATCCGTGTTGCGCACTGTGCCAAAATGAGCCGTGTGCGAGCCCTGCGTTGTCAAGTCTTTACCCTGAAAGATACGATTGGCTATGTCGATGGCCCCTTCGCCCGACACCCGCAGGACGGCAATGGCCCCAATGCCCGGAGCCGTAGCCAGAGCAGCAATAGGTTCTAACTGAAACAAGGTGTTATGTGTATTTTTTGAGGCTAACGTTCATTACTAATCCGTAGTGGAGCTACCATAGTGGAGCTACCGTAGTGGAACCTGCGAACGGCAATGGATAGCGGTCAGTCTTATGAAATCGGAAATTGACCCGGAAAAACAGGCAGCCGATTGACCAGCCCTGCCAGTCGTTTCTCAACAGACGCTTTAGGGACGCCAAGCCAGTCTGCATGCTGATCGCCGAGAAAGAAACGCATTTCGCCCGCTGCGAGGTTCCGGAACGTGTCAGCCCGATTGATACCGGATGACTTGTCGGTGCCCGTGCTTATCTGCGTGATAGCCGTCAGCAGTGAGCGGGTAAGTCCCCGACCGGCTTCTGAGGGCACAAACTGCCGTTTCGATATAGCCCGTTCAAGCGAATAGGCTTCCCGGAGATTTTTGGGTAACAGGTCATCCGCAACGCCATTCACATAACCAACCACGTTGACGTGATGCAGGAAACTCTCCTCTTCCTGCTCCGTCGCCTGTATACCTGCCTTCCGCAGACCGCGCAGCACGATATATGAAAAAGCGAGATTCGTAGCGGCCATATCTTCCTGATTGATCGGATGACCCCAATCCTGGTTCCAGCGTCCCGAATGCAGCGAAAACCAACGCGCACCGGCGTGAATCAAGCGCACTTTCAACGTTCGGACAATCGCTTTACCCGAAGCCCATTCCTTCGGATTATTTACGCCAAATACCCACTCACCCGTCTCCTGCAACCGGCGAACAGTATCGTTTTTAATTCGTTCGGTAAGCCAGAGAACCTGAGCCCCATTCGCGCCCAGATAACAATAGGGCAGCGAAAAACAACCCAGGATCAAGCCAATCTGACCGGCGTATTTTTTGAAAAAAGCCATACCGGCAGCCATCCGCTTCGCGGCAGCCCAATCTGGTAAAGAAGCATAACTGGCAAAAAAAGTACGCACCGACTCAGGTTGGCCGTCCACATCGATAGCCTGCGTGTCGGCCAGCCAGCCCATCAGCGAACGTAAACTGACGGGTCCGCCCGCTTCCACAACGGCCGCAATGACCTCATCGGCGGGAGCGTCACCCTGCTGACGGTAGCTTTGCAGTAGTTGATCGGAAAATAGTCGGGAAGACTTTATAGGCGTTAGCATGGCATCGGTTGATGATCTGAACGAGTAACGCAGTGTCAGGCGAATTGGTTTGTCGTGCCGTTCAGCCCGAGCAATGCGGAACCTGCTTTCCCGGATTAATCGAACTCCGTACTAGCTACAGCCTGATCTGCAAGCCATCGTACCCTAATCGGATATGCGCAGGCAATTCGTGTTCAACCTCGCGATGCAGGCCAAGCTTGTGACTGATGTGCGTAAAATAGGTTTGGTCTGCGCCGATACGGGTTGCCAGTTCTACAGCCTGATCGAGCGTAAAATGGGACAGGTGCGGCAACCGCTGAAGCGCATCGAGCACCAGTACTTTAGTACCATACACCTTTGTCAGCTCGTCTTCCGAAATGTAATTGAGATCGGTCAGATACGTAAAATCCCCAATGCGGAAGCCAAAAACGGGTAGCTTGTGATGCAGTACATTGATCGGTATAACCGGGACTCCCGATACCGCAAACGGCTCGTTCCGGATTTCGTGGGCCTTGATCCGGGGAATACCGGGGTATTTATGCTCCGCAAAAATATAGGAGAATTCCTGTTTCAGCTGATTCAGCACGGGTAGACGGGCATAAATCGGCATATCCTGACCCGAACGAAAGTTAAAGGCACGAACCTCATCCAGACCTGCCGTGTGGTCTTTATGTTCGTGCGTGAACAGAACGGCATCGAGTTGTTTCAGATCGAGCCGGAGCATCTGCTGGCGAAAATCGGGACCCGTATCGATGACGAAACTACGGCCATCGATAGCCATGTGAATGGACGAACGGAGCCGCTTATCACGAAAATCCACGGATCGACATACATCGCACTCGCACCCGATCAGCGGGACACCCGACGACGTTCCTGTACCCAGCAGCGTGATAATCATAAGTGAGAGAAAGACTGGGCTACCGGAGCAGTGAAGCAGCCCACGAGCGAAAACGCGTTAATCACCCGTGGGCCAACTCGCCTTGTTTATTTATCCGTAAGCTGATTAACCACTTCAACCAGTCGGTCGAAGTTGAGCGGTTTAACCAGCACATCATTGAAGCCGGCTGTTTTAAATTCTTCTTCGGTATAGTTCTTGGCGTTGCCCGTAATGGCTACGATCGGAACCGCTGCTTTTTCTTTTTCGGGTAACGCCCGAACGCGCCGGACGCACTCCATGCCATCCATAACCGGCATGTTGATGTCTAGAAGCAGGATACTGAAGTCTTCTTTTTCCAGGATTTGCAGGACCTGTTCGCCGTTTTTAACAGCTGTAATATCGTAATTCTGAAACTCAAGAATTTTGCGGGCCAGATTCTGGATAACGGAACTATCTTCGGCAATCAGGACGCGTTTGGAAGCTGACATAGGGCTTTTGGAATCGTGTTACGTTTTAACGTGGTGAAATTAGCATTTTATCCGCAAACGCAAAAGAAGGGCTTTGCAAACGACAAATCAGAATGACTTTGGTTCAGAACGCAGTAAGCCATTCCCAACAGATTACCGGCATTATATTTCTATGAAAATTACAGTCAAATAAGACAACGATCCAATTTTAATTTTATATTTGATACAGCAATTCGCTGCCTGTCTGTTCTTCGCTCCGTCGTCGCGACGGTTTTACCAGCCAATAAACGGTCATTCTGCCTCTCCCACACCGGGCCGTTGCCGTACGCACTAGTCGTTAGTCCTTCTCTTTTACCGAAGCCATGAAACTGACCGGACCGGAAGGCTCTTTTGAGCTGAACATTCTAGATTACGAGTGTACTGACTCGCCCTACTTTATGGATCGAAACTGGCTGATCGTAAGTGTCAGAACCCGATACCAGGAACTCGATTACGTACGCACTGCGTCGATTCTCTCGACCTGGGAGCTGGAATTACTGCTGAAATGGATGCGCGCTATTGCCGACGAGCATGAACTATCTTCCCGGTTGACGTTCGTTGACCCAGCCCTGAGCTTTAGCAACACGTCGACTGGCCGCAATGATTATCGGCTTCGTGTTAAGCTCAGTGCCGACGCCCTCCCTAACTGGAAGCGCGACCGAACACCATTTTATTTACCGGTTGCCCCCGACAAGCCCGAACTGCAACGAGCGATTCAGGATCTTGAACGGCAACTCCGGCAATTTCCGGTACGCGATTGACGGGCTTCACGGATGGTGAGAGTGTCCAGTGGCCATCACACGGCTCATCAACCAAGCTGGTTGCAGCAGGCTACATGACAATGCCTCTGCCCTATCCTACTGCAACCAGTTACTGACCTATTTTTTCCAGGCTTTCAGAAACGCGTCAAATTCCCGTTCGAGCGCTGTCAACGCGTCGCCCAGGCCGCTGGTATCATTCACTTTGAGCTTGCCCTCGGCAGTACGGGCAATGTCGGCCACGCGGGAAACGCCAATAGTGCCGGCACTGCCTTTGAGCGTATGCAAGTGGCTCTTGACCGTTGGAATATCGCCGAGCGAGTAAGCCCTGACCGCATCCGTAACCAGTTCGGTAGCTTCCAGTTCGAACTCTTCCATGATGCTGTCAACCAACTCCTGCCCGCCAATAGCGCGTAATTGACCAACAATCTCGTCGTCGATGATAGGCAATGCCGATTCTGGCTCAACAACGATTGGTTTTGGCTTCGGTTGTTCCGACACATCCTGACGCCGGGCCCGGTTGGCTTCCGTAATTTCTTTCACCTTGGCCACCAGGCTCTGCGCCCGAATTGGTTTGGCAATGTAATCGTCGAGGCCCTGGCTGATGAATCGTTCACGGTCTTCACGCATGGAATAAGCAGTCATGGCCACCACAATCGGAAGCTGCTTGCCGTACTGCTGGCGCAGGTTGCTGGTCGTTTCCACGCCGTCCATGTCCGGCATCTGGATGTCCATGAAAATGACGTCGAACCCAGTAAACCCGTCGACTCCTTTTCGGGCTTCCGCTTTTTCCACCTCGCCAATCGCAGCCGGGCCACTATCGGCGGTGACCACGATACAACCGGATTTGCGCAGAATTTCGCTGGCGACCTTGCGGTTAACGGCGTTATCATCGACCAGCAGCACGTTGGGGTGATAGTCGCTGAAGAAGTTGGCCAGCGCTACTTCGGCCACTTCGGTATTTTGCTGGGTTGGGCTGATAGCCGTTTCCTTCAACTCGAAGGTAAACCAGAACGTACTCCCCATCCCGACGGTCGATTCGACGCCCACTTCGCCCTTCATCAGGTGCGCCAGTTCTTTCGAGATGGACAAGCCCAGGCCCGTACCACCGAATGATTTGCGCGATGACGTATCGACCTGACTAAACGAATTGAACAGGAGGTTGATGTTTTCGGGCGAAATGCCGATCCCGGAGTCTTTCACGTTGACCCGAATCCGGTTAAACTTCCCGCGCTTGCTGATCAGCGACACCTCAACCCGCACCGTGCCGTTTTCGGTAAATTTGATCGCATTCGACGTCAGATTGGACAAGATCTGGAGCAACCGTGTCTGATCGGCAATAACGAATGTGGGCAGATCCGGACCGATGTGGTAGGTTAGCTCGTTGTTTTTAGAGCTGGCCTGCTGCCCGAACAAGGCGATCAGTTTTTCAAAGATTTCGGCAAATGCGACCGGCGACTCGTGCAACGCCATTTTACCAGCCTCAATTTTTGAGAGGTCCAGAATGTCGTTCAGGATATTGAGCAGCGTTTCCGACGATCGCTTGATGGTTTTCACGTAGCTACGCTGTTCATCATCGAGTTGCGTATCGTTCAGCAGATCGATCATGCCAATGACCCCGTTCATAGGCGTCCGGATTTCGTGGCTCATGTTGGCCAGGAACCGCTCCTTCACCTTCAACGACCGTTCGGCTTCTTCCTTGGCTTTGACCAGCTCCGCCGATTGCCGTTTGAGTTCGGTTATGTCGCGGGCCAGGACGGCTACCACGGAGTAGATGCCATGCTCATCTTTCAGCAGCAGCATGTTGAACATAAACTGCCGCTCGGTACCGTCTTTACGACGCAGGCTGACTTCAAAATTGCGCAGGCTATGATTACGCCCCAGTTTGATCATGGCCCGATGAATAATGCTTTTATCCACCAGGTATTGCGTCGCGTCCTGCCCCAGCACCTCTTCCGGCGTGTAGCCCATGCGCTTGAACACCGACGGACTGATCATGGTGATCCGGCCTTTGCGGTCGACACGCGCGTAGATATCCTGTAGGTTTTCGAAAATACCCCGGAATTTTTCTTCACTTTGCCGGGTGGCAATCTCGGCCCGTTTACGGTTGGTAATGTCGCGGGCAATTCCCGATACTTCGTCGATGACACCACCGGCGAGTAAGATCGGGTTCAGGTGAAATTCCAGATACGTTTCTCCCCGGGCGGTCTCGAAATAAAGCTCGAAATTCTGCGGAAATCCCCGAAATGCCTGCCTATACTTTTCTTCCAGCGTTCGCCGGTTTTCTTCACCGATCATCCGCCAGCCGAGTTTGGGAGCACTGGCCTGGATCGTTGGCAGTTCATCCAGCTGGTATTCGATTAGCCGGGTGTAATTTTTATTGAATGACGTCAGGCGTAATGTTTTATTGACCGACCAGATCAGATACGTGCTACTATCGAAAATAGCGTTCAATCGGGCGTTCTGCTTATCCAGCGCGGCCTCCGACTGCTTGCGGGCAATCGCCAGCGCGACCTGGCCCGAGATAAATTCCAGCAGCTCCAGATCGCGGGGGCCATACGCCTGCGGATCGTCGTACGATTTCACCCCGATGATTCCCGTTATCTCGTCGCCAATTCGCAACGGAGCCGTCAGCATCACCTCGGGCTGAAGCTGTCCATAAAGATCGATCTGATGTTTTTCGGCCAGCTGCCGAATATCTTTCTCGTACAGAAACAGCGGTTTGTTCGCATTGATGGTGTATTCGGTGAGGCCGTTTCCCAGCCTCCGCTTGGTGAACCGCATGTTGCCCCCAAAATACTCATCGACATAATACGGGAACGACAGGTAGGTTTTGCTGGAATCATAGAGGGCAATGAAGAAGTTGCGGGCGTAAATAATGTTGCCCAGTTCTTCATGGATTTTATGATACAGCTCGTCCAGATTCGGCGTGTTGATCGTCCAGTTGGCAATGCTGTAGTAGAGCTTTTGCGACTTCTCGGCCCTGATCTTGCCCGTCGTATCGTGCAGGATACACCGGAACGCAGTCGGACGGCCATTGTCGAAACGGCAGTTTACACTCCCGGACAGAAAGAGCGTTTTACCCGTTTTGCTCCGAAAAACCGTTTCAACGTAAGGCAGTTTGTCCCCGTTCTGGATGCGCTTCAGCAACGCCAGAGTGCTATTGGCATAATCGGGATGCAGGACATCGCGCAGATTGAGCGCGGCCATCTCGTCGGAACTGTAGCCCAGCACGTCACGCCAGGCCCGGTTGACGAAAATAAACTTACCGTCGAGGGTTAGCAGCTGAATCAGATCCGACGTGTTATCGACCAGATCCTGCAACTGCGCGTTGGTGTTGGACAGGGCCGAAGCGACCCGCCGTTTGTTAGTGATGTCTTCGCCGATGAGCGTGAACGACGCTAACTTATGGTCGTTTAGCGGATTGATAACGAACGAGTTCAGTTGAACATTCCGAACGGCACCGCTACGCGTCAGCAAACTGATATCTTTCTGTTCGGGTGCACTTCCCCGGAGAAGTGCTTCTTCAAACTCCAGTTCGAGACGCGCCCGGTCGGCTGCCGGAATAAATACATCGAAAAAGCTTTTCCCGATAATATCTTCTGATTGCCAGGCCGTAACCCGATAGGTATAAGGATTGACGTAAACCAGCGTCCCCTGCTGGTCGACGGTGACCCCAATCAGGTTAAGCTGATCGAGTGTTTGACGGACATCTGTATAGTGAGCATCTGCCAGCATGACCCCGTCGCGTTCGTTATGAAGCCGTTCGATTTCGGCCACTAGTTCATCTTTGGTTTTGGCAGACCAGCGCATAATTGACAATCGGGGAGTGGGTAAGCATGGAATTGATGTGACGGTGAGCAACGACCTACGTTGATAGCTCACCGTTAAATTTAAAAAATTTATTGGTATTCGACAAGTGCCTGCGGTACGCACTCGGGCACTATTTAGTAGAGGAACGATAATCGGTTGGCATAATATTGCTTAATTTGCCAGGAATGATTCCACGACCAGGCAGAAACGGTTGGTATTCGGATTGTTCCTGCTCATCGGTGCGCGCTGTGAACCTGTTGATTCGGAACGCCGACGTTTGCCTGTTCGTACCAAACCATCAGCAACGACCCGCCGATTCTCGTCCGTAACTGATTTATCATGCGTCTGTTTTTTTTCAGTCTACTCAGCCTAGTTACCAGTTTATCCAGTCTGGCCCAGGAACGTGTGCGCAACGTCAGACTGCGTGTATTCGACTCGACTCAACTGGAAATTCGCTACGATCTGCTCACGGCCCGGCCTGGTGATTCCATTTACGCAGACGTTCAGAGCCGTGTTCGTGGCCCCCTGCGTATGCTCCCTCAGTTTGTGCGGGGTGATGTAGGGCTACGGGTTATAGCGGGTACGGATCGGCGGATCATCTGGAATGCATTGGCCAATGGCTACGCACTGAATGAAGAAATTCAGGCAACTGTTCGGGTTAAAACCGGACTCCCACCTAACACGACGACACTAGCTGCCAGTCCGGATAGTCCAGCCCAACGTGACCCGGCTGCCACAACTGGATCGGCTCCTTCACCGGCCATACCATCCGCTACGGGCCAACCTAGTGCGGTCCAACCTAGTGCGGTCCAACCGCAAAACCGGCGCTACGCTGGTCCAGCCTGGGCGTTGCTGTCAGTGGTGGCACCGGGTATCGGCAATGTTTTTGTCCAGTTACCCAAACCAAAACTTGGCCTTCGTCCGTTACTATTCATTGGGTGTTATGGGTTGGCCGCTTACGGCATTGTGGAGCGGCAAAAATCCATCGATAACCTTTCTCTGTACGAACAACAGAAAAGTACGCCGGCTGCCGAAACGTATCGTAAGCTGTCCGACGATCATCACAGCCGTTATCTGCTGGCCACACGAGGTGCTCTGATCGCTGTGGCTACCGATGTTGTGTTGACGTTTATGCGGGGATTGCGGAATGACCGGCTACAGAAAGAGGGCAGCCGGATTCAGTCCTTTACGATTTACCCCGGACTCC
The DNA here is from genome assembly GCF_010747415.1 of Spirosoma agri. Taxonomy (NCBI): domain Bacteria; kingdom Pseudomonadati; phylum Bacteroidota; class Cytophagia; order Cytophagales; family Cytophagaceae; genus Spirosoma; species Spirosoma agri. The sequence continues at coordinate 1,859,405 of NZ_JAAGNZ010000001.1, read as the reverse complement.
AGGCAGGGCAGCCAACGGCGGTCGTCCGGTATTTATTCTAGACAGAATCTTCATGCGCCGGTTATCAGTACTTGCTTTTCTTATTCTGCTATCGATAAACGGCTTTGGTCAGACGACGAAACAGGCAAAGCCGTTCATCTATTCGGCATCCAGCGACTGGCAAAACGTTTCGCTTAAGCCAACCGCTTCCAATCCCGTTAACGCACCAGCCACACCCACACGTACCCAATCCGGAGTAACGTCATCCGCGGTTTCTCCGCCTTCGGTCGTCCAAACCAATTTACCCACTGGTGCACCCGTTCCGACAACGCAGCCATCGGTGCCCAATGCGCCAGTGTCCAGATCGGGTCGAACCAGTTCATCGAACTCATCTACGTTTCGACCGGCCTTTACCGGTGATTTTGCCACGAACAGAAACGGCTGGAAAGCAGGAATCAAGGGCGATTATCAGTATCAGATTGGGCTGGGTCGCTACAGCATTCGCAAGCGAAGCAACAGCACGCAGCAGGTGGCCTTTAGTTATGTGCCCCTGCCGACGAATATCAACCTGAACACGGCCGATCAGTTTACGATCAAGATCGACGTGCTGGCCGATTCAGGACGCGTACCGAATGGCGGTTTATTATTTGGCGTTAAAGACTCTCTGAATTACAACGCGTTCATAATAAATAGTGAAGGCGACGTGGCTATCACCCAGGTAGTAAACGGCATAGCCGCTGGAGCGTACATGCCCGGCGATTTCTTTAAACCGGGGATTCCCGTCGATCGTAACCGAAATCGGCTCACCATCCGCCGGAAAGGCTACGGCCTCTACTTCTACGTCAATGAGCAGGAAATTCGCAGTAGTCCATACCCGTTCAAAACGCTGGCGGGTAATGGGATCGGCATGATCTCGTCGGCCTACTGGACCGCGTTCCAGAAGTTGAGCGTTACACTGGGCGCATCCGGAACCGATATACTACCAACGTATACCTCGTCGGCCCGTTTACCCGCAACACCGGCCAACGTTCCGACTAAAACACCCGAACCGACAGGTAGTCCATCATCGGTTGCGGAAGTGCCCGACGTGATCAACACAGCACCCGCTTCGTTTTCGGAATCGTTCGCTAACAACCAGAATCGCTGGCTGGTCGGTCAGAAGAATGGGTACGAATTCACGATGAGTCCCGGCAATTATTACATCCGGAAAACGGCTTTATCGACAGGCAATCCCGCTCAGAGCTTCATCGCGTTACCAGAAGCGCTGGACCTCAACAAAGCAAAATCGTTTACCATAACGGTCGATATGGTCGTACCTCCCGGTGTTCAGCCCGATGCAGGTCTGTTAATTGGGGTAAAAAACAGCACTACATTTTGCCAGTTTCGACTTATTGGCACAGACAGGGTTTCTATTAAATCGATTACCAACGGAAACACCTTCGCCAACTATATGCCCGGCAAGCCAACCCCACCCCAGGTAACCGTCAACCGCGAACGAAATACGCTGACCGTAAAAAAGGAGTTGAATCAGCTGCATTTTTACATCAATGGGAAGGAAGTGGAAGATAGCCCCCACGTGTTCCGGCCGTTCAAAGGCAACGGAGTTGGGTTCGTTACGGCCTCCCCTACGGTGAAATTTCAAAACCTGACCGTACTGACGGAATCGGAGTGATCGACTAGTTTCGGATCTGTTCGCCCGCCCGGTTGATGGTCATAAGCTGGCCGTTCAAAAAAACGGAGGCCGTATTGTTGCTACGAAACGGAGTCGTGGCTTCAAACTGGGGATTGATGACCCACTCATCGAATTCATTGACATAGCCCCACCGCTTCCCTTTTCGGGCCATCCGCCAGCCCTGCTCATCGGTGCGACTGTCTACTTTATCGTAGGGTTTGTTCGTCGGTTCCGAGTACTGTGGCCTGGCCGTTTGCGACGACGATCGCGTTTCGGGCTGCTCACGAACGACGGGCGCGGGTTTACTGGAAACCGGAACGTCCTCTTTCCGACTACTGGCCGTCAGCAACGGCTCCTCTTTAGTAGACTGTTCAGCCGGTTTTTCCACAAACGATTCAGTCGGCGAAACGTCTTTCTTCCGTTTCTTCTTCACGGCGCGAACGGGCCTGCTCACCGACCGTTTGGTGGTCTTTTCCGTTTGTGGCTTCTCGGGCGGTTCCGTCCTTCCCGAGTTCGTATTTTTGATGAACCAGTAAATCAGGGCCAGCAACGCCAGCGCGAACAGCACTCCATATATACCACTGCGATCAGGACGAATAACTTCCACCCGAACGGTACTTAGTGGGTTATTATTCACGTCGAAAAGGGTATATTCCGTCGTTTTGGTCGGCTTCACCCATCCCCTATTTTGTGGAGACAAGCCTGTACCCAGATCATCGATCGTCACGGCCAGCAGGTTTTCTACATCCCAGGACAAGGTTACGGGTTCGCCCTTTCGTACGCGGGCGGGCTGGGCGGTAAAGGAACGGACAATGGGCTGCGGCTCCGGAACGCGCGACGGCTCGGGTCGGTACGGTTCCGGCGTTTTGACGGGGGCTGGTTCTGTAGTGGCTTTGTAAAGCACATTTTCCCAATCCGTAGACACCAGTCGCTCGCGGAGCGTATTCCCCTGCGGTTCGCGGGCGGCCTTGAAAAAGTTACTGACCAGATACGAGAAAATTTCTTCCGTCACGACCGGCTCATCCGCATTGATTGCTTGCCCCAGATCGCGCAACACCCACGACGGGATGATGCGTTCCGATTTGTAATCGTCCAGTTTAGCCGCAATCTTCCGACGCACATCCTCCCGACTCAGACTTGCCGGAACAACGGGAGCCGCCATAGTTTGGGTTGGCGCGAGTACCGGAACGGGTGTGGCGACTGGCTCCGATTTGGGCGGGTCTGGAATCGTAGCCAGAATAGCCGGAAGCCAGCGTTTTTCGACAAACGGGCGGGATAAGGTCAGACGCTCGGCTTCCGTGACAATCTCCTCGACATGAAGCGGCAACAGTTGTTTTTTATCCGCGCGGGCATACGATTCAGCGGTCGCTTTCAACGCGTTGATGCGCGGAAACAGTCCCCCGACCTGATAACTCACGTCGTTGACCAGCCGCATGAATTCGGCGGAGGCAATACCATCCTGCTCGGCTTCGGTGAGCAGACCATTTCTGCGCCATTGCCACTCTTTCAGGTCGCCTTCATGCAGGACGACTTCTTCCTTAATTCGTTCTTTTAATTCGGTAAGCGTCATTGTGACTGCCTGTATAGGTAGCAAAGATAACTGGGTAGGTTCGATAAATGGTGATCAGCGTAAACCGATCACCGGACGACATCACGTACCCAACTACGAACACATTAGGCGTAGAAACTAATTTCCGCTTTTTCGACAATATGCCATTTTTCGCCTTGCAATTGCAGTTTCCCGTCAGCAACCATGTGGATGCGGCTGTTAACTTCGGGCCGTGACTGGTAATTGCAGGCATCACTCAGGTACGAATACGGATCGCTCAAGGCTAGCCGCTGGGCTTCGGGATCATCCGTTACGCGGAACGTAGCCTGCCCTGCTCCGGTTGGTGTGATCACGAATACCATTGGCCGATTCGGGGTTTCGACCAGACTGGCTACACTAAACCCACCGGGGACATCGGCGGTTCGCGCGTACAGCTTAGCCGGTGGCGTATTGACCGGAGCGGACCGCTGCACCTGTGTAGGTGCGGGCATGGTAGTCCGTTGCGGGGCAGGCTCGCTGGGCCGAACGGCTTGCTGTGTCGGTACGGGTCTGGGCACAGCTGCTGGTTGTTGAGGATTGGGGGCAGGTGCCGCCGGTTGCCGATTGTCGGTACGGGCGGCCTGTTTCAATTGGCCTAACTGTTCCTTAAGCACCTTCACATCATTAATAAGTGCTTTATTATCGCGCTCCAGCGACGATACCCGGTTGCTTAACTCCTGAACGACGTTTGCACTTCCGCTGGATGCCGATCTTCCTTGCGAATTTATTTTTTCCCAGCCCAGCCGACTTTGCCACCAGAGCAGGACGAGACCGATCAAGGCCAGCAACGCCAGAATCAACGACAAATACGTGTAGAACGTTGGCTTCGATGCGGTGGTCTCAACATTCTGCGCCTGCGCGACTATGCTGACTGTCAGCCCAATGGCTAACAGCCAGCCTTTTTTGACTCGTTGCGTCATCATTCCGTTACGACTGATTTTTGGCAATGTATTTCGACAGTTCGTAGAGCGCATTTTTGAGCGGCAGGAAAAAGAACGTTTCCGACAACCGCGCATCCGTGTCCCGCTCAATGGGCAGTTTGGCCAGCATGTAGCTATCGTGCAAGACGCTACTCCGGGTTACGGTTTCGTCCGAACCCACCAGGAAGTTGTAATAATCCTGCGTCCGGCGAATTCCAAAATCACCAAGGAAAGCCGAAACCGAACTATTCTTCAGCGTTTTCTCCAGGAAGTCACGCACGTTCCGTACTACTGAATCGTGGAAATCATTTTCGCTGCCCGCGGCATCGACCGTCGTTTCGTTATAGGTGAACGTTACGGGATGGGTGGGTTCATTCCCCCAGTACGCCGTGGTTTGATTACCCCGATACTGATCCCGATCCGTAGCCGTCTGGTACAGAACCGCACCATTCGCCGTCGTTTCCTTTGGGTTGTCGGTCAGCAGAATCTGAAAATTGGCAGGCACCTGTTTGGTGGTATAAGCCGCAAACAGACGCTTCGTGTAATCGACCAGATCACCCCGCGTACCGAGCAGGTTCAGGTATTGGCTACCTCGTCCCGTAAACGTCAGGAAACGGGGCAGGTCGAGCGGAACGCCCGCTTCCTGCTTTTCCTGCGCTTCGATCAGTTGCACCAGGTGGTAGATAATCGATGCGTAGTGCAGGTACAGCACGATCAGCAGCGCCGGTTGCTGGTTCTGAATGGCCTTCGTAAACTGGAAGTGATCATCGTATTTGAACAACAAACTGACCACATCTTCGGGCGACATCCGGCGTTTGGGGTCCAGAAACGCGTCCAGTGTCTGGTCGGCACCCGTTTTCTGACTCGATGGGTTATTGCTACGATACGTCAGGAAGTTAGACACAAATCCGTTATCCATCCGACCCGAGGGCGCACCGGTCTCGTCGAGTCCGCCACCCCAGATGTCGTTGGCCGCAAACCGGAACGACGTATTGAAATACCGACGCTGGCCCTGGGCGAAGAACATCAAATCCGATGTACCACCCCCAATATCTACGTTCACCGCGTTGGCCGTGGGCAGAACACCCTGCCGTTGCAGGTAAAAATAAGGGGCCAGCGATTCCAGAATCGGTTCATCCTGAAAGTAGGATGTCGTACCGAATACTTCCTGCATGGCTTTATTCCACTCGGCAGTCAGGCGGTTTCGGGTGCGCCGGGTCATACTCGACGGAGCCAGCCAGACGATTTTCGTCAGGGCCACATCGCCTTTGTTCTGAATTACTTTATGACGAATCAGCAACAGCAATGTTTCGAAGAAGGCACGCACCCGAAGGTCGTTCAGGGTATCGTTCGGTTTGTTTTCGAACAGCCATTTCAACGTCGATACGTAGCGGTTGTTATCGCCAACGGTCACCTGTTCGAGGTCGATGTTAAAACCAAGGTTCAGTTTCGAGAACAGATAATCGCCCCCTTGTGTCAACCCTTCACGCTCGTAGATGGTGGTCCGGAGCGGAAACGCAAACGGTGTACCCAGCCGCGCATTTCGACCGATAAGTGGCGGCACGAACTCCCGGCGCACCAGGGGTTCCAGCTGCTCGAACGAGCCGAAACTACTCCTGACGCTGTAGCGGTCGTAATCTTTGCTGATGCCCGGTCCCGAATAGGGTTTATTGAGCAACACCATTTGCAGATCATCTTCGGTGACCGTCAGCGGTTCCGGATCGGGTTTCGAGCCGCCCTGATCGCGAACGAGGTAGGCCACGTGCGTATTCGAGGTTCCGAAGTCAATAGCGAACGTAAATTCTTCGTAGCCCCGCGTCGAAACGATCGTAAACTCGGGTACGACAACACCCCGGTAGGGAATGTCGTTATTCGCCAGTTGAATTTCGACCAGATCGAACGCGCCATTGACCTTGTAATAATACGATGCGGGCCGTTCGCCCACTTTCGGACTCCGGGGCTGCGGCTTTCCACTCGTCAGCGCGTGTCGGTTCACCACATCCGGGAAGCGGTAAAAATTGGCCTGCGTCGCCTGCGATGTGGTGCCATCGGCCAGAAGAACCGTGTACTGGTTCAGGGCTTGCTGATCGGGCAGCGTCATCCGGTAGAATGGAAAAAATCCCATTCCGACGGGCAGATCGAGCACTTTTTCAGGTTCGTTGAGCTCATAAGTCTTCCGAAACTCTACGAACCGAATGCCCTGTCCGCGTACGGGCACTTTGAGAACCGCCGTCACGCGCTGATCGCCAATGTCCAGCGTCAGGTTAGTCCGCAGGTCGTCGAGGGTAAAGAAATTGAAATACTCCTTCCGGACCGGCAGCAGAAAATCGCAGTCGGCGCGGTTGAGTGTTCCCGTAAAGAACCGTTCACTGTTGATTTTGAACGGCATCCGGATCAAGAAATCCTCTAGAAAATCGTCGGTCGAAACGAACGGATATTGCACATTATCGACACCCGGCAGCCGCCGGTCGGCCAATAAGCCCCCCGCTCCCAGATCGTTCAGCAACGACGACGGGATGACGGTGCGCGAATCCCAGTCCGTATTTTTAACGTAGCGCCCCCGTACATCCATGCGCGAAGCCAGTGCCAGCGGTGGCCGGACGTTGGTTTTTACGCCGTTTTTATTGGTCTCTTCCTTATAATAGCCAACCGTGGGCAGCATCACAAAATCGCTGTTGCTCTCCACTTCCCGCAATACGTCATCCGCCCGGACGCTGTACAACGGCAAGCCCGTCACAACCTGTAGCGTACTGAACCCTTCAATGTTGGTACTGATCGGATTGAAATCGTTGAGCGTTTTTCCGGCATCAACGGGCAGCGGGTATGGGTTATCGCGGAACAGTTTATCTAAAAACTTGGTCAGGCCACTGTTTTCGGGCAGCAGGTTTTTGTACTGCTCAAACAGACGGCTCAGATACGTCACGAACGAGCGATCCCGGTTTTCGAGCGGAACGTACTCCTGCTGAAACAGCGTCCGTCCGGTGCTGCTCTTTGGCGGATCGAGAAATTTGTTCTGACGTTCCTGCTCCCAGTTGGGCGACGTAAATACGAGTGTCAGGGGCGACGTGCCACCCAGCAGAGCGCCTTTGTAATAGATCAGCGTGAACGTTTGCAGGTTAGCCAGATCGTGGCGCATATCCAGTTCGAGCGCTTTGGCCAGTACCCGGTGCGGATGCCGACGGTTGGGTGCGTTGGGTAGCGGAGCCTTCTGGTTCAGGGCACCCAATCGGTCGGCCCGGTTCCAGACGCGATAGGTTAGATCAGGGCTGCCACCCGCCTGGAACAAGAGTTCAAGCAGGTCAAGACAATGCGACACCAGCACATGGTACATGGTTGGCTGAGCAGGCCGAAGGTCGTTCATGACCAGCCGGAAAGCCGCATCGAACAGGTACAGCCGCGCGAACGGCGACGGAATCGACGTGCCTGCTTTAGCCGCCATACCAGCCTGGTTTAGCAGCGTATCAGAAATGTGTTCAATACGGTTGCCCACCAGCCCGACGGTTCCACCCGTCCAGCCGAGGTGATTCTGTTCGACCACATTCGGGTCATTATCAATGCGAAGGATATGGGGCATTTTCTAGTTTTTCAAGGTGATGGTTGCCTGTTCGTCAGCTAACGCCAGACAACAAACTTCGTTTACACAAGCTGCCGGTTCAGGTCGCCGAGTTTTTGTACGCACTTGTCAGCAACCTCCATCAGCAGGTGCATCAGCCGTGCTTCGGGTTGTGGATACTGAGCCAGTAATTTCGGTTCGGCGTCGCCCGCTTCGTTGAGCAGAAAACTTTCGCTGATGCCTTTGTCGCCAAAGCCCATGAAGGTTTTGGGTTCGATCTGCTTGGCGCGGACCAACGCGTTGAAATCCGTCTGAAAGTTGAACGGATCGAACTTCCGGTCGTTATCGGCCATTTCGGTGAGCCATTTCCGGAAAATCTCACCCATAAATTTCGTCAGCGCCACGAAATATGTGCTCGTGCCCAACTGCTGCTGAAGTCCTAAACTCTTGGCGAACGATTCACGCAGATTGGCCGGTATGTACTCTGTGTAGAACTTGCTGGCGTAGGCAAACCGGATCAGCGGCTGCATCACATTCCGGAAGGTCGAGTCGGCAAAGTGAACGAAATCCAGCTGGCGGTCGTCGCGCCGGAGTCCATACTCGTAATAGGTTTTCGCCCCGCCAAACTCACCCGCTCCCCGGTTCGCAAAATCAAGTACAGTTTCGGCCGCTAGCAGCTCAATCACGTGGGCATTGTTCGCCTGTTTGGCTCCCCCTTCTATATTGGCGTAGAGCTTGGCACCGGGCTTATCGCCAATGTAATACAGCGAATCCAGGTGAATCTGGTTCTGATAATACGACAGAGCCGCCTTCGTTTTGGAGTTGAAGCGATTCTGGTCGATGGCGCTCTGCCCGTTCTCTTCCAGCGCAAAATACGGCATCACCGTCACTGCTCCCTTTCGGGCTTCTCGAATCGGCATTTTCTGGCTCGGCTCCTGTAACAACTTGACCAGTTGTGGAAACCCCGACGAACCCGTTCCGCCAAAAATGGAGCTGATGATAAAGATCCGGTCGGTATTGTTATTGAATGCACCGACGAAGTATTTGTAGAGCGCCGAATCTTCGAGCGCGTTGAACACCACGCTCCCGATGTTCGGATTGCCTTTGAACCCAACCGACAGGTCGAGTTTGAGCTCGGCACTGGTTGGTTTGGCCGAATTGTCGTACAGCACTTTCAGCAATTCCCGGTCGATGTCGTCCATCGTGCTCACGTTCAGAAATTCTTCGAACGTACCCTGATGCTCGGTCAATTGCGGCAGAAACGAATCGCCGATACGCTCCTGCGTGGTTTCGCTCTGGAGCGTTCCCAACGATTGGATCGGTGTGGCAAAAAATGGTCGTGACCCATCGGCGGGACCACTGGGCGCAGCCCCGTTCGGATAGGCTGCGTTGCGAATGGTTCGATACAGTTCAACCCCATTGAGGGCGCGGGCTGTGTCGCCATTCTGCATATCCATATCCAGCAGAATCGGAATGATTGTCAGGTTATCGGGCACTTTAGCCCCGGCGGCCAACAGCATCGTTAGTGAGCGCAATACGCGCGCGCCCGTTCCACCGATAGCAAAAACGAAAAGTTTCATTAGAATTGGGTTTGTTGTTTACTGGCTGCGGTCTGCCGTTTCAGTAGTAATACCAACGACACATGTCAGCCAGCCGAACGGAGAACTACGTTAAAACGGTGTGTATCGCGCAAACTTCGACCCGCGCCGGAAAAGCAGCGAAAAGCCGAAAAACAAAAGGCCAGCCAGGATTAGGTTGACACCCCCGAAACCGAGCATATAACTATCGGCTTCCGGTTCGCCGGTCGCATCTTTCGCGTAGCTCACCGCCAGCGTGAAGGCAATAATCAGGGCGATGACTAGGGTTATAATCCAGTGACTGGTTCGGTGAAAAACCGCCTGCCAGCGGCCCAATAACAGATAAAACGTAGCCGCCAGACCAATCACGATTACCAGCGTCAGCAGGCCAACGGGCGTGAAAACGGTGTTGCGATACGTCGGATCAGGATTTTTGCCAATCAGCAATTCATACAAAGCAGTGAACATGGGAGCGGTTTATTGTTCGAGGGTGATGGTTAATTGCAGAAACGATTTTGCAGCGCCGGAGCCAGTTTCGTAGGCATCGCGGACACCATTCATGAGGTGTTCGAGGGCAAACGTTTTCCCCTCCCGACCCGCAGCGGTGCGGTCGTCCATCGTGGACTGGTTCAGGTACCAGGTGTCGTACCGAACGGGTAACTTGATGAAAACGGGCGTTGTCGGTTCGAAAAGCTGCGTCACTTTAAATGTCAGCACGTGCGTTGCTTCGCTCAGCATCCGGGCTTCGTTGGTCTTCAGTTTTTCGGTGCCTTTTACGGACTCTTTGGGTTCGATTTTTAGTAGCTTCACCCCCGCATTCCCCGCCGAGACAACCAGATTTTTGGTCAGATAAGCTTCTGTCTGCGCGTAGGCTGGCAAGCCACTGAGGTTAACGCCAATGGCAAATTCAGCCGGTCGATCAGCCCGAACGCCTTTGAGGTTGGTGATCCGCTGGCCATCGGCGTTCCAGTTTTCGCCCTGCCGGTTGAGGGTAAAAAACAGGTCGTAATCCGTGACCGATCCACCCCCGCCGAAGTCGAGTTGCTTATCGGGTTTGGTCGTCAGCGTCGCCTGTAGCTTCTGGTTGAACAGATTCAGGATGCGCTGCTTCCCAATCACCCAGATGTAGAACGGGCGCGCTTCACCGTTCAGTTTCTGTTTCTTATTCTGGTAATCGTAATACGTGCCGTTAAACGCTGACGAATAGGCATACACTGTCGCGTTGATCGTGTCTTTGCTCAACTGGGCAAATTGCCGGTTGATCTCGTTTTTCAGCACGCTGGACGCATCAGTCGCGTTGATCTGCGGATTCTTCTTGATGTCTTCATCCGGAAACGACAGAATACAATCCGATACCAGTAAGGCGATACTGTTGTTTCGGGCTTTTTCGCCCACCTGCTTAAAAATCGTATGAAGTTCGGAACTGCGGGCGTTGGCCAAGGGCACGGTTGCCAGACTTTTTACAAATTTATCGACATCACCAGGATAGGGCTGCGCTTCCGTACTGATGGTGTAGATGGCCAGCGGTTTACGAACCGGCTCAATCTGGCTGAGTTTATTCGCAAATTCGGAAACGATATTTTTAAATTCCGTACTGCCATTCAGATAGCCGCCCATGCTGGCCGATGTTTCCAGCAAAAAATTGATCTGATTGATGGTATCAGCCTTAACGGTGGGCGTCTCGGCTTCTTTGGGAGCCAGATTGCAGCTCTGTATAACGATGGCCAGTCCTAGCCCGAAAACTGTGTTAATGGGGCCGAATCGTGTGCGGATCATGAATAAATTTTTCGTCATTTCAGGAATGTATGCGGGGCAAAAGTACCAAACTGCCCCGTTCTCTACCCTCCGTTAGCGTAGAGACCTTTAATTTTTCTTAAAATTCTACTTAAGGTAACGAAGCATACAGCCATTTTATGTCAGCCGGTACAGTTTAACGATAAACGGACGTTTACCTTTGTAGTCTGATTACACTTGCTATGACGCTTCGCCTTTTTATAGTCCTTTTTCTACTGTCTCTTCCAATTCTCCTTCAAAACTGCGCGCAGGTGGCTCAGCCGCCGGGCGGCAAGAAAGATACGCTGTCCCCTAAACTGGTCAGCAGTATGCCCGCATCCCGTCAGTTGAACTACAACGGCAAATCGGTCGAGCTGGAATTTAGCGAGTATGTCAACGTCGAAAATATCCAGCAAAAAGTTACGGTTACACCCCAGGACAGCAACACATTCATCGTAAAGGCGCTACCGCTGGGGCTACGAATGACGTTCAACAGACCGTTGCAACCAAACACAACGTACACCATTAACTTCTCAGACGGCATAAAGGATATTACAGAACGAAATATTGCCAAAGATGCGAAGATTGTGTTCAGTACCGGTCCGGTCATTGACTCACTCTATTTGAGCGGCACCGTTGTCGATGATGAAAGCCGGTTACCCCTCCTGAATTTTGTGGTGGGCCTGTTTGCACCGACGGATACATTGCCTATCAATCGCAAGCGTCCCGCCTACTACGCCCGAACCGACAGCAGTGGCAATTACCGCATCGAAAATGTGAAAGCCGGTAAGTACAAGGTGTACGGGTTCGATGATAAAGACCTGAATCTGGTCAATAACACCCCCGGCGAACGCGTGGCCTTCCGCGACAGTGTGCTAAACCTGAATCGCAATTACACAGACGTAAACATGGTCGCTTTCCGGGGTTATGGCAAACCGCGCATCACCCGACGCGAACGTACCGACGAAACATTGGGGCTCGAACTCAGCAGCGGCATTGCCAGCTATAGACTACGCTTCGGAAAAATGGTCTCCACCGCACCGACGGCAACAACGGCCACGTCAACATCAGCCACCAGCTCTACCGTGACCTCTACTACGGCAACAGCAGTGACATCGGCCACCGCAACGGGAGCAACGTCTACTACGGCAACCATGCCCACATCAGCCACCTTTGTGCCCTCGGGTGATACGCTGGTATCGTTTCTGGAAGGTCCGAAAATGATTCGGCTGTTCCGACCCGCTAACCGGGCCGCCAATGACACGATCAACACGGTCATTATGGCCGAAGACTCGGTTGGTAACATCACCGAACTCCGGGAGCGTATTTATTTCTCACCCCTGAAAACAAGGGCCAAAGACCGGCGACCTTTAACGATTCAGGTAACGCCACCCACCACCGAACCGATCGACAATAACCTGGATTTTGTCGTCAAATTCTCCAAGCCCGTTTTTCGCTACGACGCCAACCTGATCGTTATTGGTCCTGACAGTACGAAGCCCTATAAATTTACACCGGAGGAGCTTGTCTGGAGTAATAATTTCAGTCAGCTGGCAATCAGGCGAAAGACTAATCTCAAGGATACGCTGATTTTTCGATTACAGAAAGGCTCGTTCATCAGTGTGCAGGGCGACACGCTGGCCCGTTACAGTGCCCGCTATAAAATTGCTGACGAAGAGAGTTACGGCCTGATTGCCGGGCGCGTTAATCGACCCGACAAAAACTTCATTGTCGAACTGCTCGACGACAAATACACCGTTGTCCGCACAGCGTACGGCGCGGCAAATTACAGCTTCCCCCGCCTGAAACCAGGGCGATACCGCGTCCGGCTTATCATCGATGCCAACAACAACCGAAAGCGCGATATTGGCAATGTACAAAAGGGCGTTCAACCCGAAACGATCATTTATCACCCCGGTGCGGAGGAGGGCGGTATTATTCCGCTCAAGCAGAATTTTGAACTGACCGATATTGATTTTTAGACGGCCCTCCCCCCGGGCCCCCTTTCCCGTTTTGGGAGAGGGAGCCCGGGGGGAGGGGAGGCAGAGCGTAATTTACAGGCCCAAGAAGCGATTTCCCTCAATGCCCCGTACCTTTGCGACTGGATAACCAAACGGCAGCCAACGAACCCATCAAGTTAGTTGTTCCTCCGTTCCGGTTGTCCGGTATCATACGTTTGAACAGCCAGCATCGTGTACGTTAAGCCTAAAAAAGAACTCGGCCAGCATTTTCTGAAAGACCTCAGCATTGCCCAGCGCATTGCCGAACTACTGACCGGGCATGGTGCTCGTAACGGCGATGAAACGCCTGAACGATCCTATAAAAAAATCCTCGAAATCGGACCGGGTACGGGTGTATTGACCCAGTACCTCCTGGTCGATGAGCGATTTGAAACGTTTGTCATTGAGATTGACCGTGAGTCGGTCGATTACCTCAAACTGAATTTCCCAAAGCTGGAAGGCCATATTTTGGGAGCCGATTTTCTGAACATCCGCCCTGACCTGCTGCCCACCAAACAACCCGACAGCACCGAACCCTTTGCCGTCATCGGTAATTTTCCGTACAACATTTCGACCCAGATTCTTTTCAAAGTGCTTGATATGCGCGACCGGGTGCCCGAAGTGGTCGGTATGTTTCAGCGCGAAGTTGCACAGCGGGTTGCGTCGGGGCCGGGCAACAAGGACTATGGTATTCTGAGCGTATTGCTGCAAGCCTGGTACGACATAAAGTATGAATTTACCGTTGACCCCAGCGTCTTCAACCCGCCACCTAAGGTATTTTCGGGTGTGCTTTCGCTCCGGCGCAACGACAAAACAGAACTCGGTTGCGATGAGCGTAAGTTCACTCAGGTGGTGAAACATGGCTTCAGTCAACGCCGAAAAACCCTCCGCAACGCGCTGAAACCACTTAATCCGCCCGAAGCCGCCCTCGCCAGTCGATTTATGGACAAACGCGCCGAGCAATTAAGCGTGGCTGAATTTGTGGAGTTGACCCTTTTAATGTCTGGTGAATAATGTAGGCCATCGTAGAGAATCTACCCGCTCGACATAGATCGCTATTACTTCGTACAGCCTGCATCAGAAAATGACCTTTGAACTCACCAAAGACTATCTCGAGCATATACAAACGGCCATTGACGCGAGCGACGACACGCTGCTTCGGGCCGAGATGGAGGAATTATACCCGGCTGACATTTCGGGAATTCTATACGAGTTAGAACCCGAACCAGCGCATTACCTGCTGGGTCTGCTGGACAAATCAGTTGGGTCAGAGATTCTGGCCAATCTCGACCCCGCCGACCGGACAAACCTGATCAAAACCTTTACGTCGGAAGAACTGGCCCCGTTCATCAACCAGATGGATTCCGATGATGCCGTTGACCTGCTGAACGAGCAACCCATCCAGGTTCGCGAAGAAGTTATCGGTCTGCTCGAAGATCGCGAACAGGCTCGCTTTATTTTGGACCTGCTCCACTACGACGACAGCGTGGCGGGTGGGCTGATGCAGAAAGAGCTGATCAAAATCAACGTCAATCTGACCGTAAATGCCTGTATCGAAGAGATCCGGCAACAGGCGGAAGAGGTTGAAAATGTGTATGCTATTTACGTCGTCGATGATGTCGATAAACTGCTGGGGCTGGTTTCACTCAAAAAGATCGTTCTGGCCAGAAAGAACGCCAAGATTGCCGATATCTACGACGATGATGTCGTTTTCATGGAAACCTACCGCCCGGTAACGGAGGTGGCCGAAGTGATGCGAAGGTATGATTTAGACGCCATTCCTATCGTCAATATTCAACAGCGTCTGCTCGGTAGGATCACCATCGATGACGTGGTCGATGTGATTACCGAACAGGCCGAAGAAGACATTCAGGTTATTTCGGGTCTGTCAGGCGAAGCCGAAGAGGATGATAGTGTCTGGAAACGGTCGAAGGTGCAACTGCCCTGGCTCGTGGCGGGAGCAGTCGGCAGTTTGCTGGCGGCAACCGTCATTACTGGTTTTCAGAGCGAGCTGGGCAAGGTTGCGGCACTGGCCGCTTTTATTCCGATCATCGGGTCAACGGGCGGAAACGTTGGTATCCAAACCTCCTCGCTGATTCTCCAAAGTCTGACTGACACGTCCGGGTTGAGTATATCGTTAGCCAAGCGCCTGTTCAGAACATTACTCGTGGCCATCATCAATGGATTGGTCGTTGGGCTAATCGCCGGCACGTATACCTTCATCATCGGTGAACCCCGGCTTTTTTTCGTCGTTGCCACATCCCTGCTGGCGGTCGTGCTGCTGGCCTCGTTTATGGGTACGGTAACGCCATTGCTCCTCAATAGGATTGGTATCAATCCGGCGGTTGCCTCGGGACCGTTTATTACGACGGCCAATGACCTGATCGGTATTGGTGTGTACTTTCTAATTGCGCAATGGCTTCTTGCCGAAGTCTGACTCGTTTGCATCTACCATGACGATCCGTTTCGCTAAACTCACCGACGCCCCCGCCATTCTGGCCATTTATGCACCTTATGTCGAAGACTCGGTCATCACGTTTGAGTATGTGGCCCCAACGATAAGCGAGCTTTCGGAACGTATTCGGACGATTCAGGAGCAATATCCCTATCTGGTTGCCGAGATCGACGGGCAAGTGCTTGGTTATGCCTACGCGTCCCGCCACCGCGACCGGACGGCCTATCAGTGGTCCGTCGATACGTCGGTTTATGTTCATCCCGACGGACAGCGCAAAGGCATGGCCCGCCAGCTATACACAACTCTATTCGATTTACTGCGTCAGCAGGGGTATTACAATGCCTACGCGGGCATAACGATGCCTAATCCAAAGAGCGAGGCCCTTCACCAGTCGTTTGGTTTCGAGCCAATCGGGACCTATTCCAACGTCGGCTACAAGATGGGCGCGTGGCACGACGTAACTTGGTTCAAACTCAATTTACAACCTCACCAACTCAATCCGACAGCACCGGTT
This sequence comes from Spirosoma agri, assembly GCF_010747415.1. NCBI lineage: Bacteria > Pseudomonadati > Bacteroidota > Cytophagia > Cytophagales > Cytophagaceae > Spirosoma > Spirosoma agri. The sequence continues at coordinate 1,843,374 of NZ_JAAGNZ010000001.1, read as the reverse complement.
CCGATCAGTCAGCTAAGCAAGCTTCACTTGTGATTCTGCACCTGGTTTCAGGAGCGTATTCATAAGCCGGAAAAAGCCGAATTGATACATATTTCTCAACTTCCGATAGTTCGTCATTACTTTTAAGCCCGATTATGCGTAAAAGCAGGTCGGGCTTTTTCCAATCGATACACTCGCTTTTTCGTATGCTCGCCGTTATTCAACGCGTTTCTCAGGCTTCCGTAACGATCGCCAACCAGCTTAAAGGTCAGATTGACACGGGTTTCATGATTCTGTTAGGCATCGCTCACGCCGACACCCGCGACGATGTTGACTGGCTTAGCAAGAAGATTGTTGGTATGCGCATCTTCAGTGATGCGGAAGGAAAAATGAATCTGGACTTGACAGCTGTCGATGGGAACATCCTGCTTATCAGCCAGTTCACGCTCCACGCCAGTACAAAAAAAGGGAACCGGCCCAGTTTTATCGACGCTGCCCGTCCCGAAGTAGCGATTCCGCTGTACGAATCCATGATTGCGCAATTGTCAGCCGATTTAGGGAAACCCATTCAGACCGGCGAGTTCGGTGCCGACATGCAGGTTTCGCTGGTCAATGACGGCCCCGTAACCATTCTTATCGACTCTAAAAACCGCATCTGATGGCAACCGATCAAACACCCCGCAATGTCCTCGGCCACCCACTGGAGGGCTGTTGCACGAACCCGATGACCGGGTTTTACCGCGACGGCTTTTGCCGTACCGACGAGCAGGATCAGGGACGCCACGTAATCTGCGCGATCATGACCGAAGCGTTTCTTACGTTTACCCGAAGCCGGGGAAACGACCTGTCGACGCCCCGTCCGGCGTTCAACTTTCCCGGTTTGAAACCCGGTGATCGGTGGTGTTTATGTGCCTTGCGCTGGCGAGAAGCGTACGAAGCTGGTGTAGCTCCACCCGTATTGCTGGCCTGCACACACGAACGGGCACTGCAATACGTTACCATTGACAGGCTCCGCGCAGTTGCGTTCGAGGAGTAACTACCTTACAATCACATCCTCACTTTTTTAGTACTAGGATACCTTTTTGAACGTTCGTTACCTAAAAAATACTACTTTTACTCAAACCAGCCCATTAGTTATGCTACCCGTTTGAAGCGCATACATAGCTAAGTCAGCCGAATGGATTTTTTGCCGCCCGATCTTACCGCTTACGCCGAAGCGCACACATCGCCCGAGAGCGATTTACTGCGTCAACTCAATCGCAATACCCGCGCTCACGTCATGGCCCCCCGGATGCTGTCCGGACATATGCAGGGCCGTTTCCTATCGATGCTTTCCTGGATGATGCGGCCCCGGCGCGTTCTCGAAATCGGTACTTACACCGGTTATTCTGCCCTTTGCCTGGCCGAAGGGCTCACCGACGACGGGCTACTGATCACCATCGATCACAACGAAGAACTGGAAAGCTTTGCCCGTTCCTATTGGCAGCAGTCGCCTTTAGGGGCCAAAATTGACTTCCGGCTTGGTCAGGCGGCTACCCTTATCCCGACCCTCAACGAGACATTCGATCTGGTCTTTATTGATGCCGACAAGCGGAATAACGCGCTGTACTTCGACCTGATTTTCGATAAAATTCGACCTGGTGGCATCATCCTGGCGGACAATGTACTATGGAGTGGCAAGGTTATTGAACCGGTCAAAGCATCGGACCAGGACACATCGGCGGTGCTGGCTTTTAATCAGAAAATCCAAGCTGATCCGCGCGTTGAGAATGTGCTGCTACCCGTCCGCGACGGAATTATGATGATACGCAAACGCTGACTATTACTTGACAAAATGAGCCGCTCAAGCGGTACGATTTATGCAGAAACTAACATCTTCTTTAACCCTTCTATTCACCCTTGTCAGTCTGCTGGTAAGCGCCCAATCCGTCTCGGTGCCGGTCGTCCCCGAGCAGGTAACTTTTGCGGATATTCTGGTCCGCCTGGACCCCGATGCCCGGCGTATCGTGCAACAGGATGTCAATGCGCTATTGGCCAACAATCAGTACTGGACGTCCAAACTCGATCGGGTTGCGCTTTACTTTCCGATGATCGAAGCGATCATGATCGACGAGGACGTGCCCACGGATTTCAAATACCTCGCGGTGCAGGAAAGCTCACTGACTCCCGATGCCGTTTCCTCCTCAACGGCCGTCGGTTACTGGCAATTCAAGCGCGAAACGGCAACCGATTACGGTCTGCGGGTCGATGACGAGATCGATGAGCGCAAGAGCATTACGGCCTCTACCCGAGGAGCCGCCAAATACCTCAAAAAGAACAACACCCAGTTCAATAACTGGGTAGCGTCGCTGTATTCATACTACCTCGGCGCGGGTGGCATTTCTAAACTGATCCCGCCGGACTGGTCGTATGCCCGCGAAATTGCGCTGGATGGTCGCACGGATCGGTACATTCTGCGCTTTTTTGCCCATAAGCTAGCGATTGAAAATGCCCTGAAATTCCATCAGGCAAGCAACAAATTCGCCCTGATCGAATATGCCAACGGGGGCGGAAAAAGCTTCCGGACCATTGCCGACGAGTTAGGGGTTGACGAACTTGAGCTGCGGAAATACAACCGCTGGATACTGGGCGAATCGGTGCCAACGGATAAGGCGTATGTGATGGCCATCCCCGTTGCCAATAACCAGATCAACGACGTTCGGCAACGGATTGGTAAAGTTGGTGGCCGGAAAACTCCTGACTTCGTGCAGACCGATGTTGGCTTCCCGGTTTTGCGTCGGGTAACAACGGGTTCGAGTAAGAATGAACCTGTTCTCTACGAAATCAATGGCCTGCCGGGTATTCAGGCGCAGAATGGCGACAACAGTGCGTCATTGGCGCGCAAGGCTAAGATCAGCCTGTCCAGTTTTCTGCGCTACAACGATATGAACGAAGGGGACGTAATCATTGTCAACGACATTTATTACCTCGCCAAGAAAATGAAAAAAGCGCCCGTCCCCTTTCACACGGTGCGCCAGGACGAAACATCCCGCAGTATTTCGCAGCGGTACGGCATACGGCTGAAAAAGCTGATGCGTTACAACCGGCTCGACCGGCTACAGAAACTGGCGGTGGGTCGGGTAATGTGGTTGCGTGAACGGCGCCCCGCCAAAAAACCAATCGAGATCATCAATGCGCCCACGCAGCCCGTGTACGATCAGACGCCGATCCCGCCCACCCGGACGGGTGCAACCGTGGCTAATCGGACTGCTGATGGATCGAGCCGTCCCGTGAACGGCATGGACAACGTTCCTCGTAACCCATCGGAGCGAAAAAAATACCAGCCTAAATTGGTCGATGGCGGGGTTACACCCAATGATGGCACCTCAGAACCCGCAACAGCTCCGCAGCCTGAACCGGTTCGCACCACCACAAGCCGCTCGGTTGAAAGTTCGGTTCCCGTCGATCGCCCGGTGCCGACGACAACCAGCCGGACCACGACGTCCGATGGCTCACAGCGCGTGGTGATTGTCCGCACACCCGATTCGTCGCAACCCGACCGGACGGTTCCCGTAGCCACTGCACCGGAACGAGAAACGCCTGCCCGCACGACACCGGTAGATGAAACGCCGATAAAAACGACTAGACCAGCCGATACATACGCGAGCAATCGCCCGGTCAAAAAAGTGGCCGCTCCACAAGCGGAGCGCAGCGGTTACGAAGGACCGATGGAACAACAGGCCGATGGAACGTTCGCTCCGCCAGCACCACCGGTATCACGCTCAGCGGCTCCGGCCGTTGTTAAAGCCGATAAGGATAAAGCAGAACGGGCAGCGTCGGTTGCTGCGAAGCCAATGGCTGTCGAGTCAGTTAAGCCACCCACGCCGGAACCTGTGGTCGCGAAACCAGCGGCTGTCGAGTCGACCAAACCAGCTACGCCGGTAACCAAGACAGCCCCAGCAGTTGCGAGTTCAGTTAATAAGTCAGCGTCTACCCACACGGTTGAGCGGGGTCAGACCTACTACAGCATTTCTAAACTGTATGGCCTGACCGTTGACGAACTGCTGGCCATGAACAACCTGACCATGAGCAATGTACTGGAATCGGGTCAGCAATTGATCGTAAAATCGACCGGGGGTCGTGGGGCGGTACAGTCCTCAAAAACGAGTGAAGCCGCTCCGACGAAATCAGCGGTGACCTACCATACCGTGGTCAAGGGTGAAACGATGTTCCGTATTTCAAAACAATACGGTGTAACGATCGAGCAGATTCAGGCATGGAATAACCTCACCGATAACACAGTCAAAGAAGGACAGCGAATCAAAATCCAGAAATAAGGTACGATTTCTGACTTGTTTCTCGATACAAAAGCCATTCTGCGCAGAGTAGGGTGGCTTTTTTTAATTCACCGACGGCTTCGCAACCGCAACAAAACAGGCTACCGGATATCATTTGATGGATGATGGCATGGTGAACCTTTGCCAGCAGGCGTGTATCTTTACATACTGAAACGATCGCCCATGCGGAGTCGATCCAAAGATCGGCTTTGCGGATACAATACGTTTTCAGATGGCGCGGCCAAACGCTGCGTTTGACCTATTACAGCGGATTCTGACCCGCGTTACTGCTATGATTCTGATTGACAATACCTGCATCAGTGACGATGTTGCCGAAAAGTTTTTCGTCTGCAACCTGGACAAATGCAAAGGAGCCTGTTGCGTTGAGGGCGATATGGGTGCTCCGCTCGAAGGGGATGAACCGGCTATTCTGGACCGGATTTTTAACGATGTGAAACCCTATCTTTCGCCCGAAGGTATTCGCGTTATTGAGCAACAGGGTGGCTACGAACCCGATGGCGACGGTGGCTACGTGACAAGCACCGTTAGCGGACGGGAGTGCGTCTATGCCACCTGGAACGATCGGGGTATTCTTAAATGCGGAATTGAAGAAGCCTATAACGACGGAAAAGTCGACTGGAAAAAACCCATTTCGTGCCACCTTTACCCGATTCGCGTCACTAAATACGAATCGTTCCACGCGCTCAACTACGATCGCTGGCCAATTTGCAGTCCCGCCTGTGGGTTCGGCGAACAGTTAAATGTACCGATCTACAAGTTTGTGCGTGAAGCGTTGGTGCGTGCGTATGGCGAAGAATGGTACGGTCAGTTGACAAAAGCAATCGAAGAAAAGGAATAATGACTGATTTGTACGCAGTCAGCTAAATTGGTCAATGCCCGAACAGCGCGATTATTTCCAGGAGGTTTATGAAGTTGTACGGCTGGTTCCGAAAGGACGGGTTACAACGTATGGCTCCATCGCCCGTTACCTGAGCCTCCGCGCGGGTGCCCGGATGGTTGGCTGGGCCATGAACGGCTCACATAGTCACCCAGATGTACCGGCTCATCGCGTTGTCAATAGCGTCGGTGTGTTGACCGGCAAGCATTTTTTCGGTGGGCCAACCATCATGCAGCAATTGCTCGAAGATGAAGGGGTTAAAGTCGAGGATGACCGAGTGGTAGACTTCAAAACCCGACTCTGGGACCCATCGACCGAATTGGGTCTGTAAGTTTATTGTTTCAATCGATTCTCATCGATTCGCTAGTTTCCAGTCGCTGAACGGGTATGCGCTGAGCCATGAAAATAGTTGGCCAGCCGTTCCAGTTCAGGTAAATTTATCGTAACACCGCTCATGTTGGCGGCAATGGCAACAACAAGATCGTCGTCAGGGAAAATTAGTAGAAAAGCCCGACCTCCGTCTATCGTTCCGCCATGATGGCAGATTTTCCGTCCCTTGCTATCCGTCCCGATTCGCCAGCCCAGGCCGTAATTTGTGTTCTTCCCGTCTAACAACAGCTGCGGAGTGAACAGCAGGGCCACCGTTTCTTTCGTAAGCACTTTAGGCTGTATAAGCTCCCTGCCCAATCTGACCAGATCGGAGGGTGTTGACAACAAGCCACCACCAGCCCATTTATAACTGTTGTCAACCTGATTGGCATTGACCAGATGGCCCTGACTATGTTCGTAGAATCGTACCCGGCCAACAACGATGCTGTCGCTATAGTCCGGACTGGTATGACTCATAGCCAATGGGTTGAAAACCGCAGCCTGTAGATACGTCAGAAAGTCGATGTGGCTGGCTCCTTCGATGGCGGCACTCAGCAGATTATAGCCGTAGGTTGAGTAAGTATAGGCCGTTCCCGGCTGAAAAAGCAGGCTATCCTTATTGAAAATCGTCAACCCTTCGGTAACCGTTTTATACCGCCGGAGGCAATTCAGAGGGTCATCGTCGCGGTAATGACGGATTCCGGCGGTGTGAGTTGCCAGCTGTCGGCTGGTGATCGGATACTTTTTCTGCGGAAAATCGGGAACGTATCGCTGAACGGGTGCATCCAGATCCAGTTTCCCCTCTTCGACCAGTTTGCCAACCGCCAGCGACGTAACGGATTTCGACACTGATCCCAGCCGAAACCGGGATAGCACGGTTACGGGCAGTTTAGTTTCAACATCGGCGTACCCAAATCCTTCGGCCCAGAGCAGTTTATCGTGGGTTCCAACGGCTACCGAAATACCGGGGATGTCCTGTCTGATCCGAAGTGAATCAATAAATCGCTCGGCCTGTTGAATGGCCCGGCGGTACGCTTTATCCTTTATGGCATCTCTGGCAGGGACGACTTGTGCCAAAGACGTGACAGCAATCAGGGAGAAAAGTAGAAGCAACGTTCTCATAGCAGGGCGTTGTGAATCGATGGGTGACCAAAGATGCAACGTCTTCCGGTTCCACCTGCATTGAAGCGACAATTTTCCACACTTTCCCTCACGGCAGCGGCCGGATACGATCGGTCGCTGCCGTGAGGGATTTTATACGACTTACCCTGTCAAGTGTCGATCGTTGGCGGAACCGAGTGCTCAATGGCTCAAACAGAAGAAGGGACCGTTTGGCCCCTTCCTCGTTTGTTGTATTTGTCTGGCAGGCTACGATTTGATCTTCTTCGGCATGGTGTCCGGTTCGGCCAGTACAACTGGGGTACGGTAACTCCGCACCAGAAAATACAGACCCAGTAACACCGCAGGAATACTCAGCATCTGACCAACGTTCAGTGGCAGGCGATCTTCGAACGGAACCTGGTTTTCTTTCAGGTATTCGTAGAAAAACCGCAGACCGAATACCCAGATAAAGAAAATGCCCACCATACTGCCACGCGGAGTTCGTTCTTTGTGCTGATTCCAGAACCAGAACAGGAAAAAGAACAGCACCAGACACGATATCGATTCGTATAACTGCGCCGGGTGACGGGGAATTTTGGCGTATTCGCTGTTATTCAGGAAGATAAACGCCCACGAAACGTCCGTTGGCCGACCAACGATCTCGGAGTTCATCAGGTTACCAAACCGGATACAGGCACCGGCCAGCGCAACGGTGATCGCAATTCGATCGGCCACCCAGAGATACGTTTGATTCGTCAGACGGCTTTCTTTCCGGCGCGAGTATAGCCATAGACCAAGCAGAATGCCGACTATGGCACCGTGGCTGGCCAATCCTCGATAGGGCGGCAGAATCACTTCGAGCGGGTTTCTGAGAATTACTTCAGGTTCGTAGAACAGAAAATGGCCGAACCGGGCACCCAAAATGGTGGAAACGACCATGTAAATCAGGAGCGAATCGGTATCGGCAACGGGCTTGTTTTCTTTTTTGAAGATGTGGGTCATTATCTGCATTCCGATCAGAAAACCCAACGCGAAGAGCAGTCCATACCAACGTACTGAGAATGAACCAATGTGAAAAATTTCGGGATTAACGTCCCAAATCACGTATTGCAGCATAACAAATCGGAGTCAACGTCGATGGATAAGGAGCGACGGCGGACAAAGATACAGATTGCGGGAAAGTTTTTAACCGTTTTCGTGTTACAGGTGCATGATGAAATCCATTTTGATCGGGCTGGTCAGGATTTATCAGGCCGCTATCTCGCCTTATTTTCCCAATGCCTGTCGCTATACACCCACCTGTTCGCAGTATGCGATTGACGCTATTCGCAAACACGGGCCAATTCGGGGCGGCTGGCTGGGTCTGAAACGAATCGGTCGCTGCCATCCCTGGGGCGGTCAGGGATATGATCCGGTTCCATAGCGAAACGACCTTGTTGTAACGCGGGAGGAATCCCGGAATAGCTAACTAACAATCGCGGGACTCCTCCCGCGTTATGATAAGCTGATTAGAACCGGTGGGGTAACTAGCTGTCAATTTGTCCGTTCTCTTTTCATTTGCCCCAAAGTTGCTACTCCCCAGTACAGACAACAATTCACGTTCGACAACTTACTTGACATGGTTAATATTACTGCCGATAACAAACTGAAACGCCTGATCGTGGTAGGCGACCGGGTACTGATCAAGCCTAAAGACCCTTCTGATCGTACGGTTAGTGGTCTGTATCTGCCGCCAACGGTGCAGGAGCGGGAACAAGTCCAGTCGGGCTACGTTATTAAGGTGGGCCCCGGTTATCCGATTCCGAATCCCGTTGACGATGAGCCCTGGAAAGAAACGGAAGAGAAAGTAAAATACATGCCCTTGCAGGCGCAGGAGGGCGACCTTGCGCTGTATCTGCAACGAAGTGCGATCGAATTGCAGTACGAAGGCGATCAATACGTTATCGTGCCTCAGTCGTCGATTCTGATGCTCGAGCGGTCGGAAGATCTGGAATAAAAACGCGATTGAAAAGTCGCCGAGTACCAAACAAGGCGGCTTCCCGGCTGCGTTACCCGAAACACTATGCAAACCCATTGGTTGTTAACTCTAATTGTTCTATTAACCGGACTCACCCCTATTATGGAAAGTATAGCGAATCAGCAGAAATCGATCAAAGCGATTTTGAGCGAAAAGAAAGACCATCGGCGCGTGTTGCTTCTGTATGGCCGTGACGACGCCCAGCATTACCTCATTGAACAGCAGGAAGCACTCAACGAAATGAAAGATGAACTCGCCGAACGCGACCTGGATGTTCTTGTTATCGTAGCGTCTGAGTTGCAGGAGCCCGACCGCCAGTTTCTGATGCACGACTATAAGTTAGTACCATCAGAGGGATTCATTGGCTGGCTCATCGGCAAGGACGGTGGCGTTAAGCAAACCTATCATAAATCGGTTTCCCCGAAAGATCTGTTTACCACAATAGATGGTATGCCGATGCGGAAACAGGAATCGAAGCATTAATTCTGAACCGCCGGGCGGCCCCGCAGGATTTATGGGATTTGATTGATTACTGTGATTTTGTAAAAGAAACGCTTCAAAGAAGCGGTAAGCAAAATCACAGTAATCAATCAAATCCCATAAATCCTGGTTTACTTGTCGTCAAATTTAGCGGCTTCGGTTATTCCTTTCCAGGTGTCGGTGCGGAAGGGTACCGCCGGAAATGACTCTTGGTTATAGAGGTTTGCCTCGCTATTATCATCGGCCCAACCGTACCGCACAGCAACAGGCGACGTTACGGAATCAGCGTGAACGACAACGGTGTTTCCCTGAATATCGGCTTTGGCGTAGTGAAATTGGTGATCAGACCCGGCAACTTCAAACCCTTTCAGGTAGCCATACCTGTCTTTCACCATCAGGCCCGACCCAACATTTTTGAAGGTTACAACGGCCTTGTTTCCATCAACGCGCACGCCCTCGAACATAGGACCGCGCGACGCGTCGCCCGTCGCTGATTCGCCCTTAGCCGATCCTGAATAAGCTACGCGCATGGCTTCGGCAGCGAGCCGTTTTCCGACATCAAGCTTGTTCTTTGGGTGAATATCGTTCGGATCGCCAATGTCAACAGTTACGGCCATTCCCGTATTGGGTAGCTGAAGCGTCATTGTCTGCGCTTCGCGGAGTTCGGCCCAACTGCTCCCATGCTGGCTATCCCCGTTACCCGCGTTAAAGCTGGCCAACTGTACGAACAGGAACGGGAAATCACTCCCCCACCGTTGCCGCCAGTCCTGAATCATGAGCGGAAACGCCTTCCGATACTGGTAGGCCCGACCCGCATTCGACTCGCCCTGATACCAGATTACCCCTTCGATTGCGTACGGAATCAGCGGGCTCAGCATGGCGTTGAACAATTGCGTGGCGTAGGTATTCGGTCCCGGTTTGAACGACGACGGGAAAACCTGGGCCACCCGGTACTTCCATTGACCAGCCAGCGGAATGTCCAGATTCTCGCCGGACAGCTTTATATCTTCAGGCTTGCCGGCCAAACCACCCCCACCACTATCATCGACAACCCGTACCACAATAACATTCCGCCCCGGCTTGAGCAGTCCATCAGGAATGGCGTACGAACGAGGTAGCAAGCCTTTTGTACTACCAACGAGTTGCCCGTTTACGAACGTTGAATCCTTATCATCGATAGACCCAAAACGCAGCGTTACCTTGCTCAGCGTCGCACCATCCGGTATGTTGACTTCGCGCCGAAACCAGACAATGCCGTCGAGGGTAGGCAGGCCGCCCCACTCCCAATCACCGGGCTGGTTCATCGACTTCCATTTATCGGTGTTGAGCGTCGGATCGGACCAGGTACGCTCCTGCGCGACGGTCGGCAAACCACCCTGTTGCTTTTCCAGCAGCAGTCGCGTCCGTTCCTGTCCACTCGCAATCACCTCCTCGTAGGTTTTCGGCAGTTTACCCGCTACCGGCCTGAGTTCATCGTTCTGGTTTAACGCTTCACGACTGGTCCAGGTTTCGGAATGGGTTCCGCCCCAGGTGGTGTTGATAAGGCCGATTGGCACATTGAGTTCGTGTTGCAGTTGCTGGGCGAAATAATAACCAACAGCTGTATAAACGGCAGCTGTTTGCGGACTACAAACCGTCCAGTTACCTTCTATGTCGTCTTTCGGCGTCAAACTGATTGCTTTGTTCACCATCAGATGGCGGATGTTCGGGTAGTTCGCGGCTTTGACCTCTTCTTTTCCGTTGGCCGCCGATTGAAGCTGCCATTCCATATTCGATTGGCCGGAGCAAACCCAAACCTCACCCAGCAGCACATCGTCGAATGCCACCTTAGTCTTCTTTCCCGTCACCACCAGTTGAAAAGGTCCACCCGCTTCCATTGGATCGAGCGCGATTTTCCACTTTCCATCTGTTCCCGCCTTTGTCGATTTGGTTTGGTTATTGAACGCGATCGTCACCTTTTCGCCGGGGTCAGCCCAGCCCCAAACCGGCACCGGCTTCCGTCGCTGCAACACCATGTGCGAACCGAATACGTTGGGTAGGCGAACATCGGCCATCGCCGTCTGTACAGCCATCAGGCTCAGCACTAAAGCACTCCATGTAAAACCGTTCATTCGTATTCAAGATTTAGTTACGTAACGCCGATTACTGGCTGATCGGATACTGGTTGCAAGATACTAGACTACGTTCAGCCGCCAGCTTATACAAAAGCGCAAATATGACGTTTATCCTCATGCTACTCCCACCAAAATTCATCAAAACATGGATAGTTAACGCTTGCTTAATCGATTGAAACGCGTTTCCTGTCGGTATTTGCCCGCTACTGGTCGATTGCGTTTTTATTGGCAACATCCAGGGAAGACCTTTGTGCTGGTTGCTGACAGCGCGGTCAAGTTAAGCAAACTCGCGTTGGCGGTAACCTATTCTATCAACGAACGAAGAACACGAAATGCCCGCTCGCCGAAAATACCCGCTCCTGCTTGTTGTCGATGGTAACCCTATTCAGGTACGATCCGTCGGAAACAGTTTGTTCCAGTCCAAGTCAATGTACTATAACGCTTACTACGATCTTTCGGGACAGCTAATCGGCAAACCAGTAGAACCCTCGCCAGTATTTGACACAGAAAAACCGACGGGTATTGGTTGACGACGACAGATTGGTGGTGAATCGCGATGCGAACGACTGTCCGGTACGCGCTACATCCAGCGGCTGATAAATTGACCGAAAGCGTCTTTGTACTGATCACTGACCGGAATCAGGGTAGATCCGATCTGTACTGAGTTTCGCGTAACGGCATTGATGCTCGCCAGGGCGATAATAAACGATCGGTGAATCCGCATAAACTGACTGGAGGGCAATTTCTCTTCGAGTGCTTTTAGGCTCGTTAGCGACAGCAGGGGCTTATCGGGTTCACTCTGGCGGTATACTTTCACGTAATCTTTCAGCCCTTCGATATACAAAATATCCCGGTAAGGAATCCGTACCAGCTGGTATTCTACTTTCAGAAACAGGTAATCCTCCGACTCCTCTTTGGGAGCGGCAATCATCGGAGCCGCAACGGCTGGCTCGACCCGGTGCACCAGTTCAAAGTACTGACGCGCCTTGCTGGCAGCCCGCAGGAACTCCTCGTAATTGAAGGGCTTCAATAAATAATCCAGCGCGTCGACCCGAAAACCATCGAGCGCAAACTGATCAAACGCCGTAGTAAAGATGATCCGGGTCGTGTGAGCGCTCCGGTTGCTTCGTTCCAGCACACGAGCCAGCTCCAGTCCGGTCAGATCCGGCATCTGGATGTCCAGAAAAATAACATCGACCGGACCGTTCATCAACCCCTGCAAGGCTTCAACGGCACTGCTATACCGGCCCACTAACGTCAAGAAGGGTGTTTTTTCGATAAATGCACAAACTAGGCCCAGGGCCAGCGGTTCGTCATCAACAGCAATACAGGTCAGGGTCATACTAAGTCGAGGGACAGGTGAACATGGTATTCGCCAGCGGGGGTCTGCTCGTCGATGTGCAGCGTATAGTGATCGGGATAAAGCAGATCGAGCCGTCGCCGGGTATTGGTCAGCCCAATGCCGTTGCCCGTTTCGAGCGAAGGGGTTTTGTCCATAAACAGGGTATTCTGAACGTCCAGCAACAGCTTGTTCTGCTGTTGCTGAATGGCAATGTGAATCCGACTCGGATGCAAAGCGCTAACGCCGTGTTTGAACGCGTTCTCCACAAACGGCAGCAGAATCATGGGCGCAATAGGCTGGTCGTGGATCGGACTGGGCGAGCTGAGCGTCACGGTTACTTTATCGGTGAGCCGAAGCTGCATCAGTTGAATATAATCGCTCACGAACGAGACTTCTTTGCTCAGGAGCGTGGTACCCGACTGAGTTTCGTACAGCACATAGCGCATCATACGCGAGAGCCGGTGCAATGCTTCGCGGGCGGTTTCAATGTCGAGCAACGTTAGGGCGTAGATGTTGTTCAGCGTGTTAAAAAAGAAGTGCGGATTGATCTGCGCTTTCAGGAACGAGAGTTCCGACGTTGTTTTTGCCTGTTCAAGCGCCAGTCTGAGATTGGCGTCGGTCTGCCATTTCTGGAGCAGGGTAATGCTCGTACTGATGCCCAATACCAACAGGACCGTAAACACCCCCGGTTGAATCCAGCCGTAATATTTAGGTTGACCTTTGCCATCCGGGTGGAACGCCTGGTGCATAAGGATGGGCAGATTGAACCAGTTTTCAAGACAACCCAGGATAAAAAGGACGAAAAGGATGACGCCTACCAGCGCCAGTAAATACCGGCTGGTCTGGTCACGGATGAGTAGCCGGGGAACCAGTACCTGCGAATTCAGGTAAAAAACCCCAATCATCATGCAGAAAAAAATACCCTGCCTGACCCAAAACAAGGTGGGTAGCTTGATGTCTGAGCCAAAGGACGGGGTGAAGAAAAGCAGATAGCCCAGCAAGCCCCAGCCGAGTATGTGGATCAGCAGCGTAACGTAGCGACGTGAAAAACGAGTGACAGCCATCAGGATCAGGAAAGCTACAAGTTTACGGGAAAACGCAGACACATTGTCCGGCAATCGCTGAGCACCCCGAATTTCCCGATAATCGGCCCGTTTCAGTCGATAGATAGGCTAGCGAACTGACCGTCAACCCGCAATCTGGTTCTATCGGTAAAAACAGGGTATCTGTCGGCACATACACCGCCGTAGTCTATTCCATTTTTACACCTCCCGGAATAGCTGTTGTTTTGGACAATCAATTCGAACAATGACCTGCCATGAGTAAACAACTCCTGTTTCTGCTGCTGACACTGGGCCTTTGGAGTGGCCTGACCGAGATCCGGACAACCTACGCTCAATTTGGTCCTCCGGGTGGTGGACCGGGCGGCCCTCCGGGTATGGGGCAAGATGACCGACGTAAAAAAACGGAGTTTACCGGTACAACGGAAGATGCGCCAAAAGGCAACGGCAAAATAACGGGACTGCTGGTCGATTCGACCTCCGGTAAGCCCGTCGAATTTGCGACCATTGCGCTCATCAACACGAAAACCAATAAACCCATCGACGGTACGACCTCAGATGCCAAGGGAAACTTCTCGATGACCAAACTAGCACCGGGCAACTACCGGCTCCAATACTCGTTCATCGGCTACAAAAATAAAGACTCTCAAGCCTTTACCATTGACAAAGGCACGGTCCTCAATATGGGATCGGTGAAGCTTCCCGCCGATATCCGTACGCTGAACGAAGTAGTCGTGACGGGCCAGGCTGCCCTTATCGAAGAAAAAGTGGACCGGCTCGTCTTCAACGCCGACAAAGATATGACCTCAAAAGGCGGTGATGCGAGCGACGTCCTGAAACGTGTCCCGATGCTGTCGGTCGATCTGGACGGCAACGTTAGCTTGCGGGGTAGTCAGAACATTCGGGTCCTGATCAATAACAAACCGTCTACGATCGTCGCCAGTAGTGTTGCCGATGCGCTCAAGCAGATTCCCGCCGATATGATCAAAACGGTGGAGGTGATCACCAGCCCATCGGCCAAATACGACGCCGAAGGAGCCGCCGGAATTATCAACATCGTAACGAAAAAGATTACGCTGCACGGCCTGACGCTGAACGTGGATGCCGGAGCCGGACTACGCGCATCGAACCTCGGCCTGAACGGTTCCTACCGGCAGGGTAAACTAGGCATCAGTCTCGGTGGTTTTGGACGGGCCATGTACAACCGGGCCTCCTCGACGCTGGATCAGACGACGCTGGTTGGCACGCAGCAGCAACGCACCAGCCAGCAGACTACAGCGTTTGATAAACCCGTATTCGGTCAGTACACGCTGGGCTTCGATTATGATCTGGCTAAAAATCAGTCGCTGTCGGCCAATGTTCGTTACGGAACCCGCAATTTCGTTCAGCAACAACAACAGTTCACCAACACCTATTCCGGCAACGCGTCGAGTCTGGACTCACTCCTGAGCATGACCAACCGCGACGTGGACCGGAAAGATTTATCCAATTCGGTCGATATGAATCTGGACTATGTCCGGACGTTTAAACCGCAGCAGGAATGGTCGATTTCAACGCAGTACAGCCGTACCGGTCTGACCAACAATTTCTACGCGGATTTGCTGGGCCAGACGGGTGAGCTACTGGGTCGTCAGCAGAACCTGAACAACAACACCAACAAAGAGCTGACATTCCAGACGGATTACCAGACCCCGATCAAGAAAAATCAGCTGCTCGAATTTGGGGGAAAAGCCATTATGCGGCAGGTAGACAGCCGCTATCAGTACCTGATCGGCAGCTCTACCGGAAGCCTGCTCAATGATCCGAATAATTTACCGGGATCACTCGCTTATAGCCAGAACATCGGCGCAGGTTATATCTCGTACACGTACGTAACGCCTAGCAAATTCACGTTCAAGGTAGGAACCCGCTACGAACACACCGGCATAACTGCCAACCAGGTGACGGAACAGAGTACCAGCAAACCCCTCAACATTCCAAGCTACAGCAACCTGGTTCCGAGCGTCAACGTATCGAAGAGTCTGAAAGGCGGCACGACCCTCAAAGCGGGTTACAACCGGCGGATTCAGCGGCCCGGTCTGCAACAGCTGAACCCAAACGTTAACGCAGCCAACCCACAGATGATTATGGTGGGCAACCCGAACCTGAGTCCCGAACTAACCGACAACGTGGAGCTGAGCATGAGTTCGACGATAAAGAAAACGTACATCAATGCCGCGCTGTTCGGCCGACTGACCAATAACGCCATTACACAAATCCGGATCCCATCGGATTCAATTGCCGGGGCCATCATCACGACGTATCAGAACATTGGCGTGCAGCGGACCGTTGGAGCCAACATCTTTTTCAATACCAGCATTACGTCAAAATGGAGCGTCAACGGCGGTCTGGATAGTTACTACGTGTATATGCAGGGGCTGACACAGGGCGCAGACGGCAAATCGATCACCATCAGCAATACGGGCGTTAGCCTTGGTGGACGGTTGATGAGTCAGTTGCAGATGAACAAAGGCTGGAGTGCACAGCTGTTCAGCTTCTTCCGGGGACCAAGCCCCCAATTGCAGGGAACAATGGGTAGCTTTTACATGTATTCGCTGGGTGTTCGGAAAGATCTGGCCAGCAAGCGGGGTAGCATCGGTCTGGCGGCTGAGAACTTCGTCGGCAATGGCGTCATCATGCGTACCACGCTGAACACACCCGTCCTGTCGCAAGTCAACGTGAATCACCTGTACAACTCGAACCTGAAATTGACGTTCACCTACCGCATCGGCAAAATGACCTTTGAGGATAAACCACGCAAATCCCGCTCCGTTAGCAATGACGACGTAAAAGGAGAAGGAGATGGTGGTGGCCAGCAGCAACAGGCAGCACCCGCCGGCGGACGCCCTAAATAGTCCAGTAAGAAACCCCGGACGGTTCTTTGTCTGCATTCGTACAGGCAAAGAACCGTCCGGGGTTTCATTATTTATCGTACTTTACATCAATTTCCTAACCGATTCCTGTAATGACATCAAGAAGACGCTTTCTCCGCGATACGGGCGCTTTAGCTTTGGGTGGTCTCGCGCTGCCAACATTTACCAATGCACACGGTCTTTTCGCTAGTGCCCCCTCCTATCCCATTGGTATCCAGTTGTTCACCCTCTTCGGGCCCATGAACGAAGATCCAAAGGGTACATTGGAAAAAGTAGCGGCCGTCGGGTATAAAGAAGTTGAGTCGGCGTTTAGTTTGCGGGGTGGTTACTACGGCTACACGGCCAAAGAATTCAAATCACTCGTGTCGGGACTAGGCATGACCTGGCGGGCACACCATGCGGGCGGTGCTCCTTTCCGGCCACGACCAGCGGCAACCCCACCGGCGGGCGGTGGCTCCGGTGCCGGAACGCCACCCGCCGGTGGACAAGCTCCAGCCGGTGGTGCGCAGCGGCCAGCGATGGATTTTTCCAAAATGCCACCCATGCTGAACCTGCGCGACAACTACCAGCAGTTAGTCGATCAAGCGGTCGAGGGTGGGCTGTCGTACCTGGTTTGCGCCAGTACCCCGGTCAGCACCATTGATGAGATCAATAAGTCGATCGAGGTGTTTCAGAAAACGGGTGAAGCAGCCAAGAAAGCGGGTATTGGCTTCGCGTACCACAACCACGCGACCGAGTTCGACCCCGTCGATGGGGGTAAAACACCGTACGAGCTGATCCTGTCCCAAACTGATAAAGACCTGGTCAAGATGGAACTGGATCTGGCCTGGGCCACCAAAGCCGGCAAAGATCCCGTCGCGTTATTTAAGGAACAGCCGGGACGCTTTCCACTCTGGCACATTAAAGATATCAAGGACGACAAGAAAACGATTACCGAAGTAGGTAACGGCATGGTCGATTTCAAACGGATATTTGCGGCTGCCAAAACGGCGGGGCTGAAATACTTCTTCGTGGAACAGGACATGGCTCCGTTAGGTGTCGAAAGCATCACGACCAGCTACACAAACCTCAAAAAAGTGTTGGCGTAAGGGGCAAAACAGCCGGTCGTTTCTAGCGCTTAGCGCAGAGAATCAGCGATAACACGGCATGTGTCAGGGTAGTATATGCCGACCCGCGTCCAAAATAATGGCGTCGGGTTGAGTATACTACTCTGGCTTTTCTACTTCTGAGCGTATTCGATCAATCCCAACCACCATGCGTTTAGCGACTCCATTTCGTATTCATTCCTTCATACTCACCATCGTTCTTGGTCTGGTCCTGTCCACAACAGCGGTATTCGCCCAGGCATCGCCCGACCGGGTTCTGGTCTTTTCTAAAACAGCTACATTCCGGCATCAATCCATTCCAGCCGGACAACAGGCCCTGTTCAAGATGGGCAAGGAAAATGGCTTCCTGGTCGACACGACGGAAAATGCGGCCAACTTTACGGACGACAACCTGAAGCGATACAAGGCGATTATTTTTCTGAGTACCACCGGCAACGTGTTTAACGAAGCCCAGAAAGCCGCCTTTCAGAAATACATTCAGGCCGGGGGCGGTTTTGTCGGTATTCACGCGGCCTCTGATACGGAACATGACTGGCCGTGGTATGGTCAGTTGGTGGGCGCTTATTTCATCAACCACCCCGGCATGTACGTCGGCGAAAACGGAAAGCGTAGTTCCAATGTGCAGGATGGTGAAGCGTATGCGGTGGACAAAAAGAACCCGTCCATGTTCGGATTTCCAGATCGCTGGAAGATCAAAGATGAATTCTATAATTTCTCCGAATTCAAATCACCCGTCAACGTGCTGGTCAAGCTCGACGAGAAAAGTTACGTAGACGGGAAGATGGGCGATAATCACCCAATGGCCTGGTATCACGAATTCGAAAAAGGTAAGATCTTTTACACCGCCTTCGGTCACACCGACGAGATGTATAGCAACCCCGTTTTCCTGAAGCATTTGCTCGGCGGTCTTCAGTACGTGAAAACGACGGCTAAATAAGTCTCCTCCAGAAACGCTCGCGTCTATGATACGTCATACCGTTGTCTTCACGCTAAAAGGGCCAAAGGCTTCGCCGGAAGAACACGATTTCTTCAGGGCCGTAACTAAACTGGCCTCGATACCCGGTGTGCAAAAGTTTGAATGCCTGAAGCAAATCAGTGCGAAAAACGACTTTGACTACGGATTATCGATGGAGTTTGATAATGCTAGGCTTTATGCGAACTATACCAATCACCCGGATCATGTATACCTTGTACAGGCGTACTGGATAAAGTACGTAAAAGCATTCCTGGAAATAGATTACGAACCGTTGTCGTAAAGTCGATGCACACGCTAGGTATCCCGTGAAAACTCCTTGAAACGCAAGGCATTATGCGTATATTCGATCGCTTATTAGTATATCCATAAACACTAACGGCTGCAAACATGAAAAAACATTATTCCATACTAGCCATCGGCTGCGCTGGACTTTTATTACTGGCCACAACGACCCGTTCCGTTCGTAATCAGTACGGATTTATGGTTGGAACACCTGCCATCAAATCGATCAACGCGCTGACGTTTGGACCGGATGGTGTGCTGTTCATCGGTGACGGACGTAGCGCAACCGTTTTTGCCGTCGATACCAAAGATGCCGAGTCAGCGGAGAAGGCTACCGCCGTTGACGTTAAAAATATCGACCAGAAAATTGCCGCTCTTTTAGGAACTGAGGTCAAGAACATCACCATTCAGGACATTGCCGTTAACCCCAAGTCGAAACACGTGTTTTGTGCTGTACAGCATAGCGATGGGACACCCGTTCTGCTTCGGATCGATGGCGACAAAATCACGAACGTATCCCTGAATGATGTTCCCTTTTCGATGCTCGCGCTGACAAACGCGCCCTCGGAAGACGCTAAAGATCGGCGCGGGGAATCGCTGCGCATTGCGTCCATTTCAGATATGGGTTACGCGGATGGAAAGCTGATGGTCAGTGGCTTATCGAATCAGGAATTTGGTTCTACGTTCCGTAGTATTCCGTTCCCGTTCTCGAACAAGCAGGATCAGGCTTCGCTCGAAATCTACCATGCGGCACACGGCAAATATGAGACAATGGCCCCGATCAAAACCTTCACGACGACCGAAATAAAGGGCAAAAAGTACCTGTTAGCCAGTTATACCTGTACACCGCTGGTGCTCTTTCCACTCGATGAATTAAAGGCCGGTAGCTATGTGAAAGGGCGAACCGTTGCTGAAATGGGTAGTGGCAATCAACCGCTGGACATCATCACGATGAAAAAAGGCAATGACTCGTTTTTGATCATGGCGAATTCGAGCCGTCCGGTGTTCAAAGTGAAATACAAAAGCATAGAAGCGTATCAGGGCTCGCTGACCACACCCGTGGAAGAAAACTTTGCTACCGCCGGGGTCGATTTCGTATCGCTGCCGTTAACAAACGTAATCCAACTCGACAAACTGGACGATGCGCAGATGGTTATTCTTCAGCGTCGGTCGAACGGCAACCTTGATCTTTGGACCGCCAATGATCGGTATTTGTAAGCGTTTTTGGCTGGATTCGATCAGGCTATACGTGATGTATAGCCTGATTTTTTTGTGTTGTTGCTTGTTGTTTGCGTGCCACCAGTCAGACCAGACCAAACTGGAAATCCGGTGGAAGGGCAATAGGGCCACGGCCCTTTCCATTCCGAATCAATTGCTCGATGCCGAACCCGCCGATGCACGGACTCAAGGCTTATCCGTACGATTGGCAAATAAAGAGACCGCGATCCTGGGTCGCTACCAGGTGGTCGATGACGCTACTCTTTTTGAGCCGCTTATTCCCTTCACCCGCGGGCTAACGTACACCGTTTGGTTTAAAGACAGACCAGTTGGCACTATCTCTGTTCCGACGCTAGCGACCAGCGATAAGCCGACCTTACTAGCCGTATACCCTACGCAGGACTCTCTGCCCGACAACCTGCTGAAAATCTACCTGCATTTCTCCCGCCCTATGCGGGAAGGGCAATCACAGAAATTCGTTTCGCTGATCAGGGACAAGACCGATACCCTACACAACGTATTTCTTGACCTCCAACCCGAGCTTTGGAACGCTGATCGTACACTACTGACCCTCTGGCTGGACCCCGGACGCATCAAACGCGATCTAATCCCAAACAAACGGCTGGGTGCACCACTGCACGTCGGAAACCACTACCGACTGGCCGTTTCTGCTGGCTGGCCCGATGAGCAGGGCGCTACGTTGGCAAAAACAACGCAGAAACTGTTTGTAACCATGCAGCGCGATAGCCTCTCGCCAAGGCCCTCCCACTGGACAATCCATCAGCCCCGAACGGATAGTACCCAATCGCTTGAGCTAGCCTTTGGTGAACCACTCGATCATAGTTTATTGGCCGAAGCCCTCCACGTTTCCACTAAAATGGGTCAACCGATTCCTGGTAAATGGACGATTGTTGATGAAGAAAAAGGAGCCCTATTTAAACCCGATCAGCCCTGGAAAACCGGTCAGTACACAGTACGCATTGACGGACGACTGGAAGACCTGGCCGGCAACAACCTGAACCGTCCCTTCGAGCGCGACATGACCCGCAAGGATAACCTGGCAACAGCATACCCATTCGTTGAGTTGACATTTTCTGTACGCTAGACGGATCCGGTCCGCCGTTAGCCAATTATTTTACTGGCTAATCGATGGTAAAATGGCGTTTTGCTGGCGGCTGTCTTCCGCTGATAATCACCCGTAACGAGCGGAATGTACATCACCCGCCGACGGCTCTCTGCGCCAACGTAAGGGGACTGCTGAACCCGGTGCCACAAACTACCATTATGAATCGTCAGATCGCCCGCTTTAATATCAAAGCCAACTTCACGCGGATCGGGCCGGTGATCGACAAACTGCCGCTTGCGGAATAGGGTCAGTAACGTATTCTGCTTATGCGTACCGGGCAACACACGCAGTCCCCCGTTTGTCATCGGGCAATCGTCCAGATGCAATCCCACGTTGAGCATTGGCCGGATACGTTGACCTAGGAACAAGTCGCGCGGACTATCGGTGTGCCAGCCCATGCGGGAGAAATTGCTTTCGGGCGTGCGAACGTAGTGATTGATGACCAGCCCATCCTTTTCTTCTTCGCCAATCCGACCCTCGTAGGGTTGCAGCAACTGGGTCAGTTCCTGTAAGCGGCTATCCTGCAAAAAGTCATGCAAAACGGAGCTAAACAGGGATGCGAAGGCGAATCGCTGGACAATACGACGGCCCGTTTCATCGTGACCGTATTTGATAGGAACGCCATTTATTTTATCGACCTTCTCGGCAACGAAATGATCTTCTACGCGTTGCATTTCACTCAAAAAAAGCTGCACGTCGTTCCGATGAACAAACCCCTTTATGTGCAGGTAACCATTTTTATCAAACGACTGAATCTGTTGATCCGTCAGAAAACCAGTTGTCAGCACGTCGGATACTTTACTCGATGTCAGCATAAAACAGAAAGCTAGATGTGAACAAAATTTGACTGAACCTTTCGTAGAGAACGCAACTAAATAATAATATCTACAGACTAAGTAGATTTATGAGGAAAATTTTTATAACTTCATCAGCACCTTAGGCTAACCCGTTGCCAATGGAACGACCACTGGCAACGCAAACCCCTCGCGCAATGCGACACGGGCAGCGTGATACCCACACATCCCATGAACGCCCCCACCCGGTGGCGTAGACGATGAGCAGATATAAATGCCCGGCACCGACGTTCGGTAAGGGGACAGGGTTACGACCGGACGGGTGTATAGTTGGCCAATATCGATGATGCCCCCGTTGATATCGCCCCCCACATAATTGGGGTTGTGTGCTTCTAACTGGCTGGTGTTCATGGTATGTCGGGCCAGAATCCGATCCCGAAAACCGGGCGCATACCGTTCAATCTGCCGCTCAATGGCATCGGTCCGGTCGACGGTAGAGCCGTTGGGTACGTGGCAATAAGCCCAGGCAGTATGCTTTCCTTGCGGGGCACGGGTCGCATCGAACAGACTTTGCTGCGCCAGCAACACGTACGGACGATCCGGATGCTGCCCCAACGAGGTCAATCGTTCGGCTTCGGCAATTTCCTCGAAGGTACTCCCCAGATGAATGGTTCCGGCCTGTCGGCATTCGGGAGCCGTGAACGGAATCGGTCCATCCAGTGCCCAATCGACTTTGAACACGCCCATACCGTACCGATACTGCTCTAACTGCCATTTATACAGCTTGTTCAGCGTTCCGGACGAGAAGCGATCACCAACGATGGTCAGCAGTTGCTTCGGCGTCACATCGAACAGAGCAACTTTCGCCGATGGCAACTGGCTGATTGACTGAATAGGCGTGTTCGTTTCAATCTTACCGCCAATCGACCGAAAATACGAAGCCAGCGCATTGGCAATGGCTTGTGAACCACCTTTAGGAACGGGCCAGCCGCGCAAATGCCCAGCCGTCATCAGCACCAGCGCAATGGCCGATGTGGTCAGATTCGATAACGGCTGAATGGCATGGGCCGCCATCCCACCAAACAGACCACGAGCTTCCTTCGTCTTGAACCGTTTGACCAGCTGCACCGCCGACGGCAACGCATCCAGACCAAACTGCGCCATATCGAGCGGATGTTTCGGGAAACGCAACGGCCCCAATACATCCTGAGCCATCGCCGGCCAGTGCCGCGCCAGGGGTTCCAGCAAATTCAGGTAAGCCTGTTCATCGACCCCTAAAGCACGGGCGGTTTCCCCGACCGATGGTCGTAGTGCCGCTGCCGTTCCATCGTCAAATGGATGCGCGGCCGACAGGGGTGGGTAAATAAACTCCAGACCATGTTCGGCCAGGGGCAGGCTCTGGAAAAAGGGCGAACCAGCCGCCAGTGGATGAACCGCCGAGCAGATGTCGTGCGCAAAACCGGGCAGCGTGAGTGCTGCGGTTCGTAGTCCTCCCCCAATGTCGGCTTTCGCTTCCAACAAGAGCACTGATAGACCAGCCTGCCGCAACGTAATAGCAGCACTCAGTCCATTCGGCCCGGAGCCGACCACAACCGCATCATAATCTGGCTTACTCAACACTAATTTCTGTTTTATGGTGTGTTTACACTCGCTGGCCCGGTCCGCCCAAAAGAGGAATCGGAGCAGACGCTACAACTGCGCAATCGCCTGTTCGATATCTTCTTTTATATCGTCAATGTGTTCAATACCAAGCGAAACGCGCAGGGCTGTTGGCGCTACCCCTGCCCCCGACTGTTCTTCCTCATTCAGTTGGGAGTGCGTTGTGGACGCGGGGTGAATAATGAGCGTTTTTGAATCGCCCACGTTCGCCAGGTGACTGATCAGTTTCAGACTGTTGACAAACTTCTCAGCGCGCGCTTTATCGCCTTTCAGCTCAAAAGACAGTACGCCACCGTAGCCCCGTTGCAGGTATTTTTTGGCCAGCTCGTGGTACTGGTTAGTTTCTAACCCCAGGTAATTGACCGAGGCCACATCCGGATGCTGCTGAAGCCACTGAGCCAGCGCCAACGCATTTTCGCAGGTACGTTCGATGCGGAGCGAAAGCGTTTCAAGGCCCTGCAACAGCAAAAACGAATTGAACGGGCTTTGCGACGGTCCCCAGTCGCGGAGTCCCTCAACGCGGGCCCGGATGATGAACTGAATATTACCGAAGGGTCCGTTCTGACCAAACACGTCGTTCAATACCAGCCCGTGATAACTCGACGACGGTTCGGTGAATTGTGGATATTTTCCGTTGCCCCAGTTGTATTTACCCGAATCGACAATGACCCCACCGATAGTTGTCCCGTGTCCGCCGATCCATTTAGTGGCCGACTCGACAATGATGTGCGCGCCAAAATCGAAGGGTTTGCAGATAGCCCCAGCCGCCCCAAACGTGTTATCGACAATAAGGGGCAGATCGTACTTTTCGGCCAGTTTCGCGAACGCGTCAAAGTCGGGCACGTTGAAGCCGGGATTACCAATCGTTTCCAGATACAGAAATTTGGTCCGGTCGTCAATTAAACGCTCAAAGCTTTCGACCTTGTCGCCATCCGCAAACCGGGCTTCGACACCAATGTTTTTGAACGAATTTTTAAACTGATTATAGGAGCCGCCGTAGAGATAGGTCGTGGTGACGAAGTTATCGCCAACGGTCGTAATGTTGTTGATGGCTATAAACTGGGCAGCATGACCCGATGCTACCGCCAATGAGCCAACGCCCCCTTCCAGTGCCGCAATTCGCTTCTCGAAAACGTCGCCGGTTGGATTCATGATCCGGGTGTAGATGTTACCGAACTCTTTCAGGGCAAACAGGTTTGCGCCATGTTCGGTGTTGTTGAAGGCGTACGAAGTCGTCTGGTATATCGGGACCGCACGGGAATTGGTCGTTGGATCAATCTGCTGTCCTGCGTGCAATTGAAGCGTTTCAAATTTCATAGCTGTTACTCTGGTTTTAATAAGGGATTAGGTGCGTTATTTATTCCGTCAATCAGAAGGATAGCAACGACCAATTTTTACTTACCTGGCCGGTTCATTGGGTCGGGATGGTGGCTGGTTGATCACCTTCCGGGTCTGCAAATCAAATTTCTGCCCTTTACCGAGGAAGAAGAACGGGCCACCAGTACTGTTCTGCCCCGATGGATATTTGGCATTTGTAGCAATTTGGTCGGCGGTGTAAACAGCCACGTATGAGGCACCGATTACCTCAAACGTATTTTGCTGCACTACGATAGCTGTGCCTTCGTCGATGCCAACACCCAGCAGTTCAGGTTTCGATTTAATGACATCGATCAGGTCAAACTGACGATTCCGGCGTAGCACGTGCTGATCAATCGTTACGTTATGGATAAAATCGAGGCCCTGCGTATGATCACCGATCATAATTGAATTACCCTTCGTGTCGCCCCGCACCATGAATGAACCCTGAATCGTAGCCCCGGCTGATGTACCGCCAATTACTCCGCCCCGGCTGAGCAACGCATTAAACTCCTTGTGCGCCAGTGTATTCAGATACGAATCAGCCAGCCGCCAGTGTCGCCCGCCTGCGAACCAGATTCCTGTCGCGTTTTTCAGCGGAGCGACGAATGCTTCCATATTGGACACTTTCGGATCGCGGGTGTGCAGAATCGTAATGGTTTTCACACCAAGGCTCCGTAAGCGTTCTGTCTCACGGGGTGCTTTGCTGGCCGACGAATCCTCACCTGCCGTTGGAATGATAACGATATTGGCCTTTGCCGGTCCACCAGCCAGTTCAACGAACCGGCTCCACAACTCAGGTGCCATGTTCCCTCCCCCAACAATGACCAGGGCGCCTTTTTCTGGACCGACGGTCTTAGGCTGAGTCTGCGCGTGGCTCAGCAAAACGCTTAAGGTAAAAAGGAGGATGATACTTACTTGTTTTTTCATGCGTTCCGGAGCTATCGAATCGTAGTCAATATGGTTACTGAGGCCAGTGAAGGACTGGTATGTGGCCTTGCTGTGCGCACTAAAGATAAGCGGAATAGCCTTGATTCTACGTTTAGATTTGGGCCCTTCCGCGTTTATGTAGGGCTACGGCTGCTTGTCTCTCGTAAGAGGTCCATGTTCACGCGCAGAATTAGGTCATCGGTATCCATAACTTGACGGAACAACGTAACGACAAACCGGCGTTGGTATACCCACATCTCACTGGGAAACTGATCAACGGCCTATCTATCTTACTGTTAACCATCACACTGCTGACATTCGTTGCTGCTTCGATTCACGGATCGAGCCAGGCAACTACTCGCTTCAGGGATTGATAAATTGGGTACCGGCTGCGACCAGAAAACCAAGTAACCAGAGTGCAAAAAAGCCTTGCGCATAAGCGTTTACGTGACCAACTGGTTTATCGACAAACTCTGGATAAGCCGGACTCAGCGACCAAACGTGCGAAACAATAGCATCAATATCAATCGGTGTATCGAAGTTTTCGTCCAGAAAGTGATACTCAATGCGCCGATCGGGTCCGATCACATACACGGCTGGAATAAACGCTTCATCCGAAATTCCCGAAACGCGATCCCATACCGGACTGTCTTCATTATACACGCCAAACTGACGCGATACTTGCTGGTCGGCATCATGGGCAAACAGAAAGTCCAGGTTTTTACCCTGACGGGCGAGTGCTTTCGGCGATTCGATGGAAAGCACGACCAGTTCGATACCAACCTGCTGAAGCGCGTCGTTGAGACGAATCAGCGAGTTCAGGTACGGTTCGGCATAACGCCCCCAGCATGGGCAATAAAAACTAACAACGATTGGTTTATCGGCTACCAGATCCAGCAATGACAACGACTGCCCTTGTCCGGCTTTCGGGAAGTTAAAACTGGACGCCTTCCAATCGCCGGTACCGCCCGAGAGACTGAAAAATGGCGCGATATCGCCCGTTTTCAAGGGCTGTATGTCTACGTTCTGCTTGCGTGGCTTTGTAGTGAAGGGGCGGAAGTCGCCAAGTTCGTTTTGAAATTCAAGTGTCATGAGTCGTTGCGTTTACCTGGTTTGTGTGTCTT
The DNA here is from genome assembly GCF_010747415.1 of Spirosoma agri. Classification (NCBI taxonomy): domain Bacteria; kingdom Pseudomonadati; phylum Bacteroidota; class Cytophagia; order Cytophagales; family Cytophagaceae; genus Spirosoma; species Spirosoma agri. The sequence continues at coordinate 1,816,214 of NZ_JAAGNZ010000001.1, read as the reverse complement.
TTCTATTTAACTATTTATCCTATATATTTAATAGGATAATAATCTAAATAAAAACCATTTTTGTTGTCAGTAACCCCACTTTAGTTGGTGAGTCGGTTCCGTTCGTCCTTACAGACATCCGGTTTAGTATGTTTGATTAGCTTCTTGGCCGCTCAATAACGGCAAATGACAAGAGATGAACTCTTACTCGGCGGATCAGCAACAACAGGACATGGCCATTGTCGATATGCTACACATTCGGAGCCGGGAAACAGACGTTTCGAACAAAGGAGCCGGTTGAGATGTGTGCCTGATCATCGTGTATAAGACTGCCTGGCGGATCAGTCGATTAAGTTGATGGGCAAAGATTGATTGTATTTTTTTGTTTCGCAAGTTTTCAGGCAAAAAAACCGCATTAATTTTCAGATCAACCAGCTGATAATCAACCCCCAATCTCGATAGACTACTACCTTTTTAAGCGGCTAGTTCTGACTCGGCTATTTAATTCTACCGATACCAGCGGGCCGTTTTCCCTGAATATCAAGCACCTTGGCCACCGTCCGCTTAATTGCGTACGTGTACCGCATCGTCAGACCGAACGTCATGCCATTGCCCATTCCATCGAACTGCGCCTGCTGCGTTTCACGACTATTGACGCTGTAGGAAACCGTAGTGGAGACAGCACTACTGAGTCCCCATAGTTTACGCGCTGAAAAACCCATATCGAATCGGTCAGTCAAACGAACCGTGTATTCCAAACCGGTCTCGATCATGGCTGTCGGCGCAGCATTGACGGTGGTCTGTCCAATCAATCGAATTGTGTCACCCTTCTCCGCGTGCCGGTCGTGATACCCGTAACCAGACAAGGCGAATCTACCCCCATCGCGGCTGGTGTTGGGCATTAGCCATAGGCCACCCGTCAGCCAAAATCCCGATCGACGCCATGGACCACTGGTTGACAAGATCATGTGTTTACCCCGCAGAACCAAACCCCGCTTGTCATTGGCAAACCGAAATGTGTAGGGATACATGCCGCTGTTAATGAGCACTTCAGTATGGGTTGGCGAATTTGTATAGCCAGCTTCCACAGCCCACCGTTCGCGATAAGCCCAGCCGATGAGCCCACTCCAGCCGGCTTTTGTAACACGGTCACTGGCAATCAGTCCGTTGAATGAATTATCAAGTTTCGCTCGGTCGGTGCGCACGAACCCGTCCAGAGACACATACCAGCGGCTGCGAATATAGGCTCCACCGTAGCGGGTAAGTACCCGTTTGTAGTGCTGCTGCTGATCGGGAAGCTTATAATAGTCAGTCTGTTCCTGACCGGAAGCAGGCAAGGCAGCACTCAGCATCAACAAAAAGAGAAGGTAGCATTTCATCATTCAACACGGGTAATTTTACTTATTTCAAAATAACAACTTAATCCATTGTCTGTTAACTTTTTACGCAAATTTTAATGTGTCCGTTGCAGGATAGACCCGGCAACGGTCCAAAAGGATGGAATTACCTACCGGGTTGCCGTAAAAAAAAGAACCCGACCGCTTCATAAAGCAGCCGGGTTCCGTAACAACAGGTTCATTTATCCTCGAGGATAAATGAACCTTACGATCCATGCTTCATGACCGGCACAGACACCGTCATGTTATCCCAGGCAATCGAAATGCTGCTATTCGATGGGGTGATGGTCAGTTTTTCGATGGGTGTTTTGTTCATCGACACGGGTACTTTGATCATGGCCACGTCGCTGCCTTTAATTTTTTCGTAATCATATGCGCCCCATTGGCCCAGTGTGCTGTTCAGTAATACGCTCCATTCTTTCTCGCCTGGAATCGTAAAGAGAGTGTACGTACCGGCTTTAACCATCTTACCGCCAAACATCACATCCGACTTGAAGGTCACCTCGGTAGCTTCGTTCGCGCCAGTACGCCAGACTTTTCCGTACTTTTCCAAACTAGTCGATCCTTCGGCCCCGAAAATAACACGACCTTTTTTAGCGGGTTGCCCATAAACGACTTTGATATTCTTATCCGGGCTTTCTGCGGTTATTTTTGGGCTTGCCGGCGGCTTTTTATCCTGTGCCTGTGCCAATGAAACCAGGGCAAACAGGAGACTGAAAACTGCAATCAGATTTTTCATAGCGATGAAAGTTGACTTGTTGGTTGTGTTATATACGTCACAAAGTAAACGATAGTTTTCGGCTAATAATGTACAGAGTAAGGCCGGAAACAGTATTTTTACTGACTGGCCGTATGCTTGCATACTGACAGCTAGCTTTCTGACTCTCTTTACTATGGCCGCAACCTATTTCAGCAAACGCAATCTGCAATTTCTGCTTCACGACGTATTTAAAGCTGACGAACTCACCCGATACGACTACTTCAGTGCTCACGATCGCGAGACGTTTAACCTCGTGATCGACTCGGCAACCTATATTGCCGATACGCTCATGCATCCGTATCTGAAGGAAGTTGATAAAAATCAGCCCGAACTCAAAGACGGTAAGGTAACGGTCCATCCTAAAGTCAAAGAGTTTCTTAAGGCGATGGGCGACGCCGGTTTGATCGGGGCCGGTTTCTCATTCGATCACGGCGGTCAGCAACTTCCACAGGTGGTCAGCTCTCTGGTGGGTTTCATTCTCATGGCGGCCAATAATGGTATGATGTATACTGGGCTGACAACGGGTTCGGCCCACTTGATCGCTTCGTTTGGTAGTCCCGAACTGACCGAGTTCTACCTGCCCAACATGATGGCAGGCACCTGGCAGGGGACCATGGCGCTGACGGAACCACAGGCCGGTTCATCGCTTTCGGACGTGACGACCTCCGCCACTCCCCTACCCGATGGCACCTACAAGATCAACGGGCAGAAAGTGTTCATCTCGGCGGGCGATCACGACGCTGCGGAAAACATTGTGCACCTGATGCTGGCCCGTATCGACGGCGCACCTCAGGGCACCAAAGGCATTTCGCTGTTTGTCGTGCCAAAATATCGTCCGGATGGCACAGGAAATTTTGTCGATAACGATGTCACGTCGACGGGTTTGTATCACAAGATGGGTCAGAAAGGCGTTCCGGCCATGCACCTGACGATGGGCTCGAACGACAACACCATTGGCTACCTCGTGGGTCAGCCGCATCAGGGCTTACCGTATATGTTCCAGATGATGAACGAGGCCCGGATCGGCGTTGGTATGACCGCAACGGCTATTGCTACCGCGGCTTATTATGCAGCCTTGCAGTATGCGAAAGAACGACCACAAAGCCGTCGACTGAATGAAAAAAACCGGCTGGATGCGCCCCAGACCGCGATCATCAATCACCCGGACGTTCGACGAATGCTACTGTTTCAGAAAGCGGTTACCGAAGGCTCGTTATCGTTGCTGGTTCAGGCGGCCAAGCTGTATGACCTAAGCCACGTGCTGGAGGGTGAGGAGAAAGAAAATGCGTTCCTGCTGCTCGATCTGCTGATGCCCGTAGCCAAAAGCTATCCGTCCGAAATGGGCGTTCAGGCGGTGAGTCAGAGCATACAAACGTTCGGCGGCTATGGATTTACGGAAGATTTTCCGGTCGAGCAACTTTACCGTGACATTCGGATCACACCCATCTACGAAGGTACAACCGGGATTCAGGCGCAGGATCTGCTGGGCCGTAAGATGACGATGAAAGGCGGTAAAGCGCCACAGCTCCTGTTTGCCGAAATGAGTAAAACGATTGCCGAAGCCAGCACCTATGACGACCTTAAGCCCTATGCCGACCAACTCAGTGCCGAACTCAAGCGTACGCAGACGGTGGTGATGAACCTGATGCCTCACGCCCTGAACGGCGATACCGAACGCTATCTGGCGGATGCGACGCTGTTTTTGGAGTTGTTTGGGATTGTCGTCGTTGCCTGGCAGTGGCTCATTCAGGCCACCGTGGCTAAACAAAACATGGTAACGCAGAATCCATCGGGCGACGATCTGGCATTCTACGAGGGCAAAATTCACACGATGAAGTTCTTTTTCCATTATGAGGTTCCGAAGACATTGGGTCTGGCAAAACGACTCACCGATTCGGAAGTACTGACGATCGTTACCGAGAAAGAACTCGCGTTGTAATCGACCGCTGAAGGGTCACCCAGTTAAGCTAGGTGACCCTTTTTTGATTGCCAACTGATTGTTACGAAATAAACGCACGCTGCTCCGGCGTTTTTCTTACCTTTGCGGCTTCAATCACCCGCGTGTTGTAATGCCGCTGATTGCCCCATCGAGTTACCAGCCGCCCGCCCGTTTGTGGAATGGGCACTTGCAAACCATCATTCCCTCGCTTTTTCGCAAGGTTGCGGTTTCCTACGTCCGCGAACGGATCGAAACGGCGGATGATGATTTTCTGGATCTCGACTGGGCCTACGCTCCGAATGACTTGCCTGCTGCATCCTCATTCACTCCTCATCACTCATCATCAAACCCCCTCGTCATTCTCTCCCACGGTCTGGAAGGCAGCTCAACGAGTCAGTATCTGGCTGGTATGGTGCGCCACCTGACCCGGAACGGATTCGATTGTCTGGCCTGGCACTACCGCTCCTGTAGTGGCGAACTGAACCGCCAGCAGCGTTTTTACCACATCGGCGAAACGGGGGACCTTCACTTCATCTGTCAATATGCGCTCTCGAAAGGCTATCAGACCCTGTATCTGATGGGCTTCAGTGCGGGCGGAAACGTTACGGTAAAGTACATCGGCGAGCAGGGTACAGCCCTGAACCCGGCTATCCAGAAAGCAGTCGTGTTTTCGGTTCCGCTTGATCTGATGGGCTCGGCCCGACGACTCGAACAATGGGATAGCCTGGTGTATAACTACCGGTTCAATCGAACACTCAAACGCAAAGTAGCCCAGAAAGCGGCCGTCATGCCGGGTGTTTTCCCAACCGAAGTAGTTGGTAAAGCACGAACGATCCGGGAATTCGATAATCTGTTTACAGCCCCGCAGAACGGTTTTCGGGACGTAACCGATTATTATACCCGTAGCAGTTCGCTCCAGTTTATTCCGACTATTGCTATTCCAACGCTGATTGTCAATGCCAAAAATGACCCGTTTCTGTCACCCGAATGTTTTCCGGAACAGTTGGCGCGGGAACTCCCTGCCGTATGGATGGAGTTTCCCGAACAAGGCGGTCATTGCGGATTTCCGTCGCTGGCGCAGGGCATCAATGGCACCTACTGGTCGGAAGAACGGGCGGTAGCGTTTTTAACAGAATCCAAATCGAACCAATCATAAGTAGATCAACACGTTGCTGTGATAGCGACGTTCTCACCCATGCTCACCAAAACCTCAAACGTCGGTACGACCGAACAAACGTATTATATCATTGATTTCGACAGCACGTTTACAAAAGTAGAAGCGTTGGACGTGCTGGGCGAGATTTCACTAATTGGTCGACCCGACCGCAATGATGCGCTGGACCAGATCAAAGCCATCACCGACCGGGGTATGTCGGGCGAGATTTCGTTCACTGAATCGCTCGAACTCCGGTTGAATCTGCTGAAGGCTCACCGCGATCAGCTTCCCGCGCTGATCGAAACCCTGATGGGTAAGATTTCGGATTCGTTCCAGCGGAACAGGCAGTTTCTGACCGAAAATGCCGACCATATTTTTGTCGTTTCCAACGGCTTCAAGGAATTCATTACGCCCATCGTTACGTCGCTGGGTGTGCTTCCCGAAAACGTGTTTGCCAATACGTTCGTATTCGATGAAACGGGCAACATCACTGGTTTCGACAACGCAAACCCACTATCGGCCAACGGAGGAAAATCGCAGGTTATCCGCGACCTGAAACTCGACGGCGAGGTGTACGTTATTGGCGATGGGTATACGGATTACGAAATCCGGGCTTCAGGGCTGGCGAATCGGTTCTATGCCTTTACGGAGAATGTGATCCGGCCCCGCGTGGTCGAAAAAGCCGATTTTATTGCGCCTTCGCTGGATGAGTTCCTGTACCACAACCATCTGAGCCGCAGCCAGTCGTATCCCAAGAGCCGGATCAAAGTATTGCTCCTGGAAAACGTGCATCCGGTAGCGGTCAAACTGTTCGAACAGGAAGGATTTAACGTCGAAATCCGTAAGGGTGCGTTGGACGAAGAAGAGTTGATCGAAGCCATCCGGGACGTATCGATTCTGGGCATTCGCTCCAAAACAATGGTGACGCAACGGGTGCTGGAAAACGCCAATAAGCTCATGACCATTGGCGCGTTCTGCATCGGCACGAACCAGATCGACCTGGCGGCCTGTACCGAACGGGGTATTGCCGTCTTCAATGCACCGTACAGCAACACGCGTTCGGTAGTTGAACTAGCCATTGGTGAGATCATTATGCTGATCCGCAACATTGTTCCCAAAAGCAATTTGATGCACAAGGGTGAGTGGGACAAATCGGCGACAAACAGCTTTGAGGTGCGGGGCAAGAAACTGGGACTCGTTGGGTATGGCAACATCGGCACGCAGCTTTCAGTCGTTGCCGAAGCGTTGGGCATGGAGGTGTACTTCTACGATGTTGTCGATAAACTCGCGCTTGGCAACGCCCGCAAATGCAAAACGCTGGACGAACTGCTGGCGATTGCCGACATTGTCAGCCTGCATACTGATGGCCGGAAAGAAAACAAGAACCTGATCAGCTACCGCGAATTCGGGCTTATGAAGAACGGGGTCATTTTCCTGAATCTCTCGCGCGGTCATATCGTAGACATTCCGGCACTGGTCGATGCCATCGAGCGGGGTAAAATTGGGGGGGCCGGGATCGACGTATTTCCGTATGAGCCGAAAACGAACAACGAAGAGTTTGTCAACGCGTTGCGCAACCAGCCGAATGTTATTCTGACGCCCCACATTGGTGGCAGCACCGAAGAAGCGCAGGCCAACATTGGTAATTTCGTTCCCAGTAAATTGCTCGAATACATCAACAACGGCAGCACGTACGGCAGCGTTAACTTCCCGGAATTACAACTACCATTGCTGAAAGGTTCGCACCGGCTGCTGCACATCCACGCGAACGTGCCGGGTATTCTGGCCAAGATGAATACCATTTTTGCGAAGTACCACATCAATATTCACGGCCAGTACCTTAAAACCAACGAGCAGATCGGTTATGTAATTACGGATGTGGCCAAAGAATACGCCGACGAAGTAGTTGAAGAACTCAAGCAAATCGACCAGACAATCAAATTCAGACTTTTGTATTAATTAGCGATAGTGTGAATGAGTGATAGAGCGGTTAACCGCTCTATCACTCATTCACGTATTCACTCTTTAGCTCCTTTATGAAACAAACTTACTTCACGCCCGGTCCTGCCGAATTATACCCGACGCTGTACAAGCACCTGCAAACGGCAATGGATGAGCAGATTGGGTCCATTTCGCACCGGAGCCAGAAGTTTCGGGATATCTACCGATTCACCGATACGCAGCTGCGCACCCTGCTAAACATTCCGGATACGCACGGCATTTTCTTCACCGGATCGGCCTCCGAAGTGTGGGAACGCATTTTGTTCAACTGTGTTGAGCATGAGAGCTTTCACCTCGTCAATGGCTCGTTCTCCAAGAAGTTTTACGACTACGCCAACGCCTTACACAAATACGCGCATGTGTTCGAAAAGCCGTTCGGCGAAGGATTCGACTACACCGAAGTCGACGTTCCCGAGTATGCGGAGCTGATCTGTGTAACGCACAACGAAACGTCGTCGGGGGTTCAGATGCGTCCTACGGAGATTCACAAGCTGAAACGTAAGTACGCCAAGAAACTGGTGGTCGTGGATATGGTTTCGTCGGCTCCGTACCCTGATCTGGACTTTGCCCTGGTTGATTCGGCGTTCTTTTCGGTCCAGAAAGCGTTTGGTATGCCCGCCGGTCTAGGCGTCTGGATTGCCAGCCAGACCTGTCTCGAAAAAGCGGAACGGCTACAGAAATACGACAACCTGACGGTTGGGGCACACCATACGCTGCCCACGCTCTGGAGCCATTACAAAACCTTCGAAACCCCCGCTACACCGAACGTGCTGTTCATCTATCTTCTGGGAAAAATTGCCGAAGATTTCAACAAGATAGGTATCGATACCATCCGCAAACAGACCGACGAAAAGGCTCGGATGCTTTATAAATTCCTGGATGCGTCGGACGATTATACACCCTTCGTCAAACAAGAACGCCACCGATCGCAGACAGTGGTTGTGGCTACGACAAAAGAACCGTCGACTGAGGTTATTGCGAGTGCCAAACAGGCGGGCATGATCATTGGAACGGGTTATGGGAAGTTCAAGGAATCGCAGATCAGGATCGCCAACTTTCCGGCCGTTTCCATTGAACAGGTAGATTTACTCATCAATCAGTTGCAGAAATAAAAACCTGGTTTATACTTTTTCCAGACAGGAGCTTCCTTACGCAAGTAGGGAGGCTCTTACTTTTGCATATAGCCGGGAATCGAAATCGAGCAAACCTTATCTAAACTTTACAGTTTACTAGATCAATACCCAACGAACAACGCATATCAACTCAACGACGATGAAAAAATTACTATTTGCTACAGCTTTGCTAACGAGTCTTTCGTTGGCCAGTTATGGTCAGAACAATGCCGATTCAACCAATCGCTCGAAACCGATCATTGATGAGAAAACCCGGCAAGATGTCCGGGAAAAAGCCAACCAGGTCGATGAGAAACTGAACGAAGAAGTCGAGAAATCCATCAACTATATGCAAAATAACCAGCTCAGTTGGTTCCAGCCGGGCAACGTTTTTGTGGGTGGTGGCGTCGGGTTCGGAACAACCAGCGGAAAAGTGTATTCCGATATAAACGCTCGATTGGGCTATTTCTTTCAACCAGGTTTTGCGGCTGGTTTACGGTTTGACTACGATCGGCTCGTCGGCAATAAATACCACGCCCGACAAGCGGGTATCTTCGCGCGGTACTATCCGTTCCGTACGCGGGTCAGCAGCTTCGTCGGAGCTAGCCTGAACGGTGGCCGTGAGTTTTCGGAAAATATTCCGTCCGATACAAAAGCAACATATACCAGCGTGGGTCTGGAACTGGGTGCGATGTTCTGGATTCTGCATCGGCTGGGTGCTGAAGTAAGTTATGAAGGAAATTTCTACAATAAGTTTGACCCTAGTCTGGGGCGCGGCAAAGGTGGCCGGTTGAAATTTGGCGTAAATTACTATTTTGGCCAAGTTGGCAAGCGGGGCATCCGTCTGGCAAAATAGACCAACAACTTACTAAAAACGGCAACCGGCTAATTTACAAATTAGCCGGTTGCCGTTTTTAGTGAACTATCCATTCGTCAGGTAAGTGGATTCTTCGTCTGGCAACAAGACTAAATGATGCTGCGTGTGGGCACTCGTAAAATACAGCATCTCCCGGACCGTTAGATAGCCGAGTAACGGGTGCGGAATCAGAAATGAGTCGAGTTCGTCGTCTGACCATCCGTTGATGCTCTCCACGAGTGCCTGGTAAATAGTCTGAAACCGGTTAACGATTACGTGCTTCTCTACCGCCATATCCTCGGGCCGGGGCGTCATCGTAGCCGGTGCCAGCCTGCGCAAACCGAGTGCTTTCTGATAAATAGCCGCGATCGTTTCGTAGGATCTGGATGGCATCTCAGCGAAACCCCACTGTTTGAGCACATCGCGTGGCCCTGCCATCAGTTTAGCGACCGGTCGGGCCGATAAGTACAGGTGTTGCATCACTTCGGCAACCGACCATTTTCCATTGATTTGCCGTTTAAACTGATCTTCCGAAAGGTGTTCTGCTACGTCGATGAATAACTGACAGTCCGTTACCAATCGGGATGTTATGTCGGTCTGTGTGCTTTCCATACGTTTCCTTTTTTGCAAGATTACAAAATTATCCGGTTTTCTGCGCGCTGTCAGTTTAGAGAGGCTGGGCTGAAAATAATTCACAATGTACTGACAATCAGTAGAAAAACTAACAGACAAATACTACTCACCGGGATTTATCCTAGCACTAGCGTTGTTCTAAGATAGACGCTCAACAGTGTATATTTAGTGACCCCTACTCTTCGTTTACTCTCGTTATGATCAGTGAATCAACCAAGTCCAGCTTACCTGCTGAACCCCTTGTCAAGTCGGCCCGCGTCTGGATGCCGAAACGGGTTGTCTTTACCGCCGATGCCCTTAAGGAACCGTTTGGACAGGCTATGTACGAACGCATTACGGCGGTTGGCTTACCGATCGAGGTTGCTAAGAACAACCGCATTACGGGGCTTCGCGGGGCCGACGAGCGGGAGACGTATCGTATTGCCAAAAATACGCTGGCCATCGTGAATGCACCGCCTGGTGCTTTCCGGCTTCAACCCATTCCCCCCTCGGCCGACTGGCAAATGAATCTGGCGGAAGGTTGCCCCGCTCACTGTCAGTATTGTTATCTGGCGGGTAGTCTGGCCGGTCCGCCTGTCGTGCGGGCTTATGCGAACCTGCCCAAAATGCTCGATCATACGATCGCATACGAGGGTACATTCCCTCCCAATAAAAGCTGGCAGGGACACGACCCGAATCGACCTACCAGTTTTGAGGTGAGTTGTTATACCGATGTGCTGGGTATTGAACACCTGACCGGCAGCCTGGCCGAATGTATCCGGCATTTCGGTACGCGTGAGCAAGGGCAATTGCGCTTCGTAACCAAATACAATCAGGTTGACGATCTGCTCGATTTACCGCACAATGGACAGACCCGCGCCCGGTTTAGTCTGAATACGGATTCGGTTGCCCGCCGTCTGGAAGGCGGTACAGCCTCGGTTGAAGCCCGTTTGCAGGCCATGCGGCAGCTGGCACTTCCCCGCCAATCAGGCGGTGGCGGTTACCCGATTGGGGTTGTTTTAGCGCCCATTATGCCCATTCCCGACTGGCGTGAGCAGTACACCGACCTACTGGATCGCATTAAAGCTCTTATCGACTTTGATTGCGATATGACCGTTGAGTTCATCACGCACCGGTTCACCCCCGGCTCCAAGGATGTGCTGACGCAATGGTATCCGAACACATCACTCGACATGGACGAGACAACGAGGGCCGAGAAACGCAACAAGTTTGGCGGTACGAAATACGTCTATCAACCTGTCGACATGAAGGCGATGAAAGTGTTCTTCTACGAGGAGTGGGCCAAACGATTCCCGAATGCGCCGATTTTGTATTGGACGTAGTTTCTGGCTCCCCTCACTGTACTATTCTATTCTATTCCCCTCACCCCAACCCCTCTCCCGAAACGGGAGAGGGGCTTTTATTGCAAGAAATGAATTGGTTCAATTGAACCGTTGATGAAGTTACCTCTGCTCTCTATACAGTCTTAAGTGTTTTACCTTAAGAAAATGATCGAGAGAGTATCGAATGATCCGTTAATAAAAGAACTGCGTCGTGAGTTACGGCAGAATCAGACGCAGGCAGAAGATGTACTTTGGGAAGAACTTCGTGGGCGACGTTTAGCTGATACGAAATTTCGACGACAGCATAGTCTGGGCTACTTCATTGTTGACTTCTATTGTGCGGAGTACAAGCTGGTTATAGAAGTTGATGGTGCGGTTCACAATACGCTAGAAGCCCACATTAAAGATGCTGAACGCGAAGCAGTTCTTTGCGACCTTGGCTTAACCATCCTTCGTTTCACAAACGACGATGTACTATATACTATGGGTCAGGTAATCAAGAAAATTCATGAGAATTTACAATAAAAAGCCCCTCTCCCGAAACGGGAGAGGGGTTGGGGGTGAGGGTAGAGAAAAATTACCAAACCCGCGCCTGATCGACTTCCGGTTTATACAACTTCTGACCCGGTTTCACGTCGAATGCCTTGTAAAAAGGCTCAAAATTGGTGAGCGGGCCATTCACCCGGAATTTGGCGGGTGAATGCGGATCGGTTGAAATACCAGCCCGCTCGGTTTCGTCGCGAACTTTGATTCGCCACACCTGCGCAAAACCCAGAAAGAACCGCTGATCGGGCGTAAAACCATCGATTTTGTCCGTACTCTTTCCTTGTTTGGTCAGTTTAAATGCCTGATAAGCCAGTGTGATGCCGCCCAGATCGGCCAGATTCTCACCTAATGTCAATCGACCATTCAACCGGAGATTATCCAGTACGGTGTAATTATTGTATTGATCAACAACGGTTTGCACCTTTGTCTTGAAGCGTTCAGCATCCTGTTTGGTCCACCAGTCGCGAAGATTGCCATTGGCGTCGTACTGACGGCCCTGATCGTCGAAGAGGTGCGTCATCTCGTGACCGATCACCATGCCAATTCCGCCGTAGTTGATCGCGTCGTCTGCGTCTTTGTCGAAGAACGGAAACTGTAAGATCCCGGCCGGAAAAACCACTTCGTTGTTGGTCGGATTCGCGTAGGCGTTTACCGTTGGCGGTGTCATTCCCCACTCGGCCCGGTCAACGGGTTGGTTGATCTTGGCGAAGTCTTCTTTGTAGGCATGTTTCCGGGCCCGCTGAACATTACCGTAATAATCATCCCGCTTGATGTCAACATCCGAATAATCTTTCCATTTGTCAGGATAGCCAATTTTCTTGACGAATTTATCCAGCTTGACCAGGGCCACAGCTTTGGTTTCGGGGGCCATCCAGTCCAGTTTTTCGATCCGCTCGCGATACACTTTTTGCAAATTGTCCACTAGGGTCAGCATCCGTTCCTTCGCTTCCGCCGGAAAATATTTCTTGACCCATAATTGTCCCAAGGCTTCGCCCAGTGCGCCATCGGTCCGACTGGCCATACGTTTCCAGCGTTCGGCCAGTTGCGGCTGACCATAGAGGGTTTTGCTGTTAAAATCGAAGCTGGCCTGTTCAAACGGTTTGCTGAGCAGATTGGCATTATGATTCAGCAAATCGAATACGAGACGATCTTTCAACAAACCGATGGGCGTGGTGGGCAGCGTTTTATCAAGTGCCTGGTAATAGCCCGGTTGCGACACCAGAACGGTATCGATGCGTTGCAGTCCCATTGTGTTCAGCAGCGTCCGCCAGTTCAGGTTTGGCATCTGCTTCGTTAGATCCGCCACGGCGAATTTATTGTAATTGGCCACCGGATCGCGTAGGTCAGTGGGGGCTTTGTGAGACTTGGCCAGAGCCGTTTCAAATTCCAGAATGGCCTCGGCTTTGGTTCGGGCCGACGTTGGATCAACGCCAACCATCGTGAACAGCTTTGCGACGTAAGCCACGAAAGCGGTACGAATTTTCTTCGATGCCTCGTCGGTGCGGGTATAGTATTCTTTCTCGGGCAATGACAAACCCGCCTGACTAAAATTAAGGCGGTTGATCGAACTTTGCCGATCGTCGGAGCCAACATAAGAGCCAATGAACTCCCCACCCCGGTTACCTTCATCGGCTGCCAGGTAAGTCAGCACCTGTTTGTAATCGGTCAGGGCATCTATTTTTGCCAGCTCGGCCTTTACGGGTTCGTAGCCAAGCTTATTGATCGTAGCAGTATCCATGCCGCTGGCGTAAAAATCACCGACCTTCTGTTCGACGCTACCCGCCTTCGCATCAGCCTTGGCGGCTTCCTCCAGAATAGACCTCGTTTTCTTCTGATTATCTTCGTAAATCTGGTAAAACGAGCCCCAGCCCGTCTGATCAGCAGGAATTTTTGTTTTCTTCACCCAGGTGCCGTTCGCATACGTAAAGAAATCATTTCCTGGCAAGACCGTCGTATCCATGCCGGACTTATCGAAAAAAGACGTGCGGGATGGCACTTCATCCTTTTCCTTTTTCTGACAGGCGGTGACCACCAGTGCCAACAGCGCAACCGCAAAAACCTGATTCATTCGTAGCATAATTTGTTTGTCGCTTATTCGTGCAGTGAGACCCGTTACAGGAAACAAAGGACAAGATTAGAAAACTTACTGAAAATTGCTCTAGTCTGCTTAATCCGTGTCCGTAAGCGAAATCGAAAAAGGCAAACCCGCAATCTTTGCGTATCTTCGTTTATCGATACGTCAACTTTGTAATCATCATGAAAAAACTGTTCATTGTCAGCCTACTAGTGGGTGCATCGTTCGGTGCCTTCGCCCAGAGCGACCTTAGTTACCACGGAAAAAAAATCACCGAAAAAGGGGCTATTCCTGCCACAGAGCTTGCCGCCAAGATGGACGGAAAAGATAAGATGCCCGCTAAGGTTGAAGGCACGGTCGAGTCGGTCTGTAAAGTTAAAGGCTGCTGGATGAAAGTTAAAACGGGCGACGGGCAGACAATGCGCGTGAGCTTCAAAGACTATGGCTTCTTCGTTCCCAAAGACATCGTTGGCAAAACGGTTGTCGTAGCCGGAACCGCAGAAAGCACCACCACGCCCGTCGATGAACTGCGCCACTACGCTGAAGACGCGGGCAAATCGAAAGAAGAAATCGCGAAGATCACCGAACCCGAAAAAGCCTTGACCTTCGTGGCAGACGGCGTGATCGTAAAAAAATAGGTAAGCTATCCAACCTTTCGTTGGGCGCAGGTGTCTTCGTAAAAAAAAGAAGGCATTATGGTCGATTTCACAAAGCTGCTTACGGGTATACTCATCGCTGGAGCAGCCTCTTTTTCAGCTTGTCGTTCTTCGGAAACAACACCACAGGAAGAACTACCCGCGGATTACTTGGCACTGAAGACTGGAAGTTCCGTACAAACGTCAACTGGCTTAGCCGTCCGGGCGGATTCGGTCACTGTATCTATTTGCCCAGATAACGCTAATTGTTTCGCCCCGAACAGTGCCGGTGTTGTGTTACGCCTGTCGAAAGCGTCGCAAAGCCAGTCGGTACGTTTGTTTGCCTGGATTCCAAACTACACGCGCAGGCCAAATGGTTCGCAGGTATTTACGGACTCAGCTGGCGTTGATTTTAGTGGACAACGATACAAGGTCATTTTGCGGAATGGGCATTACAGTGATCGGTCCAACCCCGAACGTTCATCGGAAGTTATCGTTCAGGTTTCGCCGATTGAATAAAGTAGGCTATATCAGCAAATTTCGTATCATTAAGGCTGCAACGACTCGTTGTGGCCTTTTTTTGTACCCAACCAACAATCTTTTATGAAAAAACTATACATACTGGCAGGTCTGTCCCTGCTGGCGGCTCCTCTCTTTGCCCAACGCACCCTTATTCACTGTGGCAACCTCTTCGATGGTGTCGGCAATTCGCTACAGCCGCAAATGACAATTGTCGTTGAAGGGAATAAAATTACGGCGGTTCAGAAAGGGTACACAGCGCCAGCAGGAAAGGATGCCGTGGTCGATCTGAAGGCCAAAACCGTACTGCCCGGCCTGATCGACATGCACGTTCACCTCGAAAGTCAGACGCGCCGGGGTGGAGCTATCGACGGCTTTACCAAAAACGCGCCTGACGTTGCCTATCAGGCAGCTCAATACGCAAAAACGACCCTATTGGCGGGCTTCACCACCGTTCGTGACCTTGGCGGTTCGGGGGTAAACGTATCGCTCCGCAATGCGATCAATGCCGGATTGGTAGAAGGTCCCCGCGTGCTGACAGTTGGAAAATCAATCGCCACAACGGGCGGACACGCGGACCCAACCAATGGGTATCGGAAAGATCTGATGGGTGATCCGGGCCCAATTGAAGGGGTTATCAACGGTCCCGAAGATGCACGGAAAGCTGTTCGCCAACGCTACAAAGACGGCTCTGACCTGATTAAAATTACAGCTACCGGCGGTGTATTGAGTAATGCGAAAGACGGTTCGGGTGCCCAGTTTACGGAGGAAGAAGTGAAAGCGGTTGTCGATGCGGCCAAAGATTACGGCTTTGCCGTAGCCGCCCATGCGCACGGGGCAGAAGGCATGAAACGCGCTATCCGGGCGGGTGTTCAGACGATTGAGCACGGCACCCTAATGGACGATGAAGCGATCGAGCTATTCAAAAAATACGGCACGCACTACGTTCCAACGATCATTGCGGGTAAAACGGCGGCTGACTCGGCCCGTCACTTTGGCTATTACCCGCCCCTGGTTACGCCAAAAGCACTGGCGATCGGTCCAAAAATTCAGGCTACGTTTGCCAAAGCCTACAAAGCGGGTGTGAAAATCGCCTTCGGGACCGATGCCGGGGTTTATATTCACGGCTACAATGCAAAAGAGTTCGAGTATATGGTCGAAGCGGGTATGCCTGCCGTGGAAGCCGTCAAAGCCGCGCTGATGACCAACGCGAAGTTGTTGGGTATGGACACGCAAATCGGCTCCATCGAAACCGGAAAAATGGCCGACATCATTGCGGTGGCCGATAATCCGCTACAGAACATCAAAACCCTGCAAACCGTCCAGTTCGTTATGAAAGACGGGAAAGTTTATAAGCAGTAAAACAGCCGGATAGTCGTGTACTTGATCAGAGGGGGTTGAGAAAGGGAGTGACACTCAACCTTTCTCAACCCCCTCTGATCAGTTTGTTTACCCATTCATGTTCTTCGTGTTGTACCCAGTGTGTGGCCTGTTCGAGGTAGACGACACGCCCATTGTCGCAAAGATCGATGCTGAGCGGAGCCATTTCACGCTTCAAAAAGCGATCCTGAACACCCCAGATCAGCAGCGTTGGAACGGTGACGCGAACACTGGGCCGTCGCGATCCCGGAAATCGTAGGGACGCGCGATACCAATTCACCATAGCCCTGAAGGCACCGGGCTGCGACCAGGCCGCTTTGTAGTGGCTTAACTCGTCGGTAGTGAACGTGCCCGGTCGACTGCTGGTTCGCAGGGTTCGTGTCAGGGCAGACCAATCGCCGAAGCGCATCAGTCGTTCGGGAAGCCAGGGCAGCTGGAAGAAACCGATGTACCAGCTTCGTAATATCTGTCCTGGGTTTTTACGGACGAACTTGCTCATGACGACCGGATGCGGTACGTTCAAGGTGACGAGTCGCCCAATCCGTTCGGGGTAAACAACGGCGGTCCACCAGGCAACGGCAGCCCCCCAGTCATGGCCGACAAGGATCGCTTTTTGCCGACCTGCGGCTTCGATAAGCCCAACGACATCAGCGGCTAGTGTGTCGATTGCGTACGAGCCAACGCCTTTGGGTTTATCGCTGAGGTTGTAGCCTCGCTGATCGGGCACCCAAACGCAAAAACCGGCATTCACCAAATCGTCGATCTGGTGCCGCCAGCCATACCAGAACTCAGGAAAGCCGTGCAATAGAATCACAAGCGGGCCGCTGACCGGACCCGCCTGAACGACATGTAGCTGGATGCCGTTCGTGTCAACAAAGGTGTGCTTTACAGTTGAGGTCATAGACAAACGGGTAAGCGGCTGAGTAAGGTAATTGTTTGCGCCCATCAGCGGTCAATTAGCTTACTCAGCCGCTTACCCATTTATCGGAGCAACAGCCAGGTAGTCAATTAGAAGCCGAAATACCGTTCGGCGTTCCGATAGCAGATGTCCTGTATGATCTGGCCCATCCAGTCGATGTCATTAGGCAATTCGCCATTTTCGATGTCATTGCCAAAGAGATTGCAGAGAATCCGCCGGAAATACTCGTGTCGGCTATACGATACGAAACTCCGCGAATCGGTCAGCATACCCACGAAGGCGCTCAACAGCCCCATATTCGACAGCGTGTTGATCTGCTTTTCCATGCCATCTTTCTGATCCAGAAACCACCAGCCCGACCCAAACTGCACCTTACCCCGTACCGAGCCATCGTTGAAGTTACCGATCATGGTCGCAATCACTTCGTTATCAGCCGGATTCAGGTTATACAGAATGGTTTTCGCTAGTTGATTGCGATCGTCCAGCCCACCCAGAAAACGGGATAAAGCGACAGCCTGCGGGAAATCGCCGATGCTGTCCCAGCCCGTATCAGGCCCCAGATCACGAAGTCGGCGAATGTTATTATTCCGAAGAGCACCCAGGTGAAATTGCTGGGTCCAGCCTTTTTCGTGGTCCCACTCGGCAAACTGCACGAGCATGAACGACTTGAATTTGAGAATATTGACCGGCTCTACGGCCGTTCCCCGCATCAGGTGATCGAATATGAACTGTACTTCACCATCCGTGTAAGGCTCGGCATAGATCATTTCCAGACCATGATCCGACAAACGGCAACCCATTTCGGCGAAGTAATCGTGCCGGGCTTTCAGCGCATCCAGGTATTCCGCCAGCGTACGAATGTCACGGTTGGTCACCGCCCCTACTTTTTGCACGTAAGCTCGAAACGTAGCCGGATCATCGACGGCCATGGCCTTATCGGGCCGGAATGTTGGTAAAACCTTTGTAGCAAAGCCATCCGTAGCGATGGTTAAGTGATGGTCAAGCGAATCCGTTGGATCATCCGTGGTGCAGACGACCCGAACATCGAAATGCTGCAACAGGGTGCGCGTCGACAGACCGGGCAATTGCTCATTACAGGACTCGTAGACCGAACGTGCCGTAGCCGGACTCAGCACATCAGTCACCCCAAATGGATTTTTGAGTTCCAGGTGCGACCAGTGATACAGCGGATTCCGAACCGTGTAGGGAACCGTCTCCGCCCATTTTTCGAATTTCTCCCAATCACTCGCGTCACCCGTGCAGTACCGTTCGTTGACGCCGTGTGTCCGCATAGCCCGCCATTTGTAATGATCACCGTAGAGCCAGAGCTGCGTCATGTTGTCGAAGCGTTTGTTATCGGCAATCTGATCCGGCGGCAGGTGGCAATGGTAGTCGATGATCGGCATTGGCCGGGCGTAGTCGTGATAGAGCCGCCGGGCGGTTTCGGTCTGAAGCAGAAAGTCGTCGGACAGGAACGCTGGTGAGAGCAGGAGTGAATTCATAGTAGTAAAAGCAAAAACTGGCCAGTATCTCCCAGCATTTATACTTATTTTTTTCGTTAACTCGTCAAACCTACCATCAGGCCCCGTAGCTCCGCCAGCCCGCGCAACCGGCCTATGGCGGTATAACCCGGATTGGTACGCTTACCCGACGTTAAATCATCGAGCATCCGGTGCCCATGATCGGGCCGTAACGGCATCCGAAAATCGGCTCGTCCTTCTTCTTGGCGTCGGGCCTGTTCGTTCAATAACGCCCGCATAACGCCCGCCATGGGCACATCGCCTTCGAGATGGTTCGCTTCCTGAAAACTTCCATCGGTACTCCGTTCGGTGCTGCGCAAATGAATAAAGTGAATGCTTGGCCCCAATCGCTCAGCCATGCCCACAAGATCGTTATCGGGTCGAACACCGTAGGAACCCGTACAAAAACAAAGGCCATTAGCGGGTGAACTGGCCGCAGCCAGCAATGCCCGTGCGTCGGCTTCGGTACTGACAACGCGAGGCAGACCCAGAATTGGATACGGTGGATCATCGGGGTGGATCGCCAGCCGTATGCCAACCGACTCGGCAACCGGCACAATCTCCCGCAGGAACGCATACAGATTCTGGCGAAGCTCGCGGTCACTGATGTCTTTGTAGGCATCCAGCGCATCGCGGAACCGCTCAACGGTATAGCTCTCTTCGGAACCGGGCAATCCGGCAATGATTGTGCGGGTCAGTCGCTTGACCTGCGCATCGGTCATGACGTCCAGCTTTGTCCGGGCACGCTGTTTTTGTTCGTCGTTATACAGGTATTCCGCCCCCGGACGCTGCAAGATATAGAGTTCAAACGCGGCAAATTCAGTTGCATCGAACCGAAGCCCCGTGGAGCCATCGGGCATAGGGTAATCGAGGTCGGTACGCGTCCAGTCGAGGACGGGCATAAAATTATAACAGACTGTATCGATACCAGCCTCGGCCAGATTGACGATCGACTCCTTGTAATTTTCGATGTAGCGCAGAAAGTCGCCCGAGCGGGTTTTGATGCCCTCGTGAACGGGAATACTTTCGACCACCGACCAGGTTAGTCCGGTCTGTTCGATGTGAAGTTTCCGGCTTTTAATTTCGTCCGTTGGCCACACATCGCCGTTGGGAATGTGGTGCAGGGCCGTTACGATACCCGTCGCACCGGCCTGTCGTACATCGTTGAGCGACACCGGGTCATTCGACCCAAACCATCGCCAGGTTTGTTCAAGCATTTTACAGTCAGTCAGTTGTTCCGTCAATACGCCGGTAAGTATAACCCTCATCAACTGTATGTTGACGCGCGGCTCCCGACTTACCAACTAATTTTAGGTAAAAAAGCGCAGTCCGCTGCTTTTCTCCCTAACTAGTCACCACTTGTTTTGCAAATGCTTACCACATCTGGTCGTTATCGCTGGCGAATCGTCGCGCTTTTGTTTCTGGCAACAACGATCAATTACATCGACCGGCAGGTACTTTCCTTCACGATGACCGATGAGGTGTTCAGGAAAGAAATGCTCGATTTGCCAGTTGACAAAGAGCTCACTAAGGAAGCGATCGATCGGTTCAAGATCTTGTACAGTGATGTCGATGCGGCTTTCAAATTTGCGTATGCCATTGGTTTTCTGTTGATTGGCTGGTTGATTGACCGGATTGGAACCAGACGTGGTTTTGCGCTGGGAATCATTATCTGGAGCATTGCGGCTACGCTCACCACCTTCGTGCAAAGCATGGCAGGCCTGCGGTGGACACGCGCTATCTTGGGCTTCGGCGAATCGGCCATTTTTCCTTCTGCGGTCAAAACCATATCGGAATGGTTTCCCCGTCGCGAACGCTCCTTTGCCAATGGTCTATTCAACGCCGGTACGAACGTAGGCATCATTCTGACCGCATTGGTCATTCCTCCCCTTATTTTGAAGCTCGGCTGGCGCAGTTCGTTTCTGGCAACGGGTTTGCTTGGATTCGGGCTGTTCGTGTTGTGGTGGTTCACGTACAGTAAACCCGAACGCAACAAAAAACTATCGGCTACCGAACTGGCCTACATCCGGCGTGACGACGAAAAGCGCGTGCAGGTAAAACCGTCCTGGGGCCAGTTATTGGGTTACAAACAGACGTGGGCGTTTGCCGTGGGCAAGTTTATGGCCGATCCGATCTGGTGGTTCTACATGACGTGGTTGCCCGACTTTTTCAACTCCAACGACGCGCTGGACCAGAAGCTCGATCTGAAAGGCTTTGGCGTTCCCTTCCTGATCATCTACGTCGTTTCCGATGCGGGAAGCGTTTTTTTCGGCTGGCTCGGTACCCAGTTTATGAGCCTGGGCTGGTCGGCCAACCGCGCCCGTAAAACGACGATGCTGATTTGCGCACTGTGCGTTGTTCCCATCGTATTTGCCGCCCAGACCAACAGCTTAACGGTTGCCATAGCCCTAATCTCGCTGGCTGCAGCCGCGCACCAGGGGTGGGCCGCCAATATGTACACGTTTGCCTCAGACCTGTTTCCCCGCAATGTTGTCGCGTCAGTTACGGGCATTGGGGGTATGTTCGGAGCGGTGGGCGGCATCCTGCTGGCGTTACTATCGGGGCGGATCATCACCGCGTTCGGGTACCTACCGATGTTCGTTATTGCCAGTTGTACGTATCTGATTGCGCTGGTCCTGATACACTTGATTTTACCCCGCCTTGAACCCGTCAAAGCTGAAGAATTAGAAAAAATCAGCAATTGGGGCGTGTTGAGCACCAAATAAATACTACGCTATTTTTCGCAGGATGCCCGTAACTTGCATTCTCTCATTTATTCCACGATCCTATTCATGAAAGTCATCACTTTCGGCGAAGTTATGCTCCGGCTCAGTCCACCGGGGGTTGAGCGGTTTGTACAAACCGATACGTTGGCCATGCATTTTGGCGGTACTGAAGCCAATGTAGCCGTCTCGCTGGCGCAGCTGGGTCTGGAAACCGCCCACGTCACCCGCTTTCCCGATCATGCACTGGGTCGGTCGGCAACCGGCTATCTGCGCCAGTATGGTGTTGGTACGCAGCATGTTCGCTACGGTGCCGGTCGATTAGGCTTATATTTTCTCGAAACAGGTGCCGGAAGCCGGGCCAGTCAGATCATCTACGACCGTGTCGATTCGGCCTTCTCGCGGATCACCCCCACCGACGTGGACTGGGAATCGATCCTGACGGGTGCCGACTGGTTTCACTGGACGGGCATCACACCGGCGCTTTCGCAGGGAGCCGCCGACTGTTTGTTGGCAGGTATTCAAACGGCTAATCGGCTGGGCGTTCCCGTATCGGCGGATATTGTGTACCGCAGCAATTTGTGGCAGTATGGCCGGACACCGCAGGAGATCATGCCCGCGCTTACGGAAGGCTGTACCCTCGTTCTGGGCAACAAATCACTCTTTTCGGAGCTGTATGGCGTTGTGGGCAGCACATTTATCGAATCAGGAATGGCCATGATGCGTCGGTTTCCAACGATTCGATACATAACTGATACCAAACGAAATTCACTGAGCGCATCCCATAATCAGCTATCGGCCAAATTGTTCGACGGCGATATGGTTCATAAATCCAGAGTGTACGATGTGCAGCCCATCGTCGACCGGATCGGTACGGGCGACGCCTACATGGCCGGCCTGATCTATGGCTTACTTACCTTTAAGAACCCACAACGGGCGGTTGAATTTGGGGCGGCTGCGTCGGCATTGAAACACACCATTGCCGGTGATGTCAATCTGGCCACCGTAACCGAAATAGAAACGCTGGAAGCTGGTGACAGCTCCGGCAAATTGAGACGATAAACCGGATCGATTGGTTGTATTGAGATAAGTCGCAGACTTTTCTGGCGTCTATTTTAATTCACAAGCCAATAACCATTGTATAAACCACCAATAACGTAATGGCCCGTATTCCCCGATTAACGCTTTATCAAACCATTCGCCAAGTGCCGCTGGTCCCCGTATTTTATCATCCCGACGATGAGATTTGTCTAGGTGTGCTGTCTGCCTGCTACCGGGCGGGTGTGCGCGCCTTCGAGTTTACGAACCGGGGCGACTTTGCCCATGAACGATTTGCCAACCTCAGCCGCATCTGTTCGAGCGAGTTTCCCGGACTGGCGCTCGGCGCAGGCACTGTTTTAGATGCGCCAACGGCTGCCCTTTACCTTCAGCTTGGTGCCGATTTTATTGTTGGGCCAACGTTCAGTGAAGAAATCGCCCGACTCTGTAACCGCCGGAAAGTAGCCTACATGCCCGGCTGTGCAACCCTCACCGAAATCACAACGGCTCATGAGTGGGGCGTTGAAATTGTGAAGGTGTTTCCGGGGGAAGTACTGGGTCCGAACTTTATCAAGAGTTTGAGTGGTCCGCTTCCGTTTGCCACGGCTATGGTAACCGGCGGAGTAGAACCTAATCAGGAGAGTTTATCGAAGTGGTTCGGTGCCGGTGCGGTGGCCGTTGGGATGGGTTCTCAACTTTTTCCGAAAACCGTATTGGCTGATCGTGCGTTTGATAAAATAGAAACCACAGTTAGCGATGTAGTGCGTATTATTGCCGGATTGTGACGAACCTGCCACGCCTATTCATTTTTACGCAATCGATAACGAATTACCCAGATGACTGCAGCGGAAACTGCTACCCACCCAACTATGTCAAAACTCAACCGTTCGACGCACCCCGCCCCTGTTTTTCCAGAAAAGATATTACAGTTTGGCACGGGCGTGCTGCTGCGTGGTCTGCCCGATTATCTGGTGCAGAAAGCCAACGACGAGGGTCGATTCAACGGATCAATTGTCGTTGTCAAATCGACCGATAGTCAGACCAGCGAATTCTCCGATCAGGATAACTTATACACGGTAGCTGTTCGGGGGGTTCAGCAGGGAGAAAATGTGGCGGAGACAACCGTTGTTTCGGCCGTTAGCCGGGTGCTGGCCGCGCCGACCCAATGGAACGAGGTGCTGATGCTGGCCCGAAACCCTAAGTTGCAGATCATCATTTCCAACACGACCGAAGTAGGGCTGAATTACGTCGAAGAAAGTATTTTTCAGCACCCGCCCCAGTCGTTTCCGGCTAAGCTGACCGCTTTTTTGTACGAACGCTTCCGTAGCGTTGGCGGCTCGAAAGCCAAAGGTATGGTGGTGATCCCAACCGAACTGGTCACCGACAACGGCCTCAAACTACGCGAAGCCGTCGAGAAACTGGCGAAGTTCAATGAACTGGGTAAGCTCTTTACGAAGTGGCTCAAATTCCACGTTCGTTTCTGCAACTCACTGGTTGACCGCATCGTAACGCGCCCAACAGACGAGGCCAAACAGGAAATTCAACAGGAGCTTGGGTATGATGATGACCTGCTTACGTTCACGGAACCGTATCATCTGTGGGCGATTGAGGGCGATGATCGCGTTCGGGAAATGCTGACGTTTGCGGATGGTTCTACTCCGCAAGTTATTATCGATGAAGACATTAATTTCTACAAAGAGCGCAAACTTCGGGTACTGAACGGCACCCATACATTGACGATGCCGTTGGGTTATCTACTTGGTCTGGAAACGGTAGCCGACGAGATGAAACATCCATCGATGAGTCGGTTCGTGGAATCGCTGATGCTTAACGAAATTGTGCCGACCGTACCCGATTATGGCATTCCGGGCATGGACAAAGCCGATGTGGCTCAGTTCGCACGCGATGTACTGGACCGCTTCCGAAACCCCTACCTAGACCACCTGTTGCTGAACATTTCTCTCCAGGAGACGGCAAAAATGCAGGCGCGTAACGTAGCGACCATCCAGCGTTACTACGACCAGTTCCACGCGGTTCCGAAACTCATGGCTCTTGGCTTTGCGGCTTATCTGCTGTTCATGAAGGCTGTTCGTCAGGAAGGTGGCCAGTTTTACGGCGAGATTGCCGTTGGAGGTGGTATAGTAACCTACCCCATCCGCGACGAACGAGCCGGGTATTTTTACGGCGACTGGAAAACAGTGAAAGAGAAAAGTCCGTCCACCGTTTCAGCCTTTGTAAAAAGCGTCCTGTCAGATAAAACGCTCTGGGAAACGGACCTCACAGCGCTCCCCGGTTTTGCCGAAGCCGTAGCGGATTATCTCAACGCGTTCCTGAAATCCGGAGTTGAACCAGTACTTGATAAAGCCGTTTCGTAGAGACCGGTCGGAATGCCGCATCACCGCCGGTGCGGCAATCCCTTGCGTCTCATTCGCGTCAGTAACTGCTATGCGTCAGCAAAACCGTCCGGTCATGAGACGCATAGTAATGCGTCTCTACGTTATTTGGCGATCAGGGTCAATAACAATTCGGGCTCGTTGGTCGTGATGAAGTCAGCGTGACGCTCCAGAAACCACTGGAGCGTTTCTTTTTCATTGACCGTCCAGACGTTGACCGTTAGCTTGCGTTGCTGGGCGTCGTTGATCCAGGCTTCATTTTTTCGCAGTATGCTGAAATGGTAATCCAGACCATACAAGTGATCAGCGGCCAGTTGCTCAGGTGATTTATCGCCATATAAATAAGCTACTTTAGCATCCGGATCCAGCGCCTTCACTTTCTTGCAGACATCATAATCGAACGCGATGTAGTCGACCCAGGCTTGCGCCTTCAGGCGATGTACGGTGTTGACAACCCGTTCGGTCAGGGCCATTGACCGCTCTTTGCCCATCGTCGATGTTTTAATCTCCAGGATCAACCGCGTGCGGTTCTGCTTCATCCCTTCAGTCAGATACGCTTCCAGGGTTGGCAGTGACTCACCATTGCTGAGTTTGACTTTAGCCAGTTCAGCCGATACTGTTTTTTCAATGGGTAGTCCCTGAATAGCCGCGTCGTGGTTAACGAACAAGACCGAATCAGCCGACATATGCACGTCGAACTCGCTTCCCATACACCCCAGTTTAATGGCCTGCTGTAAGGACGCGATCGAGTTTTCGCTCGTCCCCGTCCCTTTCCAGGCACCCCGGTGCGCGATCACCTGATTCCGGATAAAGTCATCGTTAACGATTCGAAACGTATCGCGCACCGAGCCCGTTGCGTTCGTTCCTTCAACGATCAGATCATACCAAGGCAGAGAAGCTTTGGCAGCTTTGGGCTTGATGATTAGCTGGTTCGCTTTGTCCAATGTAAACAAATCCGCGTTGTTACCCTTCAACTTAAGCTGACTTACAGTACCTGATACGCGTACTGTGCCAATGGTGGTTTTTGTGGGCGAGAATGTATAATTCGAGAGGGACAGATTGGCCTGAGCCGTAGCAGACGAATAACTCAAACTGAGGGCAAGTAGTAAGTTGAGAAGAGGAACGCGGAGGTTGACCATAACGTAGCTAAAATTGGTAATCAGATTCAACCACAAAAGAAGCAGTACGCAGGTTCTTAATGCCCCCACCCAGTAAAAGATTAGATTATCATTTGTAGCCATCGCATAACAAAACCGTAATGCAAACCGGCAGACCGCTCAACTTGATACCGGATTAAACTTGCACTATACTTTTTACCAGATAAATTTGCACCTGTCCCTTAACCGTTCGAACAATGCCAAGTCAGATCCTGGTCGTCGGTAGCTCCAACACCGATATGGTCGTGAAAGCCGAAAAACTACCCGCACCCGGCGAAACTGTCATGGGCGGCTCATTTCTGATGAACCCCGGCGGGAAAGGAGCCAATCAGGCCGTTGCTGCGGCCCGGTTGTTGCAGCCATCAGCCGGTGGAACGGTTACCTTCGTAGCAAAAATTGGCAACGATATTTTCGGCCAGCAGGCGCTCAGCGGGTTCAACAGCGAGGGCATCAATACGACCTATATCCTGACCGATATGGACAATCCATCGGGTGTGGCGCTGATCAATGTCGATGCATCCGGCGAAAACTGCATCACCGTTGCTCCCGGCTCTAACGCCAACTTACAACCAGCCGAGACCGAAGCCGCCCTGGATGCTCCGGAACCCGATGCGCTGGTGCTGTTACAACTGGAAATCCCCTTGCCAACGGTCGACTACGTGATCCGGGAAGCAGCTCAACGCGGTTTTCGGGTCGTTCTTAATCCGGCCCCGGCCCCCACTCAACCGCTACCAGCGGATCTATTCCCGCATTTATTCCTGATTACGCCAAATGAAACGGAGGCTGAACTGCTGACCGGTATTCGGGTCACCGACCTGACCACGGCCGAACAGGCGGCTAAAAAATTGCACGAAATGGGCGTTTCGAACATCGTGATCACGCTTGGCTCTAAAGGAGCTTATCTGTATACCGCCGACCAGCAGGGCCAGATCGTTGAGGTCCCGCCCGTCAAAGCCGTCGACACAACAGCCGCCGGCGATTGCTTCAATGGCGCCCTCACGGTAGCCCTGTCGGAAGGAAAATCATTATCCGACGCGGTAGCTTTCGCCTGCCGGGCGGCCTCGGTTTCGGTCACGCGCATGGGCGCTCAGGCGTCGGCACCGTACCGACACGAACTGGATTCGTAACCTATCCGATTCCGGTTCTGACCATTCGGCTCATCACCGTTTTTCTGTTCTTAGTCGGCATCACGTTTCTACTCCCTATTCACTATTGACTGATGAAAAAACTACTGGTAATCGAGTGTATTCTAGCGGTACTGATGGCGGTCAATCCGTTCAATCAGCCTGATAAGCCTTCGCCAACGGCACAAAAAACGATGACGAAACAGGCGATCCAGAATAAGATCAAAGGCGGCTGGGCTGGTCAACTCATTGGTTGTACGTTCGGTGGGCCAACCGAGTTTCAATACAACGGCACCATGCTGAACGACTACCAGCCGATTCCGTGGTATGACGGGTACATGAAGCACACGATGCTCAACAATCCGGGCCTCTACGATGACATTTACATGGATCTGACCTTCGTTGATGTATTCGAGAAAAAGGGGCTCGATGCGTCGGTCGATGAACACGCCAACGCCTACGCAACGGCGGGTTATGGGCTCTGGCACGCGAACCAGGCGGGGCGCTACAACATTCTGCACGGCCTAAAAGCCCCTGAATCAGGGCACTGGCTCAACAATCCGCACGCCGATGACATTGATTTTCAGATCGAAGCTGACTTTTCGGGGTTGATGGCTCCCGGTATGCCGAATACCGCTGTTCAGATCGGCGACCCGATTGGTCATATCATGAACTACGGCGACGGTTGGTACGGTGGTGCTTACGTAGGCGCGATGTATTCGCTGGCGTTTGTCTCCAGCGACATCAACTACATCGTCAGCGAAGCCCTGAAAACGATTCCGGCCCAGAGCACGTTTCACCAGTGTATCGCTGATGTTATCAAGTGGCACGCGCAGTATC
Source organism: Spirosoma agri (assembly GCF_010747415.1). NCBI lineage: Bacteria > Pseudomonadati > Bacteroidota > Cytophagia > Cytophagales > Cytophagaceae > Spirosoma > Spirosoma agri. The sequence goes on along the minus strand of NZ_JAAGNZ010000001.1, from coordinate 1,788,191 downwards.
CCGGTGACTGGAAGCGCAACTGGTTCGAGATTCAAAAGAAATGGTCGGACGAGGTCGGTTGCCCAGAAGGTGTGTTTCACCCGTTGGATATCGATGCAAAGATCAACGCGGCTTACATCGTCCTGGGGCTGCTGTATGGGGGCGGTGACTTCACCAAAACGATGGAAATCAGTACCCGCGCCGGACAGGATTCCGATTGCAATCCGGCTTCAGCGGGTGGTATTCTTGGCACCATGCTCGGCTACGATGCCATTCCGGCTTACTGGAAGCAGGGGTTAGCCGAAGCAGAAGATATCGATTTCAAATACACGAACATGTCGCTGAACGATGTCTATGCGATGGGGATGAAACACGCCCTTCAGGTCATTACCCGCAACGGGGGTACCATTGCAGGTGATCAGGTAACGATTGCCGTGCAGACACCCAAGGCGGTTCGGCTGGAGCAAGCATTTACGGGTCATTATCCAGTACGGGTACTCCCTGTCCGCAAGAATCTGGATACTGAATACAGCACTGAATTTGATGGTATTGGCTTTGTTATCAGGGGCGAAGCAAAACCCAAAAGCCGGACTACCTCAACGGATGAACGGTCGTTTATCGCCAATGCTGAACTCTACGTTGACGAGAAGAAAATCGAAACCGTACAACTCCCCACCGACTTTACACATCGGCGGTACGATCTGTTCTGGAAATACCAGTTACCCAAAGGCAGACACACCATCCGTATTAAGTTACTCAATCCTGATCCTGAGCACCTTGTCTATTTGTCAGACCTGCTCGTCTACAGCGATCAGCCGGTAAAATCGAAGCTGTGACACGGCAATACCCATCGGTTAACGTTATCCGGTAACCGATAAAAGCGCAACGCTGGTAGTCGCGCTTTTTTGTTTCATAGTCTATGTTCATGAAACACGCACTACTCGTTTTTTTTCTGCTGACGCCCTTGTTCGCCGTGTGGGCGCAATCCGTACCGCCACCTACCCTCTACCCTAACCCGGAAGCGGCTTTGCAAGTGTATAGAAGCACGCTGCTACGACTCCGGCAGGAACACACGAACCAGGCCGAGCTACCCGATCTGAAATTTTTTTTGTTCGGGATGGGAAACCGTGCAAAATACATTTACCGCAACGGACGCCTGATCAATGCATTGACGGGCCATATTGAAGAACAATGGGCGGTCAAGAGTGAGATTATCGTACCATCGGAATACCTGGTTCATCTAACGCTAGACACTGGCGCCACGATCCAGATCCGGGAAGATGAAACGGGCGTATGGCTCTTGCAAACGCTACCAGCGTCTGCCCGAAATCCGGACCGATTGCCCAAACCGAAGCGGCTGGACCATACGAAAAGTCCCTTACAGCTACCCCGGTTTGCGGACAACACGTTTGGGCTTGTGTTACGGGTATTACACCACGAAGTATTGATCAATGTCGTGACCGGTTCCGACGGGATCGGGCGACCTGTTCCAAGCGTTCTGGTCTATCAGAATCCCCGATACCGCGATGCGGCACTGATGGCAATGGTGCTGCGCGAAACCGGAAACTTACAACTGATTCATAACTGGATCATGGCGCTCCGCAATCCAGCTGATCCTGCCAGCGATACCATTGCCGAAGCCGACAATCTTGGCCAGGTGCTTTTTCTGGTTTCGTTGGCAGCCAACAGAACGCATCCCGTTGTTCAGGTAGTGCTCGATTCGGTGGCCCGCTTTCGGAAGGATGATTATATTCTCGGGAAAACGGATGGCGCTGACCACCCGGTTTTTCAGACGAAGTGGCTGAAGTACGGGTTGAAATCGCTGGGACTACCGGATCCCTATACCATTCCGAAGCAATACGATAGCTACTCGTCGCAGTTCTGGTTCGACTACACGAATGAGCATGTCGCCAGAACGAACGTCGACGAACAGACCAGCCTCGACAGTCCCTATCGGGTTTGGGCTGACGATCACTTCTACCATGAGAAACGCGGCAGGCTCGGCACCATCGATTATCCGCTCAGTTGGGAGAGGAACGCCAGCGATGCCCATTACCCCGGCCTAACCGTGCTGGACAAAGAGTTTGTTAAGCGTAAGCTGGCATTTCCCTACGCCCGCCATGCCGCCGAAATGTTCCTGTTATTGCGCCATAATCAGTGAATGCGGTGGACTTAACAAGCCCTGATGCCTGACAAGCTGAAAACACCTCGCGCCCGTGAGCAGTTAGGTTGCTAGCTACTTTTGACGTATATTCTCATTCAACCTGACGCTGACTACCGATAATACCAACGTAGTCAGCCAGTTAGTACCTACTTCGCTCTATGGATATTTTCACGGCTGCCAGTGCCCTTGTTGGAATCAGCGCGTTGCTTTCGTATGTAAACGCTCGTTTCGTTCGGCTTCCCGGAACGATTGGGGTTGTTGTGCTGACGCTGGTTCTTATCGTTTTGATCCTGATTGTTGGCAGCGTTTCGTCGGGCTTCGCCAGAACGCTGATTGACATTACGGAGCAGATCGACTTTTCGAAAACATTGCTCGATGTCATGCTGGGCTTTTTACTGTTTGCCGCAGCCCTGCATTTTGACCTCGATGATCTGCGGGAGCAGTTTCGTCCGGTTATCATTTTAAGTACCGTGGGCGTCCTTATCTCCACCGCGCTGTTTGGTCTTGGGTTCTTTTACCTCACCAGGACGTTTGGCTTCCCGGTTCCAATGGTATACTGCTTTCTGTTCGGGGCGCTCATTTCACCAACCGATCCGGTAGCGGTTGGCGCGGTACTCAAACAGTCGCCGATTCCGCGTAGGCTGGAAACGATCATCACCGGCGAGTCGCTGTTCAACGATGGTGTCGGACTTGTTCTGTTCATTTCCTTGCAGGAAGTGGCCGATCCGAATGTCGATTTCTTTCTCATTGACGCCCTTAAGCTGTTTGCGCAGGAAGTATTCGGTGGCATCGCGCTGGGCCTGCTAATGGGCTTTATTGCGTACCGGCTCATCAAGGTTTCGGATGATTTTCACACCGTCGTGCTCCTGTCGCTGGCCATGGTCATGATGTTGTCGGTGGCGGCCAACGCGCTGCACGTATCGGTTCCCTTGGCCGAAGTGGCGGCTGGTTTGCTGCTAGGCAGCCGATTAACGGGTTCCGATAAGCCCGACACGCCCAAGTTTTACCTGGATCGGTTCTGGCACCTGATGGACGAAATTCTCAATACCATCCTCTTTGTCATGATCGGCTTGCAAATTGTGGTGCTGCCTTTCCTCAATAATTACCTGCTCATTGGTTTAGCAACGGTTGTGCTGGCGATTGTGGCCCGTAGCCTGAGTATTCTGTTGCCTTATCTGATGCAATTTCAACTATCGCGACTCAATCCCGGCAGTCTGCGCATTCTCACCTGGGCTGGTTTACGGGGCGGCATATCCGTAGCCCTGGCTCTTTCACTACCGGATTCGCCCTACCGTGAGCTGATCCTCGCCTGTTGCTACAGCATCGTCATTTTTTCGATCGTTGGTCAGGGACTTACACTCAATAGGGTGGTAAGTTCGGTTGCCCGAAAACAGGGATCTTAACTAGGTATCGCTGCCCCCAATTAATAGCAAAAGCGTCGCGACCCTACGTTCAAGGTCATGACACTTTTTTGTTAGTGCAGTTTGCCGCCTAATGTATAGCCTGCTTTCAGGCTGAAATACTCGTTTTTTCCAATCAGCTTTGCGTTGGTAAATTCGTTCGTGACGGTTGTATCGTCGATTCGATTGTAAGCCGCTTCGACATTAAACTGCCAGAATTTAATGCCGACTCGGAACAGACCAGCCATTTTGTTCGTAACGGGTAAGGTGTAAAAAAGCGTGGTGTTCGCAGCGCCCATCACTTGTTGTTCGCTCCCCGCAGCCCGGTACAGGCCAATTCCAGCACCGACGTAGGGGCGAAATGCCACGCTCCTGCCCACTACGTAGTTAAGTGTCAGTGCGCCGGACATAATCGATTTTGCCTGTGAATCGAAATAAATCAGGTTACCCAACACTTCAGGACGTTGAATGAACGCCTGTTCGAACCGAATACCGATGTCGAAATGGCGGGTAAGGCCAAACTGCGGCTCCAGACTGTAGACAAATCCGGGTTTACTACCGTCTTTATTGCCCGACCGATCAGCCGGGGACGCGTACCCCACAGACGCATTTAGTTTAAACGGATCGAAACGTTGGGCAACGGCAACAGAAGAAATCAGCAAGAACGCGAGAAATAGCGGCTTACGCATAGAGAAAGGTGTTTGCTATTGATTAACGATAGCCGCCCTGTCGTGTCCACGGACTTGTTTTCAGCCTGAGTAACCCGTAACAAGACGACGCCCATTAACCGTTACCCGCAACTGGGCTCGTCCGTTGCAGCCCTCCCCGCCCATACCTTTATTTTTATTGACGAAACGCTTACTTAGCCGCAATAATCAACACCAAACCCAACACGTAACATACGCTCATCAAGGTCAGGTAACGGCTGGATGTTGCCGGTGCACCCCGGAACTCGTGCCAAATGAAGATACCCCAAAAAACGGCGATGATGGTCGCGCCCTGCCCTAGCCCGTAGCTGATGGCGTAGCCCGCTTCGCCCGACGCTAGCAAGCTCGACGCCATGCCCAAACACCAGACCATGCCCCCCAGCATCCCAATACCGTGGTTACGGCCACTGACATCGCCATAGCGTACGGTCCTATCGGTCGCTTTACTGGTAAAGCGACGCAACAGGGGCAGAAACAAAGGCGTGCTGACAACGACACCAAGCCCGAACAAAACCAGCGCAGTATACGGTGTCAACAGACCCGATGCTGGACGGGCAAAATCGGTAGCCATTGCCCGGGCCACGAAATAGAAAAAGAAGCTCATCAGAAAACCGCCTATCAGCGAGATGACCAACCCGCGTGTGCTAACCGATTGATCAGTAGTGCTTTTTGCCCGGTAGGCCAGCGCGCTGAATACAACGGCCAGAAAAATGGCCAATACGCCACCAGACAGCAGTCCAACGTTACCGACCGGCGACAGAATATAGTTGACAATCACTCCCAGGATCAGGGCTAAACCAATCCCAATGGGCATGGCCACCGACAGGCCCGCCAGTTCGATCCCGATGACGATGAGGATATTAGCAATATTGAACACAAATCCGCCGACCAGCGCATACAGCAGATTTTGTTTGTCTGCCTGCGCAAGATCGGCCAGAAACGACCGGCCCGACGAGCCAACACTCCCGAGCGTAAAGGCCAGCAATACACTCAGAAAAAGAATCCCGTAAGTGTAGTCCCGGTAAAAAATGGTAGTTGGAACGGATTGCGTGGCCAGCTTCTGCGTGTTGGCCCACGAGCCCCAGCAAAGCATCGTCAGAAAGCAGACGACTACCGCCAGCGGGTAATGCGTGATGATAAACATAGCCAGGAAGGGGGTTTAGGATGAGGCCGTTTCCATAAAAATAGCCTTATAGACAAAGCCGCAATGGCCTATTGCCTACCTTTATGGTCATGAATTACATCTATGTTCTCTTTGCCTTTCTGGTCGGTTTAGCCATTACCGTTCAGGCGGGTGTCAATGCCAATTTGCGGCAGGCAATGGGCAATCCCATTCTGGCAGCGGCCATTTCGTTTGGTTCCGGCTTCATCGTGCTCGTTACCCTCCTGCTGGCCGCAGGCGGCTCCGTGCCTCCGCTTGACACCATTAAGCAGGTAAGCTGGTGGAAGTGGATGGGCGGTGCGATGGGAGCGGTTTACATGATCACGGTTATTGTTAGCGCCCCCAAAATCGGAACGGCAAACCTCGTTAGTCTGAGTGTAGCCGGGCAACTGCTGGCCGCTGTTCTGCTGGACCATTATGGCTTACTGGGCTTTGCGCTCCACCCCGCCAATGGCTGGCGACTCCTCGGACTGGTGCTGATCATGGGCGGTGTATTACTGGTCGTCAGAAACTAAGCCGATCGTTTTTGGTTCATAGAACAGGACTGATGGCATGGCTAACTGGTCCGTTTAAACCAAGAACGATGGACATCAATTATCGCTTTTACCCCTCTTTGCTAAACGTATTCTCTCGCTATATGAGCGGTAGTAACTTCTCGGCACAAGACCTGATCGATTCGGTCAATCGCGTACCGACACCGACCACAGCGGCTCAGGAGCGGGGAACCTCATTCGAAGAAGCGGTCATAAAAGGCACTGACGAAGAACGATTTAACCCCGATATTCTCAAAAAAGTCCGGAAACTACTCCCCCGTCCCATTGTTGACACCCAGGTCTACTGCCAATGGCAGATCGACGATGTGCTGTTCTATGGCTATGTCGATCTGATTGGTACCTTCAAAGCCGTCGATTTGAAAACGACGGCTTCGTATCAACCGGGTCGGTTTGTTCACAACCATCAGAATCTGTATCTCCATGCCCTTAAGCGTAAGGGAATTAAGCTGATGGAATATGTTATTACGGACTTTAGCGACGTCTACGTGGAGAGTTACACATTGACTCATCCTATCGACCGGCAGTTGGAGGAGATACGTCAGTTCAAAGCGTTTCTGGAGGAACACCGTCCGCTCATTACCGACAAAAAAATATTTGTCGCGCCTGGCGATGATGCCAGCCAGAGTACCGCCCGGAGACGACCGAGTTGACCGACTACACCACTGTTAACCTGACAACGTACTGTTCCGAAGCGTGACAAATCCGGGTTGAAACAACCGCTGGATAAATGGCCATATGTCTACTAACGAACGCTGGCTTCGCCGTTTTGCTTTCAGAATCCATACCTGTACCTAGTTAATTGCTCGATTGGCCCAAGCCATACCCTAAGACAAGGTTCTCCGGTCGTGTTGTAGCAGCCTTTTTTTGTAATTTTGACCTTTCACGACCCAATTTATTCGCTCATGCCTTATTGTCGGCTTCTGCTTAGTGTCTTCATCAGCGTAGTTTTTAGCGTAACGTCTTTCTCTCAGTCAGTAACCCCTTCGTTTCTTCAACTTAATGCAAGTCAAAACCGCTGGGCCGACTCCGTTTTTGCTTCGCTGACGCCCGACGAACGAATCGGTCAGTTGATCATGGTGGCGGGTTACTCGAACCGCAAACCAGCCTACGAAGATTCACTCGTCAATCTGGTGCGTATCCATAAACTGGGTGGCGTAGTCATGTTTCAGGGCGGACCGATCCGTCAGGCAAAGCTCACCAATCGGTTGCAGGCCATATCGACCGTGCCCCTTCTGATTGCGATGGACGCCGAGTGGGGACTGGCTATGCGGCTGGACAGCACCGTCCGTTACCCTTATCAGATGACGCTTGGTGCCATGCAGGGGAACGATTCGCTGATCTATAAAATGGGCGCGAATCTGGCCCGTCAGGCTAAACGACTGGGCGTTCACGTTAATTTTGCCCCATCGATCGATGTTAACAATAACCCGAATAATCCGGTCATCAATTTTCGCTCCTTCGGTGAAGACAAATATGCCGTTGCGCGTAAAGCCCTCGCGTATGTGCGCGGCATGCAGGACAATAACCTGTTAACCAGCATTAAGCACTTTCCCGGCCACGGCGATACCGGTACAGATTCGCACTATGACCTGCCCCTGATCACTAAAAGCCGCGCCCAGCTCGACTCGCTGGAACTCTATCCGTTCCGGCAGCTGATCAACGCCGGTGCTGCGGGGGTGATGATCGCTCACCTCAGCATTCCCTCACTGGATACAACCCGCAACCGTCCGTCAACGCTGTCACCGGCCATTGTCACGAATCTGTTGAAGAACGAGCTTGGGTTTCAGGGGCTGATCTTTTCGGATGCGATGAACATGAAGGGTGTCACGAAATTTTTTCCGTCCGGTAAGGCCGATGAACTCGGTTTAGAAGCTGGGATGGATGTGCTCGAATTTACGGAAGACGTTCCGGCAGCGATGGCGCAGATCAAACAGGCGATTGTCGACGGGCGCATTACGCAGGAGTCGCTGGACGCCCGTTGTTTGAAGGTGCTGCGTGCAAAAGCGTGGGTTGGACTCAATCAATATAAACCTATCGCCCTCGACAACCTGGTACGTGATCTCAATCCGGTTAGCGATGAGCTACTCAACCGGCAACTGACCGAAGCGAGCCTCACTGTCTTGAAAAATACAGATAATCTGTTACCCCTGCAACGGCTGGATACGTTACGGATTGCGTCGGTAGCCCTGGAAAGCGATAAGCCGACTGCTTTTCAGAAAATGGCGGCTAATTACACCCAAGTCGATCATTTCAATATCACATCCAAAACGCCGGATTCAACGCTGGCTACGGTTCGGGATTCGCTCAAGAACTACAACCTGATTCTGGTCGATGTGCATCTGAACAACATCCGACCAGGAGTTAAATATGGCCTTCAGGCTAAAACGGCAGGTTTACTGAGCGAGCTGGTTGCTACGGGCAAAGCGGTTGTTACGGTGTTCGGCAACGTGTATGTACTCGATAAGCTGACGTTCCCATCCGACACGGCGCAGGTGAACCGCAACATCGAACAAGCGCGGGCCATTGTGATGCCTTATCAGTTGACAAACTATACGGAAGAACTCTCGGCCCAATTGATCTTTGGTGCCATCGGTGCTTCCGGGAAATTACCGGTCACCGTCAACCAGCGTTTCCGGTTGGGCGACGGCATAAGCATCAAGCCGATTGGCCGATTGAAGTACACCATTCCTGAAGAAGTCGGTATAGACAGCCGTTTCTTGACCCAGCAGGTCGATTCGCTCGTCAATGTGGGTCTAACGCAGAAAGCATTTCCGGGTTGCGTCGTACAGATGGCTAAAGATGGTAAAGTGATTTTTCACAAAGCCTACGGTACGCATACGTATGATGCGTCGCTAGGCGCGGAACCCAGACCAACCCAACTGGATGACCTCTTCGATATGGCGTCGGTCACGAAAGTGAGCACATCGACGCCCGCGCTGATGAAGCTGGTCGACGAAGGCAAGTTCAATCTGGACGGCAAAATGGTCGATTATCTGCCGTGGCTTAAAAAATCGAACAAAGCCGATTTGCACTGGCGCGACGTGCTGACCCACCAGGCCCGGTTAAAAGCGTGGATTGCCTTCTGGAAAGATACCAAAAACGAAGACGGCTCCTGGAAACCAAAAACGTTCGACAATGAAGAATCAGGGCGCTATCCGATCGAAATCACCGATAGTCTGTACGAATTCAAACGGTATCCTAAAACCATTTATCAGCAGATCAAAGACTCACCACTCAACGAAAAGAAAGAATATGTCTATTCGGATTTGTCGTTCATTCTTTATCCGCAGGTTGTAAAATACATTACGAAAACCAACTTCGAGGATTACTTAAAAACTAACTTCTACCGCCCGCTGGGCGCGACAACGCTCGTATACCATCCCCGGAAGTTTTATCCCCTCAATCGCATTGCACCGACAGAATACGATTCGCTGTTCCGCAAAACGCTCATCTGGGGACGGGTCCACGACGAAGGAGCCGCTATGCTCGACGGGCTATCGGGTCATGCGGGCTTATTCGGTAACTCAAACGACCTGATGAAGCTGGTCGAGATGTATTTGCAGAAGGGCAGCTACGGCGGTCAGCAGTTCATTTCGGCCAAAACCATGACTGAATTTACGCGCTATCAGTTTCCTGAACTGGGCAACCGGCGCGGACTCGGGTTCGATAAACCATCATTCAAATTCTCCGGCAACGCACCCCGTTCGGCGACAAAAGACAGCTTTGGGCATTCGGGCTTCACCGGAACGTTCATCTGGATTGAACCGGCGCAGAACCTGGCCTACGTGTTCTTATCGAATCGTGTCTATCCAACCCGGAACAATAACCGGATCAGCGAGTTGAATACACGTACCAACGTTGCAGAAGCGTTGTATCAGGCAGTGAAACGCGGTATTCGATGAAAAACTACCTTATCCATCTCCTGAATTACGAATTGTGGGCGAACATGCGCGTCATTGAAGCACTTCAGCGCCTGGACAATCCGCCCGCACGGGCACTGGCCGTGATGGGTCATATCCTGTCGGCACAGCAAGTCTGGTTTGGCCGCGTGACGAATGAAACGACGTTCGTTTCGATCTGGGAAGACGTTCCAGTGAGCTGGATGGGGGAAACCGCCGAGCGGCAACACCGGAAACTAGTTGACTACATCAATGCGCTGGCCGAGCCGGAACTGCTTCAATCCTTCGACTATGTTACATCTAAAGATCAGCCCTTTCAAAGCACGTTGATCGACATCGTAACCCACATGAGCCATCACGCAGCTTACCACCGGGGGCAGGTCGTACAGCTTATTCGTCCGATGGTAGCCGAAGCCCCCATAACAGACTTCATTGTCTGGGTACGCGAAGGCTAAACTAGCTCATTCGCGTTCACTTATTTAGCACGTCAAATTCGGGCGTTACCACGATTCGGCATGCGTTGAGCATTCGACTAACCATTCCCTGTTTTGATACGAACGATTATTACTGGCTGCCGACGGAGATACCTTTCCAACTCAGAAATGATCCAGTCGAGTATATTTCTGTAATTCAACGAAAAAAGAGACGTAGGTCCTACGTCTCTTTTTTCGTTTGTATTGTTTAGAACTTAGTAGGCTCGTACTAACCGGCCTTCCATAAAGTTTACGAATGCTTTGTTTACTACGTTGTTACCGCCCGGCGTTGGGTAATCACCCGTAAAATACCAGTCACCAGTGTGGTTCGGGCAAGCGCGGTGCAGGTTCTCGACGGTCTGATACACAACCGCAACTTCTGCCTTTAAATCCGCCGGTGTAACGATCTGAGCCACTTTGCGTGACAGTTCTTCGTGCGTGAAGGGTTCAAAAATTGCCTTCACGTAATTTTGCTGTGATGCATTGCCGGACTCGATGGCTGCCACACTTTGAGCGTACACTTCGTCCACGATGTACTCCTGACCACGCTCGCGCAGCAATTCGAGAGCCGCCCGGAAACCGACAAATTCTTTGAACTTCGACATGTCGATACCGTAGCAGTCCGGGAAACGAATCTGCGGAGCCGACGAGACGATTATTATTTTCTTGGGACCAAGCCGGTCGAGCATGCGCAGAATACTCTTTTCGAGCGTCGTTCCGCGTACGATAGAATCATCGACAACAACGACATTATCTTTACCCTTCTTGATCACCTCAAAAGTGGTGTCGTATACATGCGAAACCATGTCGTCCCGCTGAGAATCATCCGCGATGAATGTTCTCATTTTCACGTCTTTGGACACTAACTTTTCAACGCGTGGTCGGAACGAAAGCACTTTATCGAGCTCTTCCTCAAACAGAATTCCCTCCATGATCGCTTTCTTACGCTGCTTATAGAGGTACTCCTCCAGTCCTTCGACCATCCCGAAGAAGGCGGTTTCAGCCGTATTTGGAATATAGGAGAAGACTGTATTTTCGAGGTCGTAATCGATCTCCTTCAGAATCTGAGGAATGAGGAGCTTGCCTAACGTTTTACGCTCGTTGTAAATATCGGGATCAGTAGCGCGCGAGAAATAAATCCGCTCGAAACTGCACGAACGCTTTTCGACGGGTTTCACAAACTGGAGTTCGTTATACTCGCCGTATTTATCGATGATGAGCGCGTGACCAGGTTTAACTTCTTTGATTTCGCTGTATTCAGCGTTGAAAGCCGTTTTGATAGCGGGCTTCTCCGACGCAACAACGATCACTTCATCATCGGCGTAATAGTAAGCAGGGCGGATACCAGCGGGATCACGGGCAACGAACGAAGCACCAAAACCGGTCATACCAACCATCGCATACCCACCGTCGAAATCGCGGCATGAACGGTGCAGCACGCGCTGCATATCCAGGTTATCTTCAATGATATCGGACAGATCCGGATTTTCGTAGATACCCTTGAACCGGTCAAACACGCGCTGGTTTTCTTCGTCCAGAAAGTGGCCGATTTTTTCCATCACGGTGATGGTGTCAACCTTGTCTTTGGGGTGCTGGCCAAGCGAAACGAGCTTATCGAACAGGCTATCGACGTTGGTCATGTTAAAATTACCCGCCATCACAAGGTTCCGGCTGCGCCAGTTACTTTGGCGGAGCATGGGGTGACAGTTTTCGATGTCGTTGGCGCCATGCGTACCGTAACGCAGGTGGCCCATCCATACCTCGCCCGTGAAGGCGATATTTTCCTGGAGCCATTTGGCGTCTTTTGCCTTGTCCCGATTGCCTTTGAGTGCCTTGCGGAACTTTTTATTGACCTTCTCGAAAATATCGGTGACCGGACGCTGGTCGACCGAGCGATACCGGCTGATATAGCGATGACCAGGCGGTACGTCGATTTTGATGTTGGCGATACCGGCCCCGTCCTGGCCCCGGTTGACCTGCTTTTCCATCAGCAGGTAAAGTTTGTTTGCGCCGTAGAGGGCCGTACCGTATTTATCAATGTAATACTGATACGGTTTGCGGAGTCGAATAAGGGCAATTCCGCACTCGTGTTTAATAGCGTCGCTCATAACAGGGACCGTTGTGACGGCTGAAACCGCCAGGGCAATTGAGTATGTAGTTGATGAAAAGCTAACGGACTACTGGTCGGTTTCGTTCGACCCTAGTACCGAACAAATATAGAAAAAGATGTATGACGGGTCGCGTTCAGTGGCTTATTCGACAAAAAGAAAGGTGTTTTATTGCACCTTACCGTCAACCAAAAACTCATTTTTGTCGAAATAGGGCAGTTTTTGGTAGCCAGCTACTTTATAATGCTGTACCCGCCATTGCTGTCCGGTGGCGGGACCACTTTCCAGCAATAAATGCCGTTCGGACGAATAAAGCGGATTGCTGGTCTGCAAAACAGCTTCGATCAGGCGGGGCTGGTGGGTTACCGCATCCAGCCGAACGTTCAGTGAGCGAACCGTTAGTCGTTCTTCCGAACGTTTCAGGGTGTATTGGTACGTTAGGGAATCGGGACGGGCAATCTGGTAACTATTCCGGAGGGCTGGCTTATTGATGTCGGCCTGCGTAAATAGCTCTAGTTCGCGGGTCCAGTTAACGTCCGTTTTGTTTTCCTGATCCTGCCGGGCATTGATAGCGACCGTTTTATGGACGAGTGGTTTTTGAGCAGAGAGGTCAGAGATCTGATGCTTAACGAAGCCCGAAACGTCGTAATAAACGTTCGGTTGATTTTGTTGAACAGAGTCAGTACAGCTGCTGGCGAACAGACTAAACAGCAGGCAACCAGAATAAACGAAACGCATAAATCTATACTAAACGGCACCGAAAGCGGACTACCTTACAGAACCACCAACACGTTTTTTCACAAATCGGTTTAGGTAATCAAATTCTGAACCAAATTTGCACTCATAATGCTTTACTCATAGGGATCGGAGAGCAGATTTTAGACATCAGATTCGTTTATTCTGACTCATTTGTCTATCGTCTAGTATCCAGACATAACAATCATCTTCATGGAATACGATGTTATTATCATTGGTTCGGGACCAGGTGGCTATACCGGTGCGATCCGTTGCGCCCAACTCGGACTTAAAACAGCCATCATCGAGAAATACGCCACGCTGGGTGGCACTTGCCTGAATGTTGGCTGCATTCCGTCGAAAGCGCTGCTTGACTCGTCGGAACATTTTTACAATGCTGCGCACACATTTGCCGAGCACGGCATTAAATTGACTGATTTGCAGGTCGATCTGGACCAGATGATCAAGCGGAAGCAGGAAGTTGTCGATGTGACAACGAAGGGCATTTCGTTCTTGATGAAGAAAAACAAGATAGATACCTTTTATGGCGTAGGCTCGTTCGTTGATCCGCATTCGATCAAAATTGCGAAATCCGACGGGTCTGAAGAAACGATCAAGGGGAAGAACATCGTGATTGCGACGGGTTCAAAACCAATGTCTTTTCCATCGATGCCGATCGATAAAAAACGCGTTATCACGTCTACCGAAGCCCTGAAACTTCAGGAAATCCCGAAACATCTGGTTGTCATCGGCGCGGGCGTGATCGGCGCTGAATTGGGGTCGGTCTATGCCCGGCTGGGTTCAAAGGTGTCGTTCGTTGAGTTTGCCGATTCAATGATTCCAACGATGGACAAGACACTGGGTAAAGAACTTCAGAAGGTCGTTAAAAAACTCGGCGCTGATTTTTACTTCAGTCACAAAGTCACGAAAGTCGAAAACACGGGCGACGAGGTGGTGGTGAGCATCGATAAACCCAAAGGCCGTGGCGACGAACCGGAGCAAATTACGCTGACTGCTGACTATTGCCTGGTTTCGGTTGGCCGTCGTGCCTATACTGATGGGTTGAACCTTGAAGCGGCTGGTCTGACAGCCGACGACCGGGGACGAATCGACGTAGACAATCACCTGCGTACGAGCGTTCCGCACATCTACGCCCTCGGCGACGTAATTCGGGGTGCGATGCTGGCGCACAAAGCGGAAGAAGAAGGTACATTTATTGCCGAAACCATTGTCGGTCAGAAACCGCATATTCACTACAAATTGATTCCGGGCGTTGTATACACATGGCCGGAAGTGGCTTCGGTGGGCTATACCGAAGAAGAAGTAAAACAGGAGAATATTCCCTACAAAGTCGGCTCCTTCCCATTCAAGGCCTTGGGCCGGGCGCGGGCGAGTATGGACATCGACGGACTGGTGAAAGTACTTGCGCACAAAGAAACCGACGAAATTCTGGGCGTTCACATGATTGGAGCTCGTGCTGCCGACATGATCGCCGAAGCCGTTACGGCTATGGAGTTCCGGGCCTCGGCAGAAGATGTCTCGCGGATGTCGCACGCGCACCCGACCTACACCGAAGCGTTTAAAGAAGCCTGTCTGGCCGCTACGGACAATCGGGCGATCAATATGTAACCCGGACTTTAGTCCGTGAATAATACCGTATACGGGCTAAACCGTGTTACGCAAGCCCGGTTGCTGGAAAGCAGCCGGGCTTTTCTGTATATTGCTTCCTTAACGAATACAACCGCCCAACCATGAAGAAACTGTTTACAGCTCTGTTGAGCCTGTCCGTTGCGTGTGCTTACGCTCAGGACGCCGACTCCGTCACCATTCGACGCATCTTCAACGAATCCCTCGCCAACGGTAAATCCTACGAATGGCTACGCCATCTGACCAAAAAAGTTGGTCCCCGCCTGAGTGGTTCGGAGGGGGCGCAAAAAGCCGTCGACTGGACGAAGCAGATCATGGAAGAGCAGGGATTCGATCGGGTCTTCTTGCAGGATGTGATGGTGCCGCACTGGGTACGGGGTGCCAAAGAAGAAGCGTTCATTCGGAATGGCAAGCAGAAAATCACAGTGCCCATTGCTGCTTTGGGTGGCTCCGTAGCGACCGCGCCCAAAGGGGTAGAAGCGGGCATCATCGAGGTCAAAAGTTTTCCGGAGTTGCGGGCTATGAGTCCCGATAAGGTCAAGGGAAAAATCGTGTTCTTCAACCGACCGATGGACCCGACCAAGATCAATACATTCGAAGCTTACGGTGGAGCAGTCGATCAACGGGCGAATGGGGCTACGGAAGCCGCCAAACTCGGTGCCGTAGGTGCTATTGTTCGGTCAATGACCAACGTACACGACGATTTTCCGCACGTAGGCGGTATGCGTTACGGGACTGGTGTTGCGCTGATTCCAACGGCGGCTATCAGTACCAACGGTGCCGATCTCCTGAGTAAATCGCTGGCCGAAAACCCAAACCTGACTTTTTACTTTAAACAAAATTGCGAAACACTCCCCGATGCCAAGTCGTACAACGTGGTTGGTGAAATAAAAGGGAGTGAGAAACCCGACGAAATAATCGTGGTCGGCGGTCACCTCGACTCGTGGGATCTGGCCGAAGGAGCGCACGACGATGGGGCGGGTTGCGTTCAGTCGATCGACGTGTTACGGATTATGAAAACGCTAGGCATCAAGCCGAAACATACCATTCGGGCGGTGATGTTTATGAACGAGGAGAATGGTTTGCGCGGTGGTGTCCAGTATGCCGATCAGGCGAAGAAAAACAACGAGAAGCACCTGGCAGCCGTCGAATCTGATAATGGCGGCTTCACTCCGCGCGGTTTTGGCATCGTGGGAACGCCGGAACAACGGGCAAAAGTAATGCCCTGGAAACCGTTGCTGGCCCCCTATGGCCTGACCGATATTGGCGCAGGTAGCGGTGGCGCTGACATTGGGCCGCTCGCTCAGTTGGGCACGGTATTGTTCGGGTTTAAACCCGACTCACAGCGTTATTTTGACTACCACCATACAACCGCCGATCGTTTCGAAACAGTCAGCCAGCGCGAACTTGAACTCGGTACCGCATCGATGGCGGCCCTGATCTATTTGCTGGATCAACATGGATTGTAAGCTTCGTTGGCCATTGAAAAGATGTAAAATGGGCTAAATGGCTTGTTAACCCATTTCCGGCGACTGAATGGGTATAAATTATCTGTTCAGTAGCTTTTAAACTAATAGTGACTTTTGTGATTGCTACCGTAGCTATGTAACAATACTTGATTACTTGGTACAATAAGGTGTTCTCAGTGTATACTTTTCAGTGTGTTTCCTTCTAACAGATTAGATCATGAAACTTAGGCACATCATCCCTGTAGCTTTAACAGCTTGCTCTTTTCTGCACTTAACCGCCTGTCACAAAGCAGGTTGGGAAATTACTACACCTAGGCCCTTAGAAATAGTAATCAACGAGAAACCCCATCATACAATCAAACCGCTCATTTTAGTGGATGGCACTGAAATAGAGAACGTCACAAAAGGTACGCTTAACCCTGACGATATAGAAAGTGTCAGTGTCTTACAATCTAACTCAGCCAACAATCTAGTTGATATGTATGGGCCCAAAGCGAAAGATGGCGTAATTCTGGTAAGCACGAAGGCAAAAAGATGAACGCGTTATCCTTACAACGTCAATGCTTGTTCGCTCCGACTTAAGATTGCATCACGTTAAAAGGCGATTTATGAGCTTAGTAGATATACATTTTCAAGCTAAAATCTACTTCAACACATATGGATTTAAAAAGAAAATCCAACCCTGTATCGACTTTTACAACAGCCACTTATCCGCACACTGCTCATCTCTACTATACGCTAAAATGCTTCGCCGGTAAGAATATAGAATCCCAGCCCTTCGCGGGTAACGCCAACGTCGGCACGCAGGAAAACGTCTTTCTTTTTGAAGAGCAGGTACCGCACTCCGCCCCCACCCGTCGGCAATAAGTTACCAAGTTGAATTTGCCCCGGCGACGATCCGACTGTACCAACGGCGGCAAAGACGGCCGCGCCAAACCGGCGACTAAACGAGAACGGCAACCATCGGTACTCAACCTGCGTGGCAACATAGGCTTTGTCCCGATAGCGTCCCGGATAATAACCCCGCATAATGATCTCACTCCCCAATAGCGCCATCTGGTTGAAGGGCACATCACCATTGGTCAGCACACCGTAGGCTTGCCAGGCAAGTACCTGGTTGGGCCGCACGGTTTTGAACAGACGAACATCGAGCGACACATTGGAAAACGAAAGGGCCTTTTTGCCCACCAGCCCGTAGTTCAGATAAGCCAGTTCGGCGAAGGCACCCCGACGGGCGTTGAGCACATTCGGTCGGCTATCGTAGACGAATCCCGCGCCAAATCCCAGATTTGTAGTACCCTCACTGCCCACTGGCAACGTGTGGGGCATCGCTTCCGGCTGATTAAATTCAACCCGACTCAACTGTTGATAATCAATCTCGATACCACCGAAGAAATTGGGCGCGATTCGGCGCATGGCCCGCTCCCGAAGCTGAATCGAGAAGGCGTCGATGGTAGCCGGGTTATCCGGTTTAGTTTCCGGGCCAATGCCGTAGTACAACAGAGGAAACCGCTGAAGTCGGCCCCGACCCAGAAAAAACCAGCGGTCTCGGTCACCGTAGATCGTGTGGTCGATATTCAGGCCGTATTGCCCACGCAGCGTCACAAAACTGAACGCCTGAATTTCGCTGAGCCGATTATTTTTCACGTCGTTGTTGGCGTGGTAGAGATACAACGCCGAAGCCCCGATTTCAAGACTAGTTTCGGGCGCGTAGCTCAGCGTCGGGTAGAACGAAACATGGGGGTTCGATGAAGAGGTCGTATCGTTGAAGAAGCGATTGAACAACCGCTTGGCAGCGTTCTGGGCAAACAACGGACTGGATGATACCAGCAATAAGCCCATCCACCATACTGTACCTACCAGGCAGCCCTGTTTTATGTTGCGCATAAGAACTAGACATTGTCATATCCATCGTGCGGCAATGGATCGATCAACTGATTCTACTAGTCTTACATACTGCGGGCTACAATAGTTTTCAAGTATTAAAATAAGATTAAAACAAGGGTAGTTCAGTCATCCATGATCATTATAAATTCTTATTGATTACTTTCCGCGCTTCGTCAAAATCACCGGGCAAAGCAGCGTTTCGTTTCTCAATTTTCCCGACCCGATTGATGACCGTAGCCGACATGTCATTATCCGGGCGTAGTCGATCAACAGCGTCGAAAAGCTGGGCATCTGTCAAGAGCAGGTGATCGCCGGACAGGTTGTAGCGGGTAGCCATTTCGGGCCATAGCGACTTATCGGTTCCTGACATTGGCACATAAATCAGAGCGAAATCACGGGAGCTGTATGAATTCCTTAATCGTTGCGCATCGAGCGCAGCCTGCCGACCTGCTTCATCCGTAGGCGATGTGAGCAGCAGGTAGATGACCTTCCCCCGGTTCGCATTGATGACCTGATCGAGCAGCGATGACCCGTTTCCCAGATCATCACGCGTAACGAATACGCCCGGCGAAATTTCCAGGCTCGTTGCTTTTCG
Organism: Spirosoma agri; assembly: GCF_010747415.1. Classification (NCBI taxonomy): domain Bacteria; kingdom Pseudomonadati; phylum Bacteroidota; class Cytophagia; order Cytophagales; family Cytophagaceae; genus Spirosoma; species Spirosoma agri. The sequence goes on along the minus strand of NZ_JAAGNZ010000001.1, from coordinate 1,769,412 downwards.
ACCGGCCTGCCGCAAGGTTTGCATGGCCGACCGAATGCGGATACTGTCCTTCACCTCGAGTCGATATAACTCGTCAAGTGATTGTTCCAGAGCTGGTTCTTTCACCTGTGGCCGGGCGTAACTATATAGCAAACGCGAATAGTCGAGTGTCAGTCCCGGTAATGACGTTGCCAGCCAGTACGCAGCCAAATAGTTGACGGCTGAACTATCGTACTGCCGGACACTACGCTGAATCAACGTCTCGTAATTTACCAGTCGCTGAAGCGTATCGGGATTTCGCTTCACGAGGCCATCAAAGAACCGTAAGTCCGACGCACGGGCCGAATTGCTCAATGCATAATCACTCAGTCGAAGGCGCTCATCAGCGGTCAGGTTCTTGCCATAACGTTCGAGCAGAATCGCCAATGCCCGAACCGTCAGCCCATTGGTACGGCTATTGCCCGCTTGTACTGTGATCCGCTGGGTAACGTAATTGGCAAACCGATTCATGGCCGAAGCCCGAGCAGCCGTCAACAACTGATCATTGGCCGGTCGCAACGAATCGTCCAGCGTTTTCGTCAATTCGTCGTTTTCAAAGGTGGCCTTGTCATACAGGAAAGCGGCTGCGTTGTAGCGGTTGGCCGAACCAACCCAGCGCGTCAACAGCGGAAATGGTTTCTCTTTGGCCGCAAAAGCCACCAAGGGTGCCTGATAGGCGCTGGAAAGGCTTTTATACGCAGCATCGTCGCCCATGCCATTGATCCGATCCGACAGTTTTTTGCCGTCTGGCTTGTTGGGATAAGTAGCTTCAAATGCTTTATAGCGGGCGAATTGCTGATTCACCTGCGCATTAACGCCACCAAATTTAAAGGGAACGGCTACCGTGAACAGCGAGTCAGCATCCAGCTCAATAGTTAGTGTACCGGCTGAGGTCAGGAACGCCGTTGAGATGCGACCGTAGGTAAAATACATTTCCTCCTGGGTATAAATCAGCGGCATCGACACCCGAAATGTACCGTCTACGTTCAGCGGTGCCGAACGAAATAACTCGCGGCTAGCCTGAAGGATGTTGTTGCGACTGACAAGAACCGTTGGCGATTCACGGTACAAACGAGCCGACAAATGGCGAATGCGCCCCGTTACGATCACGGAATCGGCACGATCCGACTGAGCATTAGCAAAAACGGGGACTACACAGCAAGCGATAAATAGCAGAACAACAACGAGATGACAGGGGTTTTTCATTACTTCAGTACGAACAAGATAAAGCAATAACTAACGGAACCCCCAAAATGTCAACGTCTGGCAAAAAAATGATAAATCCTTACTTCGTTTTTATACCATGATACTGCTCTTCTTCCTGATAGTCAGTTCGTAATGGATGACCAACCCAATCGGTGGGCAGCAAAATACGACGCAGATCAGGATGGCCATCAAATCGAATCCCTACGAGATCGAAGGCTTCGCGCTCATGCCAGTCGGCCGTTCGCCAGATATGGGCAATACTCGGAACGGACGGTAACTGACTGCTGCCGGTCGTACGGGACACACTAACTTTCAGCATCAGATTATGCTCGTACGGAATGGAGGTCAGGTTATAGATAACGTCCATCGTGTTCGTTTCCGGCCCATTGTCTATAGCCGTAACGCAGGCCAACAGATCGAAAAAGAGTCGGTCATCGTCCCGCAGAAACTGGCAAATGGCTACCAACTGACCGGTCGGAACAGTCAGAGACGGTTGTAAGCCCTGCGTATTAGCTTCCAGTTCCGGACCAAATTCGGCCGTCAGAATGGTGGTTAGTTCAAGAAATGTCATTAAAAGTCAAACGGATTTTACCGATCCCAGATCGTGTTTCGACAATGGTTGAGCGTCAACTGGCTTCGTCATCAACTAAATGCTATAACGAGAATGACTGTTTCAAAATTCTGAGAAGTAATGGCAAAGGTCCCTAAATGGCTTATTCCATCACCTTTTTCCTGAACGGATGGGATTAAAATAAACCATCAACCCTACCAACCCTCAGCGGCTAACACGGGTCTTGATTAAAAAAGATCACCAATGAAGCGCTTCTGCCCTTTATGCCTACTTTGGATGCTCACTTCGTTGTATAGCTGCGACAAAAGTACGCCCACGAGTTCAGATTGCCCTAACGGGAGTTCATTTGTCAAAAAAGTGGAAAATGCCACTGGTCGGGTTTTCTTCGACTCTACAGAGACTACATTTATGATCTTAGTGCCGAACAGCTTTGATTCCCACGATGTCGGCTTTGTTTGTTCGCTGGACACTGCGTTTCAAAAGCCAGGACTAACCGTTACATTCAGCGGTCGCTACTACGGGTACGATAAGGCATTGTCACGCTTTGCTGGAGATCGGTTTTATTTCTTATCGGTAGATTCTATTTCACGTTAACGAATACGATTGTCATTGTGCAGTTGCTTCTTCTGTAGGAATCTATCAAAAAGTCACGAAGCCCTAAGCCAGCCAGGCCAGCCATTGCATCCAGTTTTCGATCCAGAATAAAAATTTAGTAGCAAATTTGGCCGCTGGGGCCGATGATGGCTGAAGCGTCAGACTGTTATTATTTAAATCGGTATCCATGTAGATTTTCTGCTTGGGGTCCACCTTTGCCCATACGACCTTTGCTTTCTCCGAGAGGGTGAACTGCCGCTGACGAGCTTTTCCATCCCAGAACAGCATCAGTTCTTTCCCATTATCAAAGTGGACCAGCACATCGACCGGCATTTTACCATCGCCATTTCGCTGCACCGTTACGACGGCCTGCTGCTGACTACCTCGACCCCGATTTTTCAGGGCAATTAATTCATAATCAACCACATTATCGCCGTAGAGCACCTGATCAAAAAACCAGTTCATATAGGGGCCATACTTGCTGCCAAGGCGTTTGGCGACAATCTCGTTAACAATGTTGATAAAGCTATCCGCATTGGGGTGTTTGAATTTCCAGCGAATGAAGTACGTCTGCATGATCTCGTCCAGCGCCGGTCGTCCGATCAACCCTTCCAGCGTTTTCAGCCAGGTTGCCGTTTTGGAATATGTCAGAACACCATACTGGCCATCGGGCAGTTGCCACGTATTGCCGAACGAGGAGCCAATGGCCGGATTATCCTGATGTACGTACTCGTCGCGGGAGGTTTCCATGTCACCCTGTTTGAATCCCAACAGGTCATACTGCGACGACCGGACACCATACGTTTCGTCCATGACCCGGCCTTCATAGTATTGATTAAAGCCTTCATCGAGCCACGCTTCTTCGAATTCGTTGGAAGCTAACAGCTGCATAAAGTACTGATGCCCAAATTCGTGCACCGTCACCATTTCTGGAAACCGGGCGCCAGCAGGCAAAAACCAGGCCGACCCCGCCGTAATGAATGTCGGGTACTCCATGCCAAACGAACCGCTGGCGTGTAGGGGTGGGTCAACAATCGTCAAGTTGGGGAATGGGTACTTACCCAGATGTTTATCAAAATACGCCAATGCGGCTTTGGCGGCATGCAGATACCGCTGAGCCTGATGAGCGTGCTCCGGCTGCATGGCGAGTTCGATCTTAACATCTCCACCCGATGGCCGTTTCCAGGCATCGTTCACCACCTGAAAACGCGGTGAAGCGGTCCAGGCGAAATCGACCACATCTTCGGCATGATAACGAACCGTCTTTAAGCCGCTCGGCGTTATTTTCTCCGACTGATACAGTCCCGTCGCACTGACCCAGTACTCTTTGGGAACCGTCATAGCCACGTCATAAACGCCATAGTCGGCGTAAAATTCCGAATGCGCATGAAACTGGTGACAGTTCCACTGACCCTGTTTGGCATAGCGAGTCCCGGCGGGTTCATACACGCCGATTTTCGGGAACCACTGCCCGACCAGAAAGAAATCTCGGCTAAAACCCGTGCGGGCGAAGATCTTGGGCAGCTTGGCTCGAAACGAAATGTCCAGCGCAATGGTCTCACCCGGACCAATCGGCTTGCTCAGCGGTACCCGGATAACCGTATGATCGTCTTTATTCTGTGGATCATCGGGCTGAATAAACTGGTACGCCAACGCTTCACCCCCGCGCACCTTCATCGACACGATATCGATGGACCCATACGGATTTTCTTTCGCATTCCGGTCGATCTGATCACCCCGCAGCTGCCCACCCGACTCACGCATGAACGTTGACTTCTCATTCCGGAACGCATTCAGGTAAAGATGAAACTGCAACTCCCGAATAACGTCTGTCGATGCGTTACGCCATGTCAGTGTCTCTTGGCCGTCGATCTTTTTCGTGGCGGGGTCCAGTTTAACGTCGATCTGGTAATTAGCCAGTCGTGGGCTAAGCGGTATGGCAAACGTGGGTTTGGCGGTCTGCGCAAATCCGCTCAGAGCCACCCCGCACAGAGCCAGACCGATAATAAGTCGTTTCATCAGGCGAGTACATAAAGGTTGGTGACTGCAATCCTTGATCACCAACCGATCAGCATGGGAATCATCAAATATAGCGGTTAATCGCACCTGAAAATCGGATTCTGTTCCCTATCCGCGCATCTTTGACGACATACAACTGCCCGGAACCCTTCACGGAACCCAATATCCCCATCAATCATAAAAACTTTTGCCTTGTATTTCGTTACTTTGCTGCCGGTTCGCCAATCGGCCTAACGACTTGGTAGTCATGGTCGAAAAAATTGGCTTTTTTGTTGTTAACCCTTCTTACTTTCTGCGATGAGTACCATTCAAAGCATTCATGCCCGACAAATTCTGGATTCACGAGGCAACCCGACCGTTGAAGTAGACGTTCGGACAGAAAACGGATATCTGGGTCGTGCGGCTGTACCATCAGGTGCATCTACCGGCTCCCATGAGGCTGTCGAACTCCGCGACGACGATCCAAAAATATACGTTGGTAAAGGTGTCCTGAAAGCCGTATCGAACGTTAATGACCTTATTTTCCCTGAACTGGTTGGTATTTCGGTTTACGAGCAGAGCATGATCGACAAGGTTATGCTTGAACTGGATGGCACGTCAAACAAGGGCCGACTGGGCGCTAACGCGATTCTGGGCGTATCGATGGCCGTAGCAAAAGCAGCCGCCCAAGAAGCCGGTATGCCGTTGTATCGGTATGTTGGTGGTGTGAACGCAAATACGCTGCCCGTTCCGATGATGAACATCCTGAATGGTGGTTCACATGCCGACAACTCAATTGATTTTCAAGAGTTTATGGTTATGCCCGCCAATGCGCCGAGTTTCTCGGAAGCGCTGCGCTGGGGCACCGAAATCTTCCATACGCTCAAGAAAGTGCTGAAAGGCATGGGTCTGGCGACCAACGTGGGTGACGAAGGTGGCTTTGCTCCGAACATCAAGTCGAACGAAGAGGCTATCCAGACGATTCTGCAAGCTATTGAGAAAGCGGGTTACCGCCCCGGTGAAGACGTTTGGATTGCGATGGATGCCGCTTCGTCGGAATTCTATAACGCTGAAGAAGGCGTTTATCACTTCAAAAAATCGACCGGTGATAAACTGACGTCGTCTGAAATGGCCGGTTACTGGAAGGATTGGGTGAGCAAATATCCGATCCTGTCTATCGAAGATGGTATGGCCGAAGACGATTGGGCGGGCTGGAAAGCGCACACCGATGCCTTGGCGGGTACAAAAACCCAACTTGTCGGCGACGACCTGTTCGTAACCAACGTAACGCGTCTACAGGAAGGTATCGACAAAGGTATTGCCAATGCCATTCTGGTGAAGGTGAACCAGATCGGTTCGCTGACCGAAACGATCGATACGGTAAATCTGGCGAAACGCAACGCGTACAAAAACATTATGTCGCACCGTTCCGGCGAAACCGAAGATGCAACCATCGCTGATCTGGCTGTAGCCCTAAACACGGGTCAGATCAAAACGGGTTCGGCTTCCCGTTCTGACCGGATGGCGAAATACAACCAGCTGCTCCGTATTGAAGAAGAATTAGGCGAAACGGCTTACTTCCCTGGCTTGAAGTTTTAATCAATAATGACGGGTCAATGATGCGTTATGGGCTACATGCTTGAAAAATCATCCATAATTCATCATTGATCCGTTCTATTCTACCGGAATCCGGTCATCCCTATGCTCAATCGTCTCTTGCACTACCTTCGTAATTTTTACGTCGCTACTGGCCTGGGGTTATTGGTGTGGATGACGTTTTTTGACGCGAACGACCTCCCAATGCAGATTCGCAACTGGTGGAAACTCCGCGAACAGGAAGCGGAAGCGACATTTTACCAGACTCAGATTCAGCAGGTACAGACTGAACGTCGGGAAGTATTGGGCAATGATCAGCTCCGCGAAAAATTTGCGCGGGAGAAGTACCTGATGAAAAAGCCTACCGAAGACATTTTTGTGATTGTAGACGAGAAAAATGGTCCGATAGAATAACGACGAATGATCCGATAGATTAATTTATTGGCAATTCGTCATCAGCGACCCGGTCATCTTGTATGGTAAACGTTCTCTTCGTTTGTTACGGCAACATCTGCCGATCACCGGTGGCAGAAGGCGTATTCAGAACGCTGGTTGCTGAGTACGGATTGAGCGACCAGATAGCCTGTGATTCCTCAGGCACCGCGTCGTTTCATATCGGTCAGTTGCCCGACCGCCGAACCCGGGAAAATGCCCTTGAGCACGGCCTGACACTCACGCATCGTGCCCGACGCCTGACGGGCGATGATTTGGCTCACTTTCAGTACTTCGTGGCCATGGATGAACAGAATCTGGAAGCCATTGAGAAACTAAATTATCGTAGCACGGGTCTGCACACAAATGACACGATCTTTCTGCTACGCGAATTCGATCCCGACGTCAGCGACGACCCAAACGTACCCGACCCGTATTACGAAGGTCCAGAGGTATTCGAAGCCGTTTATCAAATTACGCTCCGTTGCTGCCGTCAACTGCTTATCTACTTAATTCAACAGCATAATCTTACAGCGCAAACGAGTAAAACGATGAACGAGTAATTGGCATCTGTCATTTACTCGTTCATCGTTTTGCTGTTCCGACACTATGAATAAGAAAGTCATTCTCATCATTCTCGACGGTTGGGGCATTCCCCTCAAACCTGACGTTTCAGCTATTGAATCGGCCAGTACGCCTTTCATGAATTCGCTGTATCCCAAGTATCCAAATAGCAAGCTGGAGGCATCCGGTCTGGCCGTTGGCTTACCGGCGGGGCAGATGGGCAACTCCGAAGTCGGCCATATGAATCTCGGTGCTGGCCGGGTCGTTTATCAGGATCTCGTTAAGGTCAATAAAGCGGTTGACGAACATACGCTCGATCATGAGCCCGTACTGGTTGATGCCCTTACTTATGCGAAAACGCAGGGCAAAAAGGTCCATTTTATTGGTCTGGTTTCTGACGGTGGCGTTCACGCCCACATCGACCACGTGAAGGGACTGCTTTCGATTGCCCAGGCGCACGGCCTGACGGATGTATTTGTCCATGCCTTCACGGATGGACGCGACACCGATCCCAAAGGTGGCGTCGGTTACCTGACCGATCTTCAGGCGCACATGACTGCCACAACGGGTAAAATTGCCAGTGTGATTGGCCGCTATTATGCAATGGACCGCGACAATCGCTGGGAACGTGTTAAGGTTGCGTATGATGCTATGGTGCATGGTACTGGTCTGCTGACCCAGGATCCGATCGGTGCCTTACAAGCCTCCTACGACGCCGACGTTACCGACGAGTTCGTGAAACCGATCATTACCGCGCACGAAGACGGTTCGCCGATAGCGGTTATCGACGAGGACGATGTGGTTCTGTGCTTCAATTTCCGCACCGACCGTGGCCGCGAAATTACGCAGGCACTGACACAGAAGGACTTCCCCGAACAGGGCATGAAAAAACTGTCGCTGAACTACATCACCATGACCAATTACGACAATGACTTTGTTGGCGTAAGCGTCATTTTCGACAAGGATAATCTGGAAAAAACACTGGGTGAAGTCATAGCCTCTGTGGATCGTAAACAGATCCGGATTGCCGAAACCGAAAAATACCCGCACGTAACCTTCTTCTTCTCGGGTGGTCGTGAGGAACCGTTTGCGGGCGAAAAACGGCTTCTGTGCCCATCGCCCAAGGAAATGGTCATTTACGACGAGCAGGGTCTGGCAACAACGATACCGGTGAAGACCTACGACCAGAAACCGGAAATGGCCGCGTTCGACATCCGCGATGCCATTCTTCCAGAATTGCTGAGTGAAGAGCCGGATTTCATTTGTCTGAACTTTGCCAACACGGATATGGTCGGTCACACGGGCGTATTTTCTGCGGTGATCAAAGCGGCCGAAACCGCCGATGCTTGTGCCAAAGCGGTTACGGAAGCAGCTCTCGAGCACGGATACGCAACGATCATCATCGCTGACCACGGCAATGCCGAGTATATGCGGAATGAAGACGGCTCGCCAAACACCGCGCACACGACCAATCTGGTGCCCTGCATTTTGGTAGACAACGACTACCATCCAACGCTGAATGACGGAAAACTGGCGGACATTGCCCCAACGATCCTGCAACTGATGGGTATCCCCCAGCCGCCAGAAATGACGGGCGTTAGTTTGATTGCCTCAGCCTAGTATGTTGGCCGGACATTGTTCTTGGTGTTTATCCAGACTAGTTGCGTCCATCCACTGGCTTCGCCGTCTCCTGACTAGAATGCTGAAACAAAAAAGCCGACCTCAGTGATTGAGGTCGGCTTTTTTGTGCATTTGTATGATTCTACATTTCCAGTAACAACCGGGCCGGATCTTCCAGAATCTGCTTCACCCGAACGAGGAAGCTAACTGATTCTTTACCATCGATGATGCGGTGATCGTATGACAGGGCCACGTACATGATGGGCCGAACCACAATCTCGCCATTGACTACAACAGGCCGCTCAACGATGTTGTGCATACCCAGAATGGCCGACTGTGGTGCGTTTATGATCGGGGTCGATAGCATTGACCCAAATGTACCACCATTCGTGATGGTGAACGTGCCACCCGTCATCTGATCGATAGTCAGCTTATTGTCACGGGCCAGACCAGCCAACCGGACAATTTCTTTCTCAATCTGGGCAAAGCTCAACGTTTCGGCGTTCCGGATAACGGGAACAACCAGACCCCGCTCGGTCGAAACGGCGATCGACACGTCGCAGAAATCGTTATAGATAATGCTATCTCCGTCGATCTGAGCGTTCACGGCGGGGAAGTCTTTCAGCGCGGCACAGATCGCCTTCGTGAAGAACGACATGAAGCCAAGCCCTACGCCGTGTTTCTCCTTGAATTTGTCTTTGTACTTGTTCCGCAGATCCATCACCGGCTTCATGTCGACCTCGTTGAAGGTCGTCAGCATCGCCGTTTCGTTTTTCACCGCTACCAGTCGACGGGCAATTGTCCGGCGAAGCGACGTCATTTTTTCGCGACGCTGACCCCGTTCACCAGCAACAGCCGGAGCAGACGCGGGCGCTGCCGGTTTAGCCGCTGGTTGTGCCTGTGGTGCAGGCGCAGCCGGTTGCGCCGGAGCAGGTGCGGGCGACGCTTTCAGGGCATCTTCTTTCGTAAGACGTCCACCAACGCCGGTACCCTGAACCTGTTGGGTTTTTATTCCTTTTTCGTCCAGAATTTTGGCGGCAGCTGGTGATGGGTAGTGAGCCGCATACCCGTTCTGACTATTGCCGTTGTTGGCAGCTTCAGTAGGCTGGGCTTGTGGAGCGGGGGCAGCTGGTTGTGGTGTAGCAGCTGGCTGTGCGGCTGCCGCTCCTGTTTCAATCTTTGCGATCAACGCTCCGATTGGCAGCGTTTCCCCGGCCTGAGCAACAATCCGGAGTACACCAGCCGCTTCAGCGGGCAGTTCGAACGTGGCTTTGTCAGACTCCAGTTCGCACAGCACTTCGTCGAGAGCAACCTGATCTCCGTCTTTTTTACTCCACGAAGCAATGGTCACTTCCGTAACGGATTCGCCAACCGCCGGAACTTTCATTTCGATCACGTTACCACCCGGAGTAGCAGCGGGTGCCGGAGCAGGTTCGGCGGCTGGTTGCGGAGCTGGGGTTGATTCAGCTGCCGGAGCGGCAGGTTTAGGCGCTTCAGCTTTGGCCGGTTCGGGTGAAGGTGCCGCACTGGGGGCACTACCCTCACTGTCAATCGTGCAGATGCTGGCGCCAATTGGCAACACATCACCTTCCTGTGCCAGGATGTGAAGGACACCATCGGCTTCGGCCGTTAACTCAAACGTAGCTTTATCGGAATCGAGTCCACAGAGAACATCGTCCATCTTTACCTGGTCACCTTCTTTCTTGTACCAGGTGCCAACAGTAACTTCGGTAATGGATTCCCCCACGGGAGGAATTTTCATATCAACGGCCATTTTTCTATAGTTTGTGGTTTGGGTTCGCAGTTTACAGGATAACGCTCTCTTTTACCAGAACATCATCCTATAAACGACAAGCAACAAACTCCTTGTTATTCAAACGCTCGCCGAACGATGTCGGCTTGTTCCTGGGTATGTATTTTGGGATAACCCGTTGCTGGCGACGCGGCAGCTTTACGCGAAATAATCGGCAGGTGAATGCCCATGCGAAGCAGGTAGGTCCAGTAACCCATGTTCTCGGGTTCTTCCTGTACCCAGAATAGCTTCGCGTCTTTATATCGCGCCAATACAGCGTCCAGCTGCTTTTTAGGCAGCGGAGCCAGCTGTTCCAGTCGAACAATGGCTACATCATCGCGCTGATCAGCCTGCTGTTTATCGAGCAGATCGTAATACACTTTACCCGTACATAACAGTACGCGTTTCACTTTTTCAGCCTGTGCGTAGCTGTCATCAAGTACTTCCTGGAAGAGGCCGTTGGTCAACTCATCGACAGGTGATACACACTTAGGATGACGTAGCAACGACTTGGGCGACATAATCACCAGTGGTTTACGGAACTCCCATGCCAACTGGCGACGCATCAGGTGAAAGAAGTTAGCGGGTGTCGTGATGTTGGCAACCACCATGTTATACTCCGCGTAGAGCTGCAAATATCGTTCAGGACGCGCGTTGGAGTGTTCCGGACCCTGTCCTTCGTAGCCATGGGGCAGCAACAGCGTTACGCCGTTTTGAATGCCCCACTTCGATTCGGCAGCCGCAATGAACTGATCGATGATCAACTGGGCACCGTTCGAAAAATCACCGAACTGAGCCTCCCAAATTACCAGCGCGTGGGGGTTTGCCATGGCGTAACCATATTCAAAGCCCAGTACACCGTACTCCGACAGAAGCGAGTTATAAATCTGGAATTTCTGCTGTCCTTCCTCAATGAAGTCGAGCGACGAATACGACTGGTTCGTTTCGGAATCGTGCAACACCGCGTGACGGTGCGAGAACGTGCCACGCTGTACATCCTGACCACTCAACCGAACCGGTTTACCATCGAGCAGTAACGAGCCATAGGCCAGCAGCTCAGCGGTTCCCCAGTTCACCAGTTTGGTGTCGGTAAGCATAGCCTGCCGGTCTTTCAGCAACTTGTCAATCTGCTTAAGCGGCTTGAAGCCTTCCGGCAGTTTCACCAGCGCCTTGCCAATTTTTTCCAGCATTTCAGCCGAAATTTTCGTTTCGGGCGACTGGTCAAAATCGACGGGTTCACTGAACCGAAGTTCGGCCCAGTCGAGATCAAGACGAAGTGGTTTATAGGGAATTTCGGCTTTCTGCTTCACCCGGTCGAGCCGGTCCTGCAACTGCTTCTTGAATTCCGTATCCATGCGCGTTGCCAGTTCAGCGTCTACATCGCCCCGCTCAATGAGCAGATCTTTGTAGAGTTCACGTGGGTTCGCGTGTTTCTCGATGATATTGTACATCGTTGGCTGCGTGAACTTCGGTTCGTCGGCCTCATTGTGACCGTAACGCCGGTAGCAGACCATATCGATAAACACGTCCCGCTTGAACTTCTCGCGGAATTCAACCGCCAGTTTAGCGCAGAAGATCACCGCTTCCGGATCATCACCGTTTACGTGAAAAATCGGTGCGTCAATGATTTTAGCGACATCAGAACAGTAGATCGACGAACGGGCGTCGTCAAAGTCCGTTGTAAAGCCGATCTGGTTGTTGATCACAAAATGGACCGTGCCGCCGGTTTGGTAACCAGCCAGCTTGGCCATCTGGGTCACTTCATAAACAATACCCTGCCCTGCCACAGCAGCATCGCCATGAATCAGGATCGGCATGATCTTCGTGAAGTCGCCGTTGTATTCTTCATCAGCCTGCGCCCGCACGAATCCTTCCACAACAGGATTGACCGCTTCAAGGTGCGACGGGTTAGGTGCCAGTTTTACGCTGATCTGTTTCCCTGATTTGGTTTCGATCAGGCTTGAATAGCCAAGGTGATATTTAACGTCACCGTCGCCATGAACCTGCTCGGGAACATTGCCTTCAAAACCGTCAAAGATAGATTCGTACGACTTACCCAGAATGTTAGCCAGTACGTTCAATCGTCCCCGGTGAGCCATACCGATCATCACTTCCTCAACGCCCATGCTGGCCGCCTGGCTAATGATCGTGTCCAGCGCCGGAATCGTCACTTCGCCCCCTTCCAGCGAAAAGCGTTTCTGACCCAGGTATTTTGTCGCCAGAAAGTTTTCGAAAACGGTAGCTTCGTTCAGTTTTTCGAGGATACGTTTTTTCTCATCGAGAGAAGGCGTGAACACAAGCGCTTCTTTTTCGATTTTGTTACGCAACCAGTTTTTAACGTCCAGTTCGCGGATGTACATGTATTCGAAGCCGATATCACCCGCATAAATCTTCCGAAGCGACTCCATGATAACCCGCAGGGTAGCGGGTCCGATGCCCAATAATTTCCCCGATTCAAACACGGTATCCAGATCCGCATCCGACAGGGCATAATCGGGCAGATCGACGCGTGGCTGCCGGTCTTTACGCGCTTTGAGTGGGTTTGTTTTGGCTAATAGGTGACCACGTGACCGATAGGCTTTGATCAGACTGGCTACCGAAACCTCTTTCTCGGCATGGCTGGCGTCAACCGGTTTTGCCGAAGCGTCGGGTTTCGTGGTTGTTTGTCCATTACCATTGGCAGAAGCACCATTGGTTTTACCCGATCCACCATTGTGGCCGGCGTCTTCGCCGTAGGTCAATGAAAATTCAAATCCTTTGAAGAATTGTTGCCAGCTTTCGTCAACTGCCTGAGGGTCTTGCTTATAAGACTGATAGAGTTGATCCACGTAAGCCGCGTCGGAATTGGCGATATATGAGTACTGATCCATGACGGGGGCGCGTCGTTGTTTTGACCCGCAAAGGTAACGTATCGGCCAAACAGTTAGCCCGAAAATTTTTGGTTTTTATTCTATACCTCCGCTGGTAACGACGCCCTTAGGTTGATAACAGCATTCGTGATTGTTTAGTTGACAATTATCTTCCTGCCCAGTGTCGCGAGCACCCGCACAGACCATCAAAGAGCAGGTCGTCTTCAGGCTCTGCGCGTAGTGATGCGTATCACTCTTTTTCAGCTATTTCGGCAACACTGTTCGCTCCTGACACAATTCGATCAGGACACCATTAGTGCCTTTTGGGTGCAGAAAGCATACCAGCTTATTATCGGCTCCTGCTTTAGGCTTCTCACTCAGAAGCGTAAATCCTTCGGCTGCCAGCCGACTCATTTCGGCCTCAATGTCGTCGACTTCAAAGGCAATGTGGTGTATTCCCTCCCCTTTTTTCTCCAGGAATTTAGCAATGGGACTAGCCGCATCGGTTGCTTCGAGCAATTCGATTTTGGTCTGATTGACCCGAAAGAAAGACGTAGTAACTCCCTCCGCTTCGACTGTTTCGGCTTTATAGGGCTGACTGTTAAGCAGTTTGGCAAATAGCGCATTCGACGCGGCAATGTCGCGTACGGCAATGCCAATGTGTTCGACGTTAGTGAGCATGAGTAGACAGAACTTTTCCGATTGGCAGAAAGTTACTACAATAGCATTAATTCGCGTCAATTCCGATTCCATTACAACTATGGTTACCGTCTCAGAAATCGCCAAAAACAAGATTATCGAACTACGCCACAAAGATGGCCTTGCCGAAGAGTATGCTATCCGCGTAGGTGTACAGGGTGGAGGTTGTTCGGGATTGATGTACGATCTGCAATTTGACGCGACCCAGCAGCCAACCGATCATATCGTTGAAGACAAAGGCATAAAGATTCTCATCGACCGCAAAAGTTTGCTGTACCTCGCCGGTACGGAACTTGACTTTTCGGACGGACTCAATGGTAAAGGCTTTCAGTTCAAAAATCCAAATGCCTCGCGCACGTGTGGCTGTGGTGAAAGTTTCGCCGTATGATTTCACCGGAGGTGTTTACAGGTACGAAACGAAAGAAGCCAACCGTAGCAAGGTTGGCTTCTTTTGTTTCGTACCTTCCTGCATAAACGCTTCCATGATCAATTCTGTGAAAATCAGCGCCAATCCGATAAATCCAGCAAATCCCGGTTTCAGATGACAGCCAAACCCGTCAATTATTCACGCACCACACTCACGGAATTGATGATTCCGGCCTATGCTAACTTTGGTGGCAAAATTCACGGTGGCACCTTGCTGTCACTGATGGATAAAGTTGCCTACGCTTGTGCGGCCAAACATGCCAGACAGTATTGCGTGACGGTTTTGGTCGATGGTGTCAACTTTCGGCAGCCCGTCGAAGTTGGCGAGCTGGTCTCGTTGCTGGCGTCGGTCAATTATGTTGGCCGGACTTCGCTGGTGGTAGGCATCAAGGTTATTGCCGAGAATGTGAAACTGGGCACGGTGAAACATACGAACACCAGCTACTTTACGATGGTGGCCAAAGACGACAACGACCAACCGACCGAAGTGCCTCCCCTCCTGCTCGAAACACCCGCTGATGTCCGTCGCTTCCTAGAAGCGATGAAGCGTAAAGAACTGCGGGCAGCTTTCAGCGAGAATTTTGACAACGCCCGGACGCATATACTCCTCGACGAAAACATCGATAAACTTACCCGCGAACGTTGCCAGTTGACGGATGAGTTACGGGATTTACTCTAGCGATTTACGGATGCCTGGAGCCTCGTCAGTTTTTGTGGGTCAAGTTTTACTAGTCATACACATACTCCCACCAAAGCATATTTTCGACGCGGTCAAACAGAACGAACCTGTTCTTTTCCAGCACTTTCTGCGAGGCTACGTTTTCCGTTTCGGTATCCGCAACAACACGTCGGATACCCGGTTGCTGTCCTGCCCAGCTCACCAGACCACCAACCATTTCGCTCATGTACCCGTTTCGACGGAGTGCCGGATATGTGCCGTACCCAATTTCGACGGTCTCGGTTTCATCAGGCTCCCCCTTGAATTTAGCTTCGGCCACGAACTGCTGCGTTTGCCGGTCGATAGCCAGCCACATTGTATGATAAAGCGGATCATTGGCCGGGTTCTGCAAACGTGGAATCGCAAAATAGGTAATGATGCTCAACAGCGGTTCGATCACTTGTCGATGCCCTTTCTTCAGACCAAATACGGCCTCTAACTGATGACGGTCCGCCACATGCAGACGCAGCTGATCAAGCGTCAAGGGTACAAGTGTCAGGCGTTTAGTTTCAATCATAACGGTTGTTCTACTGCTTCACTCAAATAACTCAGTATACTCTCGCACAGCGCCCACAGGGGTTAATTAATGAGGGCAAAACTACCCTGAACACAAGCCATTTCCAACCTTTACACCCTTTGCTGGCTGGGCTGCAAACTTTACCTCGGGACGCGTCTCCTGTCGACAGAAAGCTGCCCCAAGTGGAGCGCAATTATGAATGAAAATCTATCATGTCTTGAGTCGCTACAGTTAGCCAAGCCCAAACGTCTTTATAAACTTCGTCAGACTTAAATCCCATTTCGGTTTCGTCCCAAAGTACCAGCTTTTTATCATGCTTCAAACTCCAGCATACTATATCGTCGTTGTCCAACCGAATTGCAAAAGGGACTATTTGCTTTTGGGCATACCGACTGTTGTATGCTAATAGTTGTTCGCCTGTAAGCACCTTCCAAGGCTTAATATTTAACAGACCTAATTTCAATAGAACTAGAACCGACTCTGGATATTCAAACCATTCGGGCGTTACGCTTGTGGGTAAAAGTTGTTCTTCCATGTATAAAATTACACTGCCACCAAGATGCTGACTAATGAGTTTCCGGATTCCTCTCTCGGCGGTTCTTGTGTCAACCGCAAACTGCCCAACGAGCCAAAACCACTCTGCCACGAGATGCGCAATCTGTCGCATACAACCCGCCGAACACGCTTTTTTATTACTGTTGTGTCCACCCAACGTTTCGGATTGCGCCAAACACGACAATCCAGTCCTTTTTCCACAGACGCATTCGTGCAAAGCTACCCACGACCAGGTTGGCCGACTGGTCCACTACTGTAGATCCCGCTCCGAGATCTTCCCGGTCTGTTTGTCTTTCAGAATCACTTTATGGCGACCATCGTGCGTCACTTCTTCCTTGATCAGGTAATGTTGCTCGTCGTAGTCAACCAGCGTTGTCTGCTGCGTCAATCCTTCCTGCCCACGCCAGACTGGCAAGATTACCTTTTCCCACTGTTTCGTTTCCGCTGATTTGTAGGCGGCATCCAGCACCGCGTTTACCACGTAGCCATCGTAGAAGGTTTCGGTGGGTTCACGCCCTTCTTCCTGCGACTTGAACATATCAGTAAACATGTGATTGTAGCCCAGATCATTTACTTCGTCCCCCACCGGAAACAGCCAACCCGTGGTCGATTCGGCTTTTTCGGCTACATAATTGTCCCCTTTACCGTCGGCGTTCTGACCGTCGGAACGCCGACCGGTCGTAAACATTTCGAAACCAGTTCGTAGGAAGTTGTTGATCCAGATCGTGCCTTCGGTTCCCATCACCTCATCGCGCAGATCCATACCACCCCGGAACGTCCAGCTCACCTCAAACTGCCCGATAGCCCCATTTTCGTATTTCACCAGCGCAATGGCATGGTCTTCAGCATCGATCGGTTTTACCTGCGTGGCCGCCCAGCACATTACCTCAACCGGCTTCACATCTTTGCCGATGAAACTGCGGGCAATTTCGACGCAATGACAACCCAGATCGAGCATACAGCCACCACCAGCCTGTTCTTTATCCCAGAACCAGTCGGAGTGCGGACCGGGGTGCGTTTCGCGCGACTTCGCCCAAAGAATACGACCCAATGCGCCGTTCTTCACGCTATCCAATGCTTTCAGGAACTTTGGCGTATAACACAGATCTTCCAGATACCCGGCAAAAATACCGGCTTCTTCGACCGTTTTCATCATACGCAACGCTTCTTCCGCCGTGCGGCCAAGGGGCTTGGTGCACACCACCGATTTCTTGTGTTTCGCGCATAGGTTGACCGCCGTTTCGTGAATGTTGTTAGGCAGCGCAATACATACCATATCGACGTCGGGATGGGCAATCACCGCTTCCATATCAGTTGACGCGAAGTCGCAGCCGTAATCAGCAGCAAATTTTTTCGCCGTTTCGTCCCGGCGGGCATAAATGGCGACGACTTTATCGCGGCTGCGCTGGCCGTGGATGGATTCGGCGTAGAAGCGGCCAATGAAGCCACCACCAAGCATAGCAATACGTTGCATAAGCGTTCAGATAAAGGGTTAATCCGTACTTTCGCAGAAAGGTAAAATTTCCCACCGATTACTTTCGCGCATGGCCGATTTTTTCGACATCAATACGATTTTTTTTACGCTGTGGGACTACCCCATGAGCTACCTGGAGTTCTTTGGCGCAGTCATTGGTGCCGTAGCTGTCTGGCTATCAGCACTAGCCAACATCTGGAGCTGGCCCATCGGTGCCGTCAGTGTTTTCCTTTTCTTCTTCCTGTTTTATCAGGTTCAGTTGTACCCGGATATGTTTCTACAGGTATTTTTTCTGATCATGAACCTACAGGGGTGGTGGCGCTGGACTCATCCGAAACAAAATGAGGCAAACAACGATCAGGAATTGCGCATCAGCCGGATGCCGACCCGACAATTTGTCGTCTGGACACTCTCTGGCCTAGTCGCAACGGTACTGCTCGGGACCTTCGCCAGCAATCTGCACGATTGGTTTCCGGTACTGTTCAGCAAACCTAGCGCCTTTCCGTACCTGGATTCATTCACAACCGTGATGAGTGTTGTCGCCACATTTCTAATGATCGAAAAACGCGTCGAATGCTGGTATGTCTGGCTGGGTGTCGATGCTATCCTGACGTACATGTATTTTGTAAAAGGGGTGAAATTTGTTGGCATTGAATATTTTGTGTTTTGCTTCATTGCGGCTGTTGGCGCCTGGCACTGGACGCAGGAATACCGAAGCTATAAACCACGAACGGTCTGAAAAGGAGGCCGATTCAGGGCCGATATGTATCTAGTACGGGGACGATCGTTACACTAATAAACTCGATTATTTTTAATCAGTCGAATCACAAACGTCTCGTATACCGATCGGCGTTAGTCTATCAAAAGTTGTGTCGAAAAATCGTGTAGTGGCTATTACCGTACTGATTCAAAATAGTACATTTTTAAGATGCATCTATAAATCAAAACACAATCAATTGTATTTTTTAAAGAATATTAGCTCATAAACGGCTGATTGTTATGATATTACTTATTTTTCAATATAATTTTGCACTGCAAACCAAATTATGAACCACTATGGCGGTTGCCAAACAATTCCTCAAAAGCAAGCCTATCGCAAAAGTTACGTTTGAGTTGCCGGCTGAAGCTGTCAACGGTGCAAAAACGGTCGCTCTGGCCGGTGAATTCAACAGCTGGGATATTAGCGCCCAAACGTTGAAGAAGCAAAAGGATGGTTCGTATAAAACGACGGTTGAACTACCCGTAGGTGCTGAATACCAATACCGTTATGTTTTAGACGGTACGACGTGGGCCAATGATTGGGCTGCTGACAAATATGTAGCCAATGGCGTTGCGGGTGAAGAAAATTCGGTTGTCGTTCTGTAAGCCAGATCAACCATTCATTTGCCTAGAAGGGACATTACTGAAATAGCCCCGACAGAGTGTTCTGCCGGGGCTTCATGTTTTGACTACATCGTCTATTCTTACACGGTAAAGCTATCCGACTCGACGTAGGCTTTTATCAGCGCCACTTCGCCTTCTTTGCCTTTCTGCGATTTGCCGTGTTCCATACCAAAAATGAAATCTTTGCCTGTTTCTTTCTGTTTCTGGTAGATGTATTTGAACACGTTTTTATAGTTGATTTCTCCCGTAGTTGGCTCGTTGCGGCCTGGATTATCACCGATCTGAAAATAACCGATTTCGCTCCAGCACCAGTTGATATGCGGGATTATATGTCCCTCGTTTTTCTGCATGTGATAGATATCAAACAGAATTTTGCACGAAGGACTATTGACCGCCCGGCAGATTTCATACGTCTGATCGGACGTCCGCAGGAACAGGTTTGGCGTATCACTGAGCGGTTCCAGCACCATCGTCAGCCCACCGGCGGCCAGAATATCGGCCCCACGACGCAAGGCATCAATAACGTTACCGGTCTGAATCCCAATCGGCAAGTTCCGCTCAAAATCGCCCGGCACAACAGTCGTGAATTTGCCGTTGACCCGTTTGCCGGTTTCAACCGCTTTCCGACAGCCGTTCAAAAAAATATCGACGTATTCGGGCTTTCCGGCCGCGAGGGTATTCTGACCGTTACCACCCTTGTCGAGCACAAACACGCCCATCGTCATCCCTAATCGAGCCAGCTCAGCGCCAATCTTCGTTTGGAGTGCCGGGTCACGGCCCATCATTCCGTTGTCTTCCAGGGCTGTAAAGCCCATATCGGCCATGAATTTCAGCTGATCGATGGGATCGCCACCGGCGCTGTTTTCGAACATGCCAAAGTGGGGAGCATATTTGAGCTTGAAATTATTCTTAGCCAGAAAATTAGGCTGTGAATGCCAGTTGCCGGTTAACGATTCACCCGCAGCAGTAGCCCCAGCGAGGCCAACTGTCGATTTAACAAAATTGCGTCGTTGCATAATGGTTGTAGTCTAAACTATGATTACGCTGGTTTACTGGTTTGCAAAAATCTGCTACTCATTTCTGAAAAGCAAAATCTAACTACTCCTAAAATCAGCGTACTCACAGTTCAGCTTATTTCTTTTTTAAACTCGTTAAATAGGCGACCAGATCCACTAAGTCCTTTGTACTCATGGCTTCCTGAAGGCCCGATGGCATCATGGACGAATCCATCTTTTTCATGGAGACCACGTCCGACATTTTGTAGTTCTGGACCACACCACCGGGGAACTTCATTTGCAGATCGGTCTCGGTTTTGCTGGATACGATTCCCGACATGGTGCTCCCGTCTTTAAACTTCACTTCCCATCCTTCATAGCCGAAGCTGATGCCGGCATCAGGATGCAGAATAGCCAGATATTGACCTTCTTTGGGCAGTTTAGAGCCGATTTCAGACAGTTTCGGCCCAAAGTCCATGCCTTCGCCGTTGACCTGATGGCAAATCGAGCAGTTGTTTTTGAAGACACTCACGCCCTTTGACGCATCGCCATCCAGCGCCATCAATTCGTTCATACCGGGGAGCTTTTTGCCTTCGGCACTCTGTCCGCCATCCAGAAAACCAGCCGCCTGTATTCTGACATTTTTACGCCAGTCGTTGCTCACGCCCTGAACAGCCGCTTTCTTGTAGTCGCCTTTAATTTCGCCCGATTTCAGTAAAGCGACAACCATATCGGCACCGTCCATGCTGCCACCCAAGGCGCGGGTAGCATTCATGCGTAACGCAGGCGACCGCTTTTCATCAAGCGCAATGGTTTTCAGAATGTCCAGCGATTCTTTGTTACCAACCCGTTGCAGGGCCGCTACCATCTGTGCGGCTTCGTCCGCGTTTGCGCCATTAACAAGCGTCCAGATCAACGGGCTACCGTTCTGCTTGATCAACTGCCGAACGGCATCACGGCCTACAGCATCCGTCGACTTGGCCATTGCCAGTTGGCTCAACTTGGCATTCTCGGAGTTAGGTTCGTAGCGGGTTACCAGTTCGATGTATTCGGGGGTTCCGTACACATCGGTCAGCAGCTTGTTCAGCGCGGTTGTCGCGACGGGTGAGTTTTTCACAAAAGCCGGGTCAAGGTGGCGCAACACCAGTTTCGATACGTCGGTCGAGTTGCTGTTCGCCTGCAAAATACCCAGCAACGCGGCTGATTTTTCACTGGCACCGGGGTTGAAATCAAACGCCCGGAAATAGCGCAATCGCTGGTTCAGATCCGTCCCCTGATCACCCGCCAGTTTAGCCAGCATCGGCACCGATTCTTTGGTGCGGGCCCGCCATACGATGTCGCGACCACCCGCATTAGCGAGCGGGTCGTTGTTCATCTGCTTCACCCAGGCCGTATAATAGCTATCCCAGTTTCCGTCAGCACCAATACCCAGTGCTTCCAGATACCAACGGTCTTTCCCATCGTACTTACTGGCCAGCTGTGCCCACAAAGCCGGTGCTTCTGCTGATTTGTTGAGCCGGAGTGCAATGGCACACTCCCGACGAACCTGCGCATCAGGATCGTTGACCAGTTGCTTCACGTAGGGAATGATGTCCGTTTTGAGTTCGCGAGCGGCCCGTAATGCCGTGATGCGCAGATCAGGATTGGTGCTCTTCAGCGCCGTCTCAATGTATTTCTGTCCTTTGTCCAGTTTGCTCAGCAGCCACAACGCGCGAGCCTGCATCCGGGGATTGTTCGATTCTTTGTACAGCTTGGCCAGTGGTTTTTCTGCCTTTGTACCTAGCTCACGCAGTTTCTGCCACCCGGCATAGCGGATCGACATGTTCGGACTCTGGAGTGCTTCAATCGCCCCGTCAGTGGTCGATACGTCCACTTTCGGCATGGTGTACGGCGAATTGGGGGGTGCTACGCGATACACGCGCCCTTTGTTCTGATCACCCGCCTGGTGGCCACCTACGCCGGGATCGTACCAATCGGCAATAATGAGCGAACCATCGGGTGCCACGCATATATCAGCTGGACGAAACCACTGGTCGCGCGCTCCTTCAAGGACGTTTACGATGTCGGCCTTGTAGCCCGCACCATCCTTTTGCACTGTGTATGATCGAACGACGTTCGGTCCGGCATCGCAGTGAATCACCTGATTTCGAAACACTTCGGGCAGCAGTTTTCCTTCGTAAACAATGATACCCGTTGGCGAGCCGGCCCCGGTTTGAAGCAGGTTCGGTACAACACCCGGATCGTTCAGGTGCCAGTGCCGCCGTGGGATTTCGGGTTCGAGATTATCCCGATTCGCCTGCCAGCCAGCGCCCGTCATCTCGTCGGTGTAGCCGTAGTTGCCATACTCCATCACGTAGTTGATCCGAACGCCCTTGTTGCCATCATCATCGTTGTCCGACTGCCAAAGCGTACCGTAGGAATCCACGGCCACTTCGTAGTTGTTCCGGAAATTCTGGCCCAGCACTTCAACGTTTTTCCCGTCGGGATCACAGCGGAACACCATGCCCTGCTTGAAATTCTGTTTATCGATGGCTTTGCCCGTGGCCACGTCAATGACGGGTTTTCCCTCTTTATCCAGCAATTGTTTACCTTCATTGCCAAAGTTGAAATACCACTTGCCGTCGGGACCAAAGACAAATGTGTGCATCCCGTGGTCGTGCTGCTCACCCCCGATTCCCGTGAAGAGCAGTTCTTTTTTGTCGGCCTTATCATCGCCGTTTTCGTCCGTCAGAACCCACACGTTTGGACTATCGGCCACGATCACTTTGTTGCCCTGCACCCAGATACCCAGTGGCGATTCGATACTTGGGTCCTGGTAAAAGACTTTGGAGATATCAGCTTTGCCATCCCCGTTCGTGTCTTCCAGAATCATGATCCGATCACCTTCTTTGCGGGTCGGATTTCCGTTGATAGCGGGCCGGTAGTTGTAAGCTTCACAAACCCACACGCGACCTCTGGCATCGACATCGATATCCGTCGGATTGCTCAGCATCGGCTCGGCGGCAAACAGGGTGGCTTCCAGGCCCGGCGCCACGTTCAGGCTACCCACGGCATATTTGGGATCATGTTTATCGTCGTCACTAAGCTGCGCGAACAAACCCTTGAGATAACCGTCGGACGCTGCGTTGAGGTTACGATTCTGGTAGGCCCCAACAAAAACAGTTCCGACCACCAGACCGGCAGCAGAGAGGGCCATCGCCCGGCGATAAAACGCAGAACGCTTGGCCGATCGAAAAGAATTCATAAGTAAGAACGGGAAATAGGATTGGATTATACAACGTAAAAGTAGTGATAGTCCATTGGTAAATAAAGCGTAGGACGAAGGTATTTATACCCATCCGCCCTTAAACTTTATCCTGGTTTTCCTCTTATAATAGTAACTTTCAGTTATTTACTGTAGCATTACGAGACAGTTCACTAAATCATTAACCTTCAGCACTATGGGCTTCCTGTATTCCATTCTTATTGGCGGCATTGCCGGTTTTATCGCCAGCCGTATTATGGACAGTCATAATTCGATGATCGTCAATATTCTGCTCGGCATTGTGGGCGGATTTGTGGGCGGTTTTATTGCCCGTAAGCTCGGCAATGACCCGGATAACGACGGCCTGGTCATGAATCTCCTGATTGCCGTGTTAGGTGCCGTCGTCCTGATTTTTGTCGGGCGATTGTTTTAAACCCTGAGTCTGGATAGGCTACTGCTAACAGAAATGAATCGGTGATGGGCCAACCAAATACTATTCGCTGGTAGTACGTAAGCTGGACCAAACAAAAAAGCCAGATCAAATAACGATCTGGCTTTTTTGTGTACGCTTATTTCGAACTAGATACTCTTCTTTTTCATCTCTTTTACGGCGAAATCTGCCGCCCGTGCCGTCAGTGCCATGTACGTCAATGACGGGTTTACGCAGGAAGCCGACACCATGCAGGCACCATCCGTTACGAAAACGTTTTTGACTCCGTGCATCTGGTTATTGGCATTGAGTACCGACGTTTTAGGATCACGGCCCATGCGCGCGGTTCCCATCTCGTGAATGGCCATCCCCAGGTACGAGCCTCTGTCGTACGCTTTCACGTTTTTGACACCCGACGATTCCAGCATTTCTTTGGCATCATTCATCATGTCAACGCGCATTTTCTTTTCGTTTTCTTTGAGTTCGGCGTCGAAAACGACCAGCGGCATACCCCATTTGTCTTTCTCATTTTTGTCGAGATACATCCGGTTTTCGTAGTAGGGCAGCGTTTCGCCGAAGCCACCAAAACCCATTGTCCACGGACCGGGCTTGGTCAGTTCTTCCTTATAATCAGCACCGAAGCTCATCTCGGCAACGTTACGCTGCCAGCCCTGCCGACTGCCACCGCCCTGGTAGCCAAAGCCCCGCAGGTAATCGCGTTTGTCGCTGCCGATGTTGCGGTAACGAGGCACATAAATGCCATTTGCCCGCCGTCCGATGTAGTATTTATCCAGATCGCCTTCCCAGTCACCTGATGCGCCAGTGCGGAAGTGGTGATCCATCAGGTTATGCCCCAATTGCTCCGAATCATTGCCCAGCCCGTTCGGGAAGCGGCTCGACTTGGAGTTGAGCAGAATGGATGTCGTGCCGAGTGTGCTGCCGCAGACGAAGATCAGTTTGGCAAAGTATTCCCGACCCTGCAAGGTTACGGCATCGATCACCCGGACGCCCGTAGCCCGTTTCTGGTTTTCATCGTAAATAATTTCCGATACAACCGAGTCAGGACGGAGCGTTAACCGACCCGTTTTCGACGCGTAGGGCAACGTGCAGGACTGCGTGCTGAAATAAGCACCGTACGGGCAACCCAGCGAACATTTGTTCCGGTATTGACACGGAGCCCGGCCAATGCCAAGCTGCGCCTGAGCCGCTTTAGACAGGTTGGCCACACGACCAATCGTCATAGTACGACCGGGAAAATTCTCCTCAAGCCGTTTACGAACCTCTTTCTCAACGCAGTACATCTCCATTGGCGGCAGGAAGTCGCTGTCGGGCAGTTGCGGCAAATTCAGGGCTTCCCCCGAAATACCAACCACTTTCTCGACATACGAGTACCAGGGAGCCACGTCTTTGTAGCGGATCGGCCAGTCTACGGCAATGCCCTCTTTGGCATTGGCTTCAAAATCGAGGTCGCTTAGCCGGTACGATTGCCGACCCCACATGATCGACTTGCCACCGACGATATTAGGTCGATACCAATCGAAGCGTTTGTTCTCTTTATATAACGAATCCGAATCCTTCATCCAGTAGGTTTCGGTCAGCTCGTTGTAAGGGTAGTCACGCGCCAGTTTCGGGTGCGTTTCTTTCTGCTCCATCGTGAGCCGACCATTGTACTGAGTTTGCCACGGATCTTTCATGGCATTTTCGTAACCCGATACGTGCTCAAGCTGGTGCCCTTTTTCGAGCATAAGAACTCGCAGGCCTTTCTCGGTCAGTTCTTTGGAGGCCCAGCCACCCGTTATTCCCGATCCGATGACAATGGCATCGTAGGTGGTTTCTTTTATAGAATCAATATTGAGGTTCATACAGTTGAAGGAGTTGGGATTGAACAACCAGTAAACTACGCACCGGGCATGGCTGCTGCGCTGTTCAGGCCGGCATACGGGTTATGAATTAGAGCGCCCAGGTTTTCTGGCCGGGTTTGAGCGGCATACAGCCGTTGAACTGCCCCGGAACCGGCAGGTATTCGAGGGCCTTGGTTGCGCCGATTTCCGACGTAAAGTACCCGGTCGTTGTCAGCTCTTTCATGCGTAGGAAGAACGGCTTATCATCGGTCATCGTCTGCTTCACCATTTCGTTTTTCTGGGCAGTATCTAACTCCATAAATCCTTTTCCGAACTTGGTTTTGCTACTGGCATCCAGCTTGGCGAGCCCGGCGTAGAAACTGTCCTGATCGGTTTTGGGGTAGCAATCGCGCATGACGCGGACAATGAATTTTTCGGCACCAGCCGCTTTGGCACCCGGCGTTTTGGTGGCCGGAATAATTACGTCGGCGACTTCAGCCAGCAATGCTTCCTGCTCAGCCGTAACGGACACGCTGGGACCCGTGTTCGTAATGCGGCCCATTGCGCCCGCCAGCGTGGGTGCTGACAACAGACCACCCATCATCAGGGCCGCCTGCTGTATCGCTTCTCTACGTTTCATAGGTTAGTAAAAGTAAGTAAAGTGAGTTTTTAGCAGTAGAACGGGAATTTGACGCAAGAAAATATACAGCTTCTAAAAGCAAATTACCCCTATTTTTTTCAAGATGAAAGGGTGGTCTGATGAAAAGGCCAAACCGTGGTAAATATCCTCATAACTGGAGAAAATAGTTCTTAATTCATCAGCGAAAGCCGGATTCCACTATGCCCGGATACCAGTGCAACAAAACACCCTGACGACCTGTGGGGTTGTTCAGAACATGAGTAGTATCGCCTTAATCATTACCCTGTTGGCAATCGTAACGGCCCTGTCGGCGGTGGCCGAGCGGGTTCGTATTGCCACGCCCATCGTGTTAGTGCTGGCAGGCATTGCGATCAGTCTGATTCCGGGCTTGCCTTCGGTTGCGCTCACCCCTGATGTTGTCATTCTGGTTTTTCTACCGCCACTGATCTACGCAGCGGCCTGGAACACGTCGTGGGCTGATTTCAAAGCAAATTTTCGGCCTATTCTGCTGCTGGCACTCGGGCTGGTTCTCTTCTCGACGGTGGGGGTAGCGTGGGTCGTGCATACGTTCGTTCCCGGCTTTTCGTGGCCGCTGGCGTTCGTAATGGGGGCAACGGTTTCTACGACAGACCCCATTGCGGGTACGTCGATCATCAAAGAGATGGGGCTACCCCGTCGCGTCGTGGTCATTCTGGAAGCCGAAAGTCTGGTCAATGACGCAACGGGCCTGATCGTTTATCGCTATGCCGTGGCTGCCGTAGCAACGGGACAGTTTGTTTTGATCGAAGCAGGGGAGCAATTCTTTCTGGTTATTTTCGGCGGAATCCTCATCGGGCTGGCGCTGGCCTGGATCGTGAAAAGTATTCACCAATTAACGGATGACACGCCGGTTGTTGAAACGACGCTGACATTTCTGACGCCGTTTGCCGGCTACCTGATCGCCGAAGAATTGCATGTATCGGGTGTGCTGGCCGTGCTGTCGTCGGGATTATTTCTAACCCTTCGATCGTCGGAGTTTCTATCGCGCCAGGCTCATTTGCAAACGATCAACGTCTGGAATGTCGTTACGTTTCTGCTCAACAGCATCGTGTTCGTGCTCATGGGTCTGCAACTGCGCCAGATCCTGTTGACCAACTCCGGCTATTCGTCCGGCATGCTGATTCTATACGGTATCATCGTTAGTCTAGCCGTTATTCTGGCCCGGTTTGTCTGGATTTTTCTGGTGAGTTTCTTCACGCGATTGCTTAAGCCGAATCTGCCTGTCCATCATCCGCTCATCAATGGCAAACTGCTCACCGTCATCGGCTGGACCGGAATGCGGGGAGTATTGTCACTGGCAACGGCGCTGGCCTTACCCCTCACGCTGCGGAACGGATCGCCCTTTCCGCAGCGTGATCTGATCATTTTCTTTACGTACTGCGTCATTTTCTCGACGCTGGTATTGCAGGGACTAGCCTTACCCTACCTGATCCGCTGGTTGAACATTCAGCCCGATCAACGGGCCAGACAGGACGAGATTAAACTGCGTGTTCAGCTCGCCGGTACGGCCATCGAACACCTTGAGGCTAACTACTCACTGAGCGACGAGGTATCCGACGAAACACTGGCGCGACTCAAACACAAGTACGAAATCCGCATCGACAGGCTCCGGCTGAACGACAATGTGCGTCGGTCGAAGGCGCACGAATCGGAAGTTCGGGAAACACTACGCATTCAGCTTGAGATCATCCAGGTGGAGCGTGATAGGGCTACGCAACTGCGCCGGGAGGGCAATGAAGACGACGAAGTACTCCGAACTATTTTGTACGAACTGGACCTGGAAGAGTCACGATTGCTGATGGGATCGATGCGCTGATCAGTGCCTATCAACTACCATAGATTGTCGAATCAAGGAACGCATTCCGAAACTTGCCCTGCGGGTCGTATTCCTTCACCAGCTTCTTGAAGTCGGTCAGCTTTTCGTAACGGGACTGCAATTTCGGCGCGGATAACGTGAACAGTTTCCCCCAGTGCGGTCGTGGTCCAAAGGGTTCCAGTGCTTTTTCGATCATAGGCAGCACTTTACTGACCGATGCCCAGTCCTGTTTCCAGGTAAAGTGAATGGCCAAACTCGGTTGTTTGTAAGCCATACTCATCCACAAATCATCGGCCTCGATGGTCCGCAGTTCGCTGATAAGCAGGTGTGGACTGATGTGATCACGGAGCTGTTCGACGGCCAGTATAGCATCGACCGCATTTTTCCGGGGTACAAAATACTCGGATTGCAACTCCTTGCCACTGCTGGGTGTAAAGCCCATTTTAAAGTGCGGCAACCGTTCGTACCAGGGACCGGGCACGCCCATTTGTTCGGTGCAATTTTCGGCGGATATTTCGGTGATTGGATGCAGGTTTTTCGTTGCAAGCGATGCCCCGAAGTACTCGGGCTTGGCCTCTATCTTGCTTCCTTCCTCAACTCGTCGTTTAATCCAGACTTCGTTAATGCGCTTCTTTTGCCAGTCCGTGAACAGGCTTACGCTGTAGCCACCCGACATGATCGCTTCGAAGTGATCGTTCAGCTGATCGAGTGGCAGGTTTTCGTACACATCCTGCCGCACCATGAAGGTTGGCTGAATGTCGAGCGTGACTTTCGTTACAACACCAAGCGCACCCAGGTTGACAACGGCAGCACGAAACGTATCGCCATCCTTGTCGCGCGACAGTTTCTTCAGTTCACCATCAGCCGTAACAAGTTCCAGTCCTGCGACTGCGGTTGACAGATTACCGTTCTTTACGCCCGAGCCGTGGGTGGCCGTAGCGCAGGCCCCCGCTACCGAAATGTGCGGCAGCGAAGCCAGATTGTGCAACGCATAGCCTTTCCCATCGAGGTACGGAGCCAATTGCCCGTAGCGCATGTTGGCGTCGACCGTTACCATGCGGGCCTTTTCATCCAGCGCCACGACCTGATTCATATCGGCGAGCGAAATGAAATTATTCGTACTGTCGGCAATGCCGTTGAAGCAATGGCGTGAACCTAGTACTTTGAGTTTCGCGTATTTTTTTACGAGTTCCTGAACCTGTTCGATCGACTTGGCTGAATACAGCCGGTCAGTACTGTATGTGTAGTTTCCGGCCCAGTTTTTCAATTTTTCGCCGGGTACTAATTGCGCTAGAGGGGACATGACGGGGGTGGCAAGTAAAGCTGACGACAGCTTAAGGAACGTTCTTTTTTTCATGGCTACAGGGTTTCCGCTAAACTACGCGAACTGATCGAAAACAGAATCAATACTACAATAAAATCTTGATTCAAGTCAATTCCGTCGCTGTGGAAATGCATCGCCACGGGCAGCAGTAAACGGGGCCGACTGTCAATAACAATCGGCCCCGTTTGCTGCGATTCTATTTACTGATCTTATCGACTAGCTGAATTGCTTGACCAGCCCTTCCAGCGTATGCAGTGGCTGAACACCCGACTGACGCCAGACGATTTTTCCGTCTTTGAACATAATCATCGTCGGAATGCTCCGAATCTGATACTGGTCAGCGGCTTTCTGGGCTTTATCGACGTTTATTTTAACGACCCGAACGCTGTCGCCAGCGCGGTCGGTGAGTTGCTTCAGAATGGGAGCCTGTTGTTTACAGGGACCGCACCAGTCAGCGTAAAAATCGACAAGCACGGGCTTGTCACCTTTTATAATATCCTGAAATGATTCTTTTGTCTCGCTCATCGTTTTATTGCGTTTGTTGATCTGATGTGGTTCTTTCGTACCTCAATAACAAGACCAGGTTCCCAACGGTTCACGGAGTATAAACACAGTTTTTTTCGAATGGTTGTGCGCTTTCTGTTGCTCTTACTAATTGGTTTTCTGGCAGTAACTGCCACTGCTCAGACGCCGTTTTCGGCCGAAATCGCCAACCATCGTGAGACCTATAAAAACGATTTCCTAAAGTCGTCCGGCAGTCCGTTGAAATCGAAGGAGGACTTGGCCTATCTGCGCTTTTACGAACCTGACTCGACCTATCGGGTGGAGGCCATCGTACAGTTGACGCCCAAATCAGAACCGTTCGACATGCCAACGTATAACGGAATGACCCGGCCACACGTCGCCTACGCAGTCGTATCGTTCGTGCTGAATGGCAAACCTCAGAAACTGACGATCTACCGGAATCTGAATTTGATCCGGATGCCCGACTACCGCGATTACCTGTTTCTCCCCTTCAAGGACGCAACATCCGGCTTTGCCACGTACGGCGGTGGGCGCTACCTCGACTTACGGATCGGCGATATCAAAAACGGGCGGCTGATCCTTGATTTCAACAAAGCCTACAACCCGTACTGCGCCTTCAGCGAAGGTTACCCCTGCCCTATTCCACCCAGGAACAATGTGTTACCTGTAGCCATCGAAGCCGGTGAAAAAACCTACGGAAAAGCCCATTGATTTCTGCTGTCTTTCTTCCGTAGAAACCTGTCACGTGGCTGTCCATCGAACGGTAAAACGGTATTTCATACGCCGTATTTTGGAGATACGGCGTATGAAATACCGTTTTACCGTTCGGCCAGTAGCATCTACACTAACGCTAGTATCCCCACGCCAGCAGTCCACCATCCACCGCAATGGTCTGGCCGGTCACGTAGCCCGACGCAGGCATGCTCAGAAACGAGACGACCGAGGCCACCTCTTCGGGTTCGCCGATTCGCTTCATCGGTGTCCGGCTCAAAATGGCCGTCAGCTTTTCGGGATTGGTCAGTACGGGGGTAGCCAGGGGTGTTTTGATATACCAGGGTGCTACGGCGTTCACCCGGATACCGTCCGACGCCCACTCGACAGCGAGATTGCGGGTTAGCTGAAGCATGGCGGCTTTGGTCATCCCGTAGAGCGACCCCGAGCTGGTATGTGTCATTCCCGATACCGACGAAACGAAAATGATCTTCCCGATTCCAGACGCTTTCAGCAACGGGTAAGCGGCCTGACTCAATTCGTAAGCAGAACGCAGGTTTGTGTTGAGCACGTGGTCGTATTCAGACGGACTATACTCGACGGTTGATTTACGAATGTTCGTTCCGGCGTTGTTGACCAGAATATCCAGACTTCCCCACGTACTGTTTACCGCGTCCATAACCTGAGCCGCTACACCCGGCTGACTGATATCTGCCGCTACTCCTTCGACCGTATGGCCCTGCTGGCGGTACTCGTCCAGCTGTTTCTGAAGCAGCTCGTTATCGCGGGCAACAATGAATACAGCGGCTCCGAGAGCCATAAACTGGCGAACGATCGCTTCGCCAATGCCTTTTGTTCCGCCCGTTACGAGCGCGCGTTGGCCACTTAGCGACCAGAGAAGTTGATTCATATTAACTGATAAACAATAGAGCTACATTGAAACTGAAGGCATAAATCTCGCGAATTGTTCAACTTAACTGGTCCTGTACACGAATCAATTAGCAAGCGAGGAGCCGTTTCATAGATAATATCTATACTCATATAAAAACAATGAATAAAAACCATAGCGTCAATTGTCCTAAATTTGATTCGTCAACCAATAAACTCGTCCGAAAATGGAGAACATCGAGCAACAAGATACACAAGACCCATCCGTGTGGGACGTCAACGACGATAGCAAAGTAAATACCGTTGGCAAATGCCCGTTCATGAACGGGGAAGTAAACAAAAGTGCCGGTGGTGGCACGACAAACCGCGATTGGTGGCCGAATCAGTTGAAACTGAACATCCTGCGTCAACATTCGTCGCTGTCTGATCCGATGGGCGAAAGCTTTAACTATGCCGACGAGTTCAAATCGCTCGATCTGGCGGCTGTAAAGAAAGATATCGTTGACCTGATGACTACGTCTCAGGATTGGTGGCCAGCCGATTACGGTCACTATGGACCTTTCTTCATTCGGATGGCGTGGCACAGTGCGGGTACGTACCGCATTGGCGATGGTCGTGGTGGCGCAAGCTCCGGCGATCAGCGTTTTGCGCCACTCAATAGCTGGCCCGACAACACGAACCTCGATAAGGCTCGTCTGCTGCTTTGGCCGGTTAAACAGAAATACGGACGGAAACTTTCCTGGGCCGATCTGCTGGTTCTGACCGGTAACTGCGCTCTGGAGTCGATGGGCTTCAAAACATTCGGCTTCGGTGGTGGACGTGAAGATGTCTGGGAACCCGAAGAAGCGGTTTACTGGGGCTCAGAAACCGAATGGCTGGGCGACAACGTGCGGTATGCCAACCCACACGAGCGTACGCTTGAGCAACCCCTCGGTGCGGCCAATCTGGGTCTCATTTACGTGAACCCAGAAGGACCAGCGGGTAACCCTGATCCACTTGCCTCCGCGCACGACATTCGGGAAACGTTCGGTCGTATGGCCATGAACGACGAAGAAACCGTTGCGCTGATTGCGGGCGGACACACGTTCGGTAAAACCCACGGTGCAGCGGATCCAGGCAAATACGTTAGTTCTGAGCCCGCCGGTGCAACCATCGAAGAGCAAAGCATGGGCTGGAAAAACTCATTCGGTACCGGGCATGGCCCAGACACCATCACGAGTGGTCTGGAGGTTACATGGACCAAGACCCCGACCCAGTGGAGCAACGATTATTTCGACCACCTGTTCAATTACGACTGGGAGCTGACCAAAAGCCCAGGCGGAGCGCATCAGTGGCAGCCAAAAGATGGCGCGGGAGCCGGAACAGTACCCGATGCCCACGATCCATCGAAGCGCCATGCCCCCATGATGCTGACGAGCGATCTGGCGTTGCGAGCCGATCCTGCCTACGAAAAGATTTCGAGACGCTTTTACGAAAATCCGGATGAGTTTGCCGACGCATTTGCCCGGGCGTGGTTCAAACTGACGCACCGCGATATGGGTCCCATCGAGCGCTATCTCGGTCCGGAAGTACCAACCGAAGAGTTGATCTGGCAAGATCCGATCCCGGCTACTACGCATTCACTGGTCAATGATCAGGATGTTGCTGCTTTGAAAGCGAACATTCTTGCGTCTGGCCTGACGATTCCTCAGTTAGTATCTACCGCCTGGGCTTCGGCATCGACGTACCGCAACTCCGACAAACGTGGCGGCACCAATGGTGGCCGCGTTCGTCTGACTCCCCAGAAGGATTGGGAAGCGAACGATCCGGCACAACTGGCCAGCGTACTGAGCACCCTCACCAGTATTCAGGAAGAGTTCAACAGCATCCAGTCGGGGGATACCCGGATTTCGATCGCCGATCTGATCGTGTTGGGCGGTTCTGTTGGTATCGAGCAGGCAGCGAAGAATGCCGGTCACGAGATTACGGTGCCTTTCACGCCCGGACGTGGCGATGCGTCGCAGGAGCAAACCGATGTGCAGTCATTCAACGCGCTGGAACCAGGTGCCGACGGATTCCGCAACTACCTGAACGCTATCCATAAGTCAGCGGCTGAGGATATGCTGATCGACAAAGCACAACTATTGAGCCTGACGATTCCGCAGTTGACGGTGCTGGTCGGCGGGATGCGTGTGCTGAACACCAACTTCGATCATTCGAAACACGGTGTCTTCACGGATCGTCCGGAAACGCTCACGAACGATTATTTCGTGAACCTGCTCGATTTGGGTACTACCTGGCGGGCCACTTCGGATGCGCAAAGCGTGTTTGTAGGTAGTGATCGTAAGACGGGCGAACCCAAATGGACCGCCACCCGTGTCGATCTTATCTTCGGTTCAAACTCGGAACTCCGGGCTATTGCCGAAGTATATGGCTGTGGCGATTCGCAGGAGAAATTCGTGCGGGACTTCGTTGCCGCCTGGACCAAGGTGATGAACCTGGGCCGCTTTGATCTGGTCGCTTAATTGCAGCGTTGTTAGTCAATAAAAAAGGTGGTCTGGAAACGGACCACCTTTTTTTGGTTGCTTGCTGACTCCTGAAGATATGGCGTGTTAAGCATCGTTCAGCGGGACATATACGGTTAAAGCAGCTTGTCGGGCGTTATGGGCAATTGACGAACGCGTTTGCCGGTCGCATTGAAAATAGCATTAGCTACAGCAGCCGCGACACCAACAATACCCACTTCGCCGATGCCTTTTATCCCCATTTTATTAGCGTGCTGATCGTCCTCCTGAATAAAGATGGCGTCCATTGACCCGATATCCAGATTGGATGGAACGTGGTAATCGGCAAATGACCGGGTCACAAAGTTTCCCCAACGCGGATCGACGACCGATTCTTCAGTCAGTGCCATACCAATGCCCCATACATTACCGCCAATAATCTGCGAACGAGCCGTCTTCGGGTTCAGAATTTTCCCGGCTCCCGTCACAGCCAGAAAACGAGATACCCGAACCATACCGGTAAACCGATTAACGGCAACCTCCGCGAAATTGGCGTTGAAGCTATGGGCCGAATACTCCTCGGCGCTTTCCAGTGGTTTGGTGTCCACGCGGGTCTGAAAGTCAGCCATTTTTTCCGAAAGCATCAATTGCGAAGCCGTCGGGCGGGCAAAAAACTGCTTACCCGATTTGGCGATCAGCTCGTCAGTAATCTTCTGACAGGCATCATTGACGGCATTCGCGTAACTAGCGGCTCCAACCGACCCCACAGCCCCAGCGGCTGGTGGCAGATCAGAATCACCAATCGTCACTTTGACGCGCTGAATAGGCAGGTCCAGCGCATCGGCTGCCGTTTGGGTCAATATGGTGTAGGTTCCGGTTCCCAAGTCGGCCGCAGCCAGTTCAATCGTGGCCGTAACATCGTTTCCAGCCCGTTTGAGCTTCACCACAGCCGACGTGGGTCGTTGATGGGCGGGATACGTGCCGCAGGATACGCCGTAGCCGATCAGGTAATTTCCCTGCTGGTTTTGGCGGGGTTCGGCTTTCCGTTTCTCCCAGCCAAAGGCTTTGGCCCCGGCTCGTAGGCATTGAACCGTTGTCCGCGAAGACCAGGGTTTTCCATTAGACGGATCGCGTTCGGGTTCGTTCTTAATGCGCAGATCGATCGGGTCCATCTTAAGTTTATAGGCCAGCTCATCCATCGCCGATTCAAGCGCAAAACTTCCGGTCGATTTTCCGGGTCCACGCGTATACGTGGGCAGGATGATATTCATGGGCACCACTCGGTAGGTGATGAGCGAATTAGGCACCGCATACATAACTTTCGAGCAGTCGCCACACGGTTCGACAAATTCATTTTTTATCGCGCCGTGGGTCGTAATCTCATGTGCTAACGCCGTTAGTTTTCCGTCTTCAGTGGCGGCCAAACTCACTTTCTGAAGATTGCGTTGCCGCAAGCCGACCGAGTTGACCATCTGCTGCCGGGTCAGCGCGAGCTTCACCGGACGATTGACCTGTTTGGCCGCTACCGCTGTAAGCACTAGATTAGCCCACTGCCCACCCTTCGACCCAAAGCCACCACCGATGTAGGGCGAAATGATCCGGACCTGCTCGGGTTTTATATTGAGTGTTGCAGCCGCTGCGCTCTGTGCGCCATTCACAATCTGCGAGCTATTGTAGAGAATCACGTGGTCACCGTTCCATTCGGCGATAGTGGCATGTGGTTCCAGCGGATGATGGTGTTCGATGGGCGTCTCGTACAATTCCTCGACTTTATACGTGGCCGTACGAAGGGTGGCTTTCGCATCCCCGCGAATGGCATCGGCTTTTTCTTTATCCTTCGGTACTACGGCTTGACTGGACAGCTTCTCAAAGTCAACTTTTGGTTCCCGCTTTTCGTAGGTTACGTTGATCAGGTGCGTGGCATACCGGGCCTGCTCAAAAGTTTCGGCCACGACCAGACCAATGTTTTGTCCGTAAAACTCGATCTCAGGACTTTGCAGCAAAGCCCCACCCCGAATCCCCCCGTCGATGTTGAGTTTCGGCGCGTTGATATGAGTGATAACCGCGAGAACGCCGGGTGCTTTTTCGGCCGCGCCCGTATCGATAGTCAGGATCTTTCCGGCGGCAGTGGTACTCTTAAACAACACCGCGTAGGCCAGATTCTTGACCGGGTAGTCCGTCGAGTAGGCCGCTTTCCCCGTCACCTTGGCAATTCCGTCGATGCGGCTAACCGGCGTACCAACGAGTTTATTTTTGTCTTTCATGTGATGGTTACGATCAAGCCTTTCCTCCATTCATCGCCATTTGCAGCGCCAGAACTATACTCCGGTTACCTAATTCTACCTTGAATCGATTGTGGTCCAATGGTTTTGCACCGGCCATCTCAGCATCGGCAGCCAGTTTAAAATTGGCGTCCGTCGCTTCTTTACCAACCAGCAGTTGCTCAGCCTTAAGAGCCCGCCAGGGTTTATGCGCCACACCGCCCATTGCGATTCTCGCCTGAACGATCTTGTTATCAACTATCTCCAGCGCAGCGGCTACCGACACCAACGCAAATGCATACGACGCCCGATCCCGTACTTTGAGGTAGTAAGACGTAGCGGCAAAGTTGTTCTTCGGCAGTTCGATGGCGGTGATCAGTTCGCCGTGTGCCAGGTTGGTATCCTGTTCCGGCTTATCGCCCGGCAACCGGTGGAAGTCAGCGAACGGAATGGTTCGCTCCTGACCGCTGGCATTCCGTACGCTGACGACGGCATCCAGTGCCGCCAGCGCGATGGCCATATCCGAGGGATATACTGCCACGCACTTTTCTGTCCAACCGAAGATAGCATGCGTTCGGTTGATACCTTCCAGCGCACCGCAACCTGTCCCAGGCTCACGTTTGTTGCAGGGCATCGACACCTCATAAAAATAGGGGCAACGTGTTCGCTGGAGCAGGTTACCGCCATTGGTAGCCATATTCCGTATCTGCCCTGATGCACCGGCCAGAATAGCCTGGGCCAGCAGCGGGTAGTGTTGACGGATCAGTGCGTGGTTGGCCGCGTCGGTATTTTTTCCCAGACCACCTATCGAGATGCCTCCTTTTTGGGGACCGTTCGCGATGGCCTTAATGTCACGCAGGCCCAGTTCCGAGATGTCAACCAGCTCGTTCGGTCGCTCTACGTCCTCTTTCATCAAATCCAGCAAGTTGGTGCCGCCGGCCAGGAATTTAGCGTTCGGGTTTCCCGACAGTTGGTTTACAGCTGCGGTCGGGTCTTTTGCCCGGGTATACGTGAAGGGTCTCATTAGACTAGCTAGTAACGGGTTAGGCCGAAAAGTTGAATGTCTGCTCGACGGGTTTTCCGCTGTGCACCTCCTGAATAGCGGCAACAATATTAGGATAAGCTCCGCAACGGCAGATATTCCCCGACATCCGCTCCCGAATCTCTTCGTTCGACAGTTGAACGGGAGCGGGTTGTTTACGAATAGCTTCAGTAACGTAGCTGGCGTGCCCGTTTTTGGCTTCCTCGATCAAGGCAACGGCCGAGCATAGTTGGCCGGGCGTACAGAAACCGCATTGGAACCCATCGTGTTTCAGAAAGGCAGCCTGCATTGGATGAAGCGTAGTCCCTTGTGCCAGTCCTTCGACCGTTTGAACGCGCTTTCCTTCACAGCTGGCGGCCAACGTCAGGCAGGACAATACCCGCTGGCCATTCACGAGTACCGTACAGGCACCGCATTGACCGTGGTCGCAGCCTTTTTTAGAACCGGTCAGCTCCAGCCGTTCCCGCAACGTATCGAGCAGCGTCATTCGGGAATCGACCACTAGTTTTTGGGTTGTACCATTAACCTTAAGCGATACAGTAACGCCATTTTCGATCGTGGCCGACGAAAGCTCCGTTGGAGACGAGCTGAGTGGTTTAGTCAATAGCTGCTCGGCAACGGCTGACTGAGCCGCGAGCATTCCCCCGCCCGCCAAGGTCACTAATTTTAAAAAGTGACGTCGGTTCACCCCAGAGTCGAGAATCTCGTCCAGGTCTTCGGGCATCAGGTCTTCAAACAACTTCTTTTCATCCTCCGTCAGTCGAGATGGGTCGTTTTCATCATGCATACAGTTCTTCGGAAAAATACTACGTTTAACGTTGAAACGATTGGAAGGGTAAGTATTGAGTGGTGGGGCTAGTAACACGTAACCGTTGCGTAAAGGCTATTGTTACGCGCAACGCATTAATCTGTACCTAGGATACACCGCGCTTCCCGACGATATGGGTACTAGTCAAAAAATGTCGAATTTCGAGCGAGATCTATTGTTCAAAACGTGATCAGAAACCGCTAATAAACAAGGTCACCAACGCTCCTGTTGCACCTCGTTGGCCAGCCGCTGGTTGATGTCTACGTTGGCGAACTCAAAGACAAAGATAGTTGTCCTACGCTCTCGGGCAAATGGACTCCGAACGGAATCCGCAGCGTAGGCCGTGGCAAATAAAGGCCCCGTTTCTTTGAGCTCACCGGATCGTTCGCCCGCATTTTTAACCCGGATGAGGTGGGTGTATTTTGTGTCGAGATCGAACCAGTTTATATAGTCCGCATTGAAGGTAACGGCTCGGATCGGTTGACGCGTATAGTAGTTGATCGCGCCCGCCTGTCCGTAATTATCGCACAAAACCAGTGTTTTCGCCGGATCGGGCGAATGGGCATAGACCGAGTCTACTTTAGCAGCCAATTCGCGCCAACCCAGCATATCCGCAAAATCCTGGGGTAGCGGATGCTCCTTGCCATCTTCCCAGCGTAGCAAACCCAGTTGTTTATAGCGCTCCGGATGTCGGACAATTTCTTCCGGGCTTTTGTTAGGGAACGCTACTTCGAACAATGGAATAAAAAGCAGTACCGGGATGGCCAGTGAAGCAATCCGCAGCCACACCGAGCGTACGCTGACCGAGATAAAAACCGACCCGAACGCCAGATAAATGGGATAGATTCCAATTGCGTAATAGCCTTTCGCTCTGAAGTACGTGAAGGCAAGCAACGTGAAAATTAGGGCAAAAAAGAAGAGCCGGTAGTTTACGAATGGCTTGTAAACCAGTAGCGCGTATAAGCCCGTGATGATGATAAACAGCGAGCCAATGAAGAACAGAAGCTGCTCCTTAAAAAAGTCGAGCCGGTTCACTTTGACCAACTGGGTCTCCGCCAGTAGCTTCATGTGATGAACGACCGGAAACGCATGTTGATATTGCCAGATCAGGTTGGGCATGACCAGTAAAAGACTCACCAACATGGCTAGATAAACGTGTCGATTGGCCAGTAAACGGCGCTGGTCAGTCAGCAGTATGGCGGGCAACAGACCAATCAGCAGAAAGCCAACAGTATATTTATTCAAAAACCCGAAGGCAAAGACGACAGCAAAAATGTAGAGCCATCGATTGTTTCTGGAATTGATGTAGCTGATGACAACAAAATATAGGGCCGTCCAGCAAAAAACATCCACGGAGTTGGGCTGAAAGAGCTGATTGAGCCGCAACAGGACGGAAAATAACAAACCCGTAGCCGCCAGAACGCAAGCGAATAAATTACCGGCTAACTCCTCCACTGTTTTCCAGACGATCAGTATTGTCAGTGCGCCGAAGAAGGCCGGGAAGAATCGAACAGTGAGCGCCGAGTTGCCCAACCAACTGACGATCAGGGCAAGCCAGGACGTGACGGGCGGCACCGACAAATAGCCCCACGCCAGATGGTTGGCCTGATCTAGATGCAGGTATTCATCCCGGTGCAACTCATACTCGGGACTGATCAGAAAATACTGAAGCAGGAACTTCAGGGCAATAAACCCAGCGAGTATGGCCGATCTTTTCGTCATTGACTATGAACATTCGTGGATTAGTACCCTCACCCCGCCCCCCTCTCCCATACTGAGCGAGGGGAGCGCAGCCATACTTCTTTTCATCCCTCGCCCAACGTTGGGAGAGGGGTCGGGGGTGAGGGTAGACGTGGCCGTAAGAAAAAACTTTATTTCTTCACTGGTTTCGCTGCCATGTAGAATGTCAGCTTACCACCTTTCAGAATATCGGCGTGGGTAATGATGGGCTGGTTCAGGGGTTTGCCGTTCAACAACACCTTTTGCACGTATACATTTTTGTCGCCCTGATTGATAGCTTCGACAGTAAACGTCTGCCCATTTTCCAGGTTCAGGCGGGCACGTTGAACCGAAGGACTCCCCAATGAGTAGTCTTCTGAGCCGGGAGATACAGGATAAAAACCCATGCTCGAAAACATATACCACGCGCTCATTTGACCGCAATCGTCATTGCCGCCCAGTCCGTCGGGAGTGGGTTTGTACTGCATGTTGAGAATCATACGCACGCGTTCCTGCGTTTTCCAGGGCTGTCCGGCCCAGTTGTACAAGTACGCAATGTGGTGAGCGGGTTCGTTGCCGTGGATGTAGCCGCCAATGATCCCTTCGCGGGTAATGTCTTCGGTTTCGGCGAAAAACTTATCGGGCAGGTGCATAGAAAAGAGCGTATCGAGCCGGGCGGTAAATTTCTTCGGACCACCCATATAGTCGATTAGAGCCGTTGGGTTCTGCGGCACGAAAAAGCTGAAATTCCACGAGTTTCCTTCGATGAACCCCTGGCCATCCGTCTGGAGTACGTCAAATTCTTTTTTGAATGAGCCATCTGCCAGCCGGGGGCGCATAAAACCAATCGACTTATCGTAGACGTTTTTCCAGCTTTCGGAGCGTTTCCGGTAGGTTTCGTACACATCCTGCCGGTTCAGTTTTTTCGCGATCTGCGCAATGCACCAATCGTCATAGGCGTACTCGAGCGTGTTGGATACCGACGTACCACTGGCCGTTGCGGGCACGTACCCCCGATCGATATACTCACCGATACCCTCGTAACTGCGGTGATTGGACGTGGCAACACACGCGTCGAGTGCTTTCTGGGCATTCCCTTTGAACGATCCTTTTATGATCGCATCGGCCAGCACCGACACGCTGTGATACCCACTCATGCACCAGTTATCGTTGGCATAATGCGACCAGACGGGCAACATTTTCAGCGTACTCTGATCGTAGTGGTTCAGCATGGACTGCACCATGTCGCTGTTTCGGGACGGCTGAATGAGGTTGAAAAACGGATGCAACGCCCGGTAGGTATCCCAAAGCGAAAACGTCGTGTAGTTGGTGCCCGTGGCCTGATGCACGCCCTGATCCAATCCCTTGTACTGACCATTAACGTCCATGTACGTCGTTGGGTTGATGAACGAGTGATAGAGGGACGTATAGAAATTCACCTTATCGGTTTCCGACGCGTCAATCTGAATCTTGTTCAATTCCTTATTCCAGTCGGCTTGTGCCTTGGCTTTGACCTGCTCAAAATTCCAGTGCGGTATTTCAGCCTGCATATTCGCGAGGGCATTTTCCTGACTTACCGGCGATAAGGCCATCTTCATTTTCACCTTCTCGCCCTCTTCCGTATCAAAATCAAAATACATGCGAATCCGTTTGCCCGCTATGTCCGGAAAGTTTTTGGTCTGGTCGAACTTCCGCCAGAAACCTTTGTACACCTGCGCCTTGTCCAGATTCTTCTGCCCGTACGATTTGAACGGCTTCGAGAACGACAGCGCAAAATAAACCGTTCGGGTGCGCGCCCATCCGTTCGTTTGCCGGTAACCCGTTATAAGCGTGTCGTTTACGACCCGAACGAAGGTCCAGACGACTTTGTCTTCGTAGTTATAAATGCCGTGGGTCAGATCCAGAATGATGTGCGACTGGTCGGATTTTGGGAAGGTATACTGATGAAAACCAACCCGATTTGAGGCCGTCAGTTCGGCCAGAATCGCGTGGTCGTCCAGCTTCACTTTATAATAGCCCGCTTCGGCCACTTCGTTCGCGTGCGAGAAGGCCGACCGGTAGCCCCCTTTCGGATTGGAAGCTACACCGGGGTTAAGCTGTAAGGGCCCCTGCGTAGGCATGATCAGGAAATCGCCTAGATCCGAGTGCCCTGTCCCGCTGAAATGGGTGTGACTGAACCCGACAATTGTTTTATCTTCGTATTTGTAACCCGCGCAATACTTGTAGACATCGCCATTGTACTTGCCATTGAGTTCGTAGGATAACGTATCCGAATCGGGGCTCAGTTGAACAGACCCAAACGGCACAGTAGCCCCTGGAAATGTGTGGCCCATCTTTTCGGTGCCAATCAGCGGATGTACATAAGGAACGAGATTTTGCTGAGCGTACGTAACAAGGAGGAGAAGTTGAAAGAGGATCGTGAGGCTAACTTTTGTCATTTTTTGAGGATAAACCCGTTGCTGGAAATAAGGACCAAAAAGGTACGAAAAGCTTCTGTAACCACATGTGGTGCTGCTCTTAATTCTGAAAAACCAGCAAAAAAGAAAAACCGCATTTGGCTATCCGTCGACCAGTTCAATTCGGTAAACACGTCGATGTACGCACATTGTTGGTGCAAACATAAGGGGCAGATTGGGGGCACTCAGAAGCCGGAAGCTACGCATTTGATCAGCAGCAGGTTGTTGCTCGCTCGTTTGCCAGTGGTGCTTCAGCTCAGCCTGACTCCTCGGATGTTCAGGCAACAATAGTCCGGAACGGAGTAACGGCAAAGCGGTACGAAAACGTTTCAGGTCGCCGGTTTGATAGGTTAATTCCAACGCTAATCGAGGTGGCTGCATGAGCAAACGACTCAGGTAACCAGCCAGGCCATAATGCCCTTCCAGCTGCCAAAGTTGGATACTGGTCGAATCGTTGTCGGTTACAGGAATGGGTTCGTTGAGTCGCACGCTGGTTTGATCATCCCGAATCAATGTTAGGGCAAGTGGCGCCGAACGTCGGTTCAACAGCGCCCACTCTCCGAATGTATCCACTACCCGATAGGCCCGCCGTAGCGAAAGTTTGGTTAGTGTTTCATCAGCGCACGGATCGCGGTTATCGACCGAACCACCCGTTACCAACACATAATCGGGCGCACGTGTCGAGAGGAAATGTTTGGCATTCAGTGAGTCAAGATAGGCATCGGTTACCTGATATGTCTGAATAACCGGACGCGGTGTATAGTCCAGTTGATTTTGGTAAAGTAGGGCAATTTCGCCGGGAACAACGTCGACCCGCTTATTTTTGAGCAGCGTACGCCAGTGAGCAGGCCACGGCGACGGCACTGGTGTTAGTCCAGGATGCAGGGGTTCGCGAATGTCCTGCACGTAACTGATCCATTGAGGAATCCACCGATACCACAGGCCAGTATCCCAATGGTAAGCAACGAAAAACGGGCCTATTGCGCTAATCAGCAGTATAGGAACTAGGGTCAAACGGCGTAGCAGCGGGATATGACCAAACAAAACCAATAGAC
Organism: Spirosoma agri; assembly: GCF_010747415.1. Taxonomy (NCBI): domain Bacteria; kingdom Pseudomonadati; phylum Bacteroidota; class Cytophagia; order Cytophagales; family Cytophagaceae; genus Spirosoma; species Spirosoma agri. The sequence goes on along the minus strand of NZ_JAAGNZ010000001.1, from coordinate 1,726,123 downwards.
TAAGCGGCAGCAGCGCGTATTTATAAAATAACCCCATATGGCCAGCATCGGCCCGCACAAAGGCTTCTTTGACGAGCACAAATAGCTGTAAAGCCATCAACACAAGCACAATCCCATTCTGTCGCCACCAGATTCCGGCTTCGTGTTTCCGCCAGGCTTGCCAGCTTGCGTAGCCCACCAGAAACACGGTGAAGGCAAGTATCAACAAAGCAGCTGCCAGCGGTTTCCAGTCCTGCAATTGATACATAACGTCATTGTAGGAATCGATCATGTGCCACTGAGCCCGCAAAAAAGGCAGTAAAGCCACCGGAAGCAGTTGCGCACTGATACCAACCAGCGTCAATAGGGCCCCGATGACAACCAGGCCAACGACTCGGTCAGGGCCTGAACGAACCAGCCACAATCCATAGACGATGACGCTGCCCAAGCTGACAAGACCAACGTTGGCCTTCAGATAGAACGTCAGCGTAGCCAGGCTAACGGCGACGGCCAATACCCATCGTTTACCGGTCTGCTGATGGTAGAGCAGGTAAACCAGCACGAAAAAATAATACATGAAAGGGGTTTCCGTAGTGGCACATTGCCGGTGTACGACCACGAGCCCGGTCAAAAGCAGCGCCCGCGTCAACGTGAGACGCGGGCCAGCGGCTACCCACAACACAAAGTACACGTTCAGGAGCCAAAGCCCGTCAAACGCGACGATTGCCCAGACCGGGGCGGCAATAGGCAATCGGGTAATGAGCCAGCTAAGCGGGCCATAAGTAAACACGAATTCGGTCCCGTGAACCAGTTCCTGCTGATGAGCCAGATGAAGCGCAATCATCCACGAACCATCCAGACCCGAAAGCGGTGTGTTGTATACGGTCCAGCGCTCGAATGCCAGTAGCGTCAGAAATAAAGCCAATACCAAACGTTGAACACCCGGCCAACCCGAACCTGAACGCATACGTTTCTGTTGCAATGGAAAAAGAAATACTAACTAGAACGACTTTGGTATAGCGCCCCTCGTACCTCCGCAGACGCATCAATATAACAGCATAACAAATAGGTCAATACAAATACATCCAATTTTTTCATACTGACAAAGCCGGGCGGGCAGTGCCGAAGGATGCCAAAAACGCCAATATAAACTACGCTAAACTAGGCATAATCCAGCACTTATTGACCGTGTAGGTCAACTGTAAGACTGGCTGATTCGTACACGGTATGTGTTGATAGAGGCCCCAAATTCCGAAAAAAAGCGGGACTTTATAACATCACGCTACGTTTGCATGTAATAAAGAAAGCGACTTTATTCGTAAGAATCCCCACCCTCGTTTGCGCGACCTCAACGAAATCTGAACAGTGGTTGATTCCGCATTAATTCAGTCAGTATCGGTAATTCACGGCCCAGAACCGTCGTTTATAGAATCAGTATGCAACAACCTTTGTACATCCGTCGAATTCTGATCGTTTTTGTCTTTTTCATGACTTTGTGGAGTTGCCGGGATGCGCCGTTGACGTTTCCGCCACCCGGAACCGGGGGCACCCCAACGCCCCCTCCCCCCGTTGTGGTGCCCCCAGCAATTCCGGTTTCGTCAAGTACCGTTGGTCCCTTCACGTACACGATTCCGGACCAGCCCGCTCCCTGGCTAAGTTACAACAGCAATCAGATCTATGGCCACGAGATTGGCGCGACGACCGTTCAGGAATCTGCTACCCTTCGGCTGGAAGTTCGCCGGGACTACGGTGGCTCGATCCAGATTTTCGATAAAACGACCAATCAGTACCTGATCAATTACTTCGATAAAGGGCGGGAAACGGGTTTAGCGTCCTATGCCGGACCTCGCTCCTACGCCGATGACTCACCCCGCTGGAAAGGAATTGGCTACAACCCATTGATCGCCGGTGATGACGGAGGGAACCCCTCTCCGGTACTTTTTCACGGCTTGGTCAATGGCTATATCTACACCAAAACGCAGTGTTTGTCATGGGCGCACCAAAATGCCCGACTACTGCCTTTTTTCTACGAACAATGGGTGCGTCTCGACGACAACAAGATCTACGTAAAAGTACGCCTGACGCACCAGCGAGCCGATAAAACGTTTTACAGTTTTGAAGAGCAGGAATGGCCGTTCATGATGATAAACGGGGCCCGCAGTGTACGTTTTTATAACGGATCGGCTCCCTTCACCAATGCGCCAACAAATGTTTCCAACGGCATCGAACAGGCGCAGGGCGGGTCGATCATTACCCAGCAGAGTACATCATTTTACGTAACGGAGCCGTGGCAGGCGGTTGAAATTGGCACCAATCGACTGGTTGGTTTGTACTCGCCGGAGTTTTACCGGGTTAATTACAACGTTGCCGCCATTCCGGCAGGCGACAATTGGGAGGGCGGCAATACGATGACCTATGCCGGTGGACGCGTCTTCGATCCGCTGGACAGCGACAATACCTGGTATAAAGAATACGCGTTTGTGATTGGCTCCGAATCGCAAATCCGCGAGTATGTCTACGCTCAGCCACGGGCGAGCAAACCTGATTTCTGGTTCAACAAGGCGCATGGCCGCAACCAGTGGTATGTGTTCGATGGGGGTCATGATCAAAAGGAACCGTTTCAGGTAGACAACTGGACCGTTACCTACGACGGTCATATCGACAACGGCCCGTTGAATGCCCGTGGCACGAAGCTAGTTTCTCCGGCAGGAAGCTGGCGAACCAGTGAGATCGACACGATTTATGTTCGGATGGGCTACAAAGGACCCGAAAAACAATTTAATCTGGAATGGCTGCTGAACGGTCAGGCTCCGGACGGAACCGATCCCAATTACCCGAACCAGAACGCAGCCCGTTTTCCGAAGGGAGGTCGTCCGTACGGCCAGCAGATCGTGCCTTTTTCTGTTTTGAACGATGGCCAGATACACACCTATCGCGTGCCCGTTGCCACGCATAACCTGTGGAAAGATATCGTTCAGCAGTTCGAAATCACGCATACGGCAGGAACGGCGGTCATTGCACCGGGTGAACAAGTCGAGCTTGTTTATTTCGGAGCAACGAATCCGGATAAATAGCCAACGGATTTCTTCTCGTCCTGCCCGCTTACCACCCATACATCTTAGCTTTGTATTCCGCCCTGCCCGTGCTATTTTTAAGGGTTCCCAATCAAAGCTATACGTATGAACAAACGAATCGGGCTACTGACCGGGCTAACCCTCGCAGTGGGTGTCGCGCTGGCGCAGAACAAGCCCAAACCAGAGGATGTGCAGACATTCACGCTCAAAAACGGCATGAAGTTCATGGTCCTCGAAGACCATTCCATTCCCAACGCCAATTTTTACACCTTCTGGAAAGTCGGCTCCCGCAATGAAGTACACGGCATCACGGGTCTGTCTCACTTTTTCGAACACATGATGTTTAACGGGGCCAAAAAATACGGTCCCAAGCAGTTCGACCGGGTCATGGAGGCCAATGGCGGCTCAAACAATGCCTACACCACCGAGAACACAACGGTGTATACGGACTGGTTTCAGAGTGGTGCGCTCGAAACGATCTTCGATCTCGAATCGGACCGCATCCGCGACCTCGCCATCGACCCCAAAATGGTCCAGAGCGAACGGGGCGTGGTCCTCTCCGAACGGAGTACCGGGCTGGAAAACAGCAATTACCGCGTTATCAGCGAACTGGTGCAGTCGGTTGCCTTCGTCGAGCACCCCTACATGTTCCCGGTCATTGGTTTTGAATCCGACATCAAGAAGTGGACGCAGGAAGACCTGGAGAAATACTTCAAAACGTATTATTCCCCGAACAACGCCGTGGCTGTCGTGGTCGGTGATGTAACGGCGGCTCAGGTCAAAAAAATGGCGGAACAATATATCGAATCCATTCCAGCCCAGAAACTGCCCGATAGCCTGCGTACGGTAGAGCCACCCCAGAATGGTGAACGGCGCGTGACAACCTACAAAGACGTGGCCACGCCCAACATCATGCTGGCGTACCACACCCCCGCCAGCCGCCATACCGACTATTATGCCCTTGACCTGCTGAGTGGCATTTTGAGTACGGGTAATTCGTCGCGGCTGGTGAAATCGCTGGTTCTCGATTCGACCATTGCGTCGCGGGCATTTACGAATTTCGGTGAATCGTTCGACCCAAATCTGTTCTCGGTCTACGCCATTGCCGCCAGCAACATTACAGCGGAACAGTTGGAAAAATCGGTGCTGAACCAGATCGATAAGGTTGTTGCGAATGGCATCACGGACGTTGAACTCCAGAAACTGAAGAATCAGAAGCTGATGGATTTCTACCGTACGATGGAAACGATCAACGGCAAAGCCAATTCACTGGGTACGTACGAGCTGTTTTTCGGTGATTACAAAAAGCTCTACGAAGCCCCCGCTCTGTACGAAAAGGTTACGAAAGAAGACGTGCAGCGCGTGGCCAAAACGTACCTGACAGCCCGGAATCGCACAGTCGGTTACCTGCTCCCTGAACCGAAGACCAATCCAGCAAAAAACAATTAATTCGTCCAAACGCAGCGCGTCGGGTCGTACACGAAGCCGGTTCGTGTCAGCGCCCGATCCTGTGTTTAACCAAAGACTTTGCGAATGAGACAGATAGCTTCTCTTTTTATTGCCCTGCTCGTTGCGGGCTCGTCGCTGGCGCAGACATTCAAAGTGCCGCCTTATCAGAAAATCAAGCTCAAAAATGGCCTGACGGTCTATCTGATGGAGCAGCATGAAGTGCCGCTCATCAACGTTTCGGCCGTGTTCGATGCGGGTGCCGTTCAGGATGGTAGTCGCTATGGGTTGGCCAACATGGCAGCCGATGCGTTGCTGTTTGGTAGCTCGAAATACACGAAGGCACAACTCGAAGAAAAAGCGGAATACGTCGGTGCCAGCGTAGACACGTACGGCGGCAAGGAAGTTGCCAAACTGACCGCTTCCTTTGCCGTGAAGGATCAGGATTTGCTGTTCGACATTATTCAGGACGTGATCACGAAACCCACTTTCGATCAGGCCGAGTTCGACAGATACAAGCAACGCCAGTTACTTCAGCTGACCCAGCAGAAAGAAAGTCCACGCTCGGTTGTCAACTCGTACTTCAACCGCTTTGTGTACGATTCACATCCTTACGCAAACCCCGTGTCGGGAACGTCAACCGCCGTATCGGCCATTACGGCAAACGATGCCCGTCAGTTCTACCAGAAAAACTACACGGCTGATCGGGCCGCCATTGCCATCGTGGGCGATTTTAACACCGCGGCCATGAAAAAACGGATCACGGACCTGTTCGGCAATTGGAAAACCGCAGCGGCCACGTCACCTAAATTGACCGATCCAACGGTATCGTTCGACAAAAACCGGGTATTGCTGATCAACAAAGACGACGCCCGCGAGACGACGTTTCTGATTGGCGGGAAGGGCATTACGCAAAACAACCCCGACTTCATCCCGGTTACGGTGGTCAATACCATTCTGGGTGGGCGGTTTACGTCCTGGCTCAACGACGCCCTGCGCGTCAACTCGGGGCTTACATACGGCGCGGGCAGTCGCTTCGGCACCTTCCGCAATAGTGGCACGTTTGCCATCTCGACCTTTACGAAAGTTAGCACGACAACGGAAGCCATCGACATGGCTCTGCACGTACTCGACAGCCTGCACCGGACTGGTATCGACGAGAAGACGCTGAGTTCGGCGAAAAACTACGTCAAAGCGGACTTCCCACCCCGTTACGAATCGGCCAGCGAGTTGGCGAACCTGCTGACGGATATGTTCAGTCTGGGCTTCGACGAGTCGTTTATCAACAATTTCCAGAAGAACGTCGATGGGTTGACCGTGGCGAAAACGCGGCAGATCATCGACCAGTATTTCCCAAAAAACAACCTGCAATTCGTCCTCATCGGTAAAGCCGACACGATTCGGGATAAGGTGAAGAAATACGGCACCGTCACCGAGAAGGAAATAAAAGCCGACGGTTTTTAAGTAGCGCGGACATCTTGTCCGCAGAGAGACGGAACTGGCGAGGCAAAATCGCTCTTGCAACTCCATTCCTCTGCGGACAGGATGTCCGCCTTACGAGTTTATCCCCTATCTTTGCCCCGCGTTTAAGGTTTGCCCTTCTTCGGATGGGTAATTAAAAGGGAACACCGGTGCGAATCCGGGGCTATTCCCGTAGCTGTAAGTTCTAGTAACCAGCCAGCAGCATAACAGCCACTGCCCTCGGGTGGGAAGGCGTTGCTGGTCGAACGAGCCAGAAGACCTGCCTCAAACGAATTCATGATTCGAGCTTTCGGGTAAAAAGCCGGGGATGAAAGACAGTTCGATGGGGTGGCCTGGTCACCTGTGCGGTCACAAACGGGCCTTTGGTTGCGTTTGTCTTTTATTTCAGTTTCCGACAGCTCATTACTTAATCTCCGTTTATCTGATTAATGATGAGCAAAATCAGTACCTTATTGTCGGCCGCTCTGGCCGTATCAAGCCTGTCCGCTTTGGCGCAGGAAAATCCCCAACCCGCTTCGTCGCGACCGGTTCAGCTGGATGCCGTTACCGTTACCGCCAACAAAACGGAACAGAAACTGTCGCAAACCGGCAAGGTCGTCACCGTACTATCCGACTCCGTCTTACAGCGTTACGCGACTCAGACCGTGAGCGAACTCTTGTCACGGCAGGCCGGTCTGCAAATTGTAGGGTCGAATGGACCATTGGGCACCAACCCGGACATTTACCTGCGGGGCGCTTCGTCCGGCAACACCCTGATTCTACTCGATGGTCTGCCAGTGTATGACCCATCCGGAACGTCCAACACGTTCGACCTGAATTTACTGACCGTGGGCGAATGCGATCGCATTGAGATTCTTCGGGGGGCGCAATCAACCAGTTACGGGTCTGATGCTGTAGCCGGAGTCATCAACATTTTTACGAAGCGGGGTAGCAATGCAGCTGGCAATAAACCATTCGGCGTGAATGCTTCCCTCAACTACGGAACGTATAAAACCTTCCGGGGAACGGTTGGCGTGAACGGTCAGACAAGCCGGTTATCGTATAACGTTCAGTACACGCGCTTATCATCGGCGGGTTTTTCGGCGGCTACCGACCGAATCGGTACTCAGAATTTCGACAACGATGGCTACAAACAGAACGCGCTGGTGGCGAACCTGACGTTGCAACTATCATCCCGGTTGAGCTGGAAATTGCAGGGGTTAACGACGGGCTATACGGCGGATATTGACAACGGAGCGTTTGCCGACGAAAAAGATTATACGTATAAGAACACGTTTAAGCGGTTTGCGACGGGGTTCGAGTATAAACACGCCCACGGACGGCTGATGCTTAATTACGGAATCAGCGACAGTCGCCGGACGTACAAAAACGATTCGACGAGTGTGGAAGCGAACGCATCCGAACGTTATTCGTATCAGGAATACGGCGGAGTGACTCATTTCCTTGAAGCGTATCACAACCTGAAATTGGGTTCGTGGGGTGAAATCCTGACGGGCGTAGATTACCGATTCAGCAATACCGACCAATCGTATTTATCGATCAGCCAGTATGGGCCCTACCAGTCGCCACCGATTGGTGCTGATACCGCCCGCATTGGCCAGCTTGGTATTTACGCTACCGGTATCCTGACGCCCTACCGCGGTCTTTCGGTCGAGCTGGGTGGTCGCTACAGCCGCAACTCGTTGTACGGCAACGTATTCACGTATTCGTTCAACCCGTCGTATCTGGTGTCTGACCGGATCAAGCTGTTCGTTAACCTGTCGTCGGGTTTCCGGGCACCTACGCTGTACCAGCTTTTCTCGCCTTACGGCAACAAGGCCCTTCGTCCTGAATATAGCTGGTCTACCGAAGCGGGGGTTCAGCTGTTTACCCGCAGCCGCAATGCCTGGGTTCGCGCCGTGTATTTTGACCGGCAGATCAAGGACGTGCTGTTCTTCGAGTCACTGAACACGGCTCCTTATGGCCGTTACATCAACTTCGACCGGCAGCACGACCACGGCGTTGAGCTGGAAGCACAGGCCGAAGTAAACAAACTGACCTTCACGGGTAACGTTCTGTTTCTGACCGGTGCCGTAAAAACGAACACGGCTGGCCGCGATACGACGTACAATAACCTGTTCCGGCGACCTAAAACGCAGCTAAACCTAAGCGTTGGCTACCGCGTTGTTCCAACCCTGTTCGTTTCAGCAACGTTGCGCTCGATTGGCGATCGGACCGACCGGTTTTTCAACAACGAGACATTTCGCACGGACAACGTAACGCTGGCGGCTTACACGACGATCGATCTGTATGTGGAAGGAAAAATTACGCCACAATTGCGTCTTTATGCCGACGTTCGCAACCTGTTTGACCAAACCTATTACGATATTTACGGGTACAATACCCGCCGTCGGAATGCAACCGTCGGGCTCCGGTTCACTTTGTAACAATCAAAACGTATGAAACAACAATTCAATCCCCGGCTAACGGTCCTGCTGCTGTTTATTGTGCTAGCGGCTGTCCTGCGCATTGCCAACTCGGCCCAATGGTCGCCGGTTGCCAATTTTACCCCCATTGGGGCGATGGCGCTTTTCGGCGGATCGTACATCCAGAACCGCTGGAAAGCCTTCGGTTTGCCGCTGCTGACGCTGTTCCTGAGCGATCTATTCATCAATATCGTGCTCTACCACGGCCAGTTTGGTATCATGTACAGTGGCTGGTATTGGATCTATGGCGTTTTTGCCCTCATCGTCTGGTATGGCAAGGTGCTGGTCCAGAACGTGACGATCAAGAACGTGCTCGTAGCGGCTCTGGTGGCATCCGTATCGCACTGGTTACTGGCTGATACCAGCGTGTGGCTGGCGGGCGGGCTCGATCTGCGGACCAATCTGCCCCTAACGCGTGATTTTGCCGGCTGGCTACAGTGCATTACGCAGGGCTTCCCGTACATGCGGAACTTTCTGGCGGGTACGCTGGCGTATGGTACCCTGTTCTTCGGAACATTCGAGTGGTTGCAGAATCGCTACCCAAAGCTGGCAATAGCCTAACCCATAATTCACGAGCACTTGACGCAATCCGTAAGCCTTGTAACTGAAAACACGATGGCTCGCTGATTGCGTCGACTGTTTTAACCTCGTTCGTCAGTATGAAAGCTTGCTCATTTCTCCCTGCTGCCACCCAGATGGTCTATGACATGGGTCTCCAGGATTTGTTGCATGGCGTCACCTTCGAATGTCCGGAGCTATCGCGTGCTGAGAAGACAATTCTGGTACGCTGCGTGCTGGAAGGACACGACTATTCCAGCGAAGAGATCGACCGGATTTTCTCGGCATCCAAAGCCGAAGGACGAAGTTTGTATTACGTTGAGGAAGAGAAACTGCACCAGATTGCTCCCGACGTTATTTTTACGCAGGACGTTTGTGAGGTGTGCCAGATCGACACCAAGTGCACCCAGGCTGTGCTGGATCGGTTGCCCGACATGCCGACCGTGGTTGCCCTGACACCCCAGAGCCTGACCGACGTATTCGATACGGCCATAACTATTGCGACCGCTCTGGGCCACGAAGAAGCGGCTTACACGTATCTGCATGGGTTGCGCACCCGCATCGACGCGGTGATTGACCGGCTCCGGGCGGGACGTGTGCTACCCAAGCGCGTAATGATTATGGAGTGGATGGCCCCGATCTACAACTGTGGCCACTGGATTCCACATCAGATCGCTTACGCGGGCGGCATCGACATGTTGGGCAATCCGTCAGGTGACAGCATCGTTACGCCCTGGGAAAAAGTGCGCCGGTACGATCCGGAAGTATTGATCATTGCGCCCTGCGGTTTCACGACGGAGCGCACCCTACAGGAATTACCCCTGCTCGAACAGCAACCCGGCTGGCATGAACTGCGTGCGGTTAAAGACGGTGCCGTTTTCGTCGCAGACTACGACCTATTCACGCAGCCATCGGCGGCTACGCTGGTCGACGGGATCGAACTGCTGGCAGCCTGTTTTCACCCCACTTTGTTCACGGTTCCTTCTGCTTTACAATCGAAAGTTCATGATGTCTACCCCGCCCCGGCAACAACCCTATCTTCATCTGGTCACGGGTGGCGCGCGGAGCGGTAAAAGCCGGTACGCGCAGCAACTGGCCCGTGACTGGAGCGAAACGCCCGTTTACGTGGCAACGGCTAAAGTCTGGGACGATGAATTCGCGCAACGGGTGTCGCGTCATCAGGACGATCGCGGCCCGGAATGGACCGTTTTCGAAGAACTTCGTCAGGTGAGCCAACTGCCTATTTCTGAGCGGGTCGTGGTGATCGATTGCGTAACACTCTGGCTGACCAACTTTTTTAGTGATACGAAAAGCGATGTGAACGAGTCGTTGCGACTATTTCGGGCGGAGATCGATGCGCTTCTCTTATTGCCGGGTCAATTCATCATTGTGACCAACGAGTTGGGAATGGGCCTTCATGCTGAGACGGCGATTGGTCGGGCCTTCACCGACCTTCAGGGATGGGCCAATCAATACGTAGCCAGCCGGGCCGACGCGGTTACCCTGATGGTGAGCGGATTACCGATGACGGTTAAAGCGCCCCTCCGATGAACAAGGCAATTATGAACTGGTCTGGTGGTAAAGACTCGGCCCTGGCCTTGTGGCGCGTACTTCAGACCAAAACGTTTCAGATCGAAACACTGCTAACAACGCTGAACGCGGCCAACCATCGCATTTCGATGCATGGCGTATCGGAAGAATTACTCGATGCGCAGGCCCGTCGGCTGGGACTACCCCAGACGAAACTTTATCTGCCCGAAGAGAGTGCCATGGCTGAGTACGAACAGCGAATGGCTACGACACTTGAGCCGCTGATCGCTGCGGGAGCCACGCACGCTATTTTTGGCGATATCTTTCTGGAAGACCTGCGGCAATGGCGGGAAACCCAACTCGCTACCCGGAAGCTGACGGGTGTATTTCCGCTCTGGCAGATTCCCTCTCTCCAACTGCTGGATGAGTTCTGGAGCGCGGGCTTTTCCACGATTGTTGTCAGCGTAAATAGTCAGCATCTGGACGAGTCATTTTGCGGACGTATTCTCGATCAGTCCTTTGTAGACGACCTGCCAGCTGGCGTCGATCCGTGTGGAGAAAATGGGGAGTTTCACACCTTTGTCTACCGGGCTCCCTATTTTTCAGCACCCATCGACGTTCACGTTGTTAATACAGTCGCAAAAACGTACACATTCAAGACCGCTACTGGCGAACAAACGACATCAACGTACTATTTTGCTGATCTTCAGCTAATTTGATGCCCTAGTAGGAAACAAAAAAGGCTGCCGATAGCGTTTATTGGCAATAAGTCTGTTCTTTGCCGAACAAAATGGGTCCAGCGATTCAGTTTCATGACAGTCAGTAATTGTTTGCTTAGCGGTATTTGCCTCGTTCTACTTACATTATTTACCACAGCCTGTCAGGTGAACGATGGGCCTCCCTCCCCTTACGAAGCGGGTGCTTACATTGTGAATGCGGGTACTCCTTCGGCGGGTAATGGCTCTATTTCGTATTTTTCCCGTCGAACAACGACCTTAACAGGAGACATTTTTGCGGTTGCTAATGGCCGAACGCTAACCGGAACAGTACAGGATTACGTTGAAGTGGATGGAAAGGGTGTGATTCTGGTCGACAACAATGCAACCGGGCTGGATCGGGTCGAGATTGTTGAATCGGGCACGTTCAAATCGATCGTAACGTTCCAGGCTCCCGATGTCGAGAACCCGCGCTTTGTTGTGTATGCCGCTGCCAACAAAGCTTACGTTAGCTGCTGGGATGCAACGCTGACCGGGTCTGGTTATATTCTGGTCCTGAATCTGGCTTCCCGAACCATTGCCAAAAAAATTCCGGTTACGAAAGGCCCCGAACGTATGGTGGTCATTGGCAAGGAAGTTTTTGTCGGTAGTGTCGGTGGCGAACAGGTGCTGACGGTCATTAACACCGATACCGATGAACTGGTACAACCGGGTATTGCTGTGGGCGCAAATGGCAATCCAATTGCACTCGATGCAAACAGTAATCTCTGGGCTTACGTCTCCTCCACCAATGAGATGGTTCGTATCAATCCGACCAGCAAGATTGTGGAGGCCCGGCTTAAAGTTGGCAGTGGTCCCAAAGTGCTCAGTTCGATTACCTTAAGCGCCGATAAAAAACAGTTCTTCTTCGTTAACTCCTTCAACGATCCGGCTGACAATGGCCGCTTAAAAGGGGAAACGTACCGGTTCTCGATCAACGATACGAGTATTCCGGCCACCACACCCTTCATCCGGCGGTTGTTCAGCGGTCTGGGCGTCGATTCCGGTGATTCGCGAGGATTGATCTATGCCGCTGTGACGCCATCCTTCAATCAACCCGGTTACGTATTACGCTATCAGCCGAGCGGTGCCCTGGTCGATTCCTTTAAAGTAGACATCGCCCCTACCCGGTTTTACTTTCGGTAATCGAAACTAGATTGGTAAATAGGATCAGTTCTCATCGTCACCCGTTTCATTAACAAGAGTGTTGTCCCTCTGTGGGCAATACCTATTTTTCGGAATACACAATCGCCCAACTCTCAATCACTACTTGATGGGTCGTTCCTGAAGCGGAGCGGTAAGAATGGATAAACAGGTTTTTATGCCCGTCCGCAGGTTACCGAGCCGCAGATTTTCGTTGGGGCTGTGCTGGTTGTTATCCATATTGACCAGCGGCACGATGACGGCGGGTACGTTCAACGCCTGAATGAACGGCACGACCGGAACCGTTCCGCCCATGATCCGAATAATGACCGGCTCTTTCCCGAAACCATCCGTAACGGCTTTGCGGAGCCAGACCCCCATCGGCTCATTAATATTGGTCCGGAAAGCGGGTGTTCCGGCATTACCGTCAAAAAAAACGATCCGGTCATGCTTTAGCCGTTCCTCAGACGTTGGTGCGTGATCCAACACGGTATAACCTTGTTGCTCGATGTGCTTTTTGACCAATTCAACCATCCGTTTACCGTCGGTTTCAGGAACCAGCCGGATGTCGAACAGCGCAGTGGCTTCGTTAGGCACAATGGTTGCAGCACCTTTGCCAATCTCAGCTGACTTCATGCCCCGAATATTGAGCGATGGGTATTGGAGCGATTCCTGGTAGTTATTCCCCACTTTTTCCTCTTCGGCGATGAGCAGTGTTTTATTGATATCCTGTTTGTTATCCGGCACGGCAGCCATGATCTTTTTCGTTTCCTCGTCAAACGTAATGCCATCGTAAAACCCCGGAATCAGCACCCGTCCCTGTTCGTCCTTCATGGATGTGATCAGGCGGGCCAGCCGATACGCCGGATTCGGGGAATAATTACCGAAATGGCCGCTGTGCTGTTGCGTGATAGCCCCGTAGGTAGTCATCGTAAAACCGGCATTTCCCCGGCAGCCGAACGTGAGCGTTGGAATGTTCGATGAATGCATAGGGCCATCCATCACGATCATGTAATCGGCCTGTAATTTGTTCTTGTACGCATCCAGCGCCCCTTTCAGCCCCGCCGACCCTTTTTCTTCCTCCGTGTCGATAATGATTTTAACGTTGAACGGTGGAGTTTGCTTCTCGGCCTGAAGAATATCGAGCGCGGTCAGCATCATAATGATTGGCCCTTTGTCGTCCGATGTCGACCGCCCGAACTGCCGCCATTCGTCATTGACAGTCGTTTTGGGTAAATTATCGCTTACCTCCTTATACTCACCCGTACTGGTCTTTTCTTTGATCACGGTCACAAATGGGTCTTTCTGGTTCCATTCAGCGGGCCGTACCGGTTGACCATCCAGGTGAAAATAAAACAGAACACTTTTGGTCGCTTTGGGATAGGTCTTTTCGGCCAGTACCAGCGGTAAACTGGTCGTTTTGAGGACCGTCGTCTGAAAGCCGCGTTTGGCCAGTGCTTTCTCAGTCCACGCTATATTTTTTTGAATATCATCCGCGTTCACCGCATCGTTTGGCAAGGCCACATACGCGCTAAGTTCATCGATCGCGGGCCACAACTGCCTGTCGACGAGCGCATCCATTTTCTTCGGACTCAATTTCTGTCCGGAAATAGTCAGCGAAATCAGGAAGCAGCCAAGCCAGACGAGAAGCGTAATACGTTGTGTCAATAAAATTGTTTTTGATCCGCGTAGCTGATTCGTTGGTAGCCTGTTCATAGTAAAGAGAAGTATATCAGAACTAATACCTCAAAATAAGCGAACAACAGGCACATAGCCAATCAACAAAGCGAATAATAGACTTCATCCTAAAATAAACTATCGACTTTACCTTATTTTACAAAATAATATATGTTAAGTAACATACTAAAAGCCGCCTGCCACGCGTGTATCCGCTTGATCCACAAGTGGCTTTCTCACATACACCAGGGAAAATAATCTAGAGGCACGCGGCCAGGCGTTCGGCCGCGTTGCTTATCTTCAACAGCGAAATCGTTTCACTACATACCCGCGACCATGAACAACAGACGTTCAAAAAACTGGCCAATTCTCTGCTCGCTCTTGCTGATGAACTTTGGTCTGGTATCAATGATCCCCCCTTTGCCAGTCTCATCAGCGAGCCAGTCTAGTGCAACGGGTTGGCGACAGCTGTTCAACGGCACTGATCTTACCGGCTGGAAGCACGTGGGCAAGGGCCGTATGTCCGTCGAAAAGGGCATGATTCGTGGCCACGGCGGATTAGGTTTGTTATACTGGACGAACGAAAAATTTAGCAACTGCACAATCCGGGTGGTCTATAAAATGCAGAAATTCAACAGCAATTCGGGCGTATTTATCAGAGTACCCATCGAGCCGTACGAAGAATGGATGCCTGTTTTTTATGGGTACGAAGTGCAGATCGATAACCATCCCGAAACCTCCAAGGAGGACGACTATCACATTACCGGAACGCTTTACTCCCTAACCAAACCATTAGCGAAGCCCGGCGAACCCGGTCCGGAATGGAACACGATGGACATTACACTGGACGGACTACGGACGATCGTTCAGGTCAACGGCGTGAAGGTGACTGATTATCGGGAAGGCGATCCGGTGCCGCCCCGTAAGTTTGATTTTGAACCTCACCACGGGCCTCGGCCTGCATCCGGCTACATTGGCTTACAGAATCACGGGGATAACGATGTTGTCTATTTCAAGGAAGTGTCCGTCAAACCATTACACTAACTGATAGTCAATCTCAACTACTGTTAATTGACAGCCATGACCACTAGCTAAACAACACGTTCGTTGAATTAACGAAATGGGTTAAAACACAAATTACCAATCCTCTTTCCCATACAAACAGAAAGCCAGTCATCGCTGACTGGCTTTCTGTTTGTATAAACTCGTTACTTGTTCTTCTGTCGAACGACTAACTACCGCACATTTCGCATCCTTCCGGATCGTCCAGCGAGCAGGTCATAGCGGCATATTGCTGTTCAAGATCCGTTACCATCGGTACAGGAACCGGAGCCGCGTTCTGCGCGTGCTCTTTGGCATACTGGACGTAATCGAGTGGTTTTTCGACCGTTACCGCTTCGACCATAACCGGCTCCAGTTGTGGCTCGGCCTGTGGTTGCACCACCGTGAACTTCACCGCATCGGAAGCCGCTTTCGTACGCAGGTAATACATACCCGTTTTCAGACCCGCTTTCCAGGCGTAGAAGTGCATCGATGTCAGTTTGCCGAAGTTCGAATCCTGAATGTGAATGTTCAGCGACTGCGACTGACAGATGTACGCACCCCGGTCGGCGGCCATATCGATAATATGCTTCTGCTTAATTTCCCAGACCGTTTTGTACAGGTCTTTGATATTCTGCGGAATGTTCGGAATCGACTGGATCGAGCCGTTGGCCAGAATCAGGTTGTTCTTCATGGCATCGTTCCACAGACCCAGTTTCACGAGGTCCTTCAGCAGATGCTTGTTCACCACAACGAACTCGCCCGATAGCACCCGACGCGTGTAGATGTTGCTTGTATAGGGCTCGAAGCATTCGTTGTTACCCAGAATTTGCGAGGTCGATGCGGTTGGCATCGGTGCCAGCAGCAGCGAGTTCCGAACGCCATGTTCAACGACGTCTTTGCGCAGGCTTTCCCAATCCCAGCGATTCGATTTTGGTTTTACTCCCCACATATCGAACTGGAAAACGCCCTGCGAAATCGGCGACCCTTTCCAGGTTTCGTACGGACCTTCTTCTTTTGCCTGCTCCATCGACGACGTCATGGCACCGAAGTAGATCGTCTCGAAGATATCTTCGTTCAGGCGACGGGCTTCGTCCGATTCGAACGGCATCCGCAGCATGATAAACGCATCGGCCAGCCCCTGCACACCAATACCAATTGGCCGGTGGCGCATGTTGCTCCGACGAGCTTCCTCAACGGGATAGTAATTGATATCAATGATCTTGTTGAGGTTACGCGTGGCCGTTTTCGTGACCTCGTATAACTTCTGGTGATCAAACCGCATCACGCCATCAGTACCACGCGCGATGAATTTCGGCAGGGCAATCGACGCAAGGTTACAAACGGCTACTTCGTCAGGAGCAGTATATTCAATGATCTCGGTGCAAAGGTTCGACGACTTGATCGTGCCGAGGTTCTTCTGGTTCGATTTTTTGTTGGCCGCATCCTTGTACAGCATGTACGGCGTTCCGGTTTCAGTCTGCGATTCCAGAATCTTATACCATAGATCCTGCGCTTTTATGGTCCGGCGGGCACGTCCTTCGCGCTCGTAACGAGTGTAAAGGGCTTCAAACTCGTCACCGTAGCAATCGGCCAGGCCGGGGCACTCGTGGGGGCAAAACAGCGACCAGACATCGTTGTCTTCCACCCGTTTCATGAACAGATCGGGCGTCCAGAGCGCGTAGAACAGATCACGAGCCCGGCCTTCTTCCTTCCCCGAATTCTTTTTCAGATCCAGGAAGTCATAAATGTCAGCATGCCAGGGTTCCAGATAGATCGCAAATGAACCCTTGCGTTTACCACCTCCCTGATCCACGTAACGAGCGGTATCGTTGAAGACCCGTAGCATGGGCACAATTCCGTTCGATGTACCGTTGGTACCCTTAATGTACGTACCGGTTGCCCGAACATTGTGAATGCTCAGTCCGATCCCCCCCGCCGATTGCGAGATTTTGGCCGTTTGCTTCAGTGTGTCGTAGATTCCGTCGATCGAATCGTCCTTCATCGTCAGCAGGAAGCAGCTCGACATCTGTGGTTTTGGCGTTCCAGCGTTGAACAGGGTCGGTGTCGCGTGCGTGAACCACTTCTCCGACAGCAGGTTGTAGGTTTCGATGGCCGCGTCAATATCGTCCATGTGGATACCAACCGCAACGCGCATCAGCATGTGCTGCGGACGTTCGGCAATCCGGCCATCGATCTTCAGCAGATACGACTTCTCCAGCGTTTTGTAACCGAAGTAATCATAGCCATAATCGCGATCGTAAATGATGGTCGAATCGAGCAGGGCCGCGTGATGGCGCACCACTTCGTAAACTTCCTTCGAGATCAGGGATGCGTTCTCGCCCGTTTTCGGATCTTCGTACGTGTAGAGCCGTTTGATGGTGCCAGAGAACGACTTATTCGTGTCTTTGTGTAAGTTCGAGATCGCAATCCGAGCGGCCAGAATGGCATAATCGGGGTGCTTGGTGGTCATCGAAGCCGCTGTTTCGGCAGCTAGGTTATCAAGTTCAGTAGTTTTTACACCATCGTAGAGACCGTTAACCACCTTCATGGCTACCTCAACTGGCTGAACATAAGCTGGATCAAGACCGTAGCACAGTTTTTCGATTCTGGCGGTAATCTTGTCGAACTTGACCGACTCCCGGCGTCCGTCACGTTTGATTACGTACATGAGCGTTTGAGTATGTTTATACTGTGAAAAATGTTGGATTCCCTGGAAAAAGCCGACTCTAAGGTGCGTTCTGGTTATGGATCAGGTTGATCATTCCGGTCATAAGACCGATAAAGTAACCTAAGAAAAACAAACCATAACGTTCGGTCGAAACCGGAGCGAGACGAAGTTTAAAGTTCTATTGAAATAGACGGAAAAGCAACCCTGATGGTTCGGCGGCTTCGTCAATTCGTTGAAACGTGCAACTCTGGCAGACAGGTTAAGAAATTGTTAAGCCTAAGCCTTAGCGACTTAACAATACCCGGTAGGAGAGCTATACTGAGAAAAATAAAAGAGCGTTTTTACTGATCGGTTACTCCTTGCCGGTAAGCTGGGCTGGCACCGTTGACACTCTGTTGACCGTTTTAAAGATAAGCGAAAAAGAAAATAGTAACAATTATCTGCCACGCCGTTATTACCCAACGGTACGATCTATTCGGCTGATAATCAATCTGGGAAAGAACACGAAAAACTGCTTGTCATTCCGACTGAAACACCTTACTTTTGCAATCCTTTTCGGTCGGAAACCGAGAAGATGACAAGAAACTGAGATAATATCATGAAAAAGGGCATTCACCCGGATTACCGCGACGTGGTATTCCACGATCTGTCGAGCGATTACAAATTTCTGACGCGTTCGACGGTTCAAACGAAAGACAGCATCGAGTTTGAAGGGCAAACCTATCCGCTCGTTAAAATTGAAGTTAGCTCGCAGTCGCACCCATTCTATACGGGTAAGAACGTGTTGCTCGATACAGCTGGTCGCGTGGACAAGTTCCGCAAGCGCTATGGCACCAAATAAGCCTGAAAAAGGCTTTGTATTCTCCTAAAAACGCCTGTTTTTAGAATTTTATTCGCATAAAAAAGCGGCCGGACACAATCCAGCCGCTTTTTTTATGGGTAGTCACTCCCTGATACGCCGTATCCGGACACCGAGGAAACTACCAGATAAAGAAATAGCCTGCGTCGTACATAACGAGCAGGCTATTTCTTTATCTGGTAACCCTGTAAAATTCTATTCGTTCAAGCTAAGCGCTCGAGGTGTCGTTGCGCAAGCCGAACGATCAGCCGTTCCTCAGTCTCGATGAGCGAACAGTGATCATCCAGGCACGGTATAACGATCCCCGTAGTTGCATCGTAGATGCCGAGGGGCGAAACGTCCTGGTCATTATGAGCCCTTTGCAGGTAATCTGTTGCCTGTTGTAAGGAAGCAAAACCTTTGGCTACGGGAAGCGCAAATAGTGTAAATACGGATACATAGTGCATAGGCGTGTCTTTTCAGTTGTACGTACGAGTAAATGCTACACTTAGATTTAAGAAAACTACCTATTTTTTATTTTTGTTTAAATTAATAACAACTAAGTTAACATTTAACTTCAAAGTAAAAACAAAAGCCAGCACGTATGCGCTGGCTTCTATCAGTCAATCGGAACGATTCGTTTTATTAGTTATCAGTTGATGGCGTAAAATGCCCCAACTGCTCCTGCACTGCTTTGGCAAATGCCACCTTATCTGATTTGCGGTATTTGTCCAATTGCTGCACCTTCGAGGGTGGGCTGAAATCCCGATGTATGTGCTGACAGGCTATCCAAAGATCAGGGTTCAATTTGATTCTGTACTGCCGGAGTGGCGTGTCTGCGCTAAACCAAAGATTGATAATATTGGAGACGGTTGGTTTCAAAACAGCACTCATGTCTGATCAAAATTAACAGGGTTTACAATTTCGATTCAAGTTTAGTAATAGGCTCTGTATTATACCAGCCAACTATAAGTCAACGGTCGAAAAGCCGTACAAACCGCATTCAGGCGGTATGAATGCGTCCTATCCCCGTTACTGGCCAGACAACGAACAGACTGTGCAATTATACAAAGGGGCCATTTGGCGTTATAAGTTTGTCGTTGCTGTCATCAGTCAGTTCCATCGTTTATCACCGACGGAAAAGATTGAAAAAATGAATAATCCTCTATTTTTGTAAGTAGACTCAATGTAAAGTAGCCGAAATTATGAATGAACCGTCGACCGAACCAGCCCATGAACGGTTTGAATTACTAGCGAAAGCTACGCACGATGCCGTCTGGGACTGGAATCTGGTGACCAACCAGGTGTGGTGGAACGAGGAATTTATGACCTTGTTTGGCCATCAGTCAGGACTGATCGAGGACGGTACCACGTTTTGGGTCGACAAAATCCATCCGGCAGATCATCAACGGGTGCACGATACCATTTATAAGGCTATCAATGAGGGACAGACAAACTGGTCCGACGAATATCGATTTTTGAAAGCCGACGGTTCGTATGCGTATGTCAATGACCGTGGCTACACCCTTTTTCAGGACGGTAGAGCGATACGCATGGTAGGTGCCATGCAGGACATAACGCAACAGGTAGCCAATCTGGCCCGCCAACAGCAGGCCGAACAGCTTAAATTTGTTACAGATAGTGCCTTAACGGCGATTGGTTTGTATTCGATCATTCGGGATAAAGACACGGGCGAGGTGATTGATCTGCGGTACGAGCTTATCAACCAGATGGCGCAACGAATGACGGGCCGACCCGCCAGCGATTTGATTGGTCGAACGATGCTGGCTGTTTTTCCGGGCACGGCCCTCAGCGGTATCTGGCAACAATATAAAGAACTGGCGACAACCGGCGTTCCCCTCCACTATCAGAATCATTATACGTACGAGGGCTACGATCTTTGGTACCAGGTTCAGGGGGTTCGGCACGGCGACTGGATTGTGTTGTCGTTCCTGGACATTACAGAGCTTAAAAAAACACAGCTTCAACTGGAATCGCTGAATCGGGACTTAGTACGATCGAATCAAAGCCTTCAGCAGTTTGCCTACATCGCCAGTCATGATCTTCAGGAGCCGCTTCGTAAAATTCAATCCTTTGGCGACATTCTGAAATCCAGTTACGCCAACCAGTTGGGCGATGGAGTTGGTCACCTGGAACGGATGCAGTCAGCAGCCAGTCGCATGTCCGGCCTGATCAAAGACCTGCTGAACTTCTCCCGAATCTCTACCCAACATGACAAGCTGGTTCCGGTTTCGTTGGAGCAGGTCGTCGAACGGGTTCTGGATGACCTGGCGTTGCCGATCCAGGAAAAGCAGGCGTCTGTTCAGGTTGAGTCGTTGCCTATGGTGTCGGGCGATGAGTTACAACTCCAGCAGTTATTCCAGAACCTACTGTCCAACGCGTTGAAATTCAACCGACCAGCCGTGTCGCCCGTCATTCGAATTAGTGCGCAACTGATCGCATCCGTTGACTTACCTGATTCCGTAAAACCCGTCCGACAGGTATCTGCTTACCACCGGATCAGCGTGTCCGATAATGGCATTGGCTTCGACGAGCAATATCTGGAACGTATTTTCCAGGTCTTCCAGCGGCTTCACACCCGAAGTCAGTATGCCGGAACGGGTATTGGACTGGCCATTTGTGAAAAAGTCGCCACCAATCACGGAGGAGCGATCACCGCATCGAGCACTATGGGCGAGGGCGCTACGTTCGACGTGTACCTCCCGGCTGACGCGTAAATCGATAAGTATCGGTAAGCAGACTCCTTTTTTTCTGCCCCAGCAATACACCTAGAACGTCGCGAGTTCATCGACGGAAATTGTCCAGGCGCAACGAAAATGACCCAGCGGACAAGCCGACTTACCGTGCAGATTACAGGGTTTGCATTCGAGTTGCTGAGGTGTCTGCACAACCCTGGACTGATCGGCCAATGGACCAAAGCCAAATTCCGGCACGGTCGAGCAGAACACCGCGGTTGTCGGTGCATTCATCGCCGAACAGAGGTGCAGCGGAGCCGAGTCATTAACATAGTTCATCACGGCCTTTTCCTGAAGGGCAGCCGACTGCAATAAGCTCAATTTTCCGGCCAGATTAACGACACGGCCGGAAGCGCGACCCACACCCGCCATCATAGCATCGCAGGCCGGAGCATCGCTGGGAGCCCCCAGTAAATAAATAGTCAAATCGCCCGCTAATTTCTGCATTAACGCAATCCAACCTTCCGGCGGGTATTGTTTTGTGAACCAAACCGACGTTGGTGCAATGCAGATGTATGGCCTTCCCTGATACGACATTACGGCCTCATAATCAGCCGACGATGGATAGAGCTTCGGCTTAACCAATGGAACGATCAGGTGCAACGGCTTTAGAAACTCGGCGTTGCGTTGAATTTCGTGCAGACCGGGTTCGATACGGTGGTCGATGCGATGGGTAAAAAATTGGGCAAATGGGTTCTTTTTAAAACCAATCGTTACGCTGGCGCCCGAGAAGGCCGTGAGCAGACCCGTTGTCCCAAACCGCTGAAGATTTAGAACCGCATCATATTTTCGGGCGCGAATCGTTTTAAGTAGTGCCCAGAGACTGCGGTATTTTCCTCCTTTTTTATCCCAGACCAATACCTCGTTGACAAACGGATGATTTGCCAGCAGACTCTCGTTACCTTTGCGAACCAGTACGTCCAGCACAGCATCGGGTTGAGCCAGATGAAGCTGCTCCAGGAGTGCCGTAGCCAGAATTACATCGCCGATGAAGGCGGTTTGACTGATCAGGAACCGGGGCGAATTGGTTACGGTTATCATTAGTGCGCCTAGCTAGAGCGTCAATTGCTTAAGAATGGAAGATTACGAAGTTTATACATTGCCCAACGGAATCCGGATCGCTCACAAACAGATACCGCATACCCAGATTGCTCATTGTGGTATTATGCTCGACATTGGAAGCCGGGATGAACAACCACATCAGCAGGGACTGGCCCACTTCTGGGAGCACATGGCCTTCAAAGGTACGGAGAAACGAAAATCGTACCACATCATTACACGACTAGAAACGGTCGGTGGTGAATTAAATGCGTACACCACTAAAGAAAAAGTTTGTTTTCACGCATCAGTGCTGGGTGCTCATTTCGAGAAAGCAACCGAACTGCTGTCTGATATAACTTTTCACTCGGTTTTTCCGGAGAAGCAGATCGAGCGCGAACGGGGTGTCATTCTGGAAGAGATGGCCATGTACTACGACTCACCCGAAGATGCCATTCAGGACGACTTCGACGAACTGGTCTTCCCAAACCATGCGCTGGGCGGCAATATTCTTGGTACCACCGAGACCGTTAGCTCGTTCCGGCGCGAAGACCTGCAACAGTTTATCGCCGAGAATTACGACACTAGTCGAATTGTGTTTGCGTCGGTGAGCAACCTGCCCTTCAAGCAGGTCGTTAAAGTGGCGGAAAAACACTTCCGCGATATACCCGCGCAACACTCGGTTCGTCAGCGCCGGATGCCGACGGCTTATGTACCTCGTCATACCCGCGTCGAGCGCCCGATCACGCAGGCCCAATGCGCTATCGGACGCCCAGCCTATGGCCTGACCGACCCACGTCGGCTGCCGTTCTTCATGCTGGTGAATCTTCTCGGCGGACCGGGCATGAACTCCCGGCTGAACCTGAACCTGCGCGAGAAATACGGGCTGGTCTATTCCATCGACGCCAGTTACACGCCTTACCTGGACACGGGTTTCCTGGGCATTTACTTCGGCACCGATCCCAAAAAAGTGGATAAAGCCGTAGGGCTGATCAATAAGGAATTAAAACGCCTTCGGGAGGAGCCGCTTACCACGCTGCAACTTCATCAGACAAAAGAACAGCTTATCGGGCAGCTTGCTATGTCGGAAGAAAGCAACAACAGCTTCATGCTGATGATGGCCAAAAGCTTGCTCGACATCGACCGGGTAGAAGCGCTGAATGACATTTTCAACGACATTAAAGCCGTTACGGCCAGCCAGTTGCAAACGCTGGCTCAGGAAGCGTTCGACGAAAACCAGTTCAGTTCGCTGACCTTTGTACCGGAGAAATAGCGTTTCAGATCAACATAAACAGGAGCCGGTTGCTGGCTTATCAGCCAGTCAGGACCGGCTCCTGTTTACGGTCAAGAAGGCTGCTTATAAACAATAGTAAACGAAGTAAGTCGACCGACTCAGGCTATCGACCCGCTCCTTCTACGATGACTAGTGCGCTACAGAGTTTGTTGCTCATACTACTTGCTCTAGGGCAAGGCTATGCCCAGCCCGCTATTTCCCGGATTTCAGTGTCCGACTCATTGCTTAAAAGTCACGTTTTCGCGTTAGCTTCGACCAGTTTCAGAGGCCGTGAAACCGGGACAGATGGTCAGCAAAAAGCCGCCCATTATTGCGTTCAATCCTTCCGACAAAGCCATCTGTCAGCGGTCTTCCGAATTGATTCAATCGCTGGGTCCTTCCGACAACCCTTTTTCTTCACATCAACCAGGGTTAATTGGTTTGGAGCAGGCTCCGGATTTACACCCGGCACAATCAACCAGTACGAGTTACTAGCCACGCCCCCTACCGCCAAGGGCCGCACAAAAGCGGCTAGCGGATCGAACGTAGCGGGTCTGCTGATGGGAACCGACCTTAAGCATGAAGTATTAGTCATATCGGCCCATTACGATCATTTAGGCCGAGTCGGTGGCAGTATTCACCCCGGTGCTGATGACAATGCATCCGGTACGGCGACCGTATTAAGCGTAGCGTCTGTGTTCGATAGTTTGGCCCGGCAGGGAATACGAAACCGCAGAAGTCTGTTGTTCGTACTGTTTTCCGGCGAAGAACAGGGGCTGCTCGGATCGCAGCATTTTGTCAACAATAGTCCCATTCCCTTGCGGCAGATCATAGGCAACATCAATATAGATATGGTCGGCCGGACCGATGCAGCCCATGGGGAGTAACCGGATTATTGCTACCTGATCACGGGAAATCGCGACTCTATTCTGCGGAAAGCTGTCGCGGTTGCGAACAACCAGTCGGTGGCGATTGAACTGAATTATATGTACGACACCGATAAAGACCCCAACCAGTACTTCTACCGATCGGATCATTTCAACTTCGCCCGGTTTGGCATACCAGTCCTGTTCTTTTTTGATGGTCATCATCCCGACTATCATCGTCCTTCCGACACTGCCGATAAGATTGACTACGCGGTATTAAAAAAACGGGCTACGCTGGTCTTTCAAACTGCCTGGACGCTGGTCAATTCGACCTTTTAAAAAGGTAAGGAGTCGGTTTTGCTGGGCTTGTAATCCAGAAACCGACTCCTTATTCTTCCTCGTCCTTTTATAACTTATAACTCGATCCGGAACAAGTGCATCGGCAAGACGTACGGGTCCAGTTCGACGTAGTTCCAGTCTCCCTTCCAGGTATAATAGGCTCCCGTCAATAAATCATGGACGTTGTACGACTGGTCCGGTGCAATGCCTAATTGCCAGATCGGGACTTGTATCATCCCGGCGCGACGGCTATAGGCATCCGTGTTGACCGCGATCAGTAATCGATTGTCACCCGACGTTTTCACATAAGCCATGATCGCATCATCGCTAACCGTACAGAACGTCAGGTTGTTGGTCTTCTGCAAAGCCGCGTTCTCGTGACGAATCCGATTGACGAGTGTAATCAAGTACGTGAGTTTGTTGGTTTTATGCCAGTCCCACAGCCGGATCTCATATTTCTCGGAGTTCAAGTATTCCTCTTTGTTCGGGAACGGCAGGTACTCCATCAGTTCGAAGGATGGCCCATAGATACCGTAGTTGCTCGACAGCGTTGCCGCCATAAAATAGCGAATCAGGAACTGCGGCTCATGACCCGTTTGCAGACTATACGGGTTGATATCGTGAGTCGTAGGCCAGAAATTCGGGCGGAAATAGTGTTGCATCTCCCCCTGCGTCAGCTCCGTCAGGTATTCCTGCATTTCGGCTTTCGTGTTTCGCCAGGTGAAGTAGGTGTACGAGTGCGCAAAGCCCCGTTTGGCGAGTTCCTGCATCACCTTCGGCTTGGTGAAGGCTTCGGCCAGAAACAGCATATCGGGAAATTCACGCTTCACCTCAGCAATGACCCATTCCCAGAACCCGAATGGCTTCGTATGCGGATTATCGACCCGCACAATGCGAACACCCCACGATGCCCACACCAGCAAAACCCGTTTCAGCTCCTCCCACAAATTTTCCCAGTCTTCAGTTTCAAAATAAACCGGGTAAATATCCTGGTATTTCTTGGGCGGATTTTCGGCATACTGGATGGTGCCATCGGGCCGTTTCTTGAACCATTCCGGATGCTCTTTGGCCCACGGATGATCGGGCGAACACTGAATGGCAAGGTCCATGGCTACCTCCATACCGTAGTTAGCCGCAATGGCAATCAGGTGCTTGAACTCATCGACGGTGCCCAGTTCGGGGTGAATAGCGTCGTGCCCACCTTCCGATGAACCAATCCCGTAGGGAACACCGGGTTCGCCCGGCTGACACACAACCGAGTTATTTTTTCCTTTCCGGTGAGCCATACCGATCGGGTGAATGGGCGGCAGGTAGAGTACATCGAAACCCATCCCGGAAATACGCGGAAGTAATGCTTCCACATCTTTGAAGGTACCATGTCGGCCTTCTTCCTGCGCAGCCGAACGGGGAAACAGACAGTACCAGGTGCTAAAGCCAGCTCTGGCCCGGTCCACGTCGACACCCAGTTCGTGACTGTAGCGCGTCGGGTGCTGCCGTTCGGGATAGCGGTCGGCGTAGAACGTAAACTGGTCACTTTCAGCGACCGAAACGGCCTCGTCGTAGCGACTCTCATCGCGAAACAGCGCAGCTAATTCCCGCAATGCACTCACATCCGCCGACTCATCGGCTGGCTTCTTCTTGCCTTTGCTGACCTGCCCACCGGCCCGCTGAAACATACCATCCAGGTACGTTGCCCCGGCCAGCAACTCACTCGTGATCCGCTGACCATCAGCCACTTTCAAATGAACTTCGTGTTGCCACGACGCCGGATGATCGACCCAGGCTTCGATGGTATACACGTACTGACCCTGCTTGTCAACAACAAATGAGGCACCCCAACGGTCATTGTTGAGCAGCACCATCGTCGTTTCGGTCCAGGAATCTTCGCCGATATGCTTGTACAAAAGCATAACAGCCAGGTAATCATGACCATCAGCGAAAACATCGGCTTCAACAGCGATGACATCGCCGGGAATGGCTTTTACCGGGAAGCGGCCCTGATCCAGTTCGGGCGTTACCCGCTCAATCACCACTCGGCTCTGACCGCTTTTCGGCCGACCAGCCGGTATTGGCAACGGGTTTACAATCGGATTGACAACTGATTCAACAGTTTTTGTACTGCGGGAGCGTGATGATTTAGCGTTATCGGGGGTCATACTCGTTCAACGTTCGTGAGACCAACTACCCACCAGATCGGTAGTCAGATACCGGCAATGTTACAAAAAAACGGTTAGTTGGTGCTTAACAACTGTCAACTAATACGAGTGATCGTTCTGCTTCCAACCGGCTAACCAGCATGGCTTATTTCGACCCATCGGCCTTAGCCGACTCAACCGCAATCGTGCCAACGGCAGCGCCCAGTTTAGCGCCCTGCTGGTTATCAAACCGGAACGACGTGCCGCCATACAGCTCCGACAGAGTTGCTTCGGCAAGCTGTGCATTTAGCTCCGTTGTTTCATCCGGAAACAGATAAAGCAACACGGTTGTTGCGGCTGATGCGAAAGTGGCATGTTCAGCGGTGTAACCAGGCGTGTTAGGAATCAACGTCGCCGTTCGGATGGTTGGGTCGATTTGCGAAGGACGTGGGGTAAAATACGTATACTTTGTCGTCCAGCAGGCAGTCCCGCCATCTTGTAAAGCACGGTTCACCAGCGCGTAGGTCCGGGCGGCCCGTAATTCGTTCTGCCGGTATTGCAGGATGTAGTCCTCGGTTAGCTGATTCCAGTGGCCAGGGATCGTGTAGGTACCAGCCCCGTCGTCCCATTTGGCGGCAATCCGTGACTGATCGCGGGTACGGGCGCTGGCTATGGTACGGACTTCGCTTAAATCTGTCTGGAATGTGGTCGAGGTAGTTGCCGGAGGGGATGCCGGTAGACTTTTGGCAATGGTCGTTGAATCAAACCAGGTTTTAACTTTCCCCGCCAATGGCAATAAAGGCGGTCGTGCCGGGATGAGCAGACTCGTCCATTTAACGTCGTAAGGTGCTTTGGCGAGTCCTGTCGTCCAGCTGTTCGTTGGATCACCGGCCGCGCTGAATCGGTCGCTTTTAAGCCGTTCGACCAGCTTTGCCGTCATGGCGGTGCCAATGTCTTCGCCCGCTTTTATGTCGCTCGGCACGTTGGCTCCGTTCCAGATGCGGCTTTGTTTGTGTTCAGCCGCTTTGGTCTTAAGCCATGTCGTTTCATCCGGAAAAAAATAGGCCAGCATCTGACAGGAGACTTCGGCGATAACCGCATCCTCCGACGGATAAGACGGAACATTGGCAACTGGCAACCGGGTCGTTACGCCCTGATCGACCAGTGAGGCCCGATTGTATTGATACTTAGCTTTCCAGGCAACCACCAGTGCATCGTATTGTGCAACGCTCAGGGCGGCATAGAGCCGGGCGGCAAAGGGTGCACTGGCCGACGAGTTTGTGGCATTCAGTGGATTCCCCGATTCGGTATTGTACTTTGCGACCAACTGCCGGGCAATTTGATTCCAGCGTTTTACGCCACCCACGGCCCAATAATTAATCGCGGTGATTTTCTCCGGTTCCAGGCTGAATACGCCGTTTTTCACCTGCGCCAATTCACTTTTATAGGTATCGGAGGTGACAGCCGCTGGCTGCGGAACACTAATATCACTGGTCGATTTAAGAACAATCGTTCGCCAGTTACCGCCATCGGCATCAACCGTTGCGGGTTCACTAAAGGGAAGAACGCCCTCATCGATAACCGGTTCTTTACAGGCCGATACCAGCAGAAAGCAACCGCATAGCACTAAAAAAGACTTATTCATTCGTAAAAGGCGTGAGCCAAAAAGTACACCTAAACTATCTGGCAATTCGTCCAATAACCAATCCGCCCGTGACCCGGGTGGACTTTCCAATGTTGCGGCCGTCGAAGGTTGTGCTGTATCCCGCCGTTAGGCCCAGCTGGCCCACAAGTTTCAGGTAAAGCGTTGCTCCGGCCCGGCTAAAACCAACGGCGTTCGTCGGAAACGGAATCCCCGGTGCAATATCCGTTCCTTTACTGTAAGGCGTTTGTTGCTGATACCACGCGTCGATGTAGAGCGGCTTCGTAACGATTCCCGTTCGAACGATCAACTCCGTCACGTCGGGCACGTTCACTTTCGACCCGCTGTTCGCGTTTACCTGACCGTCGGCGTAATAATTAACGGCACGATCGAGCGTGACCTGGCCGCGCCGGATGTAGCCGTACTGCCCCGTCAGAAAGAAGGTTCCGGCTTTGAGGTGAAGCATCGTGCGACCATCGAGATTTTTGGAACCGCGCCCAATCGCAATCAGATCGTCGCTGATGTAGTTCTGTATCGGCATGGTATAACCCACCGCAAACAACCACGAAAGACGGGCTTTGCCAATCTTGTAATCGTAGGCTTCCCAGCGTAACGCAGCCGACACGTCCTGAAAACCTTCCTGTTTTTGCCGGTAGCCCGCACTCGACTCCGACCGGATGTAAGGAGCCGACACGATCAGATCAAGGTCGTAACCCAGCCCGAAACTACCCGCCACATTCAGCGCCTGCGTCGTAACCGTTCCCAGATTGGGATCGCGCGTAGGCGTTTTATTGATGTAATACGTATCATAGGTATCCTGGGAATACGTCAGGGCCAGATTCGCTTTGCGGTCACCGCGCATGAAGCCATCTATCAGTCCCTGAGCATGCGTGTGCCGACTAATTCCCAGCAGGATGAACGCAACGAGGCTAAACGTTTTAAAGTACATAAGTCTGCTTTAGGCCGGTAAAGGTAACCGTTAGTGGGTATCGTTCCCACTAAAATAGCCGTTTCTGTGCCAGTGGTCTCCGCCTATAACGACAGAAAACCAAAACGTCTTATACCTTCTGGAAACAATAGTCCCCGGCCGCAATGCAACCAGGGACTACGATTAACCTATGATTAAGAAAAATTTATCTATTACCTTATAAGCCTGACCCGTCGGCTTTGCCACGGGCTACGGCATACGAACCAATATTTTTTCCGCAGGCCAGACCCACTGTGCAATCGAAACGGTAGTGGATCAAACCGTAAATGCGGGAGTTTGACGCTTCCTGCGCCTGCGCCCAGAACGAATCAGCCTGATCGGGGAAAATGCTTGCCAGCACGACAGCTGCTGCAGCGGAAAAGGTCGAGTGCCCGGATGTGTACGACGGAAAGTTGGGAAGCCCTACCGACGTTTTTACACCAAACTGCTGCGGACGAGGGTAGTAGTAATAGTATTTTGTCTCCCAGCAGCATATGCCCGCATCCATAAGCGCCGTGCTGACCAGCGCCAGCGTCCGCGCCATGCGTACTTCGCTGTATTTTGCATCGCTGGCGGCATTGGCAGCAATACGGCTCCAGTGTCCGGGCGGTGTATAGCTACCCGCGCCATCGGACCAGAAATTAGCAATCCGGGCCTGCTCACGCGTCTGACTTTTGTTGATCGCCTTTAACTCATTTAATGCTTCGGTAAACTCCGGGCTGTCGAGTGCGGGTGGCGCTTCCGGGCGTAACTTGATTTTGGTAGCGGCATCGAAATTCCAGGTCGATACGACTCCATAGTTGGGCAGCATGGGGGGACGAAGCGGACTCTCCTGACTTACCCAGACGTCAGCCAGCCCACGGGCTTTCGCCGATGTGATCATGCCCGCCGTTACGGTCTGATTGTTGGACGTACTCATTCCATCGGTTTTGGCCCGGGTCATTACTTTAGCGGCCACCTGGTTGCCAAGATCGATTCCCGCCGACAGATCACTCGCGACGTTCATACCAGCCCATAAGCGACTATTCTGATGTTCGGCCAGTTTAGCGTCCAGAAGCGGACCTTCGCCGGGAAACATCGCTTTCAGCACCGTGTACGAAACCGCTGCAACAACGGCATCTTCCGATGGGTACGCCGGTAACGCCGAAGTGGGCAACGCCACCCGCACGGTTGCGTCCACAGTTCCGGGAGCGGACCGTTTGAACTGGTATTTATAATTCCAGGCCGATACCAGTCCGTCGTACTGGGCCACGCTTAGGTAAGCCAGCGCGCGAGCCGCGTAGGGTGGATTGGCAAACGGAAATTTTGGGTCGGCCAACGGATTAGCCGCATCCGGAACGGGGTATTTGCCATCGGTAGTCGAAGCCGGGGGCACATTGTACCGAGCAGCCAGTTCGCGGGCAATCTCGTTCCAGCGATAAACGGCTCCCGTTCCCCAATAAGCAACCGCCTGTTGCTGTTCGGTGGTCAGGCTGGCAGATTTTGACTTGAGATCGGCCAGTTCGGCCAGATACGCAGCCGACGACGTTGACGCTGGTGCTGCGATGGTAACGTCGGTTGGGGCGGTCAGCACATAAGTTTTCCACGTGCTGGCTTTTTCATCGACGCTAGCGGGCGTATACCCTACTCGTAATGGTTCCGTAATGCTTTTGTCGCAGGAGACGATAGCGGCTGAGCCGAAGACGATGGCACCGCTAATCAATAGAATGTAACTTGGTTTTTTCATGACGTTACGGGTAATTATCTGACTTTGAACTGGTACAATAAGCCTACGGTATAGCTGGTTGTCTGACCAACGTTCCGGCCATCGACAACATGACCAACGCGGGCGTTGACACCAATGTGGCGCGGCTGGACTTTACCATACCAGCCAACGGATGTTGCTTCCATATTATTTGTTGGGTAAGGCATATCATTTCGGCGGATATCGTCACCCGTCAGACATCCTGTACGCTCTGCCCACACTTCGGTCTGCCATTTCCGGCGTAGAACGCCCAACCGTAAACCCGCATCGAAGTTATTCGGCACGTTCATCCGGTTGGTACTGTAAACCCGCCCATCGGCATAGTATGAATCCCGATCGGTTCTGATCGTGCTGCGCCAGTTGTACGAACCGTGTGCGGTCAGGTAAATACCCGTCTGGGAATGTTTGTAGTTCGCTAACAATCGTCCCGTTGCGGTTCGTGCCTGCATACCAATCGACATCGGCAGAAAATCCGGCACGTAATTACCGATCGGCAGCGAACCACCGACAATGGCGTGTAGTGAGAATCCGCCAACCTTCACGGCTTTAATTTTCAGCCAGGCCGACAGATCCTGAATGCCTTTCTGACCCATCAAGTTCCCGGCACTACTGTTTGTCCAGACATACGGCAGACTTAAAATTACATTCACGCGGTTGCTGATACCAATGGCCGGCATCAGCATCGCACTCTGCGTGGTGAGCGTGCCGATGTTAAAATTTTCGCGCTTGAACGACCCTTCCCAATACTGGTTCCAGGTGCTGTGCGTATACATACCAGCCACACACACTTGACCTTTCGACATGTAAATAGCATCGTGGGGCATCTGGGCCTTCGCAACGAAGGGAGTCAGTAGTGATGCAGTAATCAGGTACTTTAAAATTGGTTTCATTCGTATTAAATTAAGTCAACGATTCACGATGGTTATACTTTGATGATGCGCAGCTTACGATCGAGTATTTACTGAATGTTAAGGGGTTATAATCTGAACCCAACCGTCAGCACGGCACTTCGTCCGTCGGAGGGCCACACGCCCGGCCCCGGATAGAACGTTGGTCGTTTCGTGAAGTACTGTCTGTTTAGCAGGTTATTGATGCTGCCGCGAAGGGTCAGCTGACGACCAATGCGCCATGTACCGTTCAGGTCCAGCAGCCCATACGCGGGAACAGGGCCGACCGCACCATTGGCCGACGCAACGGTGGTATTGAGCGCATCGGAGAACGTTTCACTCACGTAGCTATACTGAACCGTCATGCTGGCCGTTCCGTAACGGGCTGTTAATCCATTGCGCGTTGTCCAGCGGGGAGCCGATTCGACCTGATTACCTTTCACGGTCCGATTCTCGGTACCGGCGGCTACGTTGCCATTCAGGTATCGGGCATTGTTATAAGCCGTCGAAGTGAAGCCACTCACGAGAAATTTGTCGGTCCGGAGGATTTGTGTTTCGATAAGGGCTTCTACGCCCGTGCTGCGACTATCGCCAATATTCGTTCGGAAAATGTACGAAGACGCATCTGGATTCGTCAACAGCAACGTACCCAGTCGATTCCGGTAAAGCAGATCGAAAGCGGTCACGTTCACGTGCACACCCTGCCACCGGGCTTCAACCCCTAGTTCGGCATTGTAGCCATACGCGTCTTTCAGGTTTTTATCAATCCGTTCGTAAACCGAGGTTGGAATAATGTCCTTGAAAACGACGGGGCGGTAGGCTTGTGCCCAGCCACCGTAGAGTTTCACGGCCTCACTAGCCTGATAGCTGGCGTTAACACCCAGCAGCGCAAACTTATGGCTGATGTTGGTCGGCAGGTTTTCCGGAGCGTAATACGTGATTATTCCTCGCATTTCAGTGGTTCCGTTTTCGATCCGAACGCCGGGTGACACCGTCAGACGATCCGTCAGGTGAAACTGACTTTCGGCAAACGCTGCGATATTTTTTGTCCGGAAGTGGAGATCCCGTCGGAATGGGCTGGTCAACGTCAGATCGAAGTCACTACCCGTTGTGCCGACGCCCAGTTGCCGACGGTGCAGATCCGTGCTCATCAACTGAACGCCCGCTGCCGCCGTTGCGTTTATACTGCCTAGTTTGTACTGGTGTAGCAGACGAATTTCGGTCGTGTAGCTGTTGAAGTTATCAACATCGACCTGCCGGGCCCGGTACTGACCCGTTACGCGGCTGATCGTGTCGGGTACAGTCGCGAACGCGTCGAGCTGTACGCTGTTGCGGGCACCCAACACCGCCGATGTTGTCCACAGCATACGGGTACGATCCGAAAATTGCCAGTCGAGTTTTAGCGAGGGCACATAAATGTCGGGGTTGAAGTAATTACGGCTACGGGTCGACTGACGGGGGTCCTGCGCAAACATCGCATCCGTCAATGGCCCCGGAATCTGGTACGTGTACGTAGAGCGACCCAGTTCAGCCGTTATGCCCAGCCGCTGCGAGGCCTGGTAATGCAACCGGCCAAGCTGAGCGTTGGCGTTCGACTCACTATTTTGGCGATACCCATCCGAATGACGACGGTAGTAATACGCATAATAGGTCCATTTGCCGACCCGACCACTGATGGCATTGTAGGTACTCAGTAACCCGTACGACCCTACTGAGTTGGCGGTTTCGAAGCCAAACTTGCGCGTACTGTCGGCCCGCTTGGTCACGTAATTCAACATCCCCCCAAATTGGGCACCGTACTGAAGTGAGGCCGTTCCGCGTACGAACTCAACCCGCTCGATGCTTTCCATTGGTGCCGAATAATGGCTGGCGGGATACCCGTACATATCGGAATTGGTAATGACCCCGTTCTGGCGAATGTTATTTTCCCAGGACCGGTGCGGATCGAGACCACGCGTCGAAATATTGACCTGATTACCCGTTCCATCCATGTCATACACAAATACACCCGGAATTCGGGCAAATACTTGCCGGGGTGTTTTCTCTGCTACGTTCGCGTCGATATCCGATAATGTTATGACCTCACTCCGTTTTCCACCCATCAGGTAGGTGCCGTGCACCCCGGGAAGCGTTTCGATAACGGTTGACTTCACGCCTTTTACCGTCACTTGTTTGAGCATCCGGGCGGGTAATGAATCCGTCGTTTGCGTTGGGCTTACGGCCTGCTTATTCGCTTTTTGGGCAATTAATGGGAATGAGAGAAAAGTTAAAAGTCCACTAAATCCTATTAGTAATTGAGCTCTTTTCATTGGGTTGTACGGCAACGATCCCCTTAAACTACCACTCCGTTCATTGG
Organism: Spirosoma agri; assembly: GCF_010747415.1. NCBI lineage: Bacteria > Pseudomonadati > Bacteroidota > Cytophagia > Cytophagales > Cytophagaceae > Spirosoma > Spirosoma agri. Next base: position 1,691,461 of record NZ_JAAGNZ010000001.1, on the reverse strand, counting down.
ATAACTGAGTGCTCTTTAATGGGCTTCACTAAAATCAATTGGATTCGGCAGCATCACGATGGCTGGTTTTGGTAGCCAGCCATCGCGACCACTGGGTATGCCTATTTGCTGTCGCGGAGACAGCCTAGAACCAACGCGAAACGTTAATAGACACCAGGTAATCAGCAAAAGCCGCATCGCCGTGTTTCAGTCCTAACGGGTCAAGACGGTCTGCGTAGCTCCTGATGCGGTTGCGATAAACGGCAATGGGTACGCTGGCCGCTACCGATGTTTTGTTGCGCATATACGTCACCCCCGGCTCAACCGAAACAATATAACCCGGACGACGGAAACCGGAGCTACCCCCAAACGCGTCAATCGCCGGAACGCCCTCAACACGACCACCCAGCATAACAGCCAGACCGGGCAGAAAACCCAGCGACTGGCTCAACCCCACGCGGGCAGCAAACTGGTCAGCGACCGAGAAGGTGCCGGTTACCAGATCAATCGTTGTCGCTTCGGGATTACGGACAACCCCGTTCGTTTCGCGGGGATTGAAGAGGTAAAAACCGTTCGCATAGGCCGTCAGCCCCTTTGTTAGCTGGGCATAACCCTGAAGTTCGACACTAGCTCCCACGCCACCATCGCCAAGCTGGATCGACTGATCAACAGGTTTATTGATGGTATAATCGACTCCTTCTTTGGTCAGTTTATGGAAATCATCTTTAGCCTGGTAATTCCCCGTTGGTAGTTTCACACCGAGACCAACGGCCAGATTTGCTTTCGGCAGTTTGACCGGATTGATTAGCCAGTAGCTACCCGAAATGCGGAGGTCACCAATGCCCTGCGAGCCCGTGTGGAACCGTTTCTGCGCCGGATTTTGCGCGATGGCATTACCGTAGTGTTCATAAAGCGACGACCGATCATTGTACTGAATCGGCAAATTGACGGAGAACGAAAGCCGTGGATTTACCAGATACGTAAGCCCCAGATCGAGCGCGTGTGATACATTGATAACCTGCGTTCCCTGCTCAACGCGTTGTTTTTGTTCCTCGTCGCCAACGAAATGTTTATACGAACGGAAGAAGCGATATCCAGCCGACACCTGCCAATGACCGGTACGCTGTTTGAAGAAATCGGCTGAGTTCACACCCGCCGGAGCCGCACAACTCATGTGCCGCACGGCTACACAGCCCTGCGCAGCGCCTTGCGTGTACGAAATCACGATACAGGCTGCTGCCAAAACGACAGTAGAAAGTAGTTTCATTACTGAAAAAAGTCTGAAGTGAACTGAACATGAATAACCGAATGACCGGAGCAGCCAGCAGGAACGCGGACTAAACGTGCAGACAGCACGCAACAGTCGGACGAACGCTTACGGTGCAAAGACAGTACAATCGGGTGCGATGCGGTACTCGCGACGAATGATCAGCGTTACGAGTGTTCAGTCTGTATGAACTGATGAGAAAGAACAGGAATTCATTAGAATTCATCCGCAATGACTACACCAGATGGCATAGCCAATTCATCAGCATAACGACCGGAAACATACCACAAAGCAATTCAGGAAAAGCCTCAGACTTCGGGCGGGGGCGAATGAATGGGCAGCGCGCGCGCCAAAACGACAAAAGCAGTTTCGGGGATGCGAACGGACTCACGCCAGGTTGGGGGGAGAAAACAAAAAACGGCTCGCGGATTGGGCGAGTACTCTTTCAACAAGAACTTCAGTAATTGATTGGCCTTCCGGTTCGAATCGGTAGCGCCGGCAATATGATCATTCAGGAACGATAGTAGATCACTTTGCCAGAACGACCGGCTTTCCGACTCCAGGCCGGCAATATGCAGCGTATCACCCTGAATTTCCAGACTGACCACGCTATAGTAACGACCCCGGTAGGCAAATCCATCGGCGGTCGTATTAGCCAGCGTACTTTCATCCGGCTTCCCCCGGAGCGGTATCTGAAACTCAACGATACTATCAACCGACCGATACACCGAAAGTCGTTCAGAAAGGTCGTGCTCTGCCTGCCACCATGCGCCCACGCATGCCAGCACATAGGCCAGCGTGTGGTAGATGAGTAGCACAAAGAGACCGATAGAAACGACTTTCTTCACCAGCTTCGACGTAATTTTATCTCAAAAATAATACTAAAATTCAAACAAATCCTATTCTCGTCCGGTTGGCCTGTATTTTTACTTAAAATTTTAATCCTGGTTAAGGCAACCCGTTAAGCAAATGCGTACCAGCTATCCTACTCTGGAAGACTAAGCTGGTAATACAATAAATTACCGATGGTCGTTGGCTAATCACTGTAATCAAAACCGCTATTTTTGTGTTGGTCTATTATCTGTATGATTTACGACAATCACAACCGCCCCATCTCCTACCTCAGGCTCGCTGTTACAGACCGCTGTAATCTGCGGTGCTTTTACTGCATGCCCGAAGTAGGTATCAAGTACCTACCAAAGCATCAATTGCTTACGTACGAAGAGATGGAGCGGCTTGTCCGTGTGCTGGCACGGCTGGGCGTTCAGAAAGTTCGCATTACGGGTGGAGAACCGTTCGTGCGGACAGGCTTAATGGATTTTCTGCACCGGCTGGCGGAAATCAATGGACTTAATGATATTTCGCTAACGACGAACGGCGTGCTGACGGCCCCACACGTAGCCGATTTAGCCGCACTTGGCGTTCGCTCTGTTAACCTGAGTCTGGATACGCTGGATCGCGAACGGTTCCGGCAGATCACCCGTCGGGATGAGTTACCGGCGGTCATGAATACGCTCGATGCGCTGCTGACGGCTGGTATTCAAACGAAAATCAACGCGGTTGTCATGGACGGTCAGAACACGCAGGATATTATTCCGCTGGTCGACATGACCCGGACGCTCCCCGTCGATGTGCGGTTTATCGAAGAAATGCCATTCAACGGGGAGGGTAGCCACTACCCTGTGTTGCATTGGACACATCGACGGATCGTAGACGAAATTCGCGCTCATTATCCCGATTTGCAAAAATTACCTGACCCGCCTTTTTCAACATCGGCAACGTATCAGGTTCCGGGCCATCAGGGCACGCTCGGCGTCATTGCCGCCTTCAGCCGGACATTCTGCGGAACCTGCAACCGCATCCGGTTAACGGCGCAGGGAACGCTCAAAACGTGTCTGTACGATAACGGCGTGCTGGATGTTCGCGCCTTACTGCGTGCCGGTGCATCGGACGATGAATTGACGGCGGCTTTCCTGCAGGCATTCGCTCATCGGCCCGCTACAGGTTTTGAGGCTGAACAAAGCCGCGATACCGTGACTGAGTCGATGTCCACCATTGGCGGTTAACGGATAATCTCCGGCGCACTTCCCTGCGCCGGAATCCTCATACGAGGTCTACGTCAAAGACGAATAGTTGCAGAAACGTTTTCCAGGAACTCATTGGTGAACAGCGTATCGGGGTCCATTTGCTGAATCAGTTCACCGGTTCGATCGGTTAGCATGCGGTTGCGAATCATCCAGTTCACGAAGGACAACCACACACTCCGGTGCATGTATCCCCAGTTTCCTTCACCGTCCAGGTAATAGCATGAGACCATTTGCTGGCTTTGTTCTACGAAGTTTTTACTGATTAGCGCCGGATGATTGGCCGTTTTGATCAGCATACGGGCCGCTTCGTCAGGTTTTTTGACGGCAAAGCGAAAACCGGCAGCGGTTGCATTCAGAAACCGGCGTAACGCATCCGGATTGGTATCGACCCAGTCCTTATGAGCGGTTAACAATGGATTGTAACCATACGGAATGTCGTAATCGTCAAATAGAAACTGGTTCAGGTCAACACCCTCAATATCAGCGCGGACACCTTCCCAGGTTAGCCAGAACCAAGCGGCATCGACCTCACGCGTCAGTAAGGATTTCCAGATACCTGACCAGCTCGATTTGTGCGATACGAATTGACCCCGTCCCTCGTCGTTCTGAATCAGCTGACGAATAATATCTTCCTCGTACCGCGCGCCATACGACGCATACACTTTTCCGTCTAATTGCTGTGGTCGCTCAATGCCGCTATCCCGCAGGGTCACGATCGCGCTGATATCGCGGGCCAGTACGGTTGCTACGGCGATCAAGGGCGTACCATTGGTCTGGTAACTGATCACGCTTTCGGAGGGCGTAATCGCTAATTCACACTTGTTCTGTGCCAGTCGACGGGCGGGCATCAACTGGTAATCATCCTGATCCGGAGAAATAAACTCAACATCGAGCCCGGCCTCTTTATAGGATCCATTGGCCAGAGCAACGTAAAATCCGGTGTGGTTGGTGTTAGGCGTTCGATCAAGCGCCACACGAATCTGTGTATTCATTGTGTTAGGTACTGTTGCGGCTTAGTTAACCATCCTACCGTTAGAAGGTTTTTTGCAAACGTTTGGTAATAGCAGCTAGTATACAGCCATAACAAATTCGGGTGGACAAAAGGTCGGTTGCTATTGCAAAAGTCGATTGATACCGTATCTCTCTCCGCTGCTTTGTTTAGGCGATTAAGTTCAGCGAAGAAACGTACATCTTCTCATGCAGCAGTCACCGTTCAGCTTTTTTCAGGAGAAGCCGACCTGATATTGCTAAAAAATCCGTCGGGAAGAGTCAACAATCAATACGTCTGCATTTTCATTCTATACTCGTTTTTAAAAAATCTCCCCGATAGCCAACAGGATCGGGTTCTGCCAGAGAATCAGCCTGCAATATTCCTTTCTCCATCTTTACCAATTGGGTTAGTTTTGACTTAGTTACCCCTTTCCACATACAGCAATAGCCACTGTGTATATCATATTCTATGGCTAATCTTGCATTCCTCTTGTGGTACCAGATCGCATTTCTTATCACACGCTTATCCTTAACATAGCTGTAGGACACTTTCCTAAACGTGTCACCGGGCATATCATCATAGTCATCCAGTAAACAGGTCAAAGCTTTATTTTCCGCCGAAATCCGATCAGGGAACGACACTATGATTGAACCTACATGATGGTATTCACCGCATCCTGCCAAACAAAGTAGAGCTGACAAAATTATAACAGAAAGGTACTTAGGTTGCATGTTATAGACGTGTCGTGTCTGTCGTAAATGTCAAGATTAGGTCAGGCTTTTTATAGTGTTTTCAAAGCAAGACTAGTCAAAAGAATCACATGTACTAAACTCACATGACGCCTTTTTGCCTTTTGCAACAATCAGATCAGTTAGCCCACAAACAGAATTTCGTCGGCCAGTGCTTTTTCGTAGTTCTCTTTATTGAACCTGTAGAGGTACGGTGCTTTGTGGGCACCACCCGTCTTTCGCTCTTCCAGCCGTTCCAGAATGCCGTAGCCCAGCATTCGCTTCTGAAAATTTCGGCGGTCGAGCGATTGCCCCAGAATCGTTTCGTAAAGCTGTTGTAAATCAGGCATCGTAAACTTGTCAGGCAACAGATTATAGCCAATAGGCTGGTATGTCAGTTGACGACGAAGGGTTTTCAGGGCCAGCACAATCATGTCGTTATGATCGAACAGCAGCAGCGGAATCTGATCGACATCCCACCAGCGACATTCGTCCGTGAAAAAATCGGGGGTGGGCGTCACTTCGGCAAACTCAACCAGCGCGTAATACCCGACCGATACATCCCGATTGATAAACTCATGCAGCGCATCATCAGGCAAACCCAGTTTAAGCAACGTCTCCTGCTGGCTGAAATTCTTGTACCGCAGAACGTCGCCAAAAGTATGAAACTGCTGCAGAAATATCTCGTGCAGACCCGTGCGTTCGCGCAGGCTCCGATGGGCGGCCTCATCCATATTTTCCTCGTGTAAAATTCGTCCCCCCGGCAAACACCAGTCGTCCGTTTCCTTCCAGCGCAGCAACAACACTTTCAACTGGCCCGCGTGAAAACCGAAGATAACACAGTCAATTGATACCGACAGCAGGTAGTTCGTCTTTAGATCGACAATCAGCTGCTGCACCTTTTTTTTGTACTCCATAACGAAAAACTAAAAATATATATAGTGTGTATCACATACACATTAAGCCAAAAAATGGTATTATTGTGTTGAAACTACGCATTGATAATGAAACGCAGTTACTTCACAGTCAAACCTTACCAACTGGTAGCAATCCTGAGCATCGGCACTATTGGGCTCTGGGCTTATTCGGCCAAACCACTGCTGGATGACGGCAAGTTACCCGACGAGAATCGATTTACGAAAGTCGTATTGGCCGAAAAACTCAACGAGCCGCTCGAGATGGCCATTCTGCCCGATGAACGGGTGTTGCTCGTCGAGCGTCACGGCGATGTCCGCCTGTATTCGCCAACGACCAAGCAGCTTAAAACGATCGCCACCATTCCGGTCAGTACGAAGTATAAAGATAAGGAAGGCCACGAAACCGAAGCTGAAGATGGCCTGCTGGGCGTCAATATTGATCCTAACTTTGCCAAAAACCATTGGGTTTACCTGTATTATTCGCCAGCAGGCGATGAGCAAAAGAACATTCTGACCCGTTACGAACTTCGGGGCGATGAGCTGGTTCTCTCCTCCAAAAAAGTCTTGCTGGACGTAGTCACCCAGCGCGAACAGTGCTGTCATACGGGTGGCTCGATTGATTGGGATCGGGATGGCAATCTCTACCTGTCGACCGGCGATAACACCAGCCCCCGCGCCACCTTGTACGCACCCATCGACGAGCGACCCGACCGTGGTCCCTGGGATGCTCAGAAGTCATCGGCCAACACGAACGACCTGCGCGGTAAAATTCTGCGCATTCACCCCGAACCCGACGGAACGTATACCATCCCGGAAGGCAATCTATTCCCGAAAGGAACACCTAAAACCCGCCCGGAAATTTACACAATGGGCCACCGCAACCCGTACCGGATCTCAGTCGACAAACGAACCGGATTCGTGTATTGGGGTGATGTTGGCCCTGATGCGGGAACGGATTCGGTGGGCGTTGGTCCAACCGCCGAAGACGAATACAATCAGGCCAAAAAACCCGGCAATTTCGGCTGGCCTTACTTCGTGGGCGATAACAAAGCCTACAACGATCTTGATTTTTCGACGAACAAGTCTGGGGCCAAATTTGATCCGGCTCACCCGGTCAACAATTCACCCAACAATACGGGCTTGCAGAGCCTCCCTCCTGCCATGCCTGCGCTGATCGCCTACACGGCTGCCGAGACGAAGAAATTCCCGCTGATGGGCAGTGGAGGCCGCAGCGCGATGGCGGGGCCGACGTATTACAAAGACGACTTCAACGGAGCAAAGCGGCCTTTTCCAGACTATTACAACGGCAAAGTGTTCATGTACGAATGGATGCGCGACATGATTCTGGCCGTTAATTTTGATAGCAAAGGTGACATGACCAACATGGAACGCTTCCTACCCAATATGCCGTTTAGCCACCCAATCGATATGGCATTCGGGCCGAATGGCGACCTCTACGTGCTTGAATACGGTACGGGTTGGTTCCTCAAAAATGACGACTCGCGACTGGTAAAAATCGAGTTTAATGCCGGAAACCGCAAACCAATGGTACAGATTGCGTCCAGCCAGAAAGCAGGTGCTGTTCCGCTGAAAGTAAACCTCTCATCGACAGGTACAAAAGATTTTGACGGCGACGCCATGACCTACCAATGGAAAATTTTTAGCCGTACGGGCAGTGGCCCAACAGCGGGTCAGCCAACGGTTCTAACCGAACCCAATCCAACGTTCACGTTTCAAAAACCAGGCCAGTACAAAGCGATTCTGACCGTAACGGACGCACATGGACTGAGTGACTCGCGGGAGGTAGACATCATGGCAGGGAATCAACCGCCCGTCGTTACGCTCAACGTGCAGAAAGGCAACAAAAGCTTCTACTTTCCCGGTGAACCGATTGCCTACCAGGTCAATGTAACGGATAAGGAAGATGGTAGTTTGGCCAATGGGCGTATTGCGGCCAGACAGGTCTTGGTGCGGGCTAACTACCAGGACGAAGCCAGCGCGCAGAATACGAGCGAAGCCGCATCCGGTCATAAATTTTCGGAAGCGACCTATCTCGGTACAGGAAAGATATTAATGGATAAAAGTGACTGTAAAGCGTGTCATTTTACGGACAAAAAGTCGGTTGGACCTTCCTTTATCGACGTGGCAAAACGCTATAAAAGTGACGCAAACGCCGTGGCCAGTCTGTCGAACAAGATCATAAAAGGCGGTGGCGGTGTATGGGGCGACGCCATCATGACGGCCCATCCGCAACTCAGTTCACCCGACGCGGGCGAGATTGTCAAGTATATTCTTACCCTCTCGGACAAAAAAATCGCCAGCCCAACCCTACCGACACAAGGAATTTACACACCCGAGAAAGATAAACAGGGCGATCTGGTTTTACAGGCATCGTACAAGGACAGAGGAGCGAACGGACTCCCCGCGCAAACGAACGAACAGGCGGTCGTTTTGCGGAATCCGCTGGTAGCTATGGGTACCAGCAATGTTCAATCCAAAGGAATAACACTATTTAAAATGGGTACTCAGCCCTACCCGCTAGTTATTGTGATGGCGGCTGGCACGCACGTTCAGTTCAACAAACTTGATCTGACGGGAATCCGTACCATGGAGTTTGCCGTAGCGGTTCCCAAAGCGCAACTCTCTGCCGTTGGCGGGCGTATCGAAATTCGCGCTGATTCGCCAACAGGCCAGTTGCTGGGACAAACCGACGACATTGTACCCAGCGAAAGTAAAGATTCTGCCGATATGTTCAAACCCAGTATGGCGAAGGTAACCATCAAACCCATTACCGGCCAACATGATGTGTACTTCGTTTTTCAGAACGAAAAAGCGGGTAAAGCACCATTGTTCGTACCGGTTACCGTTCAATTTTCCAACTGATTTCACCCCGCCCCTCTCCCTGGTGGAGAGGGTTTTTCTAATCCATCATGACACAATCTCGTCGCACCTTCCTAAACCAACTCGGTCTGACAGCCGCTGGCATGGGGCTGGCCTCCACTTTTTCAACTGAGTTACTGGCTGAAATGGCACCTAAGAAATTTTCATTCGACATCTCGATGGCCGAGTTCTCGTTCGCGGGCGAACTACTATCCGGCAAAATGACCAACATGGACTTTCCGGCCAGAACCAAAAATGAGTTCGGCGTCAACGTGCTCGAATACGTGTCCATGTTCTTCAACGATAAGCACACCGACCAGACGTACCTGAAAGAACTCAAACAGCGAACCGACGACCTCGGCATGAAAAACAACCTTGTCATGGTTGATGGAGCGAACATTGCCGATCTGGATACGGCCAAACGCAACCAGGCCGTTGAAGCGCACTATCCCTGGGTCGATGCTGCCAAGTTTTTGGGTTGTACGGCCATTCGCGTCAATCTGGGCGATACCACCAAAGCTATGACGGGCGTAGCCGATGATCCGGCTGACGAAGCGGCTAAAGCAGCCGCCGACGGTTACCATAAATTACTGGAATACGCGGCCAAGTCGACGATGAACGTAATTGTCGAAAATCACTTTGGCAATTCAACCAACGTTGACTGGTTGATTGGTATCATGAAGCAGGTCAATATGCCCAATGCAGGCGTATTACCCGATTTTGGTAACTTCTGCACCCAACGCAGCAAACCCGAAACGAACGATATCAAGGGCATTATGGGTACCAAATGCATCAAGGAATACGATCGCTACGAGGGGGTGAAGAAGATGATGCCCTACGCCAAAGGGATCAGCGCCAAAACGCATAAGTTCGACGCGAATGGCAACGAGACCGAAACCGATTTCATGCAGATGTTCAAAATCATAAAAGACGCTGGTTTTACCGGATACGTCGGCATCGAATATGAAGGAGGCATCATGGCCATGTACAAGCCAGACGGCGGCTACCTACCTACCAACGAAGGCATCCGCGCTACAAAAACCCTGCTCGAACGCGTTCGTACTAAACTTGCTTAAGCTAATCAAGGGAGGAGAATCACGGGAGATCATACGCCGTATCTTGAAGATACGGCGTATGATCTCCCGTGATTCTCCTCCCTTGAACACCTTTCTTCCACCCCATTTAGATCAACCTTAAACCATGCGTAAAGTCATTAAAATCCTGTTGAGCGTCGTACTCGGTCTCGTACTGCTGGCTGGCGGTTTCGTCGTGTTCGGCATGTATATAACCCGGACGCTGCCCTGGCAAAAACCCGTATTCGACACTACTCGACCAGCCGATCCGGGTCAGGTTGGCGAGAAAGGCGTCTTGATCTTCTCAAAGACCAACGGCTTCCGCCATGAATCCATCGAGCCGGGCATCGAATCGCTAAAAAAGGTAGGGAAAGAAAAAGGCTGGGCTGTGCGCACTACCGAAAATGGCGCATTCTTCAATGATGATTACCTGCGTCGTTTCAAAACGGTCGTCTTTCTGTCCACTACGGGCGACATTCTGACTTCAGATCAGGAAAAGGCGTTCGAGAAGTTTATCGAAAATGGGGGTGGCTATGTAGGCATTCACGCGGCCTCCGATACTGAATACAGCTGGGATTGGTACGACCATATGCTCGGCACCCACTTCCGCGATCACCCACTCTACCCCGAGCATACCCCAGAAGCCGAAGTAATCACCGACATTCGGACGCACCCAACAACGAAGCATTTGCCCGCTACCTGGCGCAAAGTGGATGAGTGGTACAACTTCAAACAAAGTGTGCGCGGCAAAGACAGCATCCAAGTGTTGTTAACGCTAAATGAAGCAACGTATAAGGCCACCTGGCCCAAAGCTATGGGCGGTGATCACCCAATTTCGTGGACGAATGTTGTCGGCAAAGGCCGCGTATTCTACACAGGCATGGGACACACGAACGAAACATTCACCGACCCCAATGCGATGCCGCACATTGTTGCTGGTATCGAATGGGCGGGCCGTTTCGATTAATGCGCTAAAGCTCCGATCCTTGTGGCAAGAATCGGGGCTTTAGGATCTAAGGGACGATGAGATTTATATTAGGGCAGGTTGTTATAGCCGATCAGTTGAATGCCTTTCGTCTTGATGTATGCTTTAACGCGCGGGTCGGTCCACACGTCGGTTACGCCCTGCCGATCAATAGCGACGTTCTCATAACCGATATGATGAATGGCGCGTATTTCTGGGGTATCAAGTCCGGGATGATCCACGAAAATGTATGTTTTTCCGGGTTCCAGACTATCGAGCATCTTCATAAAACTTTGCAGTTTTTCGTCGGATGTCGCGTGAGCCCCTGCGTAACCCGCAACCATAACGCCAGCGTCCCGAAGGCTCATGTCATAATGCCGGATATGGTATTCCTGCGCTAGTCTGCTGACTAGTGCTTTCACTTCATCGTTTAGACTGGTGCAGCCCATATGGCCAGAAAAGTGGCTCACGCGGGGAATTTTCTTAAGGCCCAGTTCGATCTGCGCGCGAAATTCTTTTTCGATATCAGCCAGTTGCCAATCATTTTCCACCACCGACCGTTTGGGGTAGTTTTTATTCGGAAACAGCATGGGAAAGAAATAACCATCGGCATCGCGCAGACTGGGGCAGTCCGTAAGTGGTCGCCATTTGAGGTTGTCCCATTCACTCGTCAGGGTTAAATGAATGCCCATATCGGCATCAGGGATTTGTTCCAGCATGATAACCGCCTCCGGAAACCAGGGCGACGGCACAAGGACTTCAATCGACTTCTCGATCCCATTCTTGTAGCATTTCAGAATTGCTTCATTACCCGCGTGCGAATACCCCATATCGTCCCCACGAACGAGCAGCCGAGGAGGATTTACCTGCGCGAAAACAGGTGTCAGAATCACCCAGAGCAGTATCAATAAGACGTTTCGATTCATCAGCAGGAAGCGATTAAATTTGTTTAGCTAAAACTAGTAAATCCCCGATTCGCAAAGCACGAAAACGCAGAAAGCGGCTACATGGCCGCTTTCTGCGTTTGATCTAAAAACGACGATTACTTATCATCGAAGCTCTGAATCATATTCCGATACATGGTCGTCGTCTTCCACTGACCACCCGCAATGATGCGCCGAACCGTGTAAAGCGGCATTTGATCGTCGCGTTTGTCGGCCAGCGTAAATGCAGCGGCATAACCGCGTTTTTGTAGTTCGGGCAGCGCCTGCTTATTCCAGAGACCAAACGGATAAGCGAAGTATTTAACGGGTTTACCAATAATCGCTTCCAGTTTCGTTTTGGGTTCTTCGATCTGAATTTTCCAGTCCTCACCCTGGTATTTCTTCACATTGTGGTGATCCCAGGTATGTGCGCCGATTGTGTGCCCCCGGTCCGAGAGATCTTTGATTTGTGTCTTGTCCATGTACGGCTGCTTGCCATGTCGGCCGATAGCCACCGTCATGATAAAGAACGCACCTTTGAAACCGTGCTTTTCGAGTTCAGGAGCCGCAACCGTGTATTGATCGAGGTCGCCATCGTCGAAGGTCAGCATAACGGGCTTCTTGGGCAGGGCTGCACCCGTGGTCAGGTACGCGTAAAGCTGGTCGGGCGATACGGTATGATAGCCGCTGTCGGCCAGCATTTTCATTTGCTCACGAAAAGCCGCTACAGGAATGATGTAATCTTTGGCCGTTTTGGAATCGCTGGCCCGCCAATCGCGAATCTGGTGATAACAAAGAATGGGAACCTGATGCCGGGCCAGAATCGTCGCTGCGTTAGCAACGGGAGCGTTGGACGGTTTATCGGCGGGGCTCGACGCTGGATCGGGTGTTGATGCTGCCGTAGACTCAGCCGATTTGTCGGCTTTGGGCGCATCGGCAGCCGTCGTTTTGGTGGTCTCAGTCGTATCGGAGCCCTTGGACTGGCAGCCGATCAACCCATTGGTAACTAAAGCAGACAAACAGATAGCCGCTGCAAAGGGAACGAATTTACGGGTAAACATAATCATCTAGTATGTCCCCAAACATACAGAAAAGTGTTCGGCCTATCGTCGTTTTTTTCAATCAGCCCGCGAAATTTAATGCAATGGTACCAAACAAAAAGGCTACACTATCCCTGCTGTAGCGTAGCCTTGCCCGTTACCCGTCGCCTTGTCTGACGGGTTGTGTCGTTGAACCGGGTAACCAAAGATCAGTAAGTAATTGTACGCCTAAACCGTTGATTTGACCATTTTGTGACCAATCCAGTTCAACAGCATTTTAACGGGCTGATGGTCGGAAAACCAGGTCATCAGGTTCTGACGGGTAGCCACATTTAGTTTATCGGCCAGTTGTTGGCCCTTGCCGTAATAAACGATATTGTCCGTAGCTACTTCAACGATCGACAGTACATCGTTCTTGTCGTTCTGTTTACCTGCCGTCATCGTCATGGCATAAATGCGGGCCGTTTCAACGGTTTCGGTATAGACGTATGTGGGTTTATCGGCGTTATAATAAACCACTAAATAATTGTTCATGTCAAGTGAATGTGTAGTAAATCGATGAGCAAAAATACTCCCTTATGTATTCCGACCTATTAATCTTGAATTAAAAGAAAATACGCTGCAAAAGCCTGGCCAAGACCAATATGCGTTATGACTTTGGATTAAGATCGCTCGTCACATTTGATGAATGGTATTTGTAGAACGAACCTCCCTTTTCGTAAAAACGTTATATAAATGGCTATCTGAAACGCCCTCTCTCTGATTAAATGCTTTACCCCAATACACTAGAACAAAAATTAGGTTTTGACACCATACGCGAACGGCTCAAAGACGCTTGTGTCAGTCAGCTGGGTCAGGACTATGTTGAAAAGATTCGCTTTACGGACAATGGGCCGCTGATCGACAAATTGCTGCGTCAGACCGACGAGTTCAAACAGATCGTTCAATACGAACCCGATTTTCCGAGTAGTAATTACATCGACGTTCGGCCCCACCTAAATCGCGTCCGCGTTGAAGGACTGGCCCTGACAGAAGCCGAATTTTTCGACCTGAAACTGGCGCTACGGACCATCCAGGACTGTCTTAAATTTCTGGCGAAGCGCGAAGAAGCAAGTGTTCGTGCCGACCGTAGCTTTCCCTTTCTGCGCGAGCTGGCGGGTCCGATTGCGGTCGACAAAAAACTGACCGATGCTCTCGAACGCGTCATCGATGACCGGGGGCTGGTTCGTGATTCGGCCTCGCCCGAATTGGCCAGCATCCGTCGGCGTATTATCAGCGAACAGGCCAATCTACGTAAACGGCTCGACAGTATTTTGCGTCAGGCCCGGCAAAATGGCTGGATTCCCGACGACCTGAGCCTGACCATTCGCGGTGGGCGACTCGTTATTCCGATTGCGGCTGAGCACAAACGCAAGATCAAAGGCTTCGTTCACGATGAGTCGCAGACGGGCCAGACGGTCTTTCTGGAACCTGCCGAAGTCTTCGACGCCAACAACGAAATCCGCGAACTGGAATACGAAGAACGGCGCGAGATTTACCGCATCCTGTTAGCCCTGACGGACCAGATTCGGCCGCACCTCGACGAGTTGAGACGAGCGATCAATTTTCTGGCTCAGATCGATTTTATCCGCGCAAAGGCCAAACTCGCCGTTCAGCTGGAGGCTATTATGCCGAAACTCAGCGAAAAGCCATTAGTCGACTGGACGAATGCCCGCCATCCGTTACTGCATCTGTCGTTTCAGAAGCAGCAGAAGTCAGTAGTGCCGTTGAGCGTTCGGCTCGATGAGAAAAACCGCATCCTGATTATCTCCGGCCCAAACGCGGGTGGAAAATCGGTAGCGTTGAAAACCATTGGATTGATTCAGTATATGCTGCAATGCGGTCTGTTGGTTCCGATGGCAGACTATGCTGAAATGGGTATTTTTCAGAACTTGTTTATCGACATTGGCGACGAGCAGTCGCTGGAAAATGATCTGAGTACGTATTCGTCGCACCTGACGGCCATGAAACAGTTCGTGATTGGCTCGAACAAGCGGACGCTGTTTCTGATCGACGAGTTCGGAACAGGGACAGAGCCGGGTTTGGGTGGCGCTATTGCGGAGTCAATTCTGGAAGAGCTTAATAAGTCGGGCGCTTACGGTGTCATCAATACGCACTATACGAACCTGAAAGTGTTTGCCGATAAAACAGCCGGGCTCATCAACGGGGCTATGCGCTTCGACGGTGAACACCTTGAACCACTGTATCAGCTGGAAATTGGCCGGCCGGGTAGCTCGTTCGCTTTTGAAATTGCGCAGAAAATCGGCCTACCGAAAGGGGTCATCGATCGGGCCAAAGAGAAGTTGGGCACGCAACAGGTCAACTTCGAGAAATTGCTCAAGGAGCTGGATATCGAGAAACGGGTTTTCTCGGAAAAGAATCTGGAGGTAAGCATCAACCAGCGTAAACTGGCGCAGCAACTGGCCGAATATACAGCGTTGAAAACACGTCTGGACAACGAACAGAAGCTGCTGATCAACAACGCCAAACAGAAGGCGAAAGCGTTGGTACAGGAAGCGAATCAGCGAATCGAAAGCACCATCCGTGAGATCAAAGAAAATAAAGCGGAGCGTGAACCGACCCGGCAGATTCGGCAGGAGTTAGAGCGGTTTGAAGACAAGGAACTTAAGCCGGAAACGCTGGTTGTCGAGAAGCCAAAACAGGCCGAAGAGGAATTTGAAGCAGATAACAGCGCCATTGCGGTTGGTAGTTATGTGCGCATTTCGGGGCAGAACGCGATCGGTCAGATTCTGTCGCTACGAGGCAAAGATGCTGAGATCCGGATTGGTGATCTGAAGTCGAACGTCAAGCTTAACCGGCTCGAAAAGGTTAGTAAGAAGACGTTTAAAGAAGCTACCGAAGCGAGAGATGACCGGCCGCGCAGTCAGGGTATCGACATAAACGAGAAGATGCAGAACTTTAGCTTCAACCTCGACATTCGGGGCAAGCGGGGTGAAGAAGCTCTCGGTGAAGTTGATCGTTTTGTCGATGATGCGCTCATGCTCGGCTACCCGGAACTGCGCATCGTTCACGGCAAAGGCGATGGTATTCTTCGTACGCTCATTCGTAACCATTTACGCGGCTACAAACAGGTTGGCAAAATGGAAGACGAACACGCCGACCGGGGTGGTGCGGGCGTGACGATCGTGAAGATGAAGTAAGTCAATTGCTTTCGCGCAGGTCCCCTTGTTCAACGCCACTAGGCTTCTGAACAAGGGGCTTTTGCCATAAATTCATCGGGTAAAATGCGTAGTATTGTCCTCCTATAAATCTAACCGACAGCGTCATGTCAGTAACCGTAGCCACAGCACCGAAGAAGCGAAAAAAAGCGGGTGTGCCCTCGTACCTGATCTACGAGACACTCAACGGACGGCCTTTATACTACCGTAACTACAAGGCCGTATTGAACGGCCAGAAAAAACCCGCCGAAATTATAGGAAGTAGCTCATTACAGGCCATGCTTGTATCGTTGATACATGGCTTTTTATTTACGCATATCAATCGAAAACAATACTTGTTGGCAACGAACGAATCAGGAATTCATATCGACAAGCACAGTAATTTATCGAATGACATTGCCATCTTCAATAGGTCAGCTAATCTCACACTAACGAATAAATATTTCGATATTGCCCCAAAAATTGCCATTGAGGTAGACGTACATATTGAGCCCGAAGAGTTTGAAGGGAAAGAATCGGGCTACGTCTACGAGAAAACGGAACGCCTGCTGGCTTTTGGCGTCGAAACGGTTATTTGGATTACCACGCAGCCAAAAAAGATATTCGTTGCCACTCACAATTCACCTTGGCTTACGCAAAACTGGGATGCTAATGTACCTGTTATCGATGATGTCGTGCTAAATCTGGCCGCGTTGTTAGCAGAAGAAGGGATTGAGTTTTGATAAAAAGCCACTCCAAAAAGGGTTCTCATCTAGCTGGAAGGTTTGTACCGGGCGGCATCAATAATAGACCATAGGTGAATCACCCATCCCATCAGAAAAAACCAAAGCGCTCCGGCCAGGATAAACTGTAGAATAGCCATCAGGAGCCGTCCTTGCAACAACTGACCTAAACCCGGAATAAAGAAACTGCAAAGGGCGGCTAAGACGTTACCACCCGATCCTTGACCTGCCATAATTTTAACGTTACGTAATGACTATCAATTAGCTTAATCCTTTAACTTTATTATTGCCGCCTGGTTTCCCAAACATCGGTTTTAGCTCTTTGTGCATCTGATCTTCAAGGTACTGAACTAATAAATCGTTTTCAATCTCAACGTAAGAAAACGTAAAAATTAAGTCGTCATTACTAATCCACTTCGCTAAGTGTAGGGCATACGTTTGATCATTCCCCCAGCCAAAATGCTGTTTGAATCGATTTCCTAATTTTGTCTTTGTACAACTACCCACATATACATACTGGCTGTCCGCACTTTGGTTGTCTCTTGCACATTTGTAACTGACCGCTGATGGCTTTTCTTTGAACTGCGTCAATAGTATGTCTGGCCTACTGACTTCAATCCAGTAAATATGGTTTCCTTTCTTCGGCAACTGTTGCGATAGTTGTTCGACGGACGTTGATTCTCTGATCTGCGAGCCATTTATAGTATGCGTCTTACAAGTAGTAGGCAGTTCAGCGTTACGAAGAGAGGCTGTTATCTCCTCAAGGTGTCGCAGCAAATTATGTTGAATTTCTTTCAGGTCAATCATCTTTCTTTCTTCTAGCTTTGTTCAAAAAAATGGTGCCGAGCGATCAAACCCGGCACCACGCTTCTATGACAACTAAATGGCTTTTACAATCCCAGCACTTTCTTATTGAAGGCTTCGTCGGCACCGGTTCCGGCGAAATCGTCGAAAGCCCGTTCGGTGACGCGAATGATGTGACTGTCAATGAACGGCGCACCTTCGGCGGCTCCCTGTTCCGGATGCTTTAAGGCACACTCCCATTCTAGCACCGCCCAACGGTCGTAGTCGTACTGCGCCAGTTTCGAGAAAATACCGGAGAAGTCGACCTGTCCGTCGCCCAGCGAACGGAAACGTCCGGCCCGCTCAACCCAGCCTTGATAGCCGCCATACACGCCCTGTTTGCCCGTCGGGTTGAATTCAGCATCCTTGACGTGGTAGGCGTAAATCCGCTCGTGGTAGAAATCGATGAACTGAAGATAGTCGAGTTGTTGTAACACGAAATGACTTGGGTCGTAGTTGATACCCGCCCGTGGGTGGTTATTGACGTGCTCAAGAAACATTTCGAACGTCACGCCATCGTGCAGATCTTCGCCGGGGTGCAGTTCATAAGCAAGGTCGATACCCGCTTCGTCGTAAGCATTCAGAATGGGCAGCCAGCGATCGGCCAGTTCCTTGAAACCGGTTTCTACCAACCCTGCCGGACGTTGCGGCCACGGATAGATAAACGGCCACAGCAGCGCGCCCGAGAACGTAGGGCTCGCTTTCAGGCCAAGATTTTTACTGGCCTTGGCCGTCATTAACAGTTGATCAACCGCCCAGGCTTGCTGCTCTTTCGGCTTACCGGCCAGCTCAGCGGGTCCGAAACCATCGAACATAGGGCCATAAGCCGGATGAACCGCGACCAGCTGTCCCTGTAAATGCGTGGCGAGTTCGGTTACTTCGACACCTATTTCCTTAAGCTTACCCGCGTAGTCGTCGCAATAGGTTTTACTCTCAGATGCCTGTTTCAGGTCGATCATGCGCGGATCCCAGGTTGGAATCTGAACACCTTTGTAACCCAGATCGGCCATGTACCTGGCAATGGATTCGAGCGAATTAAATGGTTCAGTATCCCCTAAGAACTGCGCCAGAAAAATTCCAGGCCCTTTCATTGTTTTCATATTTTTGAAAAGCGAAAGAGTGAGAGAGTAAATGAGTGAAAATTCCAAAGCCAACTACTGTCTGTTTCTTTTCTTTTTCCCTCATCTACTCTTTCACTTCTTTTTTCAGTCGCTCACTGTTTTTCGTGATTTGGCTAAAATTTTTAAAATTTGATATCCTTCATCCATCAAATCTTTTAGTCGACTCTCAGGAACATGATTGGTAAATATGAGTGTTTCGAGCCAGAATAGCGATTCGTCCAGTTCTTCGATGGTTATACTGAGCTTGGCAAAATATTCCTTCTGACTTCTTGCTCGGCGAACAGCCCGGAAATTTGCAGCCGCTGATGACGACGATCGTATAAGTTGACGCCCGAAATGCTGAGCATCATATGCCTTCGACAATATGCGATACACATTTACGCAACGAATCATAAATTGTTTTAGACGACGTTCGATATCATCCAGAAACTGGCCTTTCGTATGATTCGTGTAATTGACAAATGCTTCACCTACTAAGTTGTCGTCTGGTTCATCCATAGCCCATTCGCTCTGTTGCTCTTTCACTCTTTTAAATTTCCACCCACGCTTGTTTGCGGTTAGATTCCAGGATTTTTTCGCAGATGAGCAGCTCGCGGTAGCCGTCGGCAAAGGTTGGGTAGGTCGGGTTTTCGGGCTGTTTCCCGGCCGTGATCGCGTCGTACACCTCCTTAAATAACTGCTTCGATGTATCCGGGAACCCTTCGTTGTGACCGCCGGGGAAACTAATGACCGACCGTGCTTCGGGGTGCGCCAGCGAAGGATCACGCAGGAACGACTCATTGGCCCCGTCGCGGTTACCGATCCACATTTCGTTGGGCGCTTCGGAGTTCCAGGCAAACGTTTTCTTCGATCCGGCAATTTCCAGTTTCATCTGGTTTTTACGACCAGCTGCGACCTGCGACACTGTAATGACACCCCGGTTACCATTGTCGAAACGCAGCAACACGTTGGCATGATCTTCGGTATTGATGGGAACATCGGCGTAATCTTCCGGTTGGAGCATCTTACCCGAGTAGGTTTCAACGGGTTTAAGCGGCTTCTTCCGCACCTTATGCACTGTGTTGAAGTCGGCCATTACGGCTACGGTTTTCAGCCCCGTAATGTATTCCAGACTATCCATCAGGTGAGAACCAATATCGGCAATCGCCCGTGAATCGCCCGACTTATCCGGTTCGAGACGCCAGTTGTAATCAGTATCGTAGAAAAGCCAGTCCTGTAGATATGAACCGATAATAGAATAAACATCGCCCAGTTCGTCCCGTTCCCGCATCACCTTCATCTGCCGAACCAGCGGGTAATACCGCAGGTTGAAATGAACCGCGTTGACCAGCCCGGTTTCCTTTGCTAACTGCACCAATTCTTCGGCCTCGTGAAGATCTTTCGCCAGTGGTTTCTCGCAGACAACGTGCTTTCCCGCCAGCAGGGCCGCTTTCGACTGCGAATAGTGCAGAAAGTTAGGCGTACAGATATGAACTACCTTAATGTCGTCCATCTTAAGCAATTCGTCGAAAGTACAGGACCGTTCGATGCCAAGTTGATCTGCTTTCTGCCGGGCTAGTTCAGTCGTAACCTCGCAAAGAGCAAGGACATTCGTATTGGGTAAGCGACGGAGAGCCTCGATGTGTGCGGGGCCGATAAATCCGGTGCCAACAACACCGATGTTGATTTTTTGCATAAGGGTTAAACGAGCGAAAGAGCGTTACAAGGAGCGAAAGCGTAAACGAATGAATGAGCGAAGTGATTTCGCAGCAATCGCTCTCTTACTTTTTCGCTCATTCACTCTTTATTTCAGTCGCTCACTGGTTTACGGGATTTAGATAATTTTAAAACCTAGTAGCCGATGCTCCGCTAAAATTGTGGGAGATCAGCGTTTCTATTTTAAAGAGTGAATGTGCGAAAGAGTGCTTATTATCGAACGGCTTCGCTCGTTCACTCTTTCATTCTTTCGCTCTTTTGAATTTTACTCAACAAACTTCATCCACTTCGTTTCGGTATCATTCGAAGCAATGACGGTGTCGATAAATGCCAGGCCACGAACGCCGTCTTCAACACCAGGGAAATCGTAGAGCGGATCAGCCGGACGACCTTCCATGTGCGCTTTTACGGCGTAAGCGAAATTGCGGTACAGGTTGGCAAAGGCCTCGAAAAACCCTTCGGGATGGCCCGCCGGAAGTCGCCAGTGCGCTTTAGCCGATGCCGACAGATCACCGATGTTTGTCCGGATGATCCGCTGCCCTTCCTGTGTTTTGTATTTCAGCGTGTTGGGCTCCATCTGGTGCCACTCTAAGCCACCGAGTTCACCCCAGACGTAAATTTTGAGGGAATTTTCTTCACCGTTCGCAATCTGACTGGCGTGCAGCACACCTTTGGCACCGCCTTCGAACCGCAGTAGCACGTTTCCATCGTCATCGAGTTGACGACCGGGTACGAAAGACGTCAAATCAGCACATAACTCGCTTATCTTTAAGCCAGTAACGTATTCAGCCAGATTTTCGGCGTGGGTTCCGATGTCGCCCATGCAACCAGCCGCACCCGATTTTGATGGGTCGGTGCGCCAGATGGCCTGCTTATAGTCGTTGTGTTCTTCGTCTTTCGACAGCCATCCCTGCGGGTACTCGACCACCACCTTCCGGATCTTGCCGAGCTTACCGTTTCGGATCATATCGCGGGCTTCTTTTACCATCGGATAGCCCGTATAGTTATGCGTCAGGCCAAAAACCAGACCCGATTTTTCAACGATTTTTGCCAGTTCCTTAGCCTCTTCCAGATTCAGCGTCATCGGCTTATCGCACATTACGTGGAAACCATTTTCGAGCGCCATTTTGGCGGGAGGAAAATGGAGGTGATTAGGCGTTACGATCGATACGAAATCCATGCGCTCTCCTTCCGGCAGCGTTTTCTCGCGCTCGATCATGTCGGCGAACGACGTGTAAACGCGGTCTTCGGGCAGGTAAAGAGCGAGGCCGGTTGCTTTCGATTTGTCAGCCGATGCACTGAAGACGCCACACACCAGTTCGATTTCGTTGTCAAAACCAGCCGCCCGGCGATGAACGGCACCAATAAAGGCATCAAGCCCTCCGCCAACCATACCCATTCGCAATTTTCTGTGCATTAGCTTACTGTTGAGTGTATGTAAAGAATAATTTATGATCGACCACGAGCGTTTTTGGTAGACCGTGGCGCTGCCAGCCAGACGCCAACAGACTAGGTCACAACAGAATGCCCTATTTTCGGGTGAATCAACACTATGTCAAGACGAAAAAAGGATGAACCTACTCTTGTTTTTGAGACCGAAAATTAGCTGTTTTCTATTATTTTTCGGGAATTTTACATAAATACAGCTAAACAGCGGGGAGTTTAGCCCGCTCGCTGTCTTTAGCACACTAGTTGGAACAAGCGCGAAGGCAGGTGACCTTGCCATAAATCGATCGTACAGTCCCGTATTTGTGTTCTCTTCGACTAGCCAATAATACCCTTTTACGAATCAAACAGATAACTAACCACTAAATCCCCTTCTTACAGGAAATGAACCTAACCATTAATCGTTCGCGACTGTTCAACGCCAGTTGCTTTTCGCTCATCACCACCGCCATGGCTTTCGCTATCCGGGCTGGCGTTCTGACCCAGCTGGGCGATGAGTTTAAACTGACGGCTGAACAATTAGGCTATGTCAACGCCATGGCATTTTTGGGCTTCCCAATTGCCATGATCATCGGCGGGCCGCTTTATAACAGCATTGGCCCTAAGCGCATCGTGTGGGTAGCCTTCATAACTCACGTTCTGGGCCTGGTCATGACCATTTTTGCTGGTGGCTATTGGACACTCCTTTTATCGACCTTTTTCGTTGGATTCGGTAACGGCACAGTCGAAGCGGCCTGTAACCCAATGATTGCCGACATGTATGATGGCAACGTGAAGATCAAAATGCTTAGTCGTTTCCACATGTGGTTTCCCGGTGGCATCGTACTCGGCACGCTGGTTTCGAAATTCATGACCGACGCCGGCTTGGGCTGGCAGCTGCAAATCGGCGCTATTCTGATTCCAGCGGTGATCTATGCGTTTATGTTTTTGGGGCAACAGTTTCCGGCCAGTAAAGTAGAAGGCGCGGCATCGACCGGTGAAAATATCAGATCGATGTTGTCACCCCTGTATCTGTTCATGCTGGCCTGCATGGCCCTGACCGCAATTTCGGAATTCGGCCCTGAGCAGTGGGTTGGTCCGATTCTGGGCAAAGCGGGTGCCAGTCCAATGCTTATTCTGGCGCTGGTAACGGGCTTGATGGCCGTAGGTCGCTACTTCGCTGGTCCGGTCGTACACAGCCTGAATCCAACGGGCGTTTTGCTGGGTTCCGCTATTTTTGCTGCTTTGGGCGTTTACCTGATGAGTACCGCAACGGGCCCAATGGTTTACGTTTCTGCCGTGATCTTCGCCATTGGCGTGTGCTACTTCTGGCCGACAATGATTGGTTTTGTTGCCGAATACATTCCTCGTGCGGGCGCATTCGGTATGTCGATCATGGGCGGTATGGGCATGTTTGCCACGTCTATATTCCAGCCGATCATTGGGGGCTGGATTGATACGGAAACAGCCGAGGCTAAAACCCGTGGACTGTCGGGTGACGCGGTGGAACTGGCCGCTGGTCAGGCAACGCTGGCCCACATGGTTATTTTCCCGGTCATTCTGATTTTTGCTTTCGGTGGCTTGTACTTCTTTATGCGTAACCGGAAGCACGTTGACGAAACGGTTTCCCTGGAGCAACCTCAGTTGTAAGCCAAACCAAGCAATATGCTTTTACAGAAATCCCCGTAGCACAGTCGTTACGGGGATTTTTTTGTAAACCGTCTACAAGATATAGTTCTACTCCGACCCTATGGCTCCGCTCACTCATCGGCAACACCGTTACGCCCGACTCATTGCAGTGCCCGTAGCCGCCTTTGTCGCGTCTCACCTGGTGTTTTATCGGCACTTCCCTTACGAAGACCGCTATCAGTTTCCAATAGCTTATTTTCTGACGGTATCGACGGTGATGCTTTGCTGCTGGGAGGTGAATCTACGGATCTTCACTTATTTGGACCAGCACATACCCTTTCACAGAAATCCGGTGAAACGCATTCAGCAACAGATGTTGCTCGGTGGAACGGCGACCATGTTGACATTTTCCGTAGTCTTTCCACTGGCAATCCGGCTCTATTCGGGTGACTGGCCCTCACTACCTACCGTTACATCAGGCGTTTTCGTTTGCGCCACGATAGCCACCCTTATCAATGGAGCGTATGTCGGTTTATACCTTATCCAAACAATTTACGCCGAAAAGCAACAACCCACTGTTCAGGTCAATGATCAGTTAAAGCACCTCGCGCTTCCTCCCTCATCGGTATGGATTGTTATCGAGGCCGGAAGTCGGCAGCTTCGCCTGTCGCCAGACGAGATCGCTTATGTCTACTCCTCCGGCGGTATGGTCCTGCTCGTTAAAACCGACGGCCAGCAGGTAACGACTACGTATAATTCGTTCAGTAAACTAGAGAATCAGTTGGCATCAGCGTTCTTTTTTCAGCTGAATCGTCAGTTTATCGTTAATCTGAATGCCATCCGGTCGGTGCAGGACGATGTCAACCAGAAGCTGATGGTCGAACTGGTCCCGGCTCTTCATAAAAGTCACCACAGCGAACACGTGATCGTTAGCCGGTATCGACGTGCCGAGTTTAAAAAGTGGTTTCGTCAAACGACGGTGGCGTAACCATTCATCGGTCAGCTAGCTACCATTCGTTTATTAATCCCTGATGGCTCCCATCAACAGCAGATGTGCCTTGTTTTCTTTGCGGCATCGGGCAACTGACCCGCTCAACAGGCAATCGAAACCATGCAACCGAATCTAACTTACCTCCTTATTGAGCCGCCCGTCTGGCTGGCTGTCGCTTTTGTCGTCATAACTACGCTGACGTTAGGTGGCTTCCTGCTGGCCGTTCATCGATCCAGCCCTAAACTAGCGCGTCCTGTTCTGCTGGGTTTACTCCTCTGGCTGACTTTGCTGGGCGTGCTGGCCTCACAGGATTTTTTTACAACCCTCAACACGGTCCCTACCCGGCTGATGCTGGGCCTTTTACCCCCGCTTCTGTTCATCTCCGGCCTGTTTATGTCTGCGGGGGGCCGCCGGTTTGTGGACGCTCTACCGCTGGCTACACTTACGTATCTGAACAGCGTCCGGGTATTTGTTGAGTTGGTGCTGTTTGGTTTATACGTCCATCATCAGGTTCCTGAATTAATGACGTTCGAAGGGCGAAATTTTGATATACTGGCCGGATTGACGGCACCTATAATTGCTTACTTTTCCTTCAATCGACCTACCCTGTCGAAACGGTGGCTGTTTATCTGGAACGTGATGGCGCTGTTGCTACTGCTCAACATCGTCACGAACGCTATTCTATCGGCACCGTTGCCCTTCCAGCAATTTTCGTTTGAGCAACCGAATGTCGGTATTCTTAAATTCCCCTTTATCTGGTTGCCCGGCTTTGTTGTTCCGGTTGTTTTATTCGGTCACTTCGTATCACTTCGCCGGCTTAGCCAATCACGGTTATAGCGACAACGTCTATTTCCATTTTTCTGTGCGAAAAAACTAAGTATAATTACTTAACGTAAAGTAGTAACAAAATTTAACGAAAATTAAATCAAATCGTTAAAAATCAATTAATTAAACACGTAGTGCTGAACTTCGTCAATTAGTTTTTGTCAATTGCATAGTAAACCTATTCGACAGACTTTAATCTTCTACGTTGTGGCGCTACTCGATGCTTACACGCAACCTCTGACAGCGGCTCAGGTGGGTCATCTGCTTCGACGAACGACATTTGGCCCTACCGCCGACCAGATCAAAATGCTGACCGGACAAACGGCTAGTCAAATCCTCCTGAAACTCCTGGCTGATCAACCGGCTCCGGCTCCTCCGCTGGACCTTACCACGGGGAAAACTTTTCACGATCAGCCATTCGACACAACCAATACGGGGAAACTGAACGCCTACCTCAAAGCCTGGTGGGCGAACCTGATGCTCAATCAGCCCATATCGCTGCTCGAAAAAATGACCCTGTTCTGGTCGAATCATTTCGTTACCAATACCGCCACTGTTAACGATTATCGGTACATGTACCGCTACAATGCGTTACTTCGGCAGCAGGCACTGGGTAACTTCAAGGCATTTGCGGTGGCGATCACGCAGGACCCGGCCATGCTTCGCTTTCTGAACGGCAACCAGAATGTGGTCGGTACAGCCAATGAAAACTACGCCCGCGAACTTCAGGAATTGTTTACCATCGGACGGAATGGCGGTTACACCGAAGACGATGTTCGTATGGCGGCAAAGGCACTGACGGGCTGGGCCGACACGGGTTATCGCGATGCGGTAAATGCAACCATTAGCAGTTCATTCCGACCGGCAAAGCACGATACGAGCGACAAATCATTTTCGGCAACGTACCAGAATACCGTCATCAAAGGGCGATCGACAGCCAGTGGCGGGCTAGACGAGTTGAACGATCTGCTCGATATGATCCTGCGCAACACCGAAACGCCCCGCTACATCTGCCGACGGCTGTACCGCTGGTTTGTCAATTCAGACATCACCCCCGCGATTGAAACGGGTGTTATTCAACCACTTGGGGATCTGTTTCGGAAAAGCAATTTCGAACTAAAGCCCGTGTTGACAGCCCTCCTGCAAAGTCAGCATTTCTTCGACGAGAGTTTGCGTGGAGCGATTATCAAATCCCCGACCGATCTGGTGATTGGTACGCTGCGTTTCTGGGGACTACAGGCTCCCGATGCCACTCAGAACATAACAAACTTTTATCAGGTCGGTAATTACGCGTATGCCCGGCTCAAAGAACAGCAGCAAGACCTGCTCGATCCGCCAACGGTGTTCGGCTGGACGGCTTACTACCAAACGGGCTATTATCAGCAATGGGTCAATTCAACCACGCTGGGGTTACGGGGCAGCTTCGGCGATACCCTTACCAATGGCGCGCTGAAGCTGGCTGGAAAACCCGTTATTGATGTGCTGGTCTACGCTAAAACGCTGTCAGACCCGAGCAATGCCGCCAAACTGGTTACGGATATGACCGCACAGCTACTGGCCATTCCACTCACCCAAACGCAGACCGATTTTCTGACCGACACGATTCTGCTCAACTCGATTCCACGCTACGAATGGACCAGTGAATGGAACGACTACGTTAGAAGCCCGACCGATGCCGCCAAGAAACAGGCAGTCCAATTGAAGCTAACGAACTTTTTACAGTACATTTTCCGCATGGCTGAATACCAGGTGAATTAATTGTGACTGAAATCCTTAGTGATTGAGTAAATTCTTTTTGTATCACTATTCACTCAATCGCTCATTCACTAACCCGCTCAATTATTCCTTACCTATGAAACGTCGTAATTTTCTACAGTATGCGGCTTCGTCGCTGGTGCTGCCGGTTTTGATTGATGGCTATGGTGCGAAGGCGTTTGCCCGGCCCTCTTCGTTTGTGCGGTCGCTGATCGAACTGGCCGAGCAGAGCGATCGGGTTCTGGTTATTATTCAATTGCAGGGCGGTAACGACGGCCTGAATACGGTGATTCCACTCGATCAGATGAGCGTCTACACCGCGTCGAATTTTCGGGGCAACATCGCTATCCCCGAAACCAAAGCACTGAAACTGAAGAACTATGCAGCAACGGGTCTTCATCCATCCATGACGGGGATGCAACAGCTTTTTAACGACGGTAAGCTAAGCATCATTCAGGGGGTGTCGTATCCAACGCCTAACTTTTCCCATTTTCGGGCGAGCGACATCTGGATGACCGCCGTCGATTCCAGCCAGACGGCCACATCCGGTTGGGCAGGTCGTTATCTGGATAAGCGATTCCCCAACTATCCGAAGGCTTACCCCACCGCCGAAACACCTGATCCACCCGCTATTCAGATTGGGTACGTAGCCGCTACGACTCTGTTAGGCCCTACTGACTCGATGGCGATTGTCCTTCAGGACCCCGACACATTCGCCCGGCTGGTTGGCGACAAACCCAATGACCCGGTGAGTACGGTTTCGGGCTACGCCGGTCGGCAGATTGACTACATCCGGCAGCAACAGGCCAGTTCGGTCAGTTACGCGGGGCAGATCAAAACGGCAGCGAGCAAAGGTAAAAATCTGGCAACCTACCCAACCGGTAATGCACTGAGCGATCAGCTGAAAATTATTGCGAGGCTTATCAGCGGTGGTCTGCAAACCAAAGTCTATTACGTCACGCTGGGCGGTTTCGATACCCACGCCAGTCAGGTCGATGCCACCGACACGACCGTTGGCCCCCACGCTAATCTGCTGAAAACGCTTTCCGACGCTGTTCTGGCTTTCCAAACGGATCTGGGGAAGCTGAAAATTGACGACCGGGTTGTTGGCATGACGTTTTCTGAATTTGGCCGACGCGCCATATCGAATGGTAGTCGCGGCACCGATCACGGAACTTCAGCGCCGATGTTCGTATTCGGCAACGCGATCAAATCATCGATGGTTGGTAAGAACCCGAACCTGAGTGATCTGGACAATAACAACCTGAAAATGCAGACGGATTTCCGGCAGGTGTACGCGGCTATTTTGACCGACTGGTTCGGCACTGATACCACCACCGAATCGAACACGCTCTTCCGCGACTTCCCCGTCGCTCCGGTGTTC
This sequence comes from Spirosoma agri, assembly GCF_010747415.1. Classification (NCBI taxonomy): domain Bacteria; kingdom Pseudomonadati; phylum Bacteroidota; class Cytophagia; order Cytophagales; family Cytophagaceae; genus Spirosoma; species Spirosoma agri. The sequence goes on along the minus strand of NZ_JAAGNZ010000001.1, from coordinate 1,663,004 downwards.
AGGTCAACCGTTACGAGTACTGAATTCACCCCGCTGGCTGATGCGCGATTGTACCCCAACCCTGCTTCATCGGAGGTGGTGCTGGAAGCTGACGCCATCAATCCGGGTCTGCAATCTGTCGCGCTGACGGACGCACAAGGGCGCATGATCCAGCTTAATGCATCGCAGCTAACAGCAACATCGGTCCGGTTCAATGTTGGCACATTACCCACCGGAACCTACGTCGTTCACGTTGCCACGAGGCAGGGGGCACTCACCAAACGCCTGTTGGTAGCGCGTTGATCCGAATCGCGGAGTTACCCGGCGGGCAGGATCAATACAACCAGTTCACGGCCTTTTTGACCACATCCGGCAGGTTGTCGGAGATATGGTCGACCCAGACTGATTTGTTGATGCGGCTGGCCGTCGGATAGGGATAAATTTTGTTGAAGAAATCGCCCGCGGTCAGCTTTTTCTGAATGGCCAGAATTAACTCCTGGGCCAGTTCACCCGCGTTAGGCGCAATCATGGTGCCACCCAGAATTCTGGTACCGAAGGGGTTAATGCCGGATGGTTCGGTGAATAAAATCAGTTTGGCGTAGGCATAGTCTTCGATCACTGCCCGATCGTCATGCGCGAAATCATACGCAACACGTTCGTAGCTGATCGTACGCTTCTTCAGATCATCTTCCGACAGACCAAACGTAGCTACTTCGGGGTCCGTAAACGTTACCCATGAGAAATAATCGTAGCTCAGTTTCTTGTCGAGGATCTGACCGGGCGTAATGAAGTTCGTGATCAGCGTAGACACGTGCAGTTCGGCCGCGTGAGAGAAATAACGTTGTCCGGCGGGCAACCCGGCGGCTGCATCACCAGCGGCAAAAACGTGTTCATTGGTTGTTTGCAGATAGTCGTTCAGTTTGATACGCCCTTTGTCGTCCAGATCGATTCCCGCTGCGGAAAGATTCAGCTCGTCGAAGTTGAACGTCCGGCCAATAGCGACCAGGACCACATCGAATTCAACCAGCTCCGTTGAGCCATTTTCCAGTACTAGTTCAGCAGAATTCGGATGGGGAAAGGATTTTACCGTGCGACTAAGCTTAAACTCGATTCCTTCCTCGGTCAGCCGCTTTTGCAGAATATCGGACACGTCGGGGAGTTCTTTCGACAAAATCCGGTCCTCGGCTCCCACCACCGTTACCTGGCTACCCAGCCGCTGAAATGCCTGACCGAGTTCGATACCAACGGGTCCGGATCCAACAATAAGCAGTCGTTCGGGAAGCGTTTCGAGTGAGAACAGCGTTTCGTTCGTATGAATGTTCACCTGTTCAATACCATCCACGGTCAACGTCTGTGGTTTCGAGCCCGTACACAGCACGATATTCCGGGCGGACACCAATCGACCCGGCTGATTATCCCGACTGATCTCTATTTCCTGGCTACCCACGAATTTCGCCGTACCCAACTCAACATCCAGGCCCTCGGTTTGGCGTAGATAGTCCGCGTTCTCGTGGACACGAATAATGTCCTGTCGCTCACGCACGTACTGCATCACAGCGGCCAGATCGGTTTTGCCTTCCGTTTTCCAGCCGAAGGGTTGTGTACGTTTGGCGTTATGGATCAGGCGACTCACGTGGATCAGTGCTTTGCTGGGTACGCAGCCATCGTTCAGGCAATCGCCCCCAATCCGATGATCATAGCGATCAACGAGCAGCACACTAAAACCGAGCCGCTTCATGGCAATGGCTATACCAAGGCCAGCCGAACCCGCTCCAATAGCAATAAGATCGTAGTGCGATTTCATAAGGCTTTTTTTGACGAAGGTTACTTACTCTGTTTGAGCTTCTTAAAATCGTCCATCGTTCCCTTTATCGTGGCGATAAACTTGCTGTTTTTAAAGGTCGGATTGTCGTTTTTGTCGATAATCTTACACCGGAAATCAATCACGTAGGGCGTATCTTTTTTGTCGAACAGCAGCTTTGGCAATACACTCAGTGTTTTCCCCGGCTTGCCCGTCACCGGGAAGACAACGGGCGTAGTGGCCTGCGCTTTGATCAGAATCGGTTCTGGCTGCTCCCCTTCCGCGATTTGCTCCCCGTCGATCGTGACTGTATAATGCGTATCGGTGATGTTGTAGGGAAACTTGTTCTTATTGGTTATGCTCACTTTTGCGGCTACGTCGGCTCGTTTGAGGCCAAGCTTCCCAAAGTCGATATCTTCAATTTTGATCTTCGGCATGTAATACGTCGGCATCCGTCGTTCGGTGGTGGCCGAAAACGTCTTTTCACCCAGAATGGGGACATCGAGCGCAAACGTCGTCCGCATTTTGTAGGTTGTACTGTCGATTCCTTTCCGTTCCAGCGTTTCCAGCACCTTCGTCAGCTTCTTGCTGAACAGTTTGGCGGGCATCATAATCAACGTGCTATCGCCGGATTTAACCTCGATCGGCTTCCTGTAAGAATCGACCATGACCGGTGTATCGGCGATATAAAATGTGTAATCGACCTGGTGCGCCTTGAAGCCCACCGGCAGCGGATTATCGACGAGCATGTACATGTTCATCGTAATCGCGTCGTCGCTGATGTCAGTAAAATCGAACCGGCTGAGTTCGAGCCGGGGTTTGAGTGTATTATCGTAAGGGCCGTTTTCGGCTGAAGCATTTTGTTTGAGCCTGCTGTACCAGACATAGGCGCCGATTGCTCCCAACAGCAAAACGACCAAAGCAATTACCCCTCCTTTTTTCATGACGTGTCGTACGTGTATCGTAAGACGTTGTAACGGTGGTTATAGTCAGACTGTTTCGTGCAGAATAGACACCATCATCTATCCGTACTCTTTTTTAATTGTTCAAAGAGTAAAGAACTCTGCTTTTCTTCTTACCTAACTACGTAAAATCACAGTCTGAATCACATGAAAAAACGTTCGATCGTTCTGGCTATCGCGTTAGCTGGTCTGTTTATGAATCTAACGATCCGCCCGAAGGCCGATGGGTGGGTTAGCATTTTTAACGGCAAAAATTTCGATGGCTGGAAAGTCACCGAAGAAAGTCCGGGTACCTTCACGGTGCAGGATGGTGCTATCGTCGTCGCGGGTCCCCGTGCCCATCTGTTCTACGAAGGCCCGGTAGGCAACCATAATTTCAGAAATTTCGAATGGAAGGCGCAGGTCAAAACAATGCCGGGCTCCAATTCGGGCATGTTTATTCACACCGCCTATCAACCATCGGGCTGGCCCTCGAAAGGCTACGAGATTCAGGTAAACCAAACACACACCGACTGGCGTAAAACGGGCAGCGTGTACGCCCTTCAGGACGTGAAAGAGGTGTTCGTGAAAGACGATGAGTGGTATACCGAACACATCATTGTGCAGGGCAAAAAAGTAACCATCAAGCTCAACGATAAGACTATCAACGAGTATATGGAGCCCGACAGTATCAGCCAGGGCAAGTCTATGAAAAAACTCAGCAGTGGAACCGTTGCCCTGCAAGGCCACGATCCTAAAAGCAAAGTTTATTTCAAAGACATCCAACTGAAGGTTTTACCAGATTAGGTGCAGAGTCATCGGATAATTAGTTATCCGATGACTGGTCTAGTTACCCGCGCCGGTCGACTTGAATTGTTTGATGCTGTAGTCGCTGGCTTGTAGCTGAGCCGGATTTTTGGCAGCCACCGCTGCACTCACTTCGCTGATTCGGGCGTTGAGCGTGAAAATTTTTCCGTTCACGTCTACGCAAGTGGTAGCCTGATCGTAACCGCTGGCATCCGACTCGACAATGGTGAACGTGTTCCAGCCATCCGAACTACGCACCCGCGAAACCCGATTCCGGTTATTGACCACGTATAAATCGTCGCCAACCAACACCATGCCGTCACCGTTGGGCAGCGCCGGACCGGTTATCTGCTTCGGTAGCGTCGGTGCACTCAGGCTGACTTTGTACAGACTACCCTCGTTCGCTTTGGCGACAATCAGGAATTTGTCGGGATGGTAGACGATACCGTTCAGGTTGATGCCTTCAGTGCCCGCGAACAAAGGCGAATTGACCAGAATACTTGGCTTGGTCGTATCGGCAGGCACCTTATAAATGACCGGGGCAAACGAGTCAGTTACGTAGGCATTGCCCTCAGAATCGAACGCCAGATCATTGGCATAGTGGTTGGAGCCCGGAAGCAATGCCGCCAGATTGACACGTCTCAGGTTCGTACGGGTGGCCAGATCATAAATGAATAGCCCCGCCGTTTTTAATGTCGTTGCCGACGTACTTTTGCTGGAAACGCCCTGATCGCCGTTGCAGACGTACAGTTTACCATCGCGCACTTTCATTCCAATCGAACTGATAAGCGCACTGTCTTGGGCAATCAGGTCCGCATACCGACCGTTCTGATCTACCGTTCCAATTTTTCCCTGCGTAATGGAGCTGACCAGAAATTTGTCCAGTGAAGGCGCGTACGTGATTCCTTCCGGGTATTGCCGGGCAGCGGAGAAGGCAATTCGCTCAGGAAAGATCGGTGCATCGAACTCAGGATCAGGCGTATTACAGGCAGCCAGCGTACCGGCCAATACAGCGAGACAGTATGCGTTTTTAGGCGATACATTCATGGGTATAGGGTCGTTCGGACCATTGGTTTACGTCTATTTGTACTTCTTCGAGGTGTGAATTGTTTTTTTTCGGGCAAGAACGCTGTCTATCCTAATCGAATAATAGTAAAAGTGCATAAACCCAACGGACTACGTCTGTACATTCTGCTAAACTATCCATCCTTTTTCTGGTTTTAGCTCTACACAACTCATTACAACACTATGACGCATTTTGAAACCCTTACGGAAGCGATGGAGGATCTGCGTAGCCGTGGCTACACGCACGACTTCGCGCCTAAAAAAGACTTTCTGGTTGAACAGAGCACCGAAACCAAACTGCGCGGTGAGGAATTTACGGTAGACGAATTTCACCGGTTCGAGGGTACGTCAGACCCCGGCGATGAGATGACCCTGTATGCGATCACGACCGTCAATGGTTTAAAAGGCGTATTTGTATCCGCACAAGGTACTTATTCGAATGAAGTATCGCCGGAGCTGATGGCCAAGTTCAACGTATCTGACCGTCCCGAAGTAGATACAACCGGATCTGTAGAGCCAATTACACCTGTGTCGGCCAACTGATAGACTTTTTTACTGAATTTTGCAAGAAAATGACCCGGAACATGTAAAATTTTCCGGGTTTTTCGCTATCTTTGCGCCCTTTACAAAAAAACGCGCTGTTTTTTTTCGTACTGAAACGCCATGAAGTTATCCGAATTTAAATTTGATCTGCCCGAAAGTTTAATTGCCAAATACCCAGTTGAACGGGGTGAATCACGATTAATGGTGGTTGACCGTAAAGCCAAAACCATTGAGCACAAGCAGTTTTCGGATATCCTGAGCTATTTCAGTGACGGTGACGTAATGGTCATCAACAACACGAAGGTTTTTCCGGCCCGGCTATACGGCAATAAAGAAAAAACCGGCGCGAAGATCGAAGTATTCCTGTTGCGCGAACTCAACCGGGAAATGAAGCTATGGGACGTTCTGGTTGATCCCGCCCGTAAAATCCGCGTTGGTAATAAACTTTATTTCGGCGACAGTGATCTGGTAGCCGAAGTTATCGATAACACAACCTCCCGTGGCCGGACGATTCGGTTCCTGTTTGACGGTAGTCACGAGGAGTTCATGAAAGCGGTGGACGAACTGGGAGAAACGCCCCTGCCCCGCGAAATCAACCGGGAGGCCGAACTGTCTGACCGCGACCTGTATCAAACCGTTTTTGCTCAGCATGTCGGTGCGGTAGCTGCGCCAACGGCTGGCCTTCACTTCACCCGTGCGATGATGAAGCGGATGGAGATCAAAGGCATTCACTTTGCGCCGATCACACTGCACGTTGGTCTCGGCACCTTCCGTCAGGTAGACGTTGAAGACCTGACGAAGCATAAAACTGATTCGGAAAATTATCGTATTCCGGAAGATGCGTCGCAGATCGTTAATACCGCTCTTGATGCGGGTAAACGCGTTTGTGCCGTTGGTACAACTTCGCTCAAAGCTATCGAATCATCGGTATCGGCCAATAGCCGTTTGAAGCCCGTTGAAGGCTGGACCGATAAGTTTATCTTCCCTCCCTACGACTTCAAAATTGCCAATACGTTGCTGACCAGTCTGCACCTGCCGGAGTCTATTCTGATTATGATGACAAGTGCGTTTGGTGGTCACGAACTCATTAAACAAGCCTACGAAACAGCCATTAAAGAAAAATATCGTTTCTTTAGCTATGGCGATGCGATGCTGATTTTATAAGTCAACTCGTTAGTAAGTCAGTAAGTCGGTACGTAATTTTGGCTCATGTCAAGTTACCTACCGACTTTTTCATTGGCCGACATAGCAACTTCCTACGCGATTATCGTCGCCGGGGGAAGCGGTAGTCGCATGAAATCCGATGTGCCGAAGCAATTTCTTCTGTTGCGTGGAAAGCCGATTCTCCAGCATACACTTGAGCAATTTCTGAGTGTTCTGCCGGCGGCTCAGCTTATTCTGGTGCTACCTGCCCGTGATCAGCTCATCTGGTCATCTCTTTGCAACGAGCATAATTTCCATCCGGCTATTCAAACCGTTACGGGTGGTGCCAGCCGTTTTCAGTCGGTTCGAAATGGTCTTGGTATGATCTCAGCGCTCGACGGACTGGTGGCGGTTCACGATGGGGTTCGACCGTTCGTTTCACCAGACATCATCAGAACTAGTTTTGAGACGGCCGCTCAGACAGGATCCGCCGTGACCTGCGTATCGGTTAAAGATTCGGTTCGGGTTGTCGACGCCGATGGTCATAGTCAAGCCGTGGACCGCAGTCTGTACCGACTCATTCAAACACCGCAGACCTTCCGGCTGGCTATATTCCGGCAAGCCTTCCTGACTGACGAGCAGCCGTTTTTTACCGACTGCGCCAGTGTGCTGGAATACGCGGGTTTTCCGATTACGCTTATTGAAGGCTCATACGACAATATCAAAATCACGACACCCGACGATCTACGAGGCTTTTAAAGTCCCGAATACTCACCCCCGGCTCCAAAACGGGAGAGAAACGTCAAAGAGTGGGGTCTGTCCCCTATTGGGGTGAGGGTAACTAAGTAAACCAGTTAAACCTATGCGTAACCGACTGTCTACCGATCAATACACGAACGGCATTCTGGCTGGTGATCGGCTGATTCTGAGCCGGGCCATTACGCTCATCGAAAGTCGACATCCTGACGATCAGATACTGGCGCAGGAAGTGTTGGCAACCGTGTTGTCGCAAACCGGCAGTTTTCGCTCCGACTCCTCCATTCGCGTCGGTATTACGGGCGTGCCGGGTGTTGGTAAAAGCACGTTCATCGAAACGCTGGGCCAATACCTTACCGGACTGGGGCACAAACTCGCGGTGCTGGCCGTCGATCCGACCAGTCAACGTTCGGGGGGTAGTTTGTTGGGCGACAAGACGCGCATGGAAACGCTGTCGATGAATCCCAATGCCTACATCCGGCCTTCGCCAGCGGGCGATTCACTCGGTGGTGTTGGGCAACGCACCCGCGAGACTATGCTTCTCTGCGAAGCCGCCGGATTTGACATCATTCTGGTCGAGACAGTCGGTGTGGGTCAATCGGAGACGGTTGTTCATGGCATGGTCGATTTCTTTCTACTGTTGATGCTGGCCGGAGCGGGCGACGAACTTCAGGGCATGAAACGAGGCATTATGGAACTGGCGGATGCGCTGGCCATCACGAAAGCGGATCGGGACAATGCGCTGCACGCCCGTCGTGCACAGGTCGAATACCGCAACGCCTTACACCTGTTTCCGCCTACCGGAACCGGCTGGTTTCCACCCGTACTCACCTGTTCGGCGCTAACCGGCGATGGTATGGAAACGGTCTGGCAAACCATCCTTGACCACCAGCAACAAACCACGTCGAATGGGCACCGTCAACGGCACAGACAGGCTCAGCAATTAGCCTGGTTCCGTTCGCTGTTGCAGTATGAACTAGCCAATCGATTTTATACGCAACCGGGCATGCGCGACCGCTTAACAGCCATTGAAGAACAGGTCCAGACGGGTACATTACTTCCTGTCCCGGCAGTACAGCAATTGCTACACGAAGCGGCTTAACGTCAACCGATGTTACCCCACTTTACCAAGGCGTAGACAGTCGTTAAACGAACGATAAACAGAATGATTAAACACCTAATTTACTGGTAGTGAATCAATTTTTCCATTCGCACTATAGCCTGGTAAAAAGTTGCTTACTGGCAGCCTGCGCACGATACCGACTTCTTTTTTATTTTTACCAGTATGTATAGATTTCTCTCTCTTGTGGGTTTTATGCTGGCTACCCTGACCGCATACGCTCAACGAGATACGCTCATCACTATCACCTCATCGGGCGGGTTGCAGTTTGACCAGAAGCGACTCATCATCAAACCAAACACCCGTTTACGACTCATTTTTCAGAACAAGGACGATATGGCGCATAACCTTGTCGTGACGCGTCCTAACTCGCGACTGCGGGTGGTTGAGTTTGCGCTGGCTCTCGGCGCAAAGGGGCCGGCGCAGCATCACGTACCGACCATGGATGACGTGCTGGCGCATACGACCAGTGTAGAACCTGGCAATACCGATTCATTAACAGTTACGCTTACCGAAGGGGCTTATCCGTTTGTCTGTACGTATCCGGGGCATGGTTCGATCATGTACGGGGTCATTTACGCAACCAGTGCACCCGATCGTCTCCCATCTCCCGAAACAGACCGTAACCTACCGAATCCAGAACGGACAGCGGAGGCCGCTCATCATCACACCACTGACTCGGGGCACCCATACGCACTGCAACTTCCGGCGGTCTATCGCACGTTCATGCCCGATTGTGGTCCGGCAGCTATTGCGGTGGGTTTACCCGGTCCGGAGGGCGGTCAATCCTATGTGTTCGATGCGGGTCAGTGTCGGCTACGGTATGCCTGGTCAGGTGGGTTCGTGGATAATACGGAGCAATGGGATGGGAAAGGGCAGCGATTTACGAAATTGGTTGGTGAGATCTACTTTCGGGATACGGGCGGCTTTCCGTGGAAGGTCGGGAATGCCAAGCAGGGACCACCGCAGTTTAAAGGGTATCGACTTATCAACCGGTATCCTGAGTTTCGGTATGTCGTGAACGGCGTTGAAGTACGGGAAATGGTCAAGCCACTTGCGCGCGGACGCGGTCTGATTCGAACCTTCACGCTCAGTCCGACGAAACAGCCGATTACGTTCGTTGCGACAGCACAACCCGGCATTCGCCTTAAACCGTCGGTTGGTTCAATCCAGCAAGGTGCGATCCGATTACCGGCTGGTACGCGCCAGTTCTCGCTGACGGTCTTAACACTGTGAACCGGCTCTATATCTACTATACCCGCATTCAAATCGCTCCTACGGCTATTATTAGCCTTCTACACATTGTAACTCATGCTTGCTTCTCTGCTCCTGTCTGCCCTATTGGTTTGTGCTGCTCCGTCGGATACCATAACCGATTATTACGAGGTCGAAACGATTGCGACGCCACCCGGTCTGGTAGCCGAAACGGGCGGGTTATCCTTTTTACCTGACGGGCGACTGGCCGCTTGCTTCCACCGGGGCGAGGTGATGCTGTATAATCCAAAAACGAAAGTCTGGAAACTCTTTGCCGAGGGGCTCCACGATCCGTTGGGCGTCGTCGCGATCAGCAATCGGGAATTATTAGTGATACAACGGCCGGAACTAACCCGGATCACGGACACGAATGGTGACGGTATCGCTGACCAGTACGAAACGGTAACGGATCAGTTCGGGATGTCGGGCAACTACCACGAGTTTGCGTTTGGGCCGGTACGCGATGGAAAAGGAAATTTGTACATCAGCCTGAACACAGCCTCTAACGGTGCGGGTATTCGCGATGAGGTTCGGGGCCAGTACGATGCGCTTGGTCGGCAGGGACGGATGTATGCCTGTGTTCCCTACCGGGGGTGGATCCTGCAAATCACACCCGATGGAAACGTAAAACCCTATGCCAGCGGGTTCCGGTCACCCAATGGCATGGGCTTCGATGCGCAGGGACGACTCTTCGTTACGGATAATCAGGGTGACTGGTTAGGAACGAGTAAGCTCTACCATGTTGAAGAAGGCAAGTTTTACGGCCATCCGGCCAGTCTGGTCTGGCGACCCGGTTTCCCTGATGTTGACCCGCTTACCCTCTCCCCCCACACCCTCGACAGTATGCGAACCGTCGAATCGATTGCGTTTCCGCATGAGGTGATGGCCCACTCGCCAACGCAGCTGGTCGTTGACAATACCGGTGGTAAATTTGGGCCCTTCTCCGGACAGCTTTTTTTGGGTGAAATGGATTTCTCGCGCCTAATTCGGGTATTACCCGACGAAGTTGACGGGCAGATACAGGGTGCCTGTATTCCTTTTTATGACAAGGCTGGCGGCAAAAATCCGCTTCATATCGGCAATAACCGACTCGCGTTTGCTCCCGATGGTAGTTTATGGCTGGGACAGACTGATCACGGCTGGCTCGGTGACCGGGGTATCCAGCGCATTCGCTACAAAGGTGCCTCTGCTGGCGTTCCACTAGATATTCTGAACATGAAGCTGACGCCTACTGGTTTTGACCTGACGTTCACGCAACCGCTTGACGAAGCAGCTGCCCGTGATCTAGCCAGTTATCGATTCAAAAGCTATTATTACGAGTACCACCAGGCGTATGGTTCGCCCCAGATGGACGTTCAACCGGTAGCCGTTTCGGGAGCCACACTTTCGACTGACCGCAAAACGGTGTCGTTAACACTCCCCGATTTAAAGGCCGGTCGCATTTACGAACTAAACCTGGGCAATCTACTGGCCAACAACGGGCAAAAGAAACTGGCCAACAAACTGATTTGCTACACGCTGAATCGGCTTGTTCGGTAATTTTCCCCACTGACCCGTCGGAGAGGGGCCGGGATAAGGAGTCACCCTAAAACTTCACCAGCCGGGCTGGATGGCGGTCGAACAGACGTACGGTATCGATTGGCTGGTATTGGTTTCCTACAAGACTTGTCGAGTCGGCGATGTAGTATGCGTTGGGTATTCTGGTGTCAGTTTTGCGTAGAATCTGGCCTCTGAAGGCGGCAATATGAAAAGAATTCACGTCGGTTGCCCCGGTGCTGCCAATCGTTTCCCGGTAGCCATACAAAGGTCTTCTCCTTGTTTCGCGGGCAATGCGCTCTGATTCATCTTTGTAAAACTGCCGGGATGCCAGTCGCCCAGGTAGGGTTATCCAATTCATACCAATTCGTATGACGACCATCACCAGCAACATTCGCCCGAGTCTGTTTTGCGTATCCTGCCACAGCCACCAAGCACAAACCGACAGAAGGAAAAAAACCAGGGCAGTTTTCCAGACGATGCCGTCTACGATCCGGGTTTTAGGGTGAAAAACAGCAACCCAGACACCAATCGTGACGATGGCTGTCAGGCCAAGCCATAGCCACTCGATCCATTTCCGCGCCGGCGTATCGGGCACACTGTGCTCATAATAAAAATAAGCCAACACGGTAAACAGAAGCGGTAATAAGCCAATCAAATACCGGGCATACACCTGCGGTGATGTCCAGTATACGAGCACATTGACGCTAAATACAAGCGCATTGAACGCGATAAAGGGTTCGCGCTTGATCGTTTTGATACTAGTTCGACTGAACAGCAGGACAAGTAAGAGCAGGTACGGCACAAAATGATAGATCATCTCGAACGGAAACGTCAGCAGATGCAGCAGCGTCTCCCAAATGCCGAATGTAGAAACGGTTCGTTTTGCACTTTCATCAAAAAGTACGCTCGCGACGTTAGCCAGTGGAATGTGATTTCGGCTGAAATAAGCAATGTAGTAACTGCCGATAATGAGCAGAAATAAGCTGACACCAACAACGTGAGCCGGGTGAAACAAGCGTCGAAACTGCCGGGTATAACTAAACCAGCTTACTAAAGTCAGGGCTTGAAAGACGACTGACGGTAACCCTTTCGTCAGAAAACCGAGTGCCGTCAGGGCATACGTACACAGGAACAAGGCCCAGTAATTACGACGCTGATCAAAATGATAAACGAGCATCATGGCCGAATACGTCAGCCAGCCAAAGGGAATGTCAATCGAACTCCAGAGTGAATCGTAAATCAAGACCCGCCCGTTGGTCAACACCATCATCGCGACGACAAACGAAACCATAGCGGGCGGGCTCTTTCGAACGGGCATGTATCGACGCACAAAACCGTATATGGTCAGGCCAAACAACAGCAGTGAAATGACCATTGGTAATCGCAGGGCAAACGACGAGTAATTGCCAGCTAGCTTATAGAATCCGATGATCAGCCAGTTATACAGCGGGGGTTTATTGAAGTACAATTCACCGTTTAGTGTGGGGGTAATATAATCGCCGGAGAGGATCATTTCGAGCGCGACCAAAGCCCGGCGCGGTTCATCGGAACTTGTATCGAGTGGCAGGTAGCCCAGATGCGAAATCAGCGCGATCAGTAGAAGCCCCACTGTCAATGCAGGCCAGCCAATAAGGGAGCGAAGCCACGAAGAATGCGTTACTGTAGTAGAATCCACGGATACATTGACTTTACGTTTCTACCACAAAAAAAGGCGAACCACTGGTTCGCCCTCTCTTTTTCTTAAAATTTTATTCCTACGAGTTACCCAGCGTGCGGTCGGGTTCGTCAGTACGGGTCGCGGGTATGGCCCCTTCAGACATACTCCGGGTCCGGTCAGCGTTAGCTACTGTATCCGAATCAGACAGTCCAGCTTCGTTCGTTGGCTGCAGATAGGCTGTCATTGGATTGTTTTTATCGGTTGATGCGTCATCAGCACCGGCGGCTACGGGTGGTTGTCCCCAAGATGCGCGTTTGGCTTCTTCCAGGTCTGCATCGGTTGGCTGATCGCCTTCGGTCGATGCTAGTGCCTGGGCTTCTTCCACATCACCGGGTACGTCCGTATCGTTGTTGGACGCCACCCGCGAAGGAAGTTCGTTATCAAGATTTTTATCGTTCAGTTGCGCCAGTTCGGGAGCAATACCCATTGTACTGTGCATTTGTTGAGCAGCATGCGATTCGGTGCTCTCTTTGCGGCTGTTGCTACTTACGCTCATAACGTTGTCGGTTTAGTGTTGAGTTTATAGACTGATTAAATAAAGGCAAGTTTATCTACACATGGCAAGCACGATTGACTTTTTTCAATAAGTCGGCTTGTTGTTTAGGTCGGTACCTGTCTGAGCGATGTCTTCTTCAGATTCTGGCTCAGAGTCCGCTACCTCTTCTTCCTCAAGATCGTCCTGCTTCTTTGCTTCCTCCTGTGCGCTGGGAACGCCCACCTGATCAGCCGATGCATAGTCGTCGGGACCCTGGGTCGTTACGTCGACCGTTGACGTTTTCGTCTGGTCACCAACGGCGCTCTCTTCACCTGCTTCCGTGACTTCCATCGTGCTGTTGTCCTGATCACCCATACGAAGGATACCGTTCTTACCATCCATATCGGTGCTACCAATGCCCCGGTTGTTCCGGCCATCCTGTCCGCCCCGAACCTGTAGGCTATCTAAGCCGTTGGCCGAGTTTTCCTGGTCATACCGATGTTTATTATCCTCTGCGGGGCGATCAACATCCGTATCGTCTGTGCCGAACGGTCCATTTGTACGACCATTGATCTGCGCGTCATCCCGTTCTACGTCCTCTGATTTATTTTCCATATCGTCGAGTGCTTTTATTACCTAATCTAACTGCTGTTCCCGCAAAAAGTTTAAGTCACATACGGCTTCTATCGATTGTGTTTTATACTAATTAGTTCATAGTTATACTTAACAAGTTATAACTTTTTAATCATTGGTATAATAAAAGCCCCTAAATACCTAATTCACCGAATAATAAATACAAAAGTATCAATACAAAATATCATGTCTTTAGTCTTATATAAAATTAAAATAATTATGTTTTGGAGCCTATTAACCGACAAATCGGATTAATAACAGATTTATTTATTTATCGGTAGGTGTGTCTGACCAAAACGATAGGTTCCTTTGTATTCGCAATTACCCGATGTGTACACGACATAACCCACAATGAGCAGGGTAGTGCCTTTCGATCAAGAATTATTTTAATAGTTGGATAAAGCGTAATGCGAAAAACGGGTTGACCTTGTCGGCTCGTTTTTTTGTTTTCACTCCGCTCCCCGACCCATTACGCAGCCAATTGCTCACAAAAAAAGGAGGCCCTCGTTATGAGGACCTCCTTTTATACTCTACTGAGAATTGTTTAGTCTACATCCCAGAACAGTTTAGTAGCAAATACATCGATCGTACCCTGCGCAGACACATTGGCTACGTTTGAACCAGCTTCCGTATTCGGATAAAACAGCCGTAGCGGGCGTCTTGCATCAGGAACCTGACCACTTTGTGGCGTAACTGGAAGATTCGTCCGTCTGTATTCAGCCCACGCTTCCAAACCACTGAAGTTGGTCAATGCCACCCATTTCTGAATAGCAATAGCAGCCAGTTTGTCTGTTGATGCATCCCAGTCATAGTTCTGAATTTTACTGCCTTTAAACGCTGCAGCGCCGGCGGTGTTAGCGCCCAACACGCGGAACGACTGGACAATGCCTTCTTCGAAATAGGCTTTAGCCGTATTCGGTAAAGTGACATCCGAATACCGTTGTTTAGCTTCGGCCAGTAGGAATTGAACTTCTGATCCAGTCATGATAATGTAGGCGCGATTGTAATCACCTTTAACGATCAGACTTGGCCCTATTGAACTAGTGTTGGCAGGTAAGTACCCCGAACTGGCCCCAAAAGGCGTACCCGAATAGTTCGCTGCAATTTCCGCTTTGGTACTCACACCCGGCGTGCTGCTACTCTCGCCACCAGTAGCGTACGCAATCCGTTTCAGGCGTAAGGTATCACCAGCCGCTTTGAGGCTATTGATCAGGAATTGCGTTGGACGGGGGTAATTGTTCAACGCCCGTTTAGCACCCGTTTCGTTGTAGCCCCACCGATCATAGACGGGATTTAACTGCCCGGCTGCTGGTTGGAAGAACGATGGCCCACCGATACCAACGTCCGATCCCGTAATAAAGCCCGATCCTTCAGTTACGATCTTGTTGATCTCGGTCTTGATGTACGATTCGCGACCCGAGACTCTCGACTGACGAATCAGGATTCGCATCTTCAACGAGTTGGCGAATTGAATCCACTTCGTTGTGTTACCCCCAAAGACAATATCAGATGTGCCAAAACCACCCGCAAATGCGTTCGCTTTCAGGTCGACGATCGCTTCGTCCAGCGAAGTAATCAGCGACTCATAAACGGTTTTCTGATCATCGAATTTAGGCGCCAGCGTAGCAGCCCCTTTCAAGGCATCCGTGTAAGGAATATTGCCATACATATCGACCAGTTGCTGAAACAGCATCGCCTTCATCACTTTAGCCGGGCCTTTCAGGAACTTCTGATTGTTGGCATCGGCATTGTTGATCACGAACTGGTAGTCTTCCAGGTTATCGTAAAACGTGTCCCAATAATTAAAATCACCATTGGTAAACTGGTAGGCAAACTGGGATGTATTGATGATGTATCCGTTCCCCTGCGTCCACTGACCCGCCCAGTAAAAACCAAGTTCATTGGCATTCTGACCGGGGTTTCCGATCGTGTTACCAGCCAGGTTCGTTGCCGTAATGTTCAATGCATTGGTCAACACATAGTTGGGCAATGCAGTGGGCAACTGGTTCGGGTTGGTGTTGATGTTCAGAAACTGTTTGGTTTCGCAACTGCTACCACCCAAGGTCACTAAAGCTGCGACAATTACTAGCTTAAATTTCATATCAAGTTCTGTGTTGCAGGTTACTAAAACGTAAGGTTGATGTTGACACCGTACTGGCGCACGGGTGGCGTTTGGCCCGTTGAGTTGATCCCGATACCAACCGATGAGTTCGTCGTAGGCGTTTGAGTAGCCTGGTTACCTGGCGTTGGATTACCCTGGTAGCTAAATTCTGGATCGGTATAGTAGTTCAGCTTATCCACGATGGTCAGCAAATTCCGTCCATATATGGCAATGCTGGCTCCGGAGAAAATCTTCGTCTTGGTAAGCAGGCTTTGGGGCACCCGATATGACAGGTTGATGTCCCTGAGTTTGATGAACCAGGCTGGCGCAACGAAGTTCTCCGAGATCAACCGGTAGTTGTCTACCCATAGTGAATACTCTGCTTCTCGGACGAGAGTAGTGTTCGCCGATACGCTGCCGTCGGCGTTCAGAATAGCGGAATTCGGGTAGATATGCGGAGCACGATCTTCGGTCCATTTACCCGTACCGGTGAAGGTCATCTGACGACCCAGATCACTGAACATGACGTTGCCACCGCGATACTCGAAGTTAAACGTGAAGCCGAAATTTCCGTACTCTACCTTCGAACCCAATCCGGCAATATGCCGGGGTAATACGCCACCCCGAGAGACTAACGACGTGTTGCGTATTGGATACCCTGTCGTTGCATTAACCAAAACACGTCCTGAGTTATCCGGCGCATATTGGTAACCATCCGTTTTCAGGATTGGGAAGCGTTCTCCTTTGATTACGTTCGTATTGGCGTAGGAGTAACCACCGATCTGGAATTCATTGATTCCTGGATAGAGATCAACGACCTTGTTGTCGTTGTATGAATAACGGACGCTGGCATCCCAGGAGAATTTACTACCCCGCGCGATCAGGTATTTCAGCTCAGCTTCGTAACCCCAGTTCTTCGTCTCGCCTACGTTGATCAGCAGGTTCTGGAAACCCGTCGAGTTTGGCACCCGAACTGTAATTACCTGCCCTTTGGAATTCTGCGTATACGCCGACACATCGACGTTGATGCGATTGTTCAGCAATTGAAACTCAGCACCGATTTCAGACGAGTAGACCTGCTCAGGTTTCAGGTTAGGATCGGGCAAGGTATTGCCAACGGTTAGACCAACAGTGCTACCATAAGGAAAGCTCGTGCCATTTGGATAGATTAGGTCCAATCCATACAACGGAATGTTGTCGTTGGCGTTTTTGTTGTAATTCGCCCGCAGTTTGAAGTAGTTCAGGAACTCGCTTTTGATAGCGGGGAAAGCATCGGTGGCGATGAACGAAACGGCCGCTCCATAGTACGGATATGACCAATAGTTGGCCGGACGATCAGGCTTGTAGAACTTAGACGTCTGATCGAAGCGGAACGACCCGTTCAGGATCAGGAAGTTCTTGTAATTCGCAGTATAGTCAGCATAATAACCCAGCCGGC
This sequence comes from Spirosoma agri, assembly GCF_010747415.1. Classification (NCBI taxonomy): domain Bacteria; kingdom Pseudomonadati; phylum Bacteroidota; class Cytophagia; order Cytophagales; family Cytophagaceae; genus Spirosoma; species Spirosoma agri. The sequence goes on along the minus strand of NZ_JAAGNZ010000001.1, from coordinate 1,645,692 downwards.
GCTCCTGCGTAAAAATCTGCCCACCTCTCAGGATACCCTGACGGTTCGATACATTGTATACGTCAGGTACGACAATAGCACTTGAACCAATCAGCATGTTGTTCGTCGTGCGCTGGTACAGGCTGTTACCCAAGATCAGTCGGTTCGATACCGGACCGAAATCTTTCGCTAACTGAATCTGAAATTCGTTGTTAATTACATTTTCCGTACCCGAGTAATCTTCTACAGAACCTGGAATATCGCTAAGCGCGCGGTAAATACCCGTGCCATCACCATCCCGGAAGAAAGGAGATGGAATAAATGATTTCGTTTTGGCCCAGTCTGAGTACGTGAATTTACCGGTCGTATTTTTGCCCGTCCGGGAATTGTTCATAATACCCACCCGGTTGGTCAGCGATAGCCAGTCCGTCGCTTTGAAGGTCAGGCTCAGGTTACCATTGATGTTGGCATCCTTGTAGTTCAGGCGGTTGTTATCGGCATCGAAATACGGATTCTGGATGTAGTCATTATAAAATCCGTTTGGGTTTGCGAGTGGATTGTTCTGCCAATCGCGTAGATCGCCTAGTGGTAAGTTGGCAGGCTGGTTCAATACGCCACTGTAAAAATCAGCCGATGTCCGGTTATAAACACCCTGCACGTACCCTGCATTGAAGCTGGCCGTCAATTTACCATATTCCTTGGTAGCCGACAGACGCGTACCGGTCCGGACGCTTTTATCATTCGGAACAATGCCATTCACCGACTGATTTTCAATCGACATGTAGAACGAACTGGTTTCGTCGCCACCCTGGAAATTGATTTGGTTATTCACCGAAACACCCGTATTGAAGGCTTTCCGACGAGCATCTTTTATGGCTGAGTATGGGATAATAAGCTGGCTACCATCTTCGGCAGTCCGTCCCTGAATCCGCATCGAGCCGTCAAACATGTCGCCATACTGCTGGTTTTCGTACGAACGCCAGTTGTCGGCCATACGAGCCAGATAATCCGTCTTGTAGCCTGTTGTACCGAACGCCGTTGCATAGTGCGAACCCGAACCGTACTTATCCTGAATCTTGGGCAGAAAGCTAATCTGTTCGAAGTTCGTACTGTTTGAATAATTTACTTTCAGCTTGCCTTTTGATCCTCTTTTCGTTGTAATGATAAGGGCTCCGTTGATACCCGCCGACCCATACAACGTGGCCGCCTGACCACCTTTCAGAATGGATACGCTCTCGATATCGTTGGGGTTGATTGTCGATAAAATGGTCGAGGTCGTCTGCATCCCGTCCAGTACAACCAGGGCTTCGTTGTTACCGGTTAAGGAACGATACCCACGTAAAACGATTTTCACGGCAGGGTCAACGCTGTTGTTAACGTTATAAACCGCCAAGCCCGTTACTTTCCCCGACAGAGCCTGGGCCAACTGTGGCGAACGACCAACCGTTACGTCTTCTGTTGCTACTTTAGAGATAGCATAACCAATTTCCCGCTGACTCTTGCGGATACCCTGCGCTGTGACAACGATCTCCTGAAGGTTCGACGCATCAGCTTTCAGAGCAAGGTTGATTGTCGTTTGATTTTCGACCTTAACGGTCTCTGTCGTGAAGCCGATAAAGCTAACCAGTAAAACATCACCCTTCGACGCATTGACCTGATAGGCTCCGTCAGCGTTCGTTGTTGTGCCACGACTGGTACCTTTTATGGTAATGTTAACGCCTGGTAGGGGCGTACCGTCTTCCTGTGCAGTAACCTTGCCGGAAATTGCCCGATCCTGGGCCAGCAATGGAATAGCGAATAAACACAGCAGAAGCTGCGCTAGTAAAAATTTACGCATAGAACATCGTTTAAGTTAAGAAGTGATCGTTTGCTAGTCTAGTATCTCTACCAAGAACGCAACCTTCAAAGATATTAAAAAATGTTAAATTCGATTCGGAAAGTCACCACATTTATACTTAAACCAGTATGATTTTACTCAAACGATGTAAATATGCCCTTTAGCCGTATAGTCAGAAGAATAATAGGCAATAGGGATAGATACCAATATTCTATAATAGAGGAACGAATAGTTGAAAAAGTTGGCATTTGTACTAATCAGTGGTGCCGGCGGAAAAATACTCAATCCCCAATCAAGGTTATATACAAAAAAACGGAGGCTCGCTGAGCCTCCGTTTTTAGATTACTTACTATTGTGACGATTACTTATCCCACCAAACGCGCGAGCTTGTTTTGTCACCATTTGTCAGCTTGGCAACGGCAGCCGTATAAGCTGCTGTATTCAGGGTAGGCTCCGTGTTTGGATAGCCATACCGGCGCGGAATCTGTTTGCTTTCATTCACCGCATATTGTGTTGGCTTCAGATCAGGGTAGCCCGTACGACGCCATTCGATCCAGGCTTCGTTTCCATTTGGGTAGAGCGAAATCCAGCGCTGATCACCAATTTTCGCCAGAAAATCAGCAGTCGTTGGCGCCACTTTGGTGCTGGTGGTATAAGCCGTAAACTTAGCGGCATCATAAACACCATACTGCTCCCAGGAAGCCCGGATAGCGGCATTGTAAGCCGTTGTCGCATCGTCGGTAATCCAGCCCCGAACGGCGGCTTCCGATTTTGCCAACAGCATCTGAGAAGCCGTAATAATGTAGCCCGGTTGTGTTTTGGCAATAATCTTGGTGCCCGGCCGCGAAAACTCATTGGCTCCCGTATACTGAATCAACAGGTTACGGTTCAGCCCATAAGGCAAGCCAGAATAAGTACCCGCCGTGGTTGGTGCTGCATAAACCGGCAGCCGGGGATCGCTCAGATCTTTCAGTTTATTGACCAGTACGTCGCTGACGCCGTAATCATCCCGTCCGTCGAACAAGGCGTTATCGGGGTTACGGAACTGGTTCGCTTCCGTGAATTGTACCAGTCCATTGTCGGCGTTCGTGCTGATATAACCAGCCGCATCGGTGTAAGCAGCTGCGAATTCAGTTTTACCTGTGGTGGGGTCTACCTTCGAGAGACGCAGGGCCATCAGCATCCGCATCGAGTTGGCAAACTTCTTCCACTTGGTTGCGCTACCGCTGTAAATAATGTCGCCACTGACGGTGGTGCCACCATCAAACTGAGCAGACGCTGCTTTCAACTCCTTGAACAAATCCGCGTAGATGGACTGCTGTGCGTCATACGTTACCTGCGTATCCTGCTTCAACGCATTGAAGTAAGGAATATCGCCCCAACGATCCGTTGTTACCCAGAACATGTAGGCTTTCAGGATACGAGCAATAGCCAATTGGTTGTTGTTCGAGCCGAATTGTGCGACGTACCCCTTTGTGGCCGCATCTGTATTGTAGTTGATAATCGTTTGCAGATCCTGCAACGTAACGGCATAATAACGGCTCCAGTCGGAAAACGTTGTCGAGTAAAGTGAGTTTTCCGGATACTGCGTCTGCGACCAGTATTGCGCAAACAGCCGGGGCTCAGGGGCCAGACTGGTCAGGCGACCGGCAACGCCATCCAGCAAAGCGCCCGTTGCGGTCGTTGGCGGCACACCCGTGATCGCTTCCGTCAACAAGGCCGACGTAACCGGTGTTGTTGCCGCGTTTGGGTTCAAGTTTTCGTTCCCGAAGTCACTGCAACTGGTCATTACACCCAGTGACGTGAGCAGGCTGAAGGCCAGAACTTTAGTTGTTATCGTTGTCATTTGAAAGCTGATAGATAGGTTGAGCCATCAGCGATAGCTCAACTTGTTTTTAGAGACCTAACCGAATGTTGAACCCAAGTGAGCGCGTACCAGGCTGCTGACCGTTCTCACCAAACCGTTGCGACAGTTCAGATGGGTCGATGTTGCGATTCGTGGCGTAGATTAGCCAGGGATTACGGGCCACTACCGAGAGATTGATCGACTGAACGAACTTGTTCGCTTTGATCGGCAGGCGATAGCCCACACTCACTTCACGCAGTTTCACGTACGAAGCATCGAACACCGAGTGGTCGATGATCGAGTTATTACCAAACTGGTGGTAATAATCATAAGCCCCAACGTAGGTATCAATCGCTTCACCCGTTGCGCTTACGCCTTTCACGTGTACACCACCGCCGTCGGCAACGTCATCACGAACGTTTTTGCCCTTGTCGTTGGTAGCTGCTGTCTCAGCGTACAGACCGGAGTAGGTGCCCCAGTAGTTCGATAGCGAGAAGTATTTGCCCCCTTTCTGATAATCGATGCTGAAGGCAAGCGACAGATCTTTATACCGGAGTGTATTCACAAAACCACCCGTGAACGTTGGCAGTACCGATCCAAAGTACTGATTGGCAGCAAACTGATAGGTTCCGTCAGCATTCAGCACGGGCTGACCGTTCTGATACACGATACCATTACCACGAAGCTGACCCCACCGGTTGTTACCACCGTTATCAACGCCTGTCGAGTGAATAATATAGGCATACCCAAACGCATCATTGGTACCATACGACTGAGCTGTCTGGCCGAATGGTACGGCCGATGTTGCCTGAATCGAGTTTACGCCAGGTGCAAGGCTGATAATCCGCGAGGTATTTACGGCGAAATTCAGTGTCATGTCCCAGTTAAAATTCTTACCGACAACAGGTTTGCCATCTAACTGAATCTCAACCCCATCGCGCTCGATCCGCCCCGCGTTGATCACTTTTTGGGTAAACCCGCTGGCGGTGGTTACGTCGACGTTCAGAATTTCGTTGATCTTGTTCTCGTGATAATAGGTCAGGGCCAGGCCAACGCGATTTTTCAGGAAACGCAGATCGATACCCGCTTCGTAGGCCGACGAGAGCGACGGAATAATACCTGCATTGGGCAACAGGTTCGGCGTCGTCATCAAACTGTTCGTACCGTTGTATTTCGCCTGATCGACGGCATAGGTGAGTCCTAACTGATACGGGTTCAGGTCAGAACCGACCTGCGCCCAGCTAGCCCGCAATTTACCGAATGACAGGAAGGGCAGAGCCTCACGCGTCAGTTCAGAGAATACAAAGCTACCCCCTACCGACGGATAGAAGTAAGAATTGTTGTTTGACGGCAACGCCGAACTCCAGTCATTACGACCCGTCACTTCCAGATAAACCAGACTACGCCAGCCCAGCGAAGCCCGTCCGTATACACTGCGGACCGTTTTGCGGTAGCGGTTGTTGGTCTGCGTAAACGCCTGCAATGAGTTACCAATCGTGAACAGATCAGGTACGAATAAGCCACCATTTGTTGCCAGGTCAACGCGTGTATAAAGGTTATCGCGGATATTACCCCCTACGTTGGCATTCAGGTCAAAGTCACCAAAATGGTTTTCATACGTAGTCAGGAATTCATAGTTATCTTCCCGCTCGGTGATTTGTCCGGTTGAGTAAGACGCTTTCTGACCCGTCTGGGCACCACTAAGCTCGATGATCGTTGGCAGCTTGTTCTCGTAGTTCGAGTTACGCTGGTTCCGACGCAACCATCCCTGAACCCGGAAGTGATCATTCAGTTTATAGGTCAGATTCACGTCACCAAAAAGCCGGTCACGGTTGCTGATATTACTGATCGAGTTCTGATACGAATACCAGTTATACCAGTAATTTCCTTTGTTGAACGTAGCCGAATTGAAGTTGGTCGTAGACGTTGGGTTGGTATGGTTCCAGCTGGCGAATGCACCGATAGGCGTCCGAAAATCCTGAAGTTCTTTGATGATACCCATGTCCAGATCGCGGTGGAACCATTGGTTGAACGAACCCGCTCCCGAGTAGTTACCATACCCATCACCAAAGTTACCGTTCAACCGCTCCGTGGTGAAGTTCAGGTTAACGCCTGCCGTCAAATGCTGACCCAGATCAAACGTGCTGGCCGCTGTGATGTAATTGCGTTTCAGCGCAGTGTTCGGTAAAACACCAGTCTGGTCAAGATTCGTATACGACATACGAAGTGTGTAACCCGCACCGCCCCCTTTCAGGCTGATGCTGTTGTTGTACGTACGGCCTGTGTTGTAATACTGACGAACGTTATTGGGTTGCGCGGTATAGTTTGCCGTTTTGAATGAATACGGATTGTTCGGATACCAGGCATACCAAGGGATGTATTCGCCACCGTCGATTCGTGGACCCCACGATGCATCATCCGAATAATCGTGATACCGTTTGCCATTGAGTGCCTGCCACTCTGTTGGGTTACCGGACGCCCAGGTGAACGTCCGCCAATCCGACTCGCCACCGCCACCGTACTCGTTCTGGTATTTTGGAATGATGTTTACCTGCTCGAACGTGGTCGTACTGTTGATATCAACCCCGATCCCTTTACGGTTGAGCCCTTTTTTGGTAGTAATGACAATAACACCCGCATCGCCACGCTGGCCGTAAAGAGCCGTCGCGTTTGGTCCTTTCAATACCGAAACGTTCTCGATATCGTCCGAGTTAATGTCCAGCGAACCCGGTGTGTCGCTATCACTCGTCAACGGCGTTCCGTCGATTACGTAGAGTGGGTTCTTATCGACCAGCGAAGCGGCTCCGCGAATACGTACCACAGCGCCCGAACCAAGTTTTGAACCCGCCTGGCTAAGCACCTGCAAACCGGCAATTTTACCGGCCAGTGCGTTACCGGCATCCGGCTGACGGGTAACAGTCAGTTGATCTGCGTTGATCTGCTGTGACGCGAAGGATATTGATTTTGCATCCCGTTTGATACCCAGAGCAGTTACGACAACTTCCTGAAGCTGTGCCGCATCGGAAACCATGCTTACATTAACGGTCGTTTGATTTCCGACCTTAACCTCTTGTGTGATGAAGCCTATAAAGCTAAAAACCAGCGTAGTGCCGGCTGGTGCATTCAACTGGTAATCACCAGTAGCGTTTGTGCTCGTACCTCGGGAGGTACCTTTAACGGCAATATTGACGCCGGGAAGCGGTGAGCCATCCTCTGTCGACGTAACCTTACCACTGATCGCTATGTCCTGAGCCAGCAATGGTAAACTGAGGAAACACAGCAGAAACTGTGCAACTAGAAGTTTTCTCATGAAGTTAAATAAGCTAGGTTAATAGTAAGTTTACACTGAAACTTATATCAAAATTGTACAAAATTTTATTCACAACAAAATTTCGTTTTATTTATATCTGACAGTATAAAGTTGCCTACTTATTGCTAACGAGCATACATTAACGCGCTCCACTAAGTAATAATTTGATAATCAATGAGTAAGATCTCTTCTTTTTTTATGATATATATTTTACTAGAACGAAAAGAAAACAGCAACAAAATAAGTAATTATATTGTTTTTTTTATACATTAAAAATTGATTAATAAGCCCTAAATCTTAGCAAAAAATTAGATTAGTTACATTTACTTAAAACAATGTATCTACTTAACCATAGTAAGTATTTATACTCAACAAAATTATACCATAACTGTCACTATTTCAGCCTGATATAGCTACTAGCAGCTCTTCAAAAACAGAGAAACAATAGAGTAATACTATGCTCAATCTTACAGCAAAATACGCTGCACAAGGGTGAACGAACATAGTCATCCCTTGTGCAGCGTATTGCTGGGTACTATTTACTGAAATATAAACGATGTATTTAGGGCAAGGCTAGGAAACAACCTCCTCCGAATCGACAGTTTCGGTTTTGCTCTGGCTAACCAACTCGGCTAATAGCTCGTCCACGTTGACAGTTGCGAAACTACTCGCATAGTCAGACATAGCGTAGGGAATGATTAATTCCCGTCCGTTCAATAGCCCTCCGCAACTGTAGACGACGTTTGGCACATACCCTTCCCGTTCGTTTTCATCAGGGCTCAGAATCGGCTCGGTCGTACGGCCAATCACTTTGCTCGGATCGTTGAGGTCAAGCAAAAATGCACCTATCGCATATTTTCGCATCGGCCCAACGCCATGACTCAGTACCAGCCAGCCCGCTTCGGTCTCGATAGGCGAACCGCAGTTGCCGAGTTGCACGTACTCCCAATGGTAGGTTGGCTTCAGAATCAACTCTTTCGTCTGCCAGAAGTAGAGATCATCGGAGTACATCAGGTAGATATTCTCGCCGTCCTGCCTCGAAATCATGGCGTAGCGTCCACCGATCTTACGAGGGAACAGCGCCATCCCTTTGTTCGATACTTCAGCACCGTTCAGTGTGCTGATACTGAAATGGGTGAAATCTTTTGTTTCGAGCAGCTGTGGAAACGTCACTCTACCGTTGTAGGCCGTGTAGGTAGCATAGTAAGTTATTTCGCCGTTATCATCAGTGAACTGCACGAAGCGAGCATCTTCGATACCGTTCGTTTCATTGGGCGACGTCGGGAAGATACAGCGCTCGTCTAAACTCTGGTCATCCTCAAAATGAATTTCGTAGTTCGACTTGGCAAGTGCCAGCAAGCCACTGGCAATGGTCTCGTATTCCGCATTGTAGCGAAACTGTGCCGATACGCGTTTGATCTGCGCTTCCAGTTCGGTAAGGCTAAATTCATCACCGAGTCCGGCCATCATTTTTTCCTGAATGCTGTTCTCCAATCGAAGCTCGTATAGTTTACGCTCAAACTGGGACCGATTAAACCGGTGATTCGACACGATTTCAGGAGACGTAACATAACGCGACGGTTTACGCAAGACAATTTTGCCTTCCTCGTCGATGTAGCCCATGCGGAACGAGATCGACGAAACGTGCCCCTCCCCCGTTGCCCGGAGACTCAAAATAAAGCGTTTGTAGCCCGGCGGCACATTCGTTTGGTCGGGGTGCCAGATCATCGACGGGTTAAACAGAGCCGCCGATTCCAGCGAATATTCCATCGTGAAGTAAGCACCCAGCAACAGCTTGCGTTCAAGCGTCAGCGGCTCATCGGTTAACAACTGGGGCTTAATCTGCTCGAAACGCTGGAGCAGGAAGCGTTCGAGTTTATAGTGACGTCCGCCAAATTCGCGGATTACTTCATCCAGTTTTCGTTCGGCTTCCTCGTCGGTCATGCTACCAACCCTTGCAATACTTTTCAGCGTGCGGGTACTCCCCAGCTCGAAAGGCCGGAATAAAACGCGGGTAGGATCAGGTCGTAGTACAATACCTGTTCGGGTTGCTTTGATACTCATGTACGTTAATTTACTAACTAAACGAATCGTTGATCAATCGAATGTAAGCGGTTTTGCTTAAACCCAATTGATCAACGATTCGTTTACTCAATCATTATCCGTTTACCAGCGAAGGAATAGTAACGTTGACGGTTTTCTTGTCCGTACGCTGCTTCTGCGTATTGTATAATTCGGTTAGTGCTAACAGGTACGACAGCGTCGATTCGGCTCCCTGATTCTGGTTGACGCGATCAATATGCAGACCATCACGGCAACCGCCTGTCTGCTGATCGTAGATTGGAAGTCCCAGATCGTTGAGGCCGCCGAACCATTTAAAAATCCGGATTGACGAACGATGCCAGTATTCATCACCGGTTATCTCAAAGGCGGCCAGACAAGCCGATACGGTGCTCTGAACTTCCAATGGCTGCTGATCGAAGTAAGCGCGTGCCTGACCTTTCGTATAAAATCCATTCGATCCGATAGGCTGGAAATGGCCCCGTTCCGCTGTTTGTAGCGTAACCAGCCAACGCAGCGACCGAAGTCCTATTTCCACGAGTCGCTGCTCACCCGAACGAACCAGCACATGCGCGAGCACGGCATTGTCGTAGGATAGCGTATTTTCGAACCAGGGCCATTCGGGCGTTGCCGTTTCGGTGTAGCGGAACATCAGTTTGTCGAGCAACTGACGCTGAATCGTTTTGGCTAACCGGTCGTCGTTGAATCGTTTCTGGTATTCATATATGCCGAGCAATGCAAAGGCCCATGCCCGTGGCGATGGCATATCGGCTATCGTAGGCAGCACTTTTTCCATCAGGCCCATGGCCCAGGTAACGGTGTTGCGGTCCGTTGCTCGGCCAATACAAACGCCTAATGCCCATATGGTCCGACCGGTACTGTCATCGGAACCAAAATCCTCGAGCCAGCGACGATCATAGCTCATAAAATTGCGGAACCGCTTGTGATCATCCGTATACGCATGATTCAGGAAAGCGCAATAATTATCGGCAGCCTGACTCAATTTACGCTCGCCCAGACCCGTTTCCTGGAGTGTGACCGCCAGAATGAGCGCCCGCGCGTTATCGTCCGTGCAATAACCTTCCTCATAAAAAGGGAGATGGAAGCGGGCGTGTTGTGCGATACCGGTTGAATCAGTAAGTCGGAACAGGTGATCAAGGCGAAGTGTTGGCAGTTTAAACGCAGCACTACCGTTGCCACCCATGTCGTAGGGGGTCTGGCTGTTGATCGTGCTCATCCGCTCCCGACGGGCTTTGGCGAAGGATCCGGCGTATTCTTTAATCGCGTGTTCCCAGATCATGTCACGACCCATGATGTACGCTTTCTTGCGCATGGCGTGACGTGTGGGCTCATCAGTAAGCAATTTTATGATCTGATCGGCAATGGCTTCGGAATCGCCGAACGGAACCAGAACGCCACGACCGTCGGCCAGGAGTTCTTCAGCGTGCCAGTATGGTGTTGATACCACGGCTTTTCCGCATCCGAATGCGTACGAAAGCGTACCCGATGTGATCTGGGCCGGATTCAGATAAGGTGTAATGTATATATCGGCTGCGCCAAGGTATTCGAGCAGATCATCGAGTTCAACGAACTGATTGTAGAAACGCACGTTATCGCGTACGCCACAGTCGGCGGCCAATGTCTTTAGGCTATCCCGATACGTTTCCCCTTCATGCCGGATCAGGTGTGGATGCGTTGCGCCCAACACCATGTAGACCACGTTCGGAAACTGCTTTACAATACGTGGCAAAGCGCGAATTACGTTTTCGATGCCTTTATTTGGCGATAGTAGTCCAAACGTCAGCAGGGTCTGTTTGCCTTCCATTCCAAACCGATCCTTGTAGAAATGAGGATCGACAAAGGGCATATCAGGAATACCGTGTGGGATCAAATCGATTTTCTCGGCGGGTATTTCGTAAATATTGATCAGAAAATCACGCCCTTTCTCCGACATGCAGATTACGCGCGACGAGAGATCGGCAATGCTTTTCAGTACCAGTAACTGTTCCTCATTCGGGTTTTTAAGAATCGTATGAAAGGTTGTAACAACAGGCATGGTAAGATTCCGCAGCAACGTCAGAATGTAGCTACCGGCGGGGCCGCCAAAAATGCCGTATTCGTGCTGTAAACAAACAACTTCCGTATCTTTTGCATTCAGAAATTCAGCCGCCTTGCGATAGGCTTCCTGATCATGCTGGTAAAAATCGTAGCGAACTTCACTAGGGTAATCATATCCATCGGGCGTATCGTTAACCGAAACGACCATTGCCCTGGAATCGGGAATGAACGAGTTGTACGACTTATATAAATCAGACGTGAACGTAGCAATACCGCACTGGCGAGGTAGATAATCGCCAATAAACGCTACATTTTTTGGATTATGCGCCCATACCGTCGAATCATTCATATGTGTTGTCATAGCCATTGGGGAATTTCTGCTGGCTCATTTACCTGACCGAGAGGTCAATCGAGCACAGTTCTATAGTAGAATAGACATAAGAGCGTTTTTGTTTGGCCCAACGAAACCTTTTTATCATTTGAACTGGTAATTGAGCGTCGTAAACGAATATTATACAATATAACATAGCTTTTACCATAAAACGGCTCAGCTGGAGACTATAAAAAAACGTTCGACATCTACCTTAGCAGTAAACGCCGAACGCAATTTTTAAACTATATGTGTAAAGCGGGTTTCTTCCTTTATTGACTATCGACTGCCAACTAAAGCGGGTGTCAACTTTATATAGACGGGCTGCATACGATCGAAGTTACCCGTGTATTCGAGATGAGGACGAAACTCGTAATACGTTAATTCAATTGCTTCGATATCATCGAACGGAAAAACCTGCCAGCGGTTGTCAACATTTTGATAGCGAGCAGGAATTACATCCCGGCAAAATCCATACAGACCTGGTGTTTGCGTCTCGCGACTTAATCCAGCCATATACGGCTCTACAGTTCGCCAAATATTTTTGTGCTTAATCTGAATAACCCGATGATCTGTTATGGCGGTACCAATAAGCGTTAAAAACTGATTTTGCGATTGGGGAGTCATAGTTTGGGGCGTTTGGTCGTTTATATAGGTTGGGTGATGAGATAGTTTTGCGTATCTTATCTACTTATACCATATAGTATGCCAAACCCCTTCTTACTCAGAACTTTTTTTGCGTTCTCGCCCTCTAGTAAACCATTTAAACTTAATCAATAACCAATAAATTTCATCAAGAAAGCAATGCCAATTTACGGTAACAAATGAGTCGCGTCGTTTCTAGTAAATTTGGCTCTCATGCAATCTGGCACGATACGAACAGATAGCACAAGGTCACCGAAATTCCAAAATCGACTATTTAACTTCATTTGTGTGAACAGCGTCATTTACGCTTGATAAGCTCCTGAAGAAGTTGCTCTACCTGAGCCTGCTTCTGTTTCAGCAATTCCAGTTCCTGTTGCTGTTTTTGGTTCGTCTGTTCCAGTTGAATGGTATAGAGGGTGAGTTCTTCAACCTTCTCCAACAACTTCGCATTCATCTTACCCAGATCAAGCCCTTCCTGAACGACTTGGTCAGCGGAAGGAATACCGGGTAGGTGCTTATTGGCCCGAATGTAGGCAGCGACCTCAGCCAGTGGTTTCAGGCGATAGCCCGGTGCGAATACGTAATCCGACCAGTCCGAGGCATTTTTGAGCGCTACCTTCACCTTTTCAGTCAGAATGCCCTCCTCGACGAAAAGCTTATAACCCGATGGGGTTTTACTGATGCGGTTCCCGATCACAACGGCGTTGCCATCGCTACTTCGAAGAAACTGACCGCTGCGTTGCCACAGGGCTTCGGTCGTATCGGTATCCCCTTCACGCGCGCCACTGGCAGTCGAAGCCAGCACAACATTCCCGGCATCATCAACGGAAAGAAACTTACTGGCTCTCAGCGTGGCGGGTGATAGACTGGTCAGGTTCGTTAATTTCAGGCCCGATGTTCCCACGCTGCCACTGACGAGTTCGAGTTTAGCCGTTGGTGCCGAGGTACCAATCCCTACATTGGCGGCATTACCGAGCACAACGCTGTTACTGGTCGACACCAGTGCCCGGAATCCCAAGGCTGTTGCATTAACCAGATTTTGATTGGACGCACTCACGCCGGCCCCACTGCCAACAAAGGTGTTCTGGCTACCGCCCGTGTTCTCAAAACCGGTCGTTCCGCCTACCATAACATTGTCAGAACCCGTCGTTTTAAACCCGCTGTTCAGGCCAAGCAGGGTATTGTTACTGCCTATCTGATTCGAATAACCAGCGCCGTTCCCTACGAACGTGTTATAAATACCTGACGTGTTCGCGTAGCCCGTTGAGGCCCCCATAAACAGGTTATAGTCGCCAGTCGTATTGCTCATACCGGCCTGCGAACCAAAGTAGGTATTGAAGTTACCAACGGTCGTAGCGAGACCGCTCTTATACCCAACAAAGGTGTTTTCGATACCCGTGCTCGAAAAACCGGCCGACTCACCCACGGCCACATTATTACGTCCCGTCCGATTCGCAGCTAGGGCCTGCGGACCGAGCGCTACGTTATTACAGCCCGTCGTATTGGCCGCCCCCGCATTTGTTCCCACAAACAGGTTATCGCAATTTCCTACGGTACTCGTGCCGCTGGTTACCGTCACCGATGTGATGGCGGTGGCCGTCTGGTTCCTGGCATCGGAAACCCGCACCGTGAACGACTGCACACCAGTGGCCGTCAAACTGGCAACGTTGGCTGTACTGCCACTTGGCGTGATGCGACCCGGTCCAGTGAACGTATAGCTGAAGGGAGTTGTCCCCCCCGAAACTACGGCCGATAAACTGGTTGTACCCGCCGTAACGCGCGCAGGGGCGGCCGAGAACGTAACGGTTAGAGACGCCTGTAACGCAGCCAGGTTGAACCGGGCCGATACGGGATTGTGGTCTGAGGTCGTACTGGCGTAAGGGCCTTCGATACCCGTTGCCGGCCGCAACACGACGGATGAATTTCCCACGTAAGCCGGAACCAGTTCATTGGAGATCGTGATGTGATCGACGAAGCGCGCCGACGAATTAGCGGTCACGCAGCCCGTCACTTCCAGCGGCTTGGTGATGATCTGGTATCTGGCCGCGTCCTGATCAAAGGCCGTGAACGACGATGGCTGCCCCACTGTCGTCGATGTAGTAACCTGATCATTATAATCGCCCAGCATGATCAGATTGGCAGTCGGGTAACTGCGATCCAGTTCCGCTTTCAGGTCGGCAAAATCCTGTTTCCGGCGATCGTAGTCAGCCGCTGCGGTTCCTGTCCGTGCGTGAATGCCAACCAGATGCATTTTACGGGTTTGCCCGTTTATCGTCACATTCGCGACGAACAGGTACGGCAGTCGACCGGAAGACCAGCCTGTACTGCTTGGATAGCTATATAAACTTGTTAACAGTGGCTGACTCTCGGCCAAAATGGGCGTAACCGTAGCCGTATTATAGATGACGCATACTTTCTGAGCGAATTTGGCAGGACCCGAAACGGTTCCGTTGCTACCGACGGGCAGATCGCAGTCGTTCTGGAAATAATTCGAGAACTTATCCGAACAAACATAACTGTAACTTCCGGGCAACGATTGGACAACACGGGCATACCGGGCCTCATCGCTGACCTCTTCATTGACGATAACGTCGGCATTGAGTTTTTGCAGAATGACACTGACATTACGCGCCTGTTTGTCATTATCCGCCGGTCCCTGATCGACGTAAGGCCGATTAGTGGGGGCAGTTGGACAGAGTATAGACCCGGCAGCGGCCCCGAAAAAGTCGAGATTCCAGGTACTGATATCAAACGTCTGATCGGCGGTCAGCCCCGCCCCACCGGTTCCTCCACAGAGCTGATCGGCCAAGTTTGCCCCCGATATGTCGGTTAGCACCCGGGGGAAAAGCGCGGTAGTATTGGCGGTGGTGCTGGTTACATGATCCGAGACACCAATGATGTTTACCGCACCCGTGGGCCGCGCGGCTCCGTTCAATGCCGATGCGACCCGGATAGACAGCGTACCCGTTCCGGATGTAGAGGAAAGTGGATAGGTCGTGCTGGCCAGCGTTGCCCCGACTCCGCCAATGGTTGTATTCTGGACTTGCACCAGCTGACCTTCATAAGCTGAAAGCTGGTTAATCGTTACTACTCTAGGCGCTGGAATTACGGCAGCACCCGCAACGATCGTGTAGCTCGAAATGTCGATTTCCCGCGCTCCCTGATAGGTATTGATGATACCCGAAACCAGTATCGAGTCGCCCAGCTGAACCAGGCTCCCAACAGCTGTTGTGCTGTTAAAAGCGGAGATACCACCCGTAGCATCCTGAATATAAAACAGATTACCGCCAAACTGGCTGCTCACCGTAACCCGTCCCCCGATTTTCCGGCCCGGAAGCATTGCCGTTGATGTACCATTGGGCTGGCTTCTGGCTTGGGCAATCGTAGTTGCGACAGCGGCTGCGTTGCCAACCGTACCCGTCACAACTACCCGCCCCGAAAGCGCGCCCGCCGTTGTGCTGGTTGCGTTGGTCACGGTAGCGCTGACCGGACCGGCGGCTGCCCCTGTCAGCCGAACCCGAACAACGGCATCGATCGTACCAGCCGTAGGTGTGATTGACAAGGCCGGGGTATAAATACTGCCGCTCGGATCATTGCTGATTTCAATGCCCGCAGTCACCGACAGCGTAACGGGGCCGGTCAGATTTCGTCCGGTTATAGTATACGAACCCGATGCCGACGTCATTCCGACATTTGTTGTCAATCCGCTAATGGTAGCCGGGGCGATTGATAAGGTTGGATTGGCAGCCGTTCGGGACGTTGTTGCGATTACCGATACGTCATCGATCGCTAAACCGTGATCATTCCCGGTCTGGTCAGCATCATACCAGCGTAACATTACTTCCGCCCCCGGTGGAACGGACAGACCACTGATGAGAGCCGTTTCTGTTGTACGATTACTGGCGGCATTGCCGTTGAGCGCTCCCGCTGCTACGGTAGAACCTGAGATGGGTCCGGTAAAGTCCAATGCCGAAACTGCCGTGTAACCAACCGGCAGAACAGCCGCTGCGCTTAGGCTTGTCACGGGCGTTGTCGATACCCGATAGGAAAAACTGATTGTCTGCGCAGCCGCCTGGCTATTACGCCACTGCTCACCGGTGTAGGTCACTTGCAACGCGGTAATGGTCGATCCGGTCCCATTCTGCAAACGTATTCCGTGAACGAAACTGCCGGCGGTAGCCTCGGCAGAACCAATCGATCCTAAAGCACGATCGGTCGCCAGGGCTGATCCAAAACTATACAACCCACCCGTACCGGATGACCCATCGCTGGCAACAATTGTGGTACCATTTCCGGTGCGTTCGGCATAAATACCGGGAATCGTACTATTCTGACTGAACGGGATCACACTGTTGGTGAGGAGTGCGTCAAAATTCTGTGTGATGGGTACACCAGACGCTGTGATAGGAACCTGCGCTGCGGTCGGTATGATGAACGAAAGGCAGCAGAACAGCAAAAAAAACAGGTCAATGTTGTGTAGACGGTATATAGTACGCATACTATCAGCAGATTAGGTCTCTTTTAAGCAAATCTACCAACTTAGCAGACAAACATCATTCCACGACTAGTATGACACGTCTTTTTTTATTTATCAGTTAATTGATAAGAGAGGAATTTCTGGTTAACCGCAAATCAGCACCCGTATCTACAGCCTATACCAGGTCATCATTCACTTGTGTAGTCAAGATCCGGAATACGGAAAAATACAAGTTATCCGTTTGTTCAAAGGAGATGCTTCTACACAGACGAGTAGCCTACTTTAGTTACACCAATCAACAAAGGGGAGTTATTCATCAGCAGAGTGCTATCCGGAACGTAGCTCGTAATTTGTGCGGACGATTGGGTAGAGCCAACGTCTATACGATGGCCCCTCAGTCCTCCCTATTTACCAGCGTTGATTCGTCAACCGGCCAGACACTAAACGTCCTCTAACAACGTATCGAACGAAACGAATTGATTGGTAAAGCGGTGGTAAATGCGCTGCTGCATGTCGTCAGCGTGGAGACTTTGGTAGGTGAAGTAATCTTCCATAGCGTGGAAATCAAGTTGTACGGAATAGGTTGCGGCACCGTTGTCGATTTCCGTCAGAAGCCGAAGTAATTTGTGACTGGCCGGCAGTCCCGTTGCCAGAATAGCCGGAATGTGGCTCGTTTTCATCCACCGAAGCCACTCCTGCTCAACTTCGATGGCAACGCTATAGGTCGTGTTGTAAAGAATCATGTTCATCAAACAACCAATGGCTACCGTAAGTTGGCGTTTTGGTTGTTTCTTTGCGACAAAATCATTGTTTTATGTATACCGGCTTAGTTCACACCCACTCCGGCCTGCGCTGGATTGCCCTTGTTTTATTAGTTGCTTCCGTAGTTATTGCTATTAGCAAATGGCAGGGACGTAGCGGCTACACCGATGGTAACCGTAAGTTGTATCTCTTTACGTTGATTAGTGTTCACACTCAATTAATTATTGGCCTGATCCTGTATTTTATCAGCCCCAAAGTGAATTTTAGCCTTCTCAGCGACAAAGTGTATCGCTTCTATACTGTCGAGCATTTGACGGGAATGCTGGTCGCCATTGTCCTGATTACCATCGGGTACTCTCGTTCCAAACGAGCTTCTGATGCAATCACCAAACAACGTCTGGTCGCGATCTTCTATGGCCTCGGTCTGCTCCTCATTCTGGCGCTGATTCCCTGGCCGTTTCGGGGCCTGGGTGCAGGATTGTTCTGACCGAACAGTGATCGGGAGTTGAGCAATAGAGTTATTGCTCAACTCCCCTCCATCTAATTATATCGTTGCCAGATAGCCAGCCATCTCCGTTTGCAACGCCTGCGCTTCAGCACGGGCCCGATCCGCAAAATCCGTCCCACTGGATGCGTACAGAATACTTCGCGACGCATTGACCAATAGTCCACCGGCAGCCGTCAGACCACGACGCGATACATCGGCCAGCGAACCACCCTGGGCACCTACCCCAGGAACAAGCAAAAAATTATCCGGGGCCAGTTCTCGAATCCGACCTAACTCGTCGGCCTGGGTTGCTCCTACCACAAACATAAGCTGCTCAGAGTTAGCCCATGTTTGCGCCGTTTTGATCACAATCTCGAACAACGGCTGCTCATCCGATGACTCACTAGAAACGCGCCGACGCTGAAAATCGGCGCTGCCCAGATTAGATGTCAACGCCAGTAGAATCACCCATTTGCCTTCATACTCCAGAAAGGGTGTAACTGAATCGCGACCCATATACGGCGCCACCGTTACCGAATCAAAGTTCAGACCAGCGGCTTCCGGATCGAAGAACGTACGTGCATATAAATTCGACGTGTTGCCAATGTCTCCGCGTTTGGCGTCAGCAATAGTAAAGCAATCGGCAGGAATATACGCCAGCGTTCGTTGTAAACTTTCCCATCCGCGCGGTCCCTGAGCTTCATAAAAAGCGATATTTGGCTTGTAGGCAACGGCAAGATCGGCAGTTGCATCAATAATAGCCCGGTTAAACGCAAATACCGGATCTTTTTCGTTGGCCAGATGGGGCGGAATTTTGTGCGGATCAGTGTCGAGTCCGACGCACAAATATGATTTTTTTCTGAAGATTTGCTCGCTTAATTCCTTGTAGGTCATGCCAATAAGATAGCCCCAGTCAGTAAATAGGGTTCGTGCAAAGGTACAAAGTATGGTTACGGTTTTGTAGCTTTGTGACTTACTAAGCACATTTTTTACCAATCAACCTTACTCTATGCAAGTTCGCGAAACGGCTATTAGCGGCCTCATTGAACTGATCCCTCGCGTGTTTGAAGACGAACGTGGCCATTTCTTCGAGTCTTACAACAAGACACTTTTTACGTCGCTTGGTTTGCCGATGGAGTTTGTCCAGGATAACCAGTCCTTTTCGGTGAAAGGTGTCCTACGCGGCTTGCACATGCAAAACGCCCCATTCGCCCAGGGGAAGCTTGTCCGCGTTATTACGGGTCAGGTACTCGACGTAGCCGTCGATCTGCGCCCTGACTCACCTACATTCGGGCAATATGAAACGTTTCTGCTGGATGCCAAACTGGCTAATATGGCCTACATTCCGGAAGGATTTGGGCATGGATTTGTCGCGCTGGCTGATAGTGTTTTCAGCTATAAGTGCACGAACGTATACAACAAAGCTGCTGAATCCGGAATCATTTGGAACGACCCTGACCTGAACATCGACTGGGGTATTACTAATCCAATCGTTTCGGAAAAAGATATTGAGTTGAAAACTCTCCGCGAGGTTTTCCCGGATGTTGTCGTTTAAGCGATTATCCAGTCGATCTGGTGAACGGTGCCTGATACGCTGTATCTTCGAGATATGGCGTATCAGGCACCGTTCACCAGATCGACCTTCCTATTTTTCGTACATCTCCTCCATGACCTTCCGGCCAACTTTTCTGGCCGATAGCGGATTCTGCCCCGTTACAAGCCGTTCATCAACCTCAATGTAGGGCAGGAACGGAATGAATCCCTTGCCGTATAGCGCTTTTTTCTGTTTCAGCGCATCTTCGAGTAAAAACGGCACTTCTTCATCAAGCCTGACCAGCTTCTCCTCCATCGTTGAGAAGCCCGCGACCTGCCGATTATCGAGGAGTAGCGAACCATCGGAAAGCCGGACGTTCAATAAGCCGCTCACCCCATGACCAACGGCAGCGACCAGCCCGCCATTTTCGTAAATATACCGGACAATCGTTTGGAGTGTCTGGTTATCGGGGAAGTCCCACATGGCACCGTGTCCACCCGTCAAATATAAAATCTGGTAGCTAGCCGGATCGATCTCATCCAGCCGTGTCGAGTGTTCGAGCTTGTGTCTGAATGTAGGGTCATTATACCACTTTTCGTTCACCGTGTCGCGTCGGTCAACGCTTCGTTCGTCGATGGGTACTGGTCCGCCAGACGGACTGGCTATATCGTAAGGTAGCTTGCGATCATCGAGCTCGTCATAGAAATGAGTGGCTTCGCTCAACCAGAGTCCGGTTTTATACGGCTTAGTGGGATAGTCTGTATGGCTCGTACAAACAAACAGGGCTTTATAAATAGGGTCCATTTGTCAACAGGGCAAAAGAAAATAGACGATTTTCGCTAAAAAAATTGTCCAAAGGTGCTACGAAGATAAAAGGTTTTCCGGTAATCTATCCGCTACGAAACAAGGCTCGGTTCCCCAACAGCTTAGGGCAACCGATCACCAACCGTCAAACCTTCCGCGACGATATAGGGCCAACTTCGAGATTAAGAACACCACGCGGGCAAACCGCCGAACAAATGCCGCAACCAACGCACGACGACCGAACAATGTCCTGACCACGCTGGGCATAGGCCCGAACGTCGATACCCATTTCGCAGTAGGCCGAACAGTTGCCACAGGAAATACACTGACCGCCATTCGTTGTGACCCGGAACCGTGACTTAAATCGCTGTACTATTCCTAAGTAAGCCGCCAGTGGACACCCAAACCGACACCAGACGCGGTTGCCCATCAGCGGATAAAAGCCAGTGCCAACAACACCCGCAAAAATAGACCCTACGTACAAACCGTAGGTTGAACGGATGCTGTAACTATCCAGAAAGCCCAGTATGGTCGATTGTCCGGTAAAATACGTGTAAAGCACCAACACGGTCATTCCCACCGCGAAGACCAGAACCCCGTGAACGATGACGCGCTCGAATTTCCAGGCTTTCAGGCTCTTGTCCGACAACTGCCGGTACGGGTCGCCCAGTGTTTCAGCCAGTCCTCCGCAGCCACACACCCACGAGCAATACCACCGCTTGCCAAAAAAATAGGTCATGACCGGTACAGCAACCAGCGCCAGTGCGATGCCCCATACCAGCATAAAGATGCCGAGCGAACCCGCCTGCATTTTTTCGTTCAGCTTATAATCGAAGAAAAACGTGTAGTCAAGCGGCCAGATATTTTTCAGATCCTGATACGGTTGGTTTAGCCGCTGCATAATTTCGGGAATCAAAAAGGCAAACGCAACCTGAAAAAACATGACCGATACGGTGCGGAGTTGCTGGTAACGACTGTGCCGATAGTTGATCAGCATCCGAACGCCCATAACCAAGATAACCAGTGTGTAGAGAAATCCGTACAGAAACCAGCGGCTCGCCGGTCCGGCATTGAGCGCGCGACTGATCGGATCGACTAATAAGACCCAGTTGGTCAGGTATTCCGGATAAAAATAAAGTGCAATATAAAACCCGATCAGAAAGAAACCAACGGCAATGCCAATCCAACCCCGGTTGGTGGCCGGGTTTCGGAACTTGTTGTCATTTCGAACGCCGGGTAATCGGTTGCTCCCCGCTAGTGAGTAAAGCAAACCTCCCAATATAGCTACCCCAAAGCTCAACCAGAAAAAGAGCCAAACAGAACCCGTCGTCAGTATACCAAGGGATGCGTTCTTCGCTACATCGAACGTATAGTTGTCGTAGATAACAGCCTTCCAGTTTTTTTCGGCGTTCATGGCTGCATTGTACGTGTCGATCGCCCCCCGAAAATCACGAATGAACAGCCAATTGTTTGCATACAATTTGTCCTTCATAAACGCCGTTCGTTCGTGTATGATCGCTCTATGTTCGGATTTTACAGCGTTATCAATACTGGCATTGGTAAGCCGATATTCACTTAGCGTCAGGGTGAATAGCCAGCTGAGAAATCCAATAACAAACAAAACGAGGCCAAGTCGTTGCAGCATTTTAATGGTTGAGTCAAGTTGAATGTAACAAGGTAGAATAACCTTTGTAGAGATGCCGTTAATTCGCAGACTTTTTTCAGACAGCGATTAAACCGAATTGCACTATTCTTGTCTAATCATTGGCCGAAATACCGTTTAACAAATTAAAATTTTACGAAACTAAGAATCAACGCATTGAAAAGTCGGCTCAATTGGTATATTTGTTTGTAAACCGTATTGTACTTATTGCTATGAAAACCGTCTCATACGAAGCGCTTCAGGCAGAACATGCATGGATGATCGTTTCAGATCAATTACAGCAGCGCAACAATGTGCTCGCCAAAGGAATATCACACATGGAACGCAGTCCGACTGAGCTACCCATGGCCAGCCGGTTGATGATGCTGCGTTATCACCTGAAGATGAGCCTGCGTACACTAACGCATGAAGCCCGGCAACAGGCTCGGACGATTGAAGACACGAAGCGCCTGCATCAACAATGGTTACACGTTCATCAGCTGTTTTTTCTGCTTCGCCAGATAGACGCTGAACTCAACCGCGCCAGCCACGAGAATAATACGCTCCGGTCGTGGATGGATACGCTGGAGGGCCGTGTTTATCGGTCAGCACTCGTACACCTCAACTAATACATCAATTTTATGGCTGATCTGCCCCGCTACGACTGCACAGAGTGCCCATCCGTAGCGGGGCAGATCAGTGGATAGTAACCAAGCGACGTACTGCCTGGCTACTTTCGCACGATTCCGCTCGCTGACTGCGTTTTTTGCACAGTCACAGGGATACAATAGGTCGGACAGGGGGTTGCCGGTGTCTGTGGAGTATCGACCAAACTTGTCCCCGGTTTAGAAACGCCATCCGCTGTAGGTCCGCTCTCGTTCGTAGCTATCCATTCGATTTTCACCCAGCCATTAACGGCAGGCCCATTGGGGGGTGGTCGAAATTCAATCTGTCCAATATGGGATTCAAGCCAGCTCGCTTTGTTACTGAGGTCCAGTTTGTACGTATGAAATTGACCATCGTTAATGATCGGGAAATCAAAATAGCCACGTTCGTCGCGAGCGATCGTATGGTCATCGGCGTTTTTCCAGGAAAAGCGAAAGTTGTTATGCTGGGTCTGAAACGCAGCCCGTACGTACACGTTCGGGTTACTTCGTCCCTTCCAGAAAACACCGGGCGACTGAATCAGATCGCGCTGACTGTTGGTCAACTGCACCGATAAAGCGCCCTGAATGGGTAACCCTGTATCGACCGCATTGAAGTAATGCCATCCTTTCCGCGACGTATCAAACCGATAATTTGGACCGGATGAGGCCCGTGGCTTCGCGTACATATACGTCCGAATGTCTGCGATCTGACCGACTACCAGTTCATAATCCCACTCGTAGGTGCTGTTATGATCGAGAACGACAAACGGCGTATTGGCGATGTACGACGCATCCACCATAAATTCATCGCCGGCCAGATCGCGGCCAAAATAGCCTTTTTTCCAATCATAGGAATTTTCGGAATACAGCCCTACGCCGAACCCGTTGTCATCCGTCGAAGCCATCCAGGGTTCGGTTGGAAAAATATCGCCAAACTCAATGGGTGGACGAATCTGTGTAAGCTTCTCATTGGTAAAGGGATTACTACCGATGTAGGCCTGGATGTTGTGGTAATTTGCGTTCAGATAAACACAGGGCATCTCCTGCTGACGGCCTTCGTACTGAGTTTTATCCGCTCGAAAGAGAGTCACTTTCGCATGAACTTTTACCACATTTTTGTCCAGCCGCACCCAATGTTCTATATACGACTCACCCAGAACATCATCAAGCGGAAACTGACGTGGATGCGTCTTGACATAGAGTAGGTTTGCTTCTTTCCGAAAGTCCAGCACGTTGGATGGATTGCCAAACACGTCCCCCGCCTGAATGGGGTCCCAGCCTAAGCCAACCCAGTTTGGATCAGGTTGTTTGCCATTCTCGCTGTACGGGTTTGGACCGCTGTAGAGACCGATCTGAATCTGGCGGCCAAGGTCGAAATTATTGACCATGTTCGTCCCGTTGACAGGCGCGAGATACGTAATGGCACCGCCGTATCGCGAATCGACGCCAACCTTTATCTGATCATTCTGAATTGTTTCCAGACCACTAAAGGCCGATACAGGTGGATTACGCGGAGTGTATACTGACTGGCGAGCTCTTGCCAACGAGGGCAGCGTTCGTGACTGGGCAAAAATGCCTTCACTTGTTGTCAGCCATAGGATACCGATAAAATAGATTACTAAGTATAAGTTACGCATAGGTTTACGGAACATACACGCTGTTAATCAGCATGTAGTAGCAGTATAATTGACGAAAAGTGTGCCGACCCTAATGCGCAAGATACTTTTTTTTACCGAGTAAATGTCGACACTTGCTCGTTTATAGATGCGTTAGTTGGATTCCCTGACTGAATCAGCAATCGATAGCGGAATGTAACCGACTTTCCGGCGGGGAGCGTGTAGTTCAGTGCAGGTGATTTTCCGTCCGTAAAAACGGCTGGCCCCAATGGATTGGCTGCAAATAAACCATAGCCTCTCGCATGCCAGTAGGTTGGGTAGCCAACATTCTGAGGATGGTCTAACAAGACAACCGAGACAGCCTCTCCGTCGATGGTTCCGGTCAGGTTCATCCATTTACCACGGGTTCCCCAGACGGCATCCCCTTCAACGCCTTCACTGCTGTGATACTGTCCCGTTACGCCCGCATTATCGAGGACGGGCACCTTAGTCGCTACTCCCTGCGCGTCGGTAAAAACTTCGGGTTTGGTCGATGGCTGTTCGAGTTGGCGGGCCATCCGAAGTGCGATCATACCTTCTTTGTTATCCTTGAACAGTACATCTTTATCAGCTGCTTTCAGCGTGGTGATCCGATCAATGGTCCGACTATCGGCGGTACCTTTGAATTCGAACGTTGTCGTTTCCTGAAGCATTACCTTGTTGTCTTTATCAAGCCAGTTGGCTGTAACGACTAACTCCGCCTTGTCCTTGCCACTTTTCATTGATTTGACGCCCGTGTGCACGATCGTCCCAAACGGACCTTTGTGTTCCGGCCCGATGGCGGTAGAATTATTCCAGAAGTCGTGTCCATTCACGTCGCCATAATTGAACCACATCCCTACGTGGTGCGGGTGGTCGATCCGTTCGCCGGGACGCGGGTCCAATGGCCATCCCCGTGTAATGAAGTTGCCACCCGCCGTTCGGATTGGGTACAGAACCGGTTTTTTCAGAACGCTTGGACCCGGATAGATATAAGCCGTGAATGGCTTACCCTCTATCGACACCTCTATCTGCTTCTTGGCTTCATTATGCGTCAGTTGGATTCGGTTCGTTTGCGCCTGCGTTCGTGTGAATACCGCAGCCAGGGACAAGGCTAAAAGGAGTTTTTGCATCGGAATAGATCGGTTTAGAAAATCAGGCGTAGCCGGGACAAAAAAAGCCCCGGCTTAAAAAGCGGGGGCTAACCAAATGCTACTGGTAATTCGTACAAATTAGTAGTCAGGTAACGGCGTAAATTAATGCCCTTAATTACCCAGTAAGATCTTGTTGGTCAATTCCTGATCGATCGTAATGTAGCCGGGATAGTTAACGGCCTTGTTACCCAGAGCAAGCGTCGGCTTGATTTTAATTGTCAGCTTAGACGGAGTCGTATTGGCTGAACCAGCCAGGTTTTGCACCAGTTGCGTAAACGCATCGCGGGTTTTCGAATCCGTGAAGAGCTGGTAGGCATTCGTACTCAACCGAACGGGAATTTGCGTTTTACCACCAGGTTGCACCTCAATCCGCTGGTTAAGAAAGCCGTTGAACATCTCCTGTCCTGCCAGTAAAACCTTGTATTCCAGCTGATTGATTCCCGCCAGTTTACCGGTCGGATTCGTTATAGCCAGGTTGATCCGGGCATCCAGTGGTATATTGCGGGTCAGCAGTCCCGTAGCCAGTCGTGGGTAACGGGCTGGATTGAGGTCTTCCAGCTTGCGAAACTGACGAATATCCGTTCCTGCCAGAAATACGCTATCTGCCGATACGATCGAATACCGGCAATCACCGAGGGCTTTTGCCTGGGAAATTTGTTGATTCACGCTGCACCGGCTGAGTAGAAATGGCATTATAGCCACTAGTATAATGAGTCCTTTTTTCATGGTTGATCGTTAATTCATTTCACACGTAACGTTCGACAGCGCGGAAAGAGTTTGGTTTAATCACAGTTGATCAAGCATCCTCCGTACCTGATTGGTGGTGCGAAGTCGGTGACTAACGGCTTCGCTTCAGCATAACCAGTCGATGCGTTGGAGAACGCGAAATTAAACCATATTCTAACACATTGGTTACAATAAGGAAAGTACTCAATCGGTTACTCAGGAAACTAAGGTACTTGCTTAACCACAAGTTTAAGTTTTCGCTTCCTGCAAGCCAAAACCAATCAACAATTTTCTATATTTGCCCGGTAACGCACCGGAAAAAGTAATGAATAAGCTAACCGCCGACGACCTGATTTATGGGTACATTCACGGTATTTTTCCGATGGCCGACGCAGACGGTACACTGTACTGGTACGCCCCCGATCCGCGTGCGGTAATTCCCATTGACACCTACAAGCCAGCCCATTCCCTACGGCCCATTTTAAATAAAAAACAGTTTGACGTTCGTATAAATACTGATTTTGAGCAGGTTATGCGCTACTGTTCACTGCCCCGTTCCGAAACGGACAGCACCTGGATCTCGGAAGAAATTATTAACGCGTATACCGAATTACACCACATGGGGCTTGCCCATAGCGTCGAAACGTATATAGACAATCGTTTAGTTGGCGGCTTGTACGGCGTATCGCTGGGTACTGCCTTCTTCGGTGAGTCTATGTTTCATCACGTCAGCAACGCATCCAAGGTCGCCTTCCACTACCTGATTCTTACACTCCGGCAACAAAAATTCGACCTTCTCGACACCCAGTTTATCAATGATAATGTAAAACGATACGGTGCCATTGAAATTCCCAAGTCAGCCTACATGAAGCAACTTAAAGCAGCTTTGCGCAAAAAAGCCCGTTTTACAGAGCCCGTGTTAGCGCATTTGTTCAACGATCAGGTGGAAGATTCAGGCACCGAATGATCTGAAATACGGAACATCTTGCCGGCAATGATTAGTTTTGTGCCCCTTTTGTTCAGGATCATCTTCGCTGACGGAAGGGACACTTTACATGTCAAAACCTG
Source organism: Spirosoma agri (assembly GCF_010747415.1). Classification (NCBI taxonomy): domain Bacteria; kingdom Pseudomonadati; phylum Bacteroidota; class Cytophagia; order Cytophagales; family Cytophagaceae; genus Spirosoma; species Spirosoma agri. The sequence continues at coordinate 1,618,651 of NZ_JAAGNZ010000001.1, read as the reverse complement.
TTCTTGTCCTTAAATTCGGGACGGCATCCATTACAAAATCAACGGGCGAACCCAATGAACCCGTTATGGTGGACATTGCCCGGCAAGTGGCGGCTCTGCATCCACACTACAAAGTCGTTCTGGTATCGTCAGGCGCGGTAGGTGCCGGGAAAGCACAAATCCGGGATTACCGGGGCGACATCAGCCAGCGAAAAGCCGCTGCTGCCGTCGGTAATTTGCTGTTGTTGAATCAGTACTCCCGCTTCTTTTCCATTTACGGAATCTCGATTGCCCAAAGCCTTTGCGAACGTCATCATTTTGCCAGCCGCGATCAGTTTCTGCAACTGAAACAAACCTATGAGGAACTTTGGGCCAACGATATTATTCCCATTGCCAACGAAAACGACGTTGTTAGTAACCGCGAACTTAAGTTTTCGGACAACGACGAACTGGCTACGTTGATCGCCGTAGGTTTCGGAGCCGAAGCGCTCATGCTCTGCACGTCGGTCGGTGGATTGCTCGATGCCGACGGACACATCATTCGACAGGTAACCCGGTTCGATGAACAGCTGTTCGGCGTCGTCAGAACGGAGAAGTCGTCGCTGGGACTCGGTGGTATGGCCTCTAAACTGACCTTCGCCAAACTGGCAACCCGCATGGGCATTCGGGTCGTCATCTTTGGGCTCAACGAACCGGATAGTATGCGTCGGGCTTTACAGGGAGAACTGGGTACAGAATTCAGCCCGCAACCCACAACGCTGTCCGCACGAAATCGCTGGCTGGGCAGCGGCAGTCTTGCCGTGGGGCAGATACGGGTCGATGCGGGGGCGGTTCGGGCCTTGCAGCAACGTCGGAGTTTACTGGCCGTCGGCGTCAGCGCGCTGATTGGCGAGTTTACCGTTGGCGAAATGGTCGAAATCATTGACGAGCAGGACGAAACGATTGCCGTTGCCCGCGCCCGAATTTCGTCGGCTGCCCTGTCGCAGCAACTCAATCAACAGAACGTTGAGGTGGCAAATGCGAATGATATTGTACTTTTGTGACACTATCCCGGACGGCCACGTCCGGGTATTAGATTGCGAGTTCTTGTTATTTCTTACCCGGATGTGGCCATCCGGACGACTTGTATGACACCGATCACTCCACTCCTTCAGGCCACGCAACAGGCGTCCGCCGTTGTCAGACGGCTTAGTTCTGAGCAAAAAACGGACTTACTGAACCGGCTTGCCGATGTGTTGGCCGCGCACACAGCTGAGATCATCACCGAAAATCAGAAAGATCTGGATCGGATGCCGGAATCGGACCCAAAATACGACCGGCTTAAGTTAACGGAAGCCCGGATAGCCGATCTGTCCACAAGTCTGCGCGCGGTGGCGGTATTACCTGATCCGGCGGGAACCGTCATTTTTGAGCGCACGATTGAGCAAAACCTGCAACTCAAAAAAATCGCGGTGCCTTTGGGTGTTGTCGGCGTCATCTACGAATCCCGGCCCAACGTAACGGTCGATGTGGCATCGCTTTGTCTGCGTTCCGGCAATGCCTGTGTATTGAAAGGTGGCAAAGAAGCCGATTTTTCCAACCGCTATCTGGTTGACCTGATTCAGCGGGTTCTCGACGATTTTCAGATTCCCAAAGCTGCGGTAACATTGCTGCCTCCTGATCGGGCCGTTGTCAATGAGTTGCTGACGGCTACGCGCTACGTAGACATTATTATTCCACGCGGCTCCGAATCGCTCATACAGTTTGTGCGTAAGAATTCGCTGGTGCCCACTATCGAAACGGGCGCTGGCGTATGTCATGCGTACGTCGAACAAACGGCGGACCTGAAAAAAGCCACTGCCATTGTCGTCAATGCGCGCGTTTCCCGTCCGTCGGTTTGCAACTCGCTCGATTGCATTCTCGTCGACGAAACCGTTGCGGAGCAGTTTCTACCCATGCTGACGGCTGATTTCAAAAAATGGAACGTTGAGGTTTTTGCCGACGACGAAGCGTACCGGATTTTTGAGAACGCCGGGTATGAAAACCTCCAGCACGCCCGCGCTGACGATTTCGGACGTGAATTTCTGGATTACAAATGCGCAGTGAAAGTGGTTGCCGGATTCGATGAAGCGTTGTCTCACATTCAGGCGTATTCGTCGCGGCATTCCGAAGCAATTTTGTCACAGGATCAGTCAATTATCGACCGCTTTCTGTTCGAAGTCGATGCGGCTGCGGTTTACGCAAATGCCTCAACGCGCTTCACGGATGGGGGCGTTTTCGGACTGGGGGCCGAGATTGGTATTTCGACGCAGAAACTTCACGCCCGTGGCCCATTCGCGCTCGAAAAGCTGGTAACGGAAAAATGGATCGTTGTGGGCGATGGACAAGTGCGGTGGTAGGGTCAGCGTTTTTGTAAGGCGGCCTCCCAGCGGTCAAACACGGTCTGATAATGCTCGTGACAAGCTGCATCCGGCTCGAATGCCTGACCGAACTGCACTTCGTCGGCCAACTTTTCCAACGGCGTCGTTACGTTCGAAATCAACAGTATGGCTCCCATTGCGCTACTTTCATTGCTGTCGTTGAGCCGAACCGGAACGCCAAATATATCGGCCATCATCTGAACCCAGAACGTTGATTGAGCAAATCCGCCGTTCGCGTAGATTTTCCGCGTGGGGCCAGTCTGTTTAGCCAGCAACCGCTCGATGCTTAGCAGGTTGAACATGACGCCTTCCAGCGCAGCCCGAACAAAATGCGCTCGGGTGTGTCGGTAGTCCACGTTCAGGTAAGCGCCCCGCGCAGACGCATCCCAGAGCGGTGCCCGTTCGCCGTGCAGGTACGGCAGGAACAATAGATCGTCAGCACCGGCTGATACGGTGCTCGCTTCGGTCAATACGGCTTCCGTCTCTTGTTGCGTGAGCTTTTCGGCCAGCCACTGCAACACATTAGCTCCGTTGTTCGTCGGTCCACCGACGACGTAGTACGGTGTTTTGTTTCGCTCATCGAGGTAATAACAAAACAGTCGGCCATGCGGATCTCGCTGCGGTTTACTAACGGTCTGGCGCACCGCTCCGCTTGTGCCGATGGTTATGGTGGTAATACCGGGTTCGATACAACCCGCTCCCAGATTGGCCAGACAGCCATCCGATGCACCGGGGTACAACATCACGCCCGATGGTAGAGCGGTTTTCGCGACCCCCTCCTGATCGGGATTGTACGTCACGGCCAATGTTGTCGGTTGCGGTTCTGATAGTTGTTCGGGTCGAATACCGGCGAAATCGAGTGCGGGCTGATACCAGGTTCGCTTTTCGGCCTCAAACAATCCGGTGGCCGTAGCCATCGAGTAGTCAATATCGTAGCGAGCGGTCAGTTTCCACCAGACGTATTCTTTCAGTGAGATAAACCGGGCAGCCTGTGTTAGCAAATCGGGTTGGTTCTCCCGGAACCAGGCCAGTTTGCAGAGCGGAATCATCGGATGAATCGGTGTACCCGTATGCGCGTAGATGGCATCACCCAGCGAAGCCTGATCCGTATGCAGTTCAGTCGCCTGCGGTTCGGCCCGGTTATCGGACCAAAGCACCGCATGGGTCAATGGCTTTCCTGTAGCGTCAACGGCCAGCACACTATGCATACCGGCGCTGAAGCTTACACCGGAGATCGTTGCCTGTTGTCTTTTTGCGCCGATCACCACTTCACTCAATCCCTGCCGAACGGCCTGCCAAACGGCTTCGGGGTCCTGTTCTGCAAAATCGGGTTGAGGAGACAACGTTTTTAGTGGCAACGATGTTTGCGCAATGATCTTCCAGTCGTGGGGTGTTACGGCAAGGATTTTAACGTTGGTGGTGCCTAGATCCACACCGAGCAGACAATTCATAAAGCAACAAAATAAGATACAGGACGCCAAAACAACGGAATTTTCAGCGTTGTCCCTGCAAAATGATAGAAAATAAGTCTATCATTTAACCAGAAAAGACTGTCATTGATTAACCGATCTGTCAATTTTCGCTAGGGCACTAACTCGTGCTCCAGTAATTTCTGAACAACGTAAGCCTGTGTACCATAGAACTTAGCCATCTCGCCCAATTTAGATAGTTCAATGGATAGATTATCCCGATAGTTAGGTAGACAGTATTTATCGATAGCTTGTTCAATAGGTCGTGTGATCGACTTCTCGGCTTTTGCCAAAACGCCGTTGACAATAATCAGTTCGGGGTTGAACAGGTGAACGGCGGTTGATAATGCCTTTCCCAGTGCACTGCCAACGTCGCTAAGCAGATCGATAGAGAACGCGTCGCCAGCATTCGCTTTACCGATAATACGCTCAATATCGATGGCACTGCTATCGAGTTCGGTTAGTAGCGACACCCGACCCTCATCCAGTCCGATCCTGGCCCGTCGGATCAATGAAGAGGCCGACGCCAGCGTTTCCAGACACCCGACTTTACCGCAGCTGCACAGTTCACCATCCGTTTTCATCTGGATGTGGCCCAATTCGCCCGCGAATCCGGCAGACCCCTGCAAAATCTCCCCATTCGTGATAACACCCAGCCCGATACCCCAGTCGATGTTGACGGACAGCACGTGTTTTTTGTTCTGAGCCAGCCCAAACCGGTGTTCGCCAAAAATGGTGGCTTTGGTATCGTTGATCAGATAAACCGGCGCATCGAATATTGATTGCAACAGCTGATCCAGAGGCTGTTCAGGACTGTTTACACTCGGATACGTGTGATTGACCGCTTCCCACGGGTTCACCAGACCGGGCAACACCGCGCCCACGCCAACCACCTGCAGCTGGTCGGCTTTGATCCGCTGGGCAAGCTGTTCCAGCGGCTCCGCGAGTATGCGCAATAAGGTCGGCGATTTGTCCAGTCGCAGATCAACATCGAGCTGGTGAACAACCTGATTGGCCAGATTAAAAACCAGCAGCTTGGTGTCGTGAACGTTGATATCGACGACGACGGTAACGTACCGGCTAGCATCCAGCGCAAACAGCGATGGTTTCCGGCCATATTGAGCGGTTCCGGTTCCAATGCCCTGCACCCATTGTGTCATGCTCAATTCATCAATCAGCGATGTTGTCGATGGTATGCTGGTATGCAACCGGCTGGCCAACTGCGAAATAGTACGCGACTCTAACCGATACAATTCGTTAATAATCTGTCGTTTGAGTTTGTTTTTCTTCGCGTCTATAACGGAAAAGACGATGTGATCATGCATGTATAGTTACGAATCAGTTCTTGCGGCAAAAGCCAGGTTGGGTGATGGTAAGACCTCTTACCAATAAAGGTGTTTTTTAACGGTTATTTACCACGCCAGAACGCAACAAATCCGGATAATAACTCATTTTCTTAACGAATATCCGTTAACACACTGTAAGACAGGCTATAAAGTTGACCTAACTCCTTTGCTTTTTAGTTTATCGACAATGAACACGCCAATGGCTCTTCCCTGGGTCTGGCCATTCTCGATGGCATCCCGGTAGTGAATACCTCCGTATAAGCGTGAGATAGCGGCTTCAGCAGCCGCTTTCCGGAACGAATCAAACGATCGCTCCGGCAGATCGAAAAGTACTTCGGTGTTGTCAGTAAATGAAAAATTGTCGCCAATCAAATATGTCAGCACTTCGGCAACGGCGGTCGAAATAACGCTGTGCCCACTCGTGTACTCCGGGAACGGGGGCGTCTGCAACAACGGTTGCCAGCGCGCACTGATCGACCGGTTGATCACTGTTTCGGGCCGAATCCGGCTGCTTCGGTATTTCTCGTCCCAACAGCTGATAAAGGCATCCATCAGCGTCATGGCAACCAGCGAATGAATCATCACCGCTTTGTCAAAATTCAGGTGGGCTTTGCTGGTGGCGATGCTTGTTATGTTCATCCAGTGTCCTCCGGGGCTTATCTTCTTGAAACCAATCGACATGTGCCCGGAGGTGTTGATGGCGAAAGGGTTGCAATCCCAGTAAGAGGCAATGAACCGCTGGTTGTCGGTCAGATTCTTGCCCACCGAATAGACTTCATAGGCCAGTTTGTAAAACGCGCTGGTGGTATCCTTACTAAATGCAACGGGGGGAGCGGGCTTGAACTGGCTACAGGAATCGATCAGCATCGGGCGAATGATGCGCCAGTGTGGTTCAATAGCTTCAATGTAGCCCGGTGGCGTTGGAAACCAGAACCCGTCTGCTTTACTGGGCCGATAGCGGGTTCGGGCGCTCAGATTTCGGTAGTTGTCCGTTGCAGCATAAGCCATCACTTTTTTGGCTACCTCCTGCCCGACCTGCACCGACTGCTGAATGAGCGGATCGCTGTATTTTTCGCGCTTAAGCTCGTCAAGCAACTTTTTCTGTTCCTCCTCGAGCATATAGCCCGACGGCAGAATCAATCGACCCGCTTCGAGAATGCAGTACAGAGCCGCTATGTGGTAATCATACGGCTCCTTCGTTTCTATGGCCGGTTTAGTAAAGTCGCGGGCGAAAGCGGTTGGCGAAACAATTGTTTTCTGATGCTGGGCAACGAGTTCGTGCGCCCCCAACAGGCAATAGGTATAAAATCGACTGGCCGCCGGTGGATTGACCACATCGTGAATCATCACCATCGTCACCGCAAAGAGCGTTGGTTGGAGCCGCTTGCTCAAATCCGGCTTACTAGCTTCGGCCTGCCCTACCCGGACCAGAAGCAGACAAACGAGTAATGCCTTCTTCATGGCTTCTGCTTTTTATAAACCTGAATGGGCTGATTGAATGCCCCGATCATCAGTAAGTTCTGCTGCTTACTGTTCACACTGATCACGGATTTAACATCACCCGTTACCGACAGGCCGGAACGCGTCTGGTTGACATACGAAAAGTCGCCTTTTCCGTTCCCGAGCAGCAGACAGCCATAGTTTGCATCCATACTGCCAAGCTTCAGACGATTGTCCGTTTTGTTGCCCAGAAGCAATAAATCCAGGTGGCCATCGTGGTCGAAATCGTCCGCAATGGTGCTGGTAACCGGCGAAAACTGCGCCTGTATAGGCAACACGTGCTTGTCAAAGCGGCCATTCTTCTGGAGAAAACACACCGAATTACTCTCCGTAACCGTTAGTTTCTGCGCTTTCGCCAACTCTTCGGTCGAGAAGATATTCGTTAAGTTAGCGTTGGCGTAGTCTTTGTAGAACGCAAACTTTTTACGCATGGCATAAATCTGATCGTTTAATTCATCGCGGCTAACGAAGGGATAGGCAGTTCCCTGAACGTAAAACGTAAAGAAAGGATCAATCGAGCCGTTGTTATCGAAATCGGCGTAGACTAATTCGGCGGGCTCCTTCTTCGAAAAGCGGATTTGCGAATTATCGCCCAGATTTCCCGCAACAATGTCTTTCTGACCATCACCGTTTACATCAGTCACCGTCAGCGAAAACCAGAACCCTTTTTCTTCATCCGGAAAATACTGCTTCGTTTGATCGACAAATCCGGTTTTCGTATTCAGGTAAACGGTCACGGGCATGAACTCACCACAAAGTACCAGATCAGCACGGCCATCGGCGTTCAGATCGACCCACTGCGCATCCGTCACCATACCGACCCTGGTAAATGGCGCTTCTACGCGTCGAAACTGCCCCTTTCCTGTATTTTCCAGCAGATACGAAACCGGTGCCTCAGGATATCGACCCGGAATGACCCGACCGCCAACAAACAGATCAATGTCGCCGTCGCCATCGTAATCGAAAGGACGGACGCAGGATTTACTGCTCGCATTTACACTCGGCAACAGATTCTTGGCTACCAGCAATTTGCCCTGCCCGTTGTTGATATACAGTTCATCCTGCAAGGACTCGGTATTGGGCTCAAACAGCGAATACCCACCTTTGGCAATGTATAGATCGTCGTAGCCATCGCCGTTCGCGTCGAAAAAAGCAGCCGCTGTAATGGCTGATACCGCTTCATCGCCGATTACCAAGTCGGCAATCTTGCTGAACGATCCATTTTTCTGCTGGATCGAAATACTGCCGGTCTTGTTCTGATCGCCACTGACGAAAATATCGTCCAGTCCATCTTTGTTAACGTCGCCCTTTGCCAATACCGGCCCCGTGTGCGAATACATCCACAACATAAGCGGCTGGCGTTTGAAATCATTTTCGTTATAGCCCTCGTGCGTGTGCGCCAATACCGGCTCGACCTTCGTAAAAATGGTAGCCAATGGCTGTTGTGCCAATGATGAACTGGCTTTCGGCGCCATCGCCTGTTGCTGAATAACGAGTTGCTGATTGACCGAAACGCGGGTCAGTTTCTGCATTGATTGATCCGGCCAGCTAACCGTGATGGAATCGATGATAGGCGCGGTGCCGAGCCCAAAATGAAGCGTCAACGGCTGACTCGACAAATAACCCCGAACGGGATTCAATTCCTGGTATTGGGAATTTCCACCAGCATATACCATCACTTTCGCACCAATGGCCTGTTTATTGCCGGTTGTGGGGACTAGTTTTAGCTGAATGTAGCCCTGCTTCGATTGTTCGCGGCTCATATTCTGGTACACAAAAGCAGGATCGTTGATGTTGTTGACGATCAGTTCGAGATCACCATCATTATCGAGGTCGGCGTAGGCAGCCCCACTCGAAACAGCAGGCGTTTGGATACCCCAGTCCGTTTGTTTATTGGCGAAGGTCAGATCGTGGTTATTACGAAATAAGTAGCTTCGTATTTTGGTCGATGGCATGGCCCGAACCAGGTCCATCAATTGAATGGGCTGGCGGTCGATCGCCTTTTTTATCTTATAGTCACCCCAGTATTTCAGAAAATCTTTGTTGGTATAATCGCGCAGATAGCCGTTGGTAATGAAGAGATCTTTGTAGCCATCATTGTCGAAATCCGCCAGCAACGGTGACCAGCTCCAATCGGTATTCGAGACACCGGCGAGTTGGCCAATTTCACTGAACGTGCCGTTGCCGTTGTTGAGTTGCAGCATATTGCGCATATACTGCTTGAACAGATTTTGCTGCTGCATCAATTCAAACGATTCGTAATTCTCCTGAAGTTGCAGCAGTTTCTGACGCCGGTTATCCTCCGGCAGCATATCGAGCGACATCACATCCGGCAACCCGTCGTTGTTGAAATCGGCAATGTCGATGCCCATTGAGAAGTGCGCCAGGTGCCGAAAACAGGTTTGCGTATCGTCGCGAAAGGTACCGTCTTTGTTGTTGATGTAGAGGTAGTCCGGCTCGTTGTAATCGTTGGTTACGTAAATATCCGGCCAGCCATCCTTGTCGATATCGGCCACAGCCATACCCAGTCCGAACGTTAGCGGGTATTGATGGATACCCGCTTTTTTCGATACATCCACAAAGTGTCCGTTCTGGTTCTCTAGTAGTTTGTTACCAGCCAGTTCGTCGGTTTCGTTGTGGAGTTTGGCCAGCTCCATGTTGTCATATTTCTTTACATTATGGTGCAGCAGAAACACGTCGAGATCGCCGTCTTTGTCGTAATCGAAAAATGTGGCCTGCGTCGTATAGCCCGGATCATCCAGCCCGTATTGCTTTGCCTGTTCGACAAACCGAACGGTGCCGCCATTGGTCCCCTGATTGATAAAAAGCTGATTCCGGCGTTTATCATTATCGCCTTTCCCGGAATAACAGAGGTAGATATCCAGCAGTCCATCGCCGTTTACGTCGGCCATGCTGACGCCGGTTTTCCAGCCTCCGCGCCGACCAGCCAGTTCAGCCCCCGTTTCGTTCGTAATGTCTTTGAATTTCAGCCCACCCAAGTTCAGGTACAGCTTGTTAGCTTTTAGATTGGCCGTAAAGAATACATCCTGTAAGCCATCATTATTTACATCGCCGACGGCGACGCCACCACCATTGTAGAAATATTCGTAAGAAAGTACATTCAGGCTCTCGTTCTCGTCGATTTCGTTGTTAAAATCGATGTTTGTCTGTTTGGCGGGGAGCAGCTGAAAGAGCGGAGATTGGGCGTTAGCAGTCGAATTGACTACGTATAGAAATAGACTGACGAAGCAGATAATATAGCTTTTCGGATAATGGAACAGAATAAATTTGATCGTATAAAGTGGGCTGGTCATCGCAGTATAGTCATAGCACAGGATACTCGGAGATGCTTACCAGTAGGATTATTATGCTCGGAAACAAAGCAAAAAAGGTAAGGAGCTACGAAAGCTACCTTACCTTTTTTGACACCGTTAATGCTATTTATCCCACCAAACCCGGCTGGTAAGCAGATCACCACCCGTCAGCGTCGTTACTGCCGACGCATAGTTCGCGGCATTAGTTACGTTTTCAGTCGAGAGGTAGATCATCCGGCGTGGGATGGTCGCGTTAGTTACGTTACCGGGATAGTTGACCGGGGTCAGCGTCGGATACCCTGACCGACGCCAGTTGTTCCAGGTCTCGATGAAGTTAAACATCGATCCGGTCGTTTTCCAGTACTCCGTATTGATTGCCTTCAGCGAAGCATCCGTGGACGATACGTCCAGCGGGTGAGCCGTGGCGAATGCAGTGGCGGTTTCGGTAGCAATGGTTGCCGTGGCATCCAGTTGCGACAGTGAAGTCATTGCACCAATCAACGCATTTTTGTAATGGTCGGCAGCCGTACCCGACACGTTCCAGCCGCGTACTTTAGCTTCGGCCAGCAACAGTTCCGTTTCAGGATAGGTCAGAACCATCAGCGTACCGGCCCGTTTCAGATAGACCGAAATCCGTGGCCGAGAGTAGTTACCGAGTGGCGCAATGTCCGTACCCGAACCGGTAGCCCCCGGATAACCAGCCTGCTGGCGAATATCCGTAGCCCCGCCGTTCAGGTCGAAACCGTTCGGCAGACCTACCTGCACAGAAGCCGCATTGTTACCTACCAGTGTCTGACTGGCGTTGTTAGCGGCTCCGGCCTGTGGTACTTCGGCAATGGCGCTTAACCGGGGATCGCTGGTTGTTTTCAGCATATCGATGAACGTTTTCGACCAGCGTAGCTCCCGGAAATCGTCCGATACCTGATAGACGTTGTAGATGGCAGACGTCGCATTATTCGCATCGGCAATTTCCTTTGCGTTATCATCGATCGACGTAAATACACCACCCGCAGCCGCTTTTTCGGCCCAGGTTTTAGCCGTTGTCGGATCTACTTTGGTCATTCGCATGGCAATACGCAGCATGACGGAATACCCAAACTTTTTCCATTTGGTAATGTCACCACCGTAAAACAGATCACCCGTTGGCTTCGCTTTCGACGCGTCCAAAGCGGCAGTAGCCTGTTCCAGTTCGGTTAGCAGCGACATATAGATCGACTGCTGGGTGTCATACTTAGGCGTTGTGATTCCCGTCTTGGCACTGAAAGCCTGTGAGTACGGAATATCACCGTATACATCGGTACCGCGCTGGAAATTCAGCGCCTGCATGATCCGGCCAATGTTGTACAGGTTTACGTACTGGTCTTTGCCAGCGGTCAGGCGAATCATCTCGGCTAAATCAGCCCCCGTTTCGTACGTCCGGTTGAAGATGGCACCCTGATAACCCGTTGACCCCGATGTATTTACGTATTTATCACCGTTCCCATAATAGCCTACTGTGGAGGCCAGAACCTGCATAGCCGTACTCTGATACAGCATGGCATCGTAGCCAACGTTGATGTACCGGTTCTGCGCCTGTGGCAGGAAGTAATTAGGGTCCCATACCGCTTCACTGGCTTTGGTAGGGTCCGTGTTGATCTGGTCAAAATCCCCCGTACAGCTCGTTGTCAGCCAAAGGGCCATCGAAGCAATACAGATCGCTTTATAGTTAATTTTCATGGCTTATTTCTTGAATCGGGCGTTTAGTGTAAAACCGAACGTTCTGGTCGAGGGCAATTGCAGACCTTCGATACCGGCATACCGGATATCGGTCGAGATACCGGCTTCTGGATCGAAATTGTCTGTGTGTTTCAGCAGGGTAGCGAGGTTACGGCCAACCAGCGAGAGCGACACCGCTTCGAAGGGGAACCGGCTGTTGCTGAACCAGCGAGCGGGCAGGTGATAACCAAGCGTAACCTGACGAAGCTTGATGAAGTCTGAGCTAAATACGTTCAGTGCCGATACGTTGTTCACCAGTGATGGATAGTACGTGTATGCAGGCACATTTTTCGAGTTGGTTTCGCCCGTCGCTAACACACCATCGGCCACAACACCCGTCTCACGACCGACCAGCGTCATTTTGTTCAGACCGTCAACGATCGAGTAGTGGTTGGTAGCCGACAGCACTTTGCCACCGAACTTATAATCGAACAGGAACGAGAACGAGAAATCTTTGTAATTGAAGCTGTTATTCAAACCACCGTACAAGTTAGGTAGTGCCGATCCCATCGGTTTCAGTTCGCCCCGTAGTGGAACACCATCTGAACCAACGATAATTCTACCGGCGCTATTGTACTGGTAATCGTAAGCCATGATCTGCGAAGCCGCCAATCCTTTCACGTGCGCAACCCGACCGTTGTTTGGCCGGTAGCTACCCAACAGTAAGGTTTCAGGACCTTCAGCCCCTGTGATGCTTACGATCGTGTTTTTAACGCTGGTCAGGTTGAACGACACATCCCATTTGAAGCCCGAGCTAACAACCGGTGTACCCGTCAGCAATACTTCCAGACCGGCATTGCGCGTTGAACCCAGGTTCAATACGGCCGACGTAAAGCCCGACGCAATGGTCAACGGAGCACTTACGATTTCGTCGGTTGTCTGCCGGTGGAAATAAGCCACGTCAAGTCCCAGACGGTTGTTCAGGAATTTTGTCTCGAAACCAACTTCAAACTCTTTCAGACGGAACGGCCGCAGATTGATGTTTGGCATGGTCGTCGCATCGCCATTATTGGAAAAACCACCTTGTGGGAAACCGTTGTAGGTATTACCCAGCACATAATATTGGCTCGTCAGGTAAGCGTCGTACGCTTCACCGCTCGTTTGGGCGTACGAAGCGCGCAGTTTGCCGAAGTTCAGGATTGACGGTTTCCACAGTTCCGAGAACACGAAGCTACCGGATACCGAAGGCGCGAAAATACCCCGGTTGGCGGCTGGCAGTGTTGAGTACACATCGTACCGACCCGTTGTCGACAAGATCAGGTAGTTTTTGAAATTGAAGTCAGCGGTATAGTAACCCGACTGCACCTGGCGCTCGTTGTAACCATATTCCTGGCTTCGCGACAACGTATTGGAGATCGTGTACAGATACGGAATGCTCAGCTGATTGCCAGCAATCTGAATGTAATCAGACTTATTTTTCCGCAGGTTAGCCCCCAGTGCGACACTGACGTTCAGATCGGTCGTGATATTGCGGTTGATACCCAGCAAGGCATCTACGTTCAATTCGCTGGTTTGCGTTTTGCGCTGGGTTAAGCTACCTAAGCGCGAATACGCTGTACCATAAGGCGTTGTGTTGAACAGACCGTCGTTGATGAAGTCATATCCAATCCGGCCTTGCAGGTAAATCCAATCCGCAAACTGGTATTTACTCGTAATGGCCGAAATCAGCCGTTTCCGATCGTAGTTGTTCTTGTACTGATTGACCACAAACCAAGGGTTCGATTTGTACGAATCATCACTCCATACCGTCTCATCGCCGGTCGTTGTGTTGTAGCCTGGTTTCAGGGCTTCCTGGTTGAACGAGGTAGCCATCAGTTTGATGCCGTAGTTGGCATTGAGCGGTCCATCCATCAGCTGCGCCCGGTTCTCGTCCTGCTGGTCGATGTAATTGGCCATCACGCTCGCATCGAGTTTGCTGGTGATTTTCTGATTGACGTTCAGACTGATCGTTTTCCGTTTCAGTCCGCTGTTGCGCAACACCGACTGTGCGTTCATCGACGACAGTGACATCCGGAAGCTGGTCATCTCACTTCCACCCGATACGGCAACGGTATTCGTCAACGTCGACGCGGTCCGGTAGAATTTCTCCATGTTGTCCTTCACCGGCGAGTACGCATATTGCTTCCCGTCGATTTGGGTGAACTGCGCCCCGTCCATCTTTTCGCCCCAGCTGTAAATACCCGAGTTGCGGGCACTGGTGACGTCAGTTGGGCGTTTGTTCTGCGTTCCCTGACCGTATTCGTATTGGTAATCGGTGAAGTTGATAATTTTATCGAACTGCTGGTTCAGGTTGTATTCAACCGATAGAGCCGAGTTTTTGCTGCCACTCTTGGTCGTAATCTGAATGACCCCATTAGCAGCCCGTGTACCGTACAGAGCAGCCGCCGAAGCGCCTTTCAAGACAGTCATCGTTTCGATGTCGTCCGGGTTGATGTTCGAAATACCATCGCCATTGGTTGTACCACCCCACTCACCCGAATTACCGCGCGAGGTGTTGTCCATCGGAATACCGTTGATGACAAATAAGGGGCTACCACCGGTGAAGTTACTGACGCCACGCAGGTTGATGCGGGAAGCAGTACCTGGGCCACCACTGGCAGGCGCAATGTTCAGACCGGCAACACGACCCTGCAACGAGTTGATGACGTTGGTTTCGCGCGCTACGTTCAACGACGAACCATCGATCGTTGTCACCGCGTAGCCAATGGCCCGTGTATCTTTCTTGATACCAAGCGCCGTAACGACCACTTCATCCAGAGAAGCATCGCCCGGAAGCAGTTTTACGTTAAAGACGGTCTGGTTGCCAACAGTAATTTCCTGTTTTGTGTAGCCGATGTACGAAAACACCAGTACCGTATTACCCTCGGGTACCGATAGCCGGAAGCCACCATTCGAATCCGTATTTGTCCCTTTCGTCGTTCCCTTGATGGTGACCGTTGCGCCAGCCAGACCATTCCCTTTTTCATCGAGGACGCTACCCGTAACGTCCCTGTCCGCTGCCATAGCGAGTGATGACGCTAGGAAAACTAAGGTTCCCAGGCATAACAAAACCTCTCGAAAGGCTTTCTGTAGCTTCTGTTTCATGAAATTTACTTTTTAGGTTATACTCGTAATTTGGTTAACTCACTTCCGCTTAGGAGTCAATGAACGGAGATACTTACTAACTAATTGACAATCATAGGCACTTTCCTCAATAATGAGCCGCTTGTCTTGGGTTAAAATCAGTACTGAACTAGGTGTACGAGAGACACTTTCTACTTTATAACGTGTCAACTACTGACGAACTTAGCTGCTTATAAGATGCTATTGCCTATTGAACTCGTATAGTATTTGGTGAATGACCGTTGCTGGCAAATATATCCTATATTTTAAAATATTTTACAATCAAGCTTACCTTTATAAAATAATCAACGCAGTATGAGTCATACTAATAAATAATTAATTAATACAATTTTTGTGTACTTCCTTACTGAGTTCAACCCATGATATTGGATACCTCCTAGATTTCCGATTAAAACTTATGTAAATGGGCAGCTTCCCAATTTGGGCGAAGCCGGAAAAGTCATAGAAAAATTTCTTACTCTTGCCGATTCAAGCAGTTTCATACTTATTCAGTTAACACTGATTTCATGAAAATCAACCTTTTTTTTAATGCGTTTTTCATCACGCTCGCCCTTATCACCGGGTCTATTCTCACAACATACGCTCAGTCAGCGTCACGGGCGAAACCCTACGTTATCATCGGTTATATCAGCGGAGACGGCTGGACGAAAAGCCAGATCGACGCCCAAAAACTGACGCACATTAACTACGCGTTTGCCGTTCCGGCCGCCAATGGTGAGCTAGCCCCGCTGAAGGCAAAGGATGTGGAAAACCTGGCCAAGCTTAATGCGCTCAAGGCCGATAATAAAAACTTAAAAATTCTGATCTCAATTGGTGGGTGGGGCGGCTGCAAATACTTTTCAGATGCCGCACTGACCGAAGCGTCGCGACGGAAGTTTGCCGCCAGTGCTGTCGATCTGCTCAAAAAGAATAAACTCGATGGGGTCGATATCGACTGGGAATACCCCGATCAGCCGGGCGACAACAACATTTTCCGGCCAGCTGACAAACAGAACTACACCCTTCTGTTCAAGGCGCTACGTGAGCAACTGGACAAACAGGGACGTCAGGACAAACGCGCCGGAGCCAATCACTATCTGCTCACTACGGCAACGGGTGTCGATACGGCGTTTGTCAATCACACCGAACTGGGCAAGGCGCAGAAGTACCTCGACTACGTCAACATCATGACTTACGATATTTACCACGGCAACGACAAAGTGACCGGTCATCATAGTAACCTGTACCAGTCGAAAAAAGGAAACCAGTCGCGCAACAGTTCAGCCGATGGCGTTGATGGCCACATTAAAGCGGGTGTTCCGGCCAATAAGATCGTGTTGGGCATCCCCTTCTACGGGCGCGGCTGGGCCGACGTTAACCCGCAGGATAACGGCTTGTATCAGCCCGCCACGGGGAAGCACTCCTTTATCAGTTATGACGAGCTGGCGGATAAATACATCAGCAAAAACGGCTTTACACGGTATTGGGATGCCGACGCGCAGGCTCCTTATCTGTGGAACCCAACCTCGCGCATGTTTATTTCCTACGCCGATGAAGAATCGTTTGATCACAAGGTCGAGTACGTCAAATCCAAGCACCTCGCCGGAGTAATGTTCTGGGAATACATCTACGATTTGCGGCAACAGAAGTTATTGAACAAACTCGTTAGCGGGCTGGAAAAATAACGGCCCAATTCAGAGTTACTCTTCGGCTCTGCCTGGTTTAGGGTATATTTGTATCAGGCTCCTGCTGTATGGTGGGAGTCTGGTACAAACAAACTGGTTGGTATGCCTTGTCTGCGGTTGGCGGTTGTTTTTAGCGCGTTCGTTTTCTTTGTCTCCTGCCGTTCTTCCACGTCAACCGAAACGACCAATTCCCCTACCCTTCCGGTTGCGACTCAGCTCACAGGCAAACAACTTAGCCAGAGTTATTGCAGCAGTTGCCACCAGTTTCCGGAACCGGCCCTACTCGATAAGACGACCTGGCAGAAAGGCGTTTTACCGCAGATGGCTTTACGCATGGGTCAGTCGGGCAACGCAATGGCCGAGTACATGCGCATCAGCAATATGGACGAAATGACGCAGCTTATGGAAGCGAAGGTCTTTCCCGAAGCGCCGATGCTGCATCCCACCGACTGGCAGAAAATCGTGGATTATTACACGTCCGAAGCGCCGACAAAATTACCCCCGCAATCTCCGCACACTTCCGTAACAGTTGGCTTACCGCTGTTCCGCATCCAGCAATCAAACCACGCCGTCGACGCCTTTGTGACGATGCTTCGGTATGATTCACTGGCGCATAGAATCTGGGTTGGCGATGGGCGAAACAATGTGTACGCGCTCGATCACAAACTAAATCGAATTGACTCCCTGCAACTGGATAGTCCGGCAACTGATCTAGTTCCAAAGCCCAATGGTCGCTTTGACCTGCTGATGGTAGGTGTTCTGAACCCCAACGATCGAAAAGCAGGCACCTGGACCCAACGAACCCGACAGGAAAAAACGGCCCCGGCCCTGCTAACCGGTCTACAGCGTCCCGTTCAGGCGGTCCCGATAGACCTGAATCGCGACGGGCGGGAGGATGTACTTATCTGTCAGTTTGGCAATCATCTGGGCAAACTAACCTGGCACGAACGGTTGTCATCGGGCTACAAAGAGCATGTTCTCGATAGCCTTCCCGGTGCCAGACGCGTGATCGTTCAGGACATCAACAAAGATCAGTGGCCCGATGTGGTCGCGTTATTAACACAGGGCAATGAGCAGGTGGCCGTCTATTACAACCAGCATAACGGTCAATTCAGAAAAGAAACCGTGCTGCGCTTCCCACCGGTATATGGGTCCAGTTTTATCGAACTAATGGACATTGATCACGATGGCGACCCCGATCTGGTTTATGCGAATGGCGACAATGCCGACTACTCCATTGTCCTGAAGCCGTATCATGGCATCCGTATCTTCCTGAATGACGGGCATTTTCGTTTTCGACAAGCGTGGTTTTATCCGATGCATGGAGCTACGCAAACGATCATTCGCGATTTCGATCAGGATGGTGACGAGGATATAGCGGCTATTGCTCACTTCCCCGATTTTTCGCACCGCCCCAACGAAAGTTTCATCTATTTCGAGAATCAGGGTACGCTGCGTTTCCTGCCCCGAACCTTCCCCAATGCCGAACGGGGGCGCTGGCTGACTCTAGACGCGGGTGATGTCGATCAGGATGGTGACGATGATATTCTGCTAGGCTCGTTCTTCAGACCAACCGGCCCCGAACATGTCGACGTAATGAGCAGCTGGCGCAAACCCGGTACGGGCGTTCTTCTGTTGAAAAACACGCTAAAAACTAAATAACACCGTAGTGATCATCCCAAAAAACGATACATTAGTACCCATTAACCAGCTACTCATAAAATCACTGGATTATGAAAAAAGCCCACTCATGTAAGCAATTCAGGTCAATAGGAGCCGAACTGACAGCGTTCCTGAGAGAAGTAATTCGGGGTAAAATCAAAATCGATGTCAGCTAAATTTGTACTATATCGCTCAAGAGAGAACAGAGCAAACTGCCAAAAACAGAAAGGGGAGCCCATGAAGCTCCCCTTTCTGTTCTAATGGTAACGTACCCTACGGCACGTACGTTTCCAGCACCGTCATTGCCCCATCCGGCACGAGCGTAACGTTATCGACTGAAGCAGGAATCAGCGCGCATTGGCCCATCTTGAGTGGCACACTGTAGCCGCCTTTGGCTTCAATCGTCAGGGAACCACTCACGCAAATCAGAACAACGAACGAGTCGATGTGCGTATAATCATGCTCCACCTCTTCGTCGAAATTGAGCACGTTGGTCACGAAATAATCGCTCGTTACCGTGTTCACACTCTCGTTTAGTGTCGATTCGTACTGTGTTTTATAGTGATCGTAGTGGTGATAGTCGATGGCATCAACGGCTAGTTCAGTGTGAAGTTCGCGTTTTTGCCCCGTCGTGGCATCTACCCGATCAAAATCGTAAATTCGATATGTTGTGTCGGACGTTTGTTGAATTTCGGCGAGCAAAAGACCTTTTCCGATGTAGTGCACTCGCCCCGCTGGCAGAAAAAATACGTCGCCGGGTTTTGCCGGTTCGATGTTTAAAATATCCTGAATCGTATTGTCGGCCACCGCTTTGACGTATTCCTCTTTCGTCACCTCACGGTTGAAACCCGCATTAAGCTTGGCTCCTTCGTCGGCCTGCATGATGTACCACATCTCGGTCTTTCCGAAGCCACTTTTCCGTTTTGCGGCCAGTTCGTCGTCTGGGTGAACCTGTATCGACAGGTCATCATTTGCATCGATGAACTTGATCAACAAGGGAAAACGGTCACCGTATTTTGCGTAGACGTGCTCACCGACCAGTTCACCTTTGTATTGTGCTACCAGATCGCGGAGTGTTTTTCCCTGCAAAGACCCCTCTTTCACCACCGAAACGTTGCCTTCTACGTCAGATACCTCCCAGGTTTCGCCACAGTTTGGCAACGGAGAGAAATCTTTACCGAGAATGGTATTTATTTTTTGACCACCCCAGATTTTGTCTTTAAAAATGGTCTCGAATGTAAGCGGATACAGCATAATGTCAACGAAGATTGTGTAGTAGTTGGTAGGAAAACCGTAAAATACGGTATTTGTTAGCTCGTTTGCGTAGGTACATACAGCGTCTCAGCAAACATAAGGCCATTTCGATGGAATGACTACCAAACCAGTATGGTCATCAGTTTTCTTCCCCCGATGACGCTTTGTATACCCCAACCTCGGCTAGTTCTACCGGACCGTTCGCGTTTGTAATGAACAGACGCAGCTTCGAGGATTTTACCGCCGGAAAACGCAACAGTCGCTTATACCCAACGGTCGTGAAGCTCTGAATCGGTCGCCAGTCCGAGCCGTTCCAGTATTCGACCCGCCCGCTGGCAATGCGCTGGCCGTTTGCAATGTTCTCCTGGATCGAAATACGGTCGAACGACTGCTCGCCCGTCAAGTCAATCGTCACAGGCTGGTTGGCGGCTACGGTCGTGAACGTCGCGAGTTGTTTATCCGTTAGCTTTGGCTGCCTGGCCACCAGATTAGTTTTAAACGTCTCGTCCAGAATACGCCGAAAGTCGCTTAGACTGGCGATATCTGATTCGGCAAACAATCCCTCCCGGTTTGGCGGCACATTGAGCAACAGCAAACTGTTTCGACCGACGGATTGGTAATACAGATCAACCAGATTTTTACCCGACCGTACTTTTGAATCTTCGGCAGCATGGTAGAACCAGCCCGGCCGAATCGACACATCGGTTTCTGCCGGCACCCATTGTTTACCCGTCGGATCGCCCCGGTTGAGGTATTTCGGGTCAGCTTTGCCCGGAGCCAGTCCTGCCGTATTGATCGTCGACCAACAGGTCTCGCCCGCGTTACCCGCTTCGTTCCCTACCCAACGCACATCTGGCCCCGCATCCGAGAACATCACAGCAGCAGGCTGTAACTCCCGAACCAACGCCCAGTAGCCAGCGAAATCGTAGGTCATGTCTTTGGCATTGTCACCCTTCGCACCATCGAACCAGACCTCCGAAATGGGGCCGTAGTTGGTGAGCAATTCACGCAGTTGTGCTTTGTAATAGTCATTGTAAGCAGCGGTGCCGTAGCGCGCTTCGTGGCGATCCCAGGGCGACAGGTAAACGCCAAATTTCAAGCCAAACTCGCGGCAGGCATCGGCCACTTCTTTTACAACATCCCCTTTGCCGTTTTTCCAGGGGCTGTTCTTAACTGAATGTTCCGTCATTTTGGATGGCCACAGGCAAAACCCGTCGTGGTGTTTAGCCGTGATAATGGCCAATTTAAAACCAGCCTCTTTTAGAGACTTAATCCACTGCCGGGCATCGAGTTTGGTCGGGTTGAAAATCTGTGGACTTTCGGTGCCATCTCCCCACTCTTTATCCGTGTAGGTATTCACCGTAAAATGGAGAAACGCCGTGGTTTCGAGCGATTGCCAGGCCAGTTGTCGGGGTGTTGGCTTGGGTAATCCGGCATTCGATTGCGCCTGGCTCAAGCTTGCGGTGAGCAACCCGGTAAGCAACAAGCCTGCTTTCACACGCCAAAATAATTTCATGCGATCAGAAATGGAAATCGTTTATAGTATTGCAAAGAAGCCAATAAAATCAGTGTGGCGGGTAGGGTTGCGAAAAAATTCTAGTTATGAATGCCCTCAACCCAACCGCCCGGCGGCCTGCTCCTCTCCCAAAACGGGTGAGGGATCACGGTAACGCAAAAGCGACATACTTGTCACCCGACTTTGTGTTCAGTTTCCCTCCTCCGCAGGCAATCACAACGTATTGCTTCCCGTTGATCGCGTAGGTACTCGCCGACGCGTACCCAGCAGCTGGCAAGGCCGTCTGCCACAGTTGCCTTCCGGTTTGCGCATCAAATGCCCGAAACTGTTCGTCACGACTGGCCGCAATGAATACCAGGTTGCTCGCCGTCACCATTGGCCCACCATAGTTATCGGTCCCAGTGATGGGAATACCCTGTTTCGTCAACGCCGGATACTCACCCAGGGGCACCCGCCAGCGACGTTCACCCGTATTTATGTCAATGGCCGTCAACGTTCCCCACGGTGGTTTACTGACGGGATAACCATTCGTGTCGTACCATCGATTATAACCCGTGTGCTGATAGGGAACGTTAGTCTGTCGAGTCGCCGTAACCGTCGTCTGAACCGTTTTTTGGACCAGAAAATCGATAATGGCTTTCCGCTCTGCTTCGGACAAATGAGCGAATGAAGGCATCATACCGCGCCCTTTGAGCAAAATCTGATGGATATGCCCATCTGTCAGGCGTTTGTCAACTGCCACCAGCGACGGATAGGAACCGTCGTGATTCCCGCGCCGGTCGGCTCCGTGACAGGGCGCGCAATGAAGGTTGTATAAGTTAGCGCCGGTTACGGCGGCACCGCTGGCTTTCGACTCCCGTTTCACGAGCGAGGTGTAAACCGGAATTTCTTTCGCTGGCACATACAATATACCCTTCGGATCGGTAGCCGCGCCACCCCATTGCCCGCCCCCATCGGTTCCCGGAAAGAAAATGGTCATTTTATCGGTAAGCGGAATATAAACCCTGCCGGTTCGGGCGGCTCGAATCAGCGCAGCCAGCGAATCCCGATTCGCGGCAAATGGATTCAGGTCGTTCTCCGTGAATCCCTGCCGCGAAAAGTACGGCTTGACCGGAATGGGTTGCGTTGCGCTGACGTTTTCACCCGGCACGACCTCTTGTGAAACAGGCTCTTCGTGAACCGGAAATAACGATTGACCGGTTACCCGATCAAAAATAAACACGTAGCCTTGTTTCGTGATCTGCGCTACGGCGTCAATGCGTCGGGGCCGACCATCGGGGCCGTTCTGGACAACCGTTAGTAAGTTCGGCGGAGCGGGCGGATCACGATCCCAAACATCGTGATGGACCAGTTGGTAGTGCCAACGTCGCCTGCCCGTGCTGGCATCAAGCGCCAGCAGGCAATTGGCAAACAGATTATTACCCTTGCGGTTACCGCCATAAAAATCGTAAGCCGCCGAACCCGTCGGAATGTAAACGATGCCCCGCTGGCGGTCAATGGCCATTCCCGCCCAGGCGTTAGCTCCGCCACTGTGTTTGCGGGCGGGCTTGGGCGACCACGTATTATACCCATATTCACCCGCCTGCGGAATGGTGTGGAATGTCCAGACGAGCCGTCCCGTTTTCGCATCGTAAGCCCGAATATCGCCGAGCAGAGCCGTTTCACTTTCGGCCACCCGAACCCCAACGATAATCAGATTCTTATAAATTGTATTGGGCGTGTTAGCCACCACATACTCATCGGCACCGGGCCGCTCCAACCCTTTTTTCAAATCGATACGCCCTCGCTCGCCGAACGACTCGATAGGAACGCCAGTATGCGCATCGAGCGCGTAGAGCCACTTTCCCGCACCAAAAAAGATACGCTCATCAGGTTTGTCAGTCCGGGATTCGCTGCGCCAGTAGGTCACCCCCCGGCTGGTCGTTCCACCATTGTCGCGAATGGCCGTTTTCCAGCGTTCCTTACCCGTTGCCGCATCGAGCGCAAACGCCTGTGTGCTTGCCGAAACACCATACAGCACTCCATTGATGACGATTGGATTGCACTGCATCTGAGTTCGATTCTGCATGGTATCGGCTCCCCCCGACGCATAGGTCCAGGCTATCCGTAACTGATTAACGTTTTGCTGATTGATCTGGGTCAGAGCTGAGTAATGACTACGCGCACCATCTCCGTTGTACTCGGCCCAATTGGTATCCGGCACAGGTTCGATCTGACCCTGAATCCCTGACAAAAGACCAGCCATGCTAAGGGTCAGTGCAGCAGAAAGCAGCTGTTTCATCGCGCTAGTAATGGATTGGGGAAGATCGTAACCGTCTGCGATTTAACTGGAAACAATAGGTAGGCTGACAGGTAAAGCAGGCGATCGTTACGGCTTCAGCTTGATCACCTGTGAGCCCGCTAAGAGGAAAGCGCCCGTTCCGTAGACCTCCCAGCTGTCTTCGCTAAAATTCCGCCGGGGATCGCCCCCAATGGGTTGTACCCAGCCTACCCGACCTTCGGGCGAGACCAGTTTCGTTAAGGCAACCCAGGCTTTTTCGACGACAGGCTGATAGGTTTTTTTTGGCAAAATACCCTGGTTGATTCCCCAGGCCAAGGCGTAACAATCGAAGCCCGACCCACTAGCCTCCCCACCCGGATACGCTTCGGGGTCCAGCAAACTGGCTCGCCATAATCCGTCGGCCTGTTGAAGAGCCAGCAGACGTTCGCTCATTTGCCGATACATGGTCAGGTAAAACGCCCGGCTGGGGTGTTTGGCAGGAAGTTCTTTCAACACGCGCACGAGTCCGCCCATGACCCAGCCGTTACCCCGCGACCAGAAGATTTTTTGTCCGTTGGCTTCTTTCTTTCCGGCCCCATTGGCATCAACCAGATAATTGGCGTCGCGGGCATACAGGTGTTCTTGCTGGTTGTACAGTAGCTTGTAGGTCTGCCTGAACAGGGAGTCAGAAAAAGCGTTGTACGTTGGGTCGTTCAGGGTTGTGCTCAACTTAGCCAGCACGGGCGGAGCCATGAATAAGGCGTCGCACCACCACCAGGTCAGGCCGTGTTTGGCGAGTTCGTTACCGGGTACGGTACGCATCTTCTGGACCGTATCGATCGTTGGTTGGATCATGCGCCGGTCTTTTTTGATCCGATACAAGTCGATGTACAGCTGCGAAACGGCGATGTCGTCGGCATGGTCAAAACGCTTGCCGGGACGCCATTGATTTCGCTCGCCGATGGCCATCAGCGAATCAAGAATCAGGGGTGATTTGGTTGTCTCATAAGCCGCAAAAACACCGGCATAAAACGCCCCGTTTGTCCAGTCGGTGGGGCTGTGCTTGGGATGTTGCAACTGCCATTGGGTCGTTTTCAGGAGCACATCCTTGATGTATTTCGCTGAGAAAACTTCATCCCGGTTCGCCGTAGCTACTTTTTTTCCTTTTGCCGGTGGTGTATTGCCGAAGCCTGTTCCACCCAGCAGTAGTACGCTCAGGAATCCAAGTACTATACCCTTCGCACTCAGCAACTTGTTCATTGTCGATAGCCGGTTTCTCAGAGAAAGAAAAGGCTGCCGCTGCGTCTACTCATTCGGTAAGCGTTTCCTTTTGGTCCTAAACAGACCCGTCTAACCTGGGCGCTGCCTGATCAACGGCCGGAGCCGGGTAATCTATCGCCTATACCACCTGTTCCAGCATTCGAATGTAGCCGTCAATCCCCTCCTCAATTTCCCGAAGATAGATAAACTCATCCGCCGAATGGGACCGTCCCGAATGACCGGGGCCACATTTGAGCGATGGGCAATCCAGCACAGCCTGATCGGACGTTGTGGGTGAGCCGTAGGTATGCCGACCCAGCGCGAGACCAGCGTTGACAATGGGATGGTCGGACGGAATGCTGGATGGTTTCAGGCGAATGGAACGCGGTTTTACGTCAGACGCTACGTTCGCCTGAATCGTTTCAATGACCTCCTGTAGGGTGTACTGCTCGGTTACGCGCGCGTCAATCGTGAACGTACAGGTGTCGGGCACGACGTTGTGCTGCGAGCCGGCATTGATGATCGTCACGGATAGTTTGATGGGTCCCAGTGTGGGCGATACCTTTGGGAATTGATACGTGGTAATCCAGTTAATGTCCCGAATTGCCTTGTAAATGGCATTATCACCTTCCTCACGAGCGGCATGACCACTGATGCCGTGCGCGGTGCAGTCCAGCACCAGTAATCCTTTTTCGGCTATTGCCAGCTGCATTTCGGTTGGTTCTCCCACGATAGCAAAGCTGATCGGCGGCAGTTCGGGCAACAGCAGTTCCAGCCCACCGCGACCCGAAATTTCCTCTTCCGCCGAAGCCGCCATCACGATGTTGTAAGCCATGTCGGCCCGATCGTAGAAATAGATGAAGGTCGTCAATAGAGAAACCAAACAACCACCGGCATCATTGGACCCTAGCCCAAACAGTTTGCCATCGCGTTCGAGTGGCTCGAACGGATCGAGCGTCCATGATTTGTTCGGTTTGACGGTATCGTGGTGCGAATTCAGCAGGATCGTCGGCTTCCGTTCGTCGAAGTGACGGTTTTTGGCCCAGATGTTGTTTGCCAACCGCTCGACGGGAATCTGTTTCCCGCGAAAAAAATCGATTATCAGATCGGCGGTTTGCTCTTCTTCCCGACTGAAGGAGGGCGTGTTGATCAGGCGTTTCAGCAATGCCAGGGCGTCGGCAGCGAGGGAAATCTGGTTTGAACTCTGAGCGGTTTGTTCCGACATAAAAAAAGTGTTGGCCGCTCAAAGATACAGCCAACACCCGGTTGTTTGGTCAATAGTCGATCAGAACCGCACTTCTACGGTGCTCCGGTCGGCATTAAGTTTCCAGAACTCTTCAGCGATGTTATCGGGCGTCAGTTTCTCTGCCGTGGGTTCTACGTGTCCGCTGACGGTTACGGTCCCGACGTATATGCCAGCACTTCGCAGCGTTCTACTCAGCATTTTTGCCAGCGTTACCGTTGCCACTTTTCCGAGTGTCAGCGATAGATAGTCAGGCGCAATCATGTAAGCCAGTCCACCACCCGTCAACAGGATAGAGCCTTCCCCGGAAACCATCTGTTCACGCACGGCATTGACAGCCGTGATGACATTGGCCGTATTGACCCGAAAGTCGGCGATGAGCGAGTCGGCGGTTTCTTTTTCGAGACGTCCGTTGTGTAGAGATGCCGCGTTGTAGTGTAAAACCGATGTGGGGCCAAGTTGCGTTTCTACCTGCTTCAGTGCAGATTCGAGCGAGGCCGAATCCGCTGAATCGTATTGAAAAGCTGCCGCTTCAACATTATTGGCGGTCAGTTCGTTGACGTATCCCTGCAACTTGTCAAGATCACGTGAAACGAGTGCAACCGCAAAGCCTTCGCGGGCGAATCGCCGGGCTACAGACAGGCTTATACCCGGTCCGACGCCAATTATAGACAGTACTTTTTTCATTATGCTTTCTGTATTACATGTTTTGCCACTTTGCCAGCAGGATTGATACCCGATACGATAATCGGCATGCTAGAGTGAATGCGTATTAAAGACATCATTCCGAGTAACGGCTGGTTTAGGCTCAGAGTTTTTTTATGCGTCCTGTGTTACCTACTAACTCTCAAAAGAGACGAGCGTGTTCATCGTTCAACCGCTAGTAAGTTACTTATTTTAAGCACTTTTTAACACTATTTTTAACGCTATTTAAACTCGTTATCCGATTTTTGGTCTGGTAAAACAACGCATGTGTGAATCGACGTGCCAAGTACTATGAATCGAATCAAACAGGGAGTTATTGGGATACTGATCGGCGGCTGGTTCATCAGCTGCTCTTCCGCCAATAAACCCAGCCCAACTGTAGAGAAGGCCTTTATCGAGAAATTTGGGAGTACGGCTGAAATTAACTGGACCGAAAATTCCGACTACACGTTTGCCCATTTTACCCAGCATGGTAAACCCGTAGTGGCTGTATTTGGTAATGATGGTCACCTGGTCGCCACTGAATCGGCAAAGCCAATTTATTAGGATCACTATCTGAGCGGCTTTATCCTTCGTGATACGTGACACCCCGTTCGCGCAGGAATGCCTTGATTACATCCACGTGAACGCACTGACCAACATTTAAGAAGGGGTAATTCGACACCCGGCTTTTTCGCCCATTAACCAGTACTTCGCGGTCTTCGATATCAAACCCGAGGTGCAAGTGACGGGTAGCCGACTGCATTCCATAAATTAGCCCGTTCGTATCGAACAAAGGCCCTCCACTCTGCCCCCGCAAACCGGGCGTGCTCATTTCGATCCCCGTAATGTCGTTGCTCTCGCTGAGCAATCGGGTGACGATACCATCGATTGGAAACCGGGGTGATGTCACCCGACCTTCAGCCGTCCACTCAATGTCGTCGACGGATGCGTTGTACCGAAAATTCGTAAATTCAGGAAATGGATACCCCAAACGGCACAGGCTTCGTCCCGGTTTGATTCGGCTGCTATCGCCCAAAAACGTAGCATGCGATCCATACAGTAATCGATTATAGCCTTTGAACTGCACCAGCGCCAGATCCTGAGTGGGATGCATGTCAATGGACAACTCCTTGTATTGATCGACACATCCCACGAAGCTGTTGCGAACCCGAATGATCGTTTCCGACTGAAGTTTGAATTTTACCTCCAGTTTACTGATACGCTGGGCCGCATCCTTTTCCCGTATCACATCCCGGCGGGCACCCTGAAAATCGCGGTAATTATGGTAGATCGAATCCGCTTTAGCAACCAGTTCGGCAACGTGTTTGCAGGTAATGGCACACCCCTGGTCGTTTACGAAGAAAAGTGTGGCACTACCCGGCACCACTTCATTATGGCCATAAAGCCGAACAATCGAATGGAGGGGCCGGGTAAAAAGATCAATGCGCTCGATGGCGTCAACAAACATAACAAAGTCGGTAAGTCAATCAGACGGCAATATAGGCCATGTTCAGGTTGACTCACCGACTCGCCGGGCTTATTTCTTGACCTTTACGTTAATCTCCGCCGGAACGACAGCGCCACGTGCATCGGCACTGTCGGGCGGAGCCTGTATGGGCACGTTCATGCTAGAACCCGACGTATCGCCCTGCCGTCCAAAGACAGAGCTGTCACTTCCGGTCGAAGCCGCTTTCGATTCGGCCGTTGAGTCCTTTTTTTCTCCGGAGCAATTCATGAACAGAAAGCTCGAACTGACCATCAGTCCAATGGCGATCCAGTTACGAACCGTTCCTCGTTTGCGGTTATCTATCATGGCTACTAAGCGTTGAGTGATAGCCGTACAACGCGCAGTCGATTAGTCTGTTCGTCAGTATTGACGAAAACCGGCTTTCGGTCAGATAGCGTTTGAAGCCTTATGAATTCATTGTCTAAGGTCTTTTCTCCGACGAATCACGCGTTCCGAGCGCACCGGGAGCGGTCGAGTCTGCCGATTGTCCGTGAGCCTCTTCTATACTTCGTTTCGTCGATGCTGATGTGTCTTCAACTGCGTTCGACTCTACGCGGCTGGTCGAGTCGGTACTGACACCATCCACACTATTCTGGTTCTCACTGCACTTTTGCACAAGCAATGCCACAATCAGTATGGCAATAGCGATCAGCGCCCAGCGCAACCAGCGGACGTTTTCCCGCCGGCGATCGCCTTCATCACTCTTGGGAATGTTTGGATTGATTACCGTACCACTGAAGTTGTCTTCCCCCTGAACCTGAGTTGTGGGGCCCGTTTTGCTCACAAGTTCATCGAATCCCAACAGACTGCCAACCGCATCAAGACCACTGGGAACAGCCGTTCTGAACTCAGAAGCCTGGCCCATTAGTAAAGCTGTTAAACTATGAGCGGTCAGCCCTTTTTCCTGATCCTGGCGACCCAGAACACCCATCAGTATCGTCCCGGCCAGCTCCAGAATAGTCAGCGAAGACGCTGGTTTTAGCCCGCTATAGGTACTGATAAGTTCTGTTGTCCGGGTCAGTTTGTCATCAAAAAGTACATCGAGAAAAGCGTGTCCGGCGGTGGCCGTACCGGCTACTTTCTGCTGTGAGTCGCTAACCTGCGATACGTCAAGCGGGGTAGCTCCATAGTCGCCTTTATCCAGAAAAGTAATAACTGACGAGGCACCGCCCGTTTGCTGAATACGCCTGGTCAATGCACCCAACAGAATGGGTAAAGAACCTTTAACCGCTTTGAGTGTCCCGGCCGGTGTTTCAGAAAGGTCGGCACTGAGCTGATCAATGACGCCCGGCGTAAATTGATCGTTGAGGTATGATAATAAATGAACAGCCATGGGTTTCTTCTCGGTTGAGTCTACCGGGTAAACTGGTCTGTTCTGTTGAATGTTCGGAAGGACCACTCAATATGAGACTAGTAGAAGAATATATCAAGAGTGGTGCCACGAACTCGTAACACCACTCTTAAAAAATCACGCACGCAAAAAGGCGGTTAAGCAACTACGAAGCTGCTCAACCGCCTTCTTTGTATAGACAAAAATGGGGATTATAATTGCGGAATGCGCAATACCTGGTCAGGATAGATCAGATCGGGGTCTTTCAACATAGGCTTGTTAGCCTCGAAAATAACACCGTATTTCATTGGATCACCATATACTTCTTTCGCAATTTTCGACAGCGAATCGCCGGATTTTACGGTATAATATTTTCCTTCCGGCGTTGGCTCGTCAACGGTCAGTTGATTGTCGACAGCGCTTACGCCTTCTACGTTACCAACAGCCAGCGCAATTTTTTCGGAGTCCTCCTGCGATTTGACCGAGCCGGACAGCGTTACCGTGTCACCTTTCGTTTTAACCGTCAACGTTTTATAAGCAAGTCCTAACTGCTTCACGTGATCAAGCAGTGCCTGTGCGCGTACTGGTTCAACCTTTTCGGCTTGTGCAGGATCAGCAGGTGCTGCGGTTTCTTCTTTGTGAAAGATTTTCTCTCCAACTCCCTTGAAAAATGATAAAAGACCCATTTGTTCGGCGTGATTATTTAGTGAAACATCAACTAGATGACTGGCAAGTATGCCAATAAATCTATGTCAAACAACCCTCTTCCCTGGTTAATGTTTACTTCGTTACCAAAAAAGGTGAATAACTTTTACAGCATAAAGCCCATTTTAGACGCTGAAATGCCTATTTTTACGTTTTTAAGTCTATTACTTCTCCATTTTTTAACATTCACCGTTTTCCTCACAACTCACTTATGAAACGATTAGCGCTTACCTCCCTGGTATTGCTGGCGGGTACAGTATCGGCAATGGCCCAGGGCAATTTTGAAGGAGGTATCAAAGGAGGAGCTACGTTTACCAGCGGTTATACGACAATCCCACCCGTCCCCCTTTCGGCTACGCTATCTATCCCTCAACTGGATAACAAGAGCAATGGTGTTGGAACGGGTTACTCAGCGGGTATCTGGGGACGCCAGAATTTCAACAAATTTTTCATCCAGGTCGAAGTAGATTACAACCGGTTCGTTCTCAAGCAAAAAACTGATTTTTCCGTACCCGCTGTGATCGCGGCTGCGCTGGCAGGACAAACGCTTCCGGCACAAATACCTGCTGCAACGCCCGCAACGATCAATACCGTTTCGCAGTCAGTTCTTGAGTCGGTCAATATTCCGATCCTGTTCGGTAAGAAGTGGGCAGATGGTAAGGTGCGGGCGTTCATTGGCCCTAATTTACTGTTCACGTCCAAAGCGCAGGCGACACGGACCTCAACCGCTACGATTCTGTCCCTCAGCATCCCAACGCCGGAAACAACGTCGGACCTGAAGAATCCGAACCCACAAAGCCCAACGGAAGCGATTCTGGAAGTGAAGCCGTTTACCTACGCAGCCGAAATTGGAGTGGGCTATACGTTCTTCAATCGCCTGGATCTCGACGCCCGGTATGCCGTTCCGGTGGGGGGCATCTATAAAAACAAGGACATCAAAGGCTATCTCGGCATCGCTACACTATCGCTGGGAATCCGCCTGTTTTGACGAGTAATGCAGTTGCTGCTATACGTGCGACCAGACATGCTGACTGCGTGTGGGGTCGCACGTTTTGTTTTTATCGATCTGTCGATTGCTCCGTTTGGGGGTCGGCAATGAGCACGAACGACTCCCCAGCGGGCCGTAACCGATAGCGCACCAGCCTGGTCTTACCGGTGGGTTGCGCATTGGCATCACCCGCGTTATACGTCGGAAACGTGCGGCACAACACATCACGCTCGACCCACAGGCTGTCATGCCCCATGTAGCCGTCATGGCCTGTCAACCAACTGGTAGTCTGAATTGTAGCGATGCGTTCGGGCAGAAACTGCCAGCCATATACATGCCCAAAGGAGCCGCTGCCACCGCTAGTGCTGTAGATATATAGTTCAGGCAATCGGTTCGTATCTAGATCACCTACTTCCACACCAGCTACCGCTCCATCTATACGTACGCGAAAGTTCGTTAGCAGCAACGAGCCCCGATAGGCTTTTACGGCTACATCGCGAACAACTCCACTGTCTGCTGACGTAACAGTAAACGAATAGATATTGAACCGCAACGTTTTTTCGTAGGCTGCTACAGTTGCTGGAGAAATGCTACCGGCATTGACCCGAACAGGAGCGATACAGGGGGTTAGTCGCCACGCTATCCATACCAGTAAACCGCTGATCAATAGTTTCATGAGCCCTTCGTATCCATCAATTCAGACCGAATAACGGTACGAGGTCACAAACAATTACTGACCCAAACTTAGGGTGCAAGAAACGTGTGGCCAATCACCATGATCTGATTTAGAACGGGCAAAATGGTCCGTGTCTTTTCGGTGAGTCCGTATTCGACACGAGGGGGAACTTCGTTGTACGATTTTTTCTGTAACACACCCAACTCGACCAGCGCTTTCAACTCCTGGATCAATACTTTTTCGCTGACATCCGGAATCATTCGGCGCAATTCACCATATCGGCGGTCTTGCTCACTCAACTGAAAAATAATAAAAAGCCGCCATTTACCACAGATAATGTCTAGTGTTTTTTTTAGAAACAGTTGATTGACGTCCGAAATTCGTTGTGTATGGGTATTACCGTTCATAAGAAATATTTACACTAACCTTTTGGTATGTAATCTACTGATTTGTAGACCTTTGCACCAACTAAAGCAAATATAAATCATTGTAATAAATTTATTATACCCGCCTAAAGCTAAGTCGAAACTGACTAAAAAAAAGAGTATAACTACTTAATGATCAGTAGCAAAATTGGCGTTCCATTAAATAATTTTTGCGGCATGACTTTAAAATTGACCTGAAATTGCCCTGGTCCGGACTGGATATCTGGCAGAACAGTTAAAATCCAGTTAGGCTACTGGTAGTTTGCAAAAAGAGTTGTGCGATTCAGAGCAGGGTCCATTTTGGCAAAGAACGTCGGTCATTCTTTTCGTTCGGAAACGTGTGCATTGCGACCAACGATCAGGTGAAAACCAGCGCAACCAAATAGCCTGACCTCAACGACCGATTCCAGAAAAATAGGACCCGATTAGGCAGTGCCCCAATGGCAAAAGCTGCTACTTTTGTCCCTTTCAGCGTCCAGTCATCCCGTTCATTGAAGACCTTACTTATCATAGCCGGGCCCACAGCTGTTGGCAAAACGGCACTTTGCATCCGGCTGGCAAAGGCCCTGCAAACCGATGTTGTCTCCGCCGACTCCCGGCAGTTATACCGAGAACTGACCATTGGTACGGCCAAGCCCACGCTATCGGAGATGCAGGACGTACCACACCATTTTATCGATTCCCATTCGATAACCGATGCGGTGAATGCAGGGCGTTATGAGCGGGAGTGTCTTGCCGTATTGGACAAGCTGTTTCAAACGAAAGACACGGTGATTCTATCTGGTGGAACGGGTCTGTATATCAATGCTGTCTGTTTTGGACTCGATGATATGCCGCCCGTCGATGCTGACCTGCGGCAAAATTTACGGGATCGCTGGGAAACCGAAGGGTTGAACATTCTCCAACAGGAACTGCGTCAGCTGGATCCGGTTTACGTACAGACGGCCGACATGCAAAACCCGGCGAGGGTATTACGTGCGCTGGAAGTATGCCTTACGACCGGTCAGCCTTATTCGTCGTTTCGCCAGAAGCAACCCGCTCAGCGACCATTCCAGTCTGTGTTTGTTGCGCTTGATCGGCCGCGCGATGAATTATATAACCGAATCGATACCCGAATGGATGCCATGCTTGCCGGGGGGCTGATAGAAGAAGCGCGGTCGTTACTGCCTTATCGTCATTTGTCGGCCCTGCAAACGGTGGGCTATCAGGAAATTTTTCCGTATCTGGATGGATCGTATGAATACGATGAAATGGTACGCCTGCTAAAGCGAAACTCCCGACGCTACGCCAAACGCCAGCTTACGTGGTTTCATAATCAGGGCGATTACCACTGGATCGGACCCGACGACGATCAGGCAATTTATACGCTCCTTTCGACTACCAACTAACAGGCCGCTCCCAGTTTGTCTATGAGAACGGCCCGTTAGCGCAAAAACTGGCTCTAAGCCCGGTAAGCCAGCATCCCGCCAATCACATTACGGACATTATTAAAGCCGTTCTGCTCCAGAATTTGCTGTGCCATTTCACTACGCTTACCAGACCGGCAATGAACGATTACTTCCTCATCCTGTAGACCATCGAGTTCGTCGAGCTGGTACGGCAAATCGCCCAGTGGAATAAGCCGGGCACCAATGTTGTCGGCATCGTATTCGGCAGGCTCACGCACATCAATAAGATTCAGTTTCTCGCCTTTGTCAAGCCGCTCTTTTAATTCCTGTACGGTAATGTCCATGATCAGTTCGATTTTCAGTTTCGGTTAGACTTTTCAGTAAACCAGGTACGATTAGTGTTGAATGATTAGCTTCTGAACAGCGGCTCGCTCTCCTTCAACGAATCGAAGCAGATAAAGACCATCGGGCAGATAACTCAGATCTAACGTTTGCTGTCCCCGACTTGGTTCGATGGCATGCAGGATTCGACCGGTCAGGTTTATCACTTCCAGTCGGGTAAGACGCTGGCTTTCCCAACGGATCAGACCCGTCGTCGGGTTCGGGTAGGCGTGGAGGGGAGCCAACGGTTCGGCATCGTCGATGGCCGTGACCAGACCGCTTCCTTTGCCGCCCATCACGGGACGAAGCATGAACGCACCGGGCAGATTCAAACCGGCACCGTTGGGATTACCAGCCTGTGCCAGATTCTGTTCCCAGAGGCTTCCGCCATTGTAGAAGATCTGCGAGCCAAAGGGGCTGTTCTTGTCGAACCCCAACCGCAAAAAAGTTGTATCCGTACTGCTTAACTGCTGATAACCAATGTAAAACGTGTCTTTGACGGCGATTCCCCGATCAAACGGGAAGTCGATGAAACCGTTGCGTGAAGCGGGATACTGCATCGAAAATGCTTTCTGGTACAGCACAGTTCCCGGCTGGCCATCGGCCCGACCACCAACCGTTCGGGCTGTGTTGCCATACACCGTAACGACGAACGACTGACCACTTTGATTCGTTCGGAACGGCACAATACACGCCCGAATTCCGGCCATCGTATCGGACTTGTTCAGAACAAAGCGCACAGCAACCCGTTCGCGTGGACCCAGTTGCAGACCATACTCCCAGGTGCCATCATCGTAAGCGTAATAATTATCGAGCACCGCCCGCGCCGAAAGGGTATCATTCTGCTTGAGCACTCCGCCCGGAATGGTTAAGTTTTGCTCGTCAGACGTTGTTATGCTGTACGTATAGCGCAACACCGCCCGAGACGCACCACTCAGACTTCGGGCAGCAAGCGGCTTAACGAATTTGCGTACCAGAGCCGATTCACCAATAAGAAATTGATTGGTGGCACTCAACGTATCGACCTGTAAAAAACGCCCGGAGACTTCGTCCCGGACGATGAAATTGTATTTCAGATTATTAATGACATTGTTTAAATTCCTGATGTCCGTCGCAATCGTATCGGCGGTTTCGGCCTCGGGTCTGACCAGATACTGTGCCAGTGGCATGGCCGTGTATCGTTTCAAAAAAGGAGTCAGTGCCTGTCGCATCGCAGCATCCTTTACATAGGCATCCGCTGACGTTCGCCCTTTGTTCAGGTACACGTAATCGATGTTCCAGGTGTCGAACGGTCCTGAAGCGCGCCCGAACGAGCGAAATCGAAACGCGAACCCGGCATGAAAATACAGGGCATTCGTTACGGGCACGAACGTCTGAATAAACTGATCGTTAGGAACGCCCCCGGCTGCTGTCCACACGTTTCGCCACACATTATCGCTACCCAGGAATTGAAGAATCAGCGAGTCGGCAGGCTGGTTGACAACGACCACGGTCGTGCTGGGTTGCCCGCTAATGATCACGCTGGTACTACCCCCATCCGGTAATTCGCCCAGTCCTTTGATCTGGTAAAAGAAGCTCAGGTAAACGCCACTGGCAGTCGTCATGCCAGCCAGATTGATTGGCCGGGATGTTAGTGTATCGGTATAATCCTGCGCAAACTGGTTATTCTGAACGTAAGGAAGCCCATTTGCCTTCAACCCATCGAACGTTGCAACGTTGACCGTTGGCTGGTTGAGCCCCATCGTGTTGTTGATGTAAACGCCACTACCCGGCTGCCAGAGTGACGTATTGGGTTGTTCCCCGGTCGTGCCGGATGGTTTCGCAAAATCGTCGAAAAAGGGCAACGTCAACGACGTTTGGGCGAAGCCAGCCGAAGCGGATATGATGTAGATGAAGCAGAGAAAACTCCACAAAAACAGCCGTCGAACGGGTTGTCGCGGACGAACAGGTAGCGCAATATCCATGTATGATCGGTTCCCGAAACGGATTATTCCTGATTTGGTTCAATCGGCCCTACAACCCACAAATCCATCGTCTCACCAACGCGAATTCGCTCACCCGTCCGGGCTTCAGGCCGCTGCCGAACGACGGTGCCAACCTCTTTTTCGGGGTCTTCAACGGAAATTTTAGTACCAACTTTCAGGTTCGAACCGCGAATAGCCGCTTCTGCCTCATCGAGTTGCAACCCTACAACGTTTGGAACCTCAAACATCGTATTTCCTAGACCATCCCCTACCTCAAGATCGATCCTCGCCCCTTTCGGAACCGGCGTACCCGGTGCAATTTCCTTGCCATTGTAAAGCTGACGAAGTACCGAATTTTTGGCCACGTCGGGCACGTAGGTTCGTTCGCCCTCAACGAGTCCAAGCGATTCCAGCGTCCGGGCCGCACTGCGGTCGATCATATCAACGAGGTTAGGCATCGACACCATTGGCGCTACCCGTTTGGTAACGGTGATGTAGATTTTTCGCCCTTCCTTCACTTTCGCATTGGCTCGCGGATACTGCTGAACGACGGTTAATGGCTGAGCCCCGGCCACGAACGTGCAATCGCTAACTTCGTAGCGCAGATTGCGGTCGTCCAGGATATTTTTCATCTCGTCGAGGCTCAGTTTAGCGACATCCGGCACCGTAATCGTTTGGCCGTGATTGGTTGTAAATGGCAGATAGACGAAGAAAAAGCCCAGAAACAGAACGGCTACAAAAGCCAGGATAATGCCAATTTGAATCAGCAGGTCAGGAAGGGAGCGGGTGCTGATTTTAGCCATTCAGTTGATTAATTGCGTAAACGGGGGTAATTGTGAACGGATGAGTTATCCAGAACTATACGTACGATCGGTAGTACTAAATACAAAAGTAGCAGAATCTGAAACTGCTTACCGATAGCCTGCCAGCATTTTTTTAATATACTTCCCTACAACGTCAAACTCAAGATTAACAATATCACCGGGTTTCAGATCACGAAAACTCGTGTGGTCATACGTGTACGGGATAATCGTCACCCGAAAACCGTCATCGTGCGAATTGAACACCGTTAAGCTCACGCCGTTGATGCAGATCGACCCTTTCTCGACCGTCACGTTACCCGCCTGATCGGGGTCATACTGAAAATCGAAAAGCCAGCTTCCGTCCAGATCCTGTACGTTCGTGCAGATGCCCGTCTGATCCACATGTCCCTGCACGATATGCCCGTCGAAGCGACCCGTGGCGGGCATACAACGCTCCAGATTGACCCGCTCACCGATCTGAATCTGCCCCAGGTTCGTTTTTTTGAGCGTTTCATCAACCGCCGTGACCGTATAACTACCATCGGCTACACTCGTAACGGTCAGGCAGATACCATTATGACTAACGCTCTGATCAATTTTCAATTCAGAAGCCATTGCTGACTCAATACGAAACGTCAGGTTAGTACCTTCAGCCTCAATACCAGCCACCAGGCCAGTCGTTTCTATGATTCCAGTAAACATGTGTGATTATCAATTACGTCGGTACCAGTCTTACGCTGCCTGACCCGTTCTGTTCGTCAGAAAACCGTCAATGCGTAGCAGTTGGCTTCGATACTATGAACAGCGAACTGCCAAATGGGGTTCGGGGAAGTACCTTCTCTTCGATCCGAACAAGGGTATAGAGCGTTTCATTCAGCCACGAACTGGGCAAATATACGTCCGACTGCGCATGTTCGGGCTTTCGCCAGCCTAGTCGAAGCTGCCAGTCCTGCCACTGCCGCATGGCCAGAATCAGCGGGGACAGCACAAAACTCCAGTAGGTTGCGGTATTGATAGTCAGTCCGGCGCGGGGCATCCGCTGTTCAAAATCGGCCCGGACAAATCGTCGGCCACTACCAACCGCCAGATCGTGCTGTCCTCGAAAAACGGCAAACGCATTGTTGTTGCTGATCAGGATACCACCGGGTTTAAGTCGGCGGGCCAGTTCATGCAGTAAGGTTGACAGCTCATTATCCGTAAAATAGCAGAACACATCGTTGCAGACAATGACATCGTAGCGAACAGCCGGTTCATAGTCAGCCAGGTCAGTCAGATTCAGCAGGGTAACGGACAAACCCCGTGCGCGACAGAAGGCAACGCCATCCGTTGACCCGTCGATCCCTTTCAGGTGCGAATAGTCGTGTTTTCGTAGAAAGTCCAGTAAGCCGCCCGTTCCGCAGCCCGCGTCCAGTAGCTGAATATCCCGACGCTCGCCGAATTGTTGCTTAACGGCCGTTTCGACGCGTTCGTGCAGAATCCGGTACCACCACAACTGCCCTTCCAGGCGGAACATTTTTTCGTACTCCTCCGAAAGTCCAATCATCGTTTCTCTTGAGTTGATTGTCGACTTTTCCGTTCTTTCTCGACATAAGGCGGCAAGCCACTATACGCCATAAATAGCTTACCCAGATATTCGCCCAGCACACCCAGAAATAGAAGCTGTAATCCGGTGGCGGTGACGATGGCCCAGCAAACGACGACCCAGCCTGGCGGACGGATCAGGCTGGCCAGCCAGCCAATTCCCATTCCCGTACCCGTTACCATACCCACCAAAAACAAGACAGCACCGACAACGGTGAAAAGACGAATAGGCCATAACGAATACCCAATAAACACGTTGAGAAACAAAGCGATCAGTTTTTTGACCGTATAGTTCGAACGGCCTTCGGTGCGGCTATGATGGGGCACTTCGACACGACCAACGTTGCGCGTCACACGAAAAATCAGCCCGTCAATGTAAGGATATGGCCCAGTATAGTTACAAATCTCGTCGACAACTTCCCGGCGGATCAGCTTAAAACTGGACAGATACAGGTCATGCGGTTTACCCAGCGAATATGTCGTCAGCGTGTTGACCAGCCAGCTGCCCAGGTTTCGAAACCAATGATGCTGCTTCTGCGCATAGAAGCTATAAACAACATCATAATCACCCGATTCGGCTTCATCCAACAGTGTCAATATGGCTTCGGGGGGATTTTGAAAGTCATCGTCAATAATCGCGACGTACTGCCCTTTGGCGTGGTTCAGACCACATAGCACCGCATTGAACTCACCGAAATTGCGACGCAATGACCTGAACTGAACGTTGGCGTTCGCTTCAGCAATTCGTTGGCACACCGCTTCCGAGCCATCGGCACTCCCATCGTTTACCAACACCACCTCAAAGGCCCGGTTTGTCATGCACGTCTGTAACCGCTCGATGAGTGGCCCAATCGTTTTTTCGCTGTTGTAAACGGGTATGACAACGCTTAACTCCAT
The DNA here is from genome assembly GCF_010747415.1 of Spirosoma agri. Classification (NCBI taxonomy): domain Bacteria; kingdom Pseudomonadati; phylum Bacteroidota; class Cytophagia; order Cytophagales; family Cytophagaceae; genus Spirosoma; species Spirosoma agri. Next base: position 1,579,575 of record NZ_JAAGNZ010000001.1, on the reverse strand, counting down.
AACAGGTCTTTGGTAATGAGCCATTTATCGACAAACGTCGGCTTCGCTCACTCAGGTGAATTGGTTTATGGTATCAATTATATAGTTCACCTCGTCATTCGTCAGCGTTGGGTTAAGCGGCAGACTGATCACATCACGGTGAAGCTGTTCGGAGATGGGTAATACGCATTGTGCGTGTTCGCTGTAAGCCAGTTGTTTATGGGGCGGAACGGGATAATGCACGTCGGTTCCGATACCGCGTTCATGAAGGAAAGCCCGGAACTGGTCGCGCCGGGCGTGCCGAACGACAAACAGATGCCAGACATCCTGATCCATCTGATCGGTCGGCGGTAGCATCACATCAGGATTCGTGATCCCGTCCAGATACAGTCGGGCCAACCCTTTTCTTCGTTCGTTTTCAGTAGTCAGAGAGGGCAGCTTTGCCGACAGAATAGCCGCCTGCAATTCATCCAGACGACTGTTGTGGCCAATATAGTCATTTACGTATTTCTGCACCGAACCGTAATTTCGCAACGCCCTCAATCGGCTGGCCAGTTCGTCGTCATTGGTTGTGATGGCCCCGGCATCGCCCAAAGCACCCAGATTTTTGCTCGGGTAGAAGCTCCAGCCAGCCGCATCACCGAGATTTCCGGCTTGTTTTCCCTTGTAAAGAGCACCGTGCGCCTGAGCCGCATCTTCCAGAATGACCAGCCCGTAGCGCGTGGCCAGTTCACAAATGGGGTCCATGTCGCAGCACCGACCGTATAAATGAACGGGCAAAATGGCTTTGGTTCGGGGAGTGATAGCCGCTTCGATACGGGCCGGGTCAATCAGGTAAGTACACGGATCGGGTTCAACCCAAACCGGCGTAAGGTTAGCCAGCGTAACGCTCAGCACGGATGCAATATACGCATTCGACGGTACGATCACTTCGGCATTGGTCTCAAACCCCCAGGCTTTCAAAACAAGTGTCAAGGCATCAAGCCCATTGGCAACACCAACACAATGACGGGTACCACAGAAAGTGGCAAATTGATTCTCGAAGTTTTCGACTTCACTGCCCAGAATGTACCAGCCCGACTGCAAAACCCGCTCACTAGCCTTACGTATGCGGTCCAGATGCGGTTGGTTGATCTGCTTTAAATCCAGAAAAGGGATCATTCGGAATCAGCTAGCACCGATTCATCGCTCCGTCGGTTATTCGGATAGGGTTCGTAAATGTAATCTTCTTTGTCGTATAACTCGTTGGATACGACAAGCAGGATCGCATCTTCCGAGAATTCATACATCGTGTGCCAGTCTTCAGGTTCCAGCACCAGGCACTTCTTCGGATCATCCAATAAATAAGTAGTCTCTGCATACCCATTGTGGTTATAAACATGACAACTACCATTTAGACAAATAAGCGCATTCCAAGCCTTATGATGCCGGTGACCAGCGCGTGGGTTCTGCCCGGCTCCGTAGATATAAAAGACCCGCTGGATTGTGCCCGGAATCACTTTTTCGAATACAGTAAGGCTTCCGTTATCTGAATTAAATGTTTGAAGCTCGTGAAGTTTAGCCATTGATTAAACTGACAACATCGATCAATTAGAGGGTCAATTCCTCCAAAGATATTAAAACCGGCTTAAAAACTAATTTAAGTAATTACCGCAATTTAAGCGCAGTGCTATCTATATATCACACCAAAGTCAGTTTTTGCGATTTTTGCGCATCGCTTTAGCACATTTCAGCTAAAATTTCGGACGTTTGTAAGTATGTTAACGAATAAATATTTACTGACTGGCCTCGCTCTCATTGTCCTGATTGTTATGTATTTCAGCTTTTTCGATGATAAATCGTCTGGCTCGTCAGGATTGGATGCAACGGTCAAACCCGAAGCGTATAGTCAGCAACTAGAGCAAGATCGCAAAAAAAAGGATCAGTTGTTCAAAACTGGTGCTGATTCACCCATTACCGATAAGACGACATTCAAGGGATTATCGTATTTCCCTGCTGACCCGACCTATCGACTCACGGCCCGTCTTGAGCCCTTTGCGGACAAAACGCAGAAACTCGTCGTGCGAATGAGTGACGGCTCAGAAGAGGTGTACGATAAGTTTGCGCACGCTGTGTTCAACCTCAATGGTGAAACGTGCAAGCTACTCATTGTCAAAGTACAAGATACGTATTCTATACTTTTCCGCGACGCCACGTCCGGTAAAGACACGTATGGTGGCGGTCGTTACCTGGAGATTTCCCCTGCACAACTAACAGATTCACAAGTCTTACTGGATTTCAATGCCGCATACAATCCGTATTGCGTCTATAATCCAACCTTCGCCTGTCCATTACCACCCGCCGAAAATAAGCTTCCGATCAGCATAAAAGCGGGTGAACGTTACCATTAAGTCCTGCGAAACGTACGGAAACGGAGACTACCGGTAGCGACCAGAGCATTGGTAAATTGTTCACTACTCTCCCCTCCCCTTCTTCTCATTTCTCCTTACCTTTGCACCATTTACTGCATTGGCATCGTATGGAGATTTCCTATAAATGGTTACGAGAGTACATTGATTTACCCGAATTACCCGAAGAAGTAGGCAAAATACTGACCGGAACCGGTCTTGAAGTTGAAGGAGTCGAGAAAATTGACGCCATACCCGGCGGTCTGGAAGGGGTGGTGCTGGGCGAAGTACTGACCTGCATCCCTCACCCCGACGCCGACAAATTGAGCCTGACAACGGTAGATGTCGGTGGCGCACAGCCACTGTCTATTGTCTGCGGAGCTCCGAACGTTGCCGCTGGTCAGCGGGTGGTAGTAGCCACGGTGGGGGCAACCCTGCATCCGGCAGCTGGTGAGCCATTCCAGATTAAGAAAGCTAAAATCCGTGGAGCTGCGTCGGAAGGTATGATCTGCGCCGAAGACGAAATTGGCCTGGGCACTTCGCACGCCGGAATCATGATCTTGAGTACTGACCTGCCCAACGGAACACCGGCCGCCCGTTATTTCAACCTCGAAGCTGATTACCAGATCGCTATCGGTCTGACACCAAACCGTATCGATGCGGCCTCTCATTTCGGTACAGCCCGCGATCTGAAAGCTGTACTAAACCGTCCGTTGACGATGCCGTCAGTCGATGCCTTTGCGGTCAGCAACCAAGACCGTACGCTTGTAGTACAGGTGGATGACCTGGCAGCCTGCCCGCGCTACACCGGACTAACGATCACGGGCCTGACCGTTTCAGAATCGCCCGACTGGTTGAAACAGCGACTTTTGAGCATTGGCCTTAACCCGATCAACAACATTGTTGACATCACCAACTTCGTTTGCCATGATCTGGGACAGCCGCTTCACGCCTTCGATGCCGATAAGATTACCGGCAATCAGGTCGTTGTGAAAACACTGCCGGAAGGTACTCCGTTTGTTACGCTCGATGGTGTTGAGCGCAAACTGAGCGCGACCGACCTGATGATCTGTGACGCTGAAAAGCCGATGTGCATTGCCGGTGTGTTTGGCGGGCAAAATTCGGGAGTGAGTGCCCAAACGACCAGCATCTTTCTGGAGTCGGCGTATTTCGCACCCACGTCCGTTCGAAAAACGGCGCAGCATCATGGGTTGAAAACCGACGCATCATTCCGATTCGAGCGGGGTACAGATCCTGACATGCCCATTTTTGCGCTGAAACGGGCCGCTCTGCTGATTCAGGAAGTAGGCGGTGGTGTGGTCAGCTCCGAGATAACGGATTTGTACCCGGCACCGATTCAGCCATTCCGGGTGCTGGTCCGCTACCGGAACATAGATCGCCTGATCGGTATACAGATCGACCGGACGGAAATTCACCGTATTCTGAACGCACTCGACATTCAGGCAGATGAGATGAGCGCCGACAGTTTTGTTGCGGTCGTTCCTCCTTATCGGGTGGACGTCACCCGCGAAGCCGACGTTATCGAAGAGATACTGCGTATCTACGGACTCGATAACGTGCCATTATCGGTCAATCTTGCCGCCGACTCGCTGTCTGAATTTCCCAAAACCGATCCCAATCAGTGGCAAAGCCGCGTGGGTCAGTTGCTGGCGGCCAATGGATTTTACGAAATTCTGACCTTATCGCTTACCCGGCCAGCTTATAATGACGCGATCCGGTCTACGTTGACGGGTTCGGATGTAACACTGTTAAATCCGCTGAGCGACGAATTATCGGTGATGCGACAAACGCTGCTCTTTTCGGCGCTCGAAACGCTGGTCTATAACCTCAATCGCCGGCAGAAAGACCTCCGGACGTTTGAGTTTGGCAAGGTTTATTCCCGGACGCAAAGTGAAGAAGGGGTAAGTAAATACGCCGAACGAATGCGGCTAAGTCTGGCTCTGGTTGGTAATCAGGAATCGGAAAGCTGGTTGCAGAAGGGTCAATCCGTCGTTTATCACGATATGGCAACGGCGGTGCAGCGCGTACTGAACTTGTTCCGGGTCAAACAGATTGATACCCAACCCGCTGACCCAGCTTTATTCCAGTATGGCTTAACTTATTTAGTCAACAAAAAGCCGCTGGTGAGCCTGGGGCTTGTCCATCCGAAACTAACAAAACTGGTCGATCTGAAACAACCCGTTTTTTATGCTGATTTTGACTGGAGCGCGTTGCTCAAGTTAGCCAACAGTAAAGCGAAGTATGAAGAAGTGCCACGTTTTCCAGAAGTACGGCGTGACTTGTCACTCGTGATCGATAAAGGTGTTACCTTCGAACAGATCAGCCGAATGGCCCACCAGACAGAGCGGAAACTGCTCCGTTCGATAAATGTCTTTGACGTGTACGAAGGCGATAATCTCGGCGCGGGTAAAAAATCGTATTCCGTGAGCTTTACGCTGCAAGATCCGACTCAGACCCTGACCGATGCTGCCATCGAAAAAACGATGCAACGGCTTATGGCGGGTTTCGAGCGGGATTTAGGGGCCGTTATTCGTAAATAATCTGTGCGTGCGCGGCTGGTGGTTTTCAGGTGATTACCGACTCATTTACGCAGGCACATCATCACTCAGAAAAACGTGATCAGTGAGCATCAAATCGTGGCCTTGGTTGAGCAACTCGAGCGTAAAGTCGTGTTGTTGAAAGGTGTATGTGACGATGCAAAAAGGCGGATAGCTCAACTGGAAAGCACCAATAACGACCTAAATGAGAGCCTGAAAAAAGAACAAACGGCCACAAAAGAGTTACAGAAAAAATTAGATAATTCAGAGAAAAAGGTACTAAAGTCAAAAGACTTTGGTATTATTGTAAGTACCAATCTGTCACAGACAGATACGAATGCCGAATTAAAAAAACAACTCGACGAGTATATCCGGGAACTAGAACGGTGTATAGCTCACTTGAGTAGTTTGTCATAAACCCAAATTGGCTCCGGGCTTTTGCCTATTCTGAGCCGACCGCTGCGATGGAAGAACTGTCTATTCGCGTAAAAATTGCCGACCGATACTACAGACTCTTCGTGGAGTCGGAGTCGGAAGCAATCGTGCGCGAAGCCGCTAAAATGCTTCAGGATGAACTGAAGCATTATCGAGAGCTGGGCATTAGTGATACGCAGGATGCTCTGGCGCGGATAGCTTTCGATTGCCTCATTACCAAGCTCAGAGGAGAACGACAAGTGCAACGATTACAACAAATGGTGTTTGACAAAATAACTCAGTTAGATCAGGTCGTCACGCCGGCCATAACAACATAAAAACGGCGGGTCACCCACCCCACAATGCTCCGGGCATACACAGGGCACTCGTATCAGGGCAGGTTGAATGGTTTATTTGTTCACCCCAAACGATATAAGTACAATGGATATCCCACTTTGGTTAGCCGTCTTTGCCGCCCTGGCGGGTGGAGGGATTGGGCTACTGATTGGCCGCCGGACAATGGCGGGCGATCATGCCAAACGCGAACAGGAAGCTGAAGAAAAAGCAGCGTCTATAGTGAAAAATGCTGAATTGCAGGCCGAGACCATTAAGAAAGACCGGATGCTGGAGGCAAAAGAAAAGTACCTGAAGTTAAAAACCGAATTTGAAGAGACAACGAATCAAAAACGAAATCTACTCCTTCAGAACGAAACTAAACTCAAACAGCGCGAGCAACAGCTCAACCAGCAGGCCGACCAGCAACGAAACCGGGAGAATGAGCTGAATCAGCAACGGAACGAACTCGGTCAGCAGAAAAACAGCCTGACGCAGCAAGTCGATGCGCTCAATAAACGTCGGGAAGACGTTGACCGGCGTCAGCAGGAGGCCGATCGTATGTTGGCGGATCAGGTCGCTCAGCTTGAAAAAATAGCCGGTCTCTCTGCCGACCAGGCGCGGGAGCAGCTTATCGACAATCTGAAAGCCGAAGCCGAAACCCGAGCTTCGTCCTTTATCAAGAACATTGTTGAAGAAGCAAAATTGACTGCAACCAAAGAAGCGAAAAAGGTTGTCATCGAGACCATTCAGCGGACGGCTACCGAGCATGCCATTGAAAACTGCGTGTCGGTGTTCAACATCGAATCTGACGATGTGAAAGGCAAAGTTATTGGTCGCGAAGGTCGCAACATTCGTGCGCTGGAAGCAGCAACCGGCGTCGAGATCATTGTCGACGACACGCCCGAAGCCATCATTATTTCCGGTTTCGATCCGGTTCGACGCGAAATCGCCCGGCTATCGTTGCACCGGCTTGTACAGGACGGTCGTATTCACCCGGCCCGCATTGAAGAAATCGTTGCCAAGACCCGCAAGAACATCGAAGATGAAATCGTGGAAATTGGTGAGCGTACGGTCATCGATCTTGGTATTCACGGCCTCCACCCCGAACTGATCAAGATGATCGGTCGGATGCGTTTCCGCTCCAGCTACGGCCAGAACCTGCTCCAGCACTCCCGCGAAGTAGCCAAGCTCTGCGCGACGATGGCCGCTGAACTGGGCCTGAACGCCAAGCTGGCAAAACGTGCTGGTTTACTCCACGACATTGGTAAAGTATGGCCCGAAGAGGCCGAACTACCCCATGCTATTCTGGGCATGGAATTAGCCAAGAAATACAAAGAGAATCCCGAAGTCATCAACGCCATTGGTGCCCACCATGACGAAATCGAGATGACCAGCATGATCTCGCCAATCGTACAGGTCTGTGATGCCGTTTCCGGTTCGCGGCCAGGTGCCCGTCGGGAGATGATGGAATCGTATATCAAACGGCTTAAAGAACTGGAAGAACTGGCGGGTAATTTCCCCGGCGTAACCAAATGCTACGCGATTCAGGCGGGTCGTGAATTACGTATCATGGTGGATGCCGACCACGTTTCCGATGAGCGGGCCGGTGTTCTGTCCTATGAGATTTCGCAGAAAATCGAGAAAGAGATGCAGTACCCCGGCCAGATCAAAGTAACGGTTATTCGGGAAATGCGGGCAGTCGCCTACGCCAAATAGCTATACGGCGTGAATTCTATAGATAAGAAAGGGTCAGTGATGGCCCTTTTTTTGTTGTCAACAAAGCCGCACAAAATCTGTTTCTTTGCCAATCCATGACCCACACACCACTTCAGCCTACGTTGCCAACGCTGGTCAGATGGTCATTGAACAGCGTCGAACGGAAGCGGCCAAACCATAACCTGACTTTGCCCTGATGGATTTTTTCACAACTGCGTTATTACTGCTTGTCGGTGCCGGGGGCGGTGTTGCCTTCGCCAATGTGCTCCGTAAACGATCCGGTCAAACGGACGCTCGACGTGAATCGACACTGTTGCTCGAACGCATCGAGAAAGTGTTCAAAGTTGTTATGGCCGAAGGGTATTTCTCCGAAATTTATAATTACCAGGATCAGAAGAAAATTCTCTACGTCCTCAACGATCCGAAAAAGGCAATGATCATTGCCAAGTCCAAGGTGTTGGTAGGCTTCGACTTTGCTAAGGTTCGCTTCAGAACCGATGAAAACGGTGCCAAAATACTGGCAATCGAATCGTTTCCGGAACCGGAGGTACTGTCCATCGATACAGACTATAAATTTTACGACATCCAGGCTGGTTACCTCAACCACTTCCATAGCGAAGACTATACGAAAATTCTGGACGACGCCAAGCAGGCGATGAACGAACGGGCCCTTCAGAGCGACTTGCCTAAAATTGCCAATAACCAGATCCAGTACATGATGTATCAGCTAGCCGGCTCAATGGGCTGGCAGCTTCAGCTACCCGACGCCGAGCAACGTCAGCTCGACGCATTGAAAGCGCAAACTGAACGGGAGTTGGATAGTACAAAACGGCTTCCGCCTGGTCAATAACTTTCCGCGTACTTCACCGTTTTTCTGGTATCACCCGTCCCGTCGACAAGCGTGATTCATGTATGCGCTCACTTTACATTCTTTTTCTGTTGCTGCCCGTCATCGCGAAGGCGCAGCTCGATGCAGCCTCCGACGGTGGCGCAGCCTGTCAGTTGAGTAAGGTTCGCTACGCAGATCGGCTGGCTGCCAGTCCCAAAGCTCGAATCGCTTACGCTGGTGATCCAACCATAGACGTCACGTACTACGGCCTGGATCTTTCACTAACGCATACCCCCAACTACCTGCGTGGCGCAGCAACCATTACCCTGAAAAGTACGACGACCATCAGTAGTTTCTTTCTCGATCTGAACTCCACGACCGCTACGACTGGTGAGGGACTACGGGTTGATTCGGTGAAAGCGGGCGCTCAGAAACTATCGTTTCAGCATGCACAAAATCAGTTGACGATCAATCCGGCTCAGACGCTAACCACAGGCCAGGCAATTACGTTGACGGTCTATTACCAGGGAATTCCCAATAGTCGTAATCAGGGCTCGTTTGTCTTTGGTAAACATGAAATAACCAATGATCCGGTGATCTGGAGTCTAAGTGAACCCTACGGTGCCCCCGACTGGTTCCCCTGCAAAGACTCCCCCGGCGATAAAGCCGATTCGTCGGCTGTCAGTGTTACAGCACCAACCCAGTTTGTTTCCGTTTCAAACGGGCTGCTTACGCGCACCATCGATAATCCCAACGGCACCCGGACCTATCACTGGCGTAACAGCTACCCAATTGCGCAGTACCTGATCTCGATCGCATTGACAAACTATATGCGCTACGATACGCCTGTATCACTCACAACGGGCGGGGTCGCCCTAGACGGGGTCAACCTGCCTATAATGCACTACATTTATCCGGAGACACTGGCACGAGTCAAAGGTTCGCTGGATCAGACTCCGGCTATACTTCAATTGTTGACCGATCGATTCGGGCCTTATCCCTTCTTACGAGAAAAATACGGCCATGCGCAAATCGGGGTAAATACGGGTGGCATGGAGCACCAGACAATCTCATCAATGGAGGAACGGGCGCTTACGCCATCGGTGATTGCCCACGAATTAACCCACCAATGGTTTGGCGATAAAATTACCTGTCGGGAGTGGCAGCATATATGGCTCAATGAGGGGTTTGCCTCCTACGCTGAAGCAATCTATGCCGAATCGGTCGATGGTCAGGCGGGTTACCAAACGGCCATAGCAGATTTTATGACCCCCGCCCGGCTCGCCGTCGGCTCGGTCTACGTTCAGAATATCACGAATACAGCCAACATTTTCAGTTACAATCGGACGTATGCAAAGGGCGCTACGGTTCTGCACATGCTTCGGGGAATCGTTGGCGACGAGACCTTTTTCGCTATTCTACGCACGTACGCGGCCTCGCCCACGGTTGCTTATAAATCAGCGGTGACGGACGATTTTCAGGCTATTGCCGAGCAAGTGTCCGGACGAAAGTTAGATTACTTCTTCCAGCAGTGGATCTATGGCCAGGGGTATCCTGTCTACAAAGCAACGGCATCACCCATCAACGGTGCCAAGACGGTAGCGATTCGACTTGAGCAACAGAATGCGATCACGACTGCTACCAATCCGGCTTCGTTTACGATGCCTGTTCAACTACAGATACAATCGGCTGCGGGTGATACGATAGTAACTGTTTTCAATGATCAGGCAAATCAAACCTTTGTTGTGCCCACCAAAGGAACCGTAACGGGCGTGTTGGTCGACCCGAACAATTTACTGCTAAAAACGGTGGAAAGCGTTATACTATCGCCCATCACTGCACTCAGCGAACCGGCAGCAACTACCCTTCGCGTGTATCCGAACCCGACCGCTGAAACATTGACCGTCGATTTTTCAACCCGGTTGGCAGGACCGATTTCGCTACGCCTGACCAATGCGCTCGGGCAACAGGTCCGACTACTGACGGAGTCAATTCTCCGGGCTGGGGATTACACCCGAACGCTCTCCATCCACGGTCTCGCTGCCGGACGCTACATCCTCACTGTTGACGAACAAAACGGGCAAACGAATCGGGTAGTTTTGATCCGTTAACCTCTTTGGTTGAGTATGAAAGATCAATTCAGTTTAGTTTTGCTGGTCTGTTGTGCACTAACGTCCGGCACACTTTTCGCGCAGGATAAGCTTGGCATTGTCCGGCATAATCACCTGGCTATTCACGTGCAAGACGTAGCCAAAAGTGCGGTCTTCTACCGGGATGTGATGGGCTTGAAACCGATTCCGGTCCCTGATAATCTCAAAGCCATTCGGGCCTGGTTCGACCTTGGCGATGGGCAACAGATTCACTTAATGGATGGACGCACGGCGCAAATTGCGCATGACAAGAATGGCAGCCATTTTGCACTTTTCGTAGCTGACATTGCCAAAGCCGAGCAATACCTGAAGGCTCAGAACATTCCCATGCACCGCCAGGTACGATTCGATGGGGTTGTCCAAATTTATTTTTCTGACCTCGATGGCTATCTTTTCGAGTTGAACGAAAGCCCAAAGTCAACAAAAGCATACTGATACATCACTGAAACGGGCTTCGGAACGCTGTGGTTAATACTGATCTCATCGTCCCGAAGCCTGTTTACCCGTACTGGTTCCAGGTAGCGGCAAGCAACCGAATAGGCCTAATTAAGGCGCATCTGTACTTCTTAATCGGTAGCGTACCCCTTACGTTTCCGGTTTAGCCAATCTTATCTATCTATCCTGACTACGCTATTCTTGTAGCTACTCCTGCCAATTAATTTATACATACGAGCTGATCTGTTTTCACTCTTTTACGAGAAAAGCGGTACAACGAGTCATCCACTTCGTATAAACGTAACGATCGACGGTACACCGTTTTTTTTATCCGTTTATGAAGTTTTTTATACGAAACACAGAATCTTAAAGTTGTACTGATACGTATCTCTGTCCAACAATGTACCGTAACCTTCATGAATTCTTCACCACTGTCGCAGGCAGCCCCGCCTGGCATTGAACTATCTACCGTAGAACAAGCTCTCCTTTGGCAACAGGTTTTAACGTATTCGATCAATGGATTAGTCGGGTTGGTAGCCGTTCGGGAAAATGATTCGCCGGATGGATCAATCATCAATTTTCGCTATCGATTTGCCAATCAGACGGCCTTAAAAGACACCTTATATGGCGACTACGACGGAACAGACGACATCACTGGGCGACTACTGACCGACTTTTTCCCCTCGATCTGTGAAACAAAACTGTGGCACACCTACATTAAGGTCGTAGAATCCGGTGAAGCACAGCGCATTGAACAGAGTTTTAAGATTGACGAACAGGATATTTGGGTAGTCCAGTCAGCAGCCCCATTTGGTCGCGATGGGTTGCTACTCTCGTATACGGAAACCAGCGGTCTACACCAAACCGCCCGTCGGCTTGCCCGGCAGACCATGCTGCTCAATGGCATTCTTAATTCATCACCGAACGCCATTGTCGTGTTCGAAGCGGTTCGAAATACGCAGCAGCAACTTATCAATTTTCAGGTTACGCTCACCAATCGTCGGTTCGACAAGCTGGTTAGTCATCTCGATATGGGGTTTACGGGTTTGTTACTTACGGATATTTATCCGCTCAAGCCGGACCGTATGGACCAGTTGCGGCAACTGCTTCACACCGACGAGATCATACGTCTGGAAGAATTTGTACCCGTTCTTGATCGGTGGTTCGACATCACGTTGAATCACCTGAATGACGGCTTCGTCGCCACCGCGCAGGATATTACGGAGGCCAAGCAAATGCGCCAGCAACTTGAGACTACGGTGCAGGAATTGCATCGTTCCAACCATAATTTAGAGCAGTTTGCCTATGTGGCTTCGCACGATTTGCAGGAGCCATTGCGCAAAATTGTTTCGTTCGGCGATGTGCTGACAGAACAGTTTGCGGCTGAACTGAGCGAATCGGCGTCTGACCTGGTCCGGCGTATGCAGACCTCAGCCGGACGCATGCGGTCGCTGGTGCAAGACTTGCTGGCGTTCTCCCGACTATCGGGCAACGCCGATACCTTCAGCTTGGTAGACCTCAACCAGTTGGTTGCAGCCGTAGCCGACGATCTGGAGCTGATGATCTACGATCGAAAAGCCGAACTCCAGATCGATGCTTTACCAGCCGTGTGGGGCGATGCCTCTCTGCTTCGGCAACTCTTCCAAAACTTACTGAGTAATGCCCTCAAATTTCAGCAACTCAGCGCGACTGGTGTTCTTATTGCCCCCCGCGTTGTGATCAGCGGTCGTGTCGCTACGAATGCCGACCTACCCGACGCGCTGATCGCAGCTGATGTGTCACAGGCTGGCCGTCGTTTCGCGGTTATAACTATTACGGATAATGGTATAGGCTTCGACGAACGCTACCTGGATCGGATTTTTACCATTTTTCAGCGGCTTCATGGCCGGATGAATTATGCCGGCACGGGGATAGGCCTGGCCATTTGCAAGAAAGTTGTGGAGATTCACAACGGGCACATCACCGCAATCAGCCGGGAAGGGAACGGTGCTACATTCTGCGTTTTCCTGCCAATGACGTAGCATGATGGCGGAAACAATGGCCACTCGCTCAATTAATTATTTTGCGGATCAACATTTCATATACGGTCAGGTTTTTTAATTTAGAGGATTACAAGTCCAGTTAATTAATGATTGGACTGATTTATTAACTCTCCCCTGAAAACTGTTTATGAAAATTACGGACTCAACGCCTGATTCAGCCAATGCTGTCAATCTGCCTGGTCGCCCAGCCATGACGGCTGGTGCCAATCACCTTCCTTCGTTTCCAGCCGATGACGTCCATGACCTGATTTGTTTTTCGCACCTTCGATGGAATTTCGTTTACCAGCGGCCCCAGCATCTAATGAACCGGGCAATGAAGAATTACCGCGTCTGGTTTCTGGAAGAACCGATCTGGGATACAGAACTGCGGCTCGACTACTGCAAGCAAGCCGACGGGCTAACAGTGCTGGTACCTCATTTGCCCCACGGCACCAAGCCTGATGAAGCCATTCGTCTGCAACGTCAACTTATCGATGAGTTTATCCAGAAAGAGCACGTTGAATCTTTTATAGCCTGGTACTATACGCCCATGTCCCTGTTGTTCAGCGATCACCTTCAGCCAAGTCTGACCGTTTACGACTGCATGGATGAACTATCGGCCTTCTGGGGAGCACCACCGCAACTGCTGGCGGAGGAAAAGCGGCTTATCGATCGGGCCGACGTGGTATTCACGGGTGGATATAGCCTCTACGAAGCCAAACGGAATCGGCATCCAAAAGTATTTGCGTTCCCAAGCAGCATCGATTTCCCTCACTTTTCGGTAGCTCGCCAGCCCCAACCAGACCCGGCCGATCAACGGGCATTGTCCAATCCACGCATCGGTTTCAGTGGTGTTATCGATGAGCGGTTCGATTATAAACTCCTCGGTGAGCTAGCCACGCGGAGACCTGAGTGGCAGTTTATTTTACTTGGACCGATCGTTAAGATTGATCGGGCGCTATTACCGCAAGGGGCCAATATTCACTACCTGGGGATGAAAGCGTATAAAGATCTGCCCGCTTATTTCAGCAACTGGACGATCGGTATGCTTCCTTTCGCGCTCAATAATTCTACCGAGTTTATTAGCCCAACCAAAACGCCTGAATACCTGGCAGCTGGTTTGCCAGTCGTGTCTACGCCTATCCGCGACGTTGTGCGCACGTATGGTAATGCCGATTTCGTTCAGATTGCCGATTCAGCCGAAGCTTTTGAGGTGGCGATCGAGAAAGCCCTCAATGGCCAACATCCAACCGATTGGGAAGCGATTGACGCGTTTTTAAAGGAAAATTCCTGGAATCATACCTGGAACGAAATGAACCGCCTTATGGTAGCTGCCATGAGCGTTACAATGGAACAATAGTAAATCGGGTCAGTGCGCTTCTGCTTTCAGTTGCGCACTGACCCGTTTTTATTCTCTTGGCACAACCAGTATACTGCTTTCTTTCTCGACGATAACCTGCCCCTCAGCCAGTCCTTTCGGCTTGCGTACAAACTTTTTAGGCGTCACGATCACGGGACACAAACTATCTGTACGACGTTTTGAATTCCAGGCAGCCAGCTCGGCGGCCCTCTTGATTACATTTTTCGGAAATGGCTTACCCGCCTGGTATTTAATGATGACATGCGAGCCCGACACATCGCGGGCGTGAAGCCACAGGTCGTCTTTAAAGGCGTATTTCTGAGTCAGCAGATCGTTATTTTTTGCATTTCGGCCAATCAGTATCTTAAACTTATCGACAATTACTTCCTTAAAGATCGGTGCCGAACTACCCTCACTTGATCCCTGACCTCCCGGCTGGTCCTGTAACAGGCTATGCAGCTTGCTGTACCGACGTAGTGCTTTTAATGTCTGAATAGCCTCCAGATCGATCTTCTGCCGATCGATGGTCGACATTTCCTCCTCGCGAGACTTAATCTGCGCAGTCAGATAATCCTCTTCCAGCTTTTCATTTTTGGCTTTCCGGTAATAATTCTCCGCATTTTTCTGCGGACTTAGATCCGGTTTTAGCCTGATCGTTATCGGTTGATCGCGGTAAAAATCTGTCAGGGTGACTGTTTCGGGCGATTTTGTCCCAGGCCCGGCAGGAATATCGTGTAGATTCGCCATCAGGATATGCCCGATTTCTTCATGGCTGGCTCCTTCTTCCCGATCCATCATCCGCTGAAGGTTCACGTCGATCAGGACTTCAGCCCGTTTTCGCCGTTTCTCCAATAACCGGAGAATATCGCCCTTCTCGCGCTCAAACGTATTCAGGCCGTTATAAGCGATGAAAAAGCGATTGGCCGCTTCAATTGGATCGTCGAACACCCGGTAACGTGACTGGCCAGCCTCATCACCCGTCGGCTGATCGTCCAACGGCAGCAAACTGAGCGTTGGCTTATGATGAAATTGAATCAGATGATAGCGCGGATTCTCGAGCTGGCGTACTATGTCCTGTATCAAGGCCCACTGCTGCTCTCCCCCAGCTACGTTCTGCTTCTGGATATACTCATTAACAACCTTACCAAACGTCGGGAATAATTTTCGGTGGTCGAACCCTGCTCGGACGAACGCATCCCACGATTGGTCGATTGGTCGATCGAGCGCATCGAGAACCAATTGCTGGTCGGTTACCAGTTTCTGGTTGAACAGGTCAATGACGGTATTTTCGCGAAAGGCGAGCAGGTTGGGCCGGTTACCGAAAAACTTGAACAACATCGTGTAGTTATCGTCGAGCAAAATCGCCAGACAGCGCTCGTTCAGAAAAGATCGCACACCCACCACAGCCCGGCCGGGTCGATGGTTGATTGTCGTGTCGCCAGTACCATGTTCCAGTAGAGCAGCTTCCTCATCTGGTATCAGGCTCGTTACTTCATCGAACAGATCGACACTGTTTATTCGGGCCCGTTGGACCGACTCCGGAAACAGTATACCCGAGAAGTCCGGACGCAGCGTTGCTTTGATATAAAACGGCTTATAATAATTCTGTTTTCCCTTCGCCTGTGCAAAAACAAGCACAACTTCATCCCGATCCTGGCTGAAACATTCAACAAATCGGAGCCCGGTCAACTGCATTTCGAGAGCGGGCGCAAGCTGACGAAGAAAGTAGTAATTAGTATGCATATGTAAGCAAAGATAAACCTTAGTAATAGCCTTTGAATGGCTTGTCTTCAATGTTTTCAGAAATTTTTTAAGAAATTTTAAGAAAATACTGATGGCATATTAATCAGCTTGTTAGCCAGTAATTAATTGAAATACAATCGATTGCACAGTTACATTGAGTGATTTTACCTAGATTTTGTACTTCACTAAGACCAATGTGCTGAATTTTATTCGGATTCTACTTTGGAATATGATTAAACAGCTATAATATTTGTATGATTAATTTATCTATAGAATAAGTACAATACCTCAAACCAATTTTTTCACCAACCTATGAAGTCAACACTTTACAGACTTCTGCATACCTCTTTTTTAGGTGCAGTTATGCTGCTGTGGAGCTTGAATGCTTCCGCTCAGGACCGTCGCGTGACTGGTAAGGTCACCGGCGCAGATGGACCAGTTCCGGGTGCCAACGTTGTTCTAAAAGGAACAACTACAGGTACAGCCACCGATGCCAATGGAGAATATGCCCTGAATCTTCGGGGCGCCAGTCCAGTGCTTGTCATTTCGGCTATTGGATTTAAAACGCAGGAAGTAACCGTTGGCAACCGTACGGCAGTAGACGTACTATTGCAGGATGATGCAACCGCTCTGAGCGAAGTCGTTGTAACGGGGTATTCGACTGAGAATCGCCGGGACGTAACAGGAGCGGTATCGACCGTAAAACCAGCCCAGTTGAAAGTTGTGCCTTCGACCAACGTTGAGCAGCAATTACAGGGTCGGGTTGCTGGTCTGACCGTTATCACGAATGGTCAGCCAGGTACGACCAGCCAGGTTCGGGTTCGGGGCTTCGGTTCATTCGGTGGTAACCAGCCTTTGTACGTCGTTGACGGAGTGCCTACGCAGAGCATTCAGTACATCGCACCTGATGACATCGAAACGACAACGGTTCTGAAAGATGCGGCTTCGGCTTCCGTTTATGGAGCACGGGCTGCCTCGGGCGTTATCGTTCTGACAACGAAAAAAGGACAACGTCGGGCTCAGAAACTGAGCATTAGCTACGACGGTTTGTACGGCGCAACGGACCCAGGTCGTGGCCAGAAGATCCTGAATCCACAGGAGCAGGCTGACTGGACTTGGCAGGCACGCAAGAATGACCTGTATCAACTTGGTACAGCCGTTGGACCTGACAGCTTCACCGGTATCGCCAATGGGCAGTATGGCACGGGACAGACACCTGTTCTTCCGGACTACCTGCTGGTCGGAAGCCGGAGTGGCCTGGCAGCATCGGCAGTGGACTTAGCCGCTGAGCAGCTGAAATACAACATCAACCCTGCAAACGGTGCTATCTACAACGTGATTGCGGCCAACAAACAGGGTACAGACTGGTACAAAGAGATTACGCGCGTTGCACCATTGATGCGTCATACGCTGGGCTTTTCGGGTGGTACGGAATCAAGCCGGTATTACCTCAGCTTGGGAATGCAGAATCAGGCCGGTATTATCACCTACAACAATTTTTCTCGTTACACATTCCGGGTCAATACGGAGTTTGATATCACGAAAAAATTACGGTTTGGCGAAAATATCCAGTTAGCGTATGTATCAACAACGGGACTACAGGGTAGCACGGGTAGCACGCTCGGTAACAGCACGAACAACAACTCCAGCGTTGCCGCTGACGAGAATGACATTCTGCTCGCTTTCCGTCAGGCACCGATCGTTCCGGTCTACAACGTGTTTGGTGGCTATGCGGGAACGGCTGCACCTGGCTTCAACAATGCCCGTAACCCAGTGGCCAACCGGATAGGCGCTAAGGATAACCTTAACTACAACCTGTTCGCTTTCGGTAACGCTTATCTGGAATACGATGTTATTCCTGCGTTGACCCTGCGTAGTAGCTTAGGTGGCACTTACTTCAGCAACTACAACAACTCGTACAACCGGGCTCAGTACGAGAACTCGGAGAACAATACGAACTACGTGTATAACGAAGGGGCGAACGTTGGTTTAACCTGGACCTTCACTAACACGGCGCAGTATAAGCAGAAGTTCGGTATTCACGACATTAGCGTATTGGCGGGTATCGAAGCCCTGAACACAGGTAGCGGTCGGGGTATCAACGGCTCGGGTCTGAACCCATTCACGACCGATCCAAACTACGTGACGATCGGTACGACTACGCCTGGTGCTACCCGTAACGTAAACAGTTACTACGGAAAGGGTAATAATTTCTACTCAATATTCGGCCAGGCTCGGTACACTTACAACGACAAGTATATCCTGACGGGTGTTGTTCGTCGTGATGGTTCTTCGCAATTCGGGCCATCTAACCGGTATGGTGTATTCCCCGCCGTTTCGGCAGCGTGGAGACTTTCGTCGGAGGATTTCATGAAAAACCTCTCGTGGGTATCTGACCTGAAAGTTCGTGGTGGTTACGGGCTAATGGGTAACTCCAACTACCTGAGTGCAACGAACCAGCTTACTTTGTACGGCACCAACGCAGCAAATAGCTACGACATTACGGGAGCCAACACGTCTGTACAGTCCGGAAACTACCGCAGTCAGATTGGTAACCCCGATGCGAAATGGGAAACCAGTATCACATCGAACATCGGTATTGACGGCGCGTTTTTCAACAACCGGTTAGAAGTAGTGCTTGACTTCTGGCAGAAGGATACGAAAGATCTGCTGTATCCATTAGCCCTTCCTGGCGTTGTAGGTGTGCGTGCCAATGCGCCTTACGTAAACGTTGCTAGTATGCGTAATAAAGGGATTGACCTGTTGGTTACGACACGCGGTAACGTTACGGGAGAACTGGGTTACGAGGTTACAGCGGTTGGTAGTATCTTGGACAACAAGATCACGGCCATTGCTCCATCCGTACCGTTCTTCACCGCGAATGGACAGCGTTTGAGCACACCCGTTATTCGGAATGAGCCCGGCCATGACCTTTCGTCCTTCTACGGGTACAAAGTTGTTGGCCTATTCGAAAGCAAAGAGCAAGTAGCCGCTGCGGCTACGCAGAGTGGAGCGGCCCCAGGTCGTTTCCGGTATCAGGACACGAACGGCGATAAAGTTATCAATGATGACGACCGTGTGTATCTGGGCAGCCCGATTCCGAAATTCACCGGTAGTGTCACGCTGACGTTGAAGTACAAAGGATTTGACCTGAACACGCAGCTTTATGCGTCGCTTGGCAACAAAATCTTTAACAACTCGAAATGGTATACCGACTTCTACCCATCCTTCCCAGGAGCGGCTGTTAGTGCTCGGGTGAAAGATTCGTGGTTGCCAACGCATACAGACACGAATGTGCCTATTTTCGAGAACACATCGAACTTCAGCACAAACCAGGTGGCTAACTCGTATTACGTAGAAAACGGTTCGTATGGCCGGTTACAGTACCTGACGCTGGGCTACACGTTCCCGCAAGCTCTGTTGGATCGCATCAAGCTAAGTCGGTTACGGCTTTCGGCATCGGCAACTAACTTGTTCACGATCACGAAGTACACCGGTTTAGATCCTGCCGTTGGTGGATCAGCTGACCAGAACTTTGGGATTGACATCGGTAACTACCCAGTTACGCGTGGCTACAACGTTGGTTTGAGCTTTGGTTTCTAAACTGAATAGATAATAAGTAGCGGGTTTACGACTAGATAAACTCGCTACTACTAACCATTAATTATCTAATCTTAGGTAAATTCCATTATGAAAAAGACCATTATAAAGGGTGTAACGGTAACGGCAATGCTTACGCTGGTTACGTTTGCCTGTAAAGACAAGTTTCTAGATGTACCGGCTACTGGTCAGCTGGCCCTGAGCCAGACCACATCAAAAGCTGGACTCGAGGCACTGTTGCTCTCTTCCTACGCTCAATTGAATGGACGGGGATTCTCCAGAGCTACCAGCTCCTACAACTGGGTGCGGGGTAGCGTTTCAGGGGGGGAAGCCAACAAAGGTTCGAACTCCGGTGATGGTGGCGGTAACACCAACTTCAATACCTTTCAGCGTTACGAAATATTACCAACAAATGGTGATATCAATGACAAATGGCGGGGTATGTATGAAGGGATCAGCCGGGCCAATGCAGCCATTCGCGC
Organism: Spirosoma agri; assembly: GCF_010747415.1. Classification (NCBI taxonomy): domain Bacteria; kingdom Pseudomonadati; phylum Bacteroidota; class Cytophagia; order Cytophagales; family Cytophagaceae; genus Spirosoma; species Spirosoma agri. The sequence continues at coordinate 1,559,565 of NZ_JAAGNZ010000001.1, read as the reverse complement.
GCTTGCTTCTGCCGGTTCTGACGTTACCTCATCCGACAAGACACGTATAACGGCGGAAGCTCGTTTTCTGCGGGCTCACTACCATTTTGAATTGAAGCGCTCGTTCAACATGGTTCCGTATATAGACGAGACGCTTGATTACGGATCAGGCATTGAGAAGGTTACGAACGCTACGGACATCTGGTCAAAAATTGAAACTGACTTTAAATATGCCGTTGATAACCTCCCCGCTACGCAGGGTGCAGTAGGCCGGGCCAATAAATGGGCAGCGACAGCTTACCTGGCTAAGACCTATCTCTATCAGAAGAAGTACTCAGACGCGAAAACTCTGTTTGACCAGGTTATTGCCAGCGGTACAACATCGGATGGTAAGAAGTATGGTTTAGTAACGAACTACACGGATCTGTTCAATGCGGCCAAAGACAATAGCCAGGAGTCTATTTTCGCGATTCAGGCCGCCGTTAACACGGGTGACGTTAGCAACTCAGCGCAGGAATTGGACCTGAACTTTCCTTACAACACGGGATCGAATGGTCCTGCCGGTTGCTGCGGATTTTTCGCACCTAGCTTTGAGCTAGCGAACTCATTCCGGGTTAGTTCTACGGGTTTACCTTTATTGGATGGTTCGTATAATTCAGGCTCCAACCAGTTGAAAAACGATCAGGGTATTGCCTCAAAAGCAGACTTCACGCCTGATTCCGGACCAGTTGACCCACGTTTGGATTGGTCGATAGGCCGTCGGGGAATTCCTTATCTGGATTGGCAGGTTCACCCAGGTCTTGACTGGATTCGTGACCAAAGTTATGCAGGTCCGTTTTCACCCAAGAAGTTCATCTTCTATCGTGCGCAGGATAAGAGCCTAACGGATGGTAGTTCCTGGACAGATGGGTATTCGGCTATCAATTACAACATTATTCGCTATGCCGATGTGTTGCTGATGGCAGCTGAAGCCGAAATCGAAGTGGGTAGTTTGGAAGTGGCTCGTACCTACATTAATCAGATCAGAACCCGGGCTGCCAATGCAGACACGTGGGTAAAAGGGTCTGATGGCAAAAATGCTGCGAATTATGTGATCAGCAACTATACAACTGCGTTTGCTAGTAAAGACGCAGCTCGTACGGCTGTTCAGTTCGAACGTAAACTGGAGTTATCCGGCGAAGGTCACCGCTTCTACGATCTCGTTCGTTGGGGTAATGCAGCAACGGTATTGAATGCCTTCCTGGCCTACGAGAGCGTGAAGCTACCGACGGGTTACGCAGGGGCTAAATTCACCGCGAATAAGGATGAGTATTTCCCGATTCCGCAAACGCAGATTGATTACCAGGGTAAAGACATTCTTAAGCAGAATCCTGGTTATTGATTCCTGGTTTATAGTGTTTTAAACGAAAATAGCCTCCTGGATCGACCAGGAGGCTATTTTCGTTTAAAAGGATTTTTGGTAAGGTCAGAAGGGTGAAACGAAATTGGCATACAAATAGACACAGTCATTGACAACACAGTGGCAGTCAAGCGGGAAGGGGAAAGGGCTACTAGAAAATGCCAGAATGTGAAATCATAATGGCCTGTGCATCGTTCTTAAGCAACGGTGATCGTACAAACGAGTCCATACCAACACGAGAAACGCTTACTAAAAGACGTATCACTTGACAGATAGCCTGTTTATTCTTTTGGTAGGCGCTCCCTGGCAGTACGACCAGTATAAAAAACAGAAGCCCCTCAACTAATTGAAGGGCTCCCAAACGTTTATAGCGTTGTCGGTATTTAGTACCGGCAGTTGTGCCTTAGTAAAAATTACTTCGCGCTATCTGACGACATCGTCGAAGCCGAATCACCAGCCATCGTAGAGTCAGTAGCCATCGTAGACGATGAATCAGACATCATGGTTGAAGTAGAATCGGTCGAAGTCGTCTCAGTTTCAGTCTTTTTCGAGCTGCAAGAGGTTGCAAGGGCGATCATAGCCATGAAAAAGAAGGCAGATTTCGTGATTGCTTTCATAGATTTGGAGTGTTTTTGTTTAGTTGTGATTATTAGAACAATGTCAACGTTAATACCCTATAGGAAAAAAGGTAACCCAACTTTTTTTAACTTTTTTTTGGGTTACGTTTAAAGTGATTTCGTATTAAGTAATGAGTCCATGCAATGAAGGAAAGTAGGCGGGCCGTATTGACTGATGATGAATTACTGGCGGGCCTGGCCACTGGTTCCGACGATGCGCTGAACCAACTGTACCGACGGTATTTTCCAATGGTATTGCATTTCATTACCACTAACAACGGGAATGAAGACGACGCCAAAGATATTTATCAGGAGACCATCGTCATCGTGTATGAGAAGGCGCAAAGCGGTTCACTGGAACTGCACTGTCAGCTAAAAACATACTTGTATTCTGTTAGCCGGCGACTTTGGCTGAAGCAGTTAGCGCAACGAAATCGGTACATGGTACGCGATATTGAAGCACCCGTTGCTGATGACTTTGCCGGCCAGCAGCTTGATTCTGATCTGACCGAACACGAAGAGCGAGACCGGCAGTTTGATCTGATGGCCGACTCACTCGATCGACTTGGCGAACCCTGTCGGACACTGCTGGACGATTTTTACATTCAGCATCTGAGCATGCAGGCGATAACCGACAAGTTTGGCTATACGAATACCGACAACGCGAAAACGCAGAAATACAAGTGCCTTATGCGATTGAAGCGATTGTTTTTTTCTGAGTATAAACCAACCTAAGAGAGACTACAGCGGTTTCGGTCTTTCAACATACTAATGTAAATCTGCACTACGACAATGGATATTAATGACGAAAGAGACGTTGAGAACACCTTAGTAGCGTATGGTGAACGCAGCCGGCTTCAGCAGAAACTGGCGGCTATCCATGCCGATCTTGACATGAACGCCGTGCGTGATGAGGCTGGTCTATATCAGCAATCAGGTAAGGTCCGTTCGCTCTGGAATACCTACCGTACTACGCTGGCAGTTGCAGCCTCCGTTGCCGTTATTACCACATTCGGGTCAATTTTCCTGTACCGTTCCTACCAGCAGGGCCACCGGCAGCAGGAACAGCAATATAGCCTGTTAAGCAAAGAAATTCAGGCGGTTAAATCATCACAGCGAAAATTGCTCAGTGATCTTAACGGTCGTGGGCGCTCCCTTTTTGTAAATCCCGCGCAGGTGTCAGGTTCCGGATTTATGCTGACGGCTGATGGGTATATGGTTACCAACAATCATATTGTTCGGGATGCCGATTCGGTATATGTACAAAGCCCAACCGGTGAAGTTTACAAGGCGCGGGTTGTTCATGCCGACCAGACGTATGACCTGGCTTTTTTGCAACTTTGCGACGATAGCGCCTTTCGTACGCTGACGCCCCTCCCCTATAGTTTCGACGAGCAACAGTCCGATTTAGGTGAGCGGGTTTATACACTCGGTTACCCACGGGAAGAGATTGTCTACGGTGAAGGTTATCTCAGTTCCGGGACCGGCTACGGTGGCGACACAACCGCCTATCAGGTAGCAATTGGTGTGAATCCCGGTAACTCGGGTGGACCATTGCTGGACGAAAAAGGTAACGTAATTGGCATAATCAGCGGTAAGCAAACTACATCGGAAGGGGTAAGTTTCGCTGTAAAAACGAATTACCTGCTAAAAGCCCTCAACAATATTCCCACCGACTCATTGAAAGGCCTGCCGTTGCGACTGAATCGAAAAAATACCCTGGCTCATCTGCCGCGTAAGCTGCAAATCAAACGGATGCAGGCGTATGTTTACCAGGTAAAAGTTTTCAAGCATAAAGAGTAAGCTGTCGGCAAACAATCTGTGCTTTGAGCAGTTATGATACTATCATACACAATCACTCAAAGGCAATGAAAAAGGTAATGATGGTAGCTGCCGCACTGGTTTTTACAATCGGTGTTGCTTCGGCTCAGGATTCTAAAGTAAAAGAAACAGCTAAACAGGCTGGACAAACCGTTGACGCAGCTGCCGACAAAGCAGGTCGCGAAACAAAAAAGGCGGGTCGGAAAATATCGACTGCCGCTAAAAATACGAAAGAAGACGTAAAAGAAGGTACGAACAAAACGCTTGATAAAGCGGACCGGAAAATGAAAAAAGCTGAACGGAAAATGGATAACTCCAAGTAATCAACAGCTTTCTCTTTTAACCAGAAAACGGTGACACTGCTCGATGAGTGATGGCACCGTTTTTTATTGCTCCATGAAGAAACTTCACGCTGTAGATACGACGTTAACCAATCAAGTAGCATTGTGTACTACTCGTATATAGCCTTTTTTTGCTTGATGAACACCCCCGTCTCAGTACTTCTTTTTGGCATCACTCGCGACCTTACGGGTCAATCGGCACTATCGGTACCGGTTGGCGAAGGCGCTCGTGTTTGCGATCTGCTCGACCAGCTGTATCAGGCCTATCCCCCACTAGCTGGCATCAAATCACTTTTAGTGGCGGTCAATGGTGAATATGCCGAAACCGACCAAGTGCTTGGCAGTAAAGATGAAATTGCTCTGATTCCTCCCGTTAGTGGTGGTTAAATTCAATTAGCTTATGATTACGCTTACCACCGATCCCATTGATGTTACGGCGGCACTTCAATACCTTCAATCTGAACAGGCGGGAGCACTTGACCTCTTTCTGGGTGTCGTGCGTGACAATACGCAGGATCGTCCCGTCGATCGACTTGAGTATGAAGCCTACGATCGAATGGCGATCAGCGAAATGCAGAAAATTGCCGATCAGGCCCACGAACGGTGGCCTATTCTTCGGTATGCGATCATTCACCGAAAGGGCGTACTGGGTACGGGCGAAATTGCAGTACTGATTGGTGTGGCCACAGCCCACCGCGCTGATGCGTTCGAGGCCTGTCGCTACATCATCGATACCATCAAACAGACGGTCCCTATCTGGAAAAAAGAAGTATTTACGGATGGCGAAGTGTGGGTAAATGCCCATCCATAATGGCAAAACAGTACTTGGTGAATTGAGAAAAGACTGTTAACACCTTATTTTTTCTTCCTTGCACCACCAATTAGATACGTGCCGGCAATTGGATAATGGTCGGAATAACTGACGTAATTGATTGTCTCGAAATTGAGGGGTGGCAATTTCGGATCATGGAACTGATGATCGATGCGAATGTAGCCTGGTAAGCGGTTATACGTGAAGCCGAAGCCGCGTCCGGCATCCTCAAAACTGTTCGGCAGTACCCGGCGCATTTCTTCGTAGACAACACTGTACGGTGTGTCGTTATGATCGCCTGTGATAATGACTGGAAACTCGCTTTCGCGAATGTGCCGCTCCACCCGCTTGACCTGTTCACGGCGTTCAATAAATCCGTACCGCAACGCACTCAGCACACCTCTCGTCTCGTGCCGAACACCCGTTAATTTATCCTGCTTGAATACTTTTCCAACCCGGATGCCCATCGATTGTAGATGGACGTTAATGACTCGGATTGTGTCCTGTCCGACTTTTATGTTGGCCCAAACCAAGCCATTCCCCCGACTGAATACCTCCCTACCCGAGTGAATGATTGGGTAGATCGAAAAAATAGCGACACCAACGCTACCATCCGTAACACTGGCCAGTTCGGGATGCAGCAGCGCAGAATAGCTGTAGCCTGCCTGCCGAAATCGCCGAACTACGTCATAATCGGGATTCGCCGTTGACGTATGAAATTCCTGAAAGCATTTTACGGGCGCATCGTAGCGAAGTGCGTAATTAACGATGCGCCGAACTTTAGGCGAGCTGTGAACCCGCGCCCAGTCATTGTCCAGTCCAAACGATTGAACATTGTAACTAAACACTTTTACGGATGTACCACCTCCCGGTGTATTTCTGGGTGAATTCCAGACGAACGTACGCTGGCCAAATAGCACAACGCCAATAAGAAGCACTACCCCCGACAGCCAGCTCCGCCAAGGACGCGTAAAAAGCCACAGGACCAGGCACACTAGGTTGAACAACCAGACAATCGGGATCGAGATCATTACCATACCCGCCGACCAATGCTGACTGGGCAAACTATATAATAGCCAGTAGCTTAACAGCGTATATAAAGCGAGCAGTAAATTCAGCGACCAAAATAAAGAACGAAAGAAAAAAGTAGTGAAGCGCCTGATCTGGAAGCCTACATTCATAATATCGTTGAGCAGCCCAAAGTTTGTTTTCGGGCTAAAAATAAAGCTTTAAGAGTATAAACCTGCTATACGACTGGACAACAGGAGTTGCAAAGCACCGAAGTATATTGTATGTTTGTGTCATAATTACCGTATGGCGTTAGTAAAAAAAGGGAGTCGGACTCCCTTTTTTGTTAGCCCTACCTTATGGACGACAAAGCAAAAATCACCGAACTGCTGCAACCCTATCTGAACGACGGCCAGCTTTATATCATTGACGTTCAGGTAGTTGGTCGACAGGGTGGCCGAATCAAAGTCACAATTTTAGTAGACAGCGACACCGGTATTCAGATTGACGAATGCGCTGATATTAGCCGCCGACTTGGTCTGGAGATGGATGAGTCAAATTTCTTCGGTGAATCTCCCTTCATACTTGAAGTTTCTTCACCGGGCGTAGATTATCCACTGACGCTCCCGCGTCAATATGTTCGCAACATAGGCAGGAGTCTTAGTGTTACCTTACTCGATGGCACAATCTATAAGGGCCAGTTGGAGTCTGTTGATGAGAACGGCATTATGCTGCTGATCGAACCAGAAAAGAAGTCGAAGAGTAAAAAGAAGAAAGAAGCGGATTTGTCTATAAAAGTTCCGGTTAGTGGCCCCACGGTCGTCCCGTTCGAACAGATTAAAACTGCTAATGTAGAAATATCATTTAAATAGTAGTCAGCAGGTAATTACCAGCTAGTACCAAGTGCACTAAATGGACCGTGATCTGTGAACTATAAACTACTAATTTGACAATGACCAGTGGATTATTAATCGAATCGTTTGCCGATTTCGCCCGGTCGAAGAATATTGACCGGCCAACCATGATCGCTATTCTGGAAGAAGTCTTCCGGACAATGATTCGTAAAAAATACGGCACCGACGAAAATTTTGATGTTATTATCAACGCGGAAAGCGGTGATCTGGAAATGTGGCGCACACGCGAAATCGTGGACGACGATTCTGAAGATATTTGGGATTATGACAAAATCCCGCTCACGGAAGCGCACAAAATCCAGGACGACTTTGAAGTAGGCGAACAAGTTGCTGAAGAAGTGAAGTTGGAAGATTTTGGCCGTCGGGTTGTGCAAACCGCTCGCCAAACGCTGATTCAGAAGATAAAGGATATGGAGAAAGAACTCCTTTATCAGAAATACAAGGATCAGGTTGGCGACCTGCTCACGGCAGAAGTCTATCAACTGCTGAAGCACGAAATCATTCTGGTCGATTCGGAGGGTAACGAGTTGAGCCTGCCCCGTACGGAACAGATCTCGAAAGACCGTTATCGCAAAGGTGAAGCCGTGAAAGCGGTCGTAAGTCGCGTCGACATGCTGAATGGCACACCCAAAATTGTGTTGTCCCGCACATCGCCCGTCTTTCTTGAGCGGTTGTTTGAAATTGAAGTACCGGAAATTTATGACGGCCTCATTTCGATCCGTAAGATCGTTCGGGAGCCGGGAGAGCGGGCCAAAGTCGCTGTCGAATCATACGACGATCGCATTGACCCGGTTGGTGCCTGTGTCGGTATGAAGGGGTCACGTATACACGGTATTGTCCGGGAGCTGGGCAATGAGAACATAGACGTCATTAACTACACGGAAAACCTCGAATTGCTGATCAGCAGGGCTCTGAGTCCGGCTAAGATCAGTTCGATGCAGATTGACCGTGAAACTAAGCGTGTCTCTGTTTACCTCAAACCAGACCAAGTTTCACTGGCGATCGGTAAAGGTGGTCAAAACATCAAACTGGCCGGCCGGTTGGTGGACATGGAAATTGACGTTTTCCGCGATAACGAAGGACACGAAGACGATGAAGACGTTGACCTGATGGAGTTCTCCGATGAGATCGACGAATGGATGATCAATGAGCTTCGTAAGGTTGGCCTCGATACTGCCAAAAGCGTATTGGCCCTCAACAAGGAAGAACTTGTTCGACGAACCGATCTGGAAGAAGATACAGTGGAGGAAATTTTGAATATCCTCAAACAGGAATTTGAGTAAGTTTTCAGGCAAAGTGGAGTTCAACTATTCTTCACTTTGCACTTTTCATTCCTCATTATCAAAATGAGGGATTTTTATTGCGGTAAGTGTTGTTCATACTATATCAACAACCATTAAATTTGCCGAATATAGACCTAACGTATGGCAGAAGATAAGTCAATGCGCCTAAGCCAAGTGGCAAAAATTCTCAACAAAGGGCTTTCCTCTGTTGCGAATAGTCTGTCTGCCAAAGGGTTTAAGGTTGAAATTAATCCTAACACCAAAATCAACACAGAACAGTTGGAAGTGTTAGCGAAGGAGTATAAATCAACGGAACTCCTGAACGGAGCTCGCCGATCCGAACCGTCGGTTGCGGTCGCCGAGCCACCGCGTCGTCGGGAGGAAGATGTCATTTTGTACCGTCGTGATGACGCAGGTCGTCCCATTGTGGACGCGAAGGCGGACGTTCCTAAGACAGACGTCCCTCGGGCTGACGCGCCTATTCCAGCGCCAACCGAGTCAAAACCATCCCCACAAACCGCATCAACCGGTTTGCCAGGGCTAAAAGTGATCGGCAAAATTGATCTTAATGCGAAACCAGTTCCACAACCTGCTCCGGCTGCAAAAGCACCCGCTCCACAGGAGGTGAAACCAGTCGAAGCACCTCGTGTAGAAACGCCTAAGGCAGAAGTACCAAAACCTGTTGTGCCACAGCCTGTTGCTGTTCAGCCGCCTGTCGAAGCACCGAAGCCCGTACAGCCACCTGCTGAGGTGAAGGTAGTCGCTACGCCACCGGTGGTTGCAGAAGCTCCGGTTCAGCCGGTTGCTCCCGTACAGACACCAAAAGTAGAAACGCCACAAGCGGTTGTTCAGCCAAAAGTAGAACCCGTTCAGGCACAGCCGGAACCTACCCCAGTTGCCAAAGCGCCCGCTCCACAGGAAGTGAAACCAGTCGAAGCACCTCGCGTAGAAACGCCTAAACCCGTTGAACCAGCGAGTAGCACAGCACCTAAGGCAGAACAACCACGTCAGGACGATCGCTCCAAAAACACGAGTAATCAGCCAAAACCAGCCACGCCACAGCCGACTTCGCCAGTTGCGGAGGATGCAAACGCTAGCGAACCAACGGCCACTACCGAAACAATTCGGGCGGCTGGCAGTCACCAGCTTGGCGGGTTGAAAATTCTTGGTAAAATCGAATTACCTGTTAACAACCCTCGTCAGGGGGGAGGAAACAGTAATGCGGATAAGAAGAAACGTAAGCGTATTCGCGGAGGTCGCGAAGGTGCAGTCGGTGGCAGTGTTCAGCCAAACCAGAGTGGCAATCAACCACAAGGCCAGGGTGGACAGAATGCGCCACGTAACGATCGTGGACCACGGGATGCCCAAAGCGACCGAGGCCCGGCAAATCGGGTAGCGGGCGATCGTACTCAACCCGGCCAGCAGCGGGATGGTCAACGCCCACAGGGTGATCGTCCGGCCGGTGGTCAGCGCGATGCAAATCGTCCGGCAGCCGCTCCGGCAGGAAGCGGCCAGTCACAAGGTCAGGGAGGCAACAACACAGCTAACCGCGGTGGACAGGGCAATGCGAATGCAACGCCTAACAACCGAACAGGTGGTGGAGGTGCAGGCAACAATGCGAACCGGGGAGGCAACAATGCGAACCGGGGAGGCAGTACAGCCAATCGCGGAGGTGGTAACCGCCGTGAAGCACCTACGCAGGCCGACGTTCGGAAGTCTATCCAGCAGACCAACGCCCGGATGCAGGGTAACACGCCTAATCGTGGTGCCGACCGCCGTCGTGACCGTCGTGCCGACCGTGTTGAGCGCGATCGTTTAGCCAGCGAACAGGAGGAACTGGAAGCAAAAATCCTGAAAGTTACCGAGTTCGTATCCGCAAACGACCTGGCCTCGCTCATGGACGTTTCGATCAACGAAGTAATTTCGGTCTGTTTGAACCTGGGCATGTTCGTCTCGATCAACCAGCGGTTAGATGCTGAAGCAATTACAGTTATCGCCGATGAGTTTGGTTACGATGTACAGTTTGTATCGGCTGAAGATGAAACCGAGGCAGGTATCGATGTTGATGAGGATGAACCCGACGAATTGCAGCCACGGGCTCCGATCGTAACGATCATGGGTCACGTTGACCACGGTAAAACGTCGTTGCTTGATTACATTCGTCGTGCGAAAGTAGCAGCGGGTGAAGCCGGGGGTATTACGCAGCACATCGGGGCATACAGTGTAAAAACGTCGGATGATCGGATGATTACCTTCCTTGATACACCGGGTCACGAAGCCTTTACGGCCATGCGTGCACGGGGAGCCAAGGTAACAGACGTTGTTATTATTGTGATCGCTGCCGATGACAGCATCATGCCACAAACACGCGAAGCGATCAACCATGCTCAGGTAGCTGGTGTTCCTATCGTATTTGCCTTCTCGAAAGTAGATAAACCAGGTGCCGATGCGGAGAAAATCCGGTCTGAGCTGGCATCGATGAATATGCTCGTTGAAGAATGGGGAGGTAAATATCAGGCACAGGAAATCTCGTCGAAATCCGGTATGGGTGTCGATGACCTGCTCGAGAAAGTACTGCTTGAGGCAGAACTTCTCGAACTGAAGGCCAATCCAGACCGTCGTTCGTTTGGTACCGTCATCGAAGCCTCGCTCGACAAAGGCCGGGGTTACATTTCGACCGTACTGGTTGAGAATGGAACGTTGCGGCAGGGTGATATCATGCTTGTTGGTGCGCACTACGGTCGCATCCGGGCTATGACAAACGACCGTGGCGAACGGATCAAAGAAGCAGGGCCAGCAACACCGGTTCAGATTCTTGGTCTTCCGGGCGCTCCGCAGGCTGGTGACAAGTTCAACGTGATGGAAACGGAGCGTGAAGCCCGCGAGATCGCGAACAAACGTGAGCAACTCCTGCGCGAACAGACACTGCGTACCCGCAAGCACATTACGCTTGAAGAAATTGGTCGCCGAAAAGCGATTGGTACCTTCAAAGAGCTGAATGTGATTGTAAAAGGTGACGTGGACGGTTCGGTCGAAGCCCTTTCTGATTCGCTGCTACAGCTTTCGACGGAAGAGGTTCAGGTCAACATCATTCATAAAGCGGTCGGGCAGATCTCTGAATCAGATATTCTGCTTGCCTCAGCTTCGGATGCGGTTGTCGTTGGTTTCCAGGTCCGGCCATCAGCGAATGCCCGTAAACTGGCAGAACAGGAACAAATTGAGATTCGTCTGTACTCGATCATTTACGACGCGATCAACGAAGTGAAGGATGCTATGGAAGGTCTGTTAGCACCAACATCGGAAGAAGTTGTAACGGGTAACATAGAGGTCCGTGACGTGTTCAAGATCAGCAAAGTCGGAACAGTAGCGGGTTGCTATGTGACAGAAGGTGTTATCAAACGAAATAATAAGATTCGTGTTATCCGCGACTTTATCGTGATCCACACGGGTGAAATCAGTGCCTTGAAACGGTTCAAAGACGATGTCAGTGAAGTTCGTTCGAGCTACGAATGTGGTTTGAGTGTCCGGAACTTCAACGATATCGAGGTTGGCGATACCATCGAAGCATTTGAAATCAAAGAAGTGAAACGGACGTTGTAAGTCTGACTCTTCGATCAGAATTTAGCCCCAATCGGTTTCCGGTTGGGGCTTTTTGTTTAGTATTGGTTTGAAGGAAGTCCGCGCGTTACCATTGCTGGAAATTGCGTCCAATCCCGAACTCACAGTAAGCCTATGAACATTCTTACCGTCAGTGATTTACACGGTCGAACCGTCTGGCGGGAAGCGGATTTCAATGCGTATGATCAGATCATTTTTCTGGGCGACTATACAGACGGTTATGGTGCAGATGACGAAACTATCTACGCTAATCTGCTGTCGATCATAGAGTTAAAACAGCAACAACCCGATAAATTTGTTTTGCTCGTTGGTAATCACGACGCTCAGTATCTCCATTATCCAAATTACCGGTGCTCTGGTTTTCGGCCTCGGGCACAACCCGAATTAAGCACGTTGTTTGAGACGTATGCCGATTACTTTCAGATAGCCCATCAGATTGGTGCTTATCTATTCAGCCATGCTGGTGTGACCAACAAATGGCTGGCACGACTGTTGGCTAAAACGGACCGAAATCCAGTGTCGATCACGTCCGGTTATGCGCTCGCTGATTTACTCAATTCCGTTCACAAGCGGCCTGTCCAAACACAGCGTATTTTGTTCGAAGTTGGCCCAAGGCGAGGTGGTTATGATCCGTTCAGTGGCCCCATCTGGGCTGATCAGTCCGAAAGTAAGGTAGATTATCTGCTTGGGTTTCACCAGACGGTAGGCCATACACCAGTCGAAAAGTTTAAAACGGTTGGCACCAGCAGCGGTTCAATTACGTACATAGATGTATTACAAACAAAAACAGCATTTTATGAACTCATAATCCCTGATTAACTTAGGGTGTAGAAACCAAAGTTCGGAGTTGAGTCGTTAATACAATGACCTTTATTCGTTCGCAGCCCTAATTTCGTCGAAACCATCCTGAATGAATTTCCTATATCCCTCTTTTCTCTTCGGTCTGTTGGCGGTGTCGGTCCCGATTGCCATTCATCTGTTTAATTTCCGTAGAACGCGTCGGGTGTTCTTCACCAATGTAGCCCTTCTGCGTACGGTTCAGACCGAGACCAAGTCGTTCAGGCGGCTGAAGCACTGGCTTATTCTGGTTGCGCGTTGCCTGTTTCTGATCTGTCTGGTGCTGGCTTTTGCCCAGCCGTTCATTCCAAGTAAGAATAAGCTGGGCCTCTCGCGGCAAGGTGTTACAAGTCTGTATCTGGATAACTCATTTAGTATGCAGAACGAGCTGAACACCAAGCGTTACCTGGATATAGCGACGACTAAACTAGATGAACTACTAACGTTATTCCGCAACGCAACGTCGCTACAGTTGCTTACGAACGATTTTTCAGCGGCTGAACAGCAAACAGGAAGCGCTGAGTCGGTACGCGACCGCGTTACATCCATTCGTTTTGCACATACGCCAAGAACGCTGGAAACCGTTTACCGACGACAGCGAAACCTGCTGTCGAGTTTAAATCCGGGCGGACGCAACCAGATTTTCTGGTTCTCTGATTTTCAGAAAAGTACAGTTGGTGATTTGTCCCGTCTGCAAATCGACACGACCGATCGGCTATTCATCGTGCCCCTAAACGCTCAGGCGACCAAAAATGTATACGTCGATTCTGTCTGGCTCAGTACGCCCTTTATCCGCGAAATGCAGAATAATAGCCTGAATGTCAAGCTAAACAACGGCGGGCGCGAAAACGTAAAGAATCTCCCGGTGCGCTTGTACCTAGATGATACGCAGACGTCGACGGCCTCGGCAACCCTGCCACCCGGCGGTTCGGTAACGGTATCACTCAACTTCAATGTAACGAAAAAGGGCTACCACCGGGGACGCATTGTGTTTGAAGATTTTCCGATCACGTTCGACAATCAGTCTTTTTTTGTCATCGAAGCCTCTCCCGCTGTTCGGGTGCTGCATTTATTTGAGCAAAAAAGCAGTTCGCCTGGTCGCTCAACGGATTATATCGATGCCGTTTACTCAAATGACAGTCTGTTTGTCCGGCGGAGTTTCAATGCGCAGAATTTCGATGTCGGTCAGCTGAAAGAGACTGATCTGATTGTACTGGAAGGTGTTTCGCAGATAAGCGGCACCTTACGAAGCGAACTCGAACGGTTTGTTCAGCAGGGCGGTAGTCTGACGATTATTCCCCCCACCAACCCGGATTTGGCTTCTTACGGACCCTTTCTGAACACGCTGGGCGTAGGTGGCGTACAGAGCACAGCCGTTGCGGTAGGCACTATACCTTCCCTCCTGCCCGTTGCCGATCCAGACCGACGAAATCCATTTTTCCGGGATGTGTTTCAGCAGAGTTATCAGTCGGAGTCGTTGAACATGCCCAGTTCAGCCCCTGTCTGGCGGTGGAACGCAGGCGAACGGCTGCTCAGCCTGCGCGACGGAAGCCCATTGCTAACGCAGTCGAAGGCGGGTCAGGGCAATGTTTACATATTGGCGAACCCGTTGTCAGGTGCTTACGGAAACTTGGCCGAACATGCTCTTTTTGTGCCGGTAATGTATAAAATGGCCGCTCTTAGTGTCCGGGCGCAACGGACCGCCTACTCATTCGACGATAATTTGATTACCATTCCGGTCAAAAATCCATCAGAACGGTCGGTTTACAAATTGAAACACGATAAGCTGGAAATCATTCCGGTGCAGCGCACGGTTGGGAATCAGCTACTACTCGAAATGCCAAAAAGCAACGAATTGAGTGCTGGTCAGGAAGTGGAAGCCGGTTACTACGAATTGCAGCTTGACGGCAAAACCGAGCGTCTGTTAGCATTCAATCACGGTAATAAAGAATCGGTCATGGACTTTTATCCGGCCGATGAACTACGGCGGGCCTTTGCCAGTCAGCCTAATGTTGAGGTGTTTGACAGCATTCAGGACAACGATTTCGTTCAGGTGCTTGAGCAGGAAAACCTAGGACGCAGTCTCTGGAAGTACTTCCTGCTGGCAGCTCTGGCCTTCCTGCTGGTTGAAGTTGGATTGGTCCGGTTTATGAAAGGCTAAACTACTGCCTCTCAATCAGGGAACCCCTTCCCTTTTTTAGGCGAAACGTCGGTTCGACTCTCATTCGTTGCGAGTCGAACCGACGTTTTTTTGTGCTGTTACTTCCCAAGGAAGCGGGACTACGTTCAATGTATAGTACTTCGGCGTGTCGGCTAGACGGGTTTTCGATCGTATTCAACAAAGTCGAAACTTACCGCATGACGTTCATCAGAGGGGTGCGGCTGTCGGCTCACCTCCTGCCACTCATCTTTATCGAACGATGGGAAAACAGCGTCGCCTTCATACGCTTTATGAATCTCGGTCAGGTATAGCGTTGTCGCAAGAGGTAACGCAATCGTGTAAATTTCGGCTCCACCAATCACGAAGATCTCATCGGACAGTAAGTCCGAATCGGTTTGCATAGCGCCTTTCGCTTCAGCAAGGGCATCGTCGAGTGTATGCACGACCGTTACGCCACTAGCGGAGAAATCAGGATTGCGGGTAATGACTATGTTCGTGCGTTTTGGTAGTGGCTTGCCAAGTGCGTCGAGCGACTTACGACCCATAATGATCGGATGATGAAGCGTTTTACGCTTAAAAAAGGCAAAATCATCCGGTAAATGCCAGGGCATATCATTGTTATTACCAATAACGCCATTCTGCGCCACGGCAGCGATCAGACTAATTTTCATACGATGTAATTGAGGATTGTGTGGTAGGTAACTGTGCTTTCTTTCATCACGCATCGCTACCGCTACCGCCGTTCGGCAGATAGGATCAAATACGGTTTCCCCGCAAAAACTCCTCGGCGGTCATACGTCGTTTTCCTTCGGCCTGTATGAGATCAAGACTCAGCCAGCCATCAGCCGCCCGAACCATAATTATCTTTTTATTGTCGCTGTAAGCCTCACCAATTTCAGCCGCGAAGGGAGATTCATTGGTTACCGTAACCTGATAGACTTTAAAAAACTTCCCGTTGATCATTGTCCAGGCCGTAGGATAAGGCGACAGGCCCCGCACGAAATTCCGGATGGTCAGCACAGGCTGGTTCCAGTTGATTTCGGTGGTTTCCCGGCTTAATTTCGGGGCAGGCTTCAGATCATCGGCAGTGGGTTGTGGTGTGCGGGGATAGTCACCGGCTTCAATGGCACGAACCGTTTTTAATACCAGGTCGGCACCCCGTTCCATCAATCGATCATGGACGGTTCCGGCCGTATCGTCCGGGTAGATAGGTTCGTAATCCTGAAAAATCATCTGCCCGGTGTCGATTTCTTTCTCAATAAAAAATGTGGTGACACCCGTCTGCGTTTCGCCGTTGATGATGGCCCAGTTGATCGGTGCCGCCCCCCGATAGTGCGGAAGCAGGGAGCCATGCAGGTTGAACGTTCCAATAGTGGGCATGGCCCAGACAACTTCAGGCAGCATCCGGAAGGCGACGACAACCTGTAAATCAGCGTTGTAACTCGCCAATTGTTCCAGAAACGCCGGGTCACGAAGTTTTTCAGGTTGCAGGACCGGTATGTTAGCGGCTTCTGCTGCTTTCTTTACTGCCGAAGGCGTAAGCTGTAAACCCCGGCCCGATGGTCGGTCAGGGGCGGTTACGACAGCCACGACGGTACAACCACCGCCCAGAAGCCGCTGTAGCGTGGCAACGGCGAAATCAGGCGTACCCATAAACACAATACGTAGCGAATTATTCATGAATCACTAACTCAGTTTTTGACCCGGCAGATGCGTAAATTGTTGATATAGCCGGGAAGTATTTCTATTTTTGTATCAACGATGCATTGCTTTACATGTCATAGTAAAACGAATTGACCGGCAAACTGCCTGCCCATGCGACGAACAAATTACCATAGTACAAAACCGCTCGCTTCGGAAATCCGACGGCGACGCTGACACGGCTGCAAAGAAAACCAATTTGGTTGCAGAACGGTCGGTGTACCGTTCTTTTTGTTTTACGGCAACCCAAACCAATGTGAAAAAGTAAGTACGTACATATCATTATGGCAAAGATTTCTTATTATACTGAAGAAGGTCTCAATCGGCTCAAGAGTGAGCTGAATGACTTGAAAACGAAAGGCCGGACCGCCATTGCTCACCAGATTGCAGAAGCCCGCGACAAGGGTGACCTTAGTGAAAACGCCGAGTATGATGCCGCCAAGGATGCGCAGGGGCTTCATGAACTGAAGATATCGAAACTTGAGGAAGTATTGTCCAACGCCCGCATCCTCGACGAGTCGACGATTGATGCGTCTCAGGTATCGGTCTTGTCGAAAGTGAAAATCAAGAATAAGAAAAACGGCGTAGAGATGCTCTATACGCTTGTTTCAGAAGAAGAAGCCGATCTGAAAGCGGGCCGTATTTCGGTGGGTTCTCCTATTGGTAAGGGCCTTCTGGGCAAGCGCGTCGGCGACACGGCAGAAATCAAAGTTCCCGCTGGAATCGTGGAGTTTGAAGTTGTTGACATTGCCCGGTAATACAGTATGAAGACGATGGACTTCGCGATCGTGGCAACACGGTTCCAGGGCTATCGTCTTCGATTTTAATCGACCTTGATTTATGCCTTCCATCTTTTCCCGAATCGTCGCTGGCGAAATCCCGGCGCATAAGATCGCTGAAACTGACGATTATCTGGCGTTTCTGGACGTAATGCCCACCACAATGGGCCACACGCTGGTTATTCCAAAAAAAGAGGTCGATTACATTTTTGACCTGGACGATGATCTATATGGAGGACTGATGGCTTTTGCCAAAAAAGTAGCTCCCGCCATTGAGAAGGCGATTCCCTGTCTTCGCATTGGTGTGGCGGTCGTTGGTCTGGAAGTGCCTCATGCCCACATCCACCTGATTCCACTCAATTCGATGGCCGACATGAACTTCAATAACAAGCTGAAACCTAGTCAGGATGAACTGGCCGAGACAGCCGACAAGATCCGGCAACAGTTGTAATGCCAGTCACTTACGAACGAATACGGCAGCTAATTCTGAATTAGCTGCCGTATTCGTTTATATAGATACCGATAACTAACATGGCTCTATTTCTCTGCTCTTAGTCGTCGATTTTTTAGTTGGTTGCGGCTTTATTTTAACCGCACCATATACATGAAAAATCTCTCCGTAGCAACGTTACTGGGTTGCCTCCTTCTATTTTCCCTATTAACGCACGCACAGACTCCGCTTCAATGCGGAGTCGATGATCGTCAGTTGCCGGATAGCACTGTTCGGCTTATGGGGCAACTTCCCCGGTTGATGGCCGACCAGCGCGCCCGGAAAACAGCCGGTGAACGCAGAATCTGTCGGGTAGCGGTCGAGATCGATTCTGACACCTACCTGGAATTTGAGAAAGACACAAACCGAATCCGCAGTTTTTTCCTAAATCGTATTGAGCAGGCATCAAAAATTTATGAGCGTGAAATCAATACGCAACTTGTTGTTGTCTATTTTCACATATGGAAGGACTCTGAGCCCGACCCATATCGAGGTGAACTGGATATATATAAACTCTATCCTATTTTTTCAAACGCATGGTTAAGCAAGTTCAACCAGATAGCGTACGACAAACGAGTTTATTTTCCAACAAAAGCCATTTACGGTGCAGGTGGATTGGGCGGGGGCGTTCAGGCAATATCGGGCAATCAGACTGACCTAAATACGCTCGCTCACGAAATTGGCCATTGCTTCGGCTCTCCTCACACACATAGCTGCACATGGCCGGGTGGTCCGATTGACTTCTGCTCTACCACGGAAGGTGGGTGTTATACAGAGTCACTTCAGAACATTACGGGTACGATCATGAGTTACTGTGGCAAGAGCTCACTGTCGTTCCACCCGCTGTGTCAGACGCTTATGACCGACCACGCGGTCAAGAATTTCACCACGCTGACAACACCGGATAAAGCGCCGGTTCTGGCCCCTCAACTAACCGTCTCAGGAACACCGTTTTTGTATTGGAACGGTCAGCCACAAGCCGAACGCTACGACATTGATGTAGCAACAGACGCTGGCTTTGCGCAGAAAGTTATCAGCGATACGACCCTTATCAACGGGTACGATATGAGCAAACTCGTAACCGGACAGGTGTATTATGTACGGGTTCGGTCAACCAATAAATTCGGCGTATCGAACTGGTCTGGCGTTAGTCAGCTAAAGATAGCACCGGCTGGCAGTCTGGCGGCCCCCGTACTGCTCTCACCCACGCCCGATCAGACGCAGGTTCCCTACACGAATACCAGCCGTCATTTTTCGGTGCAGCCAGTGAGCGGAGCAACGGCCTACGAGATCCAACTGACCAGCAGCTACGACGAGTCATTCAAGACGCCATTTACCACGAAGATTAGCCCTACGGCTTCGTTCACCGTCGCATCGTCTTCATTTGGTATTGTCCGTTGGCGGGTACGGGCCGTGTTTGGCACGCAAAACGGGCCCTGGTCAGCGGTAGGACGCTTTTTCGTCAATCAGCTTCCCGGCTATTTTTACCGTCCCTTTTATGATACGGCCCCGCTCACGTTTCCCTATTCCTATTACCCAACGATCTCTTCCGCTATTGTTCAGGTTACTGTAGCAACCGACTCACTTTTTACGAAACCTGTTTACACCCGCACGTTCCGGGATGGCGGATTTTATACCGGTACGCTGACTGATTTATCGCCAAATACGCAGTATTACATAAAATTCGACGAAACAAGTAAGGACTATGGCCTCCCGACGGGTATACTCTCCAGACTCGTTCAATCCTTCAAAACGGGTAGTGCCTCACTCTCTCCGCGCTGGTCGTTAATTAACAATACGACCTACCCGGAATGGCCACAGGGGTATGCCAGTGGCACACTAGAACTCAGTAAAGAAGCGGCCTGGTATGCTAATACCGATGGACCCACCCGAATAAGTCAGGACAGTCTGAAGATCCGGGTATTTAACCGGGAAACGACGAAAGGAGCAATTGGTAACTTCGGTGCGGCACTCAGTGGCGACGGTACTGGGATTATATGGGTAACAAACCGAACATCGGTCAATGTTTTTAAAGCTGGCTTCGCTGTTCCGTATTATCAGCTGGGCAAAATTTCGGAGCAAACGAATACCTTAACCGACCGAACCAGTTTTTACGCTACGAACAGCTTTTCGGAGTTCAATGCCAGCCAGCGCTTGTTTTACTCCTACAACAGCATTTATCAGCCAAAAGCCGACAGTCTGGACAAAATCTATTCGCTACCGACCAATCACTTTATCAATCAAACCCTGACCCGACCGGGCGTTGTCTGGATGATCCAGTATAATTCGGCAAGCAGTACGGCACCCTATGAACTGGTTCAGGTAAATACAATCACCCGCGCTACACAGGTGTTTAGTGCCGACAACACACCCCAATTGGGAAAATACCTCAATTATATGGCCACGGATGGACTCGGCAATCTGTGGGTTTCTCAATCGAGTTCAACATTTCCGTTTCCACCGCTGGCCAAATTTAACGGGACGACCTGGACCAGCATCGACAAAAGTGCGACGATGCCTGTCTCGTATGTGCTCAATATGGCGAATGATCCAGTCGGAAATTTGTATGTCATCGATAATTCCTCCCCCCGTGTTCTTTACAAGTATGATGGACAAACCTGGAAAAAACTTACCGACATGTCTATCTATGCCAACATGGGCACAATGACCGCTGATTATCAGGGCAATGTATGGTTTAATGGTCCCTATCAACTGATCCGATACGCAGCCTGTGCCAATGTCCCAATCCCTACCCTGACAGCTTCTAAACAAACGATTGAGATCGGGGAAAGCGTAACGTTACAGGCGGCTGGCTGTTCGGATGTGGTATGGTCCTGGGCCAGTGAATCGGAAACTGTTACGAACAGGCTCATCAAGGGCACGAATCAATTGATCATTAAGCCCGAGACAAACATCACTTATAGCAGCCGCTGTTATACGAGTGGCTGTTCAGGCGACGAAACGACCCTGACGGTAATGGTACTACCGAAACTTACCTTTACTAAACCGGGCAAAACGGCTTATTGCCTGGGCGATTCGCTTACGGCCACCTACAGCTTGCAGGGAAAAGTATCAACCACCAATCAGTTTTCATTTGTCTTTAAGTCCGGCAATCAGCTGACTGCGCTACCAGCCACGGTACGGGGAGCGGGTCTGTCGGCCTTGCTACCCGGCACGTTGGCCCCAGGTCGCTACACAGTTTACGTTGAAACGACCCAGCCGGTTGTTCGCGCCCGTGACTCCATTCAGGTTAACGTGTCAGCCCTGCCAACAGCTGAATTAAGCAGCAATAAGCTAACCTTTCCACTCGGCGACAGTGCCCGCATTTCAGTAGCGTTAACCGGGCTGGCTCCCTGGAAATTCACGCGCTGGGATGGGCTGGCTATTCAGACCAGCGCATCGCCGTATCAATTTGTGATTCGAGCGACCCAACCCACTAATTATAGCATTGCCCTGAGCGGCCTTAGCGATGCCAACTGTGCAACTGGTACGATAAAAAATTCGGTGGTCGTTAGTGCGTTGGCGCTGGCCAATGAGCCTGTTGCCGCCGACGGTATTTCGGTCTATCCCAATCCGGTCACGTCCCGGCTGACCATTGACGTAAGTCCGGCGAGGGCTCCCCTTGCCTGGCTTCGATTACGCGACAGTCAGGGACGTGAGGTCGGGAGTAGACAACCTGTGCAGCGCACCCGTCGGGATGAGTGGGATATCAGCACATTACCGACTGGCCAATACATTCTTTTCATTGAAACCAGCGATGGCCAGCAAGCCAGTTGGAAAGTTGTAAAGCAGTAAAATCAGACAGAGCCAACCGATGCACCAGCAATTCGGTTGGCTCTGTCTCCTAATAGTTGACGTACGTGTTAGTTACAGAACCGTCGTCGTATAAATCAACAAGCGCATAGCCGGCAGCAGTATGATGGTATTTGCCGAACCACCACGCGCCACTGACAGCGCCATTGCAGAAATACGAGATGCCATTATAATCGACCCGGTCCACCAGATGAATGTGACCGCTCAAAGCCGACTTTATGTTTGGATAAGTATGAAACAGCGAGGTCAGCCGAATCGTATCGCTGTGCATCCAGCGGGCCGGTATGTTCCAGTTCTCACCCGTAAAGCGCTGTCCGTCGAAAAAAACGCAGGCCGCCAGAATCGGCACATGTGAGACGATCAGTATTGGTGTTTCTGGCGATACAGCTTTCAGATCCGCTTCGAGCCAATGGTATTGCTCATCGTCCAAATGGGCCGTGTACCAGCTTCCATCGGGTTTTGGCTGAACACTATCCAGTACAATGATGTGCCAGCCGTTCCGATCCAGGCTGAAATACCGGGTCGTTAGTTGCAACTCGTCCATCGCCCAGTTACGCCCGTCCTCAAAGTGTGTTTTTGTTTCCTGCTTACACCAGATGTCGTGATTGCCGATGCAACTGAGTATCGGCATTGCATTTTCGTTGCGAAGCACGTCCTGGTAAAGCTGCCATTGCCGCCGAACACTGTTCTGCCCCCGGCCATGCGCTTCCATGATGGCATCACCACCGTTGATGATCAAATCGGGTTTATCGGGCAGGTTCTGTACGTGGTGCAAGCACTTTTCGAAGCCTTTGGCCGCTCCCACCAGCGGCTGCATATGTATGTCAGTCAAATGCGCGATCCTCAATACCCGTTGCTTCGCTGCTACTGGCTGAGCAGCCGTCAATTTTGTTGAGGAAAGAGCCGCTAAGCCCATACTCATACTCCTGACAACATCCCGACGATTCATGCGTACATTGGTTTGCGCAAAGTACGGTTTGGTATATGAACTGTTGATTACGTGCGTTTTATGCTTCTGTTAGCAGGCAGGCCTGTTCCGGTTGGTTTGTTCACAGTGCGTCAATACTTTCGGAGCAGGGCCAGCATCTTTTCATCCAGTGGAACACCTTGGTAGTCTTTGTAGGTCACATCGGCCCGATCGCTAGCAAGGATACCGAACGCGCCCCGAAAATTCCAGAGGGACCACCCCCAACCCGCGTTTTTCCAGAGTTTGAGGTGATCTTCCATGTAACGCAGGGCAATGTCGTGTGGCGTTTTATTATAACAGCCCCACTCCCCCACGTGCACCCCAACGCCTTGTTTTTGTAGCTTCTTCCACGGGTCAATGGTAATTTTCTGTAACGTCTCGGCGTTCCAGGCCACATTCATCCAGGTAGCGGGCCAGGTCGGTGGGGGCGAATCGTTCAGCATTGGCACCCATTCGGCTTTGTAGTGGCTGACATTCATGGGCAAATAACCGCGGGTACTCTGTCCAACCTCAAGCGTTGCCAGTTTTGGTACAGGTTGGTTCCCATACTGCAAGCCATCGGCAATGATCAGCCGGTCGGGATCGACCGAGCGAATACCGGTCACCAGCGCCGTAATAACCCGGACATAACTCGCTTCGTCGGTATTGGGCTCATTGATCAGATCAAACGAAACCTCCCGGTTTGGGCGCCCTTTGTATCGTTCGGCCAAATGTTTCCAGTGAAAAACGGCAGCCTCAAGAGCTTGTTCGTCAGTCCAGAGATTTAGCGGTTCGGCGGGCGGATTTACGCAATAACCGGGAATACGATGCAGGTTCAGATTGACGTGAATTTTGTGCTGTTTTCCAAAATCAACCGCCTGATCGACTTCTTTCAGCACACGCTCGTTCAGCTCGGTCCAATGAGCCGGATCGGGGGTAGACCAGCAATGGTACGACATGGGCAGCCGCACAAAATTAAACCCCCACTTGGCGATCCACTCGAAATCACGCTCCTGATACGGCCCGGCTGGTGTTGGTCCGGTTGTACCAGCCACGAATTTTTCCAGTAGGTTAAAACCTCGCCAGCGGGGCAACTTACCCGGTTTAGGATCGGGCAGAAGCAGAGGATCGGCTTCCGTCACGACTGGCGTAAGCTGGCTTAGTCCGGCGGCTGCGGTTAGCGATGTTTGCAGAAATAAGCGACGCTGCATAGACAGTTTGTGTAGAATGCATATTATTAACTAGGTAGTAAACGATTCCAGTCAAAAATAGGCTTTCATACCGCTGAAATTAGAGAGCGTACGTCAATCTAACGGCCAAATTTCAGCGTCGTGCCGATCCGGAAACCCAACCCCTGATACTTGGCGTCCTGCCATTGGGAAATAACTTCTACCCGAAAAAACGGAAAAACCTGCGGAATCAGTCCGTCCAGCCCGTACCCAATTTCGGTGTAATGCTGTGAATTGGGTGTGTAGAGGTAGTGAACAAACAGGTTCTCTTTCAGACCAATAAGTCGAACCAACGTTAACTGCGTAACCAGCAACTTACGAAACTCACCAAGCACATGCCCCTCAACGAACCGTTTACCCGTACTGTACTGGTAATAGGGCAACAGACGGAACGTAGATACCACGTCGCCCTGCTGGAAGAAGAATTGATTGCCTGCGAAATGTTTGAAATCAGGAAAATAGAGCTGCTTATCCGTCAGGAAAGCACCGGCACCGATCTGGTAGTTCAACCGGCTGCGGATTCCGGTCTCGAATGAATGACTGATCGTTGCTTGCAAAAAATCATAATCGACATCCGAACCAGCCAAGCCATTGATACCTTTCCGGTAGTTGACGGTCAGCAACGGGCTATCGTTGTCGCGCAGGGCCGTCCGCCGTCCGTTCCGTATCGTGTACTGCGTAGCCCCTAACCGCGCCGATGCAGTCAGATTGAAGACGAGTGCGTTGTGTGTCAGGAAACCCGTATTCACCAATTCGGCATTCTCGGGCCGATTGGCCGTGTAGACCCGATTGCGCCAGTTGATCCAGGGTTTCAGGTCTTCTTTATAATTGGCCAGTTCCGAGCGTTGGGCGTATTCAAGACTACTCGACAGGTTCAGGCGCTGTCTGAACGGCGTGGCGCTGATGGTCAGATTCAGGAAATCTTTCTGATAGAGTTTCGCAAAATTCTGTTCGAACAGGAGCGTCGTCAGCGAGTTCAGAAACGGGCTGATCGGGTTGTCCGGATTGAACTGGTAAAGATACCGCCCTCCCGACAGGTTGACGCGCGTATTTTTGTACTGGTAGCCTGCCTGCCCGTAGCCCACAAACTGCTTTCGCCCAAACTGATAACGACCCGTTCCCCCAAGTGTCCATTCACCCAGCGGAATCTGCCGGAACCTATTTACAGAATCGACCCGGGCCCGGTAGCGAAAAGTCAGCGCCCCTTCCAACGAATAGCCTTCCACGGTGTTGTATTCGATTCGGGTTATTGGGCTGGTGTAAATCAGCGAGCTTTGTTTGCTCAATCGCCACGTATTGCCACTGATGAGTTGTCCCGGCGAAAACCGGTTTGGGTTCTTTTTCTTCGTAGTGTCGCGTTTGGTGGTATCTGTACCGGGCGCTTTAATTTCACGAACCAGCCCAAGGCTATCGGCCTTGCGGTAGCTTTTCACTTCGGCAGAGGTCAGGGGTACCGATCGCAGCGAATCCCAGAACGTGTTCGAGCGTTTGCGCGCCAGCGAATCGACCACCAGTGAATCATCACGCATAACCGTTACGTCCTCCTTGCGGCTCTTGCGGGCCTGTTTCTCCTGCTTTTCGTATTCTTTGACCAACTGTTTCAAATTCTTGGTCGAAAATTCTTTCTGTTTTTTTACCAGCTCATCGAATTGTTTTCCTTTAATATCCCCTTTCGACAGCGTCGTTGTGGGCGGTCCTTTTTTCTCGTCGGCCACCTCAATATCTTCTACGAAAGCCGGGTTAACAACGAACTCAGTAAACGTAAGATTACGAATGTAATAGCCCGTTGCTTTCACGCCCAGATAGGACCCGCTGCCGTTGTAGCGTTGGTTCGTTGGCATCCAGACGCCCTGTATCGGTGTGCATACGTGCCGGATCGTAAATGAAACACCAATGTTGTTGATTGTCTCCAGTTGCAGGCTATGGATAGCCCATGTGTTTTCGATGATGTAGATACTGCCCCGAAAAACACCTTCACCGTATTGCCGTGGTATGACCTGAATCTTACTGATTTCGATCGCTTTGCCATCCGGACCCGTCTCCCGAAAGGTGCCCTTATACTCGAATTTGTAATAAGCAAACGCTTTGGGCGACAGCGGAGATACCGTATTGGCAATGGTAGGGTTGTAAAAACTCGCGTTATAGAATTGATTCGGACTCAGGAAATCGCCCTGCGAGTTTCGATTGGCGATAATCCGCTGGCGGTAGGTATTGGGCTGACTGAATGAGACTTCGGCCACCGTTTCATTCAACAGTGGCACACCAACCTTAAAATTAGCTTCTTTTTCGGCCTCTTTCAGTTGCTTGCGAAACGCCATCTCGGCCAGATTAGGCAGATCGGTTACGGTGAACGACGACTTGGTATAGACCCGCGCCTTGAACCGCTGCACCTGTAGCTGGTGAAACCGACTCTTGGCAATAGCGCGACGCATGATGGTATAGGCCGGGTCCTCATTGCCTGCTTTGGCTTCCACCTCGGCCAGTCGCAACGCCTGCTCTTCCAAGGTTGCATCCAGCGTTGTAAACCCGGTTTCAATGTCCACCGATTTCTGCACGGTCTGGAAGCCCAGGTATTGAAAAACGATCGTGTATTTACCCGGTGCCAGTGCGATCTCATAGCGACCCTCGGCATTGGTAATTGTTCCGCTTGGCGTTCCCTTCACAACAACGGCAGCATAGGGCAGCGCTTCACCCTGCGCATTTTTTATGGTCCCCCGCAGACCTGTACCGCCCGATTGCGCAAAACTTATGGTTGACTGAAGAAAAACAAACAGAACGAGTAACGTAGACTTCATAAACGAATAGGTTGTATTCACTGTCAGATTGTGGTCAGTGATCAGGCAAAGATAAACTGTATTAGTCCCACAGAGGCACAAAGAACACAGAGGATGATCATCAAAATGGTAGAGATGTACTTCTTTGTGGCCTCTGTACCTCTGCGGGGAGCCCTTGTGACGCACTTATCTAAACCAACGAACGTCTTTCAGCATTTTATACCCAAAAACGGATTTCGAGTAGTTGGTAGCGTGTTCCACACAAGTAGGTAGATGCAACTATGAAGTAAAAGGTTGTCCAGGGCATTGTTAAAAAACTATAACGTCTTTGCGTATCTTGCTTCAAACAGCTCACAACCTGCCCCGTATGTTTAAATCAGTACATCTTCTCCTCAAATTAGTTATAGTCTCCTTGTTCATTTCAACGGCAACGGCCCAATCCATTCCGCCCTCAACGGTTTTACCCGAACGCGACCGGGCTCGGGTGATCGACGATATTTTGGATGACCGGTTCACTAATTTTCTCCCCCAGCTCATGCGCCGGGAAGGGGTCGATATGTGGATCATCATTTCCCGTGAGTACAACGAAGATCCGGTGCTGCGGACCATGCTACCGTCAACCTGGTTATCGGCGCGTCGGCGTACGATCATCGTTTTCTACGATCCTAATCAGTCCGCTGGTGCGAAGGGTGATGACAAAGGCATTGAGAAGCTGGCCATTGCCCGCTATGACGTGGGTAACCTGCTCAAGGGAGCTTGGGATATTGACGTTCGCCCGAACCAGTGGGAAGCACTGGCGAAGATTATCGAAGACCGCAAGCCCAAGAAGATTGGCCTGAATATGTCAACCAATTATGGTCATGCAGATGGTCTGTCGTTCTCGGAACACGAAGAGTTCATAAAAAAATTACCAGCTGACTATCAGAAACGCATCGTTTCAGCGGAGAAGCTGGCCGTAGGCTGGCTCGAAACCCGAACGGAAAAAGAGATGGCAATTTATCCGCTCATCTGCCGGTTATCGCACCAGATCATTCAGGAAGGCTTTTCAGAACAAGTGATTCAGCCGGGCGTTACCACGACCGACGATGTGGTTTGGTGGTTTCGGCAACGCATCACCAATCTAGGTTTAGACACGTGGTTTCACCCAACCGTCGATGTGCAACGGGCCGACGATCAGGACTTCAATCACCTCCGCACGTTTGCCAAACGACCCGACAAGCAGGTCATCATGCCGGGCGATCTGCTTCATGTTGACTTTGGGATTACTTACCTGCGCCTGAACACCGACCAGCAACAACACGCCTACGTGCTGCGCCCCGGCGAAACCGATGTTCCCGAATCGATTAAAGCGGCCTTCAAGCAGGGCAACCGGTTACAGGATATTCTGACGGAACAGTTCAGCGCGGGAAAAACGGGAAATCAGATGCTGCTCGCAGCGTTGGAACAATCGAAAAAAGAGGGTATCAAAGGCACAATTTACTCGCACCCAATTGGTGTTCACGGGCATGCAGCGGGCCCGACGATCGGCCTATGGGATCAGCAAAAAGGCGTTCCCGGCCCCGGTGACTATCCGTTGTTAGCGAACACGGCTTATTCAATTGAACTCAACGCAGCCGTCGAAATACCGGAATGGAAGAAAGTGGTCCGGATCATGCTCGAAGAAGATGGCTTTTTCGACGGGAAGACGTTTCGCTACATCGACGGTCGCCAAACCGAAATCTACACCATCCCCAGAAAATTGGGTTACGTCAAATAATCAATGTCGTCTGTAGAGACGCAATCCCTTGCGTCTCTACAGTTATTTGGCTTTCAGCGAAGATCCGTCTCTGATCTCTTCGTTGGCGGCTTTAACGAACTGATCTCCTTCGGTTAATTGTCCAAATATTTCGACCTTTTCGTCAGCCTCCAGTCCTCGTTTTACTGGAACCCATTCGGCTTTACCATTACTATTCTTAATGATAAAGACTCCTGTCGTTGAATTGACAATGGCCGATTTAGGCACGATAAACGTATTATTTTTGGTAGGCAGCGGAACGGTCACTTCGGCAATCATACCGGGCAGCAGTTTTTTGTCAGTATTGGCCACATCGATCTCTACCCGCTCCGAACGCAGTCGTTTGTCTAGTGCACCGGCCTGCCGTTTCACCTGTCCCGTAAATTTCTTATCCGGAAATGCCTTGACGCTGAAACTCACTGCATCATTCTGGTCCACATAGCCCGTGTAGGCTTCAGGAACGGAAATGACCAGACGTAGCTTTTTCTGCTCGGTCAGTACGAACAATGGAAATTCAGACCCTTTACCCGACGGGCCAATGTACGCACCCGTACTGGCGTTCCGCGCGCTGATGATTCCGTCGAACGGTGCGCGAATCTCCAGGTACTTTTTCAAATCGGCCACCTCCCGATAAGCCGATTTTGCGGCCTCTAACTGGGCCAGATCAGCATTCCGCTTTGCCAGTGCCTGATCGACATCATTTTTCGAAACGGCCCCGGAGAATTTACTGGCTTCCAGAATCCGCTCGTAGTTGGCCTTACTACCGATAGAAACCGCTTCCTGTCCTTTAAGCTTTGACTGCGCCGACGATAACTGGGCGCTCAGCTCCGGCGCTTCGGCCAGGGCCAGCAACTGACCCTGCCGCACTTCGGAACCGACATCAACGTTCAGCGTTTTAATAAAGCCGCTCACTTTAGCGTAAATATCAACGTCACGAAACGCCACCAGTTCGCCCGGTATCTGTAGTGTCGAAGACAGCTTGCCTTTCGTGAGGGTAAATACCTCCGTAGCTGCCGGTGCTTCGGCTTTTTCCGCCACTTCTTCTTTGCCTTCCGACGAATGACAACTGGTGAGCGAACTGAACAGGAATAATCCTCCGGCAAGGACAAACAGCGTGTGGTATGGCTTATTAATTAACCGATTCATAGGAGGTTGGAATATAGAACTTACTTTCTTTGTCTTCAGGATCGAGCGACACGGAGTCCGTCGATGTTTTGCCCTGCACCCAGGCAAATACCAGCGGCAGAATAAACAGCGCGGCAAATGTCGATGCGATCAGCCCACCAATGACGGCGCGGCCCAGTGGAGCCGATTGCGATCCCCCTTCGCCCAGACCGGATGCCATCGGAATCATACCGACCACCATCGCAACGCTGGTCATCACAATGGGGCGCATCCGCACCGACGCAGCCTCGCGAGCTGATTTGAGTGCATCACCGTTTCGCATTCGTAGTTCTTCGGCGTTGGTGACCATTAGAACGGCGTTGGAAATGGATACGCCCACCGACATGATCATGCCCATATACGATTGCAAATTGAGCGTTGAGCCCGTAATCATCAGCAGAACCAATGAACCGACCAATACGGCCGGCACCGTACACAAAACGACCAGCGATACTTTGAACGACTGGAAGTTAGCCGCCAGCATCAGGAAAATAACCACGATTGCCGTCAGCAGACCCGTTTGCAGACTATCGAGTGTATCGATCAGCACCTGCGTCAGTCCCTGCATTTTCACGGTTAATCCGCGCGGTAGTTCGCCTAGCGAGTCAATCGCTTTTTGCACATCCCTGGCAGCGGTTCCCAGATCCATATCGTTCAGATTGGCCGTTACCGACAGCACCGGAATAGCCCCAATGTTGTCGTTTTCGCCGTAGGTCGTGCCCTTTTGAATGGTAGCGACATCACTCAGTACCGGACGGTTTGTGTTTGGCAACACGGGAATCTCACCCAGATCGTTTACGGTCGTCATCCGGTTTTCCGGCACTTGCACCTGAACGCTGTAGCTTTGACTCGATTTCGGATCAATCCAGACGCTTTTCTCCGTGTAACGCGACGATGACGTAGAGGCAATCAGCGAGCGCGAAATAGCCGATATGTCAGTTCCTAACTGAGCCGCCCGAACGCGATCGATCGTCACGTTGATGGTCGGATACTTGGTCGACTGGCCAATTTGAACATCACGCAGGTACGGAATCTTATTCAACTTGGCAATTACCTTGTTGGCGTACTCTTCGTTCTGTTTTTTATTCTTACCCGATAGTTTCACTTCAATTGGCGTCGGCGACCCCTGGCTCAGAATTTTATCCGTTAGTTCGATAGGTTCAAACGACAGCTTCACATCAGGCAGCGCCTGTTTCATACTGGCCCGAAACTTGTCTTTTAACTCGTCCATATCGACATCATAGCCTTCTTTCAGACTCACCTGCAAAACCCCCTCCTGAGGACCGGCCATGAACAGGTAGATAGGGCTGGTAGAAAACTGAGCGCCGTGCATGCCGACCATAGCGGACGTTATCTCGACGTTTTCCTTGCCAACCAGTTTGTTCAACACATCGATGGTTTTGAGCATTGTGGATTCAGTCTTCTCCAGTCGGGTGCCGTCGGGATTGCGCAACCGAACCTGAAACTGCTCTCCTTCGACTTTAGGCAGAACATCCCGTCCAATCGTGGTAATCAACAGGCCAGCAATGGCGAGCGAACCGAGGACGTAGATCAGAACAATGGGTCTCCGGTAGGGAAGCGTCCGGTCGATAAAGCGAACAAACCGCGCCCGCACCCGCTCAAAAAAGCTGATCTTTCCGTCCTTGTTGAGGTCAATTTGGTGGGCGAGTTCTTCTTTCTGGCGGAGTATGTCGTCGGGCTCATGTTTCCCATTAACGCTTCCATTACCGTTTTTACCGTTGGCCTTTAGCAGATCCAGATTCGTACTTTCCTGCTTATGGGCCTTCCCGTTACTGGTCGGATGGTGTTCTTTCATCATCCAGTTGGCCAGTACCGGCACCAGCGTTTGAGCCATCAGGTACGACGTGACCATCGAAAAACCAATGGCTAACGCCAGCGGCAGGAACAAGGCTCCGGGGATACCCGTCATCGTGAACGCGGGCGCAAAAACGGCCAGAATACAGAACAGAATCAGGAGTTTAGAAAACGCGATCTCTTTACAGGCATCCCAGATGGCGAGGGCCTTAGGTTTACCCATATCCATGTGCTGGTGAATATTTTCGATCGTTACCGTACTCTCATCGACCAGAATCCCGATCGCCAGCGAAAGGCCGCTCAACGTCATAATATTGATCGTCTGCCCGAATAACGACAGGAACAGAACGCCCGAAATAATACAGGTCGGAATCGTAATGATAACGATCAATGCGCCCCGCACGTCGCCCAGAAACAACAAGACCATCAGCCCCGTCAGAATGGCACCAATGGCACCTTCGGTCATCAGGCTCTTTACGGCATTGATTACATACACCGACTGATCGAACGTATACGTGAGGGTTACATCCTCCGGCAGAAGCGCCTGAAAACGAGGCAGAGCCGCTTTCAGATTTTGTACGACTTCCCATGTGGAGGCATCCGCCGACTTCGTAATGGGCAGATATACGGATCGTTTTCCGTTGACGAGTACGTACCCCTGGGTAATATCAGCTCCGTCTTCGATCGTTGCCACATCTTTCAGTGTCAGGTTTTGCACCGTTCCGGTATAGAGCGGA
Organism: Spirosoma agri; assembly: GCF_010747415.1. NCBI lineage: Bacteria > Pseudomonadati > Bacteroidota > Cytophagia > Cytophagales > Cytophagaceae > Spirosoma > Spirosoma agri. Next base: position 1,527,554 of record NZ_JAAGNZ010000001.1, on the reverse strand, counting down.
ATGTTGCCAAAATCCGCAATGTTCAGGATCGTGGTATTGGCAGGCGTAAAATAGTTTAAGTCCCCAACCCGCACGTTTCCGGCGGGCGTTGCCTGGTTGTTGATACGTAGCGCAGCCACCAGCTGATCGGGCGTCAGGTTGTGGGCTCGCAGCAGTTCCGGATCCGCCTTGATGACAATGGAACGCGAGTTTCCACCGAACGGTGCCGGAGATACCAGGCCGGGAATGGAGGTAAACCCAGAGCGGATATAAACGTTGGCTAAATCCTGCAATTCATTGTTGGTTCGTTTCGGACTACTCAAAACCAGTTGGCCGACCGGCAGCGTAGATGCATCGAAGCGCAGGATGAACGGGGGCTGCGACCCTGGCGGAAACTGCGCCTGCGCACGGTTTGAATAGGCAGATACTTCGGCAGCGGCCTGGGCCATGTTAGTACCCTCGTAAAACGATAACTTCAGTAAGGTTATCCCCTGAATGTTTTTGGTTTCAATACTCTTCACTCCCGATACGTAAAGCAGCAGATTGACGTATTGCTTCCCGAAAAAGGCTTCCATCTGGTTGGGCGTGTAGCCACCAAACGGTTGTGATATGTAAATGACCGGCAAATTCAAATTCGGGAAAATGTCAATCTTGATATTACGGACTGCATTTATACCGAAGAAGAACAAGCTAGCCACTAGAACCAGAATCGTAATTGGCTTTCGTAACGCGGATCGTATTAAATTCATTACTCGACTAAAACTAGTTAGATGGTTTTACTTTCAGACGTTGCTAGATCTGAATACTTAATCGGATTTTGCCCAACTTTTTCCGGAATACGTTACATCTGGCGTTGTTCAATCCTAAAAGTTACGAATTTGTCCGATACTTTCCGGCCTTTGCCCGACCGGTTTTAAGAGAGAATTAATCGAGCCAAACACCGCGGCAAAGCCTTATGCATGATCTACTTACGATCGGTTGCCCGTATAAATGCCTACTGATCAACTACCAGTTCAGTCTGCTTATGAATCGCCTTCCTTTACCTTACACCATTTATATCAACGGGAGTTCCCCAAAGCGCTACGGGCTTCTAATCAACCTATAAACCAGCAGGCACTTAGTATTTTTCCGAGTGAACTAACCAGAGCACGACTCGTGTACTCACCGAAAAGGCATAAAAAAAGTATCGGACCCGCAAGTCCGATACTTCTGAATAACGTATTCCGTAAACGGTTACGCTAACCGGTTGATGCAATTCAGATCTTCGAAAGCAATTTTCAGGCGCTGTACCATGCTTTCTTCACCTTTGCGAAGCCACACGCGTGGATCGTAGTATTTTTTGTTCGGCGAATCGGCTCCTTCGGGGTTACCCAGCTGCGATTGCAGGTAGCCTTCTTTCGCTTTGTAGTACTTCAGAATACCTTCCCACATCGCCCATTGCATATCCGTATCGAGGTTCATTTTCACCGCTCCGTACCGGATTGCTTCGCGAATTTCCTCACGGCTTGATCCCGAGCCACCGTGGAAAACGAAGTTTACCGGCAGAGGCCCCGTAGCGTATTTTTCCTGGATATATTTCTGCGAGTTGTCCAGAATGATTGGGGACAGCTTCACGTTGCCGGGCTTATACACACCGTGTACGTTTCCGAAAGCAGCGGCAATGGTGAAGTTCGGCGAAATTTTGCTCAGCTCTTCGTAAGCATATGCAACTTCCGACGGTTGGGTGTATAGTTTCGAATCGTCAACGTCGGTGTTATCGACGCCATCTTCTTCGCCACCCGTTACACCAAGTTCGATTTCCAGCGTCATGCCGATTTTGGCCATCCGCTCAAAGTACTTCGAGCAAATTTCGATATTCTCTTCGATTGGCTCTTCCGACAGGTCGAGCATGTGCGACGAGTACAGGGGCTTACCCGTTTGGTCGAAGTGTTTTTCGCCCGCCGTCAGCAGACCATCAATCCAAGGCAACAGTTTTTTGGCGCAGTGATCGGTGTGCAAAATAACCGGAACACCATACAGTTCAGCAACGCGATGAACGTGCAAAGCCCCTGAGATCGAGCCCGCAATGGCAGCTTGCTGCTTATCATTGGGCAGGCTTTTACCAGCGTAGAAAATACCACCACCGTTCGAGAACTGGACAATAACCGGTGAGTTAACGGCTTTAGCCGTTTCCAACACAGCGTTCACAGAATCCGTACCGACAACATTGACGGCGGGCAGGGCGTAATCATTTTCGTTGGCGTGACGGAAAAGTTCGGTAACGCCTTCGCCGGTCACAACGCCGGGGGCAAAACGAGTGGCTACTTCGCTCATAATTGGGATGTTTTTTTAGATTCTTTCAAGAAATAGTTTACCGAAAAGGCGACCGGCTAACCTATCTAATTTCGAGGGGTAAAGTTGGGGATATTCTGGAAATATTGCTAGTATTACTTATAGCTCACCAGACAGCGGTTTCTATCCGGTTGTTCGAATATTGGTAAGCCCCCTTTTTCCAATGCATTTTTTCTGCCAACTTTAGATTACTAAACTAAGCCCTTACACTCGTGAAAACTCTTTTTTTCTGTCCACTCTGGGGCATGGAAAGTCTACCGTATTCTGAAGCTGCCAGGCGCGTAAAAGCCGCGGGCTACGACGGTATGGAAATTTCGGCGGGGGCCGACAAACGCAACGAAGCCGTTCAGGTCACCCACGACAATGGCCTTGACCTGATTCTGATGGCTTTTGGGGGCGGTAGCAATTTTGTGGAGCACAAGAAAAAATACCGTGACGACCTGCTCGACATTGCTTCCTATAAACCTCTGTTTATCAACGCACATACCGGACACGACTTTTTTACGTTCGAGCAAAATACGGAGCTAATCCAGGTGGCAATCGATGTTCAGAAGCAAACGGGCGTCCGGATTTTACACGAAACCCACCGGGGCCGTTTCTCCTACAGCGCTCCGGCCATTCAGTATTACCTGCTCAAACTACCGGAACTTCGCCTGACCGCTGATTATTCGCACTGGGTCAACGTTGCTGAATCGTACCTGAGCGATCAGGCCGAGAATGTCAACCGGGCTATCGCCGTCAGCGATCATATCCATTGCCGGGTGGGGCATCCGGAAGGACCGCAGGTGAACGACCCGCGCGCACCGGAGTGGAAGGACGCACTCGAAAGCCATGCCAGGTGGTGGGATGCCATCCGGGCGCGGCAGCAGAAAGCTAATGCCCCTACCTTAACGGTCACCTGCGAGTTTGGACCAGCGGGCTATCTGCCAACGCTACCCTTCACGCAACAGCCGGTAGCAAGTCAATGGGACATCAATGTGTTCATGAAGGATTACCTGAAAAAACGGTGGCAGGTATGAGGGCTGACGGCCAGTAAACCATACTGTATGGTTTTTGTGTTATCGCCTAAACCATGTGTCATACTTTGTAAATTTGATAGTATGCTTCGGATTCAATACATACTCTGCCTGCTCGTTTTCGGAACCGCGGCCTTGCCCGTGCGGGCTCAGTTGGCGCAGGCATTACGCCTTGAGATTCCGTCTGATCCCAACGCGTCCGAGGCTTTCGATGTAACTCCGCTGGCGGAGCGCGGTGTGCTGATGACCATTCGGACGGGCAGCTATTACGACAATGCGCCCAAGGTATTCAGCTTTCAGCGGTATAACACCGACCTGAAACAGATCTGGCGAACCGAGTTTAAGCTGGATATCAAATTTCGTCTCATACAGACCTACAACAACGACCGGTACGCTTATCACCTCTTCCGGGAGTACGATACCGATAAATTTCAGTTCTTGCGGCTGCATCTCGACGACGGTGTTGTTGAACTATTTGACGGCATCTTGCTCGATCAGTTTGATATACGTCAATTTAAGGTCATGGGTGGGCAAGCGTATGTAGGCGGTTACCACCATGGAAGACCGGTTGTGATGGCCTTCTCGTTTTTTGACAGTTCGGCTAAAGTACTTCCCGGCATGTACGTCAATCACATGGAAATCAGCAGCCTGGAAGTTGACGAAGTCCGCCAGGAGGTCAATGTGCTGGTTCATTCGACCAAACGCAATTGCCGGTTCTCGGTCCGAACGTATGCATACGACACAAAACTGCTCCGGACCGTCGATTTCGACAAAGCCAAATACACGCTGATATCCGGTAAGTTACTTCCCGTCAATAAAAACGAATCGCTGTTGGTAGGCAACTATTCCACCGATTGCACGCCTTACTCGCAGGGTATCTACGTATCCCGAATTCATCACGGCGATCAGGTCGATGCGTCAGCCGAAGCGGTCAGCAACATCCAATATATCGAGTTTTCGCAGCTTCAGAACTTCTTTAATTATATGAAACCGCACCGGCAGCAGAAACTGTTGGCGCGAGCGATGAAAAAGAAGGAAGAAGGGAAAGATTATAAGTTTCATTACCGGCTGCTCGTCCACGATCTTCAGCCGACGCCCGATGGTCTGACGCTGGTTGCCGAAGTGTATTATCCACAATACCGGGGTAATACGCTGGCGTATGGGGGTTATTTGCGCGGGGCCGACCGGTATGAAGGGTTCCGTTATACGCATGCGTTCATCTGTGGCTTCGATATTGAGGGAAAACTGCTTTGGGACAATTGCCTGCCCATCAAAGAGCTGCTTAGTCCTGAGCTGACCGAGATGGTACAGGTATCGCAGCAGGGCGACCGAATGGTGCTGGCTTACCCCAACGATGGCGAAATAAACACGGAAGTTATTCAGAAAAACAAAGTCTTAAAGGAAACGGAGAAGTTCAAACTCCAGACTAATACACAGGACGAACGCGTGACGTTTTCGGCGCAGGAGAACCTGATGGCCTGGTATGATCGGCATTTTCTGGCCTACGGTTTTCAGAAGATTGCGCCTTCACGAAATTACACGAGCCAGCGGGAAGTGTTCTACCTCAACAAGCTAACGTATACGCACGACACCTCACCTTCTGGCTCGGCAGAAGCAACTACCCGAAAAAACGACGGATCAAAACGATGATCAGGTTCAGTACAATACTGACGACAATACAGGTAACGATGGGGAAATAGAAGCCTCCACCGGCCTTGTTCTCGATCCGAATGTCACCGGGCAGGCGGCCAAGCCAGTTCAGCCGATCACCCAGAAAGTAGACAGCAGCGCCAATCACAACCAGCGCCAGTCCGGTTACTATGATGTATTTACCAATCGTTGAGTTCATCGGGTGCTATTTGGGGTTGTTCGCTATAGTATAGAGCCAGAACAAAGTTAGGCCGCCTGTTGCCTTTGACCAACAGTACATAAAAAGGGGGCATCAACTCCAGCCTGTCTATCGTGCAGATAGGCGTGAACTAGCTTGGTGAAGTAGAAGCTGGTGTGGCGTATTTCTGACTTAAATACAATTACTTTACGGGCTGGCTTGCTTTTTACGTAATCATTCCTTACTTTTGCACTAGAATTTACAAGCGACATCCGTCGTATCTCTGTTTCTCTCCTTTTACACGCTGAGTTAGGTCTGACAGAGTCCAGTATGGATGTACAGGATGGGTTTCTGTGTGGACGCTCCCGGGTGGGGCACTTGCGCGTGGGCTAATCGTCTAATTGTTCGGGCCAGTTGTTGGTCTGTTGTCTTCTCCCTATAGATAGGTCGGGAGTGTGGTCCTTGTTGGGTCGTTGGGGCAATCGTTCGTTGGGCAATTCTCGCATTATCGCGCCGTTCACTGGCACTGACTCGTCTTCGCTTGGATGATTTTTACAATCTTTTTCCCAAGTTAATGAAAACGAAACAAACAAACACCGACATTCAGGATGAAACCCTGACAATGGATCAACCTGTAGTGGAACGTGCCGAAAGCGACGCCGACGATCTGGAAACTCCTGTATCCAACACCGAAGTTGAAGAACTAGTAGCCGAAGTAGTAACGGTTGTCGAGCCTACGCCTGTAGCAGACAGCACCCCAGAAGCACCCAGTGCTCCTAAAGTTGATCCTAATCAAATCTTATTCTCCAGTCTCGATATTTCGGAAGATGTACTCCGGGCTGTTACGGATATGGGCTTTGTTAGTCCATCCCCAATTCAGGCCGAAGCTATTCCACCAATCCTTGCCGGTCGCGATGTGATTGGTCAGGCCCAAACCGGTACTGGTAAAACAGCCGCTTTTGGTATTCCTGCCCTTGATCTGATTGATGTGCAGGACCGTTCGGTGCAGGCGCTTATTCTGTGTCCAACCCGCGAACTGGCCTTACAGGTAGCCGAAGAGATCAAGAAACTGGCTAAATACAAGCGTGGTGTTCGCATCGAAGCTATTTACGGTGGTGACTCGATTGAGCGGCAGATCCGTTCGCTTAAAAGTGGTGTGCATATCGTAATCGGTACGCCCGGTCGCGTAATGGACCACATGGAGCGTAACACGCTGAAACTCGAGCGTGTTAAGATGATGATTCTTGACGAAGCTGATGAAATGCTGGATATGGGCTTCCGTGAAGACATTGAGAGCATTCTGGCCGAAATGCCCGAAGAGCGGCAGACGATTCTGTTCTCGGCTACGATGTCAAAGCCGATCATGCAGATCACCCAGAAATTCCAGAAAGATCCTGTATTGGTGAAAGTTGTCAAACGTGAGTTGACAAACACGAACATCGAACAGGTTTATTTCGAAGTGAAGCCAAAAGCAAAAGTTGAGGTAATGTGCCGTCTGATCGACATGTATGACCTGAAACTGCTGCTGGTTTTCTGTAACACGAAACGCAAGGTTGACGAAATCGTTGAAGACCTGCAAATCCGGGGCTATCAGGCCGAAGGGTTACATGGTGATTTGCGGCAGGCACAACGGAACAACGTCATGAGCAAGTTCCGCGCCGGTACGACCAGCATTCTGGTCGCCACGGACGTAGCCGCTCGTGGTATCGACGTTGACGATGTTGACGCCGTTATCAACTTCGACATTCCGCTCGACGAAGAATATTATGTACACCGTATTGGCCGGACGGGCCGCGCTGGCAAATCAGGCCGGGCGTTCTCAATGGTCGGTCGTGATGAAAAATACCGGTTCCGCGAAATTCAGTCGTACACGAAAGTGAAGGTTGAAAAAGGCGTAATCCCATCGTTTGAAGATATCGTTGGTGTTCGGAAAGCTCGCTTTATCGAACAGATCCAACAAACAATCCAGGATAGCCAGGACCTTAACCTGTATGCCGATATGCTTACTCAGTTGCAACACGCTGGTCTGTCGACCGAACAGATCGTGGCTGCACTGGTAAAACGTAGCATGGGTCTTGAGAAAAACGAATTTGCCGATCAGAACCTTGGTCTTGAAGACGATCGCCGTCGTGAACGTAGCGAAGGAAAAGATCGCTATGCCGATCGGAATGGTCGTGGTGATTCATCGGGTCGTTTCGAAGACCGTCGGGGCGGTGATCGGGGTGGTAGCCGTTTTGGTGACCGAGATCGGCCAGCCTTTGGTGATCGCGGTGGCAACCGCGACCGGCCAGCGTTCGGTGATCGGGCCAGACGTTCTGACGGACCAGACCGCGAGCGTAAGCCATACTTTGATCGGGATGAACAACGTACCCCACGGGAACGTGACGCGAACATGACTCGCCTGATGGTGAGCATTGGCCGCAAAGACTATGTTCGTCCGGGTGATATTGTTGGTGCCATTGCCGGCGAAGCCAACATTCCAGGCAATACCATTGGCAGCATTGATATCTTCGATAAGTTCACCTACGTTGACGTACCGAAAGAGGTAGCTAACCGCGTCCTCGACGTTATGGAAGGCAACACGATCAAAGGACGCCGGGTAAATATTGAAGTCGCACGGTAAGACTCGATTATCATCGATATACAAGAAAAGCCACCCTCTCAGGTGGCTTTTCTTGTGTGTTATTTCCCTCACCGACGGGTCGATGAAGGACGCGTCAATTTTCGGATCGAACGGAGAAGAGACGTTTTAGCCAGCTTGTCTGTTCAGTCACTTCTTCTTTCTTTTCCTGTTCGGTAAATTCATAATCGGCCAGCGCGCGCAGATCGGGTTGTCCGGCGTCTACCCAGCAGGTGTACCAGAAATCACCAACCATTTTAATCGACGCCCGCATTTGCCGTTCAACCTGCCCGTGCAGTCGCTCGTGATACTGCTGCGAAAAACTGACCGAATAAACTTTCGTAGTCAGCCCATTGCGTTCTTCAAAACCGAATTTACGCGTTTCTCCTACTTCCTCCGTAAGTTTCTCTTCAAAGCGTATAACCGAATCGAGAGCAGCATTGGCAGTAAATACGGCCCGCCAGGCGGCTTTCTGAGGAGAATAGATGTATTCAGCCTGTCCCGTCAGAAAATCGTAGTCGGTACTAAACAGTTCGGGCAGGCGCGACTCCCAAAATCCGTGAATTCCCTGTTGATTCGTTAACTGGCCGTTATAATTACGTGTTGTATGCAGCGGTACGTTCGCATCGGCAATGTAGTGCCCCAAATCAGCAGCAACGCGGAGAATCTGTCGAACATTTCGCTGTTTGAACGCTTCCGTCAACTGGTACTTCGTCAGCTGAATTTGCCAGGGTACCAGTCCATGTAGGGCCAACGAATCCGCACCATAGCGACTGGTAGCATCCTTATAATACCGGGGAAGCGTGGCAGCTGACGTATCCGGGTACGCATCAAGATCGATAAAATGCCGTGGAGCCTCCCCTACTACTGCATACCGTCGTTTGTCTGGATTTACGGCGTTATCGGTCAGAAAACTGATGTGTTTTTTAAAGAAAGGCATCATCTCGACCGGGAGTGTAAATACGGCCAGCCGGTTAATCTGCTGATGCGCGAAAAAACCCCACACTGGTCGTAGCCTCACCGCATTTCTTCCACAAATATGATTTTTCCGGGATGCTTTCTGATTATCAATAGCACAACCAGGGCCTTTTTCTGCACGACTGTACCTACCGTTTAATAAACTTCCAATAAAAATAGATACGATAAGGCTTAACCAAATAAAACGATGGTAGCTTTGATTAATCATGGTACTTTACAGTTAATGTTTTTAACTATTTACATAAATCGCCATGTCAAACAAAACATAATTTTAAATAACGAGTAAAACACAAATAATCATGAATGCTAAATCACGGGGCTATGCTCTCATCGTTGTGCTAATGTGCGCTTTTGCTTTGACAATCTACGGTGCGTATTCACCTGCAAGAAAAGCCCAAAAACAGCAAATTGTATGCGTAAAATTCAAAAAAGGGGTGGAAATGGGAGCTGTTGAACAGCATATGAACGGTTTCGCAGCCCTAAAGCACGAAATTCCACAGATCGTAGGTTACACGTCGGGAAAGACAATTTTGCCGAATCAAGCCATTGCAGACTACGATGTTGTCCATTATCTGACGTTTCAGAGCGAATCGGATATCCACACCTTTGAGCAGAGCGCAGCCTACAAACAGTTCATCAACCAGAACAAGGGCGTTTGGGATAAAACCTTGATCGTCAACGCTGACATTCGTCCATAATTGGCATAAACTTAGAGAAATTCGGTGGGAGCTATTGGTTTTCCCAACCGAATTTCTTATTTTTGCGCCCTCTTATCGCGACAACGATTTTTATATCACATACAAATGGCAAACCATAAGTCAGCAAAAAAAGCAATCCGGTCTAGCGCAAAGAAGCGGTTAATGAACCGTTATCAGAACGTAACAACACGGAACATGGTAAAAAAACTACGTACCACTACCGACCACGCAATGGCCGTTGAGTTGTTCAAAACAGTAGCTTCGGCACTGGATAAACTTGCGAAACGCAACATCATCCACAAAAACAAGGCTGCTAACAACAAATCGAAACTGGCTCGTCTGGTAAACGGATTGAAAGTCGCTTCGGCTTAGTGCGCGGTAGGTTACTCATTATGTAGTAACGAATTTACTGTTTATGAAACCTTATCTTTTTGCGGATAAGGTTTTTTTATGCACCTTGGAAATGAAAATGCTTCCGTAACGCACCCATTTCCATGACTTACGAAACCTCCGGTACTATCCAAAGCTGGGCTGAAGAAGACCGCCCACGCGAAAAATTGATGCTGAAAGGCAAGGCCGCCCTTTCCGAGGCCGAATTGATTGCCATCCTGATCAACTCGGGTACCGTTGACATGACAGCCGTCGATGTAGCGAAGATTATTCTCAAAAGTATTGGTAATAACTTAAACGAACTGGCGAAGCTGAGCATCAAAGACCTCTCTAAATTTCGCGGTATCGGTGAAGCAAAAGCCATTACTATTGTAGCCGCTCTCGAATTGGGTCGCCGTCGGAAAGAGCAGGACCGACCGCAGCGGGCACGGATTACCTGCTCGCGCGATGCCTATAACGAACTGTTGCCGCACCTGCTCGATAAACCCCACGAAGAATTCTGGATTTTACTGCTGAACCGGGCCAACGAAGTTCTTCGGCCCGTGCAGATCAGTTCAGGGGGCGTATCGGGCACGGTAGCCGACACCAAACTTATTTTCAAGCAGGCTATCGAGCACCTGGCATCATCGATCATTCTGATCCATAACCATCCGTCCGGTAATCTTACGCCTTCGCAAGCCGACAAGGACATGACCCGAAAACTTAAAGAAGCCGGACGGTTGTTGGAAATTCCGGTGCTCGATCATCTGATTTTTACGGACAAAGCCTATTTTAGCTTTGCCGACGAAGGGTTGTTATAATGCTATCTAATGTCTGCATATTGATGCGCTGTGCGCAGAGACTGAAATATAATTTTTAGTATAGGTCTTTGACCAGCTTACAATCAGTTGAGCAAGCATTGGGCAGGAGTATTGATGGCCCATTTACACTGTCCACACAGAATCAGGTCTTCTGCTGGCTAATTAAGACTACATAAAGGAACAGAATACCGATAAAATAGAGGCAAGTTTTCAGTTGGACTATTCTTATAATAGAATTATGGCACTATACTTTGTATACGCGTCGAAATGAATTACATTCGTTCATCAAAGGGAGTTTAACGATTCCCTTATGGTGTGGATAGAAGCGAAAAGCAGATTGACTTTGTTAATCTGCTTTTTTGTTTTCCGAGAATTTGCGTTTGTACCCGCAAACTCGACTGATTTATCGACTCGACTGGCTGATCGGCGAAAAAACGGACACGACCCTATCAATCAGAATGCTCATGAATAGTTGCCCAATCTACTGAATGCCTTAAATTGGGGCATGAAACAGATTATTTTAGGATTCACCGCCTGTTTTTTAGCCCTTGGAGGAAGCTTTGCCCAGTCGAACAGCCATAGCGAAGCAGCAAAATTACCTCGCATTGGTATAGCAGGTCTGGGTATCGAATCAAGTACGTTCTCTCCCGCCGTTACGCGTGAAGAAGCGTTCCATGCCCGCTACGGGCCCGAAGTGTTCAACGCTTACCCATTCATGATGGCGATATCGCCCCTTCGGAAACAGGCCGTATGGCTCCCTGCTATCGTGGGTAAATCGCTACCGGGAGGAGCGGTAACCAGAGAAGCCTACGAATCGCTGGTCAATAAAACGCTGGACTCACTCAGGAAGTACGGCCCCTACGATGGTCTATATTTTGATATTCACGGGGCCATGAGCGTCATCGGTCTGGATGATCCCGAAGGCGATTTCATCACCCGAATTCGAAACGTGATCGGCTACAAAACGCTGGTTTCCACATCAATGGATTTGCATGGCAACGTATCCTGGCGGTTGGCTCAAAATTCTGATCTGATAACCTGCTACCGGATGGCACCCCATGAAGATGCAATGCAAACAAAAGAAAGAGCAGTAACAAACTTACTCGAGCGCATCAAAAACGGGAAAGGCAAACCAGCCTACAAAGCCTGGATACCCATACCCATACTATTACCGGGGGAGAAAACAAGTACGCGCATTGAACCGGGCAAGAGCCTTTATCAACAGGTTGAACCCATTGCCGATCACCAGGACGGTATCGTTGATGCGGCCATCTGGATCGGGTATGCCTGGGCCGACGAGCCACGCAATCAGGCGGTTGTGATGGTAACGGGCGATGACAAGCAAAAAGTGACTCAGGCAGCGGAGAAACTGGCTCTCAATTTCTGGAACGTACGCAAACAGTTTGACTTCGTGGCACCTACCGGCACATTGGAAAAATGTCTGGCCAATGCACTGGCTAGTAAGAAACACCCATTTTTCATCAGCGACACGGGCGATAACCCCACTGCTGGTGGCGCAGGTGATGTGACCTGGACACTCACGCAGATATTGGCTCGTCCGGAGTTTCAGCGGGCAGATGGCCCTTCGTTGATTTATGCGTCTATCCCCGGTCCGGAACTGGTCAAAAAAGCCATAGCGGCTGGCGTTGGCGGCCAGGTTGACGGTAATGCCGGGGCGAGTGTAGATGCTCGTTTCTCACCACCGATCCGGCTCAAGGGCATGGTCGAGTCTATCGAATATGGCGACAAAGATGCCAAGGTTGAAGTCGTTGTGAAAGTAGGCAGCGTTCATGTCATCGTTACCCAAAAGCGCAAACCCTATCACAAAGAAAAGGACTTTACCAGACTGGGCCTCAATCCCAGAAAGTCCGATATTGTCGTGGTGAAAATTGGTTACCTCGAACCTGAACTGTATGCAATGCAAGCCGACTGGATCATGGCGCTGACACCGGGTGGAGTCAATCAGGATTTAGCCCGCTTACCTTACAAGCGGATCAAACGGCCTATGTTCCCTTTTGACGCCAACATGAAAACCCCGGACTTATCAGCCCAGTTTGTGCCCCTGTCTGGTGCTGCGAAATAAAGATTTTTGAAAATTATTGATGTGACTGATCAAACGTATTCATGAGATGACTTTTTTTAGTCATCCCACGAATACGTTTGCTTACGCGGATAGTCTTGGGCACAACTGATAGCCAGTTTTACACGTCTATTCTTAGCGATAAAAGACGGATGACGGTAATTGTGCAGCCAGCAGGCAAGCTGGAAAAAATTTCGTCGCTATGGTAGCTTTGGAAAGGAACCTATGCAAACAGGAATTGGCCAAACATTTTTCAGATCATGACATACAGATAGTAGTCTTTCCTTTAAAAGTTGGTTGACAAATTCGATCCCTGTAGTGAAACGTACTGATTCAGATTGTATTTCTTCCAGTGCGATCCGGCTGTATTTATCAGGAAATCAGGAAAGGTTTCAGGCTAAAGCACAGGACGAAAACGACCAGCGCGAACCAGCCCAGTATCTTCCGTTTCGCATCAAGAGGCTCCTGTAATTCTGTTTCCGGATGATAGATGCCGAGAAAACGGCCCAGGACGAATACAAAAACAAGAAAACCAGAGTAGCCCTCCCAATCTGGCCGAATCCAGGAAAAAGCCAGCTGGGTCACCACAACGCTGAGTGTAATAAGCAAAGACGTCATGCGATTCTCGCTGATACGAGAGAAAGCCAGATACAGGAAACCGATATATAAGCCGAAGGAACCCAATTCGGAGAAGAAGGCGTCGTCGCTGGGTATGGCAAAATCAGCTGGCTTGAAAACACCTAGCCCGGCATAGAAAGCAAACAAAATGAACAAGGCCGGTGCTACCCAGCGGAAACGCTCCCGGCCAATCAGTGCATAAAGAATATGGCCACCATCCAGTTGCCCGATCGGAATCAGGTTGAGCGAGGTAAAAAATAGCGCCAGATAGCCAGCCAGCACATACGGATAATGAATCATCTCATACGGATGCGGCACTCGGGCGGGATCGGCCACGTACGTTTTGAAAAAGGTAAACAGCAGATTATCCCCAAGCCCTACAGCCCCGCCCGCTGGCATATTACGGTACGCATACTGTCCATAATCCAGCCCCCACTTTTGATACTCCGGGTGAATGGTGAAGATAAATTCGGGCGGTGGCAGGTGCGTAAACGCGTACCAAAGCACGACCAGAGCAAGCGCAAAGCCGGCCAATGGTCCGGCAATCCCGATATCGAAATACTTTTTACGACTGTTGATATAGTCTTGAATCCGGATAAACGCTCCCAGTGTGCCAATGCTTTGCCCGATTCCCAGCCAGAGTGGGATATAATACGGTAACGATACGCGGACCCGATTAGCTTTGGCGGTGAAATAATGACCAAATTCATGCACGGTCAGGATCGCCAGGAATGGCACCGAAAACTGAAAACCCGCAACAAACTCCTTCCATCCCAGCGTTTCCATCCCTTCGATCGGTATGAACAACCGGCCAAACATCCACTCGGCCCCGGCCATGGTGGTGGTGATGAGGGTAACTAAAAAAAGACCTCCGTGGAGGAGGTATGTTTTGGTACGTTGATTCATCCGGAGTAACGTGGGACCAGTCCCGCGCTTTATTAACAACTTGTGAACGTGTCGTTTAAACCACGTCGTTTAGATAATCTAAAATCGTTTTGGGCGGCTGGACATGAACGGCCTGAATACCTAGCCCGGCAGCAGCCCGGATGTTAGCAGCATTATCATCAAAAAAAGCGGTTTCCTTTGCCTCCAGTCCGGCTTCGCTCAACACATGCTGATAGATTTCGGGCGAGGGCTTGGCCAGCCGGACTTCATAGGAATAAAATACGCGTTCAAAGAGTTCCTCCAGCGTAGGCTGGTTCATAGTCTGAAGCACATAATTGACCTTCCGGATATGAATCGGACTGGTGTTGCTGAGCAGGAAAAGCCGGTGGTTCTGTTTCAGTTCTTTAATTCGCTCAATACGTTCGAGGGGTAGATCGAGCAGTACCGTATTCCAGGCGGTATCGATAACCTCATCGGCCCAACTGTCACTCTTTAACAGTTTCCGAACGTGGTTTCGAAAGGCATCGTCGTCGATCAGACCAGTTTCGTACTGGTTCAGAATATCGAATTGTTTCCACATAGCCGCAACGTCCGCTTCGGGCAGGTTAGCCAGATTGGCAAAGTTGCGGATCGGAGCCGTCAGATCAATCGGAATAATGACATCACCGAGGTCAAAAATGAGATTTTTAAGCGTCGTTGTCGTAGTTGCAGAATCCATTCAAAACCGGATCGTTAAACGTTCTATTAACCGGAAATCAAAGATAAGGTTAGATTTGCAGACAAACTGATTAGGAGAATCATTTACTGATCTATCACTAGACAACTGGCGGTTTGTTTACACATAAACAAGCCGCTGAGACCAACCCAGCGGCTTGTTTATGTGTATCGGGGTGGTTCAACCGGCTACTCCAGCACGACGCCCATCGAACAGAATTTATCAATTCGCTGGTTGATACGTTCCTGCGGTTCTAACGCGTTCAGTTGAGCTAGTGCATCAAGAATAACGTTTTTGAGGATATACGCCATTTCCTGGTGATCGTTGTGGGCACCACCAAGCGGCTCTTCCACAATACCATCCACCAATTTGTACATCTCCATATCGCGGGCCGTGAGCTTCATGGCTTCGGCAGCTTGTTCTTTAAAATCCCAGCTTCGCCAGAGGATTGTCGAGCAGTTTTCGGGCGAAATAACGGAATACCAGGTGTTTTCGAGCATTAGCACCCGATCACCGATGGCAATACCTAAGGCACCACCCGATGCGCCTTCACCGATGACGATGCAAATGACGGGTACGGTCAGCATGAACATCTCCTTCAGGTTGCGCGCAATGGCTTCTCCCTGTCCGCGTTCTTCAGCTTCGAGGCCAGGAAATGCGCCCGGCGTATCGATCAGTGTAATGATTGGCTTGTTGAATTTTTCGGCCAGTTTCATCAGCCGCAGTGCTTTCCGGTAGCCCTCGGGGTTTGGCATACCGAAGTTGCGGTGCTGACGTTGCTTGGTGTTACGGCCTTTCTGCTGACCAATGATCATGACCGTCTGGTCCGGTCCGCCGTTGCGGCCCAGATCGCAAAAGCCGCCAACCATCGCCGGATCGTCACGGACAGTCCGGTCACCGTGCAACTCGATGAACTGATCGCACATGAGCGAAATATAGTCGAGCGTGTAGGGCCGGTCGGGATGGCGCGACAGTTGAACCCGTTGCCAGCGCGTAAGGTTCTGAAATATTTCCCGACGTAGCTTGTCAATGCTCTGCTCTAGTACCTTGACCGCTTCGCTGACGTCTACGTTGCTGGTTTGAGCCAATCGTTTGGTTTCTTCCAGCCGCGCTTCGAGGTCGGCAATGGGCTTTTCAAAATCGAGGTATGTTCTCATGGAATGAGTGAGTTGGCTGATGGCGGCCAAACGGCTTGTTTAGGGTCCATTGAGTCGTCATCAGTCATCATTTATAAGTCAAAGCTTTCGCCTTTCTTCGGGATTATGACCTGCGGATACCCTTCTTCGGCCAGCGTGGCTTTGAACGTTTCCATACTACCATATTCACCGTGGACGAGAAAAATATTTTTAAGGAGTTCGGGCGACTGCATACTGACAAAATTGATCAGATCATTCCGGTCACCGTGGCCGCTGAACACATCAATCTTTTCGATACTGGCCAGTACCTGGTGGTCCTTTCCTTTGATGCTGAGCGTTTGCTGACCGTTCAATAACCGCCAGCCAAGGGTTCCCTCGGCGCAGTAGCCAATCATCAGGATTGTTGAATAAGGATTGCTGATATTTTCGGCAACGTGGTATTCAACCCGACCACCCTGAACCATACCCGATGACGAGATAATGATGCAGGGTTCACCATAATTTGAAACGGCTTTACTGGCTTTCGACGATTCCAGAAACTGGAAATTCTGGAAATCGAACAACGCTTCGTTCTCTTTGTAGAACTCTCTGGCTTCTTTGTTCAGCATACTAATGTGCTGATTATAGATTTTAGAGCTTTCGAAAGCCATTGGGCTATCCGAGAATACCCGGATAGGCGGGAAATCACGCTCGGTATAGAGTCGATTCAGTGTATATAGCAGCGCCTGCGTTCGGCCAACGCTAAACGAAGGAATGATGAGTCGTCCCGGAATATCGATACAGGTCCGCTGGATAACATCGGCCAGCGCGTCTTCGGGCGACTGCATGTTCTCATGCAGCCGATTGCCGTACGTGCTTTCGCAGATGAGGTAATCGACCTGTGGAACGGGCGCGGGGTCAACCAGCAACGGGTAGTTTTTACGACCAATATCGCCGGAGAAACAGATGCTTTTCTTCACCCCGTTCTCGATCACATTGATCACAATGTGAGCCGCACCGAGTAAGTGACCAGCGGGAAAGAACGTAACGTCGACGCCGTCAGCCACGCGAAATTTCCGGTTAAACGCAATTGGAACCACGCTCTCCATCGTTTCACGCACCTGCCGATCCAGAAAAAGATCTTTCTGCATTTGCGCCTGTCGATCCCGTACACGCTGTTTTTTACTGGCATTCAGCTCGTTTATCCGCTTTTGGTTCAGCGAAGCGGCATCTTTCAGCAGCACATTGGTGAGTGAAAAGGTCGGTTCCGTACACAGAATCTGACCTTCGTAGCCCTCCCGGAATAGGTTAGGCAGATTGCCGGAGTGATCCACATGGGCGTGGGTCAGCAACACTAAATTTATACTTGAAGCCTCAAACGGGAAAAAGCCCAGGTGAGGAGTAGTTGGGGCGATCTCGTGCGATCCGGCCTGACCGTTAGCGCTGGGCCGCTCCATATCCGACCCACAGTCAATTAGGATGCGGTAATCATCCTCCAGTTCCAGCAGGTACATGCTGCCTGTTACCTGCCGGGCCGCCCCCATAAACGATAATTTCATGCGTACAGCTTAAAAAAAACCAATGTCGTTTGTTTGATGTCTCGTAATGGGTGGGACTTAACACAAGCTAGGTGGTGCGTATTATGTAAGTTTGCAAAAGTACGAAATAGACCCCGAATCGCCTAACCGTCTCCGAATGCTCTTTATGCCCCGCTTGCTCTTATTCGTTTCGTTAATCACTTATTCAGTTTGTTTTTATACACGGGGGAACACCCCGGCGACCCGGCAACCCGCCGTCGATTCGCTGGCAACCCAGCGGTTGCTGGCCAGCGTGGAAGCTTTTCAGTCGGGACCGGCCGCTCGATTTGGTACAGTAGCCCTGTCTGTTCGGCGGGCCAGTGATGGGCTCGAACTTATTGGTTTCAATGCCCACCAGAGCCTGCCATCAGCGTCGACGCTCAAGCTTATCACTACAGCGACAGCCCTATCCGTGCTGGGTAGCAACTATACGTACACAACAACACTGGAATATGATGGGACGATTAAAGACAGCGTTTTAACGGGTAACGTTTATATCCGGGGTTCAGGAGATCCTTCGCTGGGAAGCTGGCGATTTCCGAATTACTTTGACCTCAACGCGTTGCTTACGTACTGGTCTACAGCCGTTAAGGCCGCAGGCATTCGTCGAATTGAAGGGGCCGTTGTCGGTGATGCCAGCCTGTACGATGACCTGACAACACCCGATACATGGCCGTTTGGTGACCTGGGCAATTACTACGGAGCCAGTCTGAGCGCACTGACTATTAATGAGAATCTGTACCGCGTTTTTTTCAAAACTGGCAAATCGGTCAATGTTCCAGCCAGTGTTTTACGAACCGATCCCGTCCTCCCCTACCTTACGTTTCGCAACATGGTCGTAACCGATGCGCCTAATACGGGTGATCATGTCAACATTTATGGCACGCCTTTTATGAACCAGCAATGGCTGACAGGCAAGGTGCCGATCGGTGAACCAGCGAATGAATTTAGCGTGAAAGGCTCTATGCCCGATCCGGCTTTTTTTACTGCTTTTGCGCTCCAGGAAAAATTAAAACAAGATAAAATAGTTGTTACTGGATCACCCTTATCGGTAGGTGGTGGGCTGCCAAACACCGTTTCTGCCCTGGGCAAACGAACTCTTTTGAATCAACACCGTTCGCCCACGCTGGTCGAACTGGTCCAGCAAACGAATTTCCAGAGTATCAATCTCTATGCAGAAGCCCTCCTCCGAACCACGGCGCTGGCGCTGAACAAAACCGTTCGATCGACCAGCAGCAGTATTGACGCGATCACCACCTTCTGGAAGAGCAAAGGGGTGACTTTAGATGGGTTTCGCATTCGGGACGGCAGTGGTCTGTCAGCCGTGGGAGCGCTTACCGCCGATAACATGACGGGCATTCTGAGCGCGATGAGTCGCGATAAGGCATTTCCACAATTCTACGAAACCATTCCGATCGTCGGACAAACGGGAACCGTCAGAAGTCTGGCACGAGGGACTGTTGCAGCGGGAAAAATCCGGGCAAAAAGTGGTTCAATCGAAGGGGTCAGGGCGTATGCTGGCTACTTCAGAACGGCAGATGGCGAGCTTCTGAGCTTCTGCGTACTTGTCAATAAGTTTACCCCCGGCCAGAATCGTGCGGTTACGGCTGAACTAGAGAAAATATTTGTCGGGCTGGTGGGTCTGCCTGGGAAGTAGTCTATACAACTACTCTCCCAGTTCGTTATCACAAACCGTAACGACATTGAACCAATACTGGCCAATGGCTTTCGTCACTTCGCTGAGCCGCTGGAACGTTGGCGGCTTGGTAATGAAGCTGTTGGCACCATTGAAATAGGAGGTTTCAATATCGTCTTTGGCATCAGAGGTTGTCAACACTACAATTGGAATATGACGAAGCTGCTCGCTGGATTTTATCTCGCGCAACGCTTCGCGCCCGTCCTTACGGGGCATGTTCAGATCCAGCAAAATCAACTCCGGTAATGTATGCCCCGAATTGCTGTAACGGCCCTGATAATTCAAAAAATCGAGCAGATCTTCGCCGTCTTCGGCAAACGAAATACGACTTGCCGGATAATGCTGATGGAAGGCTTCACGTGTGAGGTAACGATCGTCCTCATCATCGTCAACTAGCAGAATATGAATAGCTCTCTGTTGGATTTGATCGGTCATAGTCTTGTAGTGATTGGCTTTCGGGTAAGACCACAATAAACGTTGTGCCTGACCCCGGCTGGCTTCGGGCTGTGATGTGGCCCTGGTGGGAAACCGCAACCCGCTTACAAATGGCGAGTCCGATGCCAGTACCTTCAAATTCACTCTTACCGTGCAAGCGTTGAAAAACTTTAAAAATATGCTCTAAATATTTTTCGTCAAAACCGATACCGTTATCTTCTACATTAATTTCGAAGTAAGGTCGGCCGGCGATTAACTCGGGATACGACGAACCGTCTACGGGTTTTGCCTGTATGCGAAGTAATGGCTGCACATCGGCCCGCGTAAATTTCAGCGCGTTAGAAATCAAGTTCGTAAACAAGTGATCCATCTGGCTCCCTATCGCCTGAATGACGGGCAAATCACCGACTTCCACCCGAACGTCCAATCCATTGATGCGTAGTTCCTGATCATCCAGTATCCGCTGAATAATCGTGTTCAGGGGTATACTTTTGAACGCTTCCTGATGATTCGAAATTCGGGAAAAATTCAGGAGATCCTTGATCAACTTCGACATTCGCCCCGCCGAATTAACAATTTTGTCCATAAACAGCAAACTATCGCCATCGAACAGATTGCCATACCGATCGGTGATCAGATTAGCGAACGACTGGATTTTCCGAAGGGGTTCCTGCAAATCATGGCTGGCCACGAACGCAAATCGCTCCAATTCCTCATTAGAGGCTTCCAGTTGTCGAATCTGCTCCCTTAAACGGGCTTCGTACCCGCGGAGCTGGTCTTCGTTCCGCTGTCGACTGATCAGTTCCTGCTCCAGCAATCGGTAGGATACAACCAGGGCTAGAAACGTGAGTAACGAGAGCGCAAAAATAATAATAAGTGTGTTCCGAAACGATCGCCCTGCCTGTCGGTTTCGCGCTTCCATCAGCGTCCGTTCGGTATCGACCATGATGGCCACGTGTCGCCGGAGCGCTTCCATTCGAATCCGACCCTCGTCGCTTAGCTTCAGCGTCACCGGTACGTTACTGGCCCGGTTTTTTACCCGCATCTGCGAAATCGCCAGTTTTGCCTTGACAAGTTCGTTCAGTGTTGCCACCCGCTGAATCTGTAGGGCATTTTCGTTCATAAGCGTATCCAGTTGCTTACGTTCGGCAGGCAGGAGCCTCAGCGCTTCTTTATAAGGAGCCAGATAGGCGGTATCGTTTGTCAGAATATAGCCTCGTGAGCCCGTTTCAACGTCTTTGACCAGCGACAGAACCGTTTCGAGCGAGCTAACGGCCTCGTACGTGTGCCGGACCCGTTCCGTATCGTTTCCGTATTGGTTATAGCTGTAAAAAGACAGCGTAAACCCTGAAGCCATCAAAACCATTGCCACGAAGAAGCCTAACGCAATGCGTCGGTTCATAATCTTCGGAGCTGACTGGTTAAGAAATTTCATAAACGCCGGAGAGTTCTCTACTGCGCAAATATAACTAAAGAATGGGCAAACTTATTTCCGTCAGCATGCCGAGCCATAAGCCAGTACTTCTACTTGTTACAGTGTTTCAACAACCAGGTTGTGGTTGGTGTAGATGCAGACATCGGCGGCTATATGCAAGCTTTCGCGAACCATTTCCTCCGCCGACAGGGACGTAGCGTGCTTTTTCAGGGCAATAGCCGCCGACTGCGCATAAACACCCCCCGACCCAATGGCCGCGACATCGTTGTCGGGTTCGAGCACATCACCCGTGCCCGAAATCATCAGCAAGTCCTCTTTGGAAGCCACAATCAGCATGGCTTCCAGCTTACGCAGGTAACGATCCGTGCGCCAGTCCTTCGCCAGTTCAATAGCGGCTCGCTTTAAATTACCGCCGTAAGCATTCAGTTTTTCTTCAAATCGCTCAATCAGCGTAAAGGCATCGGCCGTTGAACCGGCGAAACCGGCCAGCACCTTGCCGCCCATCAGCACGCGAACTTTACGAACATTACTTTTGGCAACAGTGTTGCCCATTGTAGCCTGGCCATCAGCACCAAGTGCGACGTGGCCATTATGCCGGATACCGACCACCGTAGTGGCATGAATTGTGGGTTGCATGGAATAAAAATTGTCAGCCCCTATAACGTACAAACATTCGTTTACGGTTCATCATTGTCGGTGGCGGACACTAAAGCCGGGGATTCGCTCATCAGCGACGGGCAGACTATTCACTCCCGGACTTCGGCAAAGGGAATGGGCCGGTTGACGCTTTCTTCCAGCGAGATAAACGTTTCGGTCCGTTGAATACCAGCAACTTTCTGAATTTTGTCGTGCAGCACCTCACGCAGATGCTGCGTATCGCGACAGACTATTTTAGCGAAAATACTGTAGATGCCTGTCGTGTAATGGACATTAACAATTTCCGGAATCTTTTCCAGTTGCTCGGAGACTTCGCTATAGAGTGAACTCTTATCGAGATAAATCCCCAGAAAAGCACTGATGTCCCAGCCAAGTTTGGCGTGATCAATAACCAGTTGAGAGCCCCGAACTATGCCCATCTGCTTTAATTTGTTCATTCGGACGTGAACCGTCCCACCCGATACACTAATTTCCTTACCGATCTCGGTGAAAGGCATGTTAGCGTCCTTCATCAGTAATTTCAAGATCTTAAGATCCGTTTTATCAACCTTCTTTAGATCGGCATTATCAATTTCTAAATTTTTCTCGGTCATTTTTAGTTTATTTTTCAGAAGTATCAACAAAAATAGCCTTTTTTTGAATAGGATGTAAATTTTAAGAAATTTTCATGTAAAATTTGCAATAAAATACCTTAATCCATTACCTTTGTATTGTCAAGTTGATCGAGCGGGGTCACACGCCGATCCTCTTGATTCTTTTTCTCACACTGTAGGATGTCGAAATTGGCAGACGTGCCCTCCTGTCTCGGGGGTGGTGATAAGGGATAAACGCAGCATAATGCCGCCCGATGTGGATTCATCTGCTAAGGCGACTGGGGTTGACCACCAGAGTTGTACTGTAGCTAACTGCACCGTGGGCGGTTCGAGTCCCCCTCCTACAGCATTTTGCCGCTTCGGCGGCCCGGCGGTTCGCCGATACGATTTTAGTTTGTTGATGAAGTGTAATTGAACACGCCGGCTCCCTGATGAGTCCGGCGTTTGTTTTTTTGTAGCCGTTCTTATCTAGCCCAAACGCGGACTTTTTTACCTATTTTTGCCGTTTAGTAGTAAAGACTCCTCCGTTTTCCAACGTGAAACATATCCGTAATTTTTGCATTATTGCTCATATCGACCACGGCAAGAGTACCCTGGCCGACCGACTGTTAGAATTCACCAAGACTGTAGGGTCACGCGATATGCAGGCTCAGTTGCTCGACGACATGGATCTGGAGCGCGAGCGGGGCATCACCATTAAGAGTCACGCGATTCAAATGGATTATATGTACAACGGTGAGTTGTACACGCTAAACCTGATTGACACGCCAGGTCACGTCGATTTTAGCTATGAAGTGTCGCGGTCGATTGCGGCCTGTGAGGGTGCGTTACTACTCGTTGATGCCTCGCAGGGCACCGAAGCGCAGACCATTTCCAACCTCTATCTGGCGCTCAACAACGATCTGGTCATTATTCCCGTGCTGAATAAAATTGACCTGCCCGGTGCCATGCCCGAAGAGATCAAGGATGAGATGGTCGATCTGCTAGGCTGTAAGCGCGACGACATCATTCCCGCATCGGGCAAAGAAGGCATTGGCGTTCCCGAAATCCTGGCGGCCATTGTCGAGCGGATTCCCGCACCGAAAGGCGATCCAAACGGTTCTCTGCAAGCCCTGATTTTTGACTCACACTTCAACTCCTACCGGGGTATTGAGGTTATTTTCCGAGTAAAGAATGGCCGCATTCGCAAAGGTGACAAAGTAAAGTTCATGAATACCGGCAAAGAGTACACTGCCGACGAGATTGGAACGTTACGCCTGTCGCAGGAGCCCAAAGATGTCATTGAATGTGGCGACGTAGGCTACCTGATCTCAGGTATTAAGGTAGCGAAAGAAGTCAAGGTGGGCGATACCGTTACCACTATCGATAATCCCGCCAGTGCTGCCATTCAGGGCTTTTCGGAGGTTAAGCCAATGGTATTCGCCGGTATTTATCCGGTGGAGACCAGCGAATTTGAAGACCTGCGTGACGCGATGGAAAAGCTGCAACTGAACGATGCGGCTCTGGTCTGGGAGCCTGAAACATCGGCAGCGCTGGGTTTTGGCTTTCGCTGCGGTTTTCTGGGAATGCTCCACATGGAGATTGTGCAGGAGCGGCTGGAACGCGAGTTCGATATGACCGTTATTACCACTGTTCCATCGGTTCGCTTCGAGGTATTGACCACAAAAGGGGAGGAACTTCAGGTATCGGCACCAGCCGAAATGCCCGAACCAAACCTGATCGATTATATTGAAGAACCGTTTATTCGGGCGCAGATCATCTCAAAATCCGAGTACGTTGGCGGCATTATGAGCCTGTGTATGGACAAGCGAAGCATTCTCAAAAACCAGGTTTACCTGACCGCCGATCGGGTCGAACTTCAGTTTGAGATGCCGTTGGCCGAGGTTGTATTCGACTTCTTCGATAAACTCAAGACAATTTCGCGCGGCTACGCATCGCTTGACTACGAGTTCATGGACAACCGTGAATCCGACATGGTAAAGCTGGATGTAATGCTCAACGGCGACAAAGTTGATGCGTTGTCGGCCATCGTTCACCGGTCAAAGTCGTATGAGTGGGGTAAAAAACTGTGCGAAAAGCTCCGGGAATTGATTCCCCGTCAACAATTCGAGATAGCGATTCAGGCTGCCATTGGACAGAAGATTATTGCCCGAGAAACCCTAAGCGCCTTGCGTAAAGACGTACTGGCGAAGTGTTATGGCGGTGATATATCGCGTAAACGCAAACTGCTCGACAAACAGAAAAAGGGGAAGAAACGGATGCGCCAGGTTGGCAACGTCGAAATTCCACAGGAAGCGTTTATGGCCGTTCTGAAAATCAACTAAAAAAAAGCCTCACCTGAAAAGGTGGGGCTTTTTTGGGCTAGTACATCGGTTCACTTCATCAAGTCACGACACGAATTCCTGCTTTAACCTCCGACACTTTCTCGCGTAGTCGTTCCAGTGAATCATCCATAACGGTTACGTGGCCCATCTTGCGGAATGGTTTGGTGATCGCTTTCCCATAAAAAAACGGAAATACACCCGGCATAGCCAACAGATTTTCCAGCCCCTCGTATATCGCCGGACCGGTATGGCCATCCTCACCAAGCAAGTTCACCATAGCGGCTGGCTGGTAGGCCGTTGTGTCGCCAAGAGGATAATTGAGAATAGCCCGCCAGTGCTGTTCGAACTGCGACGTAACATTCGCCCGAATCGATTGGTGACCACTGTTGTGCGGACGCGGAGCTACTTCGTTGATCAGTACGTTTCCCATCTTATCCAGAAATAGCTCAACAGCGAGCACACCAACAATACCGAAGGCATCGGCAGTACGACGGGCAATGTCCTGCGCCTGCTTGTCGATCGCTGCTGAAATCTGTGCCGGAGCGAATAAATATTCGACCAGATTCAGTTCAGGATGGAAGACCATTTCAACCGTTGGAAACGTCTGTACCTCGCCCCGTTCGTTACGAGCAACGATAACGGCCAGCTCTTTCTCGAAATCAACGGCTTTTTCCAGTACGCCCGGCGCATCGAATGCCTTACCAACATCGGCGACCGATGCGATTCGCTGAACGCCCCGCCCATCGTAACCATCCCGACCCAGTTTGTGAAAAGCCGGAAAAAAATCGGGCTGATGTATTTCCAGGAGTGCAACATCCGCCCGGTTGTCGGTGAGCACAAAATCGGCGGTGGGGAGGTTATGATCGCGGTAGAACTGTTTCTGAAGCCGTTTGTCCTGAATAACACGAATAACGGCTGGTTGCGGAAATACCTTCTTTCCTTCCCGTTCCAGCGCTTCGAGCGCTTCAACATTGACCCGTTCAATTTCGATGGTCAGTACGTCGACCGTTTGTCCAAACTGATATACGGTGTCGTAATCCGTAAGCGCGCCCTGCGTAAATTGCGTACACAGATGTCGGCAGGGTGCTTCCGCATCGGGGTCGAGAATATGAACGCGGAGGTTCCAGTCTATAGCGGCTTGCAGCAGCATCAGACCAAGCTGGCCCCCGCCAAGAATACCAATAGTCGGTGTCAAGAGGGTAATTGGTTGAATCGTACCTGAGTATTAGCTGCGTCAGCAACTAGGCTGTAAAATTACCTCAATCAACCAATTACCCTACTAACTCATGCCGCTTAATTAGGAGACGGACAATGTAGTTAATTTTTGTGCTTGATGTCTGATCCGCCAGACTCACTCTTTGACAGCACTTTAGCCGAGCCGTAATAATAAATATCGGAACCACCGGATGCCTTCATACTCAATTCTTTGGTTGCGTTAACGTATACATCTGAGCCACCCGATGAACTGGCATTACAGACTTCAACCGTTAGTTCACGCGCATCGAGATCGGCTCCTCCGGAACCTTTGGCGTTGAGCGACCGCGCCGAACCCTCCAGAATAGCATCAGCACCGCCCGACGCAGATACATTCAGGTCATCGGCTTTAAGATCCAGTTTCACATCCGAACCACCCGATGCCTCAAGATTTAAATCGTTAAACGACAGTCGGCCCTGTCCAAACACGTCGGCACCACCTGATGCCTGAAGGTTGGTCAACTGCCTGAAGGTTAGATACGCTTTTACATAACTACTGCGACCGAAAGACCAGTTCATAACGCCTTTACGGTCAATGTAGAGTTTCAGGACACCGTTCTTTATCTCCGACTTGACATCTTCTTCGTCGATCCCTTTGGCTTCAAGTGACAGCTTTTCCGAACCGCCCTGCGTCAAATAAACATCAATGCCACTGCTGACGCTTAGGCTTGTAAAGCCCGACACCGAACGATCTTTTTTCCAATCGGTACTGGCCGAGTTCATGCCAGCCGTCATTACCAGGATCGATAAAGCTATAGTTTTCATAGTTTACAAAATGAGTTGATTTATGTGAAGATGCACGAAAAGGTTATTATGTTGCATAACGGTCCAAAAATTCTGTCCGGTTTCGGGGGTGGCTTTGTCCGCTAACGGACGACGAACCGGAATTAGTTTAGAGTAATTAGCTAGTAAACAATGCATTATAAGTCTGGCACGACACTTGAGCGCGATAGACCGAAACAAATTCACCCGGTGCAGGCTAAAAGCCGGTGAAGAACGCATTGCTTCTTTAAACCTCGACGAACGTCTTTCTACGATAACCGATTATGATTCATCTTAACAACGTCTCTAAATACTACCCGGCTGGCTTTGGCCGAATCTATGTGTTGCGGAACATAAGCCTCGACATTTCGCAGGGCGAGTTCGTGTCGATCATGGGTCCATCGGGGTCGGGAAAATCAACGTTACTGCATATTCTGGGCTTGCTCGAAGAGCCATCGGATGGTGAGTATTTGTTCGAAGATCAGCCCGTTCAAAAATTATCGGAGAAGAGACGAACCGAACTCCACCGAACTCAGATCGGCTTCGTATTTCAGGCGTATCACCTGATCGACGAACTGACGGTTTATGAGAACATTGAAACGCCACTGCTCTATAAAGGACTGAGCGGGTCAGAACGCAAAAGCCGCGTGGCTGAACTCCTGGATCGCTTCAATATTGTCGCCAAAAAGGATTTATTTCCCGCCCAACTATCAGGGGGGCAGCAGCAACTAGTGGGTATTGCCCGTGCATTGGCGGCTGAACCGTCCGTTATTTTCGCCGATGAGCCGACCGGAAATCTGCATTCCGATCAGGCGCGCGACATCATGGAAATTTTCAGTGAGTTAAATAAGAAAGACGGCGTAACTATTGTTCAGGTGACCCACTCGGAAGTAAATGCCCAATACGGTTCGCGCATAATCCGGCTGAAAGATGGCTGGCTCGAACCCGAAGTCGCCAAAGCAGCCCTCTAATGTAGCCCTGACTTTACTCTTTAGTCAAGCACAGCAAGGATTTCGGTCCTTGCTGTGCTTGACTCTTTTTTTAACAGCTTATTAACCTGAAAATCATCTCATTATAATATCATCCAGCGAGGTTTACAGCGCCTAACAACGCAACGCGAATTACACAGATGAAACACAAGTACAGGAACACAGTCAGCTACAACGAATCAGTACCCCGTTTGGCTGCACAGATCTTTTAATGTTGTTTCACTAATTCGTTCGACTGTTATGAAAACTATAATGCTGGCCTTCGTAGCCGCGTTGCCCCTTTCTGTTGTAGCTCAACAGGCTGATCAGTTCACGTTGTTTCCCGACAATGGTATCTATTTGTCAGCCACCGATTTTTCGACACACCAATTGACAGATGGTTTCAATGACGACCAGCCGGGCTATCGGTTGCGCGATGAAGCCTTCGGGAACGCGATAAAGGTCGATCAGCCCAATGCGCCGGAAGCTAAAATACCACTCTCAAACTTGTGGGGAGAGCGCAAAGAAGGTGTCGATTACCGGAGTTTTAACAACGATCTCTTTCGCGTTGAGCACACCGATCGTATAGTCATCTACAGCAAGCCAGCCAATACGTGGTTAGCCAGTGGCGGGTCTGCTTCTTCGGCAACGCTGTATTACTTCAGTCGGGAGGCAAATTCGCCCATTCACCTCATTACAAGCGAAAACCTGAAGGATATTTATTACGACCAGCCGGATAAAACAGCGGCTTTTGACAAACTTGACGATGTGACCAAACCAACGGACAAGGTTAGACAGCTCATTCGTCTGTTTTATCCAGTTGATACTACCCATCATACAGCCTCTTGATCGGCTACCTGAAACTCAGGCATTCATTTCGTCCCCGAACCAATTTGTTCACTGGTTTGGGGACGAAATTCGTATTTAGGCTCCTTGACGTTAAGTAAAGCGCGTTACCGCCATAAATAATTTGTGGTAGCGTTGGGCAACTCTGTATCTTTTTGTTTTACTTTGTAAAACAAAGTACTTTTATATATGCAACAGATAGTATACTTCCCCCAACGTGGGTTGGTTAATCGAACGGGCCAGCCCAAGACGGGCAAGGGCTTACAGGCAATAGCCGCAATGACGGCAGCCGGATTATGTCTAGTCATCACGCGTGGTCTCCTCACCGGTAACTGGTGGTTTTTCATCATGTTAACCTGGAACCTCTTTCTAGCCTTTTTTCCACTGGGCGTTGTCCTCATCCTGCGCGATTTGCGACGAAGTGGTTTTCTAAGTCGCTGGTTGTTTGGATCCTGCCTGGCAATCTGGCTCGCGTTTTTACCTAATGCCCCCTACATCATCACCGACCTGTACCACATCAAGAACGTCGACAATCCATTGCTCTGGTTCGACACCATGACCATTTTCCTGTTTGCGCAAACGGGTCTATTGATCGGTTTGTACTCGATTCTGATCGTTCATCGTCTAGTTCGTCCGCTTATTGGTGCCAAGCTAACCTGGCTCGTCTTGCTGACCGGTCAGTTGCTATCGGGTTTCGGTATTTATCTGGGTCGATTTGGCCGGTGGAACAGCTGGGATGTGCTGACAAACCCGCTGAATCTGTTCAGCGCGATTGCCGATGCTACCCATAATCACCTGAGCATAAAGCTTACTTTAGCGTACGGCTTTGTGCTGGTGGTTCTGTACGTAGCCTTCTGGTGGTATGTCGACTACGAGGCCGATCACGCTAACTGATGGCACGGTGGAATTCACTTCTATTTTAATAGTAAGTTTGCCACATGATTAATGTTCGTAAGGTCTGGCGTAGTTTCGGATTTGCAGGACAAGGTATTGTTGCTCTGTTTCGCTACGAAAACAACGCCAGGGTCCATCTGCTCATCGCCGGATTGGTGCTTCTGGCGGGATGTTGGCTACACCTTAGTCTTGTGGAGTGGTCGATTCTGCTTACTCAGATTGGGCTGGTCTGGGCTGCCGAAGCGTTCAACACGGCCATCGAAAAATTATGCGATTTTGTTTCCCCCGGACTACATCCGCAGATCAAAGCGATCAAGGATCTTTCGTCGGGAGCGGTGCTTATTCTGGCCATCGCAGCCGTCGTTGTCGGACTGCTTATTCTCGGCAGTAAACTACTGGCTATTTTTGGCATTCATATCATTAGTTAACACCAGTCGGTACCAAACAACCGTAATGACGGGCTGTTATGCTGGTAGCGTTACAATCAATTCGTATAATCAATAAACGATATACTCTTTTCATGTACGAATCCCGCGAACATCTACAGACGCTGACGGAGATCCGAAGCCTGATGGAACGCTCCTCCAAATTCTTGTCCCTGAGTGGTTTATCAGGCGTATCGGCCGGTATCATCGCGTTGCTTGGGGCAGGCGTTATTTACGCTCGTCTGCGAACGGACACTTTTCAGGCACTGAATTACCAGCGGCTCGAACTCTATGACAATGCCGCGCACCAGTCTATTCGTGAATTTCTGATCACAGTGGCCATCGTTGTCCTGGTATCCGCTTTACTGGCCGGAAGTTATTTTACGATTCGCAAAGCCCGGCGGCAAGGACTGAGC
Organism: Spirosoma agri; assembly: GCF_010747415.1. NCBI lineage: Bacteria > Pseudomonadati > Bacteroidota > Cytophagia > Cytophagales > Cytophagaceae > Spirosoma > Spirosoma agri. The sequence goes on along the minus strand of NZ_JAAGNZ010000001.1, from coordinate 1,497,219 downwards.
GTCTGGAACAGATCATCGCAACGGCTGTGGTGGGCTTTGGCCGTACCGTTGGCAGCCGGGGGCGTATTTTGTCTGGCACTGCTTCAGTATAACCTCATCTGGCTGGCCTTTCCGGCGACCCTTATTTTTTACGGCTTGGCGTTGCTCAATGGTAGTAAGTATACCGTTCGGGACGTTGAATCACTGGCTTACTGTGAAATTGCCCTCGGCCTTCTCTCGCTCTTCCGGCCGGGGTATAATTTACTGACCTGGTCCATTGGTTTCGGTGTCCTGCACATCGTTTATGGGTTGGCCATGTACTTCAAATACGAACGCAATACCGCATGAAAGACCTGCTTGCTCAGTTTAATAAAGCATTTGAGAGTAAAGCGCGGCTGAATATCATGTCGGTCCTGATGGTCAATGACTCCATGAGTTTCAACGCGTTTAAAGAACTGCTCGGTCTCACGGATGGCAATCTGGCTACCCATCTGCGGGCGCTGGAAGAATCGGGCTATGTATCCGTGCAGAAACAATTTATCGGGCGTAAACCAAATACGACTTACTCCACTACCGACACGGGGCGACAGGCCTTTGCCGACCACCTCAACGCGCTGGAAGAGTTTATCCGGAATATGTAAGGTCAATATAACAGACCAGTGCAGGGCTTGTATCTTTGCATCCGTCGTTATTTATAGCTCATGAAAGTTACCGGGTTCAGCATCGTCAGAAACGCCCTTACATTCGATTATCCCATCGTCGAAGCCATTCAATCCGTTCTACCCCTCTGCGACGAGTTTGTTGTGGCCGTTGGTAAGTCGGATGATGACACGCTGGCGCTGATTCAGGGTATAGGTTCAGACAAAATCCGGATCATCGAAACCGTCTGGGACGATTCACTTCGGACCGGTGGGCAGGTACTGGCGGTAGAAACCAACAAGGCGCTGGCCGCTGTTTCGGCAGATACCGACTGGGCCTTTTACATCCAGGGGGATGAGGTGCTCCATGAACGCTATATACCGGTTGTCCGGCAGGCTATGGAGCAGTACCTGGACCAGCCTATAGTAGAAGGACTTCTGTTCAACTACCTTCATTTTTACGGATCATACCGCTACATTGGCGATTCTCCCCGGTGGTATCGACACGAAATCCGGGTCATTCGTAACACCGGACATGTTACAGCCTATCGGGATGCGCAGGGATTCCGAACAATCGATAACCAGAAATTACGCGTCAAACTGATCGATGCCTACATCTATCATTATGGCTGGGTAAAACCACCTGAGGTTCAAAAGCATAAGCTGGCCGGTACACAACGCTTCTGGAACGGCGATCAGCAAATCGAACAGGCGCACCAGACGCTCAGCGATTTTGACTACAGCACCATTGATGCACTGGCCGAGTTCAAGGATACGCAACCGGCGGTGATGCAGCCCCGAATAAAGGCGCAGAACTGGCAGTTTGACTTCGACATTCGGGAAAAAAGATATTCGGCCAAAAATCAGCTAAAGACATTTGTCGAACGTCTGACCGGATGGCGGATGGGCGAATATCGAAACTACAAATTGCTTCGGTAGAAAACTCGCCATGCTAACAGGGCGAAACGGCGTAAATTCGGCATCTTTGCACAACTCAACCGAGTTAGTGTATGGAAACTATCACCTCTCCTACTCGTCCTATTCCGGTACATCCGGGTTTACCCCTGGTGGGCAACTCGTTCGAATACCTGCGCGACCCACTGGCCTTTCTTCGCCGGCTTCAGCAGCAGTATGGCCATCAACGCATGGTTCGCATTAGCGTCGGCGGGCGCACGACAACGTTGATGCTCAAGCCCGAAGAAGCGAAACACGTCATTCAGGAAAATAACCGCAACTATGGCCGAGGTAAGTCATTTGCTATTCTGCGCGAATTTCTAGGCAATGGTCTGCTGACGAGCGAAGGCGATTTCTGGCGTCGTCAGCGTCGGTTGGCGCAACCGGCCTTTCACCGGCAAAAGCTGGTTGTTCTGGCCGAAACAATGATTGACGAAGCCGTAGCCTGGGTCGATCGATTGGAAAAATCGCTGACAGATAAACCGGTAAACATTTCCGCTGCCACCATCGACGTTACGTTAAGAATTGTAACAAGAACTTTATTCGGCAGTAGTTTGGGCGATCAGGTAGATGGTTTGTCCAGTGCCTTGTCGAACTTAAATCACGTCGCCAATAATGCAGTTATCAATCCCATTCGCTTCCCAAGATGGGTCCCCACGCCCGATAACCGAGCGTTTGTCGATGCTACTAACCGGGTCAACAACCTGATTTTCGGTATTATTAACACGAGACGCCAGACCAGCGAGTCCCGCGATGATCTGCTGGATATGCTGCTCCGCGCTACCGACGAAGAAACGGGCGAAGGCATGTCAGACGCGCAGCTTCGCGATGAAATGGTGACGCTGTTCACCGCTGGCCACGAAACGACAGCTACCTCAATGGCTTGGACACTATATCTACTGGCGCAGCATCCCGATGTCGTCAAACGGGCCAAAACCGAGATAAATGCCACGCTCGGCCAGCGCGATCGTCCCTCGACCGATGATTTACGAGCCATGCCCTACCTCTCGCAAATCATCAATGAGTCGATGCGGCTGTACCCGCCAGCCTGGGTCATGAGTCGTCTGTCGCTCGGACCCGACCGGTTCGGTGACTACGCGCTCGAAGCAAATCAGGGTGTACTGATTAGCCCCTATGTACTTCATCACGATCCTGCCAGCTGGCCTGATCCGGAACGATTCGACCCCGATCGGTTCGCTCCTGAATCTGGTAGCGATCGTCATCCATACGCGTTTCTCCCCTTCGGTGGCGGACCACGCTTATGCATCGGGAATCAGTTCGCTCTTCTGGAAATGCAGGCCTTACTGAGCGTCTTGCTCCACCGTTTTGAGTTGCGCCCAGTATTGGGTCAGAAAATAACCACCCAGCCGCTAATTACTCTGCGACCAAAGCAGGCAGTAGCCATTTATTTGGCCTAAAACCCGGAAATTATACTTTCTGAAGAATCTTCGTATGGAACCGTTCCACGGACAGCTGTAAATCGCTCACGTAAAAGCAGTACCGGTATTCAGCGTGCATAGTCCGTGGAACACGATTGCATCTTTCGTAGCAGGTATTGACATTACGGTCTTTATGCCCAAACTTGATCAGTCCATTGATGTTCTGTTTCAGTTCACTTTTAAAAGCGACACAATGAGACTACAAATTCACGCTGTGAGGTTCACAGCAGATCAGAGCCTGTTAGACTTTGTCCAGGCTAAACTGAACAAATTAGACACATTCCACGACCGTATCATTGGCGCGGAGGTGTTCCTCAAGTTAGATGGGGCCGACTCGAACAAAGTCAAAGAAAAAGTGGTCGAAGTACGACTCACAATCCCCGGAAAGGAACTGTTCGTGAAAGAACACGACAAAAGTTTCGAGAGCGCAACCGATAAGGTGCTTGAGGTATTGAAAGACAAACTCGTTCGCTTCAAAGAAAAAAGGAACGATATTTTTAGTCCGGCCATCACCGAGGCCAAATCCCGGATGAGCGAAGAAGAAGACGAGGTTTACGAACCCGATGAGTTATAGATTGTAATCTATTGAAAAAGCGAAAGCCACTCCTGTTCGAGTGGCTTTCGCTTTGTAAGGGAAGTACTGCTTATTATAACTTGAAAGCTTCTTTCACTTTGTCAACAAAATCAAGTTTCTCCCAGGTAAACAGTTCAACTTCAACTTCTTTTGTCTGACCGTTCGATCCAAACGTTTTCGTTACGACTTCATTTTTACGGCCCATATGTCCGTAAGCAGCCGTCTCCGAATAGATGGGATTACGGAGTTTAAGTCGTTGTTCAATCGCATACGGGCGCATGTCGAACAGTTCTTCAACTTTGCGGGCAATATCACCGTCATGCAGCTCTACTTTGGCCGTGCCATAAGTGTTCACGTAAAGACCACAGGGCTGAGCAACACCAATGGCGTACGAAACCTGTACCAGAACCTGATCGCAAAGCCCAGCCGCGACTAAATTCTTGGCGATATGGCGAGTAGCATAGGCTGCTGACCGGTCTACCTTCGACGGATCTTTACCCGAAAAAGCACCACCGCCGTGAGCCCCTTTACCACCGTACGTATCGACGATGATCTTACGACCCGTCAGGCCGGTGTCGCCGTGCGGACCACCAATGACAAACTTACCCGTTGGGTTGATATAGTAAGTGATGTCATTCGTAAATAAACCCTGTAGCTCCGCTTTCTGAGCAGCTTTAACCCGGGGAAGCACGATATTGATGATGTCTTCTTTGATTTTAGCCAGCATTGTGGCATCGTCAGCGAAATCATCATGCTGCGTCGACACAACGATCGTATCGATCCGAATCGGCTGGTGATCGTCTGAGTATTCAATCGTCACCTGCGACTTCGCGTCCGGCCGCAGATACGGCATCAAATGAACTTCGTTATTACGGATGTTCGACATTTCACGCAGGATGGCATGGGCCAGATCCAGCGGCAACGGCATGTAATTGTCCGTTTCGTTGGTTGCATAGCCAAACATCATCCCCTGATCACCCGCACCCTGGGCATTGGCAAGTGATTCGAAATCCTGATTATCGGACTTCCGGTCAACACCCTGATTGATGTCCGCTGATTGATCGTGAAGAGCTGAAAAAATACCGCAGGAATTGGCTTCGAACATGTATTCGCTCTTGGTGTAGCCAATCTTGCGAATCACGTCGCGCGTGATTTTCTGAACGTCTAAATAGGTATCAGTCTTGATTTCGCCCGCCAGGACAACCTGTCCTGTCGTAACCAACGTTTCACAGGCTACTTTACTGGATGGATCGAAAGCCAGAAAATTATCAATAAGTGCGTCGGAGATTTGATCAGCGACTTTATCGGGATGTCCCTCAGAAACAGACTCGGAAGTGAAAAGATAAGGCATTACGGCTTCGTATGACTTGGTTTGTATATGCAAATCTACGAGATATTTTACAAGGGGCAACAAACGAAGCGCATATGACCCGCGCCCACTGTATCTACCGGTACGAGAAGAACGATTTACGCGCCTGAATGAGCGCATGTCGACCAGCAGATGGTCCGGATTTTGGGGCTAGTTTTGCGGATCGCCTGTCACGCATAAGAAAGCCAAGCAAGAAACCCGCTCCCAGCGTCAGTGAAAGCGTAATCAACCAAACGATCAGGTAGAAGGTATACGGTTGTATGTATTGATTCACGATAGTAAAAATAGACGTTAGAGATACAGGGCCACAACTACCTCCGCTAGGGGCGGTCTGCGTCATTCTGTTTAGTGGCTGTTATGACTCCCTGTACTCTGTTTAGTAACGGTTCTCTAGCCAAACATTTTTCGTCGTAAAACATCGAAAAACGCCACCGTAAATGGCCCCCAGGGCATGTTCCAGAATATGCGCAACTCTTCCGTCAATCGGGTATCTTCGTCTAGAAACTTAAAGACTTTAGCCGGTCGATTGTCCGTATACAGCCGTGTGAACATGTCATCGGCAGGGTAGCGGTGCTTTTCGAGTACGTTCAAGAAGATACTGTCGTAGAGTTTGAAACGCCCTTTGAACCAGGATTGCGTCCGGTTCGGCTTACCCGTCTCGGCCAGATTCGTAACGATCCCTTGCAGGTACCGCTGCGTTCGTTGAAATGTATATCCGGTCGAGGGCTTGGTAAACCCACCTGACGTACCAATCCGAATGATGTGTTCAGTTGGATTCTCCTGAGTCGATTCGTCCGACATGGGAATAACACCGTATTCCGTTTCGGCGATCTGATACGAACCGGTGTCCAGAAACTGATCGATATATTGACGCAGATCAGCCTCGTATTCACTGTCGGTGAGGAGTTTGTCATTGAACAGGGTAAACTCCACCAGCGCCGTTTTTTCATCGAACGGCAACACGTATAAAAACCGGCAATCGCCGTGTTGCTCAACCCGAAAGTCCATGATTTCAGGCATTTTCGGATCGAAACAGGCTTTTTCGGTACTGATGACCCAGCCTTTAAAATGTTGAAGCAGGTTGTGGTTTTCGGGCTGGTCGAGCTTTAACGCAAAGGTGCTGTCGAAAACGTAATCGGCGATGTACGGTTCATCGTCGGCGATCACAAACCCGCCCTGTGGTGTCTCTTTAATGCGATTGATTGTTGCCTGTTTGCGCTCAACCGTCGGGTGTTTGGCGAGCTCTTTCTGGATAAAGTCATAAAAATCAATACCACGCAGCATTTTGTACTGATACCCGCCCATATCCAGTGGCTTGGCGTGCGTTGTTCCATGAAAGCTAACCTGATCCCATTTCCGAAATACAATCGACTCGAATGGCCCGGCATTAGGTTCCCAGAAACACCACGTTCGATCGTTGCGATCTTTGGTATCACGGTCCAGAATTAATATAGATCGGTCACGTAGAGTAGATTGTGTCAGATAATAGGCCAGGCTTAAACCCGCCATGCCTCCCCCCGCAATGATGAAGTCGTATTTTTTCATGCAGTAAACAAAAAGTCCGGACGAGCCGCCCGGACCTTTATAGTAAATAGCAAGAATACTGAATTGTTTGCAACTCTATTTATAAACTTTATACGTTCACGTGCTTTTCGGCGTGGTAACTAGACCGGACCAGCGGACCCGATTCCACGTATTTCAAACCCCGTTGCAACCCTTCTTCCTTATACATCGCAAAGGTTTCGGGATGAATCCACTCGATCACTTCGTGGTGCATTTTGGTCGGTTGCAGGTACTGGCCCAGTGTCAACACATCCAGTCCGTTCACGGCCAGATCGTCCATGGCTTTGAAAACTTCATCCTGCGTTTCACCTAAACCAAGCATAATACCTGATTTTGTACGTTGGCCGTACTCCTTCGTCCGGCGAATCTGCTCCAGACTGCGTTCGTAGCGAGCCTGTGGCCGAACCCGGCGGTAAAGCCGCTCCACCGTTTCCATGTTATGTGAAACCACTTCCTGCCCGGCCGAAATCATTCGTTCGAGTGATTCCCAGTTCCCTTTGGTGTCAGGAATCAGCGTTTCGATGGTTGTCGTTGGCGATGCTTCTTTGATCAGGCGTACTGTCTGGTACCAGATTTCGGCACCCCGATCTTTCAGTTCATCCCGGTTAACAGATGTGATAACGGCATGTTTAACCTTCATCAGCACAATGGCTTCGGCAACACGACGAGGCTCATCGGTATCATATTCGTTCGGACGCCCCGTTGCCACGGCGCAAAACGTGCAGCTTCGGGTACAAACGTTCCCCAGAATCATAAACGTAGCCGTACCTGCGCCCCAGCACTCGCCCATGTTAGGACAGTTACCACTTTCGCAAATTGTATGAAGTTTATGTTCATCGACTAGTTTACGGACTTTGGCGTATTCTGGACCAATTGGTAATTTCACGCGCAGCCAGTCGGGACGTTTTTTCCGTTGTTGTTCGGAGGGTATTACGGGTAGTTCAATCATGGCTCCTCAATCCTTTTCAACAGAATTCGTTTTTTGCGCGTAAAGTTCAGTAAAAAAGGGAGAAACCGGAAGCAGGAAATCAATGGATCAATCCATCATTTTTCTCACTTCCAGTTTCTCCCTTTTTTGTCTTTTTATTTCTTATTACCGAAAAACAACGTCACGTAAGCCGATGTGAAGAAACTACGGTTCCCGTCCTCCCTGACTCCATTGGGACCGGGATTAGGAATGATGATGATTTTATTTGGGAAAGCCTCGGCCAAAAAGCCAACTTCTATTCCTGTGGTATTATTGCGAAAGGTGCTCAGCTCGAAGCTTAAAGCCGCTTTCACGTTCAAACCCACCGTTAGTTGCGATTCACCAAGCCCCTGGAAAAAACCGCCGGAGCCAATGGGCGCACCCTGCGGACTACCCGACCCCTGATTCAGTGAGCTATAGGCTACGGAACGTGTCTGATTGCCTTCCTGAATTTTTACGTAATAGGGCTTGATGATACCGAGCGTAGGGCCGGCAGCAAAAATTCCGCTCACCGCAATACCCTCATCGGTATTGCGATCAAACAATTTAATTTCGCGGCCATACTGCCCCCGAAGTGCGAACAGGTAATTTTCTTTCCCGTAGATATAGCGGGAACTGGCAAAATTGCTGGTCGTCTGAAGCTCTTTGGGATGCTTCACGTTGACAAGTTCGACACTCAGATAGCGATACTGAGGCATTCCGAAAAAATCGCCCGAGAGAAGCTTTGCCTGCCGGAATGACAAACCACCCAGCACTCCTGAATTGGTATTTGATGTAATGCCATAAGTCGTGATGGTTCGATACGTTTCATCGTCCGAATCAGCGTTTTGCGCCCAGGCGTTGCCACTCACTAACAACCAGCTCGTTAGAGCGATTGCTTTCAATTTGTATATTGTTCGCATTTCGTCTAATTCTTGACTAAAACTACAAAATTTCCACCAATTCCTGCTAAACCATCAGGCACATTAGTCTAACCAACTGAGATTTTTTATGTTTAGGCCGATTAGGCTGTAAATTAGCTGCTTACTTACCATACTCTCATTTTATCGGCCTACCGGCACACAACAGACATTAATTTATGGCTACGATTCACATTGATTATCTGGGCGAATTACGAACTGACTGCACCCATCTGCAATCGGGTACGCATATCAATACCGATGCACCGACCGACAATCAGGGCCGGGGCGAAGCGTTTTCACCAACCGATCTGGTCGCCAATGCGCTGGGCACCTGTATCATCACAACAATGGCAATTTTTGCCCGGCGCGACGGCATCGAACTGAAAGGCAGCGAGCTGGACGTAACAAAGATAATGACGACCCAACCGCCCCGACGGATTGCCCGCATTGAGGTTGCGTTAACAATCCGGGCTGAAGTCCTTCCCGATGATGACACCCGCGCCAAACTGGAAAAAATAGCACATACCTGCCCGGTAGCGATTAGTCTGCACCCTGATATTGAGCAGGCAGTAACGATCCAATGGGAAGAAGCAGTCAACGCCTAGTTAGCACAAATTCAGGTGATCATGGCTCAACGAAGACGGCTTCTGATCACCTGAATTTAATCGTTAATTATAATGTAAAGCTATAGCTTCTTTATTGTATTTATTTCTATAGTCAATTGGCGATAATCCGGTCACTTTTTTAAATATTGTTCTGAACGACTTCGTGTCCGAATACCCTACATCAAACATAACTTCGTTGACATTTTTTCGACCATTTTCCAGGTCTTTTTTTGCCACTTCTATCTTTACGCGCTGAATGTATTCTGTTACCGTATTGGCCGTAGCACTCTTGAACCGTCGCTCCAGACTTCTCCGTCCTAGAGCCAATAAATCGGCCAGTTGATCGACGGTGATTTTATCCTGAAAATTAGTCTCGATAAACTCCTGCGCTTTTCGCACAGAATCGTCTTCGTGTGCTTTCTGGCCCTGAAATATAATAAAGGGCGATTGGCTGGTTCGGTCGATGTCGATCATGAATGCTTTAGCGATGAGAACAGCAATGTCACGGCCAGCCTGCTTCTCGACCAGATACAACAGCAGGTTCAGGTATGAATAAGCTCCACCGCTGGTATAGATACCATCTTCTTCGGTCATGATCTTATCATCGACCAGATTCACGTCCGGAAACATAGCCCTAAACTCGTTGGCAAGCCGCCAGTGCGTTGCACACTGCTTACCTGCCAATAGGCCCGTCGATGCAAGAAAAAAGGCTCCCACGCAAAAACTGGCAATCTCGGCTCCGTCATTATACTGTTTTATGAGCCAGGGAGCCAGGTCCTGATTCAAGGCTTGAGCCTGCTGCTGATCCCCAAATAAAGCGGGAATAATGATCAGGTCCGTTTTCTGCACATCCTCAATCAATGCATCCGGATTGATCGTAAAAAGCCCGTTTCGTTGACTTGTTTCCTTAGCCAGTCCCACCAGTTGAATGACAAACGAAGGAGGCTGCCCCATTGCTACCTGAAGGTCGTTCACTTCGGCGAGTATCTGGTAGGCACCTTCAATATTAGTCAGGCTGGTATGCCCGCGCGGAACAATAATCGATACATGTTTCATAAGTTAAAACTAGCGAAAATCTATGTCGCAATCAACCCTTATATTGCCGCATTTACCCTGGTTCGTCCGTGCAGTCGAGCGTAATTTTGTCTAGTCAACATAGCGAAAAATACACTCGGTTATCGCTATAAATTTCACGATCAAACCAACAATTTAACATCAGAAAACATGGCAACGCTAACTCCCCCTTATTTAAATTTTAATGGTAATTGTGAAGAAGCGTTTGACTTCTATAAATCTGTATTTGGTGGCGAATTTTCCGGTATCATGCGCTTCAAAGATGGGCCGTCTGACCAACCCGTTTCAGCAAGTGAAGCCGATAAACTAATCAATATTTCCTTACCTGTTGGCAAAGGCGGTTCACTGATGGGTAGTGAGGTTCCATCGGCGTTTGGCAAGACAATTTTAGGCACGAATGTCTATGTTCCAATCAACGCAGAAAGTGAAGAAGAAGCAACAAAACTAGTCAACGACCTATCGGCTGGTGGGCAGGTAATGATGCCCCTGGATAAAACATTCTGGGGTGCCTACTTCGGAATGTTCACGGATAAATTTGGTGTCCAGTGGATGGTAAGTTACGATCAACAGCAATAGCTTGGTATGTAGAAGTCATCATTAATAAGCAAACAGCACTGGACGGACATGAGAAAAGTAAAATTGCAAATGCAGGTGAGTCTGGATGGCTTCGTAGCGGGGCCAAACGGCGAAATGGACTGGCTGGTCTGGAATTGGGATGATGAACTTAAAAAATACGTAACGGAGCTGACTGAACCTGTCGATTGCCTTTTGCTTGGTCGTGTGCTGGCCGAGGGCTTCATTCCTACGTGGGCATCCAGAGCTGAAAATCCGGAGACAGCCGATGTTAGTGCCCGGAGAATGAGCGAGCTACCCAAAGTTGTTTTCTCGAAAACGCTTACCAATACTGACTGGAAAAATACTACACTGGCGAATGGCGACCTTCGGGAAGACGTGAACGCATTGAAACAGCGATCCGGCGGTGATTTAATGTTTTATGGTGGCGCTGGACTAGCATCCTATTTTATCCAGCATAACTTAATTGATGAGTATCACCTTTTTATGAATCCGGTTGCGCTGGGAAATGGAATGGCGATTTTTAAAAATCCGGAGAACAGACTGACTCTGAACCTGGTCAAATGTCAATCGTTTAGCTGCGGCATCGTTCTACTCGTCTACGAGCCAAAACGTGACTGATCGGTTTTCCTATACCAGCATCCGTCCGATCATAGAATCGCTCACTTTAAGCCCAGAATTATCCGCAGCGAGAATACCAGAAACCCTGTATTGACCACCAACTGGTCAATGCTTTAACGACGGTTCTTCCAGCGACCTTCCCTTACCGGAAGGTCGTTTGTTTTACGCCCTTTGCGAAATCATCGTTATTTTGCCGTCTGAACTATCTCTAACGCATGAAGTATCTGCTTTTTTGTCTTCTAGTTTCCTTCTCCACGTTTGCCCAAACCACTAATCAATACAATCTGATTCCGTTTCCGGCGCGTTTCGTCGGTCAGGATGGGCAGTTTACGCTTTCCGCCAGTACCCGCGTTTTAGTGTCTCCCGGCACAGATGCAGCCGCCCGGTCAGTAGCGCAAATATTTGTTAGTCAGGTTAAAACAACGAACGGATTAGCCTTACCTGTTGTCACAACCAGTCCTGCGCTGGCAAAGGGGGCGAACATCACGTTATCCATCAACAAAAAACTAGCACTGGGTGACGAAGGGTACAAACTAACCGTTACCCCTGCCCGTGTCATTGCCGAAGCAGCGACGCCCAAGGGATTGTTTTATGCCACGCAAACCATGCGGCAATTGCTTCCCGTTGCTCAGTCAACACCGGTGACGATGCCCGCCTGTGCCATTACGGACAAACCGCGCTACGGTTACCGGGGCCTTAACCTCGACGTGTCGCGCCATTTTATGCCAGTAGCATTCGTCAAGAAATACATCGACCTGATGGCGATGCATAAACAAAATACGTTTCACTGGCACCTGACCGACGATCAGGGCTGGCGCATCGAGATCAAAAAGTACCCAAGACTAACGCAGATTGGCAGCAAACGGGCGGAAACGCTGATTGGCCAGTATAGCCAGAACTACCCACAGCAGTTTGATGGTAAGCCCCATGGCGGGTTCTACACGCAGGACGAGATTCGGGATGTGGTGCGTTACGCGCAAAGCCGGTTTGTAACCATCGTTCCTGAAATTGAAATGCCCGGTCATGCGCTGGCGGCCCTGACCGCGTACCCTGAACTCGGCTGCGAACCAACAAAAGCCTATCAGGTAGCGACCAAGTGGGGCGTTTTCGATGACGTATTTTGCCCATCGGATAAAACGTTCGGCTTTTTACAGGACGTGCTGGCCGAGGTAATGACGCTTTTCCCCGGAAAATACATTCACATTGGGGGCGACGAATGCCCCAAAACGGCCTGGAAGAATAGCGCGTTTTGTCAGGATTTGATGAAGAAAAATAAGCTCAAGGACGAACACGAGCTACAAAGCTATTTTATTCGTCGCATCGAAAAATTCGTCAATAGCAAAGGACGCGCGATCATCGGCTGGGACGAAATTCTGGAAGGTGGTTTAGCGCCTAATGCAACCGTAATGAGTTGGCGCGGTACGGCGGGTGGCATTGCGGCTGCGAAGCAGAAACACCCGGTTATCATGACACCCGGCGCAACCTGCTACCTGGATCATTACCAGGGCAATCCGGCAACGGAACCGCTAGCCATTGGTGGTTACCTCCCGCTCGATCAGGTGTATGCCTACGAACCAACACCCGCCGAGTTGTCGCCCGCTGAGCAAAACTACATTCTGGGGGTGCAGGGAAATGTGTGGACCGAGTACATGCCTACGTCCGACCACGTGGAGTACATGGTCTTCCCGCGTGCCCTTGCCCTCGCCGAAATCGCCTGGATACCAAAAGGTCCCCGTAATTTCGAGGATTTTGCGCAGCGGCTCAAGAACCACTTGCCACGCCTGAACACGGTTCCGGTCAATTATGCCAAACGCCTGTTCGATATTACGGCCACTACCCAACCGAACGAGCAGGGACAGATTCAGGTGCGCCTGACCAAACTGGACAGCGACAGCCAGATTTTCTATACAACCAATGGCAAGGAACCTAGCGAACGTACGACCGAATACATTGGGCCAATTACGCTGACCAAAACGACCACGATTCGCGCCATGACGCCTACCGGCGGCAACCTGACGCAAACATTCACCCTGCACAAAGGCAAAAATAAACCCTATACCTACGCTACGGAACTGGGTAATGACAGCGACGCCAAAACCAACAAACTGACGGATGGCGTTCGGGGTGACACGCCACGCAGTCGTCGGGAATGGGCGAATTTTTTCGGGAATATGGACGTCACACTTGACCTTGGCGATGTGACGAGCGTAACGAAAGTCTCGTTGAATTTCCTGAAAGTAATTCTAGATAAGAACTTCCCACCAACCTCCGTGTCCATTGCTATTTCCCGCGACGGCAAGGACTACAAAGAAGCGATTGATCAGCCTATCACCTACGAATTAACCGGACCGTGGGATATTTTGCCCGTCGTCGCTGACTTCAAAACGGCACGGGCACGCTACGTTCGAATTCGGGCCAAAAACGCGGGTGTCTGCCCGGCTGATCATCCCGACGCTGGCCAGAAAACGTATTTTTCGACGGACGAAATAGTAGTCGAATAAGTGGTCCATAGAAAGTGGTGCCCCGGTTCAGGATCAATCCAGACGAACCGTGGCACCACTTTTTCTTGACTATATGCTAAGCTAACCAAGTCTACGCGTCGGTTTAGCGGTGTAAACTGAAGAACTTTTCGTATCTTGTCTATATGAAACCACGTCAGAAAATAGTCGTTTTATCCGGTGCTGGAATCAGCGCAGAAAGCGGAATTCCTACGTTTCGTGCCTCAGACGGGCTGTGGGAAAACCACCGTATCGAAGACGTGGCCACACCCGAAGCCTGGGAACGCAACCCCGATCTGGTTCAGGATTTTTATAATCAGCGCCGAAAACAAGCCCTCAGCGTTCAGCCCAACGCGGGTCATCTTGCGTTGGTGAAGCTGGAACAGTTTTTTGATGTGACGATCATTACCCAGAACGTCGATAATCTTCATGAGAAAGCGGGATCATCGACAGTTCTTCATCTTCACGGGGAGTTGTTTAAATCCCGTAGTACCAGTAATCCGGAACTGATTTACGACATCGAAGGATGGGAACTCAAGCGGGGTGACCTTTGCGAGAAAGGGTTTCAGTTACGCCCGCATATCGTCTGGTTTGGGGAGGCTGTTCCGATGATGGATGTTGCGCTGGAGGTAACGGATCAGGCCGATCTATTTATCGTTGTCGGTACATCGCTGAATGTGTATCCCGCAGCGGGGTTGGTGTATGCCGTTCGAAAAGGTGTGCCGATCTACGTTGTGGACCCCAACAGTCCAACTGTACATAGTCGCGCGAACGTGACGTTTCTGGCCGAACCAGCCACGACAGGGCTCACCAAGCTAGCGGATCAGCTCATAAGCACTGCACTTGCCTCCTAAAAGCCCCCCAATTTTTGCTCACTCAGGTGGAAGTAATTGACGATCGGTCCAACATTTCCCGGCACATCAGGTTCAACACGAACGCTCAACGTTTGTGTTCCTATGCAACCCCTTTCTGACCTAGCCACCAAAACCCTCGCGGCCCATGATCGGCTGAACGAATTATACGGCGTACAGGCTGTCTACGGACGGGCCGATCCAATGCACGAACTCGTCGGTACCATTCTGTCGCATCGAACCACCCACGCCAACGAAGTAACCGCTTACCGAACCATGCGTGAACGATTTCCAACCTGGGAAGCCGTCCGCGATGCACCGCTGCCAGACTTGACGGACGCGATCAAGACCGCGAATTACCCGGAAGTCAAAGCTCCGTATATTCAGAATTTATTGACGAAACTGATTAGTGAGACGGGAGCCGCCAACATCGATTTTCTGGACGGGCTTTCTACGGAAGACGCGATGAAGTGGCTCACTGATCTGCCGGGCATCGGCCTGAAAACCGCCACACTGGTCTTGCTCTTCAACTTCAAGAAACCCGTTTTACCGGTCGATACCCACGTCTATCGGGTGACGCAGCGACTGGGCGTGATTGGCCCGAAAGTGAGCGCCGAAAAAGCCCACGCTATTTTATTGGCTTATTTGCCGCAGGATGCCGGTGTGCTCTTCAATTTCCATAAACATTTCTACTGGCACGGCCAACGAACCTGTACGTGGTATTATCCGAAATGTTCGGAATGTGTTTTACAGGATCAGTGCGATTTCTACCATGCGGACGGGAAAATGGTACTCAGCAGCACCCCAACCAGACCAAAACCGAAATAGGCTAGTCTACGTCGATAGTGACGAAACTAGCCTACTTTGATTCACTGGATACGTGGTGTTAAGCCCGATCAGCTTCCTGCTCCGTATTTTCGTTTGTGAAACTCTTTGGCCTGTTGTACCCAATTATCGCGTTCGATACGGCCAGGGAAGAATTCAACAATTTCGTTTACTTTGTCGATGTCTTCTTTGGTAAAATTGGCGATCTGACGGTACGTGAAAATTCCCAGACTTTGCAGCTTACGCTCCAGAAACGGGCCAACGCCAAGAATATCCTTCAAGTCATCGGCATCAAGAGCCACAGCGCGGCCAATACGGTCGAAGTTCAGTTCACCCGAACGAGCCGCAATTCGGCTCAGTACGCCAGCTTCCGATTGTTCCGTTACGGGCAGGTCAGCCTCCAGCATCGATCTTGGTGGTGTTCCGTCTGTGCCAGAGGCAAGCGGATACGGATCGGCATCAATAAACTCGGGGGTATCGTCGGGAGCAATGGCGGGCAACAATGGGTCGGCATGAACGAAAGCGGGCAAATCATCCGGCACAATCGTCTTCCGGGTAACTGTTCCCGGAACGCCACCCGTCGCTTTGGCGTGACGGCATTCTTCCAGTTCAGCTTTTTTATCCGCAACGGCACTACGAAGCGTGCTAATGCGTCCGCTCAGTGCCAACCGACCCAGCAACCAGCCAACGAACGCTATAAATGCCAGTAGCAGCACTATTTCTGCGATAGCTACCGGACGACTAAAGGGATCTAATCCAAACATGATAGGGTTGTAATTTATAGTGTAGGGCTACCGTTGCAGCTACCGCGTTGGTAAACGACTGCAACCGGAACAGCTGAACCTTATTTCTTCTTTGCTAACTCTCTGGCCTGATCAACCCATCTGTCGCGTTCGATACGACCGGGAAAAAATTCGATAATATCGTTCACCTGATCTACATCCTCACGGGTGAAATTGGCAATTTGCCGGAACGTGTAGATGTCAACCGCATGGAGCTTCTTTTCCAGAAATGGTCCAATACCAGCAATGGCTTTCAGATCATCGGCTTCGGCAGCCGTGGCATAACCAATCCGGGTGAACGCTATTTCGTTCGCGCGGGACCGAATCCGGTTGAGCACACTCTCTTCATCGGTACCGGTTACTCTAACGGGCTTCCGCAGGCAATCGTCCACGTCCTGCTGGGTGCTATTGAGCGTACTTTCAAGAGAACGAACGAGTCGTTGCCGGGATGAATAGCCAACAATAAAGCCGAGAATCAGCGTTACAACACCCATGATCAGGTGTTGAAGCGCAGCGTCGGGGAGGTTAAGGGGATTCAGTTCAAACATGATTCAGGAAGTTTATCGCTGGAATTATCGGGTCTTGGCCAAGCCCAAACAGGTTGGCCTACGTTACTGTACCACGACTACGGTTACGCGCCGATTGGCCTTACGACCTGATAGCGTGCTGTTATCCGCTTTAGGGTTCGTTTCTCCTTTAGCCTCTACAAGGATCTGGTCTGAACTGATGCCCGACTGCCGCAGTTTTGCTTTCACATCACTGGCCCGGTCGCGGGAGAGCCGCATATTCGTAGCATCGGGGCCGGAGTTATCCGTATGGCCTGTGAGCCGGAGTTTTTTGTCTTTGTGCGCACGGAGATACGTTGTCGCTTCACTAAAAAACTTCCGGGTAGCATCCGTTTTTATGTAGTTAGACCCGCCAAGCGAAAAGTACAGATCGATCGGTTCAAAAACGGACGTATACTTTTCGGACTCCGCCAATTCAGTTTCCGTCTTGGGAGCGGTCAGCGTGAGAACAGCAGGCTGTGTATCGGTTGGCGTAACAACTCGTTTTCCCGTAAATGCAAAATCAAGACCACCCTCGAGCGAGTCTCCCTTAGCCGTAATCGGTATCGACCGTTCAATGCCTTCGATAGTCAGCGACGTGGCTGGTATCCCCTGCTGAATCAGGTATTGTTTCATTCCTTCAGCGCGAGCTAGCCCCAAGTTCGTGAATGTGCTGGAGTTCGTCTCTGTCGAGGAATAGTACCCTATTATCGAAAGCGTTCGACCAGGATTAGCCTTAAGGTAACTCACCAGCGGTTCCAATGAGCCACCCAATGTATTCATGTCGGCATTGCTGCCCGATTTGGCAAAGCGAAAGTTACCGGGAAAGTCTAGTCGAAACAGATTGCCATCGGCAATTGTGTAGCCATCCGCGCCGGGGGGCGTTTCGGTGGGCGTTGCAACAGGGGATGACTCGACGGGGGTAACCTCGGACGAGGAAGGTTGGGTATTATCTGCGCATATCTGTTTGATTTTGCAGAGATGCCACCAGGTCGAACTGATCATCCACAATACCAGCAGGACTATCCAGGGAGTTTTGTTGGCGAACATAATATTAACAATTAAGCAGCGAGCGTTTTCCGGGCGTCTGATGGTGCGCGTGCAGAAATCACCCTATAGCCAGCACGTTGATAAGGCCAAAAATACAAGTAAGCACGGCAAAAGCAAGTTTGTTTACCGAAGCCCCTGTTCCATATACAAATCGAATTGACGTTCAGCAGCGGCCTACGACTCATACTACGGCATCAACAATCATCCGCGCCCGCACTTAGTCGGCGGCTCCCAGCTGTAACGCGCCAACCGGAACCGCATCTTCGCCAAGTTTCGCCAGTAGCAGTAGCGGGGCTGGCTGGAATGAGTTCATGATAAACCGGGGCAATGCCTGCCGGACAGCCGCCCGAAGCGGTTCGCCAATGAGCGACAGTCCGCCCCCAAGTACGATAGCGTCGGGGTGAAACAGATGCACGACATGCGACAATCCCAGGGCCACTACCGAGCCGATCTGTTCGATCAACATCCGGGCAACGGGGTCACTGGCTTCGTAGGCAGGGTGCAGAAAGCGGGCTTCTCCGCCGGTAAAACCAGTCGAATGGGCTTGTTGAACAAGGGCTTTCAAGACAGAATCGTCGGGCAACTGGGGTAACAGCATCCGGATTTGCCCGTCGACAGCCCAGCCCGAAATGGTCTGCTCAATGGTCTGACCGGGCGAACCTGATTCGTCAGGTGGAACAAGCCACAAATGCCCGATCTCCGCTTCGCCGGGCGTAGCACCGTGATAGATCTGTCCGTTCTGAATCAACCCTCCGCCAACACCACTACCAAGCGTTATGTAAAATACCGTATCGAATCCGGTAGCAACACCCCTACCCGCTTCACCAAGAGCCGCTACGTTGGCATCGTTATCGATATGGACCGTTGCTCCCGGAACCCGTTCACGCAGCCAGCCCGCCAGATTGACTCCGGACCAACCACCAATCTGGTGCGATGTGGCAATACGCCCCGTTTTCCAATCTACGGGTCCGCCAAAGCCTACGCCGATCGTTTGCGGTTGTTCGGTCAATTGCGCTAGGGTAGCATCGATCTGCGCCAGAATACCGGCAGCCCCCTGTATCGGATCAACGGTATAGCGAAACCGCGCATCGATCCGACCCGTCGAATCACCCGTTACGACCTGTAGCTTCGTTCCTCCAATTTCAATACCAAGATTCATCCGACGTGCTGCTTAGCGTTACTTTAGCGTTGCGGTTGTTTTGTCACTCTAAAACCGCTTTTCTGATCCGGCTTATCCCCGACTCCCAGTTCCCGGCTTCATAGTGGATCGTCCCAGAAATATCTCATCGCCTTTGAGCGAAACGGTCGTATAAAACGTGTAGCCGTTCTGGATATACCGCACCATTACCTGAGTCGTTTGGTTAGGGCGGGCATAAGCTTTGGTGGCCGCTATCAGAATCTGATCGCCGTTGACAATAGCCCGAACAAACGGTAAGTCACGGGTTTTGATCTGGTTGGCATTATAACTCACCCACGTCTTCCCGCCGTCATACGAGCACTCGGTGGCTTCATTGAGGTACGTTTCGCGACCATTGAACAGATCGCCGTGGTGTTTGAACAGACGCCAGAGGCCGTGAATATAATGCTCATAACAGGCGTAGTTGCGGTCGTTACCAAGCCCTTTCTGCTGCGGATCGGCGGGCGACGGCTGATCGGGAACCAGATTCGTGTGATCATCCCAGAATAAGACACCATACGCACCGGTAAACCAGTAAAAAACGGCCATGCCCTCGGCGACGGCAGGGGGAGCCGGATGCTCGGCTTTGGCGCTATTCGGGTAATCTCCGCTTTGGGTGTTGAATGTCCAGTGCCAGGCGATTCGTTTCTTCGGCGATAATTTCCGGTTGACTTCCTGTTCGGCTAGCAGCGACGCTAACCAGTGGCGGTCACCATCGCCCGTATGCTGGGCAGCATAATCGAAATCCGGGTATAAATAATACGTGCCGGGCATCTGAAAATCTACGTAATCGGCAAACGACTTTCCCACAATATTGTCGGGCATGCCGCGCTGTTTGCTGGTAGCGGTCTGGCGGGCGGGCGTGTTCCAGAGCCAGTCTGGCTGAGCCATGTAATGTTCCGCTTTCGAATTGCCAAAACTGTTGTGCGGTACGGGTGCGATGGAACCAATCTCGGTCTGTGGACTAACGTTATCTTTCAGCGTTTTTGCCATAAACGTGTACAGATTGGCCTGTTCCTGCTGATTGCCGCGGCTCGTACCTTCGTTTTCAATGTCGAGAAAGATCTTTCCGAACGTACTTTTCATCGCACCCGGTGCGCAGTCACCAAAGCCGTAACAGCCACCGCCCAGTTCCGTCGATGCCTGAAAGAGTGTGTTTCGCGAAGCACGGGCACCGGGTGGTGTGCGGTACGTGACATCACGGGCCAGTTCGCTGTTGCTCGCCCACGGCAGCCCAAAGGAATTAGCAAAATAAGCCTGGTAAACGATCAATGACCGCTGACTTTGCTGCAACGTACTTTTCCAGTTTCTTGGCGGATCGCCCTCGGTCCAGATTTCGACGTTAGGCACCATCCGCGTTTGATCAACGGCGGAAAAACCACGACGAAACAGCTTCGTGCGATCCTGCTGAACGTGCAAATTACGACCAGCCCCACAAAACGTAACTGTCTTCGTAGCGGGTAATGAGAAATCGCCGACAACATCAATATTGTAGTAGCCTTTGCGGGTAGTTGGGGTGAACCGGGCGCGTGGCGTGGGGGCAATGGGCGTTTGAGCGGGTAGCTGGCCTTTGAACGCAACGGCAACCGGATCAGCGGGCCGGGCTGGACGCGCGTACCAAAAGCCTAAACCAGCCATACTGGCTACTAAAAAAGAGGCAGCTATTTTCATAGGTAGCTTCACGATCGTTTTATAGAGAGAAACTTGTTCATGGCTATAGCCAGATTATCGGTTAGGCCGAGCGGCAGTCTATAGCTACGAACGGCAGCATGACGACGGGAATTAAGGCTCCGTTTATTCGTCAATATAGCGTTTTGTAATTGGCTGGTATGAGTCGATACGCCGATCGCGGAAGTAAGGCCATGTCGTCCGGTATTTTTCCGATAACTCCAGATCCAGTTCCTGCACGTGCACGACCTCCTGATCGTGTGGGGCCAGATAGAGCAACGAGCCAAATGGGTTCGACACGAAAGAACCACCCCAGAATTGCTGATCAGCCTCCCGCCCAACGCGGTTGACAGCCACTACCGGAATACCATTGGCAATGGCATGACTGCGCTGAATGGTTTGCCAGGCGTTGTACTGTTCGGTGTTCTGAGCCGGATCGGGTTCGTTGGTATCCCAGCCAATAGCCGTCGGATAAACCAGTAGGTCGGCACCCATCAGGGCCGTAATACGAGCCGCTTCGGGATACCATTGATCCCAGCAGATCAGAACGCCAACACGGGCGAATTTTGTATCAAATACTTTGTAGCCCAAGTCACCGGGTGTAAAGTAGAACTTTTCGTAATACCCCGGATCGTCAGGAATGTGCATTTTCCGGTATTTTCCCAGATAGGCACCGTCGGCATCCAAAACAGCTGTAGTATTGTGATAGAGCCCTTGCGCCCGCTTTTCGAACAGGGAAGCGACAATGACGACGCCTAACTCCCCCGCCAGCTTACCCAACCGCTCGGTCGTGGGTCCGGGAATGGCTTCGGCCAAACTAAAATTGTGGTGATCTTCTACGTCACAGAAGTACAGCGAGGTGAATAACTCCTGAAGACAAACGATTTGAGCACCTTTCTGAGCGGCCTCCCGAATCCCGTTGATCGCCTTCTGAACGTTTGCTTCGACGTCGGCCGAGCAACTCATCTGCACTAAACCAATATTGACTTTTTTAGACATGATACAAAAGTAGGACGTTCTTTAGTGTCAACGCCAACATCCAACAAAACTCTTATCCGGCGGGTTCGGTAAAAAAGTAAGAGTTTGTAGCTGGATGTTCGTAGTTTAACCACTTAATTCTTGACCCGCAAACGCAGTACCTATGACCTCTCGCAGAAACTTCCTGCATACGGCTACCCTTAGTGGCGTGGCTGCAACGATCGCACCGAATGCACTCTGGTCGGCAACCCGTCCTGCCAAAGACAAACTTGGCGTGGCACTGGTCGGCCTCGGCTATTACAGCACGGATCTACTGGCCCCGGCCCTCCAGAAAACCAAAAATTGTTACCTCGCCGGCATCGTAACCGGTACGCCGGAGAAAGCCGAGAAGTGGAAGAAACAGTACAATATTCCGGACAAGAATATCTATTCGTACCAGACATTCGACCAGATCGCTAATAACCCCGATATTGATGTTGTCTATGTCGTTCTGCCGCCGTCCATGCACGAGGAGTATGTGATCAGAGCGGCCAAAGCGGGTAAGCACGTCTGGGTGGAAAAACCGATGGCTGTAACCGCGAAAGAGTGCCAGAACATGATTGATGCTTGCGCCAAAAACAAACGATCGCTGGCTGTGGGGTACCGGCTCCATCACGAACCGAATACGCAGGAGTATGTGAAGGTATTACGCGACGGAAAAATTGGCAAGATCCTGATGGTAAGCTGCTCGGCGGGCTACTACGACGCACGGACAACGCACTGGAAACAGAAAAAAGAAATGGGTGGTGGCGTCATGTATGATATGGGCGTCTATGTATTACAGGGCGCTCGCCTGGCAACCGGCGAAGAACCGATCGCCGTGACAGCCCAGCAATATACCACCCGGCCTGATGTGTACAAGAACGGCCTTGACGAGACAACGATGGCCCAGTTACTGTTTCCGAGTGGAGCGCGGGCAGCCGTTCAGACCAGTTACGGCATGAACATGAATTTTCTGGATGTGATCGGCTCGAAAGGCACTATGCGTATAGAGCCCTACTCGGCCTATAACGGGCAGAAGGGTTTGTGGGGGGGTAAAAACACCATTGAGCACCCGTATGAGGTTCCATCGCAGCAAACGATGCAAATGGATGACGATGCTGCCGCCATCATGGCGAACAAACCGGTTCTGGCTCCGGGCGAGGAAGGTCTTCGCGACATCAAAATTGTCGAAGCGATCTATGCCGCTGCCCACTCTGGCCGGGAGGTAAAAATCAGCTAAAAATTTTCAGGATCGATGCGTTCTGTCGATCCTGAAAATAGTCTTGTCTTGTAGACAGTTAGACAGCAACCTATTTTACCTGTACATTAGCTATATTTTAGTTGTCACACATAAAGTCGGAGCGACGATTTGCCTAACCTTCGGGTTTTTGCGTACTTCGCCTGTCAACCCCGTTCTTTATGCAACCTGCCGACTTCACCAAACTTCCTGCTCAGCAGCAACTAGACACTCTTTACTTTGCCGGTGACATTCTGGCGAACCGATACGAGGGTGATTCCATCTTTCTGCTTTACAACTTTCGGGATTTTTACGTCGAGCTTTGCTACGATGCCTACAACAGCCATCTGAATCAGGTTACCGCTTTCCGCAACACCGACAAGCTAGAGCCTTATCTGCCCTATCTGGCCTAAATCGGTTCATTTTTATTGGTGTTTTAGCGCCTAACGGAAGCGAAAAAACGGCTCTGAGAGGCTGCTTACCCCTAAAACAAGCATAAACTGACGTTTTCAAAAATATTTTTCCGAAATGATGCTGAAAAACCTCATTTACATTTGGAAATAAATATTATTGTGCCGTCCTTCGCTTAAATTTTTTAACACAAGCAATGCAAACAGGAACTGTAAAATTCTTTAATGAAACCAAAGGGTTTGGCTTCATTAAACCCGATGAAGGTGGCGAAGACATTTTTGTACACGCTTCTGGCCTCATCGATCAAATCCGTGAGAACGACAAAGTTAAGTTCAATGTCGAACGCGGTAAGAAAGGCTTGAACGCCGTTAATGTCGAAATAGCTTAATTGTAAGATATAAAGACAAAAAGTTGTTAAAAACATGCCACTCGGCATGTTTTTTTTTGCTCTATAGTTTCGATAAAACAGTACCCGAACCAGCCACTTGGTTTTGTTCATTCCCGCCAGCACGAGCCCTGTTTGAGGCAGCCCACCGTGAACGAACGTCATAAATTGGGCGACCGAAGCACAGGAAAACTAGTTTTTTCGCAAAATTGCTCACTCAACCAAGTACCGCTTTACCTAATCACCAATGCCCCAATCACCCGAACAGCGTACAGCCGCGCGTCTTGGTTTGAACCCCAAGTCAGTAGCGGTTACGATTGAGCTTCTTACCGGTGGAGCTACTGTCCCGTTCATTGCCCGCTACCGGAAAGAAGCCACCGGACAGCTCGACGAAATTCAGATCGGACAAATTAAAGATACGTACCAGAAATTACTGGAACTCGATAAACGCCGGGATGCGGTTCTAAAATCCATTGAAGAGCAGGGAAAACTAACGGACGACCTGCGCAAGAAGCTTGAAGCCACAGCCTCCCTGACCGAACTTGAAGACCTTTATCTTCCTTACAAACAAAAACGCAAAACCAGAGCAACCATTGCGATTGAACGGGGACTCGAACCACTCGCTAACCTCATTCTAATCCAGCGGGAAACGAATCTGCAACGATCAGCGCAACGCTATCTGACCGATGCCGTTCCAACCCTGGAAGATGCCTTGCAGGGTGCCCGCGATATTCTGGCCGAACGGATCAGTGAAGATGCCGACGCCCGCCAGCGTATTCGCAATCTATTTGAGCGGGAAGCTATTATTCGCTCCGTTGTCAAAAAAGGCAAAGACGTAGACGGTGCGAAATTTAAAGACTATTTTGACTTTGCGGAACCACTTCGGCGCGTACCCTCCCACCGCTTGTTGGCGCTCCGTCGGGGCGAAACCGAAGGCTTTCTGAACGTCAGCGTTAGTCCCGACGAAGAAGCCGCTATCGAACGGCTCGAACGGCAGTTTGTCTACAACCAGTCAGCGGCTGCCGACTGCAAAGAGCAGGTTAACCTGGCAATCCGGGACGGCTACAAACGGCTGCTCAAACCATCGCTCGAAACCGAGTTTGCCAATCGATCGAAAGAAAAAGCGGATACGGAAGCTATCGTCATTTTTGCGGACAACCTGCGCCAGCTCCTGCTCAGTTCGCCCCTCGGTCAGCAACGTGTATTGGCTATCGATCCCGGCTATCGCACGGGTTGCAAAACTGTTTGTCTGGATGCGCAGGGCAACTTATTGACCGATACCGTTCTATACCTGTTTCAATCTGAAAGCCAGAAACAACAGGCCGTTCAACAGATTCAGAAGCTAGTTACCCAGTACAAGATCGACGCCATCGCTATCGGCAACGGTACAGCCGGACGCGAAACGGAGGAATTTGTTCAGAGCGTGAACCTAGGGAAACCTGTTTTTATGGTCAGCGAACAGGGGGCATCCATCTATTCAGCGTCGGAGGTGGCTCGGGAAGAATTTCCCGACCGCGATGTGACGGTGCGGGGAGCAGTTAGCATTGGTCGCCGGTTGATGGACCCACTGGCCGAACTGGTCAAGATTGATCCCAAGTCGATTGGCGTTGGCCAATACCAGCACGACGTTGACCAGACCGATCTGAAGAACAGCCTGGATACGGTTGTGGAAAGTTGCGTTAACCAGGTTGGCGTATCGCTCAATACGGCTAGTGCTTATCTGCTGCGCTATGTATCGGGTTTAGGACCGCAACTGGCCGGCAATATTGTGGCTTATCGGGCACAGAACGGCGCGTTTACCTCGCGTGAGCAGCTCAAAAAAGTGCCCCGGCTCGGTCCGAAAGCGTTCGAACAGTGCGCAGGTTTTCTTCGGATCGAAGGGGCAAAAAATCCGCTGGATAATAGCGCCGTTCATCCCGAACGGTACACGGTGGTTGAGCGGATGGCGGCTGATGTGAAGAGCACCGTCGCTGATCTGGTTCAGAAACCCGAACTGCGCAAACAAATCCAACCCGAGCGGTACGTTTCCGGGACGGTGGGTTTGCCTACCCTGCGCGACATTATCGCTGAGTTGGAAAAACCGGGTCGTGATCCACGGGAACAGCTTTCGGTATTTGAATACGACAGCCGTGTTCGGTCTGTAACCGATCTACACGAAGGAATGGTGCTCAATGGCGTCGTCACCAATATTACCGCCTTCGGGGCATTTGTCGATATTGGCGTCAAGCAGGATGGTCTCGTTCACGTTTCGCAACTGGCGCACCAATACGTCTCCGATCCGAAAACGGTCGTGAAAGTGTACCAGAAAGTAAAAGTAAAAGTGCTGGAAGTGGATACGACCCGCAAACGAATTGCGTTATCAATGAAAATTTAATAGGTTGCATGTCTATTTCTGTTCAAAAACATTTGTCACAAGTGCAACCCTAATCCCATCCGTATGCAACAATGCTGCTCACGGGGCTTATGGCGCTCCGTTCTGCTAAGCACTTGCCTGCTTTCACTCCTTACCTCCTGCGAAGTCCTCCGTTCATCCGGACCGTCGGTCAGCCGTCGTCCAGCTTCGTCAAGTTCAACTGCCCGTCGGTCACCAACGGGTAGAGTATCTGCCCGCACACCAGCGGTTCCGGCAAAAACAACGGGCAAAGTAGTCGATAGCCGGACGTACGAAAATCGCTACGTCCCCGAAGTCGTCAAAATCGCCCGTACTTATACAGGAACGCCCTATCGATCAGGAGGGAACACGTCCGATGGTATTGACTGCTCGGGCCTGGTTTACACCGTTTTCAGTACGGTTGGCCTGAAAATGCCCCGGATTTCGTGGCAGCAATCAGAAGTAGGCCGGGAAGTGGAAGTAAAGGAGATTCTGCCGGGCGATCTAATTTTTTTCGTACCAGACAAAGGACAGGCGGGTTACGTTTCGCATACGGGCATTGTCACGGAAGTAAATGGCACGACCAACATTCGCTTCATTCACGCATCGTCGTCGCGGGGTGTTCGCGAGGATAATCTATTTACCGATTATTTCAAAGGCAGGTTCGTCAAAGCACTGAGACCATTCTGAACAGGCAACGTAGCCATCCTGTTCGCCAGTGGTTACGAGTATACTTATGCGAACAGGATGTCCGCGCTACTATAAAACGAAGAAGCCGTTCCTGTCGGGAACGGCTTCTTCGTTTTGAGTGCATCGTTATCAGATCGTCGGCTCAGGATTACCGATCAGTTCTTCCCAAAAGGCCCGATCCTTTTTTTTCAGTTTCATTTCCAGGCTCAGTGCTTCGTTTCGCGTAGCAAACGGTCGGGTAAATTTCACTTCCCACGGTTTGCCCCCCGCCGTAGCTGGATTTGTTTTGGCGTTGTGCTGCCACAACGTGATTTTCAGATCTTTAGTCTGACCAATAAAGTACTGGTCAGTTGAGGGGCTGTAGATTATATAAACTGTATGCATACGATGTCGTAGACTAGTATCAAAACTAGTTAATTGTTAACATAAAACAAACATTGTTTGAGGGAGCGTCGCGATTTGAGTTACACCTCATTTTTTTTAGATGATGATTTGGGATGGTCTGTTTTTTTTCGCACCTTTGCATCCACAAACGCGCAGATGAGCGTGTTTAAGGGGGATTAGCTCAGCTGGCTAGAGCGCTTCCATGGCATGGAAGAGGTCATCGGTTCGACTCCGATATTCTCCACTACCTTGTATAATACAAAGTTATGATGCCCTCACGAACTCGTGAGGGCATTTTTCGTTTATACTATTCCGTGTTCACCTATTTTGCGTTTTTGCAATAAATATCCGTGCGTTACACTCATAACAATGGCGAGCTACGAAGTCTTCATTAGAAGTTAATGGATTCAGAAGTCTACTGACGAGAGTTCACCAACGCTACTACTGCCGGCGAACTCTCGTCAACAAGCGGTCTCAACAGTCTTTGCTTTACCTGCTTTGCTACCTCGTTTGTCTTGCAGCAACAATACACATTTTCACATAGTGCTACGTTAACAAACACATTGACTAATCATTATATCCGATTAATAAAACATAAGAATAATTATAGGTTAAATCTTTTTATTCATTCTACTTTAACCCCATCTATTTATCGTATTAATTAGCTGACCATCAGCAACCTGCTGAGGCTTTTCGTCTACTACATAACTAGAATCTTCATTTACCTATTATCCCAACTTTACTATCTACTTAAATTATGGTACAACTATTACAAACAAGCAGGTCATTTATCCTAATGACTGCGGCCCTACTGTGCTTCTGTTTTAGCGCGATGGCGCAGACAACGACCAAAGAAGCAGCACTGGCGGCCAAAGTGACTCCTGATCTCTACCAGGTCATGCAAAACAGAGGGCAGGCGGCTCCGGCTCTGATTGAGGGTTTCTTACTAGAAACTAACCAGGTTTTTGTTGACAACAAGATCGCGATCGAGGCTATTGCTAACAATGAGGATGGAGAAGAGCTGCTTAATCAGCTAAAAGCATTGGGCTTAACCGATGGGGTAGCCTATAAGCGAATTGTCTTTGGTTACCTACCAATCGACAAGATCAATGAACTAAAAAATGTGCAGTCACTGAGTTTTGCCCGCTCATCTTACAAACCCCTGACAAATACGGGATCGGTCACCTCACAGGGTGATGTATCGTTAAGAGCGAATACCGCCCGTTCGACATACAGTGTTACAGGTGCAGGCGTCAAGGTAGGTGTACTCTCTGATTCGTATAATAACCTGGGCGGAGCAGCAACGGGTGTAAGCACGAATGATCTGCCCGCTGCCGGCGTACAGGTGCTTCAGGACTTGACTTCCGGAGGATCGGATGAAGGGCGGGCAATGGCCGAAATCGTGCATGATTTAGCACCTGGATCGGCCATCGCCTTCAATACGGCCTTCACAGGGCAGGCAGGCTTTGCCCAAGGCATTATCAATCTAGCTGCGGCTGGTTGTCAGATCATTGTCGATGATGTCTTTTATTATTTAGAGCCCTTTTTTCAGGATGGCCCCATTGCCCAGGCCATTACTCAGGTAGCCAACAACAATAGCGTAACTTATTTTTCATTAGCGGGTAATCATGCCCGCTCTTCCTACCAGGCTCCTTACAAAAGTGGCGGAACATACAATGGGTTTCCAACCCATGATTTTGGCAACGGCACCGTTGACAACAAACAACGACTGACCATTCCGGCAGGCAGTATACTTCGACTGGTATTACAATGGGATAACCCTTTTCAATCGGTCAGTGGCGGAACGGGAGCAACAACGGATCTAGACTATTATATTCTCAGCACATCGGGTACCGTGCTAGCCGCTGGGACAACCTCTCAGGCTAATGGTGGCGACCCAGTAGAATATTTTGGACAACTTACCAACACTAATCCTGTAGCAGCCAGTGTCGATCTGGTTATCGTCAAACGGTCAGGGCCAGACCCGGGCTTTATCAAATGGGTAAATTTTGGCAATGGTGCCCCTAGACCCACCGTCGAGTACGATACACAGAGTAGCACCTTAGTAGGCCATTCTAATTCAGCCAAAGCTATCAGTGTAGGAGCGGCTCCTTACTTTAACACACCCGCCTTTAATGGTGCAGCTACGGCTACCATTGAGGGTTTCTCCTCGGCGGGTGGTACACCTGTTCTTTTTACGACTTCGGGTACGCGGATCAATGGCATTACCGGCACCGTGTACCAAAAGCCGGAGATTACCTCAGTCGATGGGGGAGACAATACATTCTTCGGCTCAGATATTGATGGTAATGGCAAGCCTAATTTCTTCGGTACATCAGCAGCAGCTCCCCATGCCGCTGCGGTAGGTGCTTTGATGAAACAGAAAGTCCCTGGCATTACGGCGGCCACCATTCTCTCTACCTTGAAGTCGACCGCTCTGGATATGGATGACCCCTCGACAGCAGGCTTCGATACAGGGTTTGACTATGGCACGGGATTTGGTTTTATCCAGGCCGACCGGGCGCTACAGGCTATTGCTCCTGTCAATACACCACCGATGGTAGCCAATGCCGTCCCGCCCCAGTCAGCAACGGTGGGTGTGGCTTTCACCTACAACATTCCCGACAACACCTTCACCGATGCCGAAACACCAAACTCGCTGACCCTTTCGGTGAGTGGTCTACCGGCGGGATTGAGCTTTACCGCTCCGACAACGATCAGTGGTACACCCTCCACAACGGCCGGATCACCCTTTACGGTGATGGTAAAGGCCACCGATCCGGGCAATTTGTCGGCCAGCACCACCTTTACCTTCACCGTTAATCCAGCAGCTTCAACGCCACCATCGGGCTCCTTCGCCATTGTTGGCGTGACTACGGTGAGTTGTACCACCATCAGCGCCGGACAGCGGACCTTGACCTTCAATCCCCAGTATTCGGGTGTAAACGGACAACCAATCAGCTTCTCGGTCGCCAATGAGTCTTTGCCAACCACGGCTCCGGGACCTTACACCCTGAATCTGTACACTGATAACCCAGTCATCATCCTTAGAGCTACCCAAACGGGTACGGCGGGTGAAGCTAGTTTCAACTACAACTGGCTGGGCGCTTGTGGCGGACCTACTCCGCCCCCCTCCACGGACTTTACCATTGTTGGCGTGACTACGGTGAGTTGCACTACCATCAGCGCCGGTCAACGCTCGGTCAGTTTCACACCACAATATTCCGGTACAACGGGTCAGCCCATCAGTTTCTCAGTAGTCAATGAGTTGCTGCCCACGACTGCTCCAGGCCCTTACACACTGAATTTGTATACCGACAACCCGGTCATCGTTCTGAAAGCAGCACAAACAGGTACAGCCACGGTTGCCAGTTATACGTACAACTGGTTTGCCGCTTGCGGCAGTTCAACCAGCGCAGCGCGTATCGGTGTAAGTGCCGAAGGTGGTTTATCAGTGCGGGTATTAGGTAATCCTGTACCGTGCGAGGTAGCCGAAATAGAGATCAAGGGCACGACTGGTGTTCCTGTTGCAATCAGTCTACTGGATGCCGGGGGACGGGTTATGCACGAACACCAGATTACAGAAGCGGCTGCTGTAGAACGGGTCAATCTACCCATCAGAGGCCGTCAGGGCTTGTTACTGCTAACGGTAAGCACCCCAACCGAGCGTAAAACGATTAAGCTGATCAAGCAGTAGATCAGGGCATAAATGAAACAAGGAGTTGAACTGAAATGTCTTTCAGTTCAACTCCTTGTTATGGTAAAGTCTACCTTAATTGATAGGCTGTACGTTGTAGTAAGCACCAACAAAAAAGCACTCAAATCATTGATTAGGAGTGCTTTTTTGTTCTCTTGCAGAGAGAGAGGGATTCGAACCCCCGGACCTGTTACAGTCAGTGGTTTTCAAGACCACCGCAATCGACCACTCTGCCATCTCTCTTTCTGGGTGCAAATATACGAACGTTTTGAGATTTGTCAACCCATAGCGGGTCGTATTCAGGCAAAAAACCGTAATTTTGGGAGTCATTTTACTACACGAACGGCCTCCAGGTCGATTGATTCAAGGCTAAACAGCTTGTAGTCAATACCTCAATCGTTCAACAATTCATCTTCCCGTGGACGCTACAGAATCGCTACCCTCGCTTGAAACCGCCCGTAAACTGGGTCTCCTACCCGATGAATTTGACCGCATCGCTCAGATTTTGGGTCGTCGGCCAAATTTTACTGAACTGAGTATCTTCTCGGTGATGTGGTCGGAACACTGCTCCTACAAAAATTCGATCATCTGGCTTAAGACGCTTCCCCGCGATTCGGATCGGATGCTGGCTAAAGCCGGAGATGAAAACGCCGGACTGGTTGACATTGGCGATGGACTAGCCTGCTCCTTCAAAATCGAATCGCACAATCACCCGTCGGCCCTTGAGCCTTACCAGGGCGCAGCAACCGGCGTTGGCGGTATCAACCGCGATATTTTTACGATGGGCGCACGCCCTATTGCGCAACTGAACTCGCTTCGTTTCGGTAGTCTTGATCTGCCCAAGACCAAGCGGTTGCTGCGGGGCGTGGTTAAAGGAATCGGTGACTACGGCAATGCATTCGGCATACCGACCGTTGGCGGGGAGCTTTACTTCGATGAGTGCTACAACACCAACCCACTCGTGAATGCCTTCTCGGCGGGGATCGTTGAAGTGGGCAAAGTGGCTAAGGCGACTTCGTATGGTGTCGGCAATCCGGTGTTTATTGTTGGTTCGGCAACGGGCAAAGATGGTATTCACGGAGCAACGTTTGCATCAGAAGATATTTCGGCCGCTTCGACCGACAAACTACCGGCGGTACAGGTTGGCGATCCGTTCATGGAGAAACTACTCCTCGAAGCTACGCTCGAAATCATCGCGACTGGCTACGTGGTCGGTATTCAGGATATGGGCGCGGCTGGTATCATCTGCTCAACCTCCGAAATGAGCGCGAAGGGTGAACATGGCATGATTATCGACCTCGATAAAGTACCCACGCGCCAACCCAACATGGCTCCGTTCGAGATTCTTCTCTCTGAATCACAGGAGCGGATGCTGGTTGTTATCGAAAAAGGAAAAGAGCATATCATCCAGGGAATTTTCGATAAGTGGGATTTGAACTGCGCCCAGATCGGTGAGGTGACGCCCCCCGGCGAAGGCGATACCGGTCGATTGCATTTTTATCGCTACGGTGAACTCGTTGCCGACGTTCCTGCCTATGACCTCGTGCTGGGTGGCGGTGCTCCTCAATACCACCGTGAATACCGCGAGCCCGCTTATATACAGGAGTTTGCCAAATTCGATCCGTCGGATGTCGACGATCTGGAAAACGACGAGCTTAAGGAAGTAGCAGCGCATTTATTGGCTCACCCCAATATCTGTTCCCGTAAATGGGTGTACGAACAGTACGACTCCATGGTTGGTACGGCAAACCGGAGTACGAATGCCCCTTCGGATGCCGCAGTTGTACGGGTAAAAGGCTCGGACAAATCAATCGTCATTACCGTCGATTGCAATAGCCGATACGTCAATGCCAACCCACGCCAGGGTGCCATGATTGCGGTAGCCGAAGCGGCCCGTAACATCGTTTGCTCGGGTGGTGAGCCGATTGCCGTGACCAACAACCTGAATTTCGGGAATCCATACGTACCGGAAGTTTACTGGCAGTTTGTGGAGGCTGTTCAGGGCATGGGTGAAGCCTGCCGTCGGTTCAGCACACCGGTTACGGGCGGTAACGTCAGTTTCTACAACCAAAGCTCCGATGACGGACCGGTATTCCCGACACCAACCATCGGTATGCTGGGATTAATGGAACATCCGGACCACCGGATGACGCTCGACTTTAAAAACGAAGGTGATTTACTGTATCTGGTTGGACCGTCAACGGATGACATAGCCTCGTCGGAATATTTGTATTCCTTCCGGGGTATCAAAGGGTCTCCTGCGCCAAATTTTGAGTTCGAGACCGAATGGCGCGTTCAGGAGTCGATCAAAACCATGATTCGCAACGGCTGGATTCAGTCGGCACACGATGTATCGGATGGCGGTCTATTTGTGACCCTGGCTGAATCAGCGATGGCGGGTGACACAGGCTTCCAGATCGCAACGGACGACCGGTATCGCACGGATGCGTTCCTTTTTGGGGAAAGCCAGAGCCGAGTTGTCGTTTCCGTTTCGCCTGATAACCAGCAACACGTTGAAGCCTACCTGAAAGATACGATTCTTCCGTTCTTCGCGTTGGGTACGGTAACGCCCGGCGGGTTTGTCGTTGACGATACGGCGGTTCTGACACTTGCTGAAGCAAAGAATTTGCACGGCAATGCGTTAGGCAAGATCATGAGCTAATCGCTCTGCATATAGATGAATAAAGCCTATTTTGATGCGTATCTGGAACGGCAGAAAGCCGTTTACGATGCGATCCCAATTGATCAGGTTGAACGAATCATCAACCTGATCAAAAAATGCTGGGAAGAAGATCGGCAACTCTTCGCTTTCGGGAACGGTGGGAGTGCGTCGAACGTGTCGCACTTCATCACCGACCTGGGCAAAAGTGCCTCCGACCGGATGGGAAAGCGGTTTCGTTGCCTGTCGCTCAATGAAAGTATTTCGTGGATCACGGCCCTCGGCAATGATTACGCCTACGAGGATGTGTATGTGCAGCAACTGCATAACTACGCGCAACCCGGTGACCTTGTCTTGACGCTAAGTGTCAGCGGCAACTCACCAAACGTCGTGAAGGCTGTGCATTGGGCGAACGAAAACGGACTGACAACCGTCGCACTGGTTGGCGGCAAGGGGGGTCGGTTAGCGGCCATTGCCGACGAGGTCATTATTGTTCAGGACGAACACTACGGTCGGGTCGAAGACGCCCAGATGACGATTTGCCACATGTTGTGTTATGGCTTTATTGAGTCATAAGTGTATTGTAGAGACGCATTCCCATGCGTCTCTACAATACACTCACAATCACGAATACCGATCGTTACGCCACGGATAGGCCGTATTGGAATAACCGCGTTCTTCCCAGAAGCCGAGTTGATTTTTAGTTAGAAACTCAATTCGCTTGATCCATTTCGATCCTTTCCAAGCGTACAGTTGGGGAGTGACCATACGTAACGGACCGCCGTGTTCGAGTGTTAATGGCTGACCGTCGGCCGTATGAACAAGCAATACATCAGGTTTCAGCGCTTCTTCCAATGAGAGATTGGTTGAATACCCGTCGTAACCGTAGCACATCACATGCGTTGCGGTTGCTTTCGGATCGACCAAAGCTGCCAGGTCCATAAAGCGTACGCCCACCCACGGTACGTCCAGCCGAGACCAGGTTGTGACGCAGTGAAAATCGCTGGTGTCTTCGACCTGCGGCAAAGCCATTAAATCGTCCCATTTCAATCGAACCGGATTCTCTACCTCGCCGTCGATGTTGAGCTGCCATTTATCGAGTGGAATGTTGGGTTGATACCCCAAATCCAGCACCGGCCATTTTGTCGTTACTGTTTGCCCAACCGGTACCGCTGGCATACCATGCCGATTTTGCGGGCCGGAGCCACGCGGTTTTTCATCGGTCATAGATGGCGTCTGCGCCATTTTCTCTTCGAACCGACGCTTGAGCTTCATGCGCGCGTCAATGATACGGTCGAGCTTATCGGGATTTTCGGCTGATGTGTTGGCTTCCATACGAGCACTGTTTTTACTAGAACAACAACGATGAAGCCCTGTTTAGGTTCCCCGCACGTAACTGCCCAGCAGTTTTACTTCGGCGGCATGGTGATTCAGGATTTCCTGCAACGCCGGTTCGTTCGAATGTCCCTCGCATTCGATCAGGAACCAATAGCGGAAGGTTGCGCCATCACGTAAGGGTCGGCTTTCGATTTTGGTCAGGTTGATCTGTCGGGCATTGAACTCCTGTAGAAATTCGGCCAGCACCCCCGGCGATTGCGTATTCGACAGCTTGGCAATGATCGTCGTCTTATCACTGCCACTCGGTTGATTCTTGAAATCTTTGGCCAAAATCAGAAAACGGGTTCGGTTCAGATCGCTGTCTTCAATGTTATCAAACAGGACAGGCACATCGAATAGCTTGGCGGCAATGTGCGAACAGATGGCTGCCGTGTTCGGTTGCTGAGCCGCCATCTTAGCCGCTCTCGATGTGGATTCAACCGGGACCAGTTCCGCTTTTAGCCCTTCAAAAGAATCATTCAGAAATTTACTACACTGCCGGAACGCGATGTCTTTGGAATAAATATGCGTGATATCGGCCAGATTCTCGGTTTGGGTAGCAAACGTAAAGTGCACCGGAATTTGAACCTCAGCGGCAATGGAGAGATCCTTCTCAAGCAGCAGATCAATTGCTTCCTCAACGATTCCCTCCTGGTTGTTTTCGATGGGTATGACCCCAAACCGAACCCGCCCCGTTTCGACGCTCTCAAACACTGACCGGATCGTTGGCAGGGCCATGTAAGCGCTCATCGCACCGAACCGGCTTTCGGCGGCCTGGTGCGTGAAGCTCCCTTCGGGGCCCAGGAAGGCGATCCGTTCGGGTAGCTCAAGATTCCGGGATACCGCGAAGATTTCCAGAAAAATGGCTTCAATGGCGGTGCGGTTCATCAAGCCCTTATTCTGGGCGTATAACCGCTCAATGATTTGCTTTTCGCGCTCAGGCCGATAAATAACGGTGTTGGTCGAACGTTTGAGTTCGCCTACCCGACGCACAAGCTCCATTCGCTGATTGAGGAGCGTCAGAATTTGATCATCAAGCGTGTCGATGTCATTACGGAGGGATTCAAGAGTCATTTTTTGTCAGTAGCGTGCCGTCGTCAGTCAGCACAATAAAAAAGCAGTAGGCAGTATACCGCAAAAGTACATCACCTACTGCCTACTGCAAACTTCCGGCTAAACTAAAGCCGCATCTTCGATATCTTTCTCGACACGCAGATTGTCGATAATAAACCGCTGACGGTCGGGTGTATTCTTACCCATATAGTAACTGAGCAATTTCGGAACCGAGGTCTCTTTTTCCATGATCACAGGTTCCAGCCGCATATTTTCGCCGATGAACAGACCGAACTCTTCGGGAGAGATTTCACCTAATCCTTTAAACCGGGTGATTTCGACTTTTTTTCCCCCTTTCATCAACTTGTTAGTGGCCGTCTGTTTCTCCTCTTCCGAATAGCAATAGTTCGTCTCTTTGTGGTTTTTCGGGTTACGCACCCGGAATAATGGCGTCTCAAGAATATAGAGGTGACCATTACGAACCAGATCGGGAAAAAATTGCAGGAAGAACGTGAGCATCAGTAGCCGGATGTGCATCCCATCGACATCAGCATCGGTGGCGATCACAATTCGATTGTAGCGAAGACCATCCAGTCCATCTTCTACGTCAAGCGCGTGCTGAAGCAGATTGAACTCCTCGTTCTCGTACACTACTTTTTTGGTCAGGCCGAAGCAGTTCAGTGGCTTACCGCGCAAACTGAATACCGCCTGCGACTGAACGTTCCGTGATTTTGTAATCGAACCGCTGGCCGAATCGCCTTCCGTAATAAACAGTGTCGACTGATAGCGATCTTCGGCTTTCGAATCGGGCAGGTGATTACGGCAGTCACGAAGTTTTTTGTTATGAAGACTCGCTTTTTTAGCCCGATCATTCGCCAGTTTTTTGATACCGGCCAGTTCTTTCCGCTCCCGCTCCGACTGTTCGATCCGTTTTTTGAGCGCATCCCGAACCGCAGGGTTCATGTGCAGGAAATCGTCCAGCCGTTCTTTCACGAAATCCTTGACGAACGAGTTGACCGACTGTGCATTGGGCTCGGGCGACATATTGATCGAGCCCAGTTTGGTTTTGGTCTGAGATTCGAACACTGGCTCCTGAACGCGGATACTGATGGCGGCAATGATCGATGCCCGCACATCGGCTACCTCGTAGTTCTTGTCGAAGTGCTTGCGGATGGTTTCAACAACCGCTTCGCGCAGGGCCTGGAGGTGTGTTCCGCCCTGCGTCGTGTACTGCCCGTTAACGAATGAATAATACTCTTCGCCATATTGGTTACCGTGGGTCATAGCGATTTCCAGATCGCTCCCTTTCAGGTGAATAATCGGATACCGCAACGAATCTTCGTCCTTCTTTGTCTTGTCGCGCAGCAGGTCGAGCAACCCATTTTGCGAAACGTATTTCTGTTTGTTAAACGTAATGGTCAGACCCGCATTCAAATAGCAGTAATTCCAGATCATGTTTTCCAGAAACTGCGGTATATAATGAAAATGCTTAAACACAGTGTCATCCGGTTCGAAGCAGATCAGCGTTCCGTTCCGCTCATTGGTGGTTTCATCACCCTGAGCGGTAAACTCACCCCGCTCAAATTCGGCCCATACGGTTCGTCCCTCCCGGAAGGCCTGCACCCGAAAATAGCTCGACAAGGCGTTGACCGCTTTCGTACCGACACCGTTGAGGCCAACCGATTTCTGAAACGCCCCGGAGTCGTATTTACCGCCAGTATTAATTTTGGAAACAACTTCAACCACTTTACCCAGTGGAATACCCCGGCCGTAGTCGCGTACTTCAACACGATGATCCGTTACGCGCACGTCGATGTTTTTGCCAAAGCCCATCACGTGTTCGTCGATGCAGTTGTCGATCGTTTCTTTTATCAGGACGTAAATGCCATCATCAGCGGCAGCTCCGTCCCCGAGTTTACCAATGTACATGCCCGGCCGAAGACGTATGTGCTCACGCCAATCGAGTGATCGGATACTATCTTCGTTGTACTGTACGGGCGGATTTACCTGTTCTGTCATGGATGGTTTATGGGCATTTTGTGATTAGACAAACGGTTTCAATACCATTGGGTCAAATCAAAACATTAGAAAAATCATACCTTAGGCGGGCATGGCAATAAAAGTTTCCGCACAGTAAGAAATCGTTCATAATCCGGCAAAAGTTCATTTACTTTGCCGACTGAATAGAAGAAACGTACTACGCAGGCAATTATGTCGTTACATAAAGGCCCTAATAACTGGTCAGTTAGTAGGCTCCGACATCTTAAAAATATGCAAAAAATCCGAAATAATCACAACTTCGTGGTAAAATATTTTTATGACATTACAGCTCAATTCTCGCGCCAGATGAGCGCCAGTGTGGCCGTGATGTGTTTAGGTTTAGTTAGCCTTTCTGTACAGGCACAGGTCGTTGCTCCAGCCGCCGGTAACGGCTCTACAAGTTCGCCCGGAGCCGTTCGTTCCGGTGGCACATCACCTGCGGCAACACCCGCAGCTACCGCTGGTCAGGGCGTTGCGTTACCAGCCGGGGTCAATGTCAATAATCTTTCCCCCGCCCAACAACAACAGCTTAGACAATTACAGCAAGGCAAGGGAACGCCGGGCAAAGCGACCAATACGAATGGCACGGCCGATCAGTCGCCCGGTCAGTCAGAACGGACCGCCAACGTTGATTCAGCGGGCACTGGCGTCGAAAAGACCCCTACTACGGAGGCTACCGAGAGTGGCTACGCAGCGGCCCGCCGTCAGGAGCGGGAAGAAATTCGCCAGAAAATATTTGGCTATGCCCTCTTCAACGATCCGGCTATGCAAGGCGCTTTTCAGCCGAACATCAGCATGGCAACCCCCCGAAACTATATTGTCGGACCGGGTGATCAACTAAACATCCGCCTGTACGGATTTTCTGAATTTGACTTTTCTCAGAAAGTATCGCCGGAAGGTGCCGTTTACTTCGCGAATCAAACGGGTGTCGGACCAATTTCGGTATCCGGTCTGACAGTTGAGCAGGCCAGAGCCCGCATGATCAGTCGGCTGGCCTCTAAATTTGTTGGCTTACGCAATTCCTCGTATGGTCCGGCCAATACCTTTCTGGAAGTGTCACTGGGTAGTATCCGGAGCATTCGGGTAACGGTAACGGGTGATGCCATCCGACCCGGTACATACACGATGTCGTCCCTGTCAACGGCAATGAACGCCATCTATCAGGCGGGTGGTCCGAATGAATTGGGTTCGTTCCGGAAAGTGCAGTTGATTCGGAACAACAAGGTTATCGCTACCCTCGATTTATACGATTACCTACTGAACGGCACACAACGGAATGATTTCCGCCTACAGGACAACGACAACATTCGCTTTACGACGTATCTGGAACGCGTTGAGATTATCGGAACCGTGAAACGTAACAACATTTTCGAGATGTTGCCTGGCGAAACCTTTGATCGTCTGTTATTCTACGCTGGTGATTTTGCGGCCAATGCCTATAAAGGCCGGATTAAAGTAAGACGCCTGACGGATCGCGAGCTAAAAGTGATCGATGTAACGGCCCCGGAGTTCAAAACGTTCGTGATGCAGGATGGTGACATCGTTACTGTAGAACAGCTACTTGAGCGTTTTGAAAACCAGGTTACTATAGAAGGTGCGGTATATCGTCCGGGTCAGTATTCGCTGGATCAGAACAAGACGCTTAAGCAGCTTATTAGTTCTGCTGAAGGTCTTAAAGGTGATGCGTTCACGGGTCGCGTCAGTATTGTTCGTACCCGCGAGGATCTGGCGATGGAGAACATAACCGTTAATCTGACCAACATTCAGGCCGGAACAGATCCTGACGTAACGCTTCAACGCGAAGATCAAATTATCATTACGTCCCGCTTCGATCTGGCCGAACAGGCTGGCGTATCGGTACAGGGCGAAGTGAATCAGCCGATAGAAGGCATTCCGTATCTGGCGAACATGACGCTTGAAGATGCGTTGCTGCGTGCTGGTGGTCTGAAAGAATCCGCAGCCGCATCGCTGGTCGAAGTCGTTCGCCGGAAAAAAGACGCCGATCCCCGCTCAACGTCAGCTCAGGTAGCCGAGACATTCCGCTTCAATGTCAATCGTGACTTGTCGCTCGGCGTCGACGAAAACAAATTTATCCTGCAGCCTTTCGACCAGGTTATGGTGCGCCGGTCGCCCAATTACCGCATACAGACCTACGCAAATGTCGAAGGGGAAGTTATCATTCCGGGTGCATACCCGATTCGTAGCAAAGATCAGAAGATTTCGGATCTAGTGAGTTTATCAGGCGGTCTGACCCCACAGGCTTATGTTGAAGGGGCTACGCTTATTCGTCGCGTGCAACTGAGTGCTGACGAACTATCTCGCCGGCAGAAGTCAGTCGATGACCTAGCTCAGGCGACGACATCAGGCCGATCTGTGGTAGAGACAGAAACGCTGTCGCCGGATCAGCCCGAATCGATCGGTATTAATCTGAAGAAAATTCTGTCTAAACCGGGGTCTTCTGAGGATATTCTGGTTCAGGAAGGGGACATCCTTCGTATTCCTAAAATTCTGGAGACGGTTCGGATTCAGGGTGAAGTGCTGCTGCCAACGACCGTAAAATTCCGTTCCAGTCAAAGCTTTCAGGATTACATATCGCAGTCGGGTGGTTTTACGGCCCGGTCGCAACGCAAGAAATCGTTTATTGTCTACGCTAACGGATCCGTGGATCGGACGCGGAAGTTTATGTTCTTCAACATATACCCCCGTGTTGAGCCCGGCTCTGAGGTTATTATTCCAAGAAAGACCAGTACTCCGCTTACTCCTCAACAGGTGCTGAGTCAGGCAACAGCAATTACGTCATCAGTGTTGACACTGATTCTGGGCGTGTTAGCCTTCCGTAGCGTTAGGTAGAGTCCTATTTGGTTTTGACAACATACTCAATGCAACCTATTACTCCGAATACGAACCAAACGGGTATGGCTGGCCGCCCATTACCACCCGACCAAATTTCACCGAAGGCCGTTGTTCTTCGCCTGTCTAAGATTAAAGATATAGC
Organism: Spirosoma agri; assembly: GCF_010747415.1. Taxonomy (NCBI): domain Bacteria; kingdom Pseudomonadati; phylum Bacteroidota; class Cytophagia; order Cytophagales; family Cytophagaceae; genus Spirosoma; species Spirosoma agri. Next base: position 1,456,267 of record NZ_JAAGNZ010000001.1, on the reverse strand, counting down.
GCGCCGTAACTGGAAGCTTCTCCTGATTTTGACCGCTATTGGCGGAGTAATTGGGTTCATCTATGACATAACCCATAAGAAACAGCCTGTTTACAATGCGACGATGACCTTCAATCTCGGTGGCGGTGGCAGCAGTAATTCATTTGGCGAGTTAAGTTCGCTGGCTGGTGCATTTGGCTTGAGTCAGGGTGCGCCGGATGCCAGTATTTTCGTAGGGGACAACTTTCTGATCTACGCCAAGTCAAGACCAGTTGTCGAAAAGACACTGATGAAAACCGTTAAGATCAACGGCGTTGATACCTTACTAGTCGATTATTACATTCGCCACAGCGGTATCCTCGATGAAGATTGGGAGGCAAGCGATACGTTACAGTCTTTTAGATTCGGGAAGAGTAAAAAACCCGAAGAGTATAGCAAGCTGGAGCGCATAGCGATGTCGCAGATCTATACGCGCATCAAGGGCGAAATGAGCGTGACTCAGCCAGAACGCAAATCGTCGTTCATGGAGTTGCGCTCCGCCATGCAGGATGAGATGCTGGCAGCGAGTTTTCTGGAAAACCATCTGGAAACGATCGAGCAAGATTACCGGCAGAAACAGACCAAGAAAACGAGCGAGATGTATCAGCTGCTCAGAACCCGCGCCGACTCTATTGCCGGTATGCTGGCTGGAACTGAAAACAAGCTGGCTCAATACATGGACCAGAACCAGCAAATGGTTGTGGCACAGGGACAGATCAATCAGACCAAACTAACCCGTAATTCGTCCTTTCTGAGCACCATCTATTACCAGGCGCTTCAGAGTGCGGATAACATGCGTTTGTCGCTTATTCGCGAAGCGCCCCTGTTTACGATCATTGAACCAGTCGAGCTGCCGCTTTACAAAGAAACGATCACACCCATTGGGATGCAGGCCGGTATTGCGCTCGGTTTGATACTGGCATTTATCGCTATATTTTTACGGGAGGCTTATCGGTCAGTCATGCGGGAAGAATAGTAACTAGGAAATCCACCTGCTAGTCACTATAACCAATACAATGAAAACACAGGAAGTAATTATAGAACCCGGTCGCGCAGAGCGGCATTATTGGCGCGATTTATGGCGCAATCGTGAATTGCTCTATATTCTGTCGATGCGTGACGTATCGGTTCGTTATAAGCAAACCGCTCTCGGCACGGCCTGGGGGTTGATTCGTCCTCTGACAACGATGCTTATCATGGTATTCGTTTTCAGTAAAATTGCCAAACTTCCTGCCGATCCGGGCGTTCCCTATCCGCTTATGGTACTGGGCGGGATCACGGTCTGGACGTTTTTCTCCACGGCTTTTACGCAGATCAGTAACAGCGTGACCCTGAATTCGAACCTTGTCACCAAAGTATACTTCCCCCGATTGCTTATGCCACTCAGCTCGGTGGCTGTCAGTTTTCTGGATTTTTTAGTATCATTGGGTTTATTTATTCTGCTGGCAATCTGGTATCGGTTTGTTCCTGACTGGCATCTGTTGCTTTTACCGGCGTTTATTGTAATGGCTCTGCTGGCATCTTTCGCTTTTGGACTATTTTTTGCCGTTGTCAATGTCAAATTCCGCGATATTGGTCAGTTGATTCCGTTCATTGTTCAGGTCGGTTTTTACGTTTGTCCGATTGCTTACAGCAGCCGGCTGGTCGCTGAGAAATCCAATGAATGGTGGGCCCCCTTTTACTGGTGCAATCCGCTAGTTGGTATTATCGATGGTTTTCGCTGGTCGCTGCTTGGCGAACGAGCGTATTTTAACCCACAGAGTCTCCTGGTATCAGCCACAATTGTAGGCGTTTGCTTATTTTTGTCTCTTTACTTTTTCCGGAAACGCGAAAACACATTTGTTGATGATATATAATAGTCATCGGTATCGGTCACTAGTCCCATGCTCACGTAAAGCAAACGACCAACGACCGATACTCATGACTAATACCTACAAGCTATGTCCGTCATTACTGTCGAAAATATAAGTAAGCACTACATCATTGACCACCAGAAGGGCAAGGGTGTGAATACCCTGCGTGATGTATTAACTGAAAACTTCCGGCAATTCTTCGGCAATAAAAAAGCAGAGGAAACGAAGACGCGGGAAGAATTCTGGGCATTACGGGACGTAAGTTTTTCGATCGAGCAAGGTGATCGCGTTGGTATTGTTGGGCATAACGGTGCGGGGAAATCGACCCTCTTAAAAATTCTGAGTAAAATCATTGAGCCTAGTAGCGGGTCTGTACGCATTCGTGGACGGGTTGCCTCCCTGCTTGAGGTAGGTACTGGTTTCCACCCGGAACTTACGGGTCGCGAAAACATATATTTGAACGGTTCACTCTTGGGCATGAGCCGTGGTGAGATCAAGAAGCAGTTCGATGAGATCGTTGCCTTTGCCGGTGTTGAAAAATTCCTTGATACGCCCGTTAAGCGCTACTCATCTGGTATGTACGTCCGCTTAGGTTTTGCCATTTCGGCTCACCTTGATCCCGAAATTATGATCGTGGATGAGGTACTGGCCGTTGGTGACGCTGAATTCCAGAAGAAAAGTCTTGGCAAAATGCGTGACAATTCAGCCAGTGGCCGGACCATTCTTTTTGTGAGTCATAACCTGACGGCAGTTCAGGCCCTATGTAACAAAACGCTCTATTTCGAAAAAGGGCAATTGCTGGAGCAGGGCGAAACCAATCAGGTCATTGCCACCTATCTGAGCAAAGTCTCCAAAACCCGACTGCTCCGGAGTTGGGATACGCCGGAAGAAGCACCGGGCAACGACCTCGTACGCATCAAACGCATCGAGTTGATTCCGGATTATCAGGATGAGTTGACGCACATTGATGTACGGACGCCCATGAAATTCCGGTTCGAGTTCTGGAACATGATGGATCGGGCCAACCTGAATCTGTCCATGCACCTGAATTCACTGACGGGGGAATGTATTTTCAACGTCGGAACACAGTCGAAGTCGTACGAAAAAGGATTGATCGCCGGGGAGTGTACTATTCCGGGCTTTTTTCTGAATGACGGTTCATACACCATCTCTATCATGGTTGTAAAAGATACCGTTACACCCCTGTATGTTATGGAAGAAGGCATTACCTTCGATGTGGAAGATTTCCGCGAAGGCATTGCCTGGTACGGCAAATGGCCGGGCTATGTCCGTCCACAGTTTCCGTTCGAGATGGGTATGCTGGAGCCAGCATCCTTAAAATGAGTGTTCACCAGTTGACTGTTGAACACTGAAAACCTGACCGATGATTAACGTCACAAAATCATACCTGCCCGATCTTGACGAGTACACGAACTATCTCAAAGGTATCTGGGAACGTGTACATCTAACCAATGATGGCCCCCTGCTGCGTGAACTGGAGGAAAAAATGAGGGAATTTCTGGGCGTAAAACACCTGAAATTCTGCACAAATGGCACAATCGTCCTTCAAATGGCTCTTAAGGCTATGGACATTACGAAGGAAGTGATTACGACGCCGTTCTCCTATGTGGCCACCACCAATGCGTTACTTTGGGAAGGTTGTACGCCTGTTTTTGCTGACATTCGACCCGACGATTACAACATCGACCCAGATAAGATCGAGTCGCTTATCACCGAAAACACGCAGGCCATTATGGCCACGCACGTCTATGGAAACGCCTGCCGGATTGAACAGATCCAGGCGATTGCCGAAAAACACAATTTAAAAGTTATTTACGATGCCGCCCACACATTTGGGGCGTCTTATAATGGTCGTTCGATTCTGAGCTACGGTGATGTAAGCACCTGTAGTTTCCACGCAACGAAAGTGTTTCATACCGTCGAAGGGGGTTGTATCGTTACGGACGATGATGCGCTGGCCGAAAAGCTGCAATTCTACCGCTCGTTCGGTCACCGCAATGATGACTACTACAGCATAGGTATCAACGCAAAAAACTCGGAATTTCATGCCGCAATGGGCCTGTGTGTTCTTCCCAAAGTTCCAGCGCTGATTGCCGCCAGAAAACAGGTGTTTAGCTGGTATGACAGCCGCCTGAACACTGAGCGAATTACCCGACCAGCACTGACCCCCGGTGTGGACTACAACTATGCCTATTACCCTGTCGTATTCGATTCAGAATCGACATTATTACGCGTAGTCGATGCATTGAAAGCGCAGGATATCGTACCCCGGCGGTATTTTTTCCCCTCGCTCAACACGCTACCTTTTTCGGTTGGCCACCAGCCCTGCCCGGTTTCTGAAGATGTATCCCTGCGCGTACTTTGCTTACCCTTATATCCGAGCCTGGAAGAAGAAGACGTCGATCGAATTGCAGCCATTGTAAACGAGATCGTTTCTGTCCTGAGCGAACCTGTGTAATGAAGTGACTGGCCACTTTCGTCAATCTTTCATTCGTTATCATGACTGTTTTCTATCTTATTCCTTTTTTTCTATTTCTCGTTTACGTCGGGCGACTTGCAACCGGAATCTGTCGTAAGTCGTTGACGGAGTGGCTGTTAATAACGTTTTTGCTGGGTGCTGGCAGCGTCATACTGAGCGGGTTTATTCTGTCCGCTCTGTATCAGACAGCAAATCCGCTAGCCTGGACAGGGTCAACGTTTATCATCGCAACGATCATCGGGCAGCTTCTGCATCGGCTGACAGCAACCAACGATCATCCCCGGCAGCAGCGATTTTCTGCCTTGCAGCTTATCCAGGAACGTTGGAAAACGTTCGTCGGCTGGTTTGGCGAGTTATCGCTGTTCCCAAAATTTCTGTTCTCCCTTCTTTTCGGAACGCTGCTCATCATCGCGTTTACGAACATACTGATTGTACTCTTCACAGTACCCAATGAATGGGATAGCATGACTGGCCACCTGAACCGGGTCATGCAGTACGTGCAGCGTGGAACGATGCGGCATTTTGGTGGTACGAACTGGAACATAGATACCTATCCAAAGAGCGTTTGTACGCTTCAGATCTATGCCTTTCTGATGACAGGCCGCTTCGAGAATGGGTTCAAGTTCATTCATCACTTGAGCTACTGGACTGCCATCGTTTCCATTTTTGGGATTGTGCAGCGAATCGGTGCCAATCGCCCGGCAGGCGTTCGGTTATCTGCCAGCTTTTTCTGTGCCCTGGCTTATGCCCTGTTGCCTGACTTTCTGATGCAGGCCATTACAACGGAAACCGACATTGTTCTGACAGCATACCTGAGCGTGCTCTTGTATATGCTGTTCACATACCGGCAGACCGTGTCGGAAGGTCACCCGGACAATCGGTACCTCTGGCTGGCTGGTATGGCGTTTGGTATCGCATTCGGGCACAAAATCACGTTTGCCCTGCTCCTGCCGTCGGTGTTCGTGATCATGATCTACACCGTTTTTCTGTCGCCATCACTGGCTATTACGTTTGGTCGCACCTGGCGATTGGCCATTGCCATTGGCCTATCGGTTTGCCTGTGGACGCTACCAACCGGCTATCTGAAAAACATTGAAGTCTTCGGTCACCCCATCGGACCACCAACGGCGCTGAAACACCAGTCGGTGGAGCGAGCGGGTTCCTTTAAAAACTTGATTGAACAGGGTAGCCGCAACGTGGTTCGCTATGGGTACGATCACGTCAACCTGGACGGTATTCGTAACCTTAAGGCTGGTGCTTCGTTGAATCACACGATGCGGAAACCGCTCGTTATGCTGGAAGACAAACTACACATGCGTCTGGACGAAGAAACCGATTTCTCGATTCAGCCGTTTGCCTTCGACCGGCGTTTCGTTTTCTACAATGCCAACCCTTATTGGGGTGTATTCGGTTTTGGCCTGATTTTCCCCCTACTGTTTCTGGTATTGATAGGCTACATTCGATCGACCGCCCATGTTTTCCTGGGAATAGCCTTACTGCTCCATTTTGCGGCCCTCTCCTATTCAGCCCCCTACGATCCATTCAAAGGCCGTTATTTCATCGAAACGGGCCTGTTTGGCGTTACGTTTCTGGCCCTGCTGTTCTTGCATCCCCGAACAACCGTAGCTACGCCAAAGCGCGCGGTCTGGAAAGGCTACGTCGGCTTCGTTACAATCTTGGGTTGCGTTTCCGCCCTTTTGACCGTGTTTCTGAATACGCGTGCCTTACCGTTCGGTTGGACTGCACCCGATGGCAAAACATTTCCCTCGGCTTTCAAATCAGAACGCATCCAGCAAATGACGCTTGGACGACCGGACGTTTACGCGCCTTACAAGCGATTTGACGAACTTGTACCAGCTACAGCCACGGTTGCTCTTGGCACCATAAATGATGATTACGAGTACCCGCTCTACGGTCAGCACTTATCGCGACGGCTTATCGCGATCAATCCATTTGAGCAGGGATTAAAGCCAATCCCGAAAGATGCCGATTATCTCTTTTTCGATAAAAGTGTCATTACGCCCCAACCCGGCGATATACGGCTAGGCACTGACACGACTATGCGTAGGGAGGTCATCGTGCCGGGTGAAGATTATTATTTACGAAAACTCAAGTAGCGACCAGCCCGCCAATACGGCCATACCCGATTTTATTATGACCTTAGCGATCATGCAGCCCTATTTTTTGCCCTACATCGGCTATATGCAGCTAATGAGTGCTGTCGATACGTTCGTGTTGTACGACGATGTAGCCTTTATCAATCGGGGTTGGATCAATCGAAATAAACTGCTCATCAACGGGCAGGAACACCTATTTACGGTCCCGCTGAAAGATGCCAGCCAGAACAAACGTATCAACGAAGTTCATCTGGCCGATGATCCTAAATGGCGCAGTAAGCTGCTGAAAACGATCGAGCAGGGCTATCGGAAAGCACCCTATTACGGAACGGTAATGCCGCTGACCGAAAAAATCATCAATTTTGCGACCGATTCAATCGCGGATCTAATTCATTTCAGCTTAGTCGAATTAAATCAGTATCTAGGCCTGACAACCCGGTTGGTTGCCTCCTCCACCGTCTACAACAACGGCCATTTGAGGGCACAGGAACGGATTCTGGATATTTGTCGGCAGGAAAATGCATCGCGTTACATTAACCCCATTGGTGGAACCGAGCTGTATGACAAGCCAACCTTTACAGCGGCTTCCATCGAACTGAATTTCATAAAAGCGAAACGGGTCGAATACCCGCAGTTTAATCGGAGCGGCAATGAGTTCATTCCCTGGCTGTCGGTATTGGATGCCCTTATGTTCAACGACGTGGCTGCCGTTCGGACGATGCTAGGCGAGTATGAGCTAGTTTAACCAAAGAGCGAACGACTGGACTAGTTACCAGATTGGTCTTTCACTTTTTCACTCTAGAAAAATGGCAAAAGTTATCATTTTCGGTGTGATGGATACCGCCGAGTTGGCACACTTCTATCTGACCAACGATTCAGACCATGAGGTAGTGGCGTTCACCGTTAGCCGGGAGTACCTGACCGGCACGGATTATAAGGGATTGCCGCTGGTAGCCTTCGAAGACGTGGAAACCCTCTTCCCTCCGCAGGATCACAAATTTTTTGCGCCGATGACGGGTCGCAATATGAACCGCAATCGCGAACGCGTCTATCTAGAAGCGAAAGCAAAGGGGTATGAATTCATTTCGTACATCAGCTCGAAAGCTACGCTCTTTGGTAATAAAATTGGCGAAAATTGCTTTATCCTCGAAGACAACACGATTCAGCCCTTCACCACGATCGGCAATAACGTTGTGCTCTGGAGCGGTAACCACATCGGCCACCACGGGGAAATTAAAGACCACGTCTTTTTCACGTCGCACGTCGTTATGTCGGGCCATTGTGTGATTGAACCGTATTGCTTCTTCGGCGTGAACGCTACCATTCGTGATTTTCTGCACATTGGAACGGGCACCCTAGTTGGTATGGCCACCGCGATCTATAAAGACACGGATGAGTGGGGCGTTTATATTGGCAATCCGGCCAAGAAGCTGCCCAAGCCAAGTCACGAAACTTACTAGGGCTATCGTTCCTGGTTACCGTCATCACAAGTTGTAGTGCCGGTAACCAGGAACGGTAAACAGCCTTACAAACCGTACATTGTCTTCTGAAAAAGCTACTATTAATCGGCCATGACGCCAATCGAGCCGGAGCGCCACTTGTACTGCTGAACATCATGCGCCTTCTGAAAGAGGAAGGCTTTCAGATGCATCTGCTGCTGGGTGAAGGTGGCCCGTTGCTGGACGACTATCGGTCAATATGCCCCGTTACGCTTTGGCCAACGCCGGATCGCTACGTTGTCGGGGTTCTAGCCGATAAGGTGCTGGGAAAACTAGGCTTGTGGAATCAATTTTACCAGCGTCAGATGCGGGAACGCCAGCAGGCGATTCGCGCATTGCTGGATCTGGATTCGGTAGATCTGGTACTGGTCAATACGGTTACCAGCAGCCGTTGGTTTAGCCAAATCGGTGTTCCGGACAAAACGCCCATTGTCACATTTGTTCACGAGTTGGACATGTCGGTTCGCATCTACACCCGCCCGGCGGAGCTGGCTCAACTACTGCACCGAACGAATCATTTGCTGGCCGTATCACAGGCAACGGCCCGGTATTATCAGGAGGAACACGGCTTTGATCCGGCGCGAATAACACTGTTTACACTCATTGACACCCCAACGCTGGAGCGTACTGTCCAGCAGGCTCGTCAGCAACCCAGTATCTATGAGAGACTGGGGTTGCCCGATAACGCCTTGATTGTTGGAGGTTGTGGAAATGCAGAATGGCGCAAGGGTAACGATTTGTTTATTCTGCTGGCCCGGCAGGTCATTGGCCGGACAGCCGGAGCACCAGTCCATTTTGTTTGGGTTGGCGTTCCACCCAGTTCGTTACGCGACGACCTGCTGCTGGATATTCGGAAGGCAGGTATGGAAAAACAGGTTCATCTGATCTCACCAACGCCGGACGTGCTGCGTTATATGAGCCGGTTCGATGTGTTCGTGCTCTGCTCGCGCGAAGATCCGTATCCGCTTGTTGTCTTTGAGGCCGGTTTGAGTGAAGTACCCGTCGTGTGTTTTGACAATGCGGGAGGTTCGCCCGAACTGGTTGAGGATGATGGTGGATTTGTGGTCCCTTACCTCGACCTAGATGCCATGAGCAGTCGTGTCGTAGACTTGCTCAATCAACCAGACCAGCGTCGGACGATGGGGAAACGACTCAGCGAGAAGATTCTCGAACGACATCCTGCCCATCAAAGCGTTGAAACTCTCGTAACTTTGTTCGCGAAACTAACGTAACCCATTACCGATGCCCAAGGTCCCGACCGGTCACATGCCCCAGTTAGATTCCCTGCGCACCGTTGCCGTGCTGTTGGTGATCGTATACCACTGGTTTCCGACCGGCGAAGGTGTCAACCGGTTACCCAACGGCACGATTGGTGTGATGGTCTTTTTTGTGATCAGTGGTTTTCTGATCACCCGGATTCTTATTGACAACCGGAATCGCATAGAAGCAGGGCAATCCAGGCTGACCGACACGTATCGTAATTTCTTCGTACGGCGTGCTCTACGGATTTTTCCGCTGTATTATCTGGCCATCACGGTCGTATGGCTGGCCTTCCCCGATACATCGGACATTGACGATCACCCACTCTATTATTACTTCTACGGCTACAACATTTTACTGCATAAGACTGGCAACTGGGCCGATATTCTTTCCCCCTTCTGGACGCTTGGTGTCGAAGAACAGCTGTACTTCGTCTGGCCCTGGATTGTGCTCCTGACGCCAAAGGCTTCCTTTCGATGGGTTATTATCGGAATGGTTGTTTGTGGTGTTTTATTCCGGGGTTACGGCTATTCGGTCGGTGATCTGGACGGGGTACTGACACCGGCCAGCTTCGATGCTTTCGGTTTGGGTGCCTTATGGGCTTACATCGTCAGCGAACGTCCGGACACGCTTCCCGATTTCCTGAAAAAGCTGACAACGGCCTCGGGGTTGGCTCTCCTTGGTTTCGTCACGTTTCTGTTTCTGCCCGGAAACAGTATATTGGTCGTCCTGTTACAGCGTTTATTTATCTCGATCCTGGCTCTGTTCATCATCGTTCGGGCCAGCCTGGGTATACAAGGAGTGGTCGGTCAGGTGCTCGACAGTAAGGCGCTGCAATACGTAGGTCGCATCAGTTATGGTATCTATGTTTTTCACATGATCGTGCCCGGTTTCGTTACCCCGTTTCTGATGCGCGTTGCCAACCGGGTTGGCCTTACCATAACACTCGGCTACTGGTCTCACAGACTCGTTAGTCTGGCTGCGTTACTGATTATCGCTTCGCTATCCTGGTATCTCTTTGAAAAGCCGATTAACGACTTAAAACGGTATTTTTCGTACACCAAATCAGCCAGTAAGCCAGTTGGTCAATCGGTCGGGCAGGGATAGACGTCTTTGCTTACACCGTTCGTTAACTGACCAGCTTCTTACCCGTACTTATGACACTTGCTTTCACTATCTGCTCTATAAACTATCTGGCTCAAGCCCGAACGCTGGGTGATTCATTAAAGGCGACGAACCCTGACTATTACTACATAATTGGTCTGGTCGATAAACTCAGCGAAGCTAATTTGCCCGACGAACTCATGCCCGTTTACCCGATGCTTGAGGTCGATCAGATTGGCATTCCCGATTTCGCAGCCATGTGTGATCGGTACGATATTACAGAACTGAATACAGCCGTCAAGCCCTTTTACATCGACTTTTTCTTCAAGAATAATCCTGACGCCACCGAAGTCATTTATTTCGACCCGGACATCATTATTTATCAGCCGCTTCAGAAACTGAATCAGGATTTACAGAAACATAGTCTGGTGTTGACCCCGCATACCTGTTCGCCAACGCCAGACTGGGAACGGCCGAATGAACAGCATCATTTAAGCACCGGCATTTTCAACCTTGGGTTCATTGGCCTGCGAAAGGACTCGACCGCTCAGGAATTTGTAGACTGGTGGAAAGATCGGTTGGTGTATGAATGTCGGATTGATTTATGCAATGGTCTCTTTGTAGACCAGCATTGGGTTAACTTTGCACCGGTTTATTACGACAATGTTTTGATCGATAAACATGTAGGTTATAATACGGCGTATTGGAATCTGCATGAACGATATATGTCTACCGATGAGAACGGACAATGGCGCGTAAACCAGACCGAATTTTTACAGTTTTTTCATTACAGCGGCTACAATCCGGATAAGCCAGACGATGTCTCTAAGTATCAGACACGTTATAGTTTTGCTCCTTCGGAAACACCCGGCAGAGAAAGGCCAGATGCCAAGCCGCTCTTTGATTTATATCGAAATCGGTTACTGGCAAACCACAATGAACAATACCGGAAATTTCCGTGTGTTTACATAAAGCCCCCAAAAGTATTGCGATACAAACGGGTCAGGAAGGTGTTGAAAGCGCCCTTCAACCAACTAATTGCGCTGTTAGAAACTCAATAATATGGCTTCATGGTCGAAACAGCGAGCACTTTGGATTCACCGGTACAACAAATACACCCATATTGTGGGCAAGTTCCGGTCATTCGTATGGAAATACATTTATCTGCGCTGGCTGAAATATAAGGCGGGAAATCGGCCATTGGTAGCCATTATTTTGTCGGAGCAAATGGGCGATATCATTGCCTGTGAACCCGTAGTGCGCGAAGTGCGCCAGCGTCATCCAGATGCCTATCTCATCTGGCTCGTGCGCAAACAGTACGTCGAACTGGTCAAATACCATCCTGATCTGGATAATTACCTTGTTGAGAAGTGCCCTAGCGAACGGGTGTATCTGCTACGAACGGGTATATTCGATACCGTTTACAACATGCATATTTCGCATCGCAAGTGCAAATACTGCCCCGAAGACCCCATCAACCCCACTGCCGACCAAATCGATCTCACGTTCGATAATTATTACAATCGTGGTGATCTGCTCTATATGTTTTCACAGGCTGCGGGCTTGCCAGCTTTGACCGCAGATCCGAAAATGTACATCCCGGAGAAAGTCCGTCAGCGCGTATCATCGCTGAACATCAGCGAAGCCCCCATTGTTATCCATTGTCAGTCCAGTCATGTTATGCGAGACTGGCCACCCGAAAATTGGAACAGGCTCGTCAGGTGGCTGCTCGACACCTATCCGTATCCAGTTATCGAGGTTGGGTTGGAGTCCGTAATTACCGAAAAACACCCCGGTTTCAGAAACCTGTGCGGCCAGTTAAGTCTGCTGGAAACAGCGGAGGTTATTCGGCAATCTCATTTGTTTATCGGTATCGATAGTGGACCGGCTCATATGGCCAACGCAACAGGAGCAACCAGCATTCTTTTACTTGGTCAACTGTTCGACTTTGTCGACTACCTGCCCTACTCCGGCCGGTACAAGCGCGGAGAAGATATCACCATTTTGAATAATTTTGGTCATCCATGCTCTGAGCTTCCATACGGCTGGGTGCAGGAAGCTGCTGCTCAGCGATTAGGCCAACCTAAACTTGTATGAAGAACACAGCAATAGTAAGCGCTGGCATAGTCATTCCTGTATATAAACCGACCCTAACTGAGTATGAGCACATTGCGCTAACGCAATGCATGCGGGTGTTGGGTACTTATCCGGTATGGTTGGCGGCACCTGAATCGCTCGACATTTCGCTTTATCGGAAATTATATCCAATTTTGCAGGTTAGAACGTTTGCCGATCGCTTTTTTACTGATATTCAGGCTTACAATAAGCTGATGCTTTCCGAAGAGTTTTACAAAGCATTTACGGACGTTGAGTATATTCTTATTCATCAATTAGACGCGTTTGTATTCCGCGATGAGTTGGCTGACTGGTGTAAAAAAGGATACGATTATATTGGAGCGCCGTGGCTTCGCGACCGGGACTTCACCAGCCGGTCAGACGAATTATGGTTCAACCTAAAAAAAAAGGTGGCAACGCTGCTTGACCTAAAAAAGCCAGACGGCGTGACACCGAAAGAAATAATCAGTCTAAACGGGGTTGGAAACGGTGGACTTTCGCTTAGGCGAATTCCTGCTATGCTTCGCTGGTTACATCGTTTCGAGCGTCGCATTGAACGATACGAGCGGATTCCTAATTATCACTACAACGAAGATATCTTTTGGGGCATCGAAATAAATCGGTATTGGCCTCTGCTGCGTATTCCTGATTACCAGATAGCCATGCGGTTTGCCATCGAATTCTACCCAAAACGAGCCGTTGAACATTATAATAACGGACAGCTGCCGTTTGGATGTCATGCCTGGGATATCCATGGCACGGATTACTGGCGACCGATTTTTGCTCAGTATGGTTACCAAATTTGATTGTTAAGAATGAAAAATCCGGTTCGACCGACTGTATCCGTTGCCTTGTGTACATACAACGGGGAAGCTTACCTGCCTGCACAGTGGCAAAGTCTACTCGACCAGCAACAGCTACCCGATGAGTTGGTCGTATGCGATGACCGCTCGACAGATGGCACGGTTTCGTTGCTTGAACGGTTAGCAGCCGAAGCACCGTTCCCTGTGCGGATTCTGGTTAATGAAACTCAGTTGGGCTCCAATAAAAATTTTGAACGTGTTCTGTCAGAATGCACAGGCGACCTGATTTTCATTTGCGATCAGGACGACTACTGGTTTCCCAACAAGATCAGTACAATGGTTGAGTATATGGGCAATCACCCTGATGATCAACTTGCTTTCTGCGATTCGTGGGTAACGGACGAGCACTTACAGGGTCGACAGAATCGATTCTGGACCTGGATTCGATTCGATGAAGAGGCTCAGAGACGCTGGCGGGAAGGCGAAATGATGGAGATAATGCTTGACGGAAATCGCGTTATGGGCTGTGCCACCGCCATTCGCCGTTCGTTTTTGAGTAAAGTGTTACCCTTTCCTGATGACGTACCCGGTTATATTTATGATGGCTGGATTGGTCTGGTAGCAGCCGCTTACAATACGATCCAATTCATTGATCAGCCTTTGCAGTTGTACCGAACCCATATCAAGCAGCAGGTCGGTGTGCGGCAGGAGGAGCCCGGTGAACGGGTGCGGGTCCGTGATCGGTTTATCCGGAATCGGACCATAAAGCTGGCTCCTTTACGCGAAAAGCAAGCTAAATTAGCCGCCATCAGTCAACTGCTGGCCGAGCGTGTATCGCCGGATACCCCTGGACTTCAACAGCTCCATCGACGGCTTTCTCACTATACAATGCGTAGTTGCTTACCACATGATCGGCTGCGACGATTGAAACCGGTTCTGGATAGCCTTAGACAGGGTAACTATAACCGCTATGCCGACGCTGCCGCTAACTGGTATGCTCCTTATCTGGCCGCTTTCGGCGATGTGCTTGAATAACTAGTTCTGACTCTGTTGTGCTGATAACTCTTTGTACGATCCAACAATTGCCGCAGGCGTTTGCGTTAGGTGATAGTTTCACGAACTACACAGCTAATGACAAAACGCATTCCGTTGTCATTGGATTAGTTGACGATCCCGCTCATCTCCCGGCTGGTTTCCAGTCACCTTACACGTTATTACCGGTAAGTGAACTACTCTCACCGGAACAACTAGCCAAGCTATCAGCCCAGTACACGCCAACTGAGTTTGCGGCAGCCTGCAAACCCGCTTTTGTTCAGGAAGCGTTTCGTCGGTTCACGGATGAGAACATCGTGGTCTACGCAGACCCGAACGTTCAGTTCTTGAGCACCTTAACGCCCATCTGGAATCGTCTTAGTACGGCTACCCTCCTGCTTACACCGCACATTACCCGTTCTCCGGCTAAAACGGCTAAGCCTGGCAGTGATTGGCCGGATGAGAAGTTCTTTCAGAATATCGGTCTTTACAGTGCTGACTTTCTGGCGTTTCGACGCTCAGATGAAACGAACAGGCTACTAGCCTGGTGGCGCGACCGGGTTGAAGAGCGGGCCTTTGTCAATTTCTGCAACGGGTTATGCACAGATCAGTTATGGTTAATGCATGTACCGGTTTTTTTCCAGGACGTAGTCTTGGTTAGAGATACAGCCTGGAACGTAGCGTTGTGGAATCTACCGGAGCGGCAGTTACAAAAAAAGGCTGGCTCATGGGCGGTAAGCGATAGCGATGAACCCTTGCTGTTTGTTAACGCAAAGGGGCTTTATAACGCCGATGAGGGGTTCTTCCCCCACCAGAATCGGCTGAACCTAAGCAATCGACCTGATGCC
The DNA here is from genome assembly GCF_010747415.1 of Spirosoma agri. Taxonomy (NCBI): domain Bacteria; kingdom Pseudomonadati; phylum Bacteroidota; class Cytophagia; order Cytophagales; family Cytophagaceae; genus Spirosoma; species Spirosoma agri. Next base: position 1,441,118 of record NZ_JAAGNZ010000001.1, on the reverse strand, counting down.
GCAATGTTGGTAGCGGATTACAGCAAATCCGTTTCTGCGCACAATAATCCGGTATTAATGACGATCAGACCAGCTTATGGCCAGCAACCTGAGCCTGTCGTTTTGAGAGGCTGGCGACACACAACGGTAGAAGCGATGCGGATCGTTACGCAGTTTGTCGACAGCGTGCCCTTACCCGTTCTACGCTGAATCCTTCATAGAGTAGAGCACACATAATCTTGGTTTTACCGCTATAAGTTGTATTTTTGCAGGCGTATTTTCTAGAAAAAATACAAACTATCTTATTCTTGTTCATGAACGTTTTATTCGATCATCAATGCTTTACGGGTCTAGCCTATGGGGGCGTGTCCAGGTATTTCTTTGACTTGATGAGTTCGTTTTCCAATCGTTCTGATATAGATTTTGAATTGTCGCTGCTCTTATCCAATAACGAGTACCTGAACAAGGCATCATTTAGTAATCATTTTCGTTATCGGCAACTGGCCCATGTACGTAATGTAAATCGAGCGGCCTCCCTCCTGAATCGTCTGTATAGTTTACAGCGCGTGAAGGCCGGCCGGTTCGATATTTTTCACCCGACGTATTACCACCGCTATTTCCTGAATTCGATTGGCAAGAAGCCTTTCGTCTTAACGTTTTATGACGCCACCAGCGAACGATATGGTAAACAGTATCCGGATCTGGGTGAAGGGTTGTATGAAGCCAAGAAGGAATTAATGCAGCGGGCCAATCGAATTATTTCGATATCAGAGTTCTCTAAACAGGAAATAGTACGATTTTTCCCCGTTGATCCGGATAAAATTAGCGTCATACCGTTGGGCACTAATTTTCAGACCAGTTCACTGAATCAGGTCAAGACCTCAATCGATTTTCCTTATCTGCTCTACGTCGGTAAACGCGGGCTCTATAAAAATTTCGACAAATTTTTTAGCGCGATCCGGCCCGTACTGAATCGTCATCCTGACCTGCACATCGTCTGTGCGGGTGGTGGAACGTTCACCGCCAGTGAACAGGCTTCCTTCCAGGCGGCTCAATTGGCCGACCGGGTACATTTTCGACCCATCACCGACGATAGCCTTTTTAGCTTATACCAGAACGCACAGGCATTTGTCTTCCCATCGCTTAACGAAGGCTTTGGCATCCCTGTGCTTGAGGCATTTAGTGCTGGCTGTCCTGCCATTTTGAGCGACAGAAGCTCATTACCCGAAGTTGCCAGAGAAGCCGCCGTTTATTTTGATCCGGAAGAGGATGAATCGATGGCGAATGCGGTAGAACGAGTACTAACAGACAGTGCATTGCGCAAGGATTTACGGCAGAAAGGGACAGAACGACTGACCCATTTTTCGTGCGACCAAACCGCTCAGCAGACGCTGGAGGTCTATCAGTCACTAGTATAAACGCATGCTCAACTCAGACAATTCACTCTACTCGTTCGTTACCAAACCCTATGAGCCAATAGTAACACCCGATGGGAAGGCTTACCCCAAGCTGACGGTGGTAACGCCTTCGTACAATCAGGTTGAGTATCTGGAACGGACGATTCTGAGTGTGCTGAATCAACAATATCCGAATCTAGAGTACTTTATTATCGACGGTGGTTCAACGGACGGTAGTCTGGAAATCATTAAAAAGTACGAGCCTTTTCTGGCTGGCTGGGTCAGTGAGAAAGATCGGGGTCAAACGGATGCCATCAACAAAGGCTTTCGGATGGCTACCGGCGATTACGTAGCTTTTCAGAATTCCGACGACGTATTTGCGCCCGATGCGTTCTCCTGCGTAGCCAACGCATGGCGTAAGGCACCCAATACGGACGTTTTTTTCGGAGACATGTACATCACCGACGAAAAAGACGTTATTCTTGAGGAACTTCGTGCTCCTAAGTTTTGTGTCGAGTGCCAAATTTATGAAGGGATGCAGGTGTTTAACCAGTCGCTGTTCATTAAGCGGGAACGCCTGGAACAGTTTGGCCTTTTGGACGAAAGTCTGCGCTTTGTGATCGATTACGAGATCGTTTCCCGATTGGGGGTTCAGGAAGGCGTTCAATTTCGGCACGTCGATGGCTTTTGGGGCGGTTTTCGCGTTCAGCCCAATGCCAAGTCGTCAACGATTCAGACCGTAGGCACGAGTGAGCATCAATCAGTAAAAGAAAAATATCAGCCTCAGCTACGCAGTGCGTTTGGGGAAGCATTTTGGCGTCGTTATTGCCGATTGCGTAAACTGGCTACGTTTGCGTTCCAGGGCCAGTTTGGCTACGTTCGGCATCGGCTACAACTACGTCGGGCTATTCAGAAATAGCCATCAGACATCCGATAAGAATTTCATTAACGCTTTCTTTCTATTGATTAAAAAGCGTAAAAACAGACTAGCTATGGATCGTTTCATTCGTTTTTTGCAGACGCTCGACTACATGCGAATGGTGTTGGGTATATGCATTCTGATCGATGGATCTCCTCTTATTTTCTTCTTTCGGGAAACCCTGAAACTTGCGCCTGGCAGCACGACATTCACCGCGGCTGCCCTGGCCGGAGGACTGGTGCTGATGGTTCCATTTACGCTCTTTCGGCGTTTGTACCGTCCTAATATGTCTATGTTCTGGATGGGTATAGGATTCCTATTCCTTAGTATTTTCTACATGTATGTTTATTTGGGCGATCCAGGTTTTAAGGATTATACCAAAGACATGATCTATTACGCTTACATTTTTATATTCCTTTTCCTGCTTATCAACATTCCGAACGACATCTTGCGTGTGTTCGTACCAGTTGTTATTCTGTTCACACTCGTCTCCAATCTGGGTCTTATTTATTCGTTGATGACGAATCCGACCTGGGCGATTGGGCAACGGGCAACCATTACCCTGGGTGATAACGACGAAGGGTCCGGCAATCCTCATGCCTTTGCACGTAACGCGTTTATGGGCGCCGTAGCCTGTGCCATCTGGGCATTGCGCCCACAGACCGGAATCATTTTTCGTTTGGTCTGCTTGTTCTCTGGGCTCCTGAGCGTTGCTATTCTTGTGCTGACTCAGACCCGATCGAGTGTTCTGGCTCTGCTCGTTGCGCTGGTTTTCTTCATGATTTACAATGTTCGACCTACTCAGATTAAAATGGCTGTGCGGGGAATTTTTAAGCCAGTACCCATTATCACGATTATTTTAGGCATCGTTGGGGTAATCATCTTCTTTCAGCGATTTAGCGACACCTACGGTATTTTGTATAGCTACGTCCTGGCCTTTGCGGAACGAAATCTAGAGAACATTTACGCCCTATTGGGTCTGAAAGTGAAAGGAGCAGCCTATAAAGCAACCCTGGATGCCTCGGCAGCCAACCGTTCCGTTAGTGCTACGTTCCTTACCAATGTACTGGTTGGTCACCTGTATATGTTAATTCTGGGATTCGGCTATAAATTTTTATACCTCGATATTCCTATTCTGGAATCGCTCACGAATACAGGATTACTGGGATTTGTTCTTTTTGCGGGGGTAAACGCCAAAGCTTTCTATCATGTCCAGAAAATCATGCGTACCAATCCGAACCCCATGAGTACATTTCTGGCCTATTTCTACATGCTGATCCTGGTCACGCTGTTCACCAATGGTCGTCCAAATGAAATCTCCTTCTGGTTTCCGCTGGCGCTCATGATTCGGTTTATCGGCATTGAGCATTTATTCCCTGCTTATCTGTCTGATCCCAAACCGATCAAGGAAACGGACGAGTATGTTGTCATTCCAAACGCTCAGCCCGCCTGATGCGTATTCTTATTGTCCATAATATTCTCTGGGCTCACTACAAATCCAGTGTTTTTCAGGCACTACAACGGTTGGTAGACAATCAACCGGACGTGACGGTAAAGGTGCTACAAATTGCCCGTAGCGAACGTTCCCGGACTGGTATGGAATCAGTGACGGATAGCACTGCGCCAACGTACGCGTACGATTACGAGCTACTCTTTGATCGCTACATCGAAAATGTTAGCCTCTTCGACCGAACGCGCGTGCTGCTTCAGCGCGTAAGAGCGTTTCGACCGGATGTCATCAACCTCACGGGCTATTACGATCCAGCTCAGGTCATGATTCTGCTGTGGGCCAAAGCCAATGGTGTTCGTGTCATCATGCAGAACGAAAGCACGGTAGCGGATCAGCAGCGGGGCAGCCGAAAAGAACAGTTTAAGAAGTGGCTGTTCGATCGATGCGATGGTTTTTTTTGCTTTGGAAACCAGTCGGCGAACTACCTGATTTCGATTGGCGCTGATCCCGCTAAAATTCTGCTACGTCGCAACGCGGTCGATAACGACACGATTCAGTCGGTCTACGAACAGGCGCTACCTACCCGAACAGAACGGCAGCAGGCCCTGACGCTAAAACCCAACAATTTTGTCTTTGTCGGACGACTGATTGAGTTTAAAAATTTGCCGCTACTTCTGGACGCCTTTGCCAAAGCAATTAAGACATCGTCTAACGGAAAAAACTGGGGATTACTTATTCTCGGCGACGGCACCGAACGGACGAAGCTGGTCAATCAGGTAAATGAGCTGGGATTAGCCGGATCAGTGTCCTTGCTGCCGGGTCGGCCCTGGTACGAAGTTCCTGAAATATTGGCACTGAGCAACATTTTGGTTTTACCAAGCCGATCGGAACCCTGGGGGCTGGTGGTAAACGAAGCGATGGCTTGCGGGCTACCGGTGCTTGTGTCCGATCGGTGTGGCTGCGTACCCGACCTGGTACACGATGGCCAGAACGGTTTTGTCTTTGATCCAAACCAGCCTGATCAGTTAGTCCGACGGATGGCTCAGTTTATGGATGGTACCGTAGATACGCACCAAATGAGTCAAGCCGCCAAGCAATTGATTGCCACCTATTCTCCCAATGCCGTTGCGCAGGACATGCTCCGGGGATTTATAAAAGTCACCTCGTAATTAGTAACTTCGCACACTCTTATGCGAATTCTTCATATCTGCGCTTATTCCTGGGAAATAGGCGGCCCTCCTAAAGTGATTTTTGACCATGCCGCAGCCGCACTGCAACAAGGCCATCAGGTAACTATCCTTAGTCCTATATCAGCCGGTGAAAAGCCCTACCCTATTCCAAACGGCGTAGAATTAATTCTGTGTCAGCGAACACCGGTCATCAGCCGATTTTTTCGTGAATTTTCGATTGAGTTATATCAATATCTGACAAAAAATATTCGCCGGTTTGATATCGTTCATTGCCACGGTTTATGGCACTTCGGTACACTAGCCCCTTTTTTTGTTGATCGGACGGTGGCGAAAGTAATAACACCGCATGGTGTTCTCGATCATTGGGTCTACGCACACAACCGCTGGAAGAAAGAACTCATTGACACAATGGCGCAAAAGGCTTATTTGCGCCGGGCTGCTTTAATTCAGGTCTTGAGTGCTGGCGAACAACAGGATGTCAATCACTACCTGGGCTCGCATTCAACAAAAACAGCCATCATTCCCAATGGCATTCGGTTGAGTGACTTTGCTGCGTTACCGCCAAAAGGAACATTTAGAAGGAAAATCGGCCTTTCATCTGATCGAAAGATCGTGCTTTTCATGAGCAGGCTCAATGTCAAAAAGGGGCTGGATATATTACTACCTGCATTTCGTGAGTATATCCGTACCAACCCCGCTACCGTACTGATTTTGGCCGGGTCCGATGATGGCTATGAGAGTACGATCCGTCAGTTTATCGAAACTCACCAACTCGAAGACTCAATAAAATTAGTGGGTATGATAACGGGTGACGACAAAAAAGCGGCCCTTGCCGACGCTGATCTATTTGTCCTTCCCTCCTATTCAGAAGGCTTTTCCATAGCTGTTCTGGAAGCAATGGCGGCTGGTACGCCCACGCTTGTTTCAGATCGGGTTGGTTTTGGCGAAGTTATTCGTCAGAGTCAGGCCGCAGAAATTATCGATCAGCAAACCCCGGATAGCGTACGGCAGGGGCTTGAAAAAATTCTTGGCGATGACGAATTACGTCAGCAAATAAGCAGAAATGCAACGGCCCTGTTAAAGAAAGAATATGACATTGAAGTCGTTACGCAGAAACTCCTGAACGAATACAAAAAGATTTTGAAGTGAGTCAGGCATACCAATCATAGAGAAGTAAATGATTCCTAACCAGTCAGCCTTCCCCCAAAACTAGTCTCCTTTCTGGTTAGGCTACAGTTTTCTACAGACCGCTTTTGTCCAGTCTACCTGTTGTTCAGCTTCTGATAAATCGACGAATGGGAACTCCAGCAATAGTTGCTTCAATTTGGGTAGACAGTCTTTCAGGCCATAGTACGATTTGAATTTCCGCGCGCGGCTCAAACCTGGTATCATTGGCTGCTCCGCGTCAAAGTCGCGCGGGTGAAAATAGGTCATCACATAGGGCGACCTGTGCATTAATCCCCGGATGGCCCGATACGGAAGAAGTCGAAAATAGCCGCCACCCGAAAATATCAGGTCTTGTCCCAGAACGGCGCTTGTATTGATAGGAAATTCCTTAAGCAGTGTCCCATTCACGTCAAGATAACCCGGTTCAAACATGCCTAAGGATGCATCGCCACCGTGTGCCCGACGAGCCGAGAAAACCGAACAATCGATCTCGATACCCTGCTCCACCAAAATTGGGAATACCCAGCGATTAAACTCTTTTATCGAAAAACCGGGAGCCCTGTAGGACCGAACTTTCTTTCCCGTTATATCCTGCAAGTGTTTGATGGATCGCTCCAGATCAGCCTGAAACTCAGCGGGGGTTTGCTCGTAGGCAAGCTGGTGCGCGTACGAATGCGTAGCAATTTCGTAGCCTGCGGCATCGATCCGGCGAATAATATCGGGGTGTTTATCGGCTACCCAACCCAGGCAGAAGAAGGTCGCCCGAGTATTCGTATCCTCTAAAAGTTGGAAGATCCGATCCATGTTCTCATAAATCCGTGGCTCGTACCGGCTCCATTCAGCCTCGGTCCGTGTCGACGCATTATCAAGAATATGAAACCACTCTTCAATATCGAATGTCAGAATATTCATAAAATTAACTAACCGTTCATGATCAGTCCTGTAGCTGATCAACAGCCGGATTATTAAATCAACTGAATGGGTCAGGTATCCAAGGGCTGGAACTAGTAAAAACGTTTTCCAGCTGCCCGAAACGCTTTGACGTCATCACTGGTTGGAAACGTGAAATACGTCATTTGGGAGGCATCATTCTCGATGAGTTCGTACTTGCCCGAATGGATTTTTTCAATGGCTTCCAGAATGGCATCCATACCCATTTTCTTCGTGACATCAATCAGTTCGGCCTGGCTCATGCCGCCAATTTCAAGCTTATTCTGCACAAGAATTGGCCCGCTATCGATTCCCTCATCGACGAAGAAAACAGACACACCCGTGTGTGTTTCACCGTTTTTCAGAACCCAGAACGAAGGCATTAGACCACGATATTTGGGTAAAAGGGCCGTATGAAGATTGATACAACCATAAGTGGCAACATCCAGCAGTTTACGCTTGAAAATCTGATTACCAGCAATGGAGACCAATAAGTCAGGTTTATAGGCCCGAATTTTCTCCAGATTTTCGTCCTTGTTGATTGCTCCTTCTACCTGAATCAGTGGAATCCCCCGATCAGCCAGTACTTTTCTGACGTTATTTCGACTATCTAATTTAGAGGTTACGTACTTAAAGCCGTAACGGACAAAAAAAGGAAGCCCAAATATGTCGTAAGTCTTTTTAATCTTGTCCTTAAAACTCTCCCGCTTACCGAAAGGCGATACGTCGAACACTACGGTCGCAACGACCTCAGCATAAGGGGGCAATTTTTTCAGTAAGTAATCAATATTTCGGGCGAGGTAGAACGGATCGTCCTGCGTCAGAATGACAAGGCGCATAGTCGTCTAGTAACAATGGTTTCGACAACAAAGCTACACAATCTAATCAAAGGCCCCACGCCTTTAGCTCAATGAGTATTACGAAGCGCCGTATTTTCAAAAAATAGCATAAAAACAATACAGGACTGTCAGTGAACAGCCTGAGCAGCTTTTTCCTGTCTAAAAAAAGTGATAGTATTGCAGTACGAATCAGTATCAAAAGCACTCCTAAACTAATTTGAGTGAAGCATCTGAAGGTGCGTTCGACATTATTTTAGGAGACGCACTACCTAGGTATGGCCGACGTATCAGTCATTATTCTAACGCATAACGAAGAAAAACATATTGCCCGGTGTCTGCAGAGTTTGCATCCCTTCACCGACAAAATATTCATAGTCGACTCATTTTCAACGGATAACACTGTAGAAATTGCACGTTCTCTTGGTGCCACAGTCGTTCAAAATCCATGGGTCAACTATGCGTTACAGTTTAATTATGGCATTGACCATACACCGTTCGAGACGGGTTGGCTCATGCGTATGGATGCCGATGAGTACGTTCTGCCCGAGCTGGCCGAAGAAATCAATCAACGGCTGACAACGCTTTCTGAGGACGTGTCAGGCATTTATGTTAAACGGCGGGTCTTGTTTTTTGACAAATGGATACGACATGGCGATTATTACCCAATCTGGCTCTTAAGGCTTTGGCGACGTCAACAGGGCATTTGTGAAGAAACCTGGATGGATGAACATATCAAGCTCTCGCAGGGTAAATCCATCCAATTTCAGCACGATTTGGTCGATCATAACCTGAATAATTTAACCTGGTGGACGCAGAAGCATAATAACTACGCCATTCGTGAAGTCATTGATTTATTGAACATTAAGTACAATTTCGACAAAACACAACGTGTAGAACCCAAGTTGTTTGGATCGCAGGAACAACGTACCCGTTACCTAAAAATACAATATGCCTCCTTACCTTTGTTCACCAGGCCATTTTTGTATTTTTTTTATCGGTATTTTTTTCGGTTCGGTTTTCTGGATGGAAAGAAAGGCTTGATCTGGCACTTTTTGCAGGGCCTTTGGTACCGTTTTCTGGTAGACGCTAAAATGTTTGAAGTTTATTTTCATGCAGGGCGCGACAAAGAGTCAATTATTCAATTTTTCCGAACGCACTATGGCAAAGATCTTAGCCCAACCAACCGACCCTGAGCAGACGGTCGGCCGTACGGATCTATCGATTTATGACATCAGCTGGTACAAGCCAGGGCCGCGCTGGAAAATCATTGTATGGTTTCTGGTCAATTCAGTCACCGTCAATACGTATCTACCCCTACCGATTGCCTTTAAGCGCATTGTCCTGACACTATTTGGCGCAAAACTAGGAACGGGCGTCGTTATCAAACCCGGTGTCAATATTAAATACCCCTGGTTACTTCGGGTGGGCAATTACGTCTGGATTGGTGAACAGGTGTGGATCGATAATTTGAGTGAAGTTGTTATCGGCGATCATACCTGCCTTTCGCAGGGAGCCATGATCCTGACCGGAAACCATAACTACCGTCAATCGACGTTCGATCTTACGACCCGGCCAATAACGATCGACGATGGTGTCTGGATTGGTGCTAAAGCAATTGTCTGTCCAGGCGTCCGGTGCCATTCTCATTCCGTTTTATCGGTCAATTCGGTGGCAACTCGTTCGCTGGATGCGTATGGAATTTATCAGGGAAACCCGGCCGTTTGGGTCCGAAAACGAGATATTGCGTCGTGAGAGTATCTATTATTACGGTTGTGTTCAATGGAGCTGAGCACGTCCGGGATTGCATCGAGTCAATTCTGAATCAGACTTATAGTGACATTGAGTACATCATTGTGGACGGGAAGTCGACGGATGGCACAGTCGATATTGTCCGCTCGTATGGTACAAAAATTGCTCAATTCGTTTCAGAACCCGACAAGGGCTTATATGATGCCATGAACAAAGGCATTCAAATGGCTACCGGTGAGGTAATTGGCCTACTCAATGCCGACGATTTTTACCGGCACAACCGGGTCATTGAGAACATGGTTGCTACCTTCGAACGAACGGATAGCGACGCGGTATATGGTGATATGATTTACGTGGACCGTTCTGACACGCAGAAGCTTACGCGTTACTGGCGATCTGGCTGGTATACTGAGAATGCTTTTTTATGGGGCTGGATGCCGGGCCACCTTTCGTTCTTTGCGAAACGCTGGCTGTATGAGCAATATGGCGTTTTCAGACTCGATATGAAAAGTGCCGCCGATTACGAATTGATGCTTCGGTTCATCCATAAGAACAAAGCTAAGCTTACCTACATGGATGAAGTCACCATTGTCATGCGGGCCGGCGGTATTAGCAACAGCAGTTTAAAGAACCGGATTCGGGCGAATAAAGAAGACCGGGTAGCCTGGGAATTGAACGGATTAACACCCTATTTTTTTACACTTTGGCTAAAACCGTTACGCAAACTCAGTCAGTATATCACGAAACCACCAGCGCTGAACAGCAAAGTCACCAAGGGATAGTAAAACCGTTCAATCAAATTATACTTGACTTCTTGTGTAAAGAATTGATTTTTACATTGAATCTGGAATCTCCTGCCTATTTTTTGTGCAGACCCGTTTATCCACGCATTTATAATTGAATGGGCTTCGTCTGGAAAGTTGCACTGGCAAAAAGTCCAATCGGTGATCACATCACCTAATTTAAGAGCCTTATGAATCTCGATTTATTGATTGCCTATTTACAAAATAAACTAAATGACGACCTGTTCAAGCTGGGCCTGTACCAGTGTATTCTGGCGTTTTTAGTGGCCTGCTTCGTCGCAGTGATCTCGATTCCGGTCATTATCAAAATCTCCGAGTTGAAATCGCTTATGGAGAAACCTGGTGAACGCCGATCGCACTCCACGCCCACTCCTACCTTTGGCGGCATTGCTATTTTTGCTGCCATTCTGATTGCTTATTTTCTGTGGCCTAGCATCGATCAGACTGATGTTTATAGAACCGATCTCTCCGTAGCGGGTATGACCATTCTATTTTTCATCGGTATCAAAGATGATTTGGTCGGTATTGACCCAAATAAAAAGATTCTTTTCCAGGTTTTGGCCGCGATGATCCTGATTTTTTTCGGTGATCTGAAGGTTGACTACTTATACGGAATCATGGGCTTCCACCACATCGAAGAAATTATCAGCATCCTGCTAACGTGCTTTATTTTTATTGCTCTCACCAACGCGATCAATCTGATCGACGGTATTGACGGCCTGGCCGGTGGTATTGCCACGATTGCCAGCGGCACATTTGGCACATGGTTCCTATTAACGAACCACTTCACGATGGCTTGTCTGGCCTTTACGCTGACGGGGTCGCTGCTTGGCTTTTTACGGTTCAATTTCTCGAAGACTAGTAAAATTTTCATGGGTAATACCGGCTCATTGATTATTGGTTTCATGCTGGCTTTTTTTGCCGTACGTTTCGTAAGCCTGAACGCGTCCTATCGTTTTGAACCAACTGCCTTTTTTAACGCACCGATTATTGCCATTGTTATTCTGATCGTTCCGATCTTCGATACGTTACGGGTATTTCTGGTGCGTATTCTGGCCCGTCGGTCACCGTTTTCTGCCGATCGAAACCACATGCACCACATTCTGCTGGACAATGGTCTGTCGCACGCGCAGGCAACCGCAGTACTTTGTGGAGCCTCATTTGTAAACACGCTCCTGTTCTTTCTGCTACACCGTAACATCACGAATACAGAATCACTGTTGATTCTTGGCGTATTGTTCGGGCTGTATATGATTGCTAGTTTTACGTTGAAAATGCGGGCTATGTACATTGCGACGCACCCGCGTCGTCGAAAGGCTGTTCTACGCCGGGAACTGCAAAGTGGCATCATTGGCCGACGTATCATCGATTATCTTTAACATACAAACTATTCTCAACAAGGAAGCCCGGCAGACACTGCGTCTGCCGGGCTTCCTTGTTGAGAATACTAATCTATATAAAATAGCGGGAAGGTAGCTTAAGACAAATGCTTATTTTTACGCTCATGTCTGCTACAACGTTCCGCTATCAACTGCCTAAAAAAGCAATCAAGATTGACTGCCCAAACTGTGGTCCCAAACACCGTAAAACGTTAAGCCGCTATATCGATACCCAAACCGGTGAACCACTGCCCGAAATCTATGGTCGATGCGACCGGGAAAGTAATTGTGGATACCACCTCAATCCTTACGAGAAAGGATTGTCCGGTCGCTCGTACTACACTGACGTAAGAGCACGTAGCAGCATTGGACCCATTCCCAAAACGTGGTTCCGGCTGGCAGCGAAACAGAAGCACAGCGGAGCACCGAAGCAGACAATTATCGCGCATCTTATCCAACAGGAAGGAGCCACACTCGAACAGGCAGAACGGGTTGCCGCTTTCCTGTTTGACCAACCCGTCACCCGGCCTGCGCCAGCTGTAGCGTCGCAAAATCAACTTTATACCATACCGGATGAGGTGTTTCAACAATCGCTGGGATATTACCCGAGAAACCAGTTTTCCCGATTACTGCACCAGCATTTTGGTGCCAGTGTTGCGGATAATCTGCTGAAACGCTTCAATATTGGTACCTCGGGCCGTTGGCCGGGAGCGTGTGTGTTCTGGTACATCGATGAGCAGCAGCGCATCCGTGGGGGACAGATCAAACTATTCGATGACACGTTCCACACCGTCAAATATGTGGTGAAAAATGGTGAAAAACGAACGCGAACGACGTGGGTACATTCGGCTTATGCTCGCCGTTGTGATGAACAGAAACAGCCTTATCCAGACTGGCTGACAGCCTACCTTGATGAGCGTAACGACGTTCAAAAATCACCCTGTCTGTTCGGTTTACCTCAGTTAGTAACTGCTCCGCCCGACCAGCCGGTAGCTATTGTCGAAGCACCTAAAACTGCGGTTATCAGCACCCCATACTTTCCGGATTTTATCTGGCTGGCAGTTGGTGCACTATCCTATTTAAATGCCGAACGGCTTGCCCCGTTAAGAGGGCGGAAAATAGAATTATTTCCAGATCTCTCAAAAGATGGAAGCGCCTTCGATCGTTGGAACAGGGTAGCGGGTGAGTTACTGGCCGAAGGATTTCACATAACCGTGTCAACCTATCTGGAAGACAACGCAACGGCCGATGAACGAGCCGCTGGCTTAGATCTAGCTGATTTCTTGCTTGAACAGTGGACTGGGTATCCAACCCAATGGGATGCCTAACCTACCAACAACTACCAGCGACGAATCGAAAAATCAGCTAAACCCGACTGGTCTTTGATCCTTCATGCTAACTTGAGAATTGCCAATAATTTCAGTTGTAAGACGCACTAAACGATGACGGGGAATAAGTTGGATTTATGCCTGAGTATGGGTTATTTTCGGATGCAGCAGAACATTTTCACGTGCCGTTACGTGTTATTTGACGACACATTATACTCCGTACACTGGCTACGTTTAGCTCTGGCGAGTGTTCAATATGGTACTGATCAGTTGAGGCTTCTTCGAATTAACGAGAAATTTTCGGTGGAAGTCAAGCCCTTTACTCTTACGGAAGAGATAGTAAATCTTTACGCAACTTACAGAAGTGCCATAAATTTCGATGCCCCTGATTCGGTCGAGTCCTGCTTACTGGATGGTCCCGTTTACACCGTGTTTGACACGTATGTCGTTGAGGTTAGAGATGAAAACAAATTGATTGCAGCAGGCATTTTCGACAACGGTTCGCAAAGCATTGCAGGCATCATGAATTTTTACGACCCTGCCTATCGTAAACAAAGTTTGGGCAAGTTTTTAATGCTCATGAAGATCAATTACGCCCGCCAGCAACGGAAAGCGTACTATTATCCTGGTTATCTGGTCAACGATTACCCTAAGTTCGACTACAAGCTGTTCCCCTGTCAATCTGCGACCGAGGTATTCGATGCCAATAGTGGTACCTGGTTCCCTTTTTCGTGGGAAACGATAAAATTGTTTTCGACAGATAATGAGGTTTGAGGGCAATTAAATCAGTTGATTTGTATCGCCTACTCGAACAAAACCCGACGAGTAAGCGGGTTTACTAGTTTTCCGTCAACCGGGAAGATATGAGACTTGTTGGCATTATGGTTATTCGACCTGTATTGTCAAACGGACCATACAGGTTCTTAAGCGGACGAAGTTAATAACAAGGTTAATTAGCCGATGTTTTGGTATTGTGAGGTGGGTGTGGCGTGAGGTAAGACAATGCCTGTTTGACTTCTTTTCCGATACGTATTTTCAAGCTATTCCAGATTGTACCGTCTTGTAATAATGTACGGGGACCTGTCCATACGCGAGCGGAGCGAGTTTTCATTTGTATTACTCGGCCGTAAGGCATCATATCAAAACACAATCGACCGTCATCACCCCGGGTATTGTGATCAATGTACCCACCGGCTTTTAAAGCTACTTCCCGTATGTAACCCATGCTGATTCCATAGGCGTTTAGGTAAGGGCGTTTAATGTGTCGAATCTCAGCTATCATATCCTTTAGCGTTTCGTGCAGGAACAGCTGCCATCTTGGGATCGCGGAAGAGCCGATGAACGAGTATCGCCCATAAACACAAACAACGCCAGGACGGCGTAACTGCCCCATCATTTCATCCAACCAATTTGGTGGATACAGGCAATCGGCATCAGCTAGCAAAATATAGGTGCCTAAAGCCATTTCCTGACCCAACTGACGGGCCGGTCCACAACCCTGTACTGGTTGAAAAAAACGCTTGATATGTAGTTTGTCAATTGTTTCCTGCGTTCTATCGCCTGAATTGTTATTGACAACGATGATTTCGAAAGGGATTCTGGTATCTAGCGCTGACAGCGTGCTGATCATACGAAGAATATTAATCTCTTCATTATAAGCAGCAATCAAAATAGACACCAGTGGTTTTGTACTAATAACTTTATCCAGGCGACCATTTATCTCATCAAAAACTGCTTGAGGTACCTGATCAATACTAGTAAATGGATAGGCATATGGGGCAATCCAGCTGGGATTTGAAAAGATGCTCATTGTCTACAAAGTGGTTGAGCCACTTCAGATAAGGTCAAAAATTAACGATCGATTCAGTCGTTACTACTTAGCGCTATTTTGACTATATAATCGACAGCATGTCACTCTATTTATGATTTTCGCAGTGAAATTTTATTATATCATAGTCTATAGGCATCATTCCTCTAGGTGAGTAACAAATTAGCGTAGCCACAAACGCAAGTTGCCGCACTATGTAGTTGATGTCTTGGAAGATACGTAGCGCGTGAGGAACACGTAACGCGTATAGAAGCTAGCAATAGTTACATGTCTATAAGCTTACTATATTTCTGAACAGTCAAAAACAGAATTTGGGCAGCGACCCAATAAGCAATGAACCAAAGAATTCATTGCTGACGACAGATGTTAGTCGTACTGTGCTGCAAAAAGACGGTCCGCGAGGAAAGGCTAAAAAGAAAAACCGCCCTCTTCACGTGAAGAGGGCGGTTTTAGTGTCGGGGTGGCAGGATTCGAACCTACGACCTCCTGCTCCCAAAGCAGGCGCGATACCGGGCTACGCTACACCCCGAAAAACGAGCTCTATTACTTGATCTTCTACTAAAACGAAGCTCTGTTATAGGTTGCTCCTGCGGAGAGAGAGGGATTCGAACCCTCGGTACCGTTACCAGTACGACAGTTTAGCAAACTGTTCCTTTCGGCCACTCAGGCATCTCTCCGTAGCCCTTTCCTCCATTTCCTGGATGATTGGGACACAAAGATAAGGGGATTCATTCGTTGCCGCAAGAGTTAATTGAAAAAATCTTTTTAGAATCGCTATTTTCGTCCCTTCCTTGCACTGACAATCGAAACGATAGTAAACGAAACGTGTTCATTGTCAGATTGATTACCCATTTTCATGAATTGGCTTTACTCATTTTCAAGTACAGATTTTTTTTTAGTCGGGTTGTTTTTGGCTCTGTATGGCCTGTACATTTTCCGTACGTTCAGGCTGGCGAAGCAGTTAAATACATCGGCATGGGGCGTTATTCCAAAGTTTTTTTTACGAAGTAGCTATTTGACGTTATTACTGATCGCTTTGCTGGGACCCTCCTTTGGTGAAGTAGAGCAAACGATGACAACGACCGGACGGGACGTTTATCTACTGGTCGACATATCTCGTTCAATGGATGCAACCGATGCCGTACCTTCCCGACTCGAGCGGGTGAAATATGACATACAGCAACTTTGCGACCTGCTCCCCCTAGATCGCTTCGGTTTGATTCTGACAGCGAACGAATCATTTGTGCTATCACCTCTGACTGCTGATCACGATGCGATCAAACGGTTTGTCCGTGACATCCGTACGAGTAAAGCCGCTGCGGGTGGTACTGACCTATGCGTAGCTCTTGACCTGGCTTCACAGAAATTCCGAACCGATTCATCCACCCGTTTTAACCCGAAAGCACTTGTCCTCTTTAGTGACGGAGAAAATTTCGGCACCTGCGACCGTACTGAACTCGCTAGCCTGAAAACAGCTGGTTTATTTCTCATGACCGTGGGCATTGGCACCGAAGCCGGTTCGTCCATTCGCGATGGCCGTGGTTTTATTCGTGACAACTCTCAGCAAATTGTACGAAGCCATTTGAATAGAGGTTTTCTTCAGGAACTGGCTCGGGACAGCCGTGGACAATACGTTGAAGCCGATGCCGATGGTCGATATATCCGCGACATAGCAAGTACGTTAATGGCTCAACAGGGCATTCGGCTTGATCAAAACAGCGTGACCATATCGACGAACAAGTACGTTTATTTTCTAGTGGCCGCGCTTGTCCTACTGGCCTTTGACCTTATTGTAACAGTAAGAACATTCAGACTATGAACGCATCTCAAAGTTTCGCCTTATTTTTGACCACGGATGCGTTACTAGCGTATGATCTATTTATTTATAGCAGCCTGGCTTTGGTGGGACGTGCCCCAGTCGCTAAACCAGATTTCTCGAAACAATGAGGTTCGGAAAGAGTCCGAAGCGGCCTATAATGCGGGCGATTATACGCGTGCAATGCATCTTTACGCCAACTTGAGCCGAATCACCACCAGCATCGATCCGGGCGTGCGCCTGAATCTTGGTCATACGTATTTTCACCTGAAACGATACGGCAAGGCACGTTCTCAATACGAAGCGCTGCTTCATTCCGATCGACCCGATTTACGAACGGTAGCCGCTACTCAATTGGGTGTCATAGCTTGTCTGCAACAGGATAGTACCTCTGCACTGATTTTCTTCGAACAGGCTTTACTTGAAGACCCAAACAACGAACCTGCCCGGTACGATTTTGAGTTAATAAAGAAACGGTTTTCCGGGAAAATTCCTGGGCCGAATCTGCGCCAGAAAGCATCCGCTCAAAACCGCGATAACGAAAATAAGCCCCGTCCTTCGGGTGGGCAGCAAGTCGAACGGTCGGCCCGGCAGGATGAATTATTGCATCGCTTCCAACGCCTGAACCTCAGCGAAGAACAGGCGCTTCAACTGCTCGATGCGATGCAGGAAGATGACCTTCCCTATGCGTTGACCCGTTCGGCCAGACAGCCGACAGGAAAAACAAAAACGAATGAAAGTCGCTGGTAACTACTATAGATCGACAGTCAACTAGCAAGCGGATCGATTACGCGTTCGCCAGCATTGATCAACAACAAAAACTATGAACGAAGTCGTAATTATCGCTGCGGTTCGCACACCAATTGGCTCATTCGGCGGTGTTTTGTCTACCCTATCGGCAACAGACCTGGGGGCGGCCGCTATTCGAGGGGCGCTGACGCGGGCGGGCATTTCTGCTGATCAGGTGCAGGAAGTATATATGGGTAATGTCGTTTCGGCAAACCTGGGCCAGGCACCAGCTAAACAAGCGGCTGTAAAAGCCGGGTTACCCGCTACTGTTCCATGCACAACCATCAATAAGGTTTGTGCATCAGGCACGAAAGCCATTATGCTGGCGGCTCAGGCCATTCAGCTGGGTCAGGCCGAAATAGTCATCGCCGGCGGGATGGAAAGTATGTCAAATACACCTTACTACGTCCCCAAGGCACGTTTTGGCTATAAATACGGGAACGCTGAACTGGTGGACGGCTTGGCCCGCGATGGCCTGGTTGATGCCTACGACCAATGTGCCATGGGTGTATTTGCCGATCAGACCGCGGATAAGTACGCCATTAGCCGCGAATCGCAGGACGCCTTTACGGTGCAGTCATATCGCAGATCTGACGCGAGTACGCAGCAGAAACGGTTCGATGCCGAAATTGTCCCGATCGAGGTGGTTAGCCGTAAAAGCACGATAGTTGTCCAGGAAGATGAGGAATATACCAATGTCAACTTCGACAAGATTCCAACGCTGAAACCGGCTTTCAGCACCAATGGGACCGTGACAGCGGCCAGTTCATCACCAATCAGTGATGGCGCTTCGGCATTGGTGATCATGAGCCGCCGGAAAGCCGATGAGCTAGGCTTAAAGCCGCTGGCACGTATTCTGGCCTATGCCGATGCGGAGCAGGAACCTCAATGGTTTACAACGGCGCCGACGAAAGCTGTTCCGCTGGCTCTTGAACGCGCCGGATTGAAAACCACGGATGTCGACTACTTCGAAGTGAACGAAGCCTTTGCGGTTGTTCCGTTGGCATTCAGCGAAATTTTGCAGGTGCCTCAGGAAAAATTAAATGTGTTTGGCGGGGCCGTTTCGTTAGGTCATCCGCTGGGCGCTTCGGGTGCGCGGATCGTGACGACCCTGACCAACGTGCTCCAGCAAAACAATGGCCGTTATGGAGTCGCCGGCATCTGTAATGGAGGGGGTGGCGCTTCCGCTATCGTGCTTGAAAAATTGTAATGGTTTTCGGCCTGTAGGTTGGCCTGTCAGGGCTGTTAAAACACACTACCGACCCACAAACTATAAATTAACGTAGATGAACGCAATTCAGGAGACCAATTTTCAATTCCCCGGCCAGACGGGTTTTTACCGCGGTAAAGTGCGGGATGTCTATTCATTCCCCGACAAATTAGTCATGATCGCATCAGACCGGATTTCGGCCTTTGATGTGGTATTACCGCGGCCTATCCCATACAAAGGTCAGGTGTTGAATCAGACAGCCGCTTATTTCCTGCGGGCCACAGCCGACATCGTTCCAAACTGGCTCCTCGACACGCCCGACCCCAATGTGAGTGTGGGGCTGAAATGCGAACCCTACGCGGTTGAAATGGTGGTCCGTGGGTATCTGGCCGGTCATGCATGGCGGCAGTATCGCGATGGCCACCGAACGCTGTGTGGCGTTGCTCTGCCCGATGGTCTTCGGGAAAATGATCGCCTTCCGGAACCAATCATCACCCCGTCGACCAAAGCTCACGAAGGACACGACGAAGACATTAGCCGGAAAGAGATTCTAAGCCAAGGTATCGTTAGCGAAGCCGATTACGGTCAACTGGAGCAGTACGCCCTGGCCCTATTCGAGCGCGGTACGGCTATGGCGGCAGAGCGCGGCCTGATTCTGGTCGACACGAAATACGAATTCGGGAACCTCGACGGGAAAGTGTATCTCATCGATGAAGTGCACACACCCGATTCATCCCGGTATTTCTACACCGACACCTATAAGGCGAGTCTGGAAGCCAATCAGCCACAAAGACAGCTTTCCAAAGAATTTGTGCGGGAGTGGTTGATTGCCAATGGTTTCCAGGGGAAAACGGGACAGGTTGTACCGGCAATGTCCGACGAATGGGTTGGTCAAATATCGGCCCGCTACATTGAGCTGTTCGAGACAGTTACCGGACAACAGTTTCAACCCGCCGATCTAACACTCGATCCGCTAACGCGCATTGAGTTGGCTGGTAAATCATTTTTCGCTTGAGTTTCCAATTTAATCTGGTAAGTTGATAACTCAGCTATACGTTAGGCGGTGTGATCTGCTTCAGGGTGTCTGAGTGAAGTAAGCCACCGACCAACGAACACGTACTATTTATTCTTTCCCCATAAAAAATCCGGAAACCCGAAACCAGTCCTTTTCATGAATTACACCATTGAAAAAAACGAACAATATGCCCTTATTCGATTGGCAGACAGCGAGTTTAGTGACGACATTGCCACCGATTTTGAAACCTTAAGCCGCACGTTGTTCCGATCGGGATACAGCAATATCATTGTCGACGTAACACCTCTTCAATCAGTAGATCAGGCAGGTATCAGCACCATTCGGAAAATAAACCGGCAATGTTCCAACGAACTCGGTCTATTGGTGTTAGTTACAAAGAATGATGAATTGATAGCGTTTCTGGACGCGGCCACGATCAGTGATCTGACGATTCTGCCTACGGTAGAAGAAGCCGTTGATGCCGTGTTCATGAACGAATTGGAGAACGATTTTCGCAGTGAGAATGACGATGAGTACGACGCAGGGGGAAGCATCAGCCGGGATGCCGATTAACAGTAACACTTCAGGCCACGAGCCAAATCATAAATCCGCGAATCCGCTCTTTTCCCTCACGGTGTTGGGAGCGGGTTCTGCTGCGCCATCGCTGCGCTATCATCCAACCGCTCAGCTACTTACGGTTGGTAACGACTACATGCTGATCGACTGTGGCGAAGGAACGCAGCTTCGACTAATCGAGCAGAAAATAAAATCCGGCAAGCTTCGGTACATTTTCATTTCCCATCTCCACGGCGATCATTACTTTGGCTTACCGCCCTTACTCTCGACAATGAATCTGTCCGGCAGAACCGAAGATCTGTTTCTGTTTGGGCCTCGAGGTCTGGACGAAGTGCTGACAACCATATTCCGGGTGTCTGATTCGCGGCTTGGTTATCGACTTCATTTCCAACCCGTTGATCCCGAAACAGCAACACTGTTGCTCGATCACCCGCAGTTGACTGTCGAATCGATTCCACTTCAGCACCGGATCGACTGTTCGGGGTATTTGTTTCGGGAAAAACCCCATCCCAGAAAGCTACTTCGCGAGCGGCTGCCCGATGACATTCCGGTGCAGTACCTAAAGCTGCTGAAAGAAGGGCACGATATTCTTAACGATGAAGGAGCGATTCTTCACGCGGCAGACGACGTAACGGAACCAGGGTTACCTGCCCGCTCCTACGCATTTTGCTCCGACACCCGCTATGTCGAAGCACTGATCCCTCAGTTGAAGAACGTCGATTTGCTGTATCACGAGGCTACGTTTCTGGAGGATAATGCGCAGCGTGCAGCCGAAGTGTATCACTCTACGGCTAAACAGGCAGCTATGATGGCGGCCAAAGCCGAAGTTGGGCGCTTATTGATTGGTCATTTCTCGTCGCGGTACAAGCAATACGACTTGTTTACGGAAGAAGCCAGACCCATTTTTCCAGAGACGTACATAGCGTTAGAAGGTCAAACAATCGTAATCGAGGATTGGCATAGTCCGTCTCCTCAATGACACTACGAGTAGTTCCCCCCATGAACAACGACTGATACGTTGTCGACGCTGATATAAAGCATTCTCGCTAAACAGTCGGAATTGTTTTGACTTTATTGAGTAAACTATACACCGTAATCTGTTTATTGTTAAACCCAAACCATTATCTGTTCACACATGCTGGCCTTCCACTTAGGCTTTCTGGATGTCGGCTGGCTCGACCTGCTCGACATTTTACTGGTTGCCCTGCTCATTTACCAAATTTATAACCTTGTTCGTGGTAGCGTTGCGAGCCGGGTATTTGTAGGCTATCTGCTGGTCTACCTCGCCTATTTACTCGTCAAAGCGTTCGGTCTGAACCTGCTGACAACTATTCTGGAGTACTTCATCAGTGTGGGTGCCTTGGCGCTGATCATTATATTTCAGCAGGAAATTCGACGTTTTCTGTTGCTCATTGGTAAATCAACCAACGTGGCCAACAGCCGATGGCTTCGGCGTTGGCTTCTGCGGCAGCCGGGAGTACCGGAACCGACTACGTCCCTCCGCCCTATTCTGGATGCCTGCAAAGTATTAAGCGCTGAATTTTCGGGAGGTCTGATCGCTATTCGCAAAAATGACGATCTCGAAAAGTTTGTCAAGTCGGGTGAGTCAATCGATGCTGAAGTGTCAAAGCCCCTGCTGCTAGCAATTTTTAGCCAGTATAGCCCGTTGCACGACGGCGCGGTTATTATTAGCGATGGCCGAATACAATCAGCCCGTTGTATCTTACCCGTATCTGATGACGATGAACTACCCTCGGCACTTGGCTTCCGGCACCGGGCTGCATTGGGTATGAGCGAGGCTACTGACGCGGCCATCATTGCCGTATCGGAAGAGAGCGGTAGGCTTACCCTTGCCCTCAATGGCGAGTTGTTAACAAACCTGACGCTGTCTGAACTCGAAGAAAAACTAAGTAGCTATTTGCGGGAACCCGGTAGTAGAGAGCCACAGGTATAAAGACACTGGGCAAGAACAACACATGAACCCATTGTTCTTGCCCAGCACACTACGGAGTCTGATTCGTATCAGACTCTTTTTTTGCCATTAGTAGTCCAGCATCCTGGGCAGCCCTTTGGCCTGTTCCACAAAATCAGTCACTTGCTCTACGGAGGGTGGCCGCTGGGTAAACTGCCTTTTACTATTTATTTCAATCAACTTAGCGTGCAGATTGACAGCCGACCGCTGGGCTAGTTCGACTACGGTATCAACACCGGCTTCTTCCATCAAGTCACTGTAAACCCGGCCAATGCCCTTAATTCTGGCGAGATCGGCCCGATTGGCCAGACTAAGTAATAAAGCCTGATCGATGCCCGTGGTTGTTGCCAATGCTTTACGATCCTGCGGAGTTTTAGTAGCTTCCAGTAAAGCATCGCTGTCACCCAGGCCCTGGCCTTTCAAGGCATAAACCATTGCGTCTGTCGTTCCACGAAGTTCTCCTAGCGTAATACTCATAACAAATAAAGAGGTAGGGTAATAATAAAGGGCAAAATGACCATCAGATTGCCTACACATTATTAACTAGCAAGATACTTTTTCCGAGTATCGTTTAACATAAATTTCTTCTGAACGGTAAAGCTTTCTGGATGCATCTGGTTAAACACATGCTTCCATTCAGCGTATCGCGCTGGTTCACTGGCTAGAAATTGATTGCTATCTATTTTTTTCTGAACAAGGTACTCCTCAAAACTCATATGTCAAATTGTCTGATTCAGCTCTCGCCTTCTTGTATTATCTAACCAAACCGGTAGTTCAACGTTGTAAATATAGAACCTGACAGCCACTAAAATGACAAACTGTCGTATTAATGACGGATATTGTAGAACCAAATTGTACTGAACAAAGCTAATGCAGATTAAGTCTTCACATGAATCAATCGGATGAGTACATAATTTGTAGCAATTTTCGATCCGGTTTTGCGACCCGGAGGGGCGAGTCACTAGGATGCTCCCCTGCTGGACGCATACTCGAATACGGTCGTAAAGGTAGCCAAAAAAGTTAGTCCATCGATTGTGCAGATTAAAGTGAGCGAATGGTGATCTGGAAGCAATCAACCCAATCAGCTGGGCCAGTGACCGGTGATCTAAAGTGATGACGGCGCTGGTTCTGGCTTTATTAGATGAACAGATGAGTGTAGCATCACAAACAATACACGCCGTTGTGGAAAATTACCTTTTCTGATGAGCGTGAACTCGAAGCGCAATTTCTAGTGTGATGATCTGTATTGACTTCGCACAAATGACGCAGGTAGTCAGTCGTCGTAGTCAATTAATTGTGCTCGGTTAGAATCGTTAGAGAGGTATCATGATCGTACCGGGTGAGATGAATTAACCCATTTAGTATCAGAAGTATACACGACGTGTTTAGATAAATAAGCCGGACAGTTTACCCGTGAAATGATAGCCTAGTTAACAATGCAGTAAAATTTTGTTCAATTTGAGCCAAACAGTATACTGCGTTTACCAGTTAGTTGCGTGTATTTAATTATACAGCTAATCATTTATTCACCATTCACTATTTACTTTTTGTTATGAAACGCATTTTATTCGCTCTGTTCGTTCTCGTTGGGTTCTCAGCATCTGCTCAGGAGTACAAACCATTCAAAGTCAATGTCTCGATTGGTTACGCGAAGCCTCTGACTTCAGGTGTATCAGGAGGTGTTCTGTTTGCCGTAGAGCCTAAATATGGTCTTAGCGACAACTTCGATCTTGGCTTGCGCCTTGAGGCAGCCGTCGTAGCACGTGGTGTTGTATACAATGGCAACACATCAACCGGCGACGTAGGTGCTTTCAGCTCGTACTTACTGACAGGAAATTATCTGTTTGGTAAAGGCGGCATCCGTCCGTTTCTTGGCGTAGGCGTTGGACTATACAGCATCGGTTCGGCGGGTACGGTTGTGATCAACAATGGTCAAACGAACCAGGACGTCACGTTTGTTAGCGACACCAAATTCGGTGGTATGATCCGGGGCGGTATCAAAGCGGGACATTTTGTAGCAGCCGTTGAATACAACGCAGCACCAACCACAGAGAACAAATTGGCAAACGCTACGATCACCAGCGAAAACGCGTACTTAGGCGTTAAAGTTGGTTTTGACATCGGTGGCGGTCGCCGGTAGTTTTCTTACTGACTAATTGGGGTAAACAGCCAGGTGAGCGTATCGAAAACGGGCTCACTTAGCGGTTTACCCCATTTTTTTCCGACTTATCCAACTCATTCTTTCGGCAGGAGAAGTGGGTGAAACCGAAGGCTCTTCATTCGGTTAAACTCCAGAGAGGGGGCGGGTATTTTGAAAAACTGAGCGGTTCCAATGAATCGCTGTAAGGACGGACTAAACGTGCTGATCCGCGATAGGTCCGCGTCGGGCGAGATGAAAAACTGTCGGTATCGCTCGAACTTAATCGCTTTCCCCTCTTTGTCGAACATGGGTGGATTCTCATGACCGCCAATCATGCCACTCCCGCTGTAGCCAACGTCCAGATTCAGCCAGCGCGGAAACGACGGACCCACCGGGAGCACAGATGCCAGATTTACCGACAACCAATATTGCTGACCATTATAGTCTTTTAGCATCTGCACCCCGGTCGTGCGGCCAAGCACATTCGGGCGATAAGGCGGGAAAATTGTTTTGCGGAACCCGTACTTTAGACTAACTACTTGCTGGCCCGATCCGTATTGTTGTCCAACGAACAGTGCCGTTCCGGCCACGTTGGCAATCATATCGCCTTTGGAGAAGCCCCAGCCTTCAGCGTGGCCGTCGAATACTTCAAGCGTTGTCTGAAACAGCAAGGCCACCAAACCGCCCGTCAAGATACTGGCTCGCTCATCGACACCACTCCAGCGCATTAGTTCGTAACCACCCCGACTCATCGAATAAGCGGTAGCCGCATGGCCTACTTTGTCCATCTGTAGCCACTCGCGGTTATCGTTGAAAGAGTGAAATGGCACTTTTTTCTTGTACCACTGCTTGCGAAGCATCAACAGCGTAACGGTGTAAAAAGCAGCGGTTCCGATCAGAACGCCAATGAATCGGCCTTCGCGAATACCCTGCTGATCGGATGGAGAAGGACTAGTCGATCCCGGCGGCATAGGCTGAGCCTGCACGGCCTGTCCGAGGATAATCGTAACCAAACCAACCAAAACCGCTCCCCGAATCCAATCGCTCATACCCCAAAAATACCAAAAAACCGATTGTTCAGCGAACTCGGAGAAAGGTGGTCGTCATAAAGCAGGCATTCTACCGATTTTATCGGTTTGTGTTTAGTCAACAAACAAAGACGAAGCAACTCGATCCGCGAAGAGTTTCCCCGCGTCGGTTAAGCGTAGCGTATCTGCATCGCGAGTAAGCCAGCCAGACGTGTACATGTCGTCAAGATCGCGGGCTTGCGTCTGTGTAAAATCAGTACCCAGTAATGCAGTCAATTCGCTGAGTGAGCATCCCCATTTTGTTCGGAGACCCGTTAGCAAATACTCATTGACCTGATCGGCTACGGTCAGCCGTTCAATCGTAGCAGGCACCCTACCCTGTTGAATTGCAGATACGTACCGCGTATTATTGGCGATGTTATACTGCCGGCTGAAACCCGTATAGGAATGCGCACTCGGACCAATGCCTAAATAGGGTTTCCGTTGCCAATAAGCCGTATTGTGCCGGGCGTACTGACCGGGCTTCGCAAAGTTCGAGATTTCGTAGTGTTCGTAGCCCGCGCCTGTGAGTGCCTTTATCAGCTGCTCAAACTGATCTGCCGCCAGATCTTCGTCAACCATTGGCAATTTCCCTTTCTGCTTCCAGCGACCGAATGCTGTATCGGGTTCAATGGTCAGTGCGTAAGCTGACAGATGAGGCACATCGAGGGCAAGCATCTTCTGCAGATCAGTTTGCCAAAGCGTCATACTTCCAGCGGAAACAGCCTGATCGGGTATCCCGTAAATCAGATCGACGCTCATGTTGTCAAACCCAGCCTCACGCGCCAGCCGAACGCAGGATTCGGCTTCAACAGCGGTGTGCGCCCGATTCATCCAACGGAGTGTTGTCTCATCAAACGTCTGAATACCAATGCTCAAACGATTGACGTATCGGCGTAGCAGATTAAGTTTCTCCGCGTTCAAATCGTCGGGATTGGCTTCGAGCGTAATTTCAGCCGTTGGCGCAACGGTAAACTGAGTATGAACTGTCTCAACGATCTGCGCCAGTTCTGATTCGGTGAGCAACGAAGGTGTGCCCCCACCAAAGTAAATTGTCTCCAGCATCTTATCGGGAAGAAAATCCTTCTGGAGAGTGATTTCGGCGCAGATGGCATCAACCAGAATAGACTTCTGGCTTAAATTAGTGCTAAAATGAAAGTCGCAGTAGTGGCAGGCTTGCTTACAGAAGGGAATATGAAGATAGAGATGCATCTATCGTAATGACAACGAAGCGGGGCAATGGGTTCCCGATCCGACACGTAGATGGAAAACCTGGAAGGCTGTTCGCTGGCAAAAAAAGAACCTAGTCTTCGGGGCACTTTTTACAGCGCTTTCCTTTTTTGTACTTCTTGCAACACTTTTTCAGCACACACTCATGACCCATAAAAGGATTCGCCTGAAGTAGTGGCTTTTGTTCATTGAGAGAAACAAGCGACCCGGAAAAATTGAATTCGGCAGTCATTCGTGCGAGTTGATTACGCGGGCAAAGGTACGCTTGTTTAGATTTATTACAAATTAAAATACATGAAAAGATCAGTACCCGTTTTTGTTTTTAGAAACGCCCCTGTCCGTGTACCGTTTCGTGGCATTAGGCTATAACCGATAAGCGACCGATCAATGCGGCACCACCGGTATTGAGCATCACTAAATTAAAATAATCCTTGCGTGAAGATGTGGCCCAGTGACAGGGGCTCATTGTGGAGAATGAAGAAATAAACCAGCACGGCAAGCACCAGATAGCTAAAAGCCAGCCATTTTTTCTTCTGAGCAAATTCGCCCGGATGGTGGTAATAATCGTAGATCATGGAGGCCGACAGCCCCATAACCATCAGAAAGAAGGAGAAAAC
Source organism: Spirosoma agri (assembly GCF_010747415.1). NCBI lineage: Bacteria > Pseudomonadati > Bacteroidota > Cytophagia > Cytophagales > Cytophagaceae > Spirosoma > Spirosoma agri. The sequence continues at coordinate 1,413,728 of NZ_JAAGNZ010000001.1, read as the reverse complement.
GCCGAAATCTGTTCGGTACATTTTCAGCGACTGCATGAACGGGGCACCCGACACAATGTACAGCAACCAGCAGCCGAAACCCGCCCGGTAGAGATAAGCGCTCAACCGCCTGTCATTTTTTAGATCAAAAAGATCGTCGGTGAATTTCTCGGACATGTTTTTGGTTCTTTGGGCTACGGGGCAGCCCGTGCGGTGAAAATACGAACTATACGCTACAAACGCAAAAAGTACCATGCTTGATTCACAACCAGTTGACGCCGTTCAGGAATTTAATACCATGCAAGTTGAACTCGTTCGGGTCGATGATGCCTTCCATTTTGAGGCCGTTGGAAAGTCAGGAGTGACCCAGCACATCGACGCAGCAACGGACATTGGTGGACATAACGCGGGCGCAAGACCCATGGAAATGCTGCTGATGGGGTTAGCTGGCTGCACGGCCATTGATGTAATTCTGATCCTTCAAAAACAGAAACAGGTCATTGACGACTTTAGGCTGAAAATCGACGGTATGCGTGAGAAAGATGCGACACCAGCACCTTTCAAAAAAATTCATATTACCTATTTATTGACAGGTCAACTGAATGCGGACAAAGTCAAACGGGCCATCGATCTGTCGATGGATAAATACTGCTCGGCAACAGCCCAGTTCAGTTCTTCGGCGGAGATTACTTACTCCTTTGAACTGGCGTAGTTAGTAGCGAATTTATTACCCTGATAAATGGAATGGGTGGGATGCCGTATCTTCGAGATACAGCATCCCACCCATTCCATTTATCAGGTCGCTAGCGGAAAGTAAACGAACCACCTACGACTTGAATGCTGGCTTTTTCCGCAAGGCATCGTAGCGCAGAAGGGCTTCCAGAAAATAGTAATCGGCGTAAATCAACGGTGTATCGATCTCGCTTTTTCCTGGTTTGTTACCCACACTGTGCTTCAAAATAAAGTTGTTATTCTCCCCCAGATTGGCCTTGTATGCCGGACTGGCCAGACTTTGCAGCATGTTCACGGCCGACTGATAGTAAGTTTTGGCTGATGGACCACCATAGGTTGCCAGTTCGAGAAGTGCCGAGGCAGCAATTGCCCCTGCCGATGCGTCACGCTCCTCATTCGGAATGTTGGGCGCGTTGAAGTCCCAGTACGGAATTTTGTCAGCCGGTAAATTGGGATGGTTCAGGTAAAAATCAGCGATGTGGCGGGCCTGATCCAGGTATTTTTTATCTTTCGTTTCGCGGTACATGACCGTATAGCCATAAAGTCCCCATGCCTGTCCACGCGCCCACGCCGAACCATCGGCAGCCCCCTGCGCCGTTTTTTTCGCGGCCACGGTTCCGTCGGGATTGTAGCAAATAACGTGAAAGCTGCTGTAATCGGGCCGGAAGTGGTTTTTCAGCGTATTGTCAGCGTGCGTTATCGCGATGTCGCGCAACTGCTTGTTCCCCGACTCCTTTGCGGCCCAGAACAAAAACTCCAGATTCATCATGTTATCGATGATCACCGGATAGGTATAGCTCTGAAATTTGTTCCAGGATTTTATCAGGCCCACTTTCGGATCAAAACGTGTCGCCAGTGATTTGGCCCCGGTGATCATAATAGGTTTGTAGGCATTATTTTTCGTCAGCCGATAGCCATTGCCAAACGGGCAATAGAGCATAAAGCCCAGGTCGTGCGTGCCGGTATTGTATTGTTCTTTAGCGACCGCCATCGACCACTTGTTAGCAGCTTCTTTCCAACTTGGCGCTTTGGTCCGTTCGAAAATATACCAGAGCGATCCGCCAAAAAAGCCACTGCACCACCAGTCCGATTTCATATCACGGATACTGCCGTCGGGGTTGGTGGATTGCGGAAACTTCGTCGTATCCGGATGCGTTTTTAGCATCCGCTCGTACTGCTGGGCCGCAAAAGCGAACTCCTTGTCAACATCGATTGGTGTCTGGGCAAAGGCAGAACATGTAAGACAGATAAAAAAAGCAAGCAGGTATTGTCTCATGAAAAGGGTGGTTTAGAATCAATTGGTATTATCGTAAGTCAGCAATGGCCGTCATATCCATATCGGCGTAGTCCATATTTTCACCCGCCATGCCCCAGATGAACGAGTAATTCGTCGTTCCGCAGCCCGAATGAATAGACCACGGGGGCGATACCACTGCCTGATGGTTTGCCACCAGGAGGTGCCGGGTTTCGGTTGGCTGTCCCATGAGGTGAACAATGCGGTGTGCCGGGTCGAGGTCGAAGTAAAAATAGGCTTCCATTCGGCGGTCGTGAACGTGGGCAGGCATCGTGTTCCAGACGCTACCGGGTTTCAAAATCGTCAGGCCCATCACCAGCTGGCAGCTTGGCAGCCCGTCGCGATGAATATACCGGTAAATTACCCGTTCGTTGGCACCTTCCGCTGACCCCATCGGGGCCGAGAAGACGTCACTCTGCGCGGCTTTCTTGGTTGGATAGCTCCTATGAGCCGGAGCTGACAACAGATAAAAAAGGGCCGGATTATCGCCCTGCTGGCTGGCAAACGTTACTACCTGACTTCCCCGACCGATGTACAGACAATCTAGCTTACCTAATTCGTAAGTCTGGTCATCGACAGTAATTGTTCCGGCTCCACCCACATTGATTACGCCTAGTTCCCGACGTTGCAGAAAATAATCACTCTTTAACTCATCATAAGTCGTCAGTGCAACCGAAGCGTTAACCGGCATAGCTCCCCCGATAATGACCCGATCAAAATGACTGTAACAAAGTTGCACCGTGTCGGGCGTGAAAAGCGTTTCGACAAGGAAATTTTCCCGAAGCATACTCGTATCAAACGTACGGGTTTCGTTCGGGCCAACAGCATAGCGTACCTGCATGAATTGATGACTGGTTAATAAGTAAAGCCGGGCAGTGATTCGCAGATAAGTCCAATTCTGACTCTCTATATAGAACCCAAAGAATCAGTCAGACAATGGTACTGACGCACTCATCTACTGGCTTTTTTACAGAATAGTATATGAATTAGTCAACTATTCAAAGAAGGACGGCCCGAAATGCTAGCCAAATCGTGGTAAGTCGTTATGCAAACGCTGCCGCAACCGTTTGCATTCACCTCTATGCCCCTACTTTTTTTAGTCCGTCAGACCAACACCGGGTTGTATTCTTCATGGGCGAAACAGACGGGAAGCTCGGCATAGAACACGGAAGAAACTGAGAAATATTATACTAAGAATAATTTACTGTCTCTGTATGATCAGGCAGTACACAGCAACGATCGACCGGTAAAAAGTTAATTATAAACTCCCTACTCTATAGTCGTTAACGAACAAAGCCGTACGCTAATCCTGCGTACGGCTTTGTTTTGTTGATGCAACTGATTGACCAGTTAATAACTCTCGTTTTGGATCAAATAACCGGGCAGGTTCGACGCGCCGTCGATAGCCGTTTGTGGAATTGGAAAAAGCCGCTTCATCTTGTTCGAATTGCTTTTCTCGGTCCACGTATCTTCATACTTGCCAAACCGGATCATATCGGTACGGCGCTGGGCTTCCCAGTATAACTCGAAGCCACGCTCCCGGAACAGGAGATCCAGCGTCATAGCCGACAAGGCAGGTGGCGGTGTTGTAGCTGTTCGGGCGGCTCTCACCGTATTCACGTCGGCCAAGGCACTGGCGGCATCACCACTCTTTCGGAGTTTAGCCTCGGCCCGCATCAGATACACGTCAGCCAGGCGAAGAATAACGATGTCCGCTTCGCCAAAATTCCGGCCACTGACTGATTTCTTGCTGAACTCGTACTTCTCAACCCGATAGCCCGTGTTGTAATTGCTGCCCGCAACGGAAAAGTCAATTTGCTCCGTGAAGTTAACGGCCAGCGTAGGTCGGTTTCGGGTATCGCTGAAGAGTTTACCCACTTTGTATTTACCATCCGGACATTTCAGAAACACGCCATTTCTCCGGATCAACCCGTACTGCTGACCGCGCAGGATGCCCCGGTTGATGTTGAAATCGGCTTCGGCCACGCACGAATCGGCTGGGTTAGAGTAGATCGTCAAATTCTGCTTATAAAAACGTGGATCAACCGACGGGTCTTTCGGCGCATACGCTTTGGCCCAGCTCTGGTAGTAATCAGGCGTAATTCCCGGCCCGTCGGTACCGTTGGCAAGTGGATAAGCCGGTATCGGAAACTGATCACCCGAGATTGAGAAATAAGCCATCCGGTTATGGCCGTTCAGATCGGCCCGCTGATCGACAGCAAAGATCAACTCTTTGTTATCATGATTATCGGAGTTGAAAATTGAGAAAAAGTCTCTCGACAGTTGGTACTGACCCGACGAAATAATCTTGTCCGTGTACTCGATCACCTTGTCCATGTCTTCCGACTTGAACGTGAACTGAGCTGCGTAGCGATCACGATAAACGGCTGCGTTCAGGTATAAACGAGCCAACAGGCCCCAAACCGCCCCTTTTGTCAATCGGCCAGGGCCAACGGTCGTTTCCAGATTCGGCTCTACCGCCAGCAGTTCACTTTTGATATATTCCACCGCCTGATCGCCACGGAGAATGGTCGACGTAGCACCTACGTCGTCTTTCACGAAAACAACCCCGAACAAGTCCAGCGTCAGCATCGAATAATAAGCGCGCATACCTCTTGCTTCGGCCAGATAGGTTTTGGTAACCGCATCGTTCAGCGTCGGCAGCGTGTTGATCGCGGTAATGGATCGCGATACGCCTTGCAGAATCAGGTTCCAGGTGTTGTTCAGATTGGGATCGGTGCTGGTCGTCGTGTGCTGGTGCATAGCCAGATAGATCCCATTATCACCCCAGTCGGTGCCACCCCGATACGGCAGAATGGCTTCGTCGGTCGAAATCTCCTGGATATTGAAATAGTTGGTATGCAGGAAAATATCCGGGAGCCGGGCATAGACGGGAGCCAGGATTCCATCAGCGGCCTGCCGACTAGACAGACCTGCCACCGAGGCTTCGTCGAGTACGTTTTCGGTCAGATTGGTACAACCATATATGAACAGCATGCTAACCAGCGCCAGCATGGAAATGAATTTCTTTTTCATGACTTTCTTTGCTTAAAACGTAAGGTTCAGGCCCAAAACAAACGTTCTGGCTTTTGGATAGCTGAGGTAATCGATGCCGTACGACGATATGCCGTTGACGTTCCGGTCGGTGGTGTTTACCTCCGGATCATACCCGTCGTATTTCGTGATCACAAACAGGTTCTGCCCCGTAGCCGACAGTCGAACGCCAGTGATCCACTTGCTCATGCCAATGATTTTTGGATTGAGGTTGTAGCCCAGCGACACGTTATTCAGACGAAAAAACGAACCCGTTTTCAGGTAACGGCTCGACACCGGGGCCGAGTTATTGATGGATTCGTTCGGGTATTGGAGAGCCTCAGGCGTCGTATTCAGTCCTTTCGACAAGCGCAGTTTATAAAAGTTTGCGTTGGCCGTGTTGTCATAAATCTTGTTGCCCGATACGCCATTGAAATTAACCGTCAAATCGAATCCTTTGTAGGCAACCGTACTGTGGATGTTGAACTGCTTTGTCGGGAGCGCGCTTCCCACTGCAACCCGGTCTTTATCCGTGATGATACCATCGCCGTCGACATCCCGGAACTGGCTGATTCCCTTGTCATCGAGTCCGATGAATTCTTTCAGGAAGAACGTTCCGATGGGTTGACCATTGACATACCCATTGATGGTGGCCGATGTCAGGCCCGAACCCGACGCATTACCCGACGGAATGACGGTATACGGCGAATTTTTGACCTCATTCTGGATAAACGTAATGTTTCCGCCAACGTCGAACCGGAAGCCACTTAAGCTCGCATACCGGTAATTCAGATCCACTTCAACACCCTGGTTGGTAATGGCCATGTTTGGCACGTTGGTCCAGAACGTACCCGCCGGTTGAACGGGGTCCGATGGGATAACCTCAAGCAGGATGTTGCTGGACACTTTCCGGAAATAATCGACCGAGCCCGACAACGCACCTTTGAACAGGGCGAAATCTAAACCAAGATCGGTTTGCGACGAGACTTCCCACTGAATGTCCGGATTGGCAAGACGCGTATACGACGTTCCGGCGGGGTAAGATCCTGTAGCAGCCAATGGATAACTCGCGGTGGCCGACACCTGAGATGTGAACAATGCCTGGGTGATTTTAGACGGGATCTCCTGGTTACCCGTTTGTCCCCATCCCGCCCGAAGTTTCAGGTCGGTGAAGGGTCCCGATTTCAGGAAGGCTTCTTCCGAAAGCCGCCAGCCAACCGAGAGCGATGGGAAAACCCCGTATTTGTTGTTAGCCCCAAATTTCGACGATCCATCGGCGCGTACCGTGGCGGTCATCAGGTATTTTTCTTTGTAGTTGTAGCTAACCCGGGAGAAAAACGACTGCAACTCATTTTCCGTAGCAAATCCGGTGGGCCGGTTGTTTGTCAGCGTGAGTTCCTGCCCTAAGCCGGGGTTATAAATCGGATCGATCGGCGAAATCGGAAATTTGTTGATGCTGGACCGACGTTCCTGCACAAAGATCTTCTGGTATGAATGCCCCAGCAAAGCCGTCAGGTTATGATCCTGTTTCGCCAGCGTGTAGGTGAAATAGTTCTCGACCAGCAGGTTCCGGTTCGTGGTATAAATCGATTCGAGCCGTCCATCGATCAGGGGAACAGTGTTGGGCAACTGCTCCAGATCCCGCACCCCGCTCGAATTATCGACGCCGAGGTTCAGCTTGTATACCAGATCCTTGGTAATCTTGAACGAAGGCGAAAAGTTGGCAATGGTCCGGTTGATGGTCGTGATATCCTTTTGCAGCGCCAGCGTAATGAGTGGGTTCGTGCCGGCCTGGTATTTGAACGGCGTTCCATCCGTATCGTAAGCGGGTATCGTTGGGTTTGTCGAGATCGCTCCGCCGATTAGCGATTCGGTCGGTGGCCGTTTGTTCAGCGTGTAGGTAGCGTTCAGGTTAACGTCGAGACTAAGCCGATCATCCAGAAACTTCTGCGATAGATTGAGCCGTCCTGTGTACCGGTCAAGTTTACTGTTTTTGAGAATCCCTTCCTGACTTTGCAGCCCGAACGAACCGTAGTAGGTTAGTTTATTGGCCCCACCGCCGAACGATATGTTGTGGTTCTGGGTGTACGCAGTCCGCATTACTTCCTTTTGCCAGTCGGTCGATCCTTTGAAATCTTCCAGGACACCGCCTACCGCCGGAACCTGGGTCCGGTATTCATCGGCAGAAAATACGGGCAAGGCACGGGCTATGGTTGAAATACCCAGGCTGGACGAAATCGTAAACGTCGATGAGCCAGCCTTCCCTTTTTTCGTCGTGATCAACACTACTCCATTAGCACCGCGCGAACCATAAATAGCCGTCGCCGACGCATCTTTCAGCACATCGATCGATTCGATATCCTGTGGATTCAAAAAATTCAGGGGATTGGTAGCACCACCCGTACTGGAATTATCCAGCGCAATACCATCCAACACGAAAAGGGGTGTACTGCCGGTACGAACCCCACCCGGACCGCGAACGGTAATATTCTGCGTGCCGCCCGGTTCGCCACTGGCGGACGTTACGTTGACACCAGCCACTTTACCCTGCAAAAGCTGTTCGGGCGAATTGATGATACCCCGGTTAAAATCAGTGCTCTTGATGGATTTCACCGCACCGGTCATGTCCTTCTGGGAAGCACTGCCGTAACCGATAACGACAACCTGAGAGAGTTCGTTGGCGGTCGCTTTCAACGAGACATTGATCGTGCTTTTACCCCCTACCGGTATCTCTTGGGAGACAAAGCCGATAAAGCCAAAGACTAGCACGGCATTCCCATCGGGCACGACAATTCTGTAATCGCCGTTCGCATCGGAAGTTGTCCCCTTTTGCGTGCCTTTCAGGACGACATTACACCCGGCGAGTGCTTCGTTGGTCGTCGCATCGGTGATTCGTCCGCTGATCGTGATCTCCGCTGATGGCTTCTCACTCACAGCATAGTGCGTACTTGCAGCAGGGGTTTTCCCCTCAGCGTTTAACAGGCCAGTTGCCAGGAGGAAGCAACATAATACACTCCATTTTCTCGTCAATGGAGGAGAAACGTAAAAAAGCGTCATACGTGTAAGATTGGGTGATAAGTAGCAAAATTCTTTTTGGTGGCACTATTCACTTGAGGACGTAACTAGTAGAAAAAAAGTAAAAATACTAAGAAAAATGCAAAAACAGACTTTTGCAGATAGACTAACCAAATTTGTAGATCACGCCCTGAACTACGACTTGTAAATGAATACCTTGTTCAGCAATAGGGCTGCAAATATAGATGTACATCACCAGCGATCAGGCGTACCGCTCGTTTGTTAACAAATCAATAATATACTATAAGTTTGGCACAAGTAGAATACCAACAAATCAAACAAAAGTATTATTCGGCGAAGAGCTGTATAGTCAAAATAATAGATGGATGTAGTCCTGAACATGTGTAACGTCAACCGACTCCATCAGAGTCGAAGAAATCCTAACAAGACTCGCTTCTTCCCTACCTTATGGCGTGGTTCGAACGGCTCTAACTCGGAGCTTATAGCGTGAATCACTAGTATTGCAAAAGGAAACGGCAGGAAAGCGGATTGGATCGACGGTCTTTGTTTTTCGCAGCGTTTTTATCAAACCGATGACGAATGATTTCATCAATAGTCCGCTGAATCCGCTGCCGATTTTTGACCAAACGTAATTTATAAAGAGCGGAGTATGATTGACATCAGAGAAGTAGTACCTGCCGACAATGATCAGATTTGGGCAATTATTCAGCCCGTGATTTCGGCGGGAGATACCTACGTGTTCGATCCGAAATCATCGAAAGCACAAATGCTGACGTATTGGTGTGGGCCCGATAAACACACGTACGTCGCTAGTATAGACGGCAACGTGGTCGGAACGTTTATCCTCAAAGATAACCAGCCCGGACTTGGCGCGCACATTGCCAATGGCTCGTACATGACGCTGGGGACGGCATCAGGACAAGGCGTTGGAAGGGCTATGGGTGAATTTTCGCTGGTCGAAGCGAAACGACTTGGCTACAAAGCCATGCAGTTCAATTGTGTCGTCAAAAGTAACGAGCGGGCCGTGCGCCTGTGGCAAAAGCTGGGATTTACGATAATCGGTGAAGTTCCGGACGCCTTCAATCACAAGCAAAATGGACTAACCAACGCGTATATCATGTATCGGAAGCTGTAACTGGTTACGAAACGCATAGCCAAAAAACAATGAGAGACCGCTGTAGAGAAGAGCATAAACTCTTGTTCCACAGCGGTCTCCCGGTACAACAATCCGGTCAACAATTTACTGCTTCTTGATATCCCCGCGAATCTCACCGTTAGCATAAAGCGATGTATGCAGGTTCGCGTAATAGAATCCGTTTAACATACTATCGACCTTTGTTTGGGCCAGTGCAGCGGTTGTACCCGTAATTGGGGATGTAAGACTCGTAAATGGAATATCGACGGGTCCGGTGCCATTGGCCGCGTTAATCCGGTGTAAATGACCACCTGTCAGCGAGGATGAAAACGGACCCGTATACGTAACCGTGTAGCTAAGCACCCGCGTCGTCGTGTTCAGGTCGCCAACAAAATTACCCGTAGCTGCCGATGTCGTTGACGTAGGTTTCTCACTGGCCCCATTCAGGGTGGCAACCAGTCGGGTTGTTGTCGATGCGGTTGGCGTCGTCGTCGGGTTTTCCTCATCCTTGCAGGACGTCAGGGTCATTCCCAGTGCCAGTAAGGCTGCAAAAGAAAGTAAAGCGTTCTTTTTAATCATAAAATCAGGTGTCTATGCGTACGATTTCAGCGCAAGATAGCTTAGCTTGGCCAGAATGTACACGGTGTTTACAAGTAGAATGGCAAAGCAATCTGTTTATTGCTTTGCATCCAGCAAACCTACGAAATGGCCAAACTGTTTGCATCTTTATCAATACTCTAGCGACTCATTGTCAGATAATTTCCAAAACGAGACAGAATCTTCTAATTTTGACCCGCAAACTGGAATCCATTTTGTGGATTCAATGGTTCTTTCTATAGAGTACACTTTTTAGTAACCCCGTTATCCTATTTGCTATGGCTTTTGATTTAGACATGATTCAGCGCGTTTACGCTAACCTCGGCGAGCGCGTCGAAGCAGCCCGGAAGGCAGTGGGCAAACCGCTGACCCTGTCGGAAAAGATTTTGTACAGCCACCTTTTTGCCGGAACCGATTCGGCGTCCCGACCCACGCAGGCGTTTGAGCGAGGTAAGGCCTATGTGGACTTTGCGCCCGACCGTGTAGCCATGCAGGATGCAACAGCGCAAATGGCGCTCCTGCAATTCATGCAGGCGGGTCGGCCCCAGGTAGCCGTTCCATCAACGGTTCACTGCGACCACCTTATCCAGGCCGAAGTAGGTGCTGTACAGGATCTGGACATCGCCAAGAGCAAAAACAAAGAAGTATATGACTTCCTGTCGTCTATTTCGAACAAATACGGCATTGGCTTCTGGAAACCCGGCGCAGGTATCATTCACCAGGTTGTTATTGAAAACTACGCGTTTCCAGGCGGAATGATGATCGGTACCGATTCGCACACGCCAAACGCGGGTGGTTTAGGTATGATCGCTATTGGGGTCGGTGGTGCCGATGCCTGCGATGTTATGGCGGGTCTGGCCTGGGAATTGAAAATGCCGAAATTGATCGGTATAAAACTGACCGGCAAACTGAGCGGATGGGCATCGGCAAAAGACGTGATTCTGCGCGTAGCTGGTATCCTGACCGTGAAAGGTGGTACGGGCTGTATCGTTGAATACTTCGGCGAAGGCGCAGAAAGTCTGTCTGCTACGGGTAAAGGCACGATCTGTAACATGGGTGCTGAGATTGGAGCTACCACTTCGATTTTTGCCTATGATGAGAAAATGGCCGATTACCTGAAAGCGACCAGCCGGGCTGATATCGCCGAAGCAGCCAACGCCGTGAAAGCTGACCTGCGGGCTGATGAAGAAGTCTACGCTGATCCTGCTTCGTACTACGACCAGTTGATCGAAATTGACCTCAACACGCTTGAGCCACACATCAACGGTCCGTTTACCCCGGATCTGGCCTGGCCCCTGTCGAACTTTGCCAAAGCGGTAAAAGAAAACAACTGGCCTGCTAAACTCGACGTTGGTCTGATCGGCTCATGTACTAACTCCAGCTACGAAGACATGACCCGTTCGGCTTCGGTAGCGGCTCAGGCGACGGCCAAGAATCTGAAAACCAAAGCTGAATTCACGGTTACGCCCGGTTCGGAACTGGTTCGCTTCACGGCTGAGCGCGACGGCATTCTGAACACGTTCGATAAAATTGGTGGTGTCGTTCTGGCCAATGCCTGCGGTCCCTGCATCGGACAATGGGCGCGTCACATGGACGATCCTACCCGGAAGAACTCTATCATTACCTCGTTCAACCGGAACTTCGCCAAACGGAATGATGGTAACGCCAGCACACACGCTTTTGTAGCCTCGCCCGAAATCGTAACGGCGCTGGCCATCGCGGGTGACCTGACGTTCAACCCGATGACTGACACGCTTACCAACGAAGCAGGTGAGCAGGTCATGCTTGATGAACCACAGGGAATCGAGCAGCCAATCAATGGCTATGCTGTTGACGACGCTGGGTATCAGGCTCCGGCAGAAGATGGTTCGTCGGTGCAGGTTATCGTTAGCCCAACCTCAGATCGTCTGCAATTACTGGCTCCGTTCACCCCCTGGGAAGGTACTGACCTGATGGGTTTGAAACTGCTGATCAAAGCGAAAGGCAAGTGTACGACCGACCATATTTCGATGGCGGGTCCGTGGTTGAAATACCGTGGCCACCTGGACAATATCTCCAACAACATGCTGATCGGCGCGGTCAACTTCTACAACGAGAAGACCAACACCGTTAAAAATCAACTCACCGGCGAATATGGCGAAGTACCCGCTGTACAACGGGCCTACAAAGCAGCGGGTATTGGCTCAATTGTGGTTGGTGACGAGAACTATGGTGAGGGTTCATCCCGTGAGCACGCGGCCATGGAACCTCGCTTCCTTGGCGTTCGGGCCATTCTGGTGCGTTCATTCGCCCGAATCCACGAAACGAACCTGAAAAAACAGGGTATGTTGGGCTTGACCTTCGCGAACCCTGCCGATTACGACAAGATTCAGGAAGACGATACCATCGACATCGAAGGTCTGACGGAATTCGCGCCAGGTCGTCCGCTGGAAATCGTTCTTCACCATGCCGATGGCACTACCGATGAGTTCCTGGTCAATCATACCTATAACCAGGGTCAGATCGAGTGGTTCAAGGCGGGTGCCGCTCTGAACATCATCCGGATGAAGCAAAACGCGTAACCAACGCGAATACCTTCTCTGGGTTACCATAATAAACCCGGTCGATTGCCTTGCACAGGCGATTGACCGGGTTTATTTTTTTAGTAGACGCTCGTACTAGCCCGCTTGCTTAGCGTAATTTCTCCATCGCTTTTTTCATCCCGGCGAATTGGCGTTTCTTCTGCAAAACAGTCGGAGCGGCAACCCGTTCGCGGCAGTCGAAAATACCACAGCGTTCGCAGGCTTCATTGACGATCCGGAACGGTATATCGTCCGACGGGGTATTCATGAATTTCATCTTACTTTTCAGCGCATCATTGACCGCAAAGCACATGGAAACACTCATGTTCTGCTGTGTTTGTGACTGAAACGGGTGGGCTACCGAAATAATAAGGTACTGGAGCCCCGAATCCGCATACTCCGATACCTGAGTCCGGCAGAGCGCCCCATCGAATCCTTTGTTCTGTTGTAGAAACTGAAGCTCCTGCAAAATTGTCCAGGCAATCCACCGGCGACAGAAATGCTCATCAATGATCCCACGCGGCCCCCCTTGTTGCCGCGACAGGTGCATCTCTTTGGTTAGCTGGAACGTAGTCTGTCCGGCGGTATGGTTAAAGCGGTAAAAGAACAACTGATCGATCCCGAAATGGCTGGGCAAGACGTTACTGAGCCGGTAGAAAAACCGCTCCGGCGTGGCACCAAAGTCAGCGATGAGTTGTAGAAAGGCATCGTTGCTCCACGTGCTGCGGGCGAACAGATCGGTTAGTCTGGCCACGAGCGCATCACGTCGAATAAGAATAGCGCCGGCAAAATAGGACGCTTTGTAATTGTTCAGAATCTGCTCGAACGAATCCGCTTCTACCCATGAATACGTATAGGGTCGGTTTTTCAGATTCAGGTATTGAAACCCAACCTCCCGCGCCAGAATGAATGATCGTTGTTCGGCCGTTAGTGCCGCGTTGAGATACAACCGCCGATGTTCAGGTCTGAAAACGGATCGTAACGATACCAGTTCAGGATTCGTGAGCGGATCGAAGTGTTCGATGTGAACGTTGTAGCGCGTTTTGAGCAGGTTTATCAGCAGCGTTTCACCTACGGACTGGTTTGATTGGACAAATTCGCTCAGGAAACGTTCAGCTTCGGCCTCGATCTCAGGAAAGTGGTTGTCATGCATTTCCTGATAAGACCGCAACATAGTCAGGTAGAGCCGCTCGACGCTCATATTGTAACTGAGCGCGATGTCCATGAACGTACGAATCATGGCACTCACTTTCGCGGGTGCTTCGGCTAGCAGTTCGAGCAGGTCAGACGGGTCGATTCCGAACAGTTCGAGTGGGATTTCCGTGAGAAATTTGGAGCGGAGCAGATCCGATATGGGCTCGAGCTTTTTGCTCAGCTTCAGCGAGACGAGCGAATCATAATCGACCTGCATAGCATTGGCCAGGGCAGAAATCTTATCCGCTTTCGGATATTTCCGGCCTTTCTCGATCTCGGTAACGTACGATACCGACAAACCGGACTGTTGAGCCAGTTCACTGACCGACATGCCCTTGTCGATTCGCATTTGACGCATTTTCAGGCCAAATAACAGTCGGATATGATCAGCGGGTAGATTCAACGGATACGTGAGTATGGATGAACGGATAAAACGTACGGTGGAACGCGCTAACGATTATAGAGCGAACGAATCGGTAAATCTACAAAACTGTGGCGAATGTACCTTGCTCACTCAAGATACCGATAATTATATAGCAGACCATCATATGTGTAATTATTACTGGTACATGTCACTTTTGCTTACTGGCAAAAAATAAGGTAAAACTTATCGTGACTTTTATTTAACCCTAGAGTCAGAAGGTAACAACCCAACCAAACCCGGCTATGAATCCTCAGGATATCATCCGAACGAAATACGAAGAATTAAAATCTGCCGCCACGGGTACCCAGGATCTGGACACAATCAACGACATTGTTGTCGATATTCTTTCGACTTTACACAAGCAGTGGAGTAGCATGGCCGGTACGCAGAAGGACACGTACGAAGAGGCATACTGTTTGGTTGACAACACCTTTTCGGCGCACCAGCGAACGAAGCAGGATACAAGCAATAGTTATTATCTGAACGAAATCGGCGTACAAATTGGGCGGGATCTTTACCCTGTGCTTGCTTCACCAGCCCGCAGAAAACCGGGCAAGAAAAAGTATATCGTTGATTAGGCTCATCACATCGCTAACGTCATAGCGTATCGTTACCATAAATAAACCCCGGCACCATCAGGATTACCGGGGTTTGTCATTTCTGCCAATGTAGCTCGACGCTACTCGTAATAATAGCCGAAGATTATACCCATTTCGTCCTCACTGGTCAGGCCGAAACGGACTACTTTGCTCGTCGTATTGTTATAGGTGATCTCTGACGTTAGCCCCTCTCCTTTCTGGAGCGAAATTGGCGTATTGTACGTAATAATGTCGGGGTGCTCCCAATCGGTAGACGTATAAACGACTTCTCCATCCCGGCTGCCCCCCTTGATTTTGATGACGAACTTCTCACCAAGCTTGTGCATGTGCGAGGTCAGCGTCAGCACCTTACGCGGTTTATCGAACGTAAACGACCTGGTCAGCGTCACCCGCCCATTGGCCGGAATGGTCAGGTTTGTGTTTCCCAAATCCAGCGTCTGGATAAGCTGCGTTACCTTCGATTTGTCGATGGTGTACAGATTGATCTGCGCTTCGCCTTTCATCACGGATGTGGTTTTATTAACAAAGTGTGAATTCAGGTCCAGCGTGGTACCGGCCGGAATAAGCAAAGCGGCTCCTGCCGGAAAGGTATAGTCCTGATACTGTGCCTGCGATCCGGCCAGGTACACGTGATTCGACATCGACAGCGCGGTAGACAGGTTCAACGAGTTATCCGCATTTCGTAAATCCCGAATATCGTTCATGCCGGGCAGAAAACCAGTATCGCGGAAACTGTAGGCGACGAAATGATGACTACCATTCCGCATCTTCGTCTCGTACCGGTTCACGTAAATGTCCTGCGTGTTGCCAACCGACCGGCGGGTAAACAGCTCACGCTCGAAATTAGATTGAATATCGAAGGCTGGAATGGCCAGTTGAAAACCGGTGCCGACTGCCGGTACGGCCAATGGTTCGTAGGCAGCAACAGACACGGTCTTATCGTCCAGTAATGTGGCGTCTACTACGCTACCAGTTTTGGGTGCGCCAGCGTCAATCCATCGCCGGATAAACTCAACCTGACCAACTGGAAGCAATTGCCCACCAAGCGGCATCGGATTGCCGTATTGTTTGCCCGTATGGTGACTGGCTGAAACGGTAAGTTTATGGTACAGTAAGCTTTCCAGTGACGCAAACGCCTTGACCCGTTTTAGCCCGTCGGCTTTAGCCTGCACATTTTTCGGATCAACCCCAACGAGATTCTGATAGGCTACTCCTTCCGCCAGTACCAGCCCATGCTGCACAAAATCAGCATCTCTTTCGGAAGCGTGGCAACCCGACGTAGCACAGGAAGGTGTCAGAATCTGTTGCTGAATCAGGTCAAATGATGCAGTAATCGCTGGATCGCTCGCTTCCGTAGCGGGTTTAGTACAGGAAACAACGTGTACCAGCAAACCAACACTAACCATACAAACGCTTACTCGAACAAAGCTTGAAGGATTCATACCGGAATAGTCAGCAAAAACAAAGTGAAAGTTAACTATAGTCTAGCATCTTTCCGCATGTACGTTATCGACAGCACGAAATTAAAACCGCAGGAAGATACTGATTAGAAGCGAAGTACAAAATCCTGCCGGGGCTGCTCCTGCCTAAAAAACACCAACCCTACCCAAAACAGGTCGATAGTTACCGTAACTGATGGATGCGCTTTGATGTATGCCCATGCCTGCTCCATCTCGTCGGACCAATGTATGTCATCGAGAACAAACACCGTATCGTTGTGAATCGCAGTGAGGCAGGTTTCAAAATAACGAACGGTAGGTTCGTAGCGGTGATTGGCATCAAAAAAGACAAGGTCAACCGGAGACGACTTAGCTACTTCAACGGCCAGCGTATCATCAATATTACCAACAACGATATCTACGTTGCGAATGCCTAGCGCATCAAAATTCTGACGGGCCACAGCCGCCGTCTGCGGACAGCCTTCAAACGTCAGCACACGGCCCTGTTGAGGATTCGTTGCCTGGGCCAGATAAGCCGTTGTTATACCGAGCGACGTACCCAGATCAATAATGCGTTTTGCGTCGAATCGGCGAATAAGTCGAAACAACAACCGTCCGAAACGAGCTGGTTTCTGCGAATTACGGGCAATGTCGCCAATGGTACGTTGGCGGGACGAATTTACCTTGGAGCCCGCCCCGAAATCGGTAATGGCGATTATCTGCTGGTTTTTCCGAAGCGTTCGCTGCAGCGATCTGATAGGTTTGAAGGCAGCGTCAGCCCGGTTATCCGTCCGAATCACACGCGTGTAAAGCGCAAACAGAAAGGGTGAGTGAAGCGAATGTTCGTCGCGGGCGCGAGCGAGGTAACGTAAATAAGCGCGAATCAAAAAACAGGAAACTGAATAGGCCGGGCAACGATTCGACGATATGGTCTGATCGACGTGGCTTGGTATGACTTAATTTAATTTGTAGGGCACGATCATCGTGAATTCCGGGATCGCCACGCGAACCTGTTTACCGTCGATAATCCGTTCAACAAGGTAGGTTCCAGCCATTTTACCCATACTTGAGCGCAGGTTACATCCAGACACATACTGGTGGACCTCACCGGGCTCCAGCACAGGTTGCAAGCCCACTACGCCCTCGCCTTCTACCTCGCGAATGGTCCCGTTGGAATCAAAAATGGTCCAGTGACGACGAAGCAACTGGATGGTATAGTCGCTGGCATTTTCGATCGTAATTCGGTAGGTAAACACATAGTGTGCCTGCAGTGGACTAGAGTAGTCTGACTGGTACTCTGTCTTTACGCTTACCTTTACACCTTCTGTGACTGACGATACCATAAAGTTAGTGTCGTTTGCAACCTTAGAACGAAAATTAAGTTGATTAGTTTTGATACGCAAGAACAGTCTTGAAAAAATTTTCAAAGAGTGGTCTCCGGCGTTTTTAGGCCTATAATGCCGAATTACCCTTATCAGTTCCATCCATGAACGTATCTATTGCAGAATCGTGGCAAAAGCATTTACAGCCCGAATTTGATAAACCTTATTTTGTCGAACTAGCCAATTTTTTACGACAGGAATATAGTACTCAGCGCATTTATCCGCCTGGTAAGCTGATGTTCAACGCATTTAATGCGTGCAGTTTCGATGATACCCGTGTTGTCATTCTTGGTCAGGACCCTTACCACGGCGAAGGACAGGCCAATGGGCTTGCGTTCTCCGTAGCCGATGGCATTACCAAACCGCCGTCGCTGGTCAATATCTTTAAGGAAATTCAGGACGATCTGGGTAAACCTGTTCCTAAATCGGGCAATCTCGAACGCTGGGCAAATCAGGGTGTGATGCTTCTGAACTCAACACTTACGGTTCGGGCAGGGCAGGCGGGATCGCACCAGGGCAAAGGCTGGGAGACATTTACGGATACGGTAATCAAGCTGATCTCCGACGAAAAGAAAGATGTCGTCTTTATGCTCTGGGGTGCTTACGCGCAGAAGAAAGGAGCTGTTATTGACAGCAAAAAACACCTGATCCTGAAAGCAAAACACCCATCGCCAATGGCTGCACAATGGGGCGGCTGGTTTGGAACGAAACATTTCAGCCAGGCGAACACGTATCTGGAAAGCAAAGGACTACCTACGATCGACTGGTAGTTTGCCGGTGAGCATTGGGGGACGATATAGGCCGTATCTCCAAGATACGGCCTATATCGGTCCCCAACGCTCACCTCGCTCTATAATCAGCCCGCATACCATCGTATATCCAGTTAGCCAGCACCTGCCGGTTACCAGCCAGCAGAAAGCGTCGCTGGTCTTTCTCGTTGCGAATGTTGCCCAGCTCAATAAAGACAGTTGGCGGATGGCTGTTCCGGACCACATACAGGGTGCTTCGGTCCGACACATTACCCAGATAGCTTCGATTAGGCTGGTGGCGTTTGTAACCCGCGCTGAAGCTCCGATGAATATTCTTGGCCAGCCGCTTTCCCACGGCGCTGTTTTCGTGGTGGTAAAAAAATACGTCGATGGTCTGCCCCTCACTCCGGCTATCGACATGGATAGTTACCAGCCGCTGATAAGCTCCTTTGTGCTTTTGGTTCAGCCTGTTAACGGCATCGGTACACTGACGCAGCCGGGTCACCTGACTCAATGGAATGGTCTGATTGGGATAGGTAACTTCGTCGTGGTCCAGTTTCAGAATTTTGTCATCGCGAATACCGTCGTTCCGGTCTCGGATAATCATATAGACCGTTGCCCCGTGTTCGATCAAGGCGCGGGCCAGCCGGATAGTTACGTCATACGCGTATTCATCTTCCGGCAAAATGTGCTTTCCCAAATGCCCTAATGCCCCCGGATCGGGGCCACCATGACCTGATGCCAGATAATACACAGCTCCCCGCAACGAATTATCCTTAACAGCTACCTGGGCATATCGGGGGCCGAATAGCGCCATAGTCGACGATGACGCGGCTTTTGCTCCCGTAGATTCTGACGGCTTCGCGGTAGTTACATTGCGCCGGACGTTACCTGCTTTGGCAGTAGCCCGTCGATGTATTTTTGCTACTACTTTTTTCCTAGTACCAGGGCGGGTTTTTACAGCGTGGCTTACACTCGACTTTGCGAGCGTATCTTCACAGACGCTTTGCCCAACAAAGAGAAGAAAGGTCAGTAGAAAAAATAAGAAAGGGTGATTGCTGGATTTGGTCAATTTCGGCACTTGCTTCAGGTTGCTATCTACGGACAAAGTAAAGCTATTGTTGAGTTAATTGGATACAACCCGCTGATTAAACGAGAGTATTTTAGCGAAAGGCCCCGAACTCACGTATGAATTCGGGGCCTTTCCTTAAGGTATTAGAGCAAATTACTCCGTTAGTCGATCGTTCTGAATAGGCGGTTCCAGCGAATTTTATTCCAGACATTGGCCGGATTCGGGTCAAGTGACATCCAGACAAAAACCGCTTTACCAACAATGTGATCTTCAGGAACAAAACCCCAGAACCGGGAATCGAGCGAATTGTCGCGGTTATCGCCCATCATAAAGTAGTAATCCTGTTTAAACGTGTAGGACGTAATCGGCTGACCACCAATTTTGATGCTGGCCGGCGTCACTTCCACTTTTTCGTTGCCTTCATACAGTTCGATCACGGGAGCGTACAGAGCAATCGTTTGGGCATTGATCGGAATCGTAGCGCCTTTTTTCGGGATCGTTATCGGTCCGAAATTATCGTGATTCCATTTGAACGTTGGCGTTCCGTAGATACCGGGTGACATTTCGCCGGGCTTATCGCTCATCGGTTCAATGCCTTTCACCCAATCGAAATCCTTGAATTTGTTAATTACGTCCTCCGTCGTATTGACCATATACCCGACCATAGCCGTTGCCTTGGTCGAATCGTTGTATTGCTCCAGCGGTTTCCAGTTTTCAGTTGGCTGGCTGGGGTCGCGGTAGTCGTTAACGATTTCGTACTTCCGGAAGAAGCTGGCATCCAGCACCTCCGTTGTTTTTACAAAATATTTCTGTTCGGCACGGGGTGGTTTCGCAAACGGTTTGCCATTAATAAACACGTCGCGCTGGCGAACCTCCAATACATCGCCCGGAATACCAATACACCGTTTGATGTAGTTCGTTTTCAGATCAACGGGGTAATCGATATTGTCGTTGAGGTACTTCGGTGGCACGTTGAACACGACCACATCGCCATTTTTAACGTGCGTGAAACCGGGTAACCGATACGATGGTAATTGGATGGCCGTACTATAGGACGGAATATCCGTTCCCCATATTTTCTGATGGGTCAGTGGAACCTGTAAAGGCGTCCGGGGCGTCCGGGTACCATAATGCAGTTTGCTTACGAATAGAAAATCGCCAACCATCAGGCTATTTTCCATGGATGGTGTCGGAATCGTGAAGGCCTCCATAAACAGCCACCGGATAAGCGTAGCCGCTACAACAGCGAACAGAACGGAATCGAACCACTCCCGAATGGCCGACTTTTGGGGTTTAACCGGCCTTGTTTCGGCCTGTGTTTTGGTTATTGACACGTTAACAGAATAAGAATGTATGAATACTAGTACGTACCGGGCCGCCGGACTATGAACGAATTACGAACGAAATTACAAATAGATACTGGTTTTTGATCGATCGTTTGTTAGTCAACCCTTAGAATCCATCATTTCCGAGTAAATCATCCATCCCGAATATCCCTTCGCGACCAATAATCCACTCCGCGGCCACTACGGCACCAAGTGCAAAACCCTGCCGACTATGGGCGGTGTGCGTAATCTCGATCTGGTCCACATCCGAATCGTATCGAACGGTATGCGTTCCGGGAACAACTCCTTCACGCAGGGATTCGATCTCGACGGCGTCGGTCGAGTCAATCAATGATTCATCGCCAGCGGCTTCTTTGTTTACCCAACGATGTTTGCCGGGCAGGTTTTCCATAACGCCCTCTGCCAACGTGATGGCGGTTCCGCTGGGCGCATCTTTCTTTTCGGTGTGGTGGATTTCCGTCATCGACACGTGATAGGACGGATAATTCCGCATGAACCGCGCCAGCGTCTTGTTCAACCGGAAAAACAGGTTGACGCCAATGCTATAGTTCGATGCGTAGAAGAATGCACCGTTCTTCTCCTGGCATAGCTGCTCAATGTCAGCCCGATGGCCCAGCCAACCCGTTGTACCACAAACGATCGGCCAGCCGCGCGTCAAACAGTAGTTAATATTATCGACAGCCGCTTCGGGCGAACTAAATTCGATCGCCACATCAACGGCATCAGTCGGTATGGCTTCTAAGTCCGTATGGTTATAGCCGGGGGCATCCCCACGGTCAACGCGTGCGGCAATCTGGTGGCCACGATCGAGCGCAATCGTCTCGATTGTCTTACCCATTTTGCCGTAGCCAAGGAGGAGAATATTCATGTTTTTCAGGTGCAGTACGTTGGCTGCTAGATAGTAATAATGCTCAGATAGGCTTTTATCAACGATGCTGCTTATCTAAAACTCCCATCTAAAATCCAACGTCCAGTGTCATTATTTAAACGTAAAAGCGATCCGAACGCCCGGCACAAGTCCAGCACCCGGCATAGGCAGGGCTCTGGGTTCGATGCGCATGGAAATATCGTCGGACAGATCAAAGGTCTTGAGGTGAGCGGCCACATTGGCCTCCACAATGTTAACGCCCCAGAGCGCAAGTGATAGCAAGATGTTCAGGTCTCGATAACTCCGGTACAGATCATATCCTGATTTAGCCCCCGTTTGTGTCGTAATAATTTGCGATCCAATAACAACCGATGTTACCGGATCTGGAGTATTCGTACCATTCGGTCGGCCATATTTTAGCAACCGATATCCTTCTTCGGCCTGATTTGCCAGATTCCGATATCTAAGAAACAGATAACCCATCACGCCAAAACCAGCGTAAATGAACGGAATCTTGTAATATTGGCGATTATATGCCTGCCCCAGACCCGGCAAAATCAGCGAACGCATCGTTGCCTTGCGGGGGATGATCTTTCGGATTTTGGCTTCCTGACTGGCGGTAACCTCCGTCGTATCCGTAGCGAGGCTAGCCGAGTCGCCCTCGGGTGTCAAGACCGAACTACCAACCCGAATGCCATTACGCTGAACAGCGGCCGGAATCGTATCCGTGGCCGACTGTAGCTGCCGGGTCGAGTCTGTCGGTGCCGGTGTTGGCGCGGGAACAATAGCCGGACGCTGTGCAAAGGCAGGCAGCGCAACCAGCAGGAACAGGACGAGTATAGCCGAATGTTGTTTCATAGAGAAACAACGATCAAAGCCACCCGTTTCCGACCAGATATTCACCCTTTTAAGGTAATTTAAGTTACGCACATGCAAAAGTAAAGACAATTCATTGAAAAACCCGATTGAAGCGAGTTAAGCCGTAGTTAAATCCCATTGTGTTGTTTGTCTCCAAATCTGCGTTTTCGAACGTCAATCGCCTTGATCCTACTTGTTGTCCCTAAGGTCAAACTTACTTTTGTCTGGACCATGCTGCCAAGGCAAATGCTGAAATCCGGTTTCCTCATGATCAATTATAGCCAACGGAGAAGCCAAAGGAATAAACGAAGAAGCTCAATCCTCATGATTGAGCTTCTTCGTTTACTTTGAGTGACTATCAGTCTACTTTTTAATCACAGATTGCCAGAATTGTGGTTCACCTCCAAACAGAACTAGGTACACCATTCAGTCTATGAAGTACAGCCAAACAAGTTCTGATTATACTCCATAGCTTCTAATTCTTTTACTGTGTCATCTTAAAGAATCGTGCAATTTTGCTTTCGAATGCATCGTTGTTATCAATCCTTCAAATTAAAATCCTTCTTCAGATTCTCGTAATCCTGGTAACGGGCTAAATCCAATCTGCCCCCTTTGGCTCCTTTAAGAACAACGGCTCTCATCCAGAATGTAGCACCAGGCGGAACGGAAGTATCATTACTAAACGAAAGAAAATATGTATACTGGGTTACGCTGATGTTTAGTTTGATAAAATCTTTCTGATCGGAGGTGTAGGCATATCCGCTGAAAGGTAAGGGTGCATAGCCAATTCCTTTATTTCTCATTATGTATGTTAACACAACATCGTAATCACCCAATGCTTTAGGGAAATCCCATGAAGGTGTTTTCGATAAATCTTCCGTGAAATCGTAAACGGCTGGCGTTGCCGATGTTCCTGCCGGACCTTGCGGTCCCTGTGGCCCCGCTGGTCCGGCTGCTCCAGCAGCACCCGTTGGACCAGTCGCGCCAGTGGATCCTGCCGGACCAGTGGCACCCGTTGCCCCGGTAGCACCTGTGTCACCCTTCGGTCCTGGATCACCTTTTTCGCTCTTACTGCAACCAGCCAATACACCAACAATCGATAGAATCAGTAATAGTTTTTTCATAGAATACAATTTCTGGCGAAGAAACTATATTAATGGTTACCTAAAATCCGTATTTAGTATACGGTATGCCTGCTAAAGTTGACCCTATTTTCATAAGAAAAGCCCCAGACGCTAATCTAGGGCTTTTCTTATCAAGGTAATTTAGAACGGTTAAGTCTGCGAGTTCAGTACCTCAAGAATTTTAGTCAGTTCCTCCTGCGAGGTGAACGGGATTTTAATTTCACCCTTGTGTTTCTCGTCCGCTTTGATCGACACCTTCGTTCCGAACAACGACGATAGCTTGAACTGTAGACTGCGCATTTCCTGCTTAGGCAAGGTTACCCGGCGGGTAGCAATGGGGTCTTCACCATCGTCGGACAGGTTCCGGACGGCCTCTTCAACCTTACGAACCGACCACTCTTCATCGACGGTTCTGTTGAACAGCCGAATCTGTGCATCCGGATTTTCAATGTTGATGATCGCCCGCGCGTGACCCATCGAAATCTTGTTATCACGCAGAGCCGCCTGAATTACGGGAGGGAGCCTCAGCAACCGGATGTAGTTGTTGACCGTCGTGCGGTTTTTACCAACGCGTTCGCCCAGTTCTTCCTGCTTCAGGCTACACTCGGTAATCAGACGCTGGTAGCTAAGGGCAATTTCTATGGAGTTTAGATTTTCCCGCTGAATGTTCTCGATCAGGGCCATTTCCAGCATCTGCTGGTCATTGGCTGTCCGAACATACGCCGGAATATGAGTCATCCCGATCAGTTTGGTTGCCTGAAGGCGACGTTCCCCTGAGATTAACTGGTAGCGGTCTTTACCCAGCTGCCGAACCGTGATGGGCTGGATAATTCCCTGAATCCGGATCGATTCGGCAAGTTCCTGCAACGCTTCTTCGTCGAAGCGGGTTCGGGGCTGGAAGGGATTCGTTTCAATCAGCGACAACGCAATTTCGGTCATTGTGCTGATGGACTCAAACGGCGACGGTTTCGACTGCCGGTTGACTGCTTCACTGTCGTGCAACAGGGCACCCAAGCCTCGGCCCAATCCTATCATCTTCTTATTCGGTGCTTTGGTGTTGTCCATACCTGTAGCGCGGGTAGAAACCCGCATTTTCTCTGCACTACCAGCGGGTTCTTACCCGCCTTACACTTCATGCGGCATCAGGCCATTCTTAGCCAGAATTTCGCGGGCCAGATTCAGATAACTGACGGCTCCTTTGCTGTCAGCATCCTGCGCCAGGGCCGGAACACCAAAACTGGGCGATTCACTCAACCGAATGTTTCGCGGAATGATCGTGCTGAACACCATCTGCTGGAAATGGCTCGTTACCTCACCCACTACCTGATTCGAGAGTCGAACGCGCAGATCATACATGGTCAGCAGAATGCCTTCGATGGCCAGTTGCGTGTTCAACCGCGACTGAATGATCTTGATCGTATTCAGCAGTTTACCCAATCCTTCGAGCGCAAAATACTCGCATTGAACCGGAATAATAACGGAATCGGCAGCAGTCAGACTGTTAATGGTGATCAATCCCAGCGATGGCGAGCAGTCGATAATGATGAAATCGTAATCGTCGCGGATGCTGTCGAGTGCGTTTTTCATCTTATCCTCCCGGTTCTGGAGGTTAATCATCTCGATCTCAGCACCAACGAGGTCAATGTGCGAAGGAAGTAAGTTCAGGTTCGGGAAATCCGTCTGAATAATAGCATCCTGCGGACGAACTCCTTCGACCATGCACTCGTAAATGCTGTTCTCGATTTCTTTTGGATTGTACCCCAGCCCGGAGGTTGAGTTTGCCTGCGGATCTGCATCCACAATAAGCGTTTGAAATTCGAGGGCGGCCAAGCTGGCGGCCAAATTGATTGTTGTCGTAGTTTTACCGACGCCACCTTTTTGGTTGGCGATAGCAATGACTTTACCCATGGGTCTGTGCGTTGCAGTCCCAAATATGCCGGATAGTTTCCACGAATCCAAGCACTGTTCCACGGAATGTTCCACAAAAATCAATTGGTGATCAAGCGAATGAGTAATTGAGCAAAGAAAAGCTACCTCAATTGATCATTAATCACTCTTTCACTCAGTCACCAATTGACTCAGGCCCACACCTTTGTCCCCTCGGTGCAGTTGCGGCACATCTCGATTTCGGAACGCGAACGGAGTAATGTCTGACGAAATTCCTGATAAGCCGATCCATGCCAAAGATCGGTGAAGGACTGCTGCTGGAGGTCGCCAAGCCGATGGTGAGCGTCTTTGTCGAAGCAGCACGGCACGACCAGACCGTCCCAGGTGATTACGCAGGAGTGCCACATTTTCCAGCAATGGTCGCCAAAACCATTTTTGATAGCGTAGGTCCCGTCCGATTGGGCAGCGTAGCGGCTGTATTGGTCCAGCGTCGGAATCAGGTCTGAGCCATGTTCATACTCATAAATCTGAGCCGTTTTCAGCCCGACTTCATCCACGCCCAACTCACGAGCCAATTTTTTCACTTCGGCAATCTGATGCTGGTTGGGTTTGACAACCAGAAACTGAAACACAACATGGGGCGTCCTTGATTTCAATTCCTTTTTCCAGCGAATGATATTCTTCGTGCCTTCGAGTACCTTTTCGAGCTTCCCCCCTACCCGATACTGCTGGTATACTTCCTGCGTCGTGCCATCAATGGAAATAATGAGTCGATCCAGTCCTGACTCCACTGTTTTGCGCGCGTTGGCATCGGTCAGGTAGTGAGCGTTCGTACTGGTGGCGGTATAGATATTACGATCCGTAGCATAACGCACAAGGTCGAGGAACTGCGGATGCAGATAGGGTTCACCCTGAAAATAAAAGATCAGATAGAGCAGCGTTTCGTGAAGTTCGTCGATGGTGCGCTTGTAAAGTTCTTCGCCAAGCATGCCGGTCGGGCGCGTAAACGATCGTAACCCACTGGGACATTCGGGACAGCGCAGATTGCAGGATGTGGTTGGCTCGAACGACACTGACATGGGCAACCCCCGCTGAATGGCCTTGCCACGTTGCCGTGAATCATAATAACTGTATAACACCTTAAGCGCATTAGCCACACGCTTTGGGGTCAGTTTAGATGCAAAATTAAGGCCGTCGAGTACGTTACGATTCATGAAATTTTGGTTTTTCAGGCAACAGCATAGCCCGAATATGGCCGCTTGTAAGGTGACTGAAACGCTAATACAATGTCACTCTTGGCCACCCCACGTCGTTCTAACTCACCAACCAGATCAAAATCGGTAGCGTCTTCCTGCACCCAGATTTTATTGTCTCGAATATCAACATGGAAAACAGGATAATAGACGCGCCGACCATTTTCCCAACCGATCGCCAGTATCTGATAATGATCTCGCTGGGTATCCAAAATAAGCTGTTCTTCAAGTTCATTACTATCCGCGCTTACGGACGGAATCCTAGCATATGATTCTAACAACTCAATGACAATATTGCGGTACGCAGCTATCGGGTTATCCATTGTACTATCCGTTTAGTTGGTATATCATAAACGATTAACGATACCATCTCCTCTTCCAGCGTTTCAGCTATCAATGCTTTTTGAAAAAATGACTCAAATACATCAACGTCAACTGTCAGGTACAGTTTTTGTTGAATACCTTCTCTTTTCAACCCTCTCCGATACACGTCGTACTGCCCTTTTGCCTCATAGAAATCATTCAGCTTTGATTTACCAATGAAGCTTTTAATCGCTCCGGCGCCCCGGTTCAATAACAATCCGTTCTGTACCCCGTTCAGCCGCGAATACTTGCTCAGCGGCTAGATCGATCTCCATTCGCAAACTACCTGACTTTAGTACGAACGGATCGTGGGTAATCGTCCAAGAGTCTGCTTCTAGCGCTTCTCGAACGAGTTGATGAAATAAATCGCGTGCCATTTTCGGATCAGTAGGCAGTCATAGCCACACGCTTTGGGGTCAGTTTAGACGCAAAATTAAGGCCGTCGAGTATGTTACGATTCATAGCATAAAAGTAAGGCTCAACTTGCTACCGAACTACCTTTTTGTAAGTCAATGACGCACTCCGTTGCCGAGTCGCGAGATTCTTAGGACAGAAAATAGATTCATTACTTGTTCGGCAAGATACCGAACCATTACTCCTCCAGTGGTTCAACGGTGCGCCAGACTCGGCAACCGCTTTCGTCAAAAACTAGTTCAGCCGATGCGGGTAGCTCCAGTCCGGGGATCGAATCAGGTAGTACGCCGGAATAAGATGCAGCAAACAGATAACCAGTCGGTTCTGCGTGCGTCCAGGCAATGAAGTCGTTGTCGTTCCGTTCGTCGGGCGCAATAAGCCACCGGGTCTCTTTCTCAGCAATGACCGGCCAGATCTGTTCCGCAAAAGTCCTGATGCGGAGAATACGTCTAAACTGGTCGGTGTTTTGCCCCCATTGATATGGCCCGTGCGTTACTTTGTCGGTCTGGCGGTCATCGCCAATCTGGAACACGTAAAGTTTTGAGTACTCTTCGTTCGCACCGCGCTCTTCGTGCCGATTGCGTAACTCGAACCCCAGGCCAATGTAGCTCGGCATGTCGGTCAGAAACAACGCGGTGAAATAGCGAAACAGATTACCCGTCCGATAAAACAAATCGAAGCGTGGGTCATCCTTATCCGCCGTCATAACGGTAAAGTTAGGCGAGAACCGACGGGTGTTCAGGTAGTCGGCATAGGCAGCAAACTGCCGTTTAAACTCAGGCGACCCCACCACCAGCGACTGTAAATCGCCCAGTGTCGATTCGGCTTCGATGGCTTCCAGATGGTCCAGTTCATCGCCGTACCCCATGACATCGGGCGGGGCCAGAAACGTTTCGGCGAAGAAGGCGAAGTGAGGTATTCCGTTGCCCCGGATGTACCGTTTTATAGCCCGCAGCGGATCGTAATAATGGCCGACCATCTCCGGCACACCGGTTGGCCGCATCTGTACATGGGCCATATCACCCCGCATAAAATCGAAGTTGTACGTTTGCTGGCAGTCGTACACTTTCTGACTGATATACGCCCAGGCCGGGTAATTGGGCCGGTCAAAATCAAGCTCCCAGTTCTGGTTATTGTCCTTCGACTCGTAGAAACTGTAGCGGGCCAGCGGACCAAATACCCTCGACATTGGCTGCGGCTCATCGAATGCGTATTGATACCAGGTCTGATCGTAGTCGTCCACCACAAAATCAGTGGGGTCGATGTGGATGCCGCGATAAGGCGGGGCCATAGTCATGGGCAGCGTTTCAAGGCCCTGGGCCGTCAGGTGCCGGATCAGATTGATTCGGCGCTGCAACCGCCCGCCGTAGTCGTTCGGTAGCCCAAACAGAATACGTAACCGCTGATCGTCGGTGAGAATAGCCAGATCGGTTGAGAAAAAAACATCTTTCGCGAACGTTATCGGCGATCCGTCAGCCGCACCAACGTATTTCAGGTACTGCCAGATGGCTTCCTCTACGTATTTATACACCAGACTGGACTGATCGGCAATTTTGTCGCCATCGCGCTGCACCCACTCAAACAGCGACGGGCAGGCCAGCACCATCTCCGAAAAACGGTCGGTGTGCGGAATTACATCCATACCCACGGTACGACCCATGGCATGAAGCAGATTCATCACTACTTTCAACTGCTTTTCGACGGTGTCCAGTGCCGGTACATACCGCGCCAGCTCAACATCGAAGAATTCCGGATTGATCTGCCAGCTTACCATGCCGTAGAGACTACCGACAATACCCGGCTCCCAAATGGGAAGCAAATGGATACTGTCGTGGCTGGCCGGAAGGGTGAGGGCATAGTTGACAACCTGCCAGAAAGAGCCGATCGTGCGCACATTGATCCCAACCATGTTACTCTGTTTGATCCACTCGCCATCCGGCTGCCCTTTCACCGGACTCGGAATGGTGTCAAGCGGGTCCAATGCCCGACGAAGTACGTCGTTCCCTAAGCGCTTGTGCAGGATTTCCAGCGTCTGGTAGACCGAAAACTGGAGCGCCAGCTGCGGTAACAGGTTATGAATGAACGACGAACGCCCAGATTGATAGGCTTCCGTGTAAAGCAGATGGTTGAGCTGCCAATCGGCTTTCAGATCGTTGGACACAATAGACATGGAGCAAATGTAAAACGGTTTTTGTAAAACCAAACAGTCGTGATTATTGTCTACTAAATCATAGAGATAATTTAAACAAAACACCCTGAACCAGGAACTACAGCCCCGGACCAGTCGTGCTTTCGACAATCGGAATGATCAAAACAGACGTTGTCATTATTGGTGGGGGACTGGCGGGCCTAGTTAGTGCACTCGAACTGGCGAGAGCCGGCCATTCTGTTACGCTCGTCGAACGGAAGACCTATCCCTTTCATAAGGTCTGTGGTGAGTACGTTTCGAACGAGGTAAAACCGTATGTTCAGTCGCTGGGCGTCGATTTGTCGGCACTTGGCGCAGCGGCCATCAATCGGTTTCAGGTATCGGCACCGTCAGGTCAGTCGTTGTACGCGCCATTGGATATGGGTGGCTTTGGCATCAGTCGCTATACCCTTGATTACGAGTTATACCAGCTGGCTAAACTAGCTGGTGTAGCGTTTCTGCTGGCTAGCCAGGTTGAGACGGTCTCGTTCAATGACAACCAGTTCGAGATCTCGGTCAGTGATCGGACCGGCATAACGAGCCAGACACTGACCAGCCGTTTGGTGCTGGGTGCATTCGGCAAACGGTCGAAGCTCGACAAGACCCTCGATCGGGCTTTCATGCGACAACCCTCTCCGTACATTGGTGTCAAATACCACATCCGGTGTGACTTCCCGACGGACCTGATCGCGCTTCATAACTTTAGTCATGGTTACTGCGGCATGTCGGCCATCGAGGATGATAAATACTGTCTGTGCTACCTCACGACCCGATCAAACTTGCGGCAGTTCGGTACGATTCCAGCTATGGAAAATGGGATTCTGTATCGAAATCCGCACCTGAAAACTGTTTTCGAGAACGCCGATTTTCTGTACGAAAGACCCGAAGTGATCAATGATATCTCGTTTGCGCCGAAGCAGGTGATCGACAACCATATACTGATGACGGGCGATTCGGCAGGACTCATTACGCCCCTGTGCGGCAATGGTATGGCAATGGCGATTCGCGGTGCCAAGCTGGCCAGCAACCTGGCCAGTTCGTTTCTGCAAGGCCAACTCACCCGCTCTGAACTGGAACAGCGTTACCAGCGCGCGTGGTCGGAACAATTCGCCCGTCGACTGTGGATAGGGCGAACGGTTCAGCAGCTTTTTGGCAATGCCTGGGTAACGGAGACCGCCCTGCGAACCCTGCGTATGTTCACTCCTGCGCTTCGGGGTATTATGAGCCAAACGCATGGTGCCTTGATTAGTGACTGAGCGCAGCTATAGTCTGGAACCGCAATCCTACAGAGTTCAGCAACGACAGCCTTTTCTGGACCCCCGTTTGCTCCACTGGCTACTTTCTGTATATCATGGAGAAACGAACCCGAACCAGCGTACCCTTATCGGGGCTAGTTTCGATATCAAGATTTGCTTCCAGCAATTCACACAACCGCTTCACGATGTGTAAACCTACCCCTTCGCCTGTCGATTTGATTGTATTTGCCTGACGTGGTGGACCCGGCGAATCACTAACGGGTTCGTTGGGAGCTTCGCGACTCTCGAATACAGATGCACTATCCTGAGTAGGTTTTAATGTACCAATCATCGACGTTGATGCGTTGTCCGGCAATCCGGGGCCCGTATCCTGAATAGCAATTGACCAGCGGTGTTCGCCCTCTCCTACCCAGGAAACAGAGACGATACCCGCTGGTGTGTAGGTCAGCGCGTTTATCAGCAGATTCTGCACAATACGCCGGACCTTGTTCGGATCACTCTCCACAATAAGCGCTTCCGGACCGTTGCTCAAAAGCGGCAATCCCCGGTGCGCGGCCAGGGGCTGCGTGCTTTGAACCAGCTCGCGTAGTAGTTTTGCCACATCAAACGTGCTGATTTCCGGAACCTCCTGCCCCGCTTCCAGCCTCGCCAGATTCATAAGATTTTGAAGCATCGTTTCCAGGTTGGCCAGGTTTCGGCTGAGCATTTCCATCAACTGACCGCGCTCTTCAGGACTGTTCGTTTCCATATCAAGCATGGAGGCAGCACCCTGCGCGATACCCACACTACTGCGCAGATCATGACTGGAGGTGCGTAGCAGATCCGAACGCTGGTGCGAAAGCTCGTTCAGTTGGTTGAGAGCCATCTGAAGGGTATCGGCGCGACTGGCCGCAGCAGTCCGTTCCAGTTCATCATAACGGGCGGCACTGCCTTCTACGGTATCTTCATTTAGCCACATAACCATACGGTAAGCTTCCGCCATTGTCTCGATACTGGTGGCTGAATAAAGGGTTGCGTAGGTTCGCAGTTCGTCGGTTATTCCGCGAAACAGGTGCCCAATTTCCCGTAGTAATTCCCGTAAGGTATAGCCTTTATGCCACCGATGTAATCCGTGTTCATTGGCCACCTGAATGGGGTTCAGCACAACCGGATCTCCGTTCAACCGCTGACCCAGTATATTCAAAATGGTCGGAACCATGTCATTAAACTCTTCACGAGAAAGACCCGAAACGCTCTGTAGTGTGGTATCCTGCTCGCATATTGTGCGCCAGCTGTTTAGCAAAGCCTCCCGTCGGGCAAATAGATAGGTGGCGAAATCAGGTTGTAACGGGGTTACTGGTGTATGCTCATTGTCCATACGGAAGCCGGTATTAGCGAGTCAGATCAGTTATTATAGTCAACTTTATCAACTGCAATATACTGGCTGAGATTTTATCGATAGCACCAACCGAAACACTTAATTATTTTTTATTGATTCTCCTGTTTATATTGCTGTGTTTATCGCCAGCCGCCCCACTCAACGATACGAATGAGCGTAAATCGCTATAATACCTCAGCCAGCAGTCAGCATGCCAGACATGCCAGTCTATTGATTGTTGAGGACAATGATGACCAATGGCAGCTCATTCAGATTGCACTGAAACAATCATTCTCAACCGTAAAAGCAGTCCGGGTAGCCAGTGCAGAAGAGGCTACGTCTTACCTCGACAATTGCTTTTTACAAGGTCGTGGTCTACCCAAACTGATCTTGCTGGACCTGTATCTGCCCGAGCGCGAAGACGGCTGGGGACTGTTGAAGGCGCTTAAGCAAAGCTCGTCGGCTTGCAAGCAGCTACCTGTTGTCGTGTTAAGTCATTCCAGCGATCGGGAAGACATCAGTGAGTCTTATTTTTACGGCAGCACTTCGTACATCACCAAGCCGTCGGATGTCGATGAGTGGAAGCGATACATCGACACGCTCCGTATCTATTGGTGGGAGACGGTAACGCTACCCAACGACCGGATCATTTTTTAGCATACAAATGCCTCGAAGCGATTCCCGTCAATTAACGGGCAGCGCAGCAAACGTCAGCCAATACGCACATATTTGCTCAGCGGCTTCGGCGAACACGGTTGAACCAGACTGACAAACAACAGAGTTTGCCCCGGCAGCATAGCACACTTCGACATCGTTGCCAGACTGATCGCGGATAAAGACAAGGGCGGGAATGTGCCGAAACCGATTGTCGTTCTTCATAAATTCCAGAGTGCTCAGTAAAGGCCAGCCCACGTTACGCACCTCCAGAAACACCAGCGTAGGCAGATCATTCGTTCCAACCTGGGTCAGCTGGCTCGTGAGCGACGAGCTATTATCAAAAAAGCGGATCGTATAATGCGGCCAGTTTTCGTCTACTATTTCTTCAAGCATCCGGCACTTTCGTTCGTCCTGCATGAAGGCATAGACAAAACGCTCCGATGAATCAACAACTCGATTCGGCCAGTCAGTTACCGTTTCGGCCTGACCTTCCAAAGCCGCAACAGACCTGTTTTTCAGCTTGGTTACTGGCTCGCCGAACGGTTCCGATGCCTGCAACAGTTCCGCTACTTCCTGCCAACGCCGGCGGCTGATAGGTAACGAATCACCACCCAACATGGTGACGGATCCGGGCGTTTTGGCCCGCAGTGGCGGTTTGATCTGTTCGATATACGCTGGGTTTACTAAAGCGGTCTTGTGGATTCGAACGCATGAGGGCAGTAAATCCTCAAAGTAGGTCAGCGATTTCGATACCAGTAGTCGGGGTTTATCCTTAAAGTGAACCCACGTGTAATTACTCGCTCCAGTCAGGTGAGTAATTATAGCCAGATTGCTTACTATCTCATCGTTCTGCTTCATACTATAGTAAAGTCTTGTTTTATTTTTTTGTTTGTCAGCGTTATACTACTCACCGGTAGGTCACTTACGCAGCAGGGAAAGCTGTTCACCGATTCGTTACGGTTGCCGTGTTCGCCGATTATCGATTTAACGCTCTTTTAACCGCGACTTAAGACCAATTTAAGCTGCTGCCGGCACCTTTGTACAAGGCAACTAGTACTCCGCCAATTCATGAATAAATTCATCAAGGGCATTATCACGTTCTCCCTGAAGAACAAGTTTTTCATCTTTTTTCTGACGGCACTAGCTGTTGTAGCCGGGGTTATCAGCTACCAGAATACGCCGATCGAAGCCTTTCCGGATGTAACAAATACTCAGATTACGCTCATAACGCAGTGGCCGGGCCGGTCAGCCGAAGAGGTCGAGAAGTTCGTTACGATTCCCATTGAAATTGGTCTGAATTCGGTTCAGAAGCGTACCGATATCCGGTCAACATCACTCTTTGGTTTGTCGGTGGTTAAAGTGCTCTTTGAAGATGGCATTGACGATACGTTTGCCCGTCAGCAGGTTAACAACCTGCTGAATGGTGTTGAATTGCCGGAAGGTATTAAGCCCGATGTTCAGCCCCCGTACGGACCAACCGGTGAGATTTTTCGCTATACGCTGCAATCGCCGACACGCACCGCCCGCGAACTCAAAACCATTCAGGACTGGGTCATCGACCGTCAGTTGAAGAGTGTACCGGGGGTGGCCGATGTGGTCAGCTTCGGGGGCGAAGTAAAAACGTACGAAATCTCGGTCGACCCGCGCCGACTGACCGACTACAACATCACACCCCTGCAATTGTATCAGGCGGTAGCGAACTCCAACGTCAATGTGGGGGGCGATGTGATCGAGAAAAATTCGGAAGCTTACGTTGTCCGGGGTATTGGCCTGCTCAAAAACCAGCAGGACATTCAGAACATCATCATTAAAAACGCCAACGGAACCCCGATCATGGTCCGCAACGTGGCGCAGGTATCCGAATCAGCCCTCCCCCGGCTCGGACAGGCGGGACGCGATAAGGAAGACGATGCCGTTGAGTGTATCATCGTGATGCGCAAGGGGGAGAACCCGAGCGAAGTTATCGAACGGGTAAAAGCCAAAATTAACGAGCTGAACACCAATATTCTGCCGTCCGATGTACAGATTAACACGTTCTACAACCGCGAAACGCTCATCAATTTTTCCACGCACACCGTCACGCACAACCTGATCGAAGGCATTGTCTTCGTAACGGTTATCGTATTCCTGTTCATGGCCGACTGGCGGACGACCGTAACGGTATCGATCGTTATTCCACTGGCCTTGCTGTTCGCGTTCATCTGTCTGCGCTTAAAGGGAATGTCGGCCAACCTGCTGTCGATGGGTGCCATCGATTTCGGTATCATCGTTGACGGAGCGGTCGTTATGGTCGAGGGAATTTTCGTAACGCTCGATGAACTGGCTCACGCCCAGGGGATGTCTAGGTTCAATAAACTGGCCAAGCTGGGGGTTTTGCGCAAAACAGGCACGGAAATGGGGAAAGCTATCTTCTTTTCCAAGCTGATCATTATCACCTGTCTGGTTCCTATTTTCTCGTTCCAGAAAGTCGAAGGCAAAATGTTCTCGCCCTTGGCCTGGACACTCGGGTTCGCGCTGTTGGGTGCGCTGATCTTCACGCTCACGCTGGTTCCGGTGCTGGCGAGTATGTTGCTCAATAAAAACGTCCGCGAAAAACACAATCCCTTCGTAAACGTCGTCACCAAGTACTCAACAAAAGCGTTTGGCTTCACCTTCGCACACAAGAAGATGAGCTTGCTCGTAACGACCATCATTGTGGCCGTTGGCCTGTCTGGCTTCACCCTGCTAGGCACGGAGTTTTTACCCGAACTGAACGAAGGATCGATCTACGTTCGGGCAACGATGCCGATGAGTATTTCGCTTCCGGAATCGGTTAAGCAAACGGTTCAGATGCGCCACATTCTCGAAGATTATCCGGAAGTAAAAGGCGTCATTTCGCAGACGGGCCGCCCGAACGATGGCACGGACCCCACCGGCTTCTATAACATTGAGTTTCTAGTGGATATCTACCCGCAGGACGAGTGGAAAAGCGGGCTGACCAAAGAAGAACTGATCGATAAAATGCAGGAACGGCTCAGCGTTTTCCCCGGCGTAAACTTCAACTTCTCGCAGCCTATCATGGACAACGTCGAAGAAGCCGTATCGGGTGTGAAAGGGTCGATTGCCGTTAAAATTTACGGTCCTGATCAAAACGTACTCGAAGAAAAAGGGGGCGAAATCGAAAAGCAGCTGGCCACCGTTCAGGGCATCGATGACCTCGGTTTGATCCGCACCACGGGTCAGCCCGAAATGCGGATCGAGCTCGATGAACAAAAACTGGCCGCTTATGGCGTTAACAAGTCCGACGCCGAAGCAGTCATCGAAATGGCGATTGGCGGTAAGGCGGCCACCCAGATCTACGAAGGAGAGCGCAAGTTTGATCTGCGCATTCGTTACGACCGCCCATTTCGTTCCAATGAGCAGCAGATCAGCCAATTGATGGTGCCAACGGAAAGTGGCTCGATGATTCCGATCAAGGAGATCGCGCATGTCTATACGCAGACCGGGCCGGTACTGATTTTCCGGGAAGCCAGTCAGCGGTATGGCGCCGTGAAGTTTTCGGTGCGGGGACGCGATATGGGCGGTGCGGTAGCGGAAGCGCAGCAAAAAGTAACGGCCAATGTGAAGTTACCAGCGGGGTACACGGTCAAATGGGCGGGTGATTTCGAGAACCAGCAACGGGCAACGCTCCGGCTGGAACAGGTTGTGCCCATCAGTCTGATCGCCATTTTCTTTATTCTGTTCGTCTTATTCGGAAATGTGAAAGATGCGGGTCTGGTGTTGTTCAATGTGCCCTTTGCGATCATCGGAGGTATTGCCGCTTTGCTCATTACGCACGTCAATTTCAGCATCTCGGCGGGCATCGGTTTTATCGCTTTGTTCGGTATCTGTATCCAGAATGGGGTTATCCTGATCTCGGTTTTCAAGAAAAATCTGCACAACCGAATGTCGCTCAATGATTCGATTCGGCTGGGTGTCGTATCACGCATTCGACCCGTGGTGATGACGGCCATGATGGCTGGTATTGGCCTGATTCCGGCGGCCATTTCGCACGGTATCGGTTCCGAAACGGCGAAACCACTGGCCATTGTCGTGATCGGCGGGCTGATCACCGCCACATTGCTGACGCTGTTTATCTTCCCCCTGATTTTTTACGCCTTCTACCAGAATAAGTTTGCTTCGCTATCGGAATAGGTGAAGCTGATCAGTATAGCGTAAAGGGGTTAGGTCATTTGTTAGCTTGCCTACGACAAATGACCTAACCCCCTTATTTTTATAGCTACTTGCTGCTCAAAACCCGATTCGCTCGCGCGTCTGCTGGATACCGAGCGTCCGGGCCAGTTCGAGCGCGATTCGATCGTCGTATTTCCGTTTCCAGTAATCTGTTTCCAGGCGAAGCTTGTCCAGCTCGACCTGCTGTTTTTCTACGACCAGTCGTAATGTTTCCAGTTCGTGCGATGTGTCCTGGCTACTTTTTTGTTCGACGACCTGGGCCTGAATGGCCTCTTCACTCAATAACGCCAGGGGTGACAAGGCAAGAACAGTAGCAATCTGGTTCAGTCTCGATAGTGTCAGGTCGGTTTTGCCGCGCTCAATATCCCCATAAGCCGTAGTCGATAAATTGAGCAAATCAGCCATATTTTCCTGCGATAAACCGCGCTGAAGACGGTGCAGGCGTATTTTTTCTTCGATGGAAGTCTTCATATCAAGTAACTACGATAAATTCTGAACCTAAACTGACACTAATTTTCGGTAGGATAACGCAATTTTGCAATGAAAGAATTCGGATAAGCCGGATATTGGGCCTTGGCTAAGATACAGTAAGCAGGCGATAGAACAGATTTGACTATCCCGTGTCTACTAGCCAACGCCTGCCAGCAATTAAAAAATCTCGAACCCGAATCACCCATTATTCGTTCTCAAACCAAAGGAGTAAACCTAATTATGAATCACGAAAAAGAATTCCGCAAGTTTGCGGTACACCACATGGGCCTCAATGGCCTGACCGTAGATGGTTATGTGAACCACACCGTCGAAAACATGACCCGCTCGGTTATTGAAGAGCGTCCGATGAACTTCCGTGAAGTAGACGTATTTTCGCGGCTCATGGCTGACCGTATTATTTTCATGGGTCTGCCCGTAGACGACAACATTGCCAATATCATTGTGGCGCAGTTGCTGTTTCTGGAGTCAGCCGATCCAAAGAAAGATATCCTGATGTACCTGAACAGCCCCGGCGGTTCAGTATACGCTGGTCTGGGTATTTATGACACCATGCAGTACGTGCGGCCCGACGTAGCAACTGTCTGCACGAGTCTGGCGGCTTCGATGGGTGCGGTCCTGCTGGCTGGCGGTGCTGCCGGTAAACGGTCGGCCCTCCCCCACGCCCGTGTTATGATTCACCAGCCTTCGGGTGGTGCGCAAGGGCAATCGGTCGATATCGAGATCACAGCCCGCGAGATCGTTAAACTCCGCGAAGAGTTATACGAAATTCTGGCGCTGCATTCAGGTAAAACTGTTGAAGAGATCGAAAAAGATTCGGATCGTGACAAATGGATGCGTGCCGAAGAAGCGAAAGAATACGGCCTGATCGACGAAGTACTACGTCGCGAAAAATAAGCTTTTTTCGAAAACGCAGCAGCTAGTCTGTCTCATACCACGCGTTCAAACGAGCGCAGATCGCTTCCGGGCAGTCTGCGCTCGTTTTTTTATGGCATCGTACTTATTAGTCGCCCCCAAACACGGTATGATTGCTTTGATAAAGCCATGTAGTTGACTGGGTTTGCTCGCAGAACGGTGCTTCGTATGCCGTATCTTCGAGATACGGCATACGAAGCACCGTTCTGCGAACAGCCTCTTAACCAGAAACAAAGTAACGTTATATCAAAAATCGTTGCCTCCCATCAACCTACGATTTGGCCGTCTCAGTGCCGAATGGTAATTTTGTTGATTGCCAGCTACGCAACTTAGCCTGAATCATCATTTGTTGCTTAACTTGGCTTACCAACGTCACAGCGTTGAATGAACTGACGTACAATCAATCAATTGCCTGTTTATACGGGCAATCACTGTAACTACAATACACACTGCAAACGCACATGCCACAAACCAGTTGCTCGTTCTGCGGACGGCGCAAAAATGAAGTGCTCCTGTTGCTGTCGGGCATCGATGCGCACATCTGCAACTACTGCATCGAGCAGGGTCATCAGGTTGTTCTGGAAGAAATGCGCCCTAAACGGAGCGAACCGACTGAGGTATCGATCAATCTCATCAAACCGATGGAGATGAAACGCCACCTCGACCAGTACGTGATTGGTCAGGATGACGCTAAAAAATCAATAACGGTTGCGGTTTACAATCACTATAAACGGCTGATGCAGCCGAAAACCAACGATGATGTAACGATCGAAAAATCGAATATCATCATGGTGGGCGAAACTGGTACGGGCAAAACCTACCTGGCCCGCTCGATCGCCAAAATTCTTGAAGTTCCATTCTGCATTGCCGATGCAACTGTCATTACCGAAGCAGGTTATGTCGGGGAGGATGTCGAAACCATTCTAACCCGTTTGTTACAGGCGGCTGAATACAATGTCGAGGCCGCCGAGCGCGGTATCGTTTATATCGACGAGATCGACAAAATTGCCCGCAAATCCGACAATCCGAGCATCACACGCGATGTCAGCGGAGAAGGGGTTCAGCAGGCGCTGTTGAAATTGCTGGAAGGATCGGTCGTCAATGTGCCACCGCAGGGTGGACGAAAGCACCCCGATCAGCGGCTCATCGCGCTCAATACCGAAAATATTCTGTTCATCTGCGGGGGCGCGTTCGACGGTATCGAACGACACATCACGAAACGCATCAATACCCGACCGATTGGTTTTTCGGGCGACCGTCGCCTGAACGACACCTTCGAGAAAGGGCATCTTATGCGCTATATATCCGCCCTCGACCTGAAATCGTTTGGGTTGATTCCTGAACTCATCGGTCGGCTCCCGGTCCTGACGCACCTCGAACCCCTCGATCGTGACGCTTTGCTTCTCATTCTGACCGAACCAAAAAATGCCATTACCAAGCAGTATAACAAGCTGTTTCAGATGGAAGGCATTACGTTGCATTGGGACACCGGCGCATTGAACTACATTGTTGATCAGGCGCTGCAATACGGGCTTGGCGCACGAGGATTACGGTCGATCTGTGAATCGATTATAACCGATGCTATGTTTGAAATGCCTTCCCAAACGAACGTTAAAGAGCTAACGATAAGCCTGGAATATGCCCGGGAAAAATTCGGAAAATCCAGTACCTACCAGATGCGGTCAGTAGCCTGACAAACAAACGTATCTTCGGTCAAAAGCCCTGATTTCATAACGAAGTCAGGGCTTTTTTTGCCGCTAAGCAGATTTTATACATGGTTTTTCAACAAATGAAGAGGCAGTCGGTTTAAACCCTGACAATTTATTTGTTACACACACTAATCAAATTTTTACGATGAAAATCAATACTCGACACCTGCTGGCCATTCTGACAATGGCTACACTGTTCACCGCCTGCCATCGTCCGGTTGCTTACTTCCAGCCAACCCAGCGCGAACAGTTTGCAACCACTACAGCAACACCTACTGTTGCAGCCACTCCCGAGGTACTTGCACCTTCATCGCCAGCGGTCGCCATGACCACGACAGAAAGCGCACCCGTTGCCGCTCCAGTTGCACCAGCGACTCAGATTAATGAAGCATTGAACCAGATGGAGGCTATGGTGCGCAACGACAGCAAACTGGCTGCGGACAAAAACGTCCAGAAACGGATGAATCGCGTTCGTGGACTATTGGAAGCTGCCTCGGCAAAATCAACAATGGCTCCTTCGGCGACCACTGCGCCCAAGAAAGCAAATCTGATGGAGCGGATGGTGCTGAAGCAGATGAACAAGAAAATCAAAAACCAACTGGCTCCCGCTAATCCAAACAAAACGATGGCT
This sequence comes from Spirosoma agri, assembly GCF_010747415.1. Lineage (NCBI taxonomy): Bacteria > Pseudomonadati > Bacteroidota > Cytophagia > Cytophagales > Cytophagaceae > Spirosoma > Spirosoma agri. The sequence continues at coordinate 1,372,975 of NZ_JAAGNZ010000001.1, read as the reverse complement.
AATACCGGTATTCTGGCAACAGGTGCCGTGCTGGTGATCATCGGGTTGTTGTTACTGTTGCTAACGACCGGTACCGGCGCAACCGTCGGTCTTATCGTACTGCTTGGCGGTGCCGTAATCCTGCTGGTCGGATTGCTATAATAAGCATCTGGATCAGGTTAACTACCCGAAAGTCAAATCCCGTTCAACCGCTCACACGATCGATTGAACGGGATTTTTCTATCACTTTTCGGCTCATTGAGTCGAATTCTAGTTTTTTTTGAAAAAATATAGAATGATCATCTAACAAACCGGTAGCGTTCCAGTTGATGAGATTGATAATTTTATGGTCCCACTCAAAAAAGTGCCCTCTATGAATACAATTTCCAAACATCTTTTCGTAGCTCTGATCGGAGCATCGATCCTTTCTTCCTGCAGCCGTCCGGTAGCTTATTTTCAGCCAAGCCAGCGGGAACATTTTACATCACCTAAAACGGAAACTGTTGCCGCTACGCCATCTGTAGCCACGGCAGAGGTAGCCGTAGCACCCGTGTCGGAAGCGGCACCCGTAACTGCTCCTGCGGCTGAACAGATCGTTCAGACGAAACAGGCGATGAGCCAAATTGAAGCGTATGTTCGCAATGATAGCAAGCTGGCATCGAACAAAAAACTGACGACGCGGATAGCTAGAGTGAATGAGCTGCTGGCTAATGCGAGTGAGAAAGCTGCCGTTTCGACGAACGCCACTACAGCGAAGAAAATGACGATGATGGAGCGGGCGATGCTGAAGAAAATGGACAAGAAGATTAAAAACCACGTAGCGCCGGAAGAAGCGAAAGTGCTGAACCGGAACACGAGAAACGGTATCATCATCGGTGCCATCGGTTTGATCCTGTCCCTCATCTTCGGTGGTGTTATCGGTGTAATCGGTCTTGTTCTGCTCGTTGTGGGTATCGTTCTGATCCTATTGGGCATCCTTGAGTAGTCTTTTATAGATTCCTCGTGTAACGCAAAAAGTTGACGTTTCTATCAAGTTGATAGGCTAACGTCAACTTTTTGCGTTATCAGTGAATGACCATCTACGCGTTTTTAGCGGGAGTTTTTTCACTCAGTTTTTTTTGCTTAACAAAGTAGTGGATGAGTGGTTGTTGACAATGAGAACCAACACATCACTCTTTAAACAAAGGAAGCTTTATGAAAATAATGACCAAACACATCTACGCAGCGTTAATTGGAGCCACCATTTTGTCGTCCTGCAGTCGCCCTGTTGCTTATTTTCAACGTGGACCGGTAGAAAACTACCACGCGCCAAAAACCGAAGCCGCAACGGTTGCCGCAGTCACCACCCCCACCCCATCCCCCGAAGTATCCTTGCCCGTTGCTGATGCTGCTACATCCGTAGTCGCACCGACCGAACAAGTCGATCAGGCCAAACAGACCGTAAATCAGATTGAAGCGTACGTTCGTAACGACAGCAAACTAGCGTCAAATAACAAATTGACGAAACGAATTGAGCGGGTCAAATCCTTACTCAACTCAGCCGTCACAAAAACATCGTCGGCCTCAACCACCAATGTAGCCTCTAAGAAGATGACCCTGCTGGAACGGGTGGCCGTGAAGAGGATCGATAAGCGAATCAAGAACAAGCTGGCTCCCGACCAGACAATGGCCAAGTCCATGTTTACGATTGGGATCATCGTTGCCGCGGCAGGTTTAGTATTGCTTCTCATTGGTAACGGTTTCGGTGCAGCACTTGGCGGCATAGCCCTCGTCGTTGGTCTGGTACTGATCATCCTGGACCTCGTACAATCATAAAGCCATTTTAAGCAACCCATGCAGACACCACTGTCAATCCTGTTGATCCACGGCCACGGCGTAGATGCATCGATCTGGGACGGCATCTATGCCGACCTGGCGGCAGAAGGAACCGTCTTAAATCCTGATCTGTCTCGGTTAACGTCGCACACGACCATTGAAGCCTATGCCGAAGAGCTCGCGGCCCGCTTACAGGCGGTATCCATTAGTGAGGTCGTTTTAATTGGCCATTCGATGGGCGGCTATATCGCGCTGGCCTTTGCCGGACGATATCCGGAAATGGTGCGCGGTCTGGTCCTGTATCACTCAACGGCTTACGCTGACGATGAAGATAGAAAGGCACAGCGTCAACAACTCATAAAAACGATGCAGACGGAAGGCGGAGTACAGTTTATCGAAAAGCAGCTCCCCAAAATGGTTGCGCCCGATTATCCAGCTGACCAGGTCAACAAGCTGGTGGGCCGTTTCCGCAATTTACCGACCGAAGCGCTCGTTGCCGGTATGGAAGCGATTGCCGGTCGCCCGGACCGAACCTACGTCTTGCGGAATGCTACCTTCCCGGTACTACTGGTGATGGGGAGAGAGGACCAATTGATTCCGCTCGAAAAAACGAAGCCGTTGGCAGACCTTTCCGGCCAGATTAGCATCGCAACGATCGACAACGCAGGACACATGAGCATGGTGGAACAGCCCGACGAATCCAAAAAAATACTTGTAGACTTCCTTCGAAAACTCTAGACAGGAGTACTACCATCGACAGGGAATCAAGAAGGAGGCTTAACCGCTTCCTTTTTGCGTTTATACGCCGTTTTCCCCCCGATTCTCCGTAAACTTGCACTGGTTTTCAAGAACCTGGTTTTCATTATCATCGTAAATACCGGATGCAGCGGTTATCCGGTTTGGCAATGGCTGAACTTTTTGACGTTTACCCCCTCTACGACATCGAACCCGTTCGGGCGCAGGGCAGCTATCTTTGGGATGCAACCGGCACCCGCTACCTCGATCTTTATGGCGGTCATGCTGTAATCTCAGTGGGTCATACGCATCCACGTTACGTGAACGCGTTGACCGATCAGCTTCATAAAATTTCTTTCTATTCAAACTCCGTCCGGATTCCCCAGCAACAGGAACTGGCCGAGAAACTGGGGAGTCTTTCTAAGCATCCAGACTATTCGCTGTTTCTGTGTAATTCGGGAGCCGAAGCGAACGAAAACGCGCTTAAACTGGCGTCGTTTCATACGGGTCGAACGCAGGTGATCGCCTTCAAGAAAGGGTTTCACGGGCGGACTGCCGGTGCGGTTGCCGCTACGGATAACCCGGCTATCGTGGCTCCTGTCAACTACAATAAGCACGTTACGTTTCTGCCCTATAATGATGCTGAAACGGCTCACGAAGCCATCACAACCGAAACCTGCGCCGTCATTATCGAAGGCATTCAGGGCGTTGGTGGCATCCACGTAGCCACGGATGAGTTCCTGCAAACGCTCCGTAAGCGCTGCGATGAAACCGGCGCAATCCTGATTCTGGATGGTGTTCAGTGTGGCTACGGTCGCTCGGGCAAATTCTTCTCGCACCAGTTTAGCGGAATTCAAGCCGACATCATCTCGATGGCAAAAGGCATGGGCAACGGCTTTCCCATTGGCGGCATTCTGATCTCACCTAAGTTCAAAGCCAGCTATGGTCTGCTCGGCACTACGTTCGGCGGAAACCACCTGGCCTGCGCAGCCGCCATCGCTGTGCTCGATATTATGAAAGATGAGGGCCTCATTGAAAACGCCATTCGCATGGGTGATTACTTCATGAATGGCATTCGTCAAATTGGCGGCTACAAAGACCTACGCGGTCGTGGTCTGATGATCGGTATCGAGTATGATTTTCCGGTCGAGTCACTACGCAAAAATCTGCTGTTCGAACACAAGCAGTTCACGGGTGTAGCGGGCAAGACGATCATCCGCCTGTTACCATCACTGGCTATCGGCGTCGACGAAGCCGACATGTTCCTGGAAGCCCTGGAAAAGTGCTTGAAAACAGAGAAGATAGCAGTATAACGGCACCGTACCGTTCTGACCGGCAAAACCTTACGACCAAATCTGCATGTAGCAAGTTGCAGATTCGGTCTTCTATCAATTTTAACGCTGCTCTACTAAAAAATGGTTTAAAACGAGTTGAAGACCGCCATTAATCGCTGTTTTCACTGTTCCTCCGCGTAAAAAATCAATGACTAATTTCCTATCCCTCGCCGACGTCACTGACCTCGACGCACTGATACAATCCGGCCGCGATGCCAAGGCCAACCCATTCGCTGATCAGCAGCTGGGTAAGAACAAAACCATTGGCCTTATCTTCTTTAATTCCAGTTTGCGGACCCGGTTAAGTACCCAGAAAGCGGCTCAAAACCTCGGCATGAACGTTATGGTCATGAACGTTGGACAGGACAGCTGGGGATTGGAGATGGAAGAAGGCGTGCTGATGAATGGTGATAAAGCCGAGCACGTCCGCGAAGCAGCCGCCGTGATCGGGCGCTACTGCGACATTATTGGCATCCGGGCTTTTGCGGAATTAACAGACCGCGACAAAGATTACCGTGAGCAGGTGATGCACCAGTTCGCGAAATATGCCAAGGTGCCCATCGTCAATCTGGAATCGGCGACGCGCCACCCGCTCCAATCACTTGCCGACTGCATTACCATCGAAGAAGCCAAAGCGAACTCAAGTCTGATTCCGGCCCGTCCAAAAGTTGTGCTGACCTGGCTCCCCCATTTTAAACCGTTACCACAGGCGGTAGCGAACTCGTTCTGCGAATGGATGAATGCCCGCGCCCAGTCGGGTGATGTAGACTTTGTGGTGACGCATCCGCAAGGGTACGAACTGGCCCCCGAGTTTGTCGGTAACGCCCGCGTCATCTATAATCAGAGCGAAGCGTTTGAGGGAGCCGATTTTATTTACGGCAAAAACTGGTCGTCGTATACGCAGTACGGACAGGTACTTACGCAGGACCCGTCCTGGGCAGTAACAATGGATGATATTCGACTGACAAATAATGGCAAGTTTATGCACTGCCTGCCCGTCCGGCGTAACCTGAAAGTGTCTGACGAAGTACTGGACAGTCCGCATTCGCTCGTCGTCGAGCAGGCGGCTAATCGGGAATGGTCAGCGCAGGCGGTACTGAAAGAAATCTTAAAAAGCTTGTAAATTAACGTTGGCTGGTGGCCCGTAGACGACTGATGAAGAAGTCTGTTGCCTGCCATTCACTAGCCAACGTCCTCTGGTTCATGAACACGCTTACAGTTGTTAAAATAGGAGGCAACGTCATTGACGATTCAGCCGCCCTGCATCGCTTTCTCACGGCCTTTTCCTCTTTATCCGGCGCAAAAATACTTGTTCACGGTGGCGGGAAAATTGCGACACAGATCGCGGATAAATTAGGCCTCCAAACAACGATGGTTGAGGGGCGTCGCATCACGGATAAGCCCATGCTCGATGTGGTGACGATGGTTTATGGCGGTCTGGTCAACAAACAGATTGTGGCTCAGCTACAAACACTCGATATCAACGCCATTGGGCTGACAGGTGCAGATGGCGGTACGGTGCTGGCCATAAAGCGGCCGGTCAAGGATATTGATTACGGGCTGGTGGGTGACATTGACGAAGTAAATTCGGGACAGATCCAATTTTTTCTGCACCAGGATTTGACACCCGTGTTTGCGCCGATCACATACACGGAAGCGGGAGAACTGCTGAATACCAATGCCGACACGATGGCCTCAGCGATTGCCGTGGATATGGTCAAGCACAATGAAGTTACGCTGGTCTACTGTTTCGAGAAAAAAGGCGTGCTGGCTGACCCAACCGATGACAACAGCGTTATCGGCGAACTAACGCCTACCGTCTACGCCGAGCATAAAGCCGCCGGAACCGTCAATAAGGGGATGATTCCCAAGCTCGACAATGCTTTCAAAGCGTTAGGTAATGGTGTGGCGAAGGTGATCATCTGCCACGCCGATGAGCTGGCTTTAGCGGCACAGCAGGGAGCAGGCACTACACTGCGACTGGAGAAGTAGCGGTACGAGACCTTAGTTCGATGTGAGGAGATTGACTACCCGCCGAACGCCCACAAATCGATTTTGGTAATAGGAAGCGTGGAGGTAATCGTAACGAACGCCCCCGTTCCAGGCCGAGTGAATGAATTTGATGCGATCACCAACGACTTCGGTGATCAGGCCAACGTGCCCGATACGGCTGGCGCTTGAACTGTGCCCTTTGAAGAGGATCAGGTCACCAGGTTGAGCTTCAGATTTGTCAACGGCCTGTCCTACATTTCCCTGGGCGGCACTTGAATGAGGAAGTGAAATACCAAACTGATTAAAACAGAACCGGGTAAAACCCGAACAGTCGAAGCCGCGTGTGCTGGTGCCCCCTGAGCGATAACGAATAGCGAGGTGTTCTTTCGCAAATCCGATCAGATCGCCGACGAGCGGAATCTGTTCGTAAAATGATTTTTGAGTGGTAGTTACGGTGGGTACTTCTTGAGTTACAGCGGGTTTATTATCATTTACGGTGGCTACGAAATCTTGAGTTACGGTCGGTACGGTTTGGGCCTGAACGATGCCAAACGAGACAGCAGCGATTGCTGTCAGGAGCACTTTTTTCATCATAGAAATAGGTCAAAACCAAGTTAGGTTGTATAAAAGTAAGGTATTGTGGAATTATTGCCAAATAAATGAGGAGTATTTTCCACACTTTTAACATAAATTTCACATACCAATTTTTATACATTACTGGTTCCCAGCGCGATAAGCCAGCAAAAAAAGAGGAAACGGAGGGTATTTTTAATTTACGGTAGCCCAAAGCACCGTGCAATGACCGTGGAGGGACCGCCAAAAAAATTCACCCTGTTCAGATAGCCATCGTCTATCTGAACAGGGTGAACACGAAGTAAAAAACTTGTCTTACTTATCCATTACGCCGGAAGCCTCCGCCCTGCTGGCCATTACGTCCACCACCCGGACGCATAAAGCGGTTATTGGACGGGGGCGTAAAGCCAGCGCCAAAATTGCGCAGATTATACACAAAGCTCAGCGTAAAATACCGGTTCAGTACCCGGCTCTGCACTTCTTCGACGTACGTATCGGTCACGTTCCGGACAATGCTTCGGTTCTGGTTGAGCAGGTCGAAAACCTGAAGCCGCAACTCCCCCTGCTTCTGTTTGAACAACTGACGCGCCAGGGCCATGTTCAACAACGTGAACGACTGGTTGTAGCTCCCCGACGTACCCCCGTAATGATTGAACGTTACGTTGGTCGTGAACGTGAAGCGCAGTGGCAGCTGATAATACAGATCCAGCGTGCCCGTCTGATTCAGATAGGTAGTGTTTTGCTGAGGCTGCAACGAGTATTTTGCGGACTGCAAACTAACTGTTCCCGCCAGATTCAGGTCGAGCTTATCGTCAAGGTTCGTATTTAGGCTCAGTCCTTGCCCAACAAGCCAGTTCTGCGCACGGTTATCTCGTCCATTTACTAAGCTAGTTCCCTGGTTGTAAGTCAGGTTGGTGTTTAAATTCAGATTGACCCGCTGGTCCTGGAACTTCAGCGCCCGACCAAGGACCAGAAAGCCGGTTACGGTGTAATACCCATTGGTGTTGACAGGCCGGGTCGTTTGTGCGCCCGATGGATCGAATGTCGTTGCGTTTACGATTTTATTATCCGTCCGGCTGGCATTGACCGACACGAACATATTGCGGAACGTAGCCGGATCAAACCGGTTGAAATTGAACGATACGTTATGGCTATACTCGGGTTGCAGATCGGCATTACCCAACTGGACGTTGAGCGGATTCGTATTATTGGCTACGGGCTGCAACTGATTGACCGATGGCGCGTTTATACGGGTTCGGTAATTGAACCGCAGTGTCGTATTCTTGGCGAAATTGTAGGTAAACAGCGCGTTGGGAAGCAGGTTCGTGAAGGTTCTGTTTAGGCTGGTTTCCCGACTAAGATTGTCCGAACGTAAACTGGCCTGCTGCCCGTCGACCCCCAAGGCATAGGTATATTTTAGCCGCTTGGTCTGCCACGTCAGTCCGCCCCGGTTGGTCATGTACGTGTTGATAAAGTTATTGCTCAGCTGATTATTGGGTCGATCGTATTGGCCGGTTGTTTCGTTAAAATCGGTAACCGCCCGGTTCGACTCGTTGTGGTTGTTGGACAGGTTGTAGTGGAACTCGAGCGTTTGCCGCATCGACAACGGTTCCGTATACGACACGTTGATGCTGTTGGTCAGGGAGTTCGTTTGCTGGCTGTTCTGCTGATTGATCGTCTGCGTATATAAACCGCCCACCGCCGTCTGGCTGCCCGGCGATCCTACGGAGGTAGACAGCGGAGTAGTCGATTGCGTGACCGACTTGTTCGTACCCAGATTATCCTGATCGTTGACGGCTACGTTCCAGTTTATCGAGAACGTCCGGCCAATCTTGCGAAACTTACGAAACAACAGCAGCGAGTTGTTTCCGTTGACACCGCTCCCCGCCGAATTGTAATTTGTGTTGCTGGTATTCGTTGTGGCGCCTTGTCCATTAAACGTCTGCGACTGGCTTTGATTCATGTAGCTCGACGAAAGCCAGGAGATATTGGGAATGACGCGAATGGTGGTAAGCGAATCCAGCCGGTAGTCGAGACGGAGGTTAACGCGGTTGTTGGTGTTGCTGTTCTCCGATCCGTTGACCTGATTCCGGACGAATGTCGAATCCGTGCGGGTAGCCGTGCCAGCTGTGCCGGACGAACCGGGGATAATATTTTCCCGCCGGCTGGTCTGATTTGTCAGGGTGTTCGTGTTGGCGATGTTGTAACTGCCCGCCAGATCGATCTTTTTGCCCAGGCTATTTCGATAGTTTAGACCGCCCGCCCACGACTTTGTGATGGCGTTATTTCCCACCTGTCCATTTCCGTTGCCGCTGTTGCCGCCCCCACCACCACTACGAACGAGGTTACCGCCCCCCGGATTACCACCCGACCCCTGACCGGCACCGCCGAAGTTGTTACCGAGTCCCAAATCCTGCGCCGAAAACCCCTGTTGGTTAATGTTATTGGCCATGCCCAGAATCGACATCTGCTGCCCGTTGTTGAATCGGTTCAGGGTCGCTTTGGCTACATAGCGCGGATCGTCGCCGGGTTTTGGACCGACCCCGATCGACTGTTGCCCGAACGTACCTTTGCGCTTGTCTTTCTTCGTTGTAATATTGATCGTTTTGGACCGATCGCCATCATCGACACCCGAAAACGCAGACTGCTCTGAGAGTTGATCCAGCACCTGTACTTTATCGATAATGTCGGCGGGCAGGTTCCGGGTCGCCATTTTCGGGTCGTCCCCAAAGAACGGCTTTCCATCGACAAGGACTTTTTTGACCGTCTGCCCCTGCGCCGTAATGGCCCCATCGCGGTCTACCTGAATACCCGGCAATTTCTTAAGCAAATCTTCGACCTGTGCGTTCGGCTGCGTTTTAAATGACCCGGCATTGAATTCGAGCGTATCGCCTTTCACCGCCATCGGTGCCCGCTCGCCCTGCACCGATACTTCCGTTAGTGTTTGAGACTGAGCCAGTAGTTCAAGCGTGCCGACATCAGCAGTGGGATCTGTTTTAGTAACAGAAATCCGTTTGGCAGCACCCCGGTAACCGACATACGTTGCCAGTACGCGGTATTGCCCTTCAACAATATTTTTAAAGACAAACCGCCCATCTCCGTCCGTAATGCCAAACGTAACCATTGATGAATCACGGGCCAGCAATAATGAAACAGAGGCTTCCAGCAACGGCTTGCGCGATACCGAATCGACAACGGTCCCAGTAATTGTGCCCGATTGTGCCTGTGTCCGAATACTGGTCATCAGGCTTAGCAGGAGCAGCATCACAGGCAGGATCAGTAAAGGCCGGACCTTAACGAATGGGTTCATAGCTAGGATGTAGTGAAGAGTAAGTAGTGAGGTCGCGCGGCCAGTTCGTCCACGCTGCTTTCTATCAATTCCGGCCCATGCCCGGCATAGACGACATCATTTTCTGGCGAAAATCGGCCATTGTTTTCCGACGAATCTGCTCCATTTCGTCAGCCGTGATGACTTTTGCATCCGTTGGCGGCTGCACGGCAGTGGCGGCTACCGCTTCCGAAGAAACAGCGGTCGCTTTGAACGATTCACTGTCCGATTCAATCTGAAGAACAACACCCGTCGGGGGTGTCAGATCGGCAACGGGCGAATAGGTAAAGGGTAAGTCGGTCGTGTACCAGACGGTATACGTTTCTTTCCGGCGCGTAGCGGTCGCTTTGTGGCAGGTGTAACCGGCTATTTTCTTTGTTTTCTCGCTCGTTTGCCAGTCACTTGCGGTTGGCATCGGCTTTTCGGAGCGGTAGGTCGTCTGGCTGGTCGAATCACGCTTCACCGTCATGACATCAATCCGCGTCTTGTTGGCCAGATCCAGGTAGGTCTGCTGCTCGAACGGAGCACCCATGCGCATGGCTCTGGGCGGTCCACCGGCATTACCCGAACTACCCGCCCCATCGCCGTCTCTACTCCGGCGCATCATGTTCTGGGGACGGTCCCGTTCTTCTTTTGCCATTGTTCCGGCAAAGACCAGTTTCTGGGTGAATGATAGTACGTCAGGCATACCTTCGGGTGCATCGGGAGCGCCAGCGCTTCCGGGCCGGACTTCCTGACCGTTGACAACCATTCGCATCTGCGACGGATCAATCCGACGCATACCTTCGTAAGTGATCTTACCCGCTGTTGGTGGGGCTGCCGGCTGAGCGGTTGTCTGTAGGGAAACCATCAATCCGATGGCCAGTAGGGTGAGTAGCTGCGCTTTCATGGGGATAAGGAGCCAAAATAGGTTGTAAAAGTTGCACAAAATTCGCTGCTCTTACCAGCGTATTTGCTAAAAGGCGCTAAACTGGCGCTAAACCCGTATTTTTGACTACCGAATGCTTGTTATGCCTCCTCAACGTATCATTTCGCTGGTACCCTCGCAGACTGAATTATTGGTCGATCTCGGCCTTGACCAGGCGCTTGTCGGGATCACAAAGTTCTGCATTTATCCCGCTGACACACACCGAGGCAAAGCCATTGTCGGTGGCACGAAAACGCTCGATTTCGACAAGATTCACGCGCTCCAGCCCGATCTGATCATCGCCAACAAAGAAGAAAATACCCGCGCCGAAGTTGAGGCATTACAGCGCCACTATCCGGTTCACGTAACCGATGTAGTGACGGTAGCCGATGCACTGGCTATGATTCAGGACGTTGGAACGCTGGTCGGGAAAGGAGCGCAGGCGGCTGAACTGGCCCGGCACATTGGGTCGCTACTCGTTGCCCCATCGGATTTCGCCCCCCGTTCGGTCGCTTACTTCATCTGGCGAAAACCCTACATGGTTGCCGCAAACGACACGTTCATTCATGCCATGCTTGAAATTGCCGGGTTTCAAAACGTGTTTGGCGACAGAACCCGCTATCCGGAAATAACACCGGACGACTTAAACGCAGCCCAGCCCGATCTGATCTTTTTATCGTCGGAGCCGTTCCCATTTTCCGAAAAACACATCGGCGAGTTTCAAGCTATCTGTCCATCTGTACCAGTCATGGTCGTTGATGGCGAACTATTTTCGTGGTACGGCAGTCGGTTATTGCGGTCATCCGCGTATTTTCAGAACTTGCGTAACGAAATTTCCCGGCAACTATCATGATCACCGATATTTCTCAGCTTGACCCGAATGGAACCTATACCAACCAGTAAGAACACGCTTTCCATTGCCTCGGTCAATCTGATTTTGTTTGCGGCCCGGCAATACGGAGCCGACACGACAGCGCTGGCGCAGGCGGTGGGCATTCGTATTGATTCGTTGCAGAATCCGGACGGGCGCGTGCGAATCAGTCAGGTACAGGCCCTCTGGCGGGAGGTCGTAACCGCTACGGGTGAACCGAACATTGCACTGAAGCTGGGCGAACTGATCAATCCGGCCGCCATCGGCGTGCTGGCGTATGTGATGATGCACAGCCCAACGCTGGGCAAAGCGTTTGAGAAACTATGCCAGTATCAGGATATTGTCTGCGAAGGCATCGTTACGCGGGGGGAGTTAGTGCACAGCGAACAGCATGGCGCTACGTTCGTCTTGTCGTTGCACATCATCTGCCCGGACATCATTTACCCGGAACACACGCTGAATTCTGAATTATCGATCTATCTGTCCGCGATTCGGGCATTGACGGGCCAGCCTGTATCGGCTTCTGCAATTGCGTTTGCTTACCCTCGCCCATTGAACATAAGCGAACATGAGCGGTTATTTGCCCCCGCCCGCCTGACGTTCGATGCCGCCGTAACGACCATGGTCCTCGATGCCGCCCTACTCGATACGCCTGTTCTGAACGCAAGCCCTACCCTATCCGCGATGTTTGAACAACACGCAACCGGCTTGCTTAATCAACTGAAAACACCTACACTTAGTAGTCGCGTAAAAGCCGAAATCATTCTACTGATGAAGGGCGAAGAACCAACGCTGGCAACCGTAGCCGACCGGCTGGCAATGGGCGTTCGGACCCTGCAATTACACCTTAAGGAAGAAGGTACTACCTACCAGCAGCTGTTGGACGAGATTCGGAAAGACCTGGCCATTCAGCACCTGCGGGAGCAGAATCTGAGCACAACGGACATTGCGTATCTGCTGGGATTTGCCGAACCAAGTGTTTTCTTCCGGTCATTCAAAAAATGGACAGGTGTAACACCAGGAGCTTTCCGATTAGCACAAGCTGCTTAAGAATGGGTAATCCGGCGGGTTCAGAGCGTTTCCAGGCTCGTATGCTTAAAACTGTCCGGGTATTTTAAGCCGTACCCCAACGTACGGTCAAAGGTCGAGTGGGCGAACAGGATGATACCCGCCAACATCAGGTTCTGACTGCCAGTCGCCAACCCCAACAGGCCAATAACAACCCCAATCCTTTGTGATGAGCGATGTTATAGGTAATCGCACCGACCGCCGGATTGACGACATACCCAATCATACTCACATCAGGAACCAGCAACAAGGCCGGAAACCACCACCAGGCGAATTGCAGTCGTGAGAACAGGTAGATAGCGCCTAAAAACTGGACCAATTCTTCGGATTTCAATAGCGTTTTCATAAAAGTTTTGATTGAATGATTGGTGATTACGACTGTTTACGTTGATGATCCGAAAACCAGGTCAGGGTTTCGGTCAGGGCCTGCTTCATCGGCGTAGGCCGAAAATCAGGGAACAGGGCCAATACCTTTCGGTCATCGAGCCGGACCGTGTTTTCGTAGAGATACAGCATCTCGTTCACTTCCCGCATCACGGGCATGAACAGCCCTAGCACGCGAATCAGAAACTTGCTGTATATCCGAACGTTAAGCGGCTTTTCCACGATTCCACTGATTTGTTCGAACCATGACCGCATGGAGGGAACCGTTGCTCCCCCATAATTCCAGACCTGATACGGCACTGCCGATTTCGCGTCCGATGACCATTCCCGAACCATGAGCCGGGCGATAACTTCGGCAGCATCTCCCGTGAAAACCGCCTGATGCGGCACATCGACGTTCACAAGCCAGGGGAGTACCTTTCCTGTCAGGGCATTCCTGAAAATAGGCGCTATTCCTTCGTTCAACACGTTCGGTCCCCAGAAATCCGGTAGTCGAACATTCACAACACGGCACTGACCCGCGCGGGCCGCTCGTTCCAGCATCGCTTCGATCTCGACCCGCAACTGTCCTTTTCGGGTGCAGGGATTCGGTTGGCTCTCTTCGCGGATTGGCTCGTTTGTGTTCCCGAAATTGTACACATTACCCGGAAAAACAATAGTTGCCTGACGTTGAGCGGCTGCCTCGATTACTTTCTGCGTAACCGTGTCCATGTTACCAAACCATTTATCATACGGGTAATTGATACCGTGGAAAATGAAGTCGTGAGTGATGGCAAGGCGGTTGAGCAGGTTCGCATCCTGCGCATCGCCCGCAACGATGGTCAGCGTGGGTTGATTCGGGAATAGAGCCTCGGCTTTGGCTACATCACGAACAAGAACCGTAACCGGCCATTGGCGGGCGAGTAAAGTAGCTGTCACAGCATAGCCGATACTGCCGGTTGCGCCTAGAACGAGGGTAGAAAAAGTTGTTTTCTCAATGATTGCATGCATGGCGTTTATCTGGCGATTAGTGTAGCACAAAGGTCCCGCCAACCGGGCGCGCGGTCGCTGACGAACTGCGCAAATCGACTGACCAATCACGAAAAAATGGGGAGTGGTTTCCCTTCACCAATACGTCAAACGGCCCCCCAGCCCCTCGCACAAACCAGTCTATCACGGTCTTCAATGACGGAAAAGTCAGATTCAATTGGTGAACGTGCTGACCGGTAACAACCTGGTCTTTCCCGTTCCGCGGAGCCAGATTGACAGCGCCAAAGACAAAATCAAACAAAACCCTGGGTATTAAATGAATACCGTACCCTTTTAGGTAAGTAATCATTTTTGTAGCGCAGCCAGTTGGCCGTAACGTGGGTAGAAACCCGTAAAGCCGAGCATAAACGCAACCCTACTCCGGACAGAATTCCACGACAACGACCGTCCGCGCTACCAACAACCTAACGTAATCAATACACGAATGAACAGACGGGAAGCAGTAACGCAGGTCGCCTGGATACTGGGAGGAGTTTTTTCAGCCCCGACGCTACAGGCCATGAGCCGATGGGAGCAGCTTGCCAGTACCGAAACGGGTAGCAGCAAACCGGGTTCGTTTCTGACGGAAACGCAACATGCCATTATGGGTCGCGTTGCCGAACTCATCATCCCCCGCACCAATGCATCTGGCGTAGATTCGCCCGGCGTGGACTCGCCGGGTGCCCTTGACGTCGGTGTGCCCGATTTTATGGAGGTGATGCTTCGCGACTGCTATGGAAAACCGGCGCAGGATCTATTCTTGACAGGCGTTGGCGAACTGGAACGGAAGGGATTTCTGACGCTCTCGCCCGATCAGCAGACCGCCATGTTGACACAAATCGAGGCCGACGCGCAGAAGAATAGTAACCCATCGTTCTGGCTCATCAGCAAAGAACTGACCCTGCTTGGCTATTTCACCTCCGAAATGGGTATCAAGGCATCGTTCGATTACCAGCCAATTCCGGGGCGATTTGAAGCGATCAAGATCAAACCGGGTCAAAAAGATTTCATGTACGGTAACCAGGCTTAAGTATAACGTAGATCGCTGGTCCGCGTAGCTGTCTGAAGAGCTATGGATGGGACCAACGAGTCGCGCTACGGTGAACCACAAACTTTCTTGTACGATTGATATGAACCTGAATCTAAAGGCAGAAAAAGACCAGACCTACGATGCCATTGTCGTTGGATCGGGAATGACCGGCGGCTGGGCAGCCAAAGAGCTAGCCGAAAAAGGGCTGCGCGTGCTGGTACTCGAACGAGGCTACGAACTCAAGCACGTCGAAGATTACAAAACGGCGTTTAAAGATCCGTGGGAGTTCGAGCATCGCGGCAAAATATCCATCGTAGCCGCCGAAGAGCATTACGCCACGATGTATTTTTCGGCCAAGGAAGGCTCGCAGTACCTGTACACGAACGACAAAGAAAATCCGTATGTGCAGAAACGGCCGTTCAACTGGATTCGGGCCTATCACACGGGGGGCAAATCGCTGCTGTGGGGTAAGCATACGTACCGCTGGAATCAGGAAGATTTTCTGGCGAATGCCAAAGAAGGACTCGGCGTTGACTGGCCCATTCGTTACGATGAACTAGTACCCTGGTATAAGTACGTCGAAAAGTTTGTGGGTATCAGCGGCCAGCCCGAAGGGTTGGCGGTATTACCAGACAGTACGTTCCTGCCGCCCATGGCCATGACAGCGCCCGAAGTACACCTCAAAAATTCGGTGGCTCAGAAGCTGAATCGACCCATTACCATTGGCCGGGTCGCTCACCTGACCAAACCGCAGCCGTGGCATTCGGCGGTGGGTCGGGCTACCTGTCAGTTCCGGAATCGGTGCTCGCGGGGTTGTCCCTTCGGGGCTTATTTTAGTTCGCTGGCCGCTACGCTCCCCGCAGCCCGCCAAACTAATCGC
Organism: Spirosoma agri; assembly: GCF_010747415.1. Lineage (NCBI taxonomy): Bacteria > Pseudomonadati > Bacteroidota > Cytophagia > Cytophagales > Cytophagaceae > Spirosoma > Spirosoma agri. The sequence goes on along the minus strand of NZ_JAAGNZ010000001.1, from coordinate 1,357,071 downwards.
GTAACCCTTGTCCACAACGCCATCGTTAAAGAAATTATCCTGGACGATAAAGCACAAAAAGCCAAAGGCGTCCGGGTCATCGACCAGAACACGATGGAGGTTCGGGAATTTTACGCCAAAGTGATCTTCCTGAATGCCGGAACCATTGGCTCCACATCGATTCTGATGAATTCAAAGTCGGCCCGGTTCCCGAACGGACTAGGCAATGACAGCGATCAATTAGGCCGTAACTTGATGGACCACCACCTGGCCATTGGCGCTCGGGGCGACATCGATGGGTTCGACGATGATTACTTTTTCGGAGCCCGTCCGGGCAGTTTGTACATTCCGCGTTTCCGAAACTGGGGCAACGACAAACGAGGCTATCTCCGTGGTTTTGGCTATCAGGGCGGAGCCACGCGGGCCGACTGGTCGCGGGGGGCAACGGAAACGGGCTTCGGGTCCGACTTCAAGAAGAAAATGACGCAGCCCGGCCCCTGGAAAATTAACCTCAGTGGCTTTGGCGAGGTCTTACCGAACCCCAACAATCGCTTTACCCTCAGCGAAGACCAGAAAGACAAATGGGGACTACCGCAAGTCGTGTTCGATGCTGATTTCGGCGAAAATGAACGAGCCATGCGCAAGGACATCATGAACGATGGTGCCGAAATGCTCGAAGCAGCCGGTTTCAAAAACGTGGTTGCTTACGACAATCCCGTCGCGCACATGGGGCTGGGCATTCACGAAATGGGAACGGCGCGTATGGGTAAAGACCCTAAAACTTCGATCCTGAACAAGTTCAATCAGGTTCACACCTGCAAAAACGTGTTCGTAACCGACGGATCGGCGATGGCGTCGGCCTCTAATGTGAACCCATCCCTGACGTATATGGCGTTGACAGCTCGCGCAGCCAATCATGCCGTCGAGCAGTTAAAAGCGCGGAATCTTTGAAGCTGGTTTTCCCTCACGGCAGCTGCCGTGAGGGACCATCCCTGCATACACCATGTAAGCACTCAGAACGGATCTTGGCAGTATACAATTGTTTCAATCTGGCCAGACGTCCAATACCCGTAAACCACCGAATATCAGCCCATAAATCCAGCTTCACCAGCTCAGCGTCAACGCATAAACAGTCATACCCTGTTTCCGAAACATCCAGCGTTCAATAAGATCCTTTTTTGTTCACCTCTCCGCACCATTATTCACCTCACGACTAACAGCCAAAGGCACCTCATACCCAAAACCGACTCTAAGCCCTTTCGCTCATCTGTACTATGGAAAGAAGAGATTTCATCAGGACGACCGGCCTCATCGGAGGTGCCTACGCTTTTTCAGGACCTTCTGCGCTGGCAAATCCGTCAATGGCTGTACCGGCTCCAACCGAAGCATTCTGGCTCGACGGGCCGATGCGCTGGGCACAGCTTGCGTTTGTGGAACGTGACCCCGGCCATTATGATCCGGATTTCTGGCTCAGTTATTTCAAACGGATTCACGCCGACGGTGCTTTGTTGAGTGCGGGTGGTATTGTTGCCTTCTATCCGACCAATATTCCGCTTCACCACCGCAGCGATTTTATGGGTAACTCCGACACGCTGGGTTATCTGGTGGACGGCTGTAAAAAGCAGGGTATGAAAATCATGTTGCGTACCGATCCTCATGCCGCCCGGCAGGACGTTTACGACGCGCACCCCGACTGGATTGCGGTAACCGCCGATGGTAAGAAACGCCGTCACTGGGCCAATCCGGATTTATGGGTAACCTGCGCGCTGGGACCTTACAATTTTGAGTTCATGACGCAGGTGAATCAGGAGATCATGGAGAAATTTCAGCCGGAAGGAATTTTCTCGAACCGCTGGCATGGTCATGACATCTGCTACTGTGAACATTGCACGACCAACTTCAAAGCGGCCACCGGACTGGAACTACCCAAGGCTGCCGACAAACTTAATCCAACGTACCGAAAATGGGCTGATTGGCGCATGAAGCGGCTGCGCGACGTTTGGTCGGTGTGGGATGCCGGTATCCGGAAGCAAAAACCGAGTGCCCGCTTCATTCCGAACGGTTTTCCCGACAAAGTAATAACGGGTAAAGAGGCCGATCTCTTCTTCGCCGACCAACAGGCGCGAAAGGGATTAACCGCACCCTGGGCCAATGGGAAAGGCGCTAAAGAGCTGCGGTCGACGCTGGGACTAAAACCCTTGATCGGTATTTTCAGCATCGGCATCGAAGAAGAATTTCGCTGGAAAGATTCCGTACAGAGCGATGCCGAAATTCGCATTTGGGTGGCAGAAGGAACCGCCAATGGTATGCGCCCCTGCTTCGTAAAGTTCGGTGGTGACATCTACGACAAACGCTGGATGGAGTCTGTAGCTAAGGTGTACGAAGGCTACCATAAAAACGAGAAATACCTGCGCAACACAGCTTCAATGGCCCGCGTCGGCGTGGTGTATTCGGAGCAGACCGACAAAAACTACGGCGGTCAGCCGTGGCAGCAGAAAAGCGGTGACCATCTGGACGGCGTGTACCACAACCTCGTCGAGAGCCGCATTCCGTTCGACATGGTGAACGACCGCCTGCTGACCCCCGACGATCTGAAGCGATTCAAGTTATTGATCTTGCCCAATATCGCGGCTCTTTCCGATGCCCAATGCAAGCAAATACAAGCGTTTGTGGACAATGGCGGGAGTATCGTATCTACGTTTGAAACATCGCTCTATAACGAAGAAGGCCAACAACGACCCGATTTCGGACTGGCCAGTCTGTTCGGCGTTTCCTACGACAAGAAAGTAGAAGGACCGATGCGCAACAGCTATCTGCAACTGCGCAACGACGCAAAAAATAGCCAGACACAACTGATTCTAAAAGGGCTGGATGATACGCCACGGATTATTAATACAATCTACAAAGTCAATGTAAAACCAACGGCCACGTTCCCCAGCCCGATCACGCTCATTCCGACCTACCCGGATCTACCGATGGAGGATGTGTATCCACGAGTTGCCGAAACCGATACACGGGAGCTTTATCTGCGGCAGGTTGGCAAAGGCCGCGTCGCCTACATTCCGGGTGATCTGGACCGGTCGTTCTGGCAACTGCTGGGCACTGATCATGGGCAACTGCTGAGCAACGTCATCAACTGGGCGCTTGACGAAGAACCGGTTGCTGCCATCACAGGGCCGGGTGTTATCGATGTTAACGTCTGGCGGCAGGCCAATTCGATGACCGTCCATCTGGTGAACCTGACCAATCCGATGATGATGAAAGGGCCTTTCCGAGAACTGATCCCGGTCGAAGCGCAGGTTACCGTTCAGGTTCCGGTGGGCGCAAAAGTGACCGGTGTCAAGCTGCTGATGAGCGATCAGAAACCTAAATTCGAGGTAAAAGGCGGCAAATTGACGGTAGCCGTACCCAAAATCCTCGATCACGAAATTGTTGCGCTGGATTTGGCTTAACTTACTTGAAATGGTGTCGACTTTGTCGGGTTGAGACAACTCAGACCATCGAGCCCGATGCTATTCAGGAGTCAGCAGTAGCGCAAGCGATACAGAACACCCATCGACTTGTTGGAATGAACGTTACCACTAATCGAATACACCCATGATCTGGAAACAAGTTATTGACCCCTTCAACAGTATTGCTTTATCTGTCCTGGTTGCGGCCATTCCCATCCTTTTCATCTTCTGGGCCTTGATCATCAAAAAAATGAAAGGGTATCAGGCCAGTTTAATCGCCACAGGTCTTGCCATGATCATTGCCACACTGGTGTACGGAATGCCGGTGAAACTCGCGCTGTTGTCGGCGGCACACGGGGCGCTGTACGGCCTGTTTCCCATTTGCTGGCTGGTGATCATGGCGGTTTTTCTGTTCAACATTACCGTCAAGAGCGGTCAGTTCGAGATCATCAAGCATTTTATGGCGTCGATCACGTCTGACCGGCGCTTGCAGGCGCTGTTGATCGCCTTCTCGTTCGGGTCATTTCTGGAAGGTACTGCCGGATTCGGTGCACCCGTTGCCATCACGGCGGCCATGCTGGTCGGGTTGGGGTTCAATCCACTCTACGCGTCGGGTATCTGCCTGATTGCTAATACCGCGCCGGTCGCGTTTGGCTCCATCGGTATTCCCATTACGGTAGCCTCGCAAGTGTCGGGCATTCCCGAGCTACCCATTTCGCAGATGGTGGGCCGGACATTACCGATCCTGTCGATCATGCTGCCTTTTTACCTGGTTTCTATCATTGCCAGCGTCAAAAAAGCGCAGGAAATCTGGCCCGCCGTCCTGGTATCGGGTCTCTCCTTCGCCTTTCTTCAGTACGTGTCGTCCAACTTCTTAGGCCCTGCCCTACCCGACGTTATCGCCGGTCTTGGATCCATTGTTTGCCTGATGGTATTCCTGCAAGTCTGGAAACCGAAAACCACCTGGCGGTTTACCAACGAGCCAGCCGCCACGATTAATACCGATGTTCGTTACACAAGAGGCCAACTCATTCGGGCGTGGGCACCGTTTATTGTGCTGACGATCATGGTCATTGCCTGGGGTGTACAACCGATCAAAGATGCGCTGAATTCGGCGGGCATGGTACAGTTCGAATTTCCGGGGCTTCACAATGCTATTCAGGGCGAAGATGGTAGTCTGTTACCCAAGCTATTCAAATTCAATTACTTGTCGGCGGCAGGAACGGCCATTCTGATGGCGGGACTTATTTCGATTCCGCTCGTTGGCCTAACCTATCGCGAGGGGGCAACCGTGTTCGGTGCGACGCTGAATCAACTCAAATTTCCAATTCTCACGATTGCTGCGGTATTGGGTTTCGCCTATATCCTCAATGATTCGGGGATTACGCTCACGTTGGCCGCAGTGCTGGCGAATACGGGTTTTCTGTTCCCATTCTTTGCGCCCGTACTGGGTTGGTTAGGTGTATTTATCACCGGCTCCGACACCTCCGCCAATGCACTGTTCAGCAAACTGCAATACGCCACCGCGCAGTCCATCGGCGTTGATCCGGTGGTAACCGTAGCGGCCAACATCTCGGGTGGCGTTGTGGGTAAAATGATATCGCCCCAATCCATCGCCGTAGCCGCAGCAGCGGGTAATCTGGTAGGCAAGGAATCCGAATTGTTCCGCTTCACGGTAAAGCATAGTTTCTTCATGCTGCTCTTCATCTGCTTCCTTGTGCTGGCACAGGCGTATGCGATAAAGTGGGTTATTCCCGTCTACGAAATGCTGGGCAGCAAGAAAACGGCAACGATTCCCGACGTTTCGAAAGGCTACACGTGCCTGATTGGTTTAGCGATTTTACTAGCCGTTATCGCCACCGCCATTCTGCGAACGGCCAAAACGAAAGAACCAACCCCCGATCTTGTCAATTAATTGTTTGTTTTCCGAATGCCCGTCTTTGTGATTGTATGACCGTTGATATGGCCCACGTCATGACGTTTGCCAAAACCATAAAAGGCGCAGGGTTTATGTCAGCTGCCTATTTCACAGCCCTAGAAACCTCAACAACACGCTGGAGATCGATTATCTAAACACAGCCCACCCGCCCGTCGTTAGCGTTGACGTAAAGCCGTTTGGCAATGAAGGTTCAGATGTCGTTCTTGCCAATACCAAGCGCATACGGCATGTAGCCTGAGTGCGCGTTTAGCCAGTTATCATTCGGGCAGTATGGATCCGGATGTCTTATTCTATCAACAAGAAATGTCAACGATGAAGATTGTCGTATTAGATGGGTATACATTAAATCCGGGCGACATATCCTGGAAAGAATTGGAAAAACTTGGCGAGTTAACGGTATATGACCGAACGGCAGCCGATGATGTCGTGGAACGGGCGCAGGATGCCGAGATCATTTTCACCAACAAAGTACCACTGGGCGAAGACGTGTTAGCGAAATTGCCCAAATTGAAATTCATCGGTATTCTGGCTACAGGGTATAACATCGTCAATACGGACGTAGCGAAAAAAAATGGGGTTATCGTCAGCAACGTACCCGGCTACAGCACCGCATCGGTAGTACAACTCTCCTTTGCGCTATTGCTCGAACTAACCCTGCACGTACAACGTCATAGTGATTCCGTTATGGATGGCAAATGGGCGCGTTCGGCGGATTTTTGCTTCTGGGATTATCCGCTCATCGAACTGGCCGACAAGACAATGGGCATTATCGGTTTCGGTAGTATTGGCGAAAAGGTCGCCGATGCAGCCACAGCCTTCGGCATGAATGTGATTGGCTCGAAACGGCATCGTACGGACCAGTCGCACCGCAAGAACTTTAAATGGGCCGAAATCCCCGAGTTGCTCGCACAGTCCGATGTCGTCAGTATTCACGCGCCACTAACGCCCGAAACGCAGGGGCTTATCAATAAAGAAAATCTGGCGTTGATGAAACCCACGGCGTTTCTGCTGAATACGTCAAGGGGACCACTGGTCGTCGATCAGGACCTGGCCGACGCGCTGAATAACGGGGTCATTGCGGGCGCGGGTATCGATGTGTTGTCCAAAGAACCGCCAGCCGCCGACAACCCTTTGTTCAAGGCGAAGAATTGTCTAATCACACCGCACATTGCCTGGGCGACGAAAGAAGCCCGGACCCGGCTCATGGCTATTACCGTCGATAATCTGTCGGCATTCATAAACGGAAATCCGGTCAATGTAGTCAACAAGTGAGCTAGTTCACGTAGGAAAATGCGTTTGTTCGTTACCCGTCGGACGAACGCGTTAAGTGTCTTGTTGCGTGTATTCACCTGTTTTTTCGCCACCTGATCGGGGTATAATCCATTTTTTCTCGGCTCGGACACAGAATTGACATTCAGCCAGAACAATGGCTAAATAGAATGCATGGCCAGCTAATCACACAAAAAAGTAACGTCGCCCCTTCTTTTTCCCGATCATGAAACCGACCCGCGTTCTTATTGCCCCCAATGCGTTCAAGCACAGTCTCGACGCCACCGCTGTAGCCCTGGCGATTCAGGAGGGGTTGCAGAAAAGTACGCTCGACTGTGTTTGTAAATGCTTTCCGGTGGGCGATGGTGGAGATGGTACGGGGGCGTTGATAATCCAGAAGCATAAGGGGACACTTGTTTCGGTTCAGGTGAGTGATCCCTTTGATCGGAAGATTACCTCGTTGTTTGGGCTAGTCAATGAGGGTGACACGGCCATCATCGAAATGGCGAATGCATCAGGGATTCAACTCGTCAAACCCGAGGAGCTAAATCCCTTACGCGCAACCTCATTCGGAACGGGCGAACTTATTAAAGCAGCGCTGGACAAGGGCGTCAAAAAATTCGTTCTGGCCATTGGCGGTTCGGCAACGGTAGATGGCGGCACCGGTATTTTACGCGCACTGGGCATCCGCTTTCTCGATGCGGCCAACAACGAACTAACCATCCCCGAACGCTTGACCGCCCTGACTCGCATCGACCTGTCAAACCTCGATCAGCGGATTCTAGCTTGTGACATCACCATTCTTTGCGATGTCGAAAATACATTACTGGGCGATGAAGGGTCGGCGGCTGTTTTTGGGCCACAAAAGGGAGCGACACCCAATGGCGTGAAAAAACTCGATGCCAGTCTGGCTACATTCGCCCAGGTAGCCAGGCAACAAACGGGTATCGACATGACGATTGTTAGGCATGGCGGGGCGGCTGGTGGCGTAGCAGCCGGGCTTCATACCTTTCTCAACGCCAGACTGGTCAACGGCATCGATTTTTTTCTCGAATTTACGGGGTTCAGCGAAGTGCTGGCCAACGCGGATCTGGTGATTACGGGCGAAGGCAGCATCGACGAACAAACGTTACACGGCAAAGGCCCGTTTGGGGTCGCGTATCAGGCGAAGCAGAAGAACCTACCTGTCATTGGCCTGGCGGGCAAGATACCCCTGGAACAGAACGCTAAATTGAACCAGTATTTCGACGTACTACTGGCAGTCGGCAATGGGCCGACCGATATGACTACAGCACTAGGTTGTACGGAACAAAATCTGGTACGCACCGCCTGGCAACTCGGCAATTTACTAGCCATGAATTCTCGCTGATCGCAAAAAAAAACAAATCCGGCTACCGTTTTGAGTAGGAAGCACCCGGAAACGATTTACTGTGAATAAAGAAGCTCTATGACTGGCCTGAGACTGCTCCTGTTTTTCTCACTCGTTACAACCTCGCTGACGCAGGCCCGCATTATTCGAATTGATATTACCAGCGTTCAATCGCCTACGTTCGACGGAAAAGTCTTCGGCCGGGTGGGCGCTTACGAAAAACTGCGGGGCAGAGCTTATGGCGAACTGGACCCGAACAGTCCGCAAAACGCCGTCATTACCGATATCAGGCTGGCACCGCGTAATGCGAAGGGCATGGTAGAATACGCCATGGATATTTACATCCTGAAGCCAATCAACCTCGCCACCGGCAATCATAAACTCGTTCTGGAGATCAACAACCGGGGCGGGAAACTAATCGGTGGTTTCAACCAAAGCAGCGGGGGCAACGATCCCAGTACGGCGGAACAGGCTGGTGAAGGGTTTCTGATGAACAGGGGCTACACAATGGCCTGGAACGGTTGGGACTGCTCGGCACAGTCAGTCAATAATAACCTGACCATCAATGTTCCCATAGCGAAGAATTCAGACGGATCGTCCATTACCGGGCCGTCGTATGAATACATCGTTTATGACAATGCGACATCATTGTCGTATTCACTAGCGTATCCGGCAGCCACATTGGCAAAGGTGCAGGCGACGCTCACCGTGCGTGATCACCTACAGGATGCACCGGTGGTCATCCCTGCCGATGCGTGGGAATACATCGATGAGAAAACCATTCGGTTAATGCCCGCCGGGACACCGTTTCGGCAAAGTGCCATTTATGAATTCAGGTACACCGCTCGCGATCCGGTTGTGGCAGGCATTGGTTTTGCGGCTACCCGCGATTTCGTGTCGTTCCTGCGGTATGCCACCGCCGACGATTTCGGACATCCCAATCCGGTAGCGGGCGATATTCGGCATACATTTTCGTATTCGCTCTCACAACCGGCCCGTTACGTCAATGATTTTCAGACGCTGGGCTTCAATGCCGATGAGCAGAACCGGCAAGTGCTGGACGGGATTGAAAACTGGATGGGGGGCGCTAGCGGAATCGGGCTTAACGTTCGATTTGCGCAACCCGGCCGAACAGAACGCAATCGGCAGAATCACCTGTACCCGGAGGGTATTTTCCCATTCGCCTATCCCACAACGACCGATCCGCTGACGGGCAAAACAGCGGGACGCACTGCGAGATGCAAGGCCAGTAATACCTGTCCAAAGGTATTTGAGATCAACTCCGCCAACGAATATTGGGTAAAAGCCGCGTCACTATTGCATTCCGACAGTAAAGGCAACGATCTGCCTGACCCCGACAATGTTCGCTTTTTTCTGGTATCTGGTGCACAACACGGAACGGGCGATGGGGCCAACCGGGGCCTATGTCAGCAATTTCAGAACCCAACCAATGCCGAACCAGTTTTGAGGGCTCTTTTCGTTGCTCTCGACGAATGGGTCACAAAAGGCGTTGCGCCACCGGCCAGCGAAGTTCCCCGACGAGCAACCAGAACCGCCGTCGTGGCGATTCCGCAAGCAGGTTCCGAAACGGGGCTGGTTCCGCAACTGGCACTTGGCTGGCCAACAATTCCGGGCGTAACGTATACCGGCGTTATTACCACACATTACCTGCTCGATTTTGGTCCTTCGTTCCAGCAGGGCATCATAACGAAGTTACCGACGGGTGTGGCAGGGCGACCGGCCTACGTTAATTTTGTTTCCAAGGTGGATTCTGACGGGAACGAAATGGCCGGTATTCGCTTGCCACCCGTTGCCGTACCGATTGCTACAACCACTGGATGGGCGTTGCGTCAGGCTAGCTTTGGCGGAAATGACGGCTGCGAAGGAGCAGGCCAGATGATCCCCTTCAAAACAAATAAGGCCGAACAAGTAACCGCGCACGATCCGCGTCTATCGCTACAGGAACGCTACGCCACGCATGAGGGCTATGTCGACGCCGTTCGACGGGCCGTTCAGAAACTGATCAAGCAACGATTTTTGTTGCCCGAAGACGCCGGAGCGTACGTCCAAAAAGCTCAGGCTAGTACTATTTTGCGCTAACTTGTCGGGCTTTATAATTCATCTAAGCCTTATTTTTCAGAAGTTCGCTTAACTTACTGACCTATTTTGTGATTGATCCATCAAACGCCATGCAGCGGTATCGTTTCTGGTCCGTAAGTCAACTAACAAATGGGCTACTAACCATAAGCCTTGTTTTGTAGTTTCCTGGCATTTCTGGGCGATGTCAGCGACAATCAAAGTCGCTCAAAAGCGGTAGTACATACAGAACTGTTCGCTACAAACAGACAGGAACCGAGCCAGCAAACAAGTATAGGTATAACGGCTGTTTCTCCTGACCAAACACCAGCGTTCCCAAACAAAAGACATTCCCTGGCACTAGCGACGCTCACGTACAATAGACTAGTTGCCAACAAGTTGAGCAGAAGCGACGATCGATTCGTCGTTAGCAAACAGATTTCCTTTCTCTTACCCATCAAGACCGCTCCAGCCGACTCCGAAGAGCCAGCTTCCGTTTCTCCCGGCGTCTAGCTTGCCCGTATCCGTCCTGTTTGCGGGTAGTCCTCTCCCAATTACTCCATCCGATGTGCTGCTTAGAAACAGCATCAATTCATTCGTTTATTGGTATGAACCATCTCAGAAAACTGCTGAAAGCAGTCATCCTCTTGTGCCTGATTACATTAGCGTTATGCGGTATTGGTACCAGTACGGGTCCTTTGTTCACCCAGAATAAAGAGCGTTATTCCGATCACGGGATCAGGACAGAACTGGTTATGACGAAAGACGAAGATGCGGACACAACGCAGGCCGATGAAAGCAAATCATAAGCAAGGCACGTAGATCACACCAGTCAACTACCATTGGTAGCAGGCAACTTTGTGCGCTGGGCCTAACTTATCGCCTATAGAACACCCCGATTCAACGCGCGGCTTTCTTCTTTTTCCGTTTTTGCCGCCAGGCCTTTACATCGGCCGTTAGGTTTTCGAGAAAGAACGAAGGACCGACCGAGATGTAGAAACCGGTATAATTAATCTGGCTTTCGGGAATATCTCTTTTTAGAATAAACCGGTAGCCGGTCAGCATATTCAGTCCGAACCAGTGTACTGGTTTTAGCCAGCGTATGGCCGGGAACTGATAGGCGGCTGATACACCGACGCCAAGCGGCAAAAATATACCACGGGCTACTTCGTTCGATTGCTCGTCATTTCGCTCGTAGCGGGAGTGTCCGTACCCAAACTCAATGGGTGTACTGATTTCAAACGCTTTTCGTCGAAGCCAATAGCGCTCGTAGTAAACCGTGGCAATACGCAAATGGCGCGTTACAGATTCGGACGTATTGGGCAATAAACCGGGCCGGTCGAGGTGCTGGTTGATAAAATAAAAGCCTGCGCCAGCCTTGAAACTGGCAGACCGACCTCCCTGGAGTGCTGGGCGATCCTGCTTCGGTGGAAACAGAAAGCCCGCCCGTATTCCGTAAACACTCACTGGTATCCGCCGACCATTGTCGTTACGCGTATCGCTGAAAAAGAAAAATCGTTGATCGGTCGAAGCAGTAAAGGTAAGCGGGTTAGGTTTTGTGCTCTTGGCAGCCAGCGTATCGCGCAACTGAATCTGCGCCTGTGTAGAACCAGCAACACAAAGTCGGCCTAATAGACTTAAAACAAACAAAAAAGAGACTATACGTATACTCAGCATGCAGTGATCTGCCGACTCCGGCATAGGGGGTTCATAACAGTGAGGGGTAAATCTTCCACGACCTCTTTTTGCCAGAAATGACAACGCGCTTTATCTGATTAGTAGTAAATGACCGTTACTTACTTTCTCAGCCATCGAACTAGACTACATAACTGGCAATCACCTTAATAGTTATAATCCCGGTCAGCAGTTGCTAAACTACCATAAATTATCAGCTTACCCGTAACCGTTTCAGGAAAACCGTTAAAACAAATAACGATCGAACCTTTTATTATTTGACTGCCGATATAACTGATGCAACCCTCACACCTACCTAACCATCAGCACATTAAACACCGACCCTGTTCTTTTTCGTGAACAAGGCGGTTTTGGAACCAGAATATCTATGAGTAGAAACCCTTAGTGGATTTTCTTTAGTCGACATTTAGCAGCTATACAAATCGTGTCTCACAAGCCATATTCAGCCTACACCGCCGAGGAATTCGCCCTCGACGACCTGTTCGTTCGCTGGGTGCAACACCCAACCGACGAAGAGGTTGTGGCGTATTGGCAAATCTGGCTGTCTCATAATCCAGATTGTACGGATACGGTTGAGGTAGCGCGTGAACTGGTCGAAACGGCCTCGCGTTCCAGCAGTTCTTCCTTAACGCCGGACGAAACTTCATCTGTCTGGGGACGTATCCGCGAATCGCTTCAGACAATGGAAGACCTACGGCCATTGCAGCCCGATGTACGGGCCGTGGTCGGCTGGTGGTATTTTCTACGGACGGTTGCGGCTACGCTGGGTGTCATACTCCTCCTGGGGTGGGCATTATGGATACAATACGGGCCGGGTCGATCCATCAAAACCATCCAGACAACTGCCGGACCGCCCCGCACCATCAATTTACCCGACGGCTCAACCGTGCGTCTTCATGCCAACAGCCAGCTTCGGTATGACCGGCGCGGTTTCGCACGCCAATGGTCGGAAGAAACGCCACGGGCTGTCTGGCTGGAAGGCGAAGCCGATTTTGCCGTAGCGCATCGTGAGGATACAACGTCGGCCCGGCTCTTTCGGGTGCATACGCCCGATCTTACCGTCGAAGCGCTGGGTACGACCTTCCGGGTTCAGCAAGGCCCCGGCTGTACGCGGGTTGCCCTACAATCGGGGCAGGTGAATTTACTACTCCATCAACAAAAAACGATACGGCTCAATCCCGGCGACTCGGTTGAAATAGCAGCCGGATCAGTACAGGATTTACCTCAATAGTATTCTAGTAACAGTACCCAATATCAGTGTACCCTATTGCTTTCTTAAACCCTTAATTCTTACTCTTAATGCAAAACACAATTACCAATCAGCCCAGGCTGCCGTCTGGCCGTCGGTTAGCCGTACAGCGGACCTGGCTTCCACTACTCGGTCTGGCCGCAATTTCGCTGGTAAGCCAGCCAGTGTTCAGTGCTCCGCCAACCAAGAAACTGGCCTTGGAAAATCCGATGCAGGAACGTGCTGTCACAGGAAAAGTACTGTCATCCGATGACAATACCGCATTACCGGGTGTAAACGTAGCCGTCAAAGGAACCACCCGTGGTACGACGACTGATGCATCGGGCAATTACCGCATCAATGTTCCTAACGATCAGGCCGTTCTGGTCTTTTCTTCAGTCGGTTTTCTTTCGCAGGAAGTGAGTGTCGGCAACCGTTCAGCGGTCAACATAACGATTCAGGCAGATACCCGGTCTCTGAACGAAGTCGTTGTTGTCGGGTATGGTACTCAAAAGAAGAGCCAGCTGACCGGTGCTATTTCATCGGTTTCGGCGAAGCAAATTACCGAACAACCCATTACGAACATAGGTCAGGCAATGCAGGGCCGTGTCGCAGGTGTAGATGTAGCGCAATCCGGGAGTAAGCCAGGCTCAACACCGACGATCCGGATTCGGGGCCGTCGTTCGTTCAATGCCGGTAATAACCCGCTGTATGTTGTCGATGGCATTCCGCTTACTGGAGATAGAAATGAATTGTTGGGCTCTCGTCCATTCGATTTTACCTCGGGTGGTTACGAAGACCTGAATCCAAACGATGTTGCCTCGCTGGAAATCTTAAAAGATGCTACGGCAACTGCAATTTACGGGGCCAGAGGTGCTAACGGCGTCGTACTGGTAACAACCAAACGGGGCAATAACAACGGAAAGACGACGATCAGCTATGATGCCTACGCGGGCGTTACAGATCCGTTAGACAAAGTTCACCTATTCAATGGCCCAGAATTTGCCGAATACGTACGGGAAGCTTACCGGTCTACCAATGAGTATAATGACGCCAATGGAAAGCCCGTACCAACAGGTGTAGCGGATGCTTATGCAGACGCCCACGTTGCTCCTCTAGGGGGAGACCCTGCTGTAGCCGCCGGTATTGCCGCCAATCGGAACACCGACTATCAGTCATTGATCCTAAGGCAGGGGTTTCAACAAAATCACTCACTTGGCATTCAGGGGGGAACCGAAAAAACACAGTTCTATATTTCCGCTGGTTATTTTCTCGACAAAGGCATTAATCCTGGCCTAGATTACTCGCGTTATTCATTGCGGGCCAACATTGATCATCAAATCAATAAGGTGATCAAAGTCGGTGTCTCTTCGTATATGATGTACAGCCTTCGAAATGGAGCCAATCTTAATCCATACGGTTTCACGCTTTCGCAAAACCCACTTGGCAGGCCCTATGATGATAACGGCAACATCATCTTCTCGCCTACCAACGATGCCCTGTTGACTAACCCACTGGCAGAAATTGTGCCGGGCGCTCAGGTAGACCAAATCAAGAAATACCGCATTTTCAACAGCATCTATGCAGAGGCCAACATCATTAATGGCTTGAAGTATCGCGTCAATTTTGGCCCCGATTTTTCCGTTTCGCGCGCAGGTCGCTTTACTGGCTCCCAAACGAACGACCGGAAGGGTGGTGACCCAACGGCGTCTAACAACAATCAGTTTGGATTCAATTATACACTGGAAAATATCCTGACGTATAGCAAGACGTTTGGTGATCATAATATAGGCATAACGGCACTACAATCCATTCAGCGGGATAATTTTGAATACAGTAACCTATCCGTACAAGGTATTCCGGCCGAAACGCAGCAATACAACAATGTAGGGAATGCCAGCCTAGTGCTGGGTGTCGGTAGCAATTTAATTCAATGGACGCTCAACTCGTTCATGGGCCGGATTAACTACGATTACAAAGACAAATACCTGGTAACCGCTACGCTCCGTCGGGATGGGTCAAGCCGTTTTGGTGAAAACACTAAATACGGTAACTTTCCGGGTATAGCCCTGGCATGGAATATCAATAATGAAGATTTTCTAAAAGAAGTTACATGGCTCGATCAGTTAAAGTTACGGGTTAGCCGGGGTTCTGTAGGAAACCAGGGGGTAGTTCCGTATCAGACACAGGGCTTGTTGAGCCGTACCGTATATGCCTGGAACAATACGGCAGCTTATGGGTATCGCCCTAGTACGATTGGCAATCCTGATTTAAAATGGGAAACGTCAACATCGTCAAACATTGGTGTGGACTTTAGCCTGTGGCGGGGACGCGTAGCCGGTTCGATCGAATTCTATCAAACCAATACAACCGACCTGCTACTGTCTGACCAGTTACCTCAGTCTATTGGCTTTAACGCTGTTACAAAAAACGTCGGCGAAACCCGCAACCGGGGGGTCGAAATTAGTTTATCGACGGTAAACGTTAACTCAAAAGGTGGGTTTAAGTGGACAACGGATTTCGCCTTCACCAAAAATAACGAAGCCATTATTTCCCTCTACAACGGTGCTGTTGATGACCTCGGCAACAAGTGGTTTATTGGCAAACCATTAACGGCTTATTTTGATTACAAGAAGGCAGGTATTTGGCAGACGAGCGAAGCCGATGCAGCGAAGTCATACCAAAGTGCGGTTGGGCAAATTAAAATACAGGATACCAACAAAGACGGCAAAATTACTGCCGATGACCGTGTCTTCCTGGGTTCAGATATTCCCAACTTTAGTGCTGGGATTACCAACCGCTTTAGTTACAAAGGGTTCGATCTATCGTTCTTCGTATATGGACGTTTTGGCCAAACAATCCTGAGCGGATTCCACCGGGATAACAATCAGCTGGCCGGTCGATATAATCAAATCAAAGTGGATTATTGGACGCCGAATAACCCGACCAATGAATTTCCGCGCCCCAATCACAACCAGGAATTCCCTGTCAATAACTCCGCCTTATTTTACTTCGATGGTACATTCGTGAAAGTTCGTAATATCAATTTTGGGTATACCTTCTCGTCAAAGTTAACTCAGAAGTTAGGTATGCAATCGCTACGTGTCTTTACCAGTATTCAGCAGCCGTTCATCTTCTCGACGTATCGGTCGAAATACAACGGTGTCGATCCGGAAACAGCCGATGGCACAATCAATAATAATGTTACGCCTGCTACCCGGATAACGACCTTCGGCTTAAATGTTAAATTTTGACCGTACTGCACGAGGCTGTTTGACGCAACTTTTAATTCCTGAAAAAAATGAACCGTATACATATAAAAAAATCAGTTTGTACGCTTGGCGTACTAGCGTTTATGCTGGTTAGCCAATCTTGTAAAAACGTACTGGAGGAGAAAGTTATTTCCAGCATTGGGAATGATTATATCAACACCCCAAAGGGTTTCGAGGATGCTACCCGAGCTTCTTATGCTCCACTACGAAGTTTTTACGCAACACAGCAGGGCCTGACGATGACGGAATTCGGTACGGATTTGTATACGACCGGTTCTGACGGGAGTTACAAAGGCTTCCATTTCTACGATACCCAGCTAAATAGTTTTGTCGATATTTTACAGGGCGTTTGGGAAGAGCTTTACCGAGGCATCAACACGTGCAACGCGGTTATCGAACGGGCACCGGCAGCAACGGGACTTAGTGACGCGCTAAAAAAGCAGCGGGTAGCGGAAGTTAAGTTTCTTCGCGCACACTATTACTTTATTCTGGTACAACAATGGGGTGGGGTTGACTTGCGTTTAACGGAAACGCTGGGCCCTACAAAAAAAACCAGCCGGGCCACCGAAGCCGATATTTACAAAGCGATTCTGTCTGACCTTGAGTCGGCATTGCCAGACTTAGAAAACAAGGCCCGGTCGTCGGATTATGGCCGTGCCACAAAAGCGGCTGCGGAGCATCTTTTGGCTCGTGTATACCTCACAAAAGCAACATCATCAGCAAAAGCAACTGATGATTACGCCAAAGCCGCGACCTATGCTCAGAATGTAATTGCCAACTATGGGTTTAAATTATTGTCCGATTTTGCGAGTGTGTTTGCGCAGGGAGCAGGCGAAATTAATGATGAAGTAGTTTTCGCGGTCCAGTATACGTCTGATCCGCTGACCAATGCGGCCTCATCGCCATTAGCCAGTTCGGGGGGTAACACCGGGGGTAATAACCTTCATCTATTCTTCGGCATGCAGTATGATACGCAGGCAGGCATGGTTCGGGATGTTTTTTATGATCGTCCTTTTAGGCGCCTACGACCAACAACTTACGCTCTAGAAACTGTTTTCAAGGATCGCGTCAATGATTCGCGGTATAAAAAGTCGTTTCGTGATACCTGGTTAAGCAACAATCCAGGCACGTTTAACACGGCCTTCGATAAATCGAAATCAACCGTTACGTTCAAAGCGGGTGACACAGCCATTTTTATTCCCGGCTACGAAATGCCGCTGGCCGAACGGGCAAAAAAACCCTATCAGGTTCTGGTACCTAGTGCCTATACGGAGACTCTGTTTTTGCCACTTCAAAAATTTTTCGATCCACTTCGTCCTGACAAAACGTATGAGCCTGGTAGCCGCGACTATCTGGCGTTCCGCTTAGCCGAAACATACCTGATATTGGCCGAAGCTCAGATTAAGTTAGGAAAAACAACAGAAGCGGCTACGGCTATCAATGCAGTACGTCGGCGGGCAGCCTGGCCCGGCAAAGAAGCAGCGATGGAAATCAAGTCCGATAATGCTACGATGGATTTCCTGATGGAGGAACGCGGTCGTGAATTAATGGGGGAACAGATACGCTGGATGGATTTAAAACGCTGGGGAAATCTGGTAGAGCGGGTTAAACTCTACAACCCCCAAGGTGCGGTAAATGTAAAAGAGACGAATAACCTTCGCCCCATTCCGCAAACCCAAATTGACCGGTCGGAGAAAGCCGCCGATGGCAGTCCAGGGTTTCCACAGAATCCAGGTTATTAGTAAGTGATCGGGTAAATGGGTAATTGAGGTACTTACGTAATCGAGGTTCACAGCCACCCGGTTACCGATCTACCCCAACTACCCATTTACGTATCAGTAGAACACGACCTGTTTACGCTTATTCAGGTACGGAAAACGATTTTTTCACACGCAGTATCCGTATCCATCGGCTCATACTGACTAGTCACTTTTTATTATGAACAAGACGGTGAACAGACGACAGTTTCTCACCACAGCCGGTTTGTCGGCACTGGCACTGTCTGTCGGGGCCAATAAACTGTTTGCGTATGGGGCAAAGCCGTCAGGCTTAAAAATCGCTTACTCGGCCATTACCTGGGGCGGCAATGACGCGCAGGCCATCACCGATCTGTCTACGCTGGGCTACCGGGGTATTCAGTTGCGGGCTAATACGTTTGGCCCTTATAAAGCCAAACCGTCGGAGTTGAAAGCCCTGCTCGATCAGCATAAATTGACGCTGGCTATGTTCTCGAGCGGCAACGTGGAGATCGACCCTGCCAAGGAGCAAAGCACCATCGATATGCACGTGGCCCACGCCAGTTTTGTGAAAGCCTTAGGCGGTTCGGCGCTTCAGATGACCAATACACTGCGCCAGAAAGACCGGCTGCCCACAACCGAGGAGCTGAAACGGCTGGCCGTTGTTATGAACGAAATTGGCAAGCAAACCGCCGATCTGGGCGTTCAGGCGACGTACCACAACCACATGAACCAACTCGGTGAAACACCCGAAGAGGTGGACATAATCGTGCAGACGCTGAATCCGAAATACACGAAACTCCTGCTCGACATTGCTCACTACAAGCAAGGCGGTGGTCAACCCGAGAAGGCGGTTAAACAGTACAAGGGCATCATTCATGCCCTACACCTGAAAGACACCATGTCGCCCCTACCCGACAAGCCCAACGACCCGAAAGCGTACAAATTTGTTGAGCTGGGTCGTGGTAATGTGGATGTTCCGGCGGTTTTTAAAGCGCTGGATGAGATTAACTTCAAAGGATGGGGCATTATTGAGCTGGATGGTGTGCCGGAAAAAGATAAAACGGCTGCCCAATGCGCTCAGATCAATAAAGACTACATTACGAAAACACTCAATTTCCCATTGTAACTGACTTTAATCCGCTATTTTCGACTAAGAGAACCGTTAATTAGTTTGCGATTCACTAAGTCACAATTTGCTCAGTTACCTACTAAATATTCATGAAACAACTCCTTTTGACAGGGCTCCTCCTGACTACGCTGCTCGCTGCCGAAACACCACAAACGCCGAACACGCTTACCACAAAAGAAAAGAAAGACGGCTGGCAACTGCTTTTCGACGGAAAAACGACCAGCGGCTGGCGGGGAGCTTACCAAGACAAATTTCCCCAGAAAGGCTGGGATGTTTCGGATGGTCTGTTGACCATTCAGCAATCCGATGGCTCCGAATCGCAAAGTTACGGCGACATTTTAACCACGAACGAGTACGGTGATTTCGACCTTATGTTCGATTTCAAGCTGACCGAAGGGGCGAATAGTGGCGTTAAGTATTTTGTGGTCGAGAATTATCCGAAACCGAAAGGATCGGCCTTCGGACTGGAATTTCAGGTGCTGGACGATGATAAACACCCGGATGCAAAGCTTGGTCGCAATGGTAACCGCACGGTTGGCTCACTGTACGATCTGATTCCGGCCAAGGAAAAGCAGGCCCACCCAATTGGCGACTGGAACACGGGACGCGTTGTCTCGAAAGGTAAACACGTCGAGCATTGGCTGAATGGTAAGAAAGTGGTGGAATACGAACGGGGTAGTGACCAGTTCCGGGAGTTGGTAGCTATGAGCAAATACAAAACGCCGGACTACAATGCCAACGGTCGATTCGGTGAAGCACCGAAAGGTCACATCTTACTACAAGATCACGGCAACAAGGTATCATACCGGAACATTAAAATCAAAACCCTTTAAAGATGCCGGATAACAGACGTTAGATTCTCAGGGCGCTTGTCTTTGTGTAGTAGCTAACGTCAGACCCTAACATCCTGAATCACATGGAAAACCGTCGTGAGTTTATAAAAAAATCAGCACTGGCTGGGCTCGGCATGAGCTTTTCGGCCAGTAGCTACGCCCGCATTTTAGGTGCGAATGACCGGGTCCGCGTAGGAATCATCGGCTTCTCGGATCGTTTCCGTCAATCGCTGGCACCTGCATTCGCTGAACATGCCAAAGCGCAAAACTTTGCGTTTGTCGGCGTTTCAGACATCTGGAGCCGTCGTCGCGATGAAGCCGAAGAGTACTTAAAAGGTAAGGGCTTAAATGACAGTTCATTCTTCAAAGCCCGGAACAACGACGAACTGCTCGACCGCAAAGATGTTGATGCCGTTATCATCAGCACCGCCGATTTCCAGCACGCTCTGCATTGCGTAGCAGCTGTTGAGTCGGGACGGGATGCTTATTGCGAAAAACCGTTTGCCGAAGCGCTCGACGATGCGCGCAAGGCCGTTAAAGCTGTTGAAAGCTCCAAAAAGATCGTACAGGTTGGTTCGCAGCGACGCTCTGCCCCAAACTATCACTCGGCCAACGACTTTATTAAATCGGGCAAGTTCGGTGATATTACGATGGTCGAAATGACCTGGAACGTCAATCAGCCTGGTCGCTGGCGTCGGCCCAAGCTGGTATCCGAGATCCGGAAGGAAGATACGGACTGGGATCGCTACCAACTGAATCGCCCGAAGACGGCTTGGGACCCGCGCAAATACCTCGAATTCCGGTTGTTTTATCCCTACTCGTCCGGTATTCCGGGTCAGTGGATGTCGCACCAGATCGATACGGTTCACTGGTTCAGTGGATTAGATCATCCGCGTTCGGTCGTTGCCAATGGTGGCGTATATAGCTGGAAAGATGGCCGCGTCAATGCCGATACGTTCACGGCGGTATTCGATTACGGCCCTGACAACGACAAAACCAAAGGATTTCAGGTGCTTTATTCCTCCCGGATGAACAACGAAGCGGGCGGGGTTAAGGAATATTACTACTCGAACGGCGGTATGATCAACCTCGATACGAACAAGATTTCGCCGGAGGGTGGCCTGGAAGCTAAATATGCCAAAGACATGAACATGCAGGCGAATTTACTGCCTACTATGTCGCTTGGCCAGGGGGCAAAAATGGAAACCTCCGCCAACACGGGTGGTGATCCGATGACCTCACTACACATGCTCAACTGGATGGAATGTGTACGCAGTCGCAAGGAGCCAAATGCCCCCGCCCGCGTTGGGTTCAATCACTCGGTCGCTAATATCATGGCGACAACGGCCCTGCACACAGGCAAACGCGTGACCTGGGATTCGACCAAACAGGATATGATTATCAGCTAATTCTGGATGTATGATATAGTATGTATGATGCATGATGTATTTTGACTGAGACATCATATATCATACATACTATATCATATAGTTTTCAGCAGTCCTGCGCCGATCTGGCAGTTCAGGCACTTTTTAACGGAACAGAATTCGTTATGGAGTTCGATAGCAGCCTGCGAGTCGAAAGCCGTGCGCATACCCAAACCAAGTTCCTCCCAACCGTCGGTCAGGCGGTTTTTTTCAGTTGGCAATTGCTCTAGTAAACCAATGGCCCGATCCATAAAAGCGGGCTGCCCCCGGTGATTGGCATAAGCCGCCAGCAACGGCACAACGGTATTGATCACGATCGTTGCCGCCGAGCTGACACCTAACGTAGGCACTACTTTATCCGTTGCTTTCCCAAATCGATAGTGTGAATGCCAATAACCGGATGGGGCCAGTTGAAGGGCCTTCAGTAAAGCCTCCGCATCGCTGGTGCCGATAAACAGCGAAAATAAACTGGCATGATGGGTCAGCAAGCGGGCCAATTGAGCCAGCCGTAACGTTGGGAAATTGGCCGGTCGCAAACGGCCCCACTTCCAGGCATGAGCCGCCACCTGTTTATCGATAAGCCCGTATTTAGCCGATAGAAACCGATACTCGCGCTGAAGCATGGTTACGTACTCGTCTGGCTCGTCCTCGCTTTCGAGCAGGCCCGCCGTACCGAACAGCATGGCTTCGGCCTGGATCAACACATCGCGAAGTTTCAGAATCGATTTCAACGGTATGGCCCGGCTAAGCTGCGCCATCGGTTCCGCATTGATCTTAAAGCCCATATTGATGGCGAGTAAGCGGTAAGCCGTCTCCTCCCAGTCACCATTCGTTTGCTCAAATACCGCATGCACACCAGCCGCTTTACGTTCTAAACGCTGAAACATCGCCTTATCGAGCATGGCAGTCACACGCAGCGGCTGAACCGACCGAAACTGACCAGCGCACGGGATCGAATCGATTGATTCAGCCAGTAGTTTAAAACGATCGATCAGGATAGCGTCAATCAATGGGACAACTTCCAGCGTTGGCAACGGTGTGCCATTAGTCCGATCCACCCGACGACCAGTAGCTATTCGATCGTCCTCCCAGACAACGTGCAGAATGACATTATCATAGGCCCGGTCGTTCTGATGCCGATGCACCAGCCAATCCGATGTACGGCTGTGCATCTCGACCGTTCCGCCCCATTCGACGTTATTGATCAGCAACCGGGCATTGAAAAAATCGGGACCAGAATCCAGATTACGGAAGCCGGGATGCAGTACCTGCACCGATTCGCCATCGGTAGTGGTCAGGCTGTTTGTCGTGAAATATTGGTACTGCCAGATGAAATACAGAAAAGCTTCGGGCACAGCGAAAGAACATTGACGGTAGATAGTAGCAAGGCTCGTTTTCGGTTCAGAGGATA